>CAWIGN010000001.1:0-234853 GCA_963835715.1 uncultured Alphaproteobacteria bacterium
GATCGGGCACTGGTCCAGGCTGCGAAAAGTCACAAAATCGCTGGCCGAAAGCGCTTCCGCCGAGGCCGAGACCCGGGGCAGCGCCAGGTGGCTGTCGGATTCGGCCCGGCCATGGCCGGGAATATGCTTCATCACCGGCAGCACACCGCCTTCCAGCAGGCCTTCGATCTGGGCCGGCCCAGGGCGATGATGGTGGCGGGATCGGCGGCGAAGGCGCGGTCGCCGATAATGTCATGGGCGCCGGCCGCCGGCACATCCAGCACCGGCAGGCAATCGACATTGATGCCCAGACTCGCCAGATCGTGGGCGATCAGCCGGGCGTTGAGATAGGTCGCCTCGCGGGCCGCTTCGGGATTGACGCGCATACAGCGCCCCAAAGCGGGCCGCGGCCGGACGTTCGGGCCAGTGCGGCGGTTTCAGCCGCGCCACCCGGCCGCCTTCCTGGTCGATCAGGACCGGTGCCCGGGCATCGTCCACGGTGCCGCGCAATTGTTCGACAAGCGCCTGGACCTGCTCCGGCCCGGCGATGTTGCGCGCGAACAGGATAAAGCCCCAGGGCCGGGTTTCGCGGAAAAAATCGCGTTCCGTCTGCCGACAGCGCCGTGCCGGCAGCATCCATAGATCGCGCGGGTGCGCATGCGCCTAGCCGTACCCAGGATACAGGCGCCGCCGTCCGCCTTCAGCCGGTCGCACAGGGCCGTCGCCACTTCCTTGTCGCGAAAAGCCGCCGACCCGCAGCCGGTACCAGGTGCCCTTTTCGCCCAGATCGGCCTGCTGGATATTGTCGGAATAGCCCGACAGCAGCGCGGCATGCCGGGCCTTGTAGGTCGTCCAGGCGCCTCGGCATCGGCCTGGGATTTGTAGGCGCCGATCTGCAGCATATAGGCGCCGGCCGCCGCTGCGAGCGGGCGCGGCGCACCGGTGGCCGCTGTGCGCGGTAACCGCGGCGCTTCATGGCGGGGGGCGGGTTTTTCGCCGCCGGGGCCGGTTTTGCGGACGGGGGCGCCGAGTTCGGCCTGCTGGATCAGGGCCGCGACGGTCTTGGGCGGGGCAGCGGCGGCTTTTGCCGGCGCGGGCGCGGGCTTGGCGGGCGCGGCGGCTGCCGCCGGCGTCACTGGAGGCAGGCGCGGGGCGAGGCCGCGTCGACACTGTCGTCCGGCGGGGCAGGCTGCTCGTAAATCTTGAAACCCTGATAGGGCACGGTGCCGCTGCCGGCATCCTGCGGCGCGACCCGTTCGGGTCCGTTGGCGGCGGTCAGGACCGGGGTCTCGCCCCGGCCGCGCGCCACGCCCTGGGTATAGGCGAGCCAGACCACACCGCCGAAAGGCGCCAGCACCAACAGCGCCAGCACGATCAGCAGCGGCAGGCGCGAGCCTTCGATCGTCGTCTTCTTCCTCGGAGCCGTCAAACACCCGTACCTCGTCGCTGGGCTCGTAAACGCCGCGCTCGTACTTGGCCAATATCGTGCTTCCCGAATCTCTCGGCCGCAATACTAGCACCGCAGGCGCGACAAATCATCGGCCGCATTTCCCTTGATTTTCAAGGCCGGGCAACTTACAGGGTGATTTCGGTATTGAAAACCCTGGCATATTCCGCAAGGGCAAAGCTGTCGGTCATGCCGGCGATATAGTCGCGCGCCACGGTTCGCCGGTGGCCGCTTCGGGCGCGCCGCACTGCCGCCCAGTCCGGCGGCAACAGCGCCGGATCGGCGACAAAGGCCTCATACAGGTCGCGTCACCACCGCCTTGGCCCGGTCCATCGACGCGGTGACCCGGGGATGGCGGTACATGCGTTCGAACAGAAATGCTTGAGCGCCTTCGAGTCGGCCGACCAGCGGCGGCGAGAAGGCGGCCATCGCCCTGCCCGCCCCGCGCACGCGCCGCGGCCGAGGCGAAGTTGCCCGCCGCCAGGCTGGCGCGGGTCTCGCGTCAGCACATCGTCCATCAGCGCGCTCATCAGGGTACGGATCAATTCGCCGATGAAGCGGGACAGTTCCAGGTCGCCGTAGCGCGCCAGCACGCCCTGGACATGCTCGCCCGCCAGCGGCGCGTCGGCAGATCGTCCATGGTGAAAAGGCCGGCGCGCAGCCCGTCATCGATATCGTGATTGACATAGGCGATATCGTCGGCCAGCGCCGCCAGCTGGGCCTCCAGGCCCGGCCAGCTGCGACAGTTCCAGCGGCCAGCGCGCGATCGAAACCGGCGATCGGCGTCCGGGTAAGGCTGCCGGTCAACGGCCGTTATGCTTGACCAGGCCTTCCAGGGTTTCCCAGGTCAGATTGAGGCCGTCGAAATCGGCGTAGCGATGCTCCAGCCGGGTCACCAGCCGGAGCGCATGGGCATTGTGGTCGAAGCCGCCGATATCCGCGCGTCACCGCATCCAGCGCCTCCTCGCCGGCATGGCCGAACGGCGTGTGGCCCGAGATCGTGCGCCAGCGCCACCGCCTCGGCCAGGTCTTCGTCCAGCGCCAGGATGCGCGCCAGGCTGCGCGCGATCTGCGCCACTTCCAGGGAATGGGTCAGGCGGGTGCGGTAATAGTCGCCCTCATGCTGCACAAAGACCTGGGTCTTGTGCTTGAGGCGGCGGAAGGCGGCTGGAATGGATGATGCGGTCGCGGTCGCGCTGATAGCAGGTGCGCGTGGCGCTTTCGGCTTTCGGGATAGAAGCGGCCCCGGCTGTCCCGCGGCCGCGTGGCATAGCGGCGCATGCGGGCCGGGCGGCGCATAACAGCGGTCCCAGCAAGCGGCCCGCGGCGGCGGTTTTCCGGCGATCCGGGCTTTGGTTTCGGCCATGCCGGGACTACATAGAGACTGTGTCCTAGACTGCAAGAGTCCCGCATGCAGGACGATCATGGTTGCCATGCCCGTCACCCTGTCCGCCCGCGCCGCCAAGCGGATCGCCGAGATTCTGCAAGGCCGAGCCGGCCCGACATGCTGCGCCTGGCGGTGACCGGCGGCGGCTGTTCGGGCTTTCAGTACAATTTCGCCCTGGACGACGCGCAGCTGGACGACGACCTGGTGGTCGAGAAGGACGGCGCCACGGTCCTGATCGATCCCGTGTCGCTGGATTTCCTGGCGGGCGCGGAAATCGATTTCACCGACGATCTGATCGGCGCGGCCTTCAAGGTCAACAATCCCAATGCCACCGCGTCCTGCGGCTGCGGCACGAGCTTCTCGGTCTGATGAAAATCGCCACCTGGAACGTCAATTCGATCAAGGCGCGGCTGGAGCCGGCGCTGGCCTGGCTGAAGGCCGCAAAGCCCGACGTCGTGGCCCTGCAGGAAATCAAACGCGTGGACGAGAAGTTCCCGCGCGAGGCGTTCGAGAGCCTGGGCTATAATTGCGCCGTACACGGACAAAAAACCTATAACGGCGTCGCCATCCTGTCCAAGCGGCCGATGGAGGACGTCACCCCGCGCCTGCCCGGCGGCGACGGCGACGATCATGCGCGCTATCTGGAGGCGGTGATCACCGGCGAAGCACGGCATCGTGCGGGTGGCCTCGATCTATGCGCCCAACGGCAATCCGCTTCCGGCACCGACAAATTCGACCTACAAACTCGCCTGGCTGGAGCGGCTGCGAGCGGCACGCCGCGAGCACTGCTCGGCGCTCGAGGAACCCGTGGTGCTGATGGGCGACTACAATGTCATCCCCGAAGACAAGGATGCCGCGAGCCCGAAAGCCTGGCTGAAGGACGCCCTGTTCCAGCCCGAGAGCCAAGCGCGGCGCTGCGGCGGATCGAAAATCTGGGCTACACCGACGCCTTCCGCGCCCTGCATCCCGAAGGCGGCCATTACACGTTCTGGGATTATTAGGCGGGTCCTGGGAACGGAGCAACGGCATCCGCATCGATCATCTCTTGCTGTCGCCGCAGGCGCTGGACCGCTTGACGCGAGCCGGCATCGACAAAGAGGTGCGCGGCGCCAGCGAAAAACCCTCCGATCATGTTCCGGTGTGGATCGAAATCGCGGTCTGACCATCATTTTGTCGCCCCAATCTGCGTTATAGTCGTCCACCATGAAATTCTCCGTCCTCCTTGCCATGACCTGTGCCCTGCTCTGCGCCGTTCCGGCCCTGGCGGCCGAAAAACGGGTGCTGCGCATCGACACGCTGGTTGCCGCGCGCAAGGGCGGCGTCATCCAGATCGAGGCCAAGGGCGCGGTACCGAGCGGCGGCTGGACCAAGCCGCGCCTGCGTGTGACGCATGGCGACGGGCACGCCATAACGGTGGAGTTTCTCGCCACGCCGCCGCCGCCGGGCATGACGGTGATCGATGCCCTGGTGCCGGTGACCGCCAGCGCCCATGTGCGGGGCCACGCTTCTTCCGTCCATGTGCTGGCCGAGCAGAATGAGATCACCAGCCAAGTCTTGCCGTAACCACGTCCTGCAGCAATCATGACGGCCCCATGCAGATAGACATGATCTCCGATACGGTGTGCCCCTGGTGCTTCATCGGCAAAAGGCGGCTGATGCGCGCCATGGCGCAGCGGCCCAATGTCCCCTTTGACGTCAAATGGCGGCCCTATCGCCTGGACCCGACGGTGCCCAGAGCCGGCATGGGCCGCCAGGCCTATATGCGCGCCAAGTTCGGCGACGATCCCATGACCATCGTGGAAATGTACAAGCTGATCGCGCGCGAAGGGGCCAAGGACGGGATCGAGTTCGATTTTGCCGCCATCACCAGGCGTCCCGATACGCTGGATTCACACCGCTTGATCCGCTGGGCGGAAAGTCATGGCGTGCAGGACGAGGTGGTGGAACGCCTGTTCATCGCCTATTTCGAAAATGGCGAGGACATCGGCGACATCCGCGTACTGGCCGACATTGCCGACCTGTGCGGCATGGACGGGGTGGATGTGGCCCAGATGCTGGAGAGCGATACCGACACCGCCCTGGTCGAGCGCGAGGACCAGATCGCCCATGAAATGGGCGTCACCGGCGTACCCGCCATGATCTTCGGCGGCAAGCTGGCGGTGTCGGGCGCGCGCGAGCCGGACGTGCTGACGGCGGTGATCGACCGGGTGTTGGCCATGGCGGAGGGTCCGCCGCAAGAGGCCTAGCGCGGTCTATTTCGGCGCATATTCATACCATTTGAGCCAATAGGGCTCGCGCATGTCCAGGCAGACGATATCGTTGCTCCGGCCCGTGCCCTTGATGTCGGCGGCAACGCAACTGGCGGGAGCCATGTCGTTATCCATCTGCATCCGGGTCCAGTTCTGCCCCGTCGCGTCCGCGGCCTTGTAGAAATACAGGCTGGTGACCGAGCCGTTGCCGCCCGCCACGATCTCCGGAATGCCGTCGCCGTCCACATCCACCAGTGCCAGGGCGTGTCCATTGGCCAATTCGGTATCGATGATCTGGCGTCCATAACCGCCCTCGGCGTCGGGCATGTGCACCACCAACTGATTGCCGTGGAACGGCTCGATGGTGACATAGAATTTCCGGCCCCCCATGAACCCCATCACCACATCGCTGGCGCCTCCGCCCGGCCAGGGCGCCTCCTTGCCCGGTGTCAGCGGCGTGCGGATCCACCGGCCGTCCTTGTATTCATGAATGTTGGTGCCGGCATAGCCGGATGTGATCACGTCCTGATGCCCGTCGCCGAACCAGTCCTGAATGTCGATGCCGTGACTGACGCCGTGATTTTCCAGGGTCACGGTCTCGCGCC
This sequence comes from uncultured Alphaproteobacteria bacterium, assembly GCA_963835715.1. Classification (GTDB taxonomy): domain Bacteria; phylum Pseudomonadota; class Alphaproteobacteria; order Micropepsales; family Micropepsaceae; genus Rhizomicrobium. The sequence goes on from CAWIGN010000001.1 coordinate 5,668, forward strand.
TCCAGCCATTCTGCGGCCGATAGGCATACAGCGGCGTCACATTGCGGTCGGGATCGGGAAAGCCGGTGGCCGTGCCGGCAAGAATGGGAGAAACGATCAAGGCAGGCTGGCCGTCGCCGCCTATGTCGGCAAAGCGGACGCGATGCGTGGCGGGCACATTGTCAACCACATGCTCGATTTTCCAGGGCCGGCGCGGATCGCCGTCGTGATGCAGTATCGCCACCGTGCCCAGATCCTTGTGCGGATCGGTATTGAAGCGATAGGCCAGTGCGATCTCCGGAATGCCGTCTCGGTCTATGTCGGCGGCGTCCATGTAGACCGGCTTGGGCGCATCCTTGGCGCTGATGATGACGTGTGGCGTCCAGTAGGGGTTCTCGTACCAGGCGATCGTGTCGGCGGTGAGGCCGAGCGCGACAATGTCGGGCTTGCCGTCATGGTTCATGTCCATCACGATTTGCGAATAGCCTTGGCCTATGCCCATCGCGATATGATGGATGTTGAACGGCGCGGTGATAGGCGGCGGGGGCGCCGGTTTGGCCGCCGGGGCGGCGAGCGGCGGCGCAGGCGGCACCTGGGCGGACGCGGCGGCGGCAAGCAGCAGCGGCAGGGCCGCGATCAGGGCAGGACGCATGGCATTCCCCGTTCGTGTCGCAGGGACGCTAGGGGGTTTTGGGAACAAGGAAAAGGCAGACGTCAGGCGGCGCCCGCGCGCGAAGCGCGCCATGGGACAAGGGGCTGCGGCTACGCCGCGTCCGCCACGACCCTGTTGCGCCCGGAGCGCTTGGCCCGGTACAGCGCCTGGTCGGCGCGGTGCAGCAACTGCTTCGGCGGTGTCGGTCTCCCATTCAAGCCCGGCGATGCCGATGGAGATGGTGATGGTGAGCGTGCCGGGCGCGCGGCTGATCTTGACCGGCGTGGTTTCGATCGAATGGCGCAGGCGCTCGGCGATCGTAGTAGGCGAAGGCAGTGTCGGTATCGGGCATCACCACGACGAATTCCTCGCCGCCATAGCGGCAGGCCAGGTCGATGCCGCGCACATTGGCGCTGATGCGGGCTGGCGAATTCCTTCAGCACCTCGTCGCCGATATCGTGGCCGTGGGTGTCGTTGACCGCGCTTGAAGAAATCGATATCCATGATCACGAAGGCGAGCGGACTGGCCGTTCTTCCTGGCGCTTTCGACCAGCGTATCGAGATGCCGGGTCATGTAGCGGCGGTTGTGCAGGCCGGTGAGCTGGTCGGTGATCGCCATTTCCAGGCTGAGCTGGACATTGTGGCGCAGCCGGTCGGCGTAGCGCTTCTTGCGCAGCTGGGTGCGCACCCGCGCGACCAGTTCGTTCTTGTCGACCGGACGGGTCAGATAGTCATTGACGCCCATTTCCAGCGCCTGGGTCAGCTTGCGGCGGTCGCCGTCCGAGACCACCACCAGGATCGGCACATGGCGCCCTTCGGGGAGCGAGCGCAGCTGCGAGCACAGACGCAGGCCGTCGAAGCCGCGCATGCCCAGGCTGACACCACGATCAGGTCGAAATCGCCGCCGCTTGCACCCGCACCAGCGCCTCCTCGAACGTATCGACGGCGGCGACGCTCGTGGGTCGGGCGTCAGCGCGGCTGGCGAACCAGGCGACCGATTTCGGCGCGGTCCTCGATGACCAGGATGCGGCCCGCGGACTGGGCATCTCGATCAGGGTTTCGGCCGGATCGATCAGGCCCATGCTCTGGCCGGTCGACTCGCGCATCCGAAGCTCGTCGGTCATCATCTTCAGGCGCACCAGGCAGCGCACGCGCGCGAACAGCGCCGCGTCGTCGACCGGCTTGGTGAGGAAATCGTCGGCGCCCGCCTCCAGGCCGGCACGCGGTCGGACGGCTGGTCCAGCGCGGTCACCATGACCACCGGGAACATGGGCGGTCTTGGGATTGGCCTTGATGCGGCGGCAGACCTCGAAACCGTCCATGCCGGGCATCATCACGTCCAGCAGCACGATGTCGGGCGCGTCTCGTCGATCCGGTCCAGGCATTCCGGGCCGTTGAAGGCGGTGACGACTTCGAAATACTCGGCCGCCAGCTTCGCTTCCAGCAGCTTGACGTTCGACAGAATGTCATCGACGACCAGAACGCGCGCCGTCATGGCGTGTCTACCCGATGAAGCGGCGCACGGTATCCAGAAAGCTGGTCACCGAAATGGGCTTGGAGATGTAGGCCTCGCAGCCGCCCTGGCGGATAACTTCCTCGTCGCCCTTCATGGCGAAGGCGGTGACGGCGACGACGGGAATGGATTTCAGCGTGTCGTCTTCCTTGAGCCATTTGGTGACTTCCAGGCCGCGAGACTTCCGGCAGCTGGATGTCCATCAGGATCAGGTCGGGATGATGCTCGCGCGCGATGTCGAGCGCTTCCATGCCGTCCTTGGTCTGCAGGATCTTGTAGCCATGGGCGTCCAGCAGGTCGTGGAAGAGCTTCATGTTGAGCTCATTGTCCTCGACGATCAGGATCGTCTTGGTTTTGGCGTCCATGGCTCAGGTTCTCCGGCGCTGTTCGCGTCAAACCCCAGCGCCCGGGAGGGGCTCTGGCTGTTTTCGTCAGTATTAGGGATTATCTCTTAACGCTCCCTTGACGATGGCTCCCATGGACAACCCGCAAATGCCTGAAAAAGCCGAAATACTCGCTTTGGAAGGCCTGGGCTGGCTGGCGGGCGAGGAGGCCGGAATCGAACGATTCATGTCCCAATCCGGGATCGACGCCGCCGCCCTGCGCGACGGTGCCGGCAGTCCCGGCATGGGCCTGGCGGTGCTGGATTTCCTGCTGGGCAACGAGGATCTGCTGCTGCGCTTCTGCGAAAGCGCCGCGATTTCGCCCAGGCAGGTGCATCTGGCACGGCACCGGCTGGGCGGAGATGCCGGATGAGTTCCACCGCCTTTCGCCTGGGAATCGACCTGGGCGGCACCAAGATCGAGATCATCGCCCTGGCGGCGGACGGGGCCGTGGCGCTGCGCCGCCGCATATCCACCCCCGCAGACTATGATTCGCTGATCCGCGCGGTGGCGGAGCTGGTGGCGGGCGCCGAAAGCGAACTGGGCGCGCGCGGCACCGCCGGCATGGCGATCCCCGGCAGCGAGAGTTTCGGCTCCGGCCTGATCAAGAACGCCAACACGACTTATCTCAACGGCAGGCCGCTGCGGCTGGACCTGGAAAATATCCTGGCGCGGCCGGTGCGGCTGGCCAATGACGCAAACTGTTTTGCCCTGTCGGAAGCCAGCGATGGCGCGGCGGCGGGTGCGGGCATCGTCTTCGGGGTCATCGCCGGCACCGGGGTCGGCGGCGGCGTGGTGATCGACGGCAAGGTGTTGGGCGGGGCGCATGGCATCGGCGGCGAATGGGGGCATATTCCCCTGCCCGCCTCGACGATCGAAGAAGTGACGGCGGCGCCGCGACTGCTATTGCGGCAAGCGCGGCTGCCTGGAGGTGTGGTGCAGCGGGCCTGGGCTGGCTGCCGATTTTTTAAGAAACCCCCTCCGCCCTTCGCACCTGATCGGTGCTGCGGGCACCTCCCCCTTGGGTGCTTCGCACAAGGGGGAGGAGGTTTAAGAAACCCCCTCCGCCCTTCGCACCTGATCGGTGCTGCGGGCATGCCGAATGTTACGGCGGCGCAGATTGCCGCCTCCGATCATCCAGCGGCCATCGCCGCCATCGACCGTCTGGTCGACCGCTTCGCCCGCGCCATGGCCACCATGGTCAATATCCTGGACCCCGACGTGATCGTGATGGGCGGTGGCCTGTCGAATGTGGACCGGCTGTATCGCGAGCTGCCGCCGCTGGTGGAGAAATATGCTTTCAACCCGGGCGGTGCGCCGCGCATTGTCAAAAACATGCACGGCGATTCGAGTGGCGTTCGCGGAGCGGCGTGGCTATGGCCGGAGAGTACGCCATGACCTGTTCTTCTCTTTTCGTTTGCGAACGCGCCTCGGTTATTTGGGTCGCTCCGGCTCCCGCCGACGCTCCGGGCGTTCGCGGCGCGGCATGGTTATGGCCGGAGAGTACGCCATGACGCGTTCTTTTCTTTTCGTTTGCGAACGCCCCTCGGTTATTTGGGTCGCTCCGGCTCCCGCCGACGCTCCGGGCGTTCGCGGAGCGGCGTGGCTATGGCCGGAGAGTACGCCATGACCTGTTCTTTTCTTTTCGTTTGCGAACGCCCCTCGGTTATTTGGGTCGCTCCGGCTCCCGCCGACGCTCCGGGCGTTCGCGGAGCGGCGTGGCCATGGCCGGAATAAGGGACTGGCCCGCCTTCTGCCGTGACTGTCTTTCGGACGCGGCCGCCGATGCCCCCTGTCCCGCCTGCGGTTCGACCCGGGTGCTGGCCCATCCCGAACTCGAGACCCTGGCGATCGCCCATCTGGATTGCGACGCCTTCTATGCCGCAATCGAGAAGCGCGATGATCCATCGCTGAGAGACAAGCCGCTGATCGTGGGTGGGGAAACGCGCGGCGTGGTCTCCACCTGCTGCTATATCGCCCGCACCTACGGCGTGCATTCCGCCATGCCGATGTTCCAGGCCAAAAAACTGTGCCCGCAGGCGGTGATCCTCAAGCCCCGCCATGCCTATTACAGCCAAGTGGCGCGGCAGATCCGCGTCCTGATGGAGGAACTGACCCCGCTGGTGGAGCCTTTGTCGCTGGATGAAGCCTATCTCGATCTGTCGGGCACCGGGCGCATCCACCAAATGAGCCCGGCCAGGACCATGGCGCGGCTTCAGGCGCGCATCGAGCGCGAAATCGCCATCACCGTGTCCGTAGGCCTGTCGGCAAACAAGTTCCTGGCCAAGCTGGCGTCCGAGCTGGACAAGCCGCGGGGCTTCGCGGTGATCGGCGCGGCCGAGGCCAGGAGCTTCCTGCGCGACAAGAAGGTCGGATTGATGCGCGGCGCCGGCAAGGTGCTGCAGGCCCGGCTGGAACGCGACGGCATCACCACCATCGGCCAGTTGCAGGATGCCGATGCCAAGACGCTGGCCGCCCGCTATGGCGCCACCGGCCTGTGGCTGCACCGCATGGCCAATGCCCAGGACACCCGCCGCGTCGATCCCGCCGGCGAGATGAAGACCATCTCGTCGGAGACCACCTTCGACAAGGATCTGTCCTCTCTCGCGGCACTGGAAAGCGTGCTGTGGCGGCAGGCCGAGCGGGTCAGCGGCCGCGCCAAGGCGCTGGGGCTGGGCGGGCGCACCGTGGTGCTCAAGCTCAAGACCGCCGATTTCCGCCTGCGCACCCGCTCGACCTCGCTGGAGGCCCCGACCCAGCTGGCCGACCGCATCTTTCGCGCGGCACAGGCGGCGCTGAAGCGCGAGGCCACCGGCACCCGCTTCCGCCTTCTGGGCGTGGGTCTTTCCAACCTGGCGCCCGCCCAAGGCGCCGATCCCGCCAGCCTGATCGATCCGGCCGCGGACAAGCGGGCCGCGGCGGAACGGGCGATGGACCGGATCCGCGCCAAATTCGGCGGCGCGGCGGTGAATACGGGCCGTTCGTTTCGCGGCGAACGGCCCAACGGGAAACGGCCGCCGTCCGGCGGCGGCAAAAAATAGCCGCGGCCCGGCGGCGGCGGCGCGCTTTCAAAAAAAACCGGGCCTGAGTAAGCTTCGCGCCTGCCAAAAAAGGCCATTTTTCAAGGATCCCTCATGTCCGCCATTGATGCCCGCCTCAAGGAACTCGGCGTAACCCTGTCCGCGCCGCCCAAGCCCGTCGCCTCGTATGTGCCCTACACCGTCAGCGGCAATCTGGTGTTCATTTCGGGCCAGGTGCCGGTGTCGAACGGCGCCCTGAAATATGTCGGCAAGCTGGGCGTGGATTTCAGCGTCGAGATGGGCCAGGCGGCGGCGCAGCTTTGCGCCATCAACATCCTGTCGGTGCTCAAGGTGGCATGCGAAGGCGATCTCGACCGGGTGGTGCGGTGCCTGAAGGTCACCGTCTTCGTCAATGCCACGCCGGATTACGACCAGCATCCCGAAGTCGCCAACGGCGCCAGCGACCTGCTGGCGGCGGTGTTCGGCGATGCCGGCAAGCATGCCCGCGCCGCGGTGGGCATGGGCTCGCTGCCGCGCGGCGTGGCGGTGGAAGTGGACGCCATCTTCGAGATCAAGTGACGGCGCCCGCCCGCCTTGTCGCCAGTGCCGCGGAGGTCGGCGCCGCGCGCTGGAACGCGCTGGCCAATCCGCAAGGGCTGGCCGAGCCGCATCCCTTCACGACCTACGAATTCTTCGCCGCGCTGGAGGAGTCCGGCTCGGCATCGCGCGCCTCGGGCTGGCAACCGGCGCATCTGCTGGCCGATGATGGACTCATGCCGCTCTACCTGAAAAGTCATTCCTACGGCGAATATGTCTTCGACCATGCCTGGGCGGAGGCGCTGGAACGGGCGGGCGGCGACTATTATCCCAAGCTGCAATGCGCCGTGCCGTTCACGCCGGTGACGGGACGCCGCCTGCTGACGGCGCGATGACGCCGCGCGCGACGCCCTGCTGCGCACGGCGGCGGGCGCGGTCAGGCAGATCGGCGCGTCGTCGCTGCACATTACCTTTCTCACCCGCGGAAGAATGGCTGGCGGCGGGCGAGGCCGGGTATCTGCTGCGCACGGGCCAGCAATTTCATTGGGAAAACCGCGGCTACAACAGCTTCGACGAATTCCTGGGCGAGCTTTCCTCGGCCAAGCGCAAGACCCTGCGCAAGGAACGCGCCGCCGTGCGCGACGCCGGTGTGACGTTCGACTGGCTGACCGGCAGCGACATCACCGAAGCGCATTGGGACCGCTTCTTCGCGTTCTACATGGACACTGGCGGGCGCAAATGGGGCACACCCTATCTGACCCGCGATTTCTTTTCCCGCCTGGGCCAGGGCCTGTCCCACCAGACCCTGCTGGTCATGGCCAGGCGCGATGGCCGCGCCATCGCCGGCGCCCTCAACCTGTTCGGCGACGGCGTGCTGTTCGGGCGCAACTGGGGGGCGGTGGAGTATGTGCCGTTCCTGCATTTCGAGGCCTGCTATTACCAGGCCATCGATTTCGCCATCGCGCGCGGGCTCAAAAGGGTTGAGGCGGGCGCGCAGGGCGAGCATAAATTGCTGCGCGGCTACCTGCCGGTGGAAACCTACAGCGCCCATGTGATAGCCCATAAGGGCCTGGCGCGGGCGGTGGACGACTTCCTGGAGGCCGAACGCGCGGCGGTGACGGAAAACATCGCCGACCTGGCGCAGCTTGCGCCTTTCAAGAAGGAACGATAGATGGCCTACGATCCCGACAACATCTTCGCGAAAATCCTGCGCGGCGAAATCCCCTGCGTGAAGGTTTACGAGGACGAAAAGACCCTGGCCTTCATGGATGTGATGCCGGAGGCCGAGGGCCATGTGCTGGTGGTCCCCAAAGAGGGGGCCGAAAACATCCTGGACCTGTCGCCCGAAAGCCTGACGGCGATGATGGCCACCACCCAGAAGGTCGCGAAGGCGGTGGACCGGGCGATCCGGCCCGACGGCATCCTGCTCAAGCAGTATAACCGCCCCGCCGCCGGCCAGAGCGTTTTCCACGTCCATTTCCACATCGTGCCGCGCTGGGAAGGGGTGCCATTGGCGCCGCACGGCAAAGTCATGGTAGACGCGGCGACGTTGGAACCCATCGCCGCCAAAATACGGAGTGAACTGTGATTCTGGAACGCGCCCTCATCACCGTGAAACAAGGCCAGGCGGAAGCCTTCAAGGCGGCCTTCGCCAAGGCCCGCCCGCATATCGAGGGATCAAAAGGCTGCCGCAAGGTGGAGATGCGCCCGGGCATTGAAAACCCGGACGACTTCCTGCTGCTGGTGTGGTGGGAGACCTTGGAAGACCATACGGTGGGCTTTCGCGAAAGCCCGGCCTTTCAGGAATGGCGCGCCATTCTGGGGCCGCTGTTCGCCGCCCCGCCCGCCGTGGTCCACCACTACGAGCCGCTGTAGGCTCGCGCCATTCCTTCTACCAGTAGCCGATCATCCGTCCCGAGGTGATCGCGGTCAGCCAGAACACCAGCGACAGCGCCGCGCCGGCGGCCAGCCTGCGGCGCTCGCCCGCCAGCAGGTCGCGCGCGCGGTGCGCCCGCCACGCCTGCGAGCGATGCAGCAGCCAGACATTGAGCAGCGCCAGGGCGATGGCGGGAAACTTGATGAACAAAAAGGGATTGTCGATATAGTCGCCGGCCTTGGTCGCCAGCATGGGAATGCCGCTGGCCACCGCCACGCCAAAACCGGTCGCCGCGACCGCGACCAGCGGCCGCGACAGCGCGGCCAGCGGCACGCGGCCCCACAGCCCCAGCAGCCGCAGGTCCAGCACCAGGATGGCGCCGAACAGCATGGCGATCCCCAGGATATGCACCAGATTGACGATGCCGTAGGTCCACACACCGGACTCGCGCATCAGATGGCCGAGCGGCGAAGCCTCCAGCCAGCGCAGGAAAAGCGCGATGTTCGTCTGGGAATGAATTATTCGCGCTCGGGATAGACGTCGAACTGGCGGTCGCCATAGCGCACCATGATGGTCTTCATCTCATGGCGCTGCGCATCGCTGTTCTTGTTGCCGCGTACCGTCACGGTGGCGCCGACCGGGATCAGACCCACGGCCAGGCCCGAGCGGGCCGCCCGCGCCGGCGGCGCCAGGGTGATGTCCCAGACGTTGGCGCCGACCTTGATCTTCATGGTGGCATGGGGGCCGGCCATGCTCACGCCCTCGACCACCGTGCCCGTCATGTCGGAGATTTCCTCGACATTTCCGCCCCAGCCGTGATGGGCAAAAGCGGGAACCGGGGCGAACAGCACCGCTGCCGCAAGGCAGGACCGCAAAACCGATGTCATGGGCACCTCCTATTTTTCGATGTTTTCCTTCGTCTTCTTGCCGCGCGGCGCCCGGGGCTTGGCCTCGGCCGCAGGGATGAACTCGAACGCCAGCTTGTCCGTTTCGCGGTCCAGCAGCACGCGCACGGTGCCGCCATCCTTGAGCTTGCCGAACAATATCTCGTCGGCCAGTGGCTTCTTGATATTGTCCTGGATCACCCGGGCCAGGGGCCGCGCGCCGAAGGCGTCGTCATACCCCTTTTCGCCCAGCCAGCGCGTGGCCTCGGGCGTGAGGTCGAAGGTGACGTCGCGGTCGGCCAGCTGGGCTTCCAGCTCCAGCACGAACTTTTCCACCACCTTGTCGATGGTCGCCCGCGTCAGCGGCGCGAAGGAAATGGTCGCATCCAGGCGGTTGCGGAACTCCGGGGTGAACAGCTTCTTGATCGCCTCCTCGTCCTCGCCCTCCCGCTTGCCGCGGCCGAAGCCGATGGCGTCCTTGGCGGCGTCGCTGGCCCCCGCATTGGTGGTCATGATCAGCACGACATTGCGGAAATCGATCTTCTTGCCGTTATGGTCGGTCAGCTTGCCGTGATCCATCACCTGCAACAGGATGTTGAACAGGTCGGCATGGGCCTTCTCGATCTCGTCCAGCAGCAGCACGCAATGGGGATGCTGGTCGACGCCGTCGGTGAGCAGCCCGCCCTGGTCGAAGCCGACATAGCCGGGCGGCGCGCCGATCAGGCGCGAGACGGTGTGGCGCTCCATATATTCGCTCATGTCGAAGCGCAGGAACTCCACGCCCAGGATACTGGCCAGCTGCTTGGCGACTTCTGTCTTGCCCACGCCGGTGGGGCCGCTGAACAGGTAGGACCCGATCGGCTTTTCCGGCTGGCGCAGGCCGGCCCGCGCCAGCTTGATGGCGGATGCCAGGGCCTGGATCGCCTTGTCCTGGCCATAGACCACCCGGCCCAGATCGGCTTCCAGGGTCTTGAGCGCCTCGGCATCGTTCTTGGAGACGGACTTGGCGGGAATGCGCGCGATCTTGGCGACGATCTCTTCCACGTCGCTGGACATTGACCACCTTCTTGCGGCGGCTTTCGGGCACCAGCATCTGCGAGGCGCCCAGCTCGTCGATCACGTCGATCGCCTTGTCGGGGAGCTTGCGGTCGTTGATGTACTTGGCCGACAGTTCCACCGCGGCGCGGATGGCGTCGGCGGTGTAGCGCAGCTTGTGATAATTCTCGAAGTAGGACTTGATGCCCATCAGGATCTTGATGGAATCCTCGACCGTCGGCTCGCGACACGTCGATCTTCTGGAACCGGCGCACCAGGGCGCGGTCCTTCTCGAAATACTGGCGGTATTCCTTGTAGGTGGTCGAGCCGATGCAGCGCAGGGTGCCGGCCGCCAAAGCGGGCTTGAGCAGGTTGGAGGCGTCCATCGCCCCGCCGCTGGTGGCGCCGGCGCCGATCACGGTGTGAATCTCGTCGATGAACAGGATCGCGCCCTTGAGGTTCTCCAGTTCCTTGACCACCGTCTTCAGCCGCTCCTCGAAATCGCCGCGATAGCGGGTGCCGGCGATCAGCGAGCCCATGTCCAGCGAATAGATGGTCGCGCCGCGCAGCACTTCGGGCACTTCGCCGCGGATGATCTTGCGCGCCAGGCCCTCGGCGATGGCGGTCTTGCCGACGCCCGGATCGCCCACGAACAGCGGGATTGTTCTTCTGGCGGCGGCAGAGGATCTGGATGGTGCGTTCCACCTCGGCGGCGCGGCCGATCAGCGGGTCCACCTTGCCGGACTTGGCCTTCTCGTTGAGGTTGACGCAATAGGCCTCCAGCGCCTCGGTGCCCTGCTTGGGCTGTTTTTCGCCCTCGTCTTCCTCTTCGGCGCCGCGCACCTGCTTGGGCTGGCTCATCCCCGGACGCTTGGCGATGCCGTGGCTGATATAGCTCACCGCATCCAGCCGGTTCATGTTCTGCTCCTGCAGGAAATAGACGGCATGGCTTTCGCGCTCGGTGAACAGGGCGACCAGCACATTGGCGCCCGTCACCTCGTCGCGCCCGGAATTCTGCACATGCAGCACGGCGCGCTGCACCACCCGCTGGAAGCCGGTGGTGGGCTTGGCCTCCTCGGATTCATCCATCACCAGGGTGGAGAGATCCTCGTCGATATATTTCTGCACCGCCTTGCGCAGCACATCCATGTCGACATTGCAGGCTTTCATCACCTGGCTGGCATCGGCATCGTCCAGCAGAGCGAGCAGCAGATGTTCCAGCGTGGCATATTCGTGGTGCCGGTCGCTGGCGAGCTTGATGGCATGGTGCAGTGCCTGCTCCAGACTGCGCGATAATGACCGGCATGCCGTGCTACTCCTTCTCCATCGTACATTGCAGAGGATGCTGGTGCCGCCGGGAGAATTCAATCACCTGGGCGACCTTTGTTTCCGCGACCTCGAACGTAAAAATGCCGCAAATGCCCACGCCATGGCGATGGACATGCAGCATCACGTCGACCGCTTCCTCGCGGGTCTTGCCGAAAATCTTTTCCAGGATGTGGACGACGAACTCCATCGGCGTGTAGTCATCGTTCAGCAGCAGGACCTTGTAGAGACTGGGCTTCTTCGTCTTGGGGCGCGTTTTGGTGACGATGCCGGTTCCGGTGTTGCCGGAGCCGTTCTTGCCGTCCTTATTGTCGCCCGAATCCTTCATCGCAAGATGCTGCTTCGCTCCGTACCTATCCTAACCCGGATTGGCATTCTGCCTAGGGGATACTCCTATCTGGTTACCGGACCTCAAAAATTCAACTCCGGCCTTCCTTTCGGCGTGCCTGGACGCGTGCCGGCGCACCGATCCGGCGTGCAAGGGCGCAAGGCAAAAAACAAAAAGGGCCCCGGCCGTGAAGCCGGAGCCCTTCCGCAATAGAGGTGTTCGATCGAACCTTAAGAGGCGCGGACCGACTGCACCGTGTCCAGCCAGGCCTGCATGCGGCCCTTGAAAGGCGCGAACGCGTCCTTGGTGGCGGCGGTGGCCATTTCGCTGATCTTGCTCATCTCGCTGACATAGGCCTCAAACGCCGACTTGGCGAAATCGGTCTGGAACTCGAAGGCTTCATGGACCGACTTGGAGCCCATCACGGCCTTGCTGGCGGCTGACGGCGTCTTCGATGCGATTGCTTGGAATAGGAATAGATTTCGCTGTTGATGCTCTCGATGCCCTTGCCGGCGACCGTGGCCGACTTGGTGACGGCTTCGGCAGTTTCCTTGCCATAGCCGACGAAGGCGTCGTAGCCCTTCAGGGCCTTTTCAAGGCCGGTCTTCAGCGCCGCGGCGCCGTTTTCCAACGCTGTCTCAGCCGAGGCAGTCGCCTTTTCACCGGCGGTCTTTGCTTTGCTCATGTCATGTCCTCTCTGTGAGTTAGGGCACGACCGGTTGTCCGGTGGCCTGTTGCACTGCAACATGACTTATATGTGCCAGCCAAAGGTGACAGTCAAGCATTAATTGTGCGCTGCACCATATTTTTCCGGCGGGCCGAAAAAGGCGCGGAATGCTTCGTTAAGATTTCTTAAACGCCCGTAAAGTATAGTGGATTTTTGTTTCTTCCTTGCGAAAGCGAACGCAATTTGGTCTTTATGGCGGGCGCGGGGGGTGGACCGGCTTTGGGTATTTTGTTGTCTTTACCATATCGGCCTCATGTCCTGACCGGCCTCGCCGCCCTGGTCTTGCTGCTGGCTGGCATGGCCGATCCCGCCCTGGCCGCCCGTCACCACCGCAGCGCCGCCGCATCCACCTCGGCAAACGGGAACGCGCGCCACCGCGCCGCGTGCGGGTGCCGGCCAGCCCCACGGACCCGGCCAAGGACGCTGCCCTGATCGTGGACGGCGCCACCGGCAAGGTTCTCTACGCCCGCAATGCGACGGCCGAGCGCCATCCTGCTTCCCTGACCAAGATGATGACCCTGTACCTGCTGTTCGATGCCTTGAAGGCCGGCAAGGTTACCATGCAGACGGAGATGCCGGTCAGCCGGCATGCCGCCGCCCAAAAGCCCACAAAGCTGAACCTGCGCCCCGGCCAGACAATCTCGGTGGATACCGCCATTCGCGCCATCGTGATCCGCAGCGCCAACGATGTGGCGGTGGTGATCGCCGAAGCCCTGGGCGGCACCGAATCCCATTTCGCCGAGATGATGACGGCAAAAAGCCGCCAGCTCGGCATGCGGGAAACCAATTTTCATAACGCTTCGGGCCTGCCCGACCCGCTGCAGATTTCCACGGCCAGCGACCTGGCGGTCCTGGGCCGGCATCTGGCCTATGATTATCCGCAGTATTTTCCCTATTTCGGCCTGTCGGGCTTCAAGTACAAAGGGACCTGGTATCCCACCCATGACAATCTGATCGGCCGTTACGACGGCGCCGACGGCATCAAGACCGGTTACACCGGCGCCTCCGGGTTCAACCTGGTGAGTTCGGTCACGCGCGGCACCACCCATCTTATCGCCGTGGTGATGGGCGGGCGCACGGCCGTGCGCCGCGATCTGGAGATGGTGCGGCTGCTGGACCAGACCTTCGCCCAGATCTCGACCCATCCCAACATGGTGGCGCGGGCCACGGTACCCTGGCAGCAAGTGGCCCAGGGCGCGCCCGCACCCGCCATGGCGGGATTCGGCCTGCCCCAGGTTCCCACCAGCCAGTTCGCGGCGCTGGCGCCGGTTCCAAACACGGCGCAAACCGACGACGACGAAGACACCGCCGAATCCAAGCGCGCGCCGGACGAGGATTTTTCCCTCATCCACGCAGAAGGCTCGTCCGCCCAGGAGACCGCGCCGGCCGTGCCGGCGGCGGCCAAGGCCTCGGGCACCGCGCCTGCCGACCAAGCCAGCCGCCGCGCCGCCGGCGCGGTTCCGGATCAGCAGAACCAACCGGTCAGGACCGCCGTCAATGTGCCAAGGCCGCAGATTCGTCCGTCGCAGCGGGAGGATGTGAGCGAGGACGATAGGGATGGCGCGTCGGCGGGGCGCAACTGGACCATCCAGATCGGTGCCTATGCCGACAAGGCCCTGGCCCTGATCCAGCTCAAGAGCTATGCCGGCAAGGCGCAGGACGTGCTGGCAAAGGCCTCGCAGATCATCGCGCCCATTCAGTCGTCCGATGGCCATACCATCTACCGCGCCCGCTTCGGCCTGTTCGCCGAACAGGAAGCCCGCGAGGTCTGCAACCGTCTGACCCAGCGGGGCCAGACCTGTTTCGCGGCCGTGCAAACGCGCTAATGACGATCCTCGTCACCACGGTGGCGGAGCTGCGCGCCGCGCTGGCCGGGTTCCGCCGTGACGGAACCGCGCGCATCGGCATGGTGCCCACCATGGGCGCGCTGCATGCCGGGCATCTTTCGCTGGTGTCGCAAGCCAGGAAACACAGCGACCGGCTGGTGGCCAGCATCTTCGTCAATCCCGCCCAGTTCGCCCCGGATGAGGATTTCGACGCCTATCCCCGCAGCCTGGATTGCGGATTTGGAAAAACTGTCGGGACAGGTGGACATCGTGTTCGCACCCACCGCGCGGGAGATGTACCCGGACGGATATGCCACCACGATTTCCGTCGCCGGCCCCAGCGCAGGCCTGGAAACGGACTTCCGCCCGCATTTTTTTGCCGGCGTCGCCACGGTGGTGGCCAAGCTGCTGATCGCCGCCGGGCCCGACGTCGCGGTATTCGGGGAAAAAGACTATCAGCAATTGCTGGTGATACGGCGGCTGGTGCGCGATCTGGCGCTGCCGGTGGGGATCATCGGGGCGCCGACCCTGCGCGAGGCCGACGGTTTGGCCCTGTCCTCCCGCAACGCCTATCTGAGTGCCGCCGAACGCGGCATCGCGGGCCGGCTCAACGTGATTTTGACGCAGGCCGTTGCCGTCGCCCGGCGCGGCAACCTGCGCGCGGCGGAGGCCGATGCCATCGAGGCCCTGTGGAAGGCCGGCTTCAGCCATGTCGACTATGTCGCGATCCGCGATGCCCAAACGCTGGACCATGTCGCGGCGCTGGACCGTCCCGCCCGCATTCTGGCGGCGGTGAAGATCGGCAAGACAAGACTGATCGACAATATGGCGGTCGAGCCCTGATTCAGAGCAGGCCCAATGCGGCCAGTTCGCGCTGCAAGGCTTCGGGCATGTCCCGGGCGCCCTTGGTCCTGGCCAGGTCCGGCGGCGCATCCGCCGCTTGCAAATAACGCCAGCCCTGAAAGGCGCGCCGGGGCCGCGCCACCACCGGCACAAGCGCCTTGTCGTAAACCAGGCCGCAATGGGGGATGCCGTTCTTTTTCACTTCGCGCAAAGCCAGAAGCTTTTGGCGGGCGGCAATCTGCCCCTTGATCACCCAATACAGAGAACCGCCATCCAGGACCTCGTCGGCGCGCTTGGGGGTCATGCGGGTGACATGGATCAGCTCGGGCGTGCGGCCCTTGGCACGCTGTTCCTTCAGCCGTTTTTTCTGCCACGCCGCCAATTCGGAAAGGCTGTCGCAGCCGACGCAGAGCTTGATGATGTGAAGAGGCATGCCCCGCCAATAGCCGCCGCCGCCCCAAAAAACAATCGCGCCGCGGCCGTCCCGCCCACTTGCCAACAATTCTCCGCCGCGCGGACCGCGGGCACCATTAAGGTTCGGGAAATCTTTCTTTCTTTTTTTAACCCGGCCGGGCCGGAATCCCCGCTTTTTTCCGGGATCGCGATCGCGGCGGATTCGTTTCACGCCCCGGCCTGCTTCATTGTATGTCAACCCGCCGGTGGGAAGCTGCCGCAATGCGTCAGCTTCTTTATGTCAGCAACACCGCACACGAAATCGCCCTGGGCGAGCTGGACAATGTCCTGACCGCGTCGCGCCGGAACAATTCCATGCTGGGGATCACCGGCCTGTTGCTGTTCATCGACGGCGGCTTTCTGCAGATGCTGGAGGGCGATGAACGGCCGGTACGGGAACTTTATACCCGCATCGCCGACGATAGCCGCCATGCCAATCTGCGGCTGATGCTGGACCGTGAAATCCCGTCCCGCGCCTTTCCGGACTGGAGCATGGGGTTCGAGCGGCCCTGCATGGACGATCCGGAAACCGCGGGCATGTTCGGCGTCGCCCGCGAGGCCATCCATGGCCGTCTGTCGCCCGGAACGGGCCGGATCGTGGCGATGATGCTGCAGACTTTCTATGCCGTGCAGCACAGCGACCTTCCGCTCAACCTGTATTACGCCGGCTAGAGCTTTCTCACCCAGATATTGCGGTAACGCACCGCATTGTTGTGCGCCTGCAGCATCAGGGGCGCATCGCCATGGGCCTTGTAGGCCGGCAGCATGCGGTAGTCGGTTGGGCCCTTGATGGCAAAATTGCTCTGCACCAGCACGCCGTTGAGGAAAACCGTGATGCGCGCCGGTTCCGCCAGGGTGCCGTCGCCGTAGAAGCGCGGCGCGTAATAGACGATGTCATAGGCCTGCCAGTTGGGTGCGGGCCTCAGCGCGTTCACCAGCGGGGCCGACTGCTTGTAGATCGCCCCCGCCTCGCCATTGACATAGGTGGGATTGTCGTAGGTATCGAGTACCTGCACTTCATACTGGCCCTGCAGGAAGACGCCGCTGTTGCCGCGGTCCTGCCCCTTGCGGTCGGGCGGCAGCACCGGGATCATCCATTCGATGTGCAGCTGCACGTCGCCGAATTTCTGTCTGGTCTGGATATGGCCGGCCTTGGGCCGGTCCACCAGCTCGCCATTCTCCACCCCCCATTCGGCCGGGCCGCCATTGACGCTCTCCCAGCCGGTGAGGTCCTTGCCGTTGAACAGGATGATGGCATCGGAGGGCGGATCGCCAAGCCGCTTGCCGGGCTCCACCTTGGGCGGCACCGGCGACCACACTTCCGTCAGCTCCGGCTTGGGCGGGGGATTGCCGCCGGGATAGGTGGCCTGCGCCAGGACCGTGACCGGCAAAAGCGCCGTGGCCGGCAAAAGCGCGAGCAGCAGGGCAAGTTTTTTCATCGCGGGTCGGACTCCTGGACGGGACGGATCTTGATGTTGCGGTAGAAGATTTCGGCATATTCGGCTTGAAACAGGATCTTGCCGTGGTCCAGTTTCATCCACCGGCCCGAGGCCGCGTCCCACTTCTTCATGTGGGTGATGCGCATGTTGACATGGCCATTGACCAGATAGACCGCATCATCGCCGCGCACCACCACATCGACGCTGTTCCAGCCGGGATGCTCAAAGGCCGCGCTGTGGCGGATGCGGACATATTTGTCGCGGTCGCCATAGCTCGCGACCTGCCCGTCCGGCGCATAATAGGGCGCGCGGTCCTGCAGTGGATCGGGCCCGGGCTGATACGGCGGGCTCCTGGTGGCGACATCCACCTGGCTGGAGATGATCCACAGATCGCCGACGTCCTTGTCCTCGATCTGGCATTCGATGCCGTGCGGCCAGCTGTCCGGCACATCCTCGTAGGTATGAAAGACCAGTCCGGCATCCTTCAGCCGCGCCATGCGGGGGGCGAATTTCTTGTCGCCCCATTTGTATTCCAGATGCAGGACATAATCGCCGTGTTCGTCGCGGGTCTGGAAATAGGCGCTAGGCTGGACCGAACCGCTCCGCTGGCCGGGATAGGTATGGACCATCCCGTCCCTGACCTCGAACAGGGCGCTGGCGGGGCGCCCGTCCACCGGCCTGGAGGAATAGGCGATATCGAAATTGTCGAGGTTCTTGCCGTTGAACAGCAGGGTCCATTGCGGCGCCGCCAGGGCGGGCACCGGCTGCAGCCCCAGCGCAATCGCCAGAAAAACCCGTGTCGTGCGCGTTGCCAACCTTCCTCCCAGGCCGTCTGATGCGGCGCTTATCGGCAGTTTGCGACCGCGGCCTGCGCCAGGCAAGTCAGGCCAGCGCACCATGACAATGTTTAATCTTGCGGCCCGAGCCGCAGGGGCATGGCGCATTGCGCGGCAACCCGGCCAGATCGGATGCGGCGTCGTCCGGATGCTTGACATGGCGCTCCGCGCCGATGTGGCGCACATAGCCCGGTTCGTCCAGGATCAGGGCCCGGTAGCCCTGCCGGTAATAGAAGGCGCTGGCTTCTATCTCGAAGCGCAGTGCCGCCGCCGCCTTGACGGCCTTCACGAACATTGTCCGCGGCAGATTCTGGAATCCTCCCGGCAAACGCCGGTAATCGCTGAGCCGCCGCAGGGCCGGGGTAAAGGTGAAGCCGTGCCAGCAGTCGCAGAAATTGAAGGCCATTGTTCCCCAGCTGCGGTCCGGCGCGGCATAGCTCAGGGGGTGCTCGAAAGTATCGTTCCAGGCCCGCAGCCACACCAAAAGCGTTTTGGGGTCGGCCTCCAGCAGCGCCCGGCTTTTTTCCATGAAGCCGGACCGATGGAATTCCCAGTCGTCTTCCAGGTGGAAAATGTACGGCGTGTCGACCATGGCATAGGCCTGATCGATCAGCTTGATCTGTCCTACCCGCCGGCCGGTGCGGAAATATTCCGCGCCGAACCGCCGGCAAACCGGACCAGGATCCGCGGCGCCATCCTCGCCCACCAGGATACGCGCCACCCGGCCTTCACTCTCATGGGCCCGAAAACTTTCCAGGGTGCGCGCCAGCAGGTCATGGCGGTTGCACGATGTCATGACCACGGTAATGTCGGCATCTTGGGACATGGAGACGCGGATTTTAAGCTTCGCGCGCCCAGGCGCAAGCAGGCCGGAGGTTGGGTTTGACGCCTTTGCGGGACTTGTACGGCCAGGCGGCGGCCCTGCTCCAGCGCGGCAGGCTGGCCGAGGCGGAGGGTCTGTATCTTCATATCATGGCCGCAGAGCCACAGGCCTTCGCGCCGCGCCACATGCTGGGGGTGATCTGGGCGCAGCAAGGCCGCCTGGACGAAGCGCAGGCCATGATCGGCGAAGCGCTGAAACGCAATCCGCGCGATGCCGGCGCCCTGGTGAATTACGGCAATGTCCTGAACCTGCTGGGCCGCTTCGGGGAGGCGATCGCCAGCTATGACCGCGCCCTGGTGATCGCGCCCGACGCCCAGACCTGGAACAATCGCGGCAATGCCTCGCTGGGCCTGGGCCGCCAGAGCGACGCCCTGGCCAGCTTTGAAAAGGCGCTGGCGCTGGAGCCTTCGAACCTGCAGGCCCTCTACAAGCGCGGCGTGGTGCTGGCCGAGATGGGGCGCAGCGAGGAGGCCATGGCCTGTTATGACCGCGTGCTGGCGCTCGATCCCGGCCATGTCGAGGCCTTGAACAATCGCGGCTTTCTATGGTGGCTGAGCCGGCAGCGCTATGCGCCGGCGATCGCCGACCTGGAACGCGCCCTCGCCCTGGCGCCGGATATGGCCTATCTGCGCGGCGCGGTGCTGCACCTGAAGATGTATGCCGCCGACTGGGCCAAGTATAACGAACAGGAAGCCGCCCTCGCCCAGGGCGTGCGCGCCGGGCAAAAAGTGGCGCGGCCTTTCATGTTCCAGGCGGTGTCGGACCAGCCGCAGGACCTGCAGGCTTGCGCCCGCCTCTATGCCCGCGACCTCTATCCGCCGGTCGAGGCGGTGCCGCGCCACGATTCGGCCGCGCGCGCGGGACGCGCGAAAATCCGGCTGGGCTATCTGTCCGGCGAGTTGCGCGAACAGGCCACCGCCATCCTGATGGCGGGGCTGTATGAGCGTCACGACCGCAGCCGCTTCGAAGTGATCGCAGTGGACAATGGCAGCGCCGATGCCGGCGCCATGACCGCCCGCCTCAAGCGCGCCTTTGACGGATGGATCGATATCGGGGATCTGCCCGACGAGGCGGCGGCGCAGAAAATCCGCGCCGCGGACATCGATATCCTGGTCAACCTCAACGGCTATTTCGGCCGCCACCGCATGGGCGTGTTCGCGCGGCGCCCGGCGCCGCTGCAGGTCAATTATCTGGGCTTTCCCGGCACCCTGGGCGCGCCCTATATGGATTACATCATCGCCGATGCCATCGTGATTCCCGCCGACGCGCAGCGCTTCTATGACGAGCAGGTCGTCACCCTGCCCGGCTGCTACCAGGTCAATGACGACAGGGGCCGCGCCGTCGCCGCCTCGCCCAGCCGGGCCGAGGCCGGACTGCCCGAGCGCGGCTTTGTGTTCTGCAATTTCAACCAGAGCTACAAGCTGACGCCCGATACCTTTGCCGGCTGGATGCGGATTCTCAGCCGCGTGGAGGGCAGCCTATTGTGGCTGCTGGACGCCGCCGCGCCGTTTGCCGAAAATATCGCGCGCCACGCCCAGGCCCATGGCGTGGCGCCGCAGCGCATCCTGTTCGCACCCGACCGGCCCCCCGACCAGCATCTGGCGCGGCTGGGGCTGGCCGACCTGTTCCTGGACGGGCTGCCCTACAATGCCCACACCACCGGCAGCGATGCGCTGTGGGCGGGGGTACCGCTGCTGACACGGCGCGGCACGGCCTTTCCCGGCCGCGTCGCCGCCAGCCTGCTCCACGCGGCGGGCTTGCCCGAACTGGTGACGCAAACGGCGCAAGACTATGAAGCCCTTGCCGTGAAGCTCGCCACCGATCCCGCGATGCTGAAATCCATCAAGGACCGGTTGACCAGAAACTGCCCGCTGTTCGATACCGACCTGTTCCGCCGTAACATCGAGACGGCCTATGCCCGGATGTGGGAACAGTGGCGGACGGGCGGCCGGCCGCGCGCCTTCACGGTGTGACTCTCAGTCGGCGAACAGCCCGTTGGGGCCCGTCAGGTCGCTCATCAGCATTACCTTGACTGCAAGACTGTCGGTGGCGGAGGTGAGCCCGAACCCCATGCCCGCCTCGATGGAAATCGGGTTGCCGGTGTAGTCCACCACGCCCCATAACTGATGCGACTGCTGGTTCGCCGGCAAAAAGCCGCGCAACTCGCCGAAATCGTCATACTCCTCCGCCGCCACGGTCCAGGTTTCATCGACCTTGTAATCCAGCCGGGTCGACGGCGCGAAATCCAGGCGCGAAAATCCGGCATAGGAATTGTCCAGGATGGGATTGAAGGTGATGCTCCAGCGGCGGTCATTGCCGAAACGCCAGCCGATGATGGGCCGCACCTCGCCGGTATTGACCTTGGTATCCCAGCTCTTCTCGTTCCAGCTGAATTCGAAATTCACGCCGTAATAGAAATCCTTGTCGCCATTGTCCGGCTGCACGAACAGGGCGCGCAGCTTGAAGCCGTTATAGGTCCAGCTCTGGTTGCTGGTATGGGTGAAAAGCGGCAGATACAGCCCGGCCTCGAACCAGGGGGTCACGCCCAGCGCCCATTCGGCCACGCTGCTGAAGGCATGATTGTCGACCAGCCCGCCCGCGAAATCCGGGGTCTTGAGCCCGTCCAGGGCATAATTGTTGTGTACGGTCAGGCCGAACTCGCCCACCGGCATGACCTCGCCGGTATAGACCTGGATCTCGTCGGTCACGGCAAAGGCCGGCCCGGCCGAGACCAGCAGCAGCGATGATAAAGTCAGCAGATGACGGGAGGACATGGGGTCTCCGGCTTCAAGTCGCGAACAATGAAATCCGCATAGCGCGAAATGGCAACATGCTTTCGCGAATCGAACTCAACTGGACACAGGATCATGGCGATTGCGGCGTTCCGGCCACATAGCCGCCACCCAGCGCCTTGAACAGGCCCACCGAGGCAGTCAGGCGCGCCCGGCGGATATCGGAAAGCTGGTCGCGGGCGGCAAAGAGCGCGCGCTGCGCATCGGTGACCACCAGGAAATCGGCATATCCGGCGAGATATTTGCGCCGCGCCGCGCCCAGCAGTTTTTCCGCCTGCGCCACCTGCTCGCGCAGCGCCTCCTCCTGGGCACCCAGATGGGCGAAATTGCCCAGCGCATTCTCGACGTCCGAGAAGGATGCGATCACCGCGGCACGATAGGCCGCCAGCAATTCCTCCTCGCGCGCCCGGGCTTCGTCCACCCTGCCCTGCCGCAACCCGCCGTCGAAGATGGTCTGCGTCAGCATGACCCCGGCGCCCGCCACCAGGCCCACACCCGGCAAAGTGTTGATCGCGGCGGCCAGCGCCGGATAGGCGACGCCGCCACCGGCGGTCAGGCTGATGGCGGGAAAAAAGGCCGCGCGCGCGGCGGCGAGATCGGCATGCGCCGCCACCAGATTTTCCTCCGCCGCGATGATATCCGGCCGCCGCGTCAGCAAGGCGGATGGAAGGCCCGGCGCCACTGCGGGCGGAACCAGCGCGTCCAGGCCATCGCCGGCAACCGTGAAACCCTCCGGCGGCCTGCCCAGCAGGATCGCCAGTGCATTGCGCGCTTCCAGTTCCTGCTGCTGCAGCGCCGGCAGCACCGCCTGCTGTGCCGCCATGGCGGCGCGCTGCGCCAAAAGATCGGCATTGGCCGAATAACCGGCCGTCACCCGCCGCTGCACCACGTTCAATATATCCCCGGAAGATTTGAGATTGGCGCGCGCCACGCCAATGCGCTCGCGCAGGGACAGAAGCTGGAAATAGCTGTTGGCGACCCCGGCGGTGACGCTCAGCGCCACCGTGGCACGGTCCGCGGCGCTGGCGCGCACCGCGGCCTTGGCCGAGTCCGCCAAATCGCGGTTCTTGCCCCAGAAATCCAGTTCATAACTGGCCTCAAGCCCGGCGCTGTAATCGGTTTCGCTCTGGGAGATGCCATTGGCGCGGGCGAACTGGCTGTCGACGGTCGCGCCGGCGCCCAGCGCCGGCAACAGGGCCGCACCCGCCTGGCGCGCCCGCGCGTCAGCCTGGCGCAGGCGCGCCGCCGCCTGGGCCAAATCCAGATTGCCGGCCTCGGCCTGGTCCATCAGCGTCGCCAGCTGCGGATCGCCGAAACCGGTCCACCAGTCCCGCGCCGGCCAGATCGGCGCATTGGCAACTGGCTCGTGTTCGAAGGCGGCGGGCACATCGCCGGGCTTCAGGGCGGGCGGCGGCGTCGTGGCGCAGCCGGCGACCAGGACCGCGAAACTGCCGGACAGCAAGAGCCTGCGGATCATGGCGCGGTTACCTCGCGCCCAGCCTTCGCGGAGGATGGTCCGCTGAAGCGCTCCGCCAAAGCCGGCAGCACCACCAGATTGAGAAAGGTCGAACTGACCAGCCCGCCCAGCACCGTCACCGCCATCGGTCCTTCGATTTCCTGGCCGGGCTGGTGCAGGCCGATCGCCAGCGGCAACAGGCCCAAGGCGGTCACCGCCGCGGTCATCAGGATCGGCACCAGCCGTTCCTGGGCGCCGCGCAGGATGGTATCCGGGCTCCAGGGCGCGCCCTCCACCTCGACCAGATGCTCGTAATGCGCCAGCAGCAGGATGCCGTTGCGGGCGCTGATGCCGAAGACGGTCACCAGGCCCACCATGGCGCCCAGCGACAGGCCCTCGCCGGTCAGCAGGATGGCAAAGGCCGCGCCGATCAGGCTGAAGGGCAGATTGACCAGCACCAGCCAGGTGTTGGCCCGCCAGTCAAAACAGATGAACAGGATCATGCCGATCAGCACCACGGCGAAGGCGGTATAGAGCAGCATCTGGTTCTGTGACTCGCGCTGCGCCGCCGCGGCGCCGCTGAACTCGACATAGACGCCGGTCGGCAGCTTCATCGCGGCGACGCGCGCCTGGGCCTCCTGCTCGGTCGCCTGCAGCGACCGGCCCACCACGTTGAAGGTCAGGGAGACAAACCGCTGGCCGCCGTCATGGGAGATGGTGTAGCGCGTCTCGGTCGGCGCGACCCGCGCCACCTGCGACAGCGGCACCGGACCGAAGGGGCTGGCCAGCATCAGCGATGACAGAAGCTCGGGCCGGTCGCGCGCCGCTTTGGGCAGCAGCAAGGTGACATTGACGATGCGGGTGCCGGCATAGGTCTGGCCGACAATGGCCCCGGCATATTCGCTCTGCACCGCGTCCAGCACGTCCTGCATCTTCAGGCCGTAGGCGACCAGGGCGGACGGCTGCACCTGAAGCGCGAAGGTGGGCGTGCCGCTCTCCGGCTTGAACTGCAAATCGGCGATGCCGGGCGTCCCGCGCAGGGCCTGGGCGATCCGCCGCCCGGTGGCGTCCAGCGTGTCGAGCTGGTCGCCGAACACCTTCACCGCGATGTCGGCGGTCTCGCCGGTCAGGCTTTCGCTGATGCGGTCGCCCAGGAAGGTGACCACCTCGCTCTGCAACCCGGGATAGCGCGCCAATATCTCGCGCAGGGCATCCTCGGCCACGCTCTGGTCGACCGTCGCATCGGCTTTCAGTTCGACATGAAACTCGCTGCGGTGCGGGCCCCAGGTATCCTCGCCCAGCGCGGCGCGGCCGACCTGCTGCTCGATGGTGGCGACATAGGGAAGCGCCAGCACGTCGCGGCTGATGCGCCGGCCCACCGCCAGCATCTCGTCCAGCGAGGTTCCGGGCGTGGAGCTGGAAACCTGCATCACAAAATGGCCTTCGCGGAAATCCGGCATGAAGCTGCCGCCCAGAAAGGGCAAGGCCGCCGCCGCGACGACGCTGGCGGCGATCAGCACGGCGCCGATCAGGCGAAAATGGTCATGAACGGCGGCAATGATCCGGCGCTGGCCCCGCTTGAGTCCATGCAATCCAGGCCAGCTCGGCATGGGCGTCGCGCCGATGCAGCATCAGCGCCGACAAAGCGCGGCGAGGCGGTCAGCGCCACCAGCAGCGAGGCCAGCACCGCCAGGATGAAGGCCAGCGCCAGCGGCCCGACGAAATGGCCCTGCACGCTGGTGGAGAAAAGCTCGGGCAGGAAGACCACGATGACGACCAGGGTGGCGTAGACCACCGGTCCGCGCACTTCCAGGGTCGCGTCGCGGATGACCTGCGAGCCGCGAACGGGGCTGGGGCCGCTGGGCGTTCTCGCGCAGGCGGCGCAGGATATTCTCGATGCCGATGATGGCATCGTCCACCAGCACGCCCAGAGCCACGGCGAAGCCGCCCAGGGTCATGGTGTTGAGCGTCAGGCCCATGCGGTCCAGCACCGCCACCGCCGCCAGCAGCGACAGGGGAATGGACAGGAAGGTGATCAGCGCCGAACGCCAGTCGCGCAGGAACAGATACAGCACCGCCAGGATCAGGATGGCGGCGATCACCAGCGACTGCTCCAGGATGGCCAGCGCGCGTTCGATGAAATTGGCCGGCCGGTGCATCGCCGGATAGATGGTGATGCCCTGCGCCTTCAGCGCCGGGGTCAGCTGCGCCAGCGCCTTTTCCAGGGCTCGGGTGGTCTCCAGCGTGTTGGCGCCATACTGGCTGGCCAGCGAAAACAGCACGCCCGGGCCGGCCCATGATCAGGGCGTCGCCCGAACGCAGCGCCGGGGCCTCGACCACCTTGGCGATCTGGCCGATGGTGATCGGCGTCTTGCCGCGCACCGCCAGCACCGCGTTGCCGATCGCCGCCGGGTCGGGCGCCGGCACCGGCGTCTGGATCAGCACCCGCTGATGCGCGAGATCGACAAAGCCGGCGCCGCGCAGGGCCAGCGCGGCCCGTGCCGCATCGGCCAGGTCGGTGAGCGTGAAGCCATAGGACGCCATGCGCGTGACGTCGGGCTGAATCTGGATTTCCCGCACCGCGCCGCCGAAGATCAGGACATGGGCGACGCCGGGCACCGCCAGCAGCGCGGGCTTCATCACCCATTCGGCCTGGTCGCGCAGCTCGAACGGCGTCGAGCTTGTCGGACACCAGGCCGATCTTGAGCAGGTCCATGGTGCTGGAGGTGAGCGGCGACAGCCGCGGCGCGTCCACGCCCGCCGGCAGGGCGCTGCCCAGCTCGCTCAGCCGTTCGGAGATGCCCTGCCGCGCATTATACAGATCGATATTGTCGGTGAACTGGATGGTGATGACCGACAGGCCGGGAATGGATTCGGAGCGGATGGTGGCCAGCCCCTGCGCGCCATTGACGGCGTTCTCGATCGGCTTGGTGACCAGCTGCTCGACCTGCTGGGCGGTGAAGCCGGGCGCCTCGGTCTGGATGTCCACCGTCGAGGGCACAAAATCGGGAAACACGTCCAGCGGCGCGCTGCGCGTCGCCCACAGCCCAAGCACCAGGGCGATCAAGGTGAGGGTCGCGATGGTGCCGGAAAAGCGCACGCAAAGGCCGACCAGCCAACGCATGCCTCAATCCTCGACTTCGGTGCTGGGATTGGTCTCGCGGGCGAGCAGCAGGCCCGCGCCGTCCACGACCACCCGGGCGCCGGGCTTGATGTCGCGGACGAAATAGCCGTCGCCCATCGGCCGGCTGATATCCACCTTCGTGCGCAGGAATGTCTGGGCCGCGGTCTGGACATAGACCCAGGCCTCGCTCTCGCCATACACCAGCGCCTTGGCGGAGATCTTGGCGCCCGCCTGCACCAAACCGGTGGGAATGGCGGCCGTGACCCGTTCATTCTGGGCCAGGTCGCTGCCCTCCACCAGGGCATAGAAGCTGCGCCCCGGCACGGCGGCATCGGCGGGCGCATCCCAGATCGTGTGGGTGGTCCAGCTCTTGGCGTCCTGTCCCATGCGGCTGACTTCCAGGGTCCTGGGCACCGCGCCGCCCGTCACCGGGAAGGTCACGCGCACCAGCACCGCGGCGCCGGACGCCAAGCGGCGCATCGCAGCCTGGCGCGTGGCCATGTCCCGCCACGGCGAATGCAGGCCGAAGGCGGCCTCGGACTTGCGCCGGGCCAGCGCCAGCGCCGCCGCATCGGCCGCCGCCTTGCTTTGCGCCAGTTCCAGTTGCTCGCGGGAAATCGCGGCGTCCTCGCCTGTCGCCAGGGACTGGGCGCGCGCCGCCGCCGCCTGGCTTTGCGCCGCGACCGCCTGGGCGGTCTGCACCTCCGAATCCGCCTGGGCGATGGTGTCCAGGGCCGCGACCACGCCATAGCCGCTGATGCGGCTGGCGAACTGCGCAGCGGTCGCCGGCTGAACCGTGATCCCCAGACTTGCTGTTTCCTCGGGTTTCAGGGTGATGCCGGGCGCCGGCGCAGCTTCTTTTTCGGCTTCGGCGGGCGCCTCGCTCTTGCCGCATGCCGAAAGCAGCAGCAGCGTCGCCGCCAGGATTGCCGCCCGGCGCATCAACGGCTCAATGCCTTTGATTCCAAAGACAAATGTTTGAACTTCCGGCGGCTGGTCATGTGCGGTCCCCACTGCCATCGAGTATCCCAACTCTCCTGGTTAAGCGCCACCGGCCCGACCCATAATTATTCCCAATTTTCAGGCCGATTGCGCGCTTTCCGGCGGCAGCGGGAAAGAGATTTCCACCGTCAGGCCCGGCCCGGCGGCTTCGGGGATACGGATGGTGGCGCCGTGCAGGTCGGCAACCGCCAGGGCGAGGGAAAGCCCCAGGCCGTGTCCGGGTTGGGAACGGCTGGCCTCGCGGCGATACAGCCGGCGGAACAGCCGCTCATGCTCTTCGCGCGGCACGCCGGGCCCGTCGTCGCTTACCCGCACCACGGCGCGGCCCTCCTGGCGCGACAGCGACAGCGCAATGGATGTGCCCGCCGGGGTATGGACGATGGCGTTCTCGATCAGGTTGGAAAAGAGCTGGACAAGAAGCTGGTGGTCGCCGCGAATGCTCGCCTTGCCGGTGCCGGACAGCCGCAGGACGTGACCCGCTTCCTCGGCAACCGGCTCAAACAGGTCGCGCATCTGCGCCAGCAGCGCGCTGAGTTCCACCGGCGCGAAGGCGGCGCGGCGCGCCCCGCCCTCGATCTGCGCGATGCGCAGCAAGGCCGCAAACAGGCCCAGTATCTCATCCGCCTTGGCGATGGCGGTTTCCAGGGCGCCCCCATACGCCTCCACCGTCTTGCTCTCGGCGCGGGCCCGCTCCAGCCGGTGGCGCAGATGGGTGACGGGCGTGCGCAGGTCGTGGGCGATGTCGTTGCTGACCTGGGAGAGATTGCCCATCAGCGCGGCGATGCGCGACAGCATTTCATTGATGGCTTCCGCCAGCCGGTCGAGTTCGTCCCCGGTGCCCCGCACCGGCAGGCGCAGCTTGAGGTCGCCGTCCATGATGGCGCGGCATGTCCGCGCCATGGCGTCGGTGCGCCGCAGGAAGCTCCAGCTGACCAGGGTGCCGCCGGCTACCGCCAATGCCATGGCCGCCGCGAACAATACCAGCATCACATGCAGGATATGGCTCTGCACCGTGCGCAGCCGGGTGGTCGCATTGCCGGAAAAGACATAGAGACCGGGCGCCAGGAACGCGCCCACGCCGAGCACCTGGTGGTCGCGGCCGCCCGACGAAAAGGCGACCTCCTGCGTCCCGGTGCGCGGCGCCATCGCGGGCATATTGCCGTCCACCACCTGGCCGTCCCGCTGCATCAGGTAGAAACCCGGACTTGCCGGCCCCGCCATCAGCTGATTGATGACCTCGCGCGCTTCATGCACGCCTTCGCTGGCATAGCCGTCGCGGATGGCGGCGATATCGGATGCGGAATAGGCCACGATCTGCTCGCGCAGCGCCTGGTTGGTGATCACCAGCACGAAGCCGCCCAGGATCACGAACGACAAGGCGAAGATGCCGGCATAGATGGCGGTAAGCCGGAAACTCTCGGTGCGGAGAAATCTAGGTCGCACGCAGGGTATATCCCGAACCGCGCACGGTATGGATCAGCTCGCCGCCGAAGCCGCGATCCACCTTGCCGCGCAGCCGGCTCATATGGGTTTCCACGATATTGGTGCGCGGATCGAAATGCAGGTCCCATACATTTTCCAGCAGCATGGTGCGGGTGACGATGCGGCCCATGTTGCGCATCAGATATTCCAGCAGGCGGAATTCCTGGGCCTGCAACTCGATCGCCCGGCCCGCCCGGTGCACCGTGCGCCGGATCAGGTCCATTTCCAGGTCGGCGGCGCGCAGGCGCACCGGCTCGCTCTCCGGCGCGGGCGCGCCGCGCCGGGCGATGGCATGCACCCGCGCCAGCAGCTCGGGAAAGGCGAACGGCTTGACCAGGTAATCGTCGCCGCCGCCCTGCAGGCCTTCGACCCGGTCATCCAGGCCGCTCATGGTGGTGAGGAAAAGCGCCGGTATGGGATTGGCTTCCGCGCGCAGGCGGCGCACCAGGCTGAGGCCGTCCAGGCCCGGCAGCATGCGGTCCACGATCAGCACGGCATGGCCGCCGGCCCGCGCCAGGTCCAGCCCTTCCAGCCCGTCATGGCATACCGTGACCGCATGCCCGGCGCCGCCCAGGGCATAGACGATATGGGCGGCGGTTTCCTTGTCGTCTTCGATCAGCAGAATCTTCACCACACGCACCAAAGCTGACGGCGCGTCATTGTCCGGCCAAGCGTGCGGCGATGCAAGCGGGGCCAGGGCCGCCGGAATCACGCGCGCGCCGACGGCACCATCCACAGCAGATACGACGCGCCGCCGACGGCGATCAGTTCGGGCTCCATGGAGTCCACCAGGTCCTCGATATCGGCCACCATGGCTTCCATGGCGTCCTCATAGAGCGTGCCGGACACGTCCGGCCGGTAGTCGGGCATGCGCATGCCGTCGCGCATGCGCAGGGCCATGACCTTGAAGGACACGCCGCCGATCCGCGCCTGTCCCGACAAGAGGACCGCGGGGTCTTCGGCGGGACCCTTCTCGGCGAGATGGGCAGGCCATTGGATGGCCGGTATCGGGATCGGCATTGTGCGCCTCCATCGCGGTCCCGGATTGCGACTCATCCGGAAGAACGATTTAGGACCGCGGCGGGGACCAGCCCAAATGAATTTCCGGTAATTCCGGCAGGATGCGCCGGTACCGGCGCCGAAACTGCGGGGCAAACGAACGGGTTGCCGGGCCCGGCAATGTGTGGCACCTGCACTGCAATGACCAGCCAGGCCGGATCCGCACCAGACCGGGATGCGCCGAACGCGGCGGCGCCTTCCGCGCGGCCGGTGAATCTCTTCTTTTTTTCACTGATCGCCATCTTCGTGGGCATTGTCACCGGGTTCGGCGCGATTTTCTTCCGCGCCCTGATCGCGCTGGTCCACAACCTGTTCTTTTACGGGCAGCTGTCGACCCATTACGACGCAAATGTCCATACCGCGGCGTCGCCCTGGGGGCATGTTCATCATCCTGGCCCCGGTCATCGGCGGCATGGGCGTGGTCTTCCTGGTGCGCACATTCGCGCCCGAGGCCCGTGGCCATGGCGTGCCCGAAGTCATGGATGCGATCTTCTATCACGAAGGGCCGCATCCGCCCCGTCGTCGCGGTGGTGAAATCTCTGGCTTCGGCGCTGGCGATCGGCAGCGGCTCGGCGGTCGGCCGCGAGGGCCCGATCATCCAGATCGGCGCCTCGCTGGGGTCCAGCCTGGGCGGGCTGCTTCGCCTTGAGGTGTGGCAGCGCATCACGCTGGTGGCGGCGGGCGCCGGCGCCGGCATCGCGGCGACCTTCAACACGCCGATCGGCGGGGTCCTGTTCGCGATCGAACTGATGATGCCGGAAGTCAGCACCCGCACCTTCCTGCCCGTGGCGCTGGCGACCGGCACCGCGACCTTCATCGGCCGCATCTTCTTCGGCCCGCGCCCGGCCTTCAATGTGCCCCCCGTGGGCGCGCTCTCCGATCACCCGTCCGGCGTTTACGTCCTGGTTCTGTATGCGGTGCTCGGCGTGGCCGCCGGCGTGGGCGCCACCGCGTTCATCCGCGGCCTTCATTTCGCCGAGCATCAGTTCGAGCGGATCGAGAATCCCTATCTTCGCCACGCGCTGGGCATGAGCATCGTCGGCGCCGCGATGTACGCTGTTCCTGCGCCTGTCCGGCCATTACCAGATCGAAGGTGTCGGCTATGCGGCGATACAGGACATTCTGCTGGGCATCGGCGGCGCCGCGCCCTTCCTGGCCTTGCTGTTCGCCGCCAAGCTTGCGGCAACCTCGCTGAGCCTGGGCTCGGGATCGTCGGGCGGGGTATTTTCGCCGTCCCTGTTCATGGGCGCGACCCTGGGGGGCGCCTTCGGCACCCTGGCGCATCTGCTGTTTCCCGCGATCAGCATCAGTATCCCCGCCTTCGCGATGGTCGGCATGGCGGCGATGGTCGGCGGCGGCACCGGGGCGGCGATGACCGCGGTGACCATGATCTTCGAGATGACGCTGGACTACGGCATCGTGGTGCCGATGATCGTGGCGGTGGCCATCGCCATCGGCATCCGGCGGTTGCTGTCGGCCGAGAATATCTACACCATCAAATTGCAGGCGCGCCGCCACTTCATCCCCAAGGCGCTGCACGCCAACATGTTCCTGGTGCGCCAGGCCAGCGACGTGATGGACAGGGACATCCTGATATTGCCGCAGAGCATGTCCTTCGACGCCTTCCTCAGGCTTCCCGAGCATGGCGGCCGGCTGCGCCATGTCGTGGTCACCCGCGACAACGCGATCGCCGGCGTGCTGCGCGTCAACACCGGCCTGCGGCGCGGGCTGGAGGGCGCCTCCACCAGCCTGACCCTGGGCGACGTCGCCAGCACCCAGTTCGCCATCGCCCGCGACGCCGACATCATGTTCAGCGTCATCGGGCGGATGTGGCGCAAGGACGCGATGATGACGATCGTGGTGCGTTCCGACGGCATTCCGCGCCCCGAAAGCGTGATCGGCCTGATCACCAAGGAACATGTCGCCGATTCCGTCGCCGAAAGCATCAAGCCCTATTCGGCCGGCGGCGCGCCCTCCCGGACGTCCTGAAGCGTAGTGTCCATGCGCCGGGCGGCAGTCTGCCCGGCCCGGCACTCTTGAGGCTTCTATGGGCCGACCACCAGGGTATAGACGTCGGCCGGGGTCCGCAGCAGGTTCGCGGTAAGCTGGACCGCGATGGCCACGATCAATGTGGCAAAGGCCACGCGCAATTGCTCGCCCGCCAGTTTCGAGCCGACGCGGACGCCGAATTGGGCCCCGATGACGCCGCCGACGATCAGCAGAAGTGCGAGAACGATGTCCACGGTATGGTCGGTGACGGCATGCATCATTGTCGTCAGGCACGCGACAATGAACATCTGGAACTGCGAGGTGCCCACCGCCATGCTGGTGCGCATGCGCAGCAGGTAGATCTTTGCCGGAATGAGGAGAAAGGCGCCCCCCGTTCCCAGGATGGCCGTCATCATGCCCACGAAGAATCCCAGGACGATGATCGGAATGATGCTGATATAGATCCGCGAACGGCGGAAGCGGGTCTTGAACGGCAGATTGTGGATCCAGTTATGCTGGCCGGGCTTGCGCGCCGCGACGGGCTGTCCCTTGCGGGCGGCCAGGAAGACCTGCAAGCTCTCGCGCAGCATGAGGCTGCCGACCGATCCGAGCAGCAGCACATAGCTGAGCTGGACGACGAGATCGATCTGTCCGAGTTTTTGCAGGTAGCGGAACAGGGCGACGCCGACGGCCGAGCCGGCGACGCCGCCGCACATCAGCACCACGCCCATCTTGTAGTCCACGCTATCCTGGCTTCCCTTGCTGATGGCGCCGACCAGCGAGGCCGCCGCGATCGGGCTTGCCTGCGTCGCCACCGCAACGCCGGGCGCGATGCCGTAGAAAAGAAGCAGCGGCGTGGCGATGAACCCGCCACTCACCCCCAGCATGCCCGACAGAAAGCCGACGCCGAGCCCAATTCCCAGAACGACGATCCAGTTGACGGATATCTGCGCGATCGGAAGATAGATATCCATTCTGGTCGCCGAATCCGGATTGCCGGCCGGTGTCTTAGCCGAAACATCACGCGGAACATCCTATAATTCCCGTAATTCGAAGACACGCCCTGCCGCCGCCCCGCGGTGTCCGCCGGGACGGATATCGGCACGCGCGGTCCTGGAAACTGGGACGCGGCAAGTTCCATGCGGAACAGACTGCGGGCGCAATAAATACTTGCCCCGCCTCATCTTTCTGTCATGATCGCGGCGGGTTGGGTTGGGGCTTGAACGGGGCAGTTCATGCTTTCATTAACCCGTCGATCTGAGGTCCACAGCCCGGTGAGCGCGGCCGTGCACGGCGAGGCCGAGGCGCCTCCATCCTTTCTCGGTCCCGGCGTCGCGATCGAGGGCGCGCTCGAGATCCAGGGCGAGCTGGTGGTTTCCGGCCTGGTGCGGGGCCGCATCGCGGCGCTCCGGCTGGTCATCGCCACTGGCGGTTACGTCGAGGGTGACATCGTCGCGCACGAGGTCGTGATCTTCGGGCGCCTGAACGGCCGCGTCTTCGCGCCCACGGTCGCGATCGAGGCCAGCGCCCAGATCGAAGGCCGCATCTTCCATACCAATGTCACAGTCGCGCAAGGCGCCCGTATGGTCGGCCGGATGCCGTGGCGGCCCGCAAGCTATTTTGAAACCCTCGACCAACTTCCGGAGATCCGTCCATGAGCCTGTTCAACCGTAACGACAAATCCGGCGGTCCGCAGTCCCCGGTATCCCAGACCCCAGGATCGCAGCCCCAGGCGCGGCCGTTGCAGACGCCGCAGCCACCCGCCGGGAGCGCCGTTTCCAAACCGGCCGAGCCGCCCCGGCCGGCTGCAATCGCCCAACCATCCCCACCCCCAGCAAAAGCAGGAGCATCCATGGCATCGGTCATCAGCAAGGCACTCAAGATCACTGGTCAGCTCGAGAGCAGTGAGGACATCCAGATCGACGGCCAGATCGAGGGCGATGTGCGCGGCGTCAATGTGAAGATCGGCCAGAACGCCAAGGTGAAGGGCACGGTCTATGGCGACGAAGTCGAGCTTGCCGGCACCGTCGAAGGCAAGATCGAATCCAAGAAGGTCGTGGTCGCCGGCACGGCGCGCATGACCGGCGATATTCTGCATCAGGACATCAAGATCGAATCCGGCGCCTATGTCAGCGGCAACCTGAAGCCGGACTTTGGCAAATCCGACGCCAAGCCGGCCATCAAGCCGGTGGCCAATGTCGCCTCCGCCAGCGTTTCATCCCTGAGTGCGTCCGCGCGCGAGTAGCGCGCGGGCCGGCCTGGCATCAATATGCGCCCGCGTGCGGCTTCCTGACGGGACTGTGTTTTCGCCTGCCGCGCCGGCCGTCGCACGACGCTGCCGCTGACGACCGCTGACGCGCGGGGCCGCTTGGCATTCGAACGCCCGCAATGCGGCTTCCTGATGGGTCGGTGTTTTCGCCTGCCGCGCCGGCCCTCTCTGCGCTGTCGCGGCGGGCCGGCTTGGCATCACATATGCGCCCGGAACGGGCGCATATGTGATGGTGCGGTCAAGAAGACTCGAACTTCCACGGGTTGCCCCACTAGCACCTCAAGCTAGCGCGTCTACCGTTCCGCCATGACCGCACAATCGTGGGAAAAATCCCGGTAGGACCGGGGGTTTAGCAAGCGCGCCCCCGCAGGGCAAGCGGCCTTAAATACCGCCGCCATCCGTCAGGTGGATGCCGCATTCGTCCTTGTCCAGCCCCGACCAGCGTCCGGCGCGGTAGTCCTCGCCTGCCTGGACCCGCCGGGTGCAGGGCATGCAGCCGATCGAGGGATAGCCGTCCTCCACCAGGGGATGGCGCGGCAGGGCGTTGCGCTCGATGAAGGCTTCCAGCTGGTGCAGGTCCCACTGCCACAAGCGGATTGAAGCGGTAGCGGCCCTCGAAAAATTCCACCGGCCGCATCTCGGCGCGCTCGCGGGTCTGGAAGCGCTTGCGGCCCGTCACCTGGGCCTGGAACGGCGCCAGCGCCCGGGCCAGGGGAATGGTCTTGCGGAAATTGCAGCAGGCGTCGGTGTCGCGCGACCACAGCGTGCCGTCCGGGTCGTCGCTCTCGCGCGCCGCCAGGCTGGGGGCCAGCGAACGCACATCGCCCAGGCCCAGCACGTCCTGCAGCCGGTCGCGGTAGCGCAGGGTCTCGCCGAACAGCTTTCCGGTGTTCAGGAAAAGCACCGGCGTATTGGGATCGATCTCGGCCACCAGCTTGAGCAGGACCACCGATTCCGCCCCGAAGGACGACACCACGGCGGTATTGCCCGCGAATTCCTCCTTCAGCGCCAGTTCCAGGATGCCATGGGCGTCGCGGTCCGCGGCCTTTTCCTGCAGCGCGGCCAGGCGGGCGGCGACAGCAGAGTCGGCGGCCGAAACCGTCGGCCGGATCCCGCGCCTGGCGTCAATCACGGTCACGTTACCGGGCAGCGTGGGGCTCATAGCCAGCCCATCCGGGAAATCATGTCACGCACATGCTGGGAAACCTCGCCCGGCGACAGGCCCTGGGCGCGCCACCGGGCGCGGGCCAGCCCCAGCTCCTTGAGCCGCTCCGTCCATTCCGGGCCGAACTGGGCGGCCAGGCTTTCGCGCAGGGCGCGCGCCAGGCCGGGCACCTGCCCGCCCGTCGAGGCGGTCAGCAGCAGGTCGCCCCGGCGCACCACGGCCGGGACATGAAAATCGCACAAGGGCAGCACGTCCTCGACATTGACCAGCACCCCCAGCGACCGGGCCCGGACCGCCAGTTCGCGCGCCTCGCCCTCGGGCAGGCCGGCGACGAACAGCACCTGCACAGAGGCCAGCAGCTCGTCGCTGACCTGGTCGGGCAGCAGGCGCGCCTCGACCCCGGCATCGGCCAGCAGGGCGGCCCTGCGGTCGCGCGCGGGCCCACGGCCGGCCAGGCCGGCCCGCAGATTGACGGGATTCAGGACAAGGGGAAGCATCAGGCCCTCTCAGGAATGGAGAGGTAGGCCCGCGCACCGTAAAATGCAAGAATTTGGTGGGGAATAAATATTTATACAGTGTTTTCGGTGTTTTACTAATAGCCCTTCAGCAGATCCACCACCGAAACGGCGATCTTTTCGCCCTGGATCTGGATTTCGCCCTTCGCCACCGGCATGTCATTGGCCAGGATGGTGACGGGATCGTCCTGGTGGCTGTCCAGCTCGATCACGGCGCCGCGACCCATGCGCAGCAGCTGGTGCATGGGGATCACGGAACGGCCCAGGACCACGGAAATTTCAACTTTGACGCTATCGACATTGGAGGCCATGGACCGGCACCTTACATTTTCTGGGTTCACGGCAAGGGTGCCGGAACATGGTTTCGGAAAGCTTAACTTGGACGCTCCCGCTTCACGTCCGACCGCCGCCGAAAGCCGGGCCCGCCCCCCGGCGGAACAGTCCGTGGCGTGGCCAATGGAATGGAAAATCAGCGACCATCCGGTCGCCTATCCCGACGCCCTGGCGGCGATGGAGGCGCGTGCCACGGCCATCGCCGAAGGCAGCGCGGGCGAACAGGTCTGGCTGCTGGAACATCCTCCCATCTACACCGCCGGCACCAGCGCCAGGGAC
This sequence comes from uncultured Alphaproteobacteria bacterium, assembly GCA_963835715.1. Lineage (GTDB taxonomy): Bacteria > Pseudomonadota > Alphaproteobacteria > Micropepsales > Micropepsaceae > Rhizomicrobium. The sequence continues at coordinate 41,673 of CAWIGN010000001.1, forward strand.
GAAGACCTGCTCGAGGCGCGCTTTCCTGTCTATCGCACCGGGCGCGGCGGCCAGTTCACCTATCACGGCCCCGGCCAGCGCGTGGCCTATGCCATGCTGGACCTGAAGACCCGCACCCCCGACGTGCGCGCCTATGTCCGCGACCTGGAGCAATGGCTGATCGAGACCCTGGCCCAGTTCGACGTCCGCGGCGAACGGCGCCAGGGCCGGGTCGGCATCTGGGTGCGGCGCGGCACTGGCGCGCAGGCGCGCGAGGACAAGATCGCGGCGCTGGGCGTGCGCATCCGGCGCTGGGTCACGCTGCATGGCGTGGCGCTGAACGTGGCGCCGGACCTGGCGCATTTTTCCGGCATCGTCCCTTGCGGGGTGCGCGCCCATGGCGTTACGAGTCTGGCCGATCTGGGGATTGCCGTGTCCATGGCCGACGTGGACGCCGCGCTGAAACAGAGTTTCAGGAAGGTTTTTGGCTAGGGGGAGAATTTTCATGCCGCGAGTATCTGCTGCTTTTTTTGCGCTCGGTGTCGTCTGTCTGTTGATGGGCATGTTCTGGGGCATGCATATGGGAGAGTCCGAGGATTTCACCATGATGCCGGCCCATGCCCATCTCAATCTGCTGGGCTGGGTGACCATGGCGCTCTACGGCACTTTTTATGCCCTCACCCATGCCAGCCTGTCGCCGCGCCTGGCCTGGACCAACTTCGCCCTCGCCGCGCTCGGCGTGGCGCTGATGATCCCGTTCCTGGCGCTGTACCTGCCCGCGCGTGACGCCAAATTTGTTCCGGGCATTATCGCCGGCGAGATCGCTACCCTTCTCAGCCTGCTGGTGTTCGCCGTTTCGGTATACCGCGAGCTGGTGCGTCCGCGCCTGGCCTAGGCAGGGATGGCGATCTATCTCTTCAAGCGGTACCGCCGCTCCGCGCCGGGGCGTGACAACGGTACCGTGACCGACGAGTTGCGTTTTTCTGCCTCCAGCACGCTGGAGGCGGAGACCCGTATCCGGCGCGGCGGCCTGCTCCCGCTTCTCGCCCCGATGGACTGGGAAAATTATTTCGCCACCTTGGAGGATGCGGACGGCCATGTTCTGGCGAGATGGCTGCATGGCTGGCTGCACGCCTGACGCGGCGTACGGCTAGAGCTGCCCGACCTGGGACAATGCGAAACTGCTGCCCGGCGGATTGGCGCCGATCACAAGCGTCCCGGCGTCGGCGAAATGATAGGGCGGCACCGGCAGGTTCAGCGGCGCGGGCACGCCCTGGAACACGCGCCCGGCCAGATCGTATTTCGATCCGTGGCAATGACACAGAAAGCCGCCCGGGATGGAGGGCAGCAGGCTGCCCGGCGTGGGCGAATAGGCCGGAATGCAGCCCAGATGGGTGCAGATGCCGACCAGGACCAGATATTCGGGATGGAGCGAGCGCGACCAGTTGCGTGCATAGGCGGGCTGCTGCATCTCATCGGACTGCGGATCGCGCAACCGGCTGAGCAACGCCTTGGCCTTGAGACCCTCGAGCACCTTGGGGGTCCGGCGGACGATGAAGATGGGCATCGCGCGCCAACGTATGACGATCTGCTGCCCGGGTTCCATTTTGGAGATATCCACCGTCATCGGCGCCCCCGCCGACAGCACGTCGGCGCCGGGGTTCATCTGGTCCAGGAACGGCCAGGCCGCCAAGGCGGCGCCGACACCGGCCACCGCCACGGAACTCACATAGAGAAAGTCCCGCCGTTTGATCGTGGTATGGATTGTGTCGTCTGTCATCGCGAAGTCCTCCGCCGCGACAGCCCCAACCGGATAATTCTGGCACGATACCCCCCGGCGCGAAAGCCGGGGGCGACAATCTGCCTAGAGCGAGGGCCTGCGGGCAAAGCCCTTGTGGGCCGGCGCTTCGCTGTTGTGCAGATCCACGGCACTGACCTTGGCGCCGCGCGGACCCTTTGTGGCGTTGCTGACGAAAATCTCCACCGCCTTGGTCGGCCCCGACACCAGCGCCTCCACCGATCCGTCGGACCGGTTGCGCACCCAGCCGTCCAGATTCTGCTGCTCGGCCGCCATGACCAGGAAATCGCGAAATCCGACCCCCTGGACAAAACCATGCACCTGCACGCGCAGGGCGGTAGTATCGTCGCTCACGCCATTCTCCCGCGGCCAAAGACCTGATCTAACATAGTATTCTGACGCACACAGACAAGATGGCTCCCTTTCCCCGCTCCCTCTCCCTGGCCGTGTTCCGCGCTCATATCGAGAACGGGCTCAGCGTCGCCATCGGCGTCGGGCTGACCGGCCTGGCGGCGGGCGGCGGCCTGGGCTTTGACGCCGCCATCGCCGCCGCCAGCGGCGCGGTCTGCGTCTCCATCAGCGACCGCACCGATCCCCTGCGCCAGAAATTCTGGATCATGGGTTTTGCCCTGCTGTGCACCGCCTTTTTCACCGCCCTGTCGGATTTTTCACGTTTCTCCATGCCGGCCTTTGTCGCCGCCACCGCCTTCATCGGCTTCTGGACCGGACTGATCTCGGCCTATGGCAAGTGGGTGCTCAGCCTGGCGATGACCTGCGTGCTGGCCTTCGTCTTCGCCATGGGCCAGAATTTCGCTTCCCCGTCGGACGCGGCCGACCACCTGGTCCTGACGGTGTGCGGCGCCATGGTCTACACCGTCTATGCCGTGATGGTGGCCTGGCTGTTCGACGATCGCAGCCGCCGCCTGCTCCTGGCCGAAGCGATGCATGCCTTCGCCGCCTATTTGCGCGCCAAGGCCGCGCTTTACAATCCCGACACCGAGGGGCCCGGCGCCTTCCATGGCGTGATCGACGCTCATGCCGTCCTCGCCGACCGGCTGCAGGTGGCGCGCGACAGCCTGTTCGCGCGCCGCGGCCAACGCATACAGCGCAAGCGCATCGACACGCTGATTGCCCTGCTGGATGCCTTCGAGACGGTGCTGTCGTCCGATGCCGACCTGGGACCGCTGCGCGGCGCGGCGCAGCGCGAACTGATGTGGCGGTTGAACGCCTTCGTGTCGCGGATGGCGCAGGAAGTGGAGCGGCTGACCCTGGCCCTGCGTTCGCGCCGCGGCCATGCGGCGCCGCTGCGCCAGGTCGAGGAGGCCCGGCAGCTGCAGGAGGCTGTGGCGGCGCTGCGCCAGGCCGCGCCCGGCGAACCGGCGACACATGCCTTCACCGCCACCGCCGCCAAGCTGGCGCTGGCGGAGTCGTATGTCGGCGCGCTGGCAACGACGCTGGACGACGCCACGCCTCCCAGCGCGCTGGCGGGCCAACTCGACCTGGACCTGTTCCGTCAGGACGCGCCGCGCGGACTGGGCGTGCTGGCGGGCCAGTTCCGCTGGCGCAGCCCCGCCCTGCGCTATGCCATCCGCCTGTCGCTGGCGATGACCACCGGGTTGGCGCTGACCCTGATCTTTCCCCGCTTCGCCCACGCCAACTGGATATTGCTGACCATCGCCCTGATCATGCGCGCCAATTACAGCGTCACCAGCCGGCGCCGCTGGGACCGGGTCACCGGCACGCTGATCGGCTGCGCCCTGGCCGTGACCTTTATCAACACCCTGCCGGCGCCGGTTTTGCTGGTGCTGATCGTGGTGGCGGTGGGCACCAGCCATGCCTATGGCCTGGTGGCTTATCGCATCACCGCCATCGGGGCCTCGATCTCGTCCCTGCTGCTGCTGCATTTCGTCGATCCGCTGGTGCACCCGCAGTTTTTCGAGCGCATCGTGGACACGCTGATCGGTTCCGGCCTGTCCTGGGCCTTCAGCTATCTGCTGCCCAGCTGGGAGCGCGACGACCTGCCCCGTACCGTGCGCGCCCTGCTGGCGGCCGACGCCGCCTTCGCCGATGCCGCGCTATGCCTGGCGCCCGTCTCGCAGCGCTACCGGCTGGCGCGCAAAAAGGCGCTGGATGCGGTGGCGCAATTGTCGGGAACCGTGCGCCGCCTGGCGGACGAGCCCAGCGCCAACCGCCGCGCCCTGGCGGCGCTGGGCGAATTGCTGGGCGCCAACTACCTGCTGGCTTCGGACATGTCTTCCATGCCGGTGCTGGTCAAGCTGCGCGCCGAGGAACTGGATGCGCCCGCCGCGGATGCCGCCATCGCGGCGAGCCGCGCGCGGGTGGTGGCGCTGCTGCAGCCGAACGGCAGCGCCGATCCTCCCCATACGACAGCGCCGCAACGCGAAAGCCTGTCCGCGCTGCGCGGCAATGCGGCCATGGAGGTTCTGGCGCGGCGGCTGGATCATATCGAACATGCCGCGCGCAAGGTGGCGCGGCTGGCGGCCCGGCCCGTCATCGAAGGCATCTAGACCCGCGCCGGGGGCGCCCAGGCGTGCTGCTATATCGCGCGGACATACCGGTTGAGATCGGTCAGGTAATTCGTCACGCCCTGCAACCGCGCGGCCACGATCTTCAGCAGATCATACGCCACGTCCTTGTTGGCGCGCAGGAAGCCGTCGCCGTCCTCGATCATGTGGACGCGGCACGGCGTGCGGGCCCGTACCGTCGCCATATGCGGGCTGTTGAGCAGGAGGGACATCTCGCCGAACACCGCGCCGGGCTCCGATACGGTGTTGACCTGAAAATCTCCCTTGAGGATCTCGACCTCGCCATCGACCAGGACGCAGAGGGCACGGGACTGCTTTCCCTCGTCGAACAGGATTGTCCCAGCCGCAATCGTCCGCACCGGGATGTCCTGGCATGAATTCAAAATCGCGGACACGGCCCACCTCACCCTCATTCAGCGGGAAACCTTAACTTAGACAAATGCCCGCGGACCAGAAACTTGCGCCGTGCGGCAATTATCCACAGCCCGGCGCTAGAGAGATTCCGCCGCGGCGATGTCTTCCAGCACGGACCGGATGCGATGAAGCGCGGAGGGCAGGTCGCGCTCGGCCTCCCGCAGCCACAGCCGCAGGATCACATAACCCTGCTCATTTAAGAGGCGGTCGCGAACGATATGCCCCGAGCGCTTGCCGGGCTCGCCATCCTCAAGGCTGATCACCAGCTTGGCGTCATGGGCGACAAAATCCAGCGTGAAGGTGCGAAACGGCGACCTGCGGCGAAAGCGGGCGCCCTCGATTTCGCGCAGCCGCGCCCATAGCCGTCTTTCCAGCGTGTTGCGGGCCCGCAGCGGCGCCTTGCGCTGCACTAGCCGGCGTCCCGCCGGACGCAGGCCATCATTTCCACCGCCTTGTCCAGCTCCTGCGCCAGCGCGGCGGCGCGCCGGGCGGCCTCGCCGTCCTCGCCCCATTTCTCGGCCTGGTAATTCTCGTCGATCCGCGACAAGGCAAAGGCCTGGGCGCCGCTGGTGAAACCTTCGGCGACCGCCAGCGCCAGCACGGCGCTGCCGGTGATGGACGCAATCACATGCAGGGCGCCCAGCGTGAAGGCGTCCCGCCCGTCAAACGCCCGGCGCAGCGCCGCCAGGGCCTCGGGCATCTGTTCGACGTGGATCAAGCCCTCGGCCACCGCCATATGAACACCATGGCCTTGCGCCGCCCAGGCCAGCAGCGGGTCCCAGCCGGCGCGCTGGCGCGCCGCCAGATCGGGCGGCTGATGGGCCCGGTAACACAGAAGATCATTCTCGCCGAACCGCAGGATGGCATCGACCACCTGGGCGCGGTTGGCGGCGACGCCGTCGATCACGGTGTTGGCCAGCCGCAGCAGGGGCATGGTGGTGGCGTGAACCTCTTCGCCTTGCGCCTGCCATTCCGCGGCGATGGCGTCCGCCAGCATTTGCGTCGGCAACGTCAGAGCATTGCGGGCCGGAGTCATGACCGGCTTGCCATCCAGCAGCACGCCAAAGCCGCTATCCGCGGGGGCAACGGACACAAGCTTGTAGAATCGCTTCATCTTTTCTTTTTGATTTTCTTCGCAGGAAACGGATCGCCGCGGTCGTCGGGATCGAAACCCAGCAGCCGCCAGCTCTTGACCATGTGCGGCGGCAGGGGGGCCGTGGCCTGCAGGCGCCCGCCGTCGGGCCGCCCGATATCGATGCTGCGGGCATGCAGATGCAGCTTGTCGGCGATTTCGCCCCTGCCGCGGCTGTCGGTGCCGCCATATTTGAAATCGCCCACGATGGGCGTGCCCAGGCTGGCGAGATGGACGCGGATCTGGTGGGTGCGCCCGGTAATGGGGCGGGCCGCCACCCAGGCGAATTCGGTGCCGGCCGTCCCCACCACGGCATATTCGGTCAGGGCGGACTTGGCCTCGTCGTCGTCGCTGATCGCCATGCGCTCGTCGCCGGCCGCGCACGCCTTCCTTGGCCAACGCGCCCTTGACCACGCCATGCTTCTGTTTCGGCACGCCGCGCGTCAGCGCCCAATAGACCTTGGAAGTGTCGCGCAAGGCCAGGCTGGCGGAGAGGCCGGAGGCGGCCTGCGCCGTGCGCGCGATCAGCAACACGCCGGACGTATCGCGGTCCAGCCGGTGCACCAGTTTCGGCCTTGTGGGTTTTTCGTACTGCAGGGACTCCAGCATGCCATCGACATGCCGGGTCAGGCCGGAGCCGCCCTGGGTCGCCAGGCCCGGCGGCTTGTCGATCACGATGACCTGCTTGTCCATGTAGAGGATGCGGTCCGCCAGGCTGCCCATGTCCTTCGTCGCCAGGGGGTGCTTGGCTTCGGGCGGGGGCTTTTGCGGGCGCTCATCCTTGGCATGCACCACTTGCGGCGGCAGGCGCACCGTCTGGCCCGCCGTGATGCGCTCGGCCGACTTGGCGCGCTTGCCGTCCAGCCGCACCTCGCCCTTGCGCAGCAGCTTTTCCAGCAGCACATGCGTGACATGCGGGATAATGGCGCTTGAACCAGCGGTCCAGGCGGATGCCGTCGTCGTCGGGATCGATGGTGCGCAGCTCAGGCATAGAGACTTCTGACAATCCACAGGCCGGCAAACAGGGCGAGGATGGAAAGCACCACCGAGCCGATCACATAGGCGGCGGCCTGGAGATACGCGCCGCGCTGCAACAGCAGGGCGCTGTCCAGCGAGAAAGTGGAAAAGGTGGTGAAGCCGCCCAGTATGCCGACCGTGATGAAGGCGCGCAGGTCCGGCGGCAGGTTCAGCTTCAAAGCGCTTGCCTCCACGACCAGGCCCATCAGCAAGCCGCCGGCGATATTGACCGCCATGATGCCCCAATCGAAAGCTGGTCCCGGCCGGCTGCACCGCCGCGGCCATGTAATAGCGCGCCAACGCACCCAGCCCGCCGCCAACACCCACCGCGAACACCATGCCCATCTAGGACTCCCCGCTACGCTTCGCCCGCAGTTTTGACCAATATTCCAGCCGCTTGGCAATCTCGCGCTCAAAGCCGGTATCCTTGGGCTGGTAGAAGCTCTGCCGGGCCATGTCGTCGGGAAAATAATTCTGCCCGGAAAAGCCCTCCTCGGCGTCATGGTCATACTGGTAGCCCGCGCCATAGCCCAGCGTCTTCATCAGCTTGGTCGGGGCGTTGAGGATATGGGCCGGCGGCATCAGCGAGCCATGCTCCTGCGCCGCCCGCCTTGGCCGCGCCCAGCGCCTTGTAGACGGCATTGGATTTGGGAGCGCTGGCGAGATAGAGCACGCATTGGGCCAGCGCCAGCTCGCCTTCCGGCGCGCCCAGGAAATCGAACACGTCCTTGGCCGCCAGCGCCTGATGCACCGCTTGCGGATCGGCCAGGCCGATGTCTTCCACCGCGGCGCGCACCAGGCGGCGCGCGATGTAAAGCGGCTGCTCGCCGCCCGCCAGCATCCGCGCCAGCCAATAGAGCGCCGCATCGGGATCGGAGCCGCGAATGGATTTATGCAGCGCCGAGATGATGTTGTAATGCTCCTCCCGGCTCTTGTCGTAGAGCGGCATGCGCCGCTGCACCGCACCGACCAGCGCCGGCCGAATCCAGCGGCTTCGCCGCCTTCACGCTGGCCAGTTCCTCCACCAGGTTGAGCAGATAGCGGCCGTCGCCGTCGGCCATGGCGCGCAGCGAGCGCGCGGGCATCGCCGGTCAGCGCTAGCGTCTTCTGCCGTAATGGGCCTCGGCCCGCTGCAGCAGGATTTCCAGCGCCGCATCGTCCAGCCGCCGCAGCACCAGCACCTGGGCGCGCGAAAGCAGCGCGCCGTTCAACTCGAAGGAGGGATTTTCGGTGGTGGCGCCGACCAGGATCACGGTGCCGTCCTCCACCACGGGCAGGAAACTGTCCTGCTGGCTGCGGTTGAAGCGGTGGATCTCGTCAATGAAGAGCAGCGTGCCCTGCCCCATTTTGCGGCGCTGCGCGCGCCGCCTCGAACGTCTTCTTCAGGTCGGCGACGCCGGAAAATACCGCCGAGAGCTGCTCGAAATGCAGGTTGAAGGCGCTGGACAGCAGCCGCGCGATGGTGGTCTTGCCGGTGCCGGGCGGCCCCCACAGGATGATGGAACCGGGGCGGGCGTTGCCCACCATCCGGCCCAGCGGACCCTCCGGCGACCAGAAGATGATCCTGGCCCACCACTTCGGCCAGCGCCTTGGGACGCAGCCGGTCGGCCAGCGGCCGGGGCGCGTCGCCGGCGAGATCGCTGGATTCGAACAGATCGCTCATTTGGCGAGATTAGCCGGGTCGACGCCCAACAGCCAGCAGACGATTAGACATGATCGCCCAGCGTCCATTTCAGATCGCGCATGAAATCTGCGATTGGTGCGCTGGCATCGTATCCCAGGGGATAGTCGAAACGGTATTCCACGGACCATTTTCCATCCGCAAAACAGAACAAATAGGCGTCGGACTGCGCCACCTGGCGGCGGCCAAAGAATTTCGGTTCAGCAGCGTGTAACGCACCCGGAAGCCCCGATGGGTCACCCCCTGCTGCTCCAGCAATACCGGCTCCTCGCTCAGGCGCTGCGCGTCGGGATGGGCAGCGATGACCTCCTGTTCCACGCCATGAAACTGGGATTGGCACAGACGCGGTCGGGCGTCATCGACCACATCTTGCGGCGAACCGATACTGACAAGGCTGGGCGAGCGAAAGAAATATACCGTGGCAATTATTTCCCCGTCCGGGACGACCCGGTTATAGCCGCCGCTTTCATCGCTGCCGCCCGCGGCGTACTTGACGATATTGACCCGTTGAAAGTCGTTGATCGCGACCGGAAACACCATGCCCGTCATGGGCTCGGTGAAGGGACCCTCAGGATGCAGGGTGTTCGGTTCTTGCGCCATGACGGGCAAGGGCGCAAATAGCAGGAGCACACCAAGGCGCTTAATTCCGTGCATCATCGCAGCCACCGCTACCGCCGCGATAGCATGCATTCGCGGTTTCGGAAGCGCCTCAGCCTTCCACCGACAATGTCAGGCGGCGCCCGCCCCGCCCGATCACCAGGTCCCAGCGATCGGCGCCGTTCAAGGCGCGGACCAGATCGCCGACCCTGTTGACGGCAACGCCATTGACGCTGGCGATGATGTCGCCGGGCCTGAAGCCGTAATTGGCGGCAATGCCGCTGGCATTCACCGCCACGACCGCCACGCCCTTTGCCATCACATCCATCTGCAGCTCGGTGGCGGTGGCGGGCGAAAGATTTTCCACCCGCGCGCCGGTCAGGGGATTGCGCCCGGCGATGGTGGTGAGCTCGCGTGGCGGATTTTCCGGCGGCAGGGCCAGGGTCACCGTCACGTCGCGCGAGCCCTTGCCCGACTGCGACATGCATCTTGACGCTGTCGCCCGGGCGATGGGTGGCGGTGCGGTAATTCAGCGACTGCATGTCGTCCACCTGGGCGCCGTCCACCGATTGCACCACCTCGCCGGATCTTCACCCCTGCCCGCGACAGCGGCCCGCCGGGATAGACGTCCTTGATCAACACCCCGCCGGGACGCGCGCAGGCCCAGGCTGGTGGCGATATCGCTGGTAACCGGCTGGCCGCTGGCGCCCACCCAGGCCAGCTGGACGCTGGCGGTCACGCCGCTCTTCATCCCGCCCTCCACGCCTTCCACCACCCGCCGCGCCAGGTTGGCGGGAATGGCAAAGCCGATGCCGATCGAGCCGCCGCTGCGCGAATAGATCGCGGTGTTGATGCCGGCAAGCCGGCCGTCGGTGGTGACCAGGGCGCCGCCGGAATTGCCCGGATTGATGGCGGCATCGGTCTGGATGAAGAACTGGTAGTCGCTGGCCGAAATCTGGGTGCGCGCCAGGGCCGAAACAATGCCCATGGTCACGGTCTGGCCGACGCCGAAGGGATCGCCCACCGCCAGCACCAGGTCACCCACCTGCACCGCGTCGGAATCGGCGAAGGGTACCACCGGCAGCTTTTCGCCCTTGGTGTCGATCTTCAGCACCGCCAGGTCGGTGCGCGGGTCGGCCAGCAGCACCTTGGCCTTGAACTCGCGCTTGTCGGACAGGGCGACGACGATGTCGGTGCCGCCCGTCACCACATGATTGTTGGTCACGATCAGGCCGTCGGCGCGCACGATCACGCCCGAACCCAGGCTCTGCTGGACGCGCTGGCGCATCTCCGGCGATGCCGAACAACTGGCTGAACAGCGGATCGTTGAAGAAGGGATTGACCTGCTGCTGCACGACGGAGCGGGCATAGACATTCACCACCGCCGGCACCACGCGCTTGACCACCGGCGCGAAGGTGAGTTGCACCTGCCCCATCGAACGGGGCTCGGCGGGCAAGGCGCGCGGCGCCGGCGGCGACACGCGCAAGGGCTCCGGCCGGGTCGCGGCCGGCTTGTTGTCGGCGGTCAGCGCCGGCAGCGCGTAGATGGCGGCGCCGATCAGGGCGATGGCGCCCACGGCAATCGAGATGGTCTTCATTGCTCCCAGCCTTTTTATTTCGTGGCGAAGATTCATGGCGCTCAAACGCAAAGGGGCGGCATCGCTGCCGCCCCCAATCTAGTTCAGAGTTTGGCGAAAATCAGGCCTGCGCCTCATCCGCCACTTCCACCAGACCGGAATCCAGGCCTTTGGCGGCCTCGTCACGGTCGATGAACTCGATGATAGCCATCGGGGCATTGTCGCCGTGGCGGAAACCGGCCTTGAGGACGCGGGTATAGCCGCCGGGACGCCCGGCATAGCGCGGACCGATCACGTCGAACAGCTTGGTCACCTGGTCGGCGTCCTTGATCTGGGCCAGCGCCTGGCGGCGGGCATGCAGGTCCGCAGGCCCGCGGCGCGACAGGGTCACCAGCTTTTCGATGACGGGGCGAAGATCCTTGGCCTTGGGCAGGGTGGTCGTGATCTGCTCATGCTTGATCAGCGCCGCGGTCATGTTGCCCCACATCGCCTTGCGGTGCGAAGCGGTGCGGTTGAACTTGCGGCCTTGGTTGCCGTGACGCATGGGATTGGCTTTCTAAAAAATCAATATTGGTCTTCGTAACGCTTGGCGAGATCTTCGATATTCTCCGGCGGCCAGCCCGGCACTTCCATGCCCAGATGCAGGCCCATCTCGGCCAGGACGGCCTTGATCTCGTTCAGCGACTTGCGGCCGAAGTTCGGGGTGCGGAGCATTTCCGCCTCGGTCTTCTGGATGAGGTCGCCGATATAGACGATGTTGTCGTTCTTCAGGCAGTTGGCCGAACGTACCGACAATTCCAGCTCGTCCACCTTCTTGAGCAGCACCGGATTGAAGGCCAGGTCGGGCTTGGCCTCCTCGGTGGCGCGCTCGCGCGGCTCTTCGAAGTTGATGAAGACCTGGAGCTGGTCCTGCAGGATGCGCGCGGCATAGGCCACCGCATTGTCCGGCGTGACCGCGCCGTTGGTTTCGACCGTCAGGGTCAGCTTGTCATAGTCGAGGATCTGGCCCTCGCGGGTATTCTCGACCTTGTAGGAAACCTTTTTCACCGGCGAGAACAGCGAGTCCACCGGGATCAGGCCGATGGGGGCGTCCTCGGGACGGTTGCGGTCGGCGGGGACATAGCCCTTGCCGGTGGCGATGGTGAGCTCCATGCGGAAGTCCACCTTCTCGTCCAGGGTGCAGAGCACCAGCTCGGGATTGAGGATTTCGATGTCGGCGCTGGTCTGGATGTCGCCGGCCTTGACCTCGCCCGGACCCTGCTTGCGCAAGCTGACCCGCTTGGGGCCTTCGGCATGCATGCGCAGCGCGATCAGCTTGACGTTCAGCACGATGTCGGTGACGTCTTCGCGCACGCCCTGGATGGAGGAGAATTCGTGCAGCACGCCCTCGATCGCGATGGCGGTCACGGCGGCGCCCTGCAGCGAGGACAGCAGCACGCGGCGCAGCGAGTTGCCCAGGGTCAGGCCGAAGCCGCGTTCCAGCGGCTCGGCGGTGATGGTTGCGGTGCGTCCCGTGTCATGACCGGCTTCGGTCTTGAGCTTGCCGGGCTTGATCAGTTCCTGCCAGTTCTTCTGAAACATGTTTTCCTCATCGTGTCCCGGGCATGTCGGACCATGCCCATACGTGCGACGGGTTAGGGGTACGTCCGAAAACTCTTATACGCGGCGACGCTTGGGCGGGCGGCAGCCATTGTGCGGAATCGGGGTCACATCGCGGATCGAGGTGACGACGAGGCCGACAGCCTGCAGCGCGCGCAGCGCCGACTCGCGGCCCGAACCCGGGCCCGAAACTTCCACTTCCAGGGTGCGCATGCCGTGATCGATCGCCTTGCGGCCGGCATCCTCGGCGGCCATCTGCGCCGCATAGGGCGTGGACTTGCGCGAACCCTTGAAGCCCATCATGCCGGCGGAGGACCAGGACACGGCATTGCCCGCCGGATCGGTGATGGTGATGATGGTGTTGTTGAAGGTGGCGGCGACATGCGCCACGCCGACAACCACGTTCTTCTTTTCTTTCTTGCGGGAGCGACCGGCGCCCTTGCCCGACTTGGATGCTGCTTCGGCCATAACTTACTTGGTCACTTTCTTCTTGCCGGCGATCGCTTTGGCCGGGCCTTTGCGGGTGCGGGCGTTGGTATGGGTGCGCTGGCCGCGGACCGGCAGGCTCTTGCGGTGGCGAAGGCCGCGATAGCAGCCCAGGTCCATCAGACGCTTGATGTTCATCGCCACGTCGCGGCGCAGGTCGCCCTCGACCATGAAATCGCGGTCGATGACTTCGCGGATCTGGATGACCTCGGATTCGGTCAGATCGCTGACCCGGCGGGCCGGATCGATCCCCAGCTGGGTGATGATCTTGTGTGCGGTATGGCCCCCGATGCCATGGATATAGCGAAGGCCGATTTCGACTCGCTTCTGGGTCGGGATATTGACGCCGGCGATACGTGCCACTGTATGTCTCCGAGGGCTTTTAAGCCGTTGAACGCGTTAATAAAAACTTGACCGCCAAAATACCGGCCAAACCGGAGCCCGGGGCGCTCCTGAAAACGCCCCTAAACTGCCGAAATGACAGGAAAACTGTCGCGAGGGCGCGGATTATAGGAATAGGCCCCCTCCCGTCAACTCCCGGCCGGGATTTATTGTCGCAGCCGCAACCAACGGGGTCCCAGGGCCCTGCCATCAGGCTGGAACCTCGTCCAGATTGGCCATGACCTGGGCCGTCACGGCCTCCACCGGGGCCATGCCGTCCACGGTCCTCAGCTTGCCCTGCCCCCGGTAATAGTCGATCAGCGGGGCGGTGTTCTTGTAATAGACCCCCAGGCGGTGGGCCAGGGTCTCCGGGGTGTCGTCGGAGCGCAGGATGCCGCCGGCCTTGATCCGGGCCTCGACCCGGCTGAGCAGCACCGCATCGTCCACCTTCAGTTCCAGCACCAGGTCGATCTTGCGGCCGCGCGCGGCCAGCATGGCGTCCAACGCCTCGGCCTGGGCAATGGTGCGCGGAAATCCGTCGAACACCGCGCCGTTCTTGCAGTCGGGCTGGTCGTAGCGCTCACCGATGATGCGGATGACGGTTTCATCCGACACCAGCTCACCCTTGGCCATGGTGGCCTTCACGGCCAGGCCCAGGGCCGTTCCCGCCTCGATGGCGGCGCGCAGCATGTCACCCGTGGAAAGCTGCGGCAGGCCGCGCTTGTCGGTGATGATCTTGGATTGGGTGCCCTTGCCCGCCCCCGGCGGCCCGAACAGAACCAGGTTCAACGTCGCGCCCCCCGCAACTTCGATTTCTTGAGCAGTCCTTCATATTGCTGCGCCACCAGATGGCTCTGAATCTGCGCCACCGTGTCCATGGTGACGGACACCACGATCAGGATCGAGGTGCCGCCCAGCGAGAAGGACCAGGTTGTATTTGTAGAACATGAATTCGGGAATCAGGCAGACGAAGGTCAGATAGAGCGCGCCAATCACCGTGATGCGGGTCAGGGTATAGTCGATGAACTGGGCGCTCTTCTTGCCGGGACGAATGCCCGGAAAGACGCCGCCATACTTCTTCAGATTCTCGGCCGTCTCCTCGGGATTGAAGACGATCGAGGTATAGAAGAACGCGAAGAACAGGATCAGCGCGCCATACAGCGCCAGATACAGCGGCTGGCCGCGGCTGAGATAGGTCACCACGATCTGCAGCCATTCCGGCAGGTTCTGGGCGTTGAAGCTGGCCACGGTGGTGGGCAGCAGCAGGATCGACGACGCAAAAATCGGCGGAATCACGCCCGAGACATTGAGCTTCAGCGGCAGGTGCGAGGAGTCGCCGCCATAAACCTTGTTGCCGACCTGGCGCTTGGGATAGGTGACGAACAGCCGGCGCTGGGCCCGTTCCATGAAGACAATGAAGCCGACCAGCGCCACGGCGAAGACCGCGAAGAAGATGATCAGCAGCGGGTTGGTGGCGCCGGTGCGGGCCTGCTCCAGGGATTGCGCCATGACAGTGGGAAACCGCGCCACGATGCCGGCAAAGATGATCAGCGAAATGCCGTTGCCGACGCCGCGGCTGGTGATCTGCTCGCCGATCCACATCAGCAGCATGGTGCCGCCCGTCAGGGTTATCACCGCGCCGATGCGAAAGAACCATCCCGGGTGAATGACGATCTGACCCTGGCCGCCGAAATGCTCCAGCCCCATGGCGATGCCGTAAGCCTGGACCATGGCGAGCGCCACGGTGAAGTAGCGGGTATATTGATTGATGACTTTGCGCCCCGCCTCGCCTTCCTTCTTCAGCGCTTCCAGTTCCGGAAACACCGTCGTCATCAGCTGGATGATAATCGAGGCCGAGATATAGGGCATGATGCCCAGGGCAAAGATCGCCATGCGGTTCACCGCGCCGCCGGCCAAGGTGTTGAACACGTCCAGCAGGCCGCTGCCCGACTGCTGGATCTGCTGGGCCAGCGCGGCCGGATCGATGCCCGGCATCGGAATGTAGGTGCCGATTCGCGCCACGATCAGCGCGCCCAGGGTGAAGAAGATGCGGCTGCGCAGCTCCTTCGCCTTGGAGATGGAGCCGAAGTTGAAATTGGCTGCCAATTGTTCGGCTGCGGACGCCATCAAGCTGCTCCCAGAAACATGCCGATACTATGCACCGGCCGGACCATTTTCCCCAAACCGGGGCCGACCCTATATGGGGATGCCGCCGCGCCCTTGCGAGCGGGACGGCCGAAAATCATGCCTTGCGCGCTTCGCGCTTCTTGGCGGCGTCCGCGCGCCGCGTCTGGCGCTTGCCCGGACCACCCTTCTTGTTGCTGTAGACCTTCTTCTTGTAGGTGGTGGTGACGCTGCCGCCGGCCTTTTCGACCGCGTCCTTGGCGGCGGCCGAGGCGCCCGCCACCTCGATATCGATCTTGGCGGTGATGGCCCCCTTGCCCAGAAGGCGCACGCCGTCGCGGCTCTTATGGACCAAGCCGGCCGCGCGCAGGACATCCTCGGTGATCTTGTCGCCGGCCTTCAGGCGCTTGGCGTCGATCGCCTTCTGGATGCGGCTGATATTCACTTCCGAGAAATCCTTGGCGAAGATATTGCGGAAGCCGCGCTTGGGCATGCGCATGTGCAGCGGCATCTGGCCGCCTTCAAAGCCATGCACCTGGTTGCCGGTACGCGCCTTGGCGCCCTTGACGCCGCGGCCGCTGGTCTTGCCCAGGCCCGAGGACGAGCCGCGCCCGACCTTGTCCTTATGCTTGTGGGCGCCGGGATTGTTGGCGATCTGATTGAGCTTCATCTTATTTGCCTTCTTCGACGATCTCGACGAGGTGCTTGACCGCGTGGATCATGCCGCGCACCGAGGGGGTATCTTCCAGGGTACGGGTGCGGCGGATCTTGCCGAGGCCGAGCCCGCGCAGGGTCTGCGCCTGGATATCGGGCTTGCGGTTGGCGCTGCGGATCTGACGCACCGTCACCGTCTTGCCCGTCTTTGCTTTCTTCTCGGCCATGGCTTTTCTCTTTCAACTCGAATTAGGCGGACGCTTCGGCGGCCTGGTCTTCGCGGCGAGCCAGGATTTCCGCCACGCTGCGGCCCCGGCGCTGCGCCACCATGCGGGGGCTCTGCTGGTTCTTCAGCGCGTCGAAGGTGGCGCGCACCATGTTGTAGGGATTGGAGGTGCCCAGCGACTTGGACACCACATCGCCCACGCCCAGGGCCTCGAACACCGCGCGCATTGGACCGCCGGCGATGATGCCGGTACCGGCGGGCGCGGGGCGCACCAGGACCTTGCCGGCGCCGTGATGACCGCGCACTTCGTGATGGATGGTGCGGCCGTCCTTCAGCGGAACGCGGATCAGCGACTTCTTGGCGTCGTCGGTGGCCTTGCGGATGGCTTCAGGCACTTCGCGCGCCTTGCCGTGGCCGAAGCCGACGCGGCCATTGCCGTCGCCCACCACCACCAGGGCGGCGAAGCCGAAGCGGCGGCCGCCCTTGACGACCTTGGCGACACGGTTGATGTGCACCAGCTTGTCGATCAGGTCGCTGTCGCGATCTTCCTTGTCACGGCCCCGGCCACGTCCGCGATCGCGTCCGCCGCCCTCCTTGGAATCCCGCTGCTGTCCTTCGCGTGCCATATCGCTGTCCCTTAAAACTCGAGGCCGCTCTCGCGGGCCGCGTCTGCAAGCGCCTTGATGCGCCCATGATAGATATAGCCGCCACGGTCGAACATGACCTGCTTCACGCCCTTGGCGATGGTGCGCTCGGCGATCTTCTTGCCGACGCTGGAGGCCGCGTCCACGTTCCAGGACTTGGCCTGCTTGCCGTCCTTCTCGTTGGTCGAGGCGCTGGCCACGGTAACGGCCTGGGCGTCGTCGATCACCTGGGCATAGATATGCCTGCCCGAACGGAAGATCGACAGGCGCGGACGCGTGCCGTGGGTGGTGAGGCGATGGCGGTTGCGCGACTGGCGCTTCTTGAAGAGGTCCTGGGTCATCTTACTTCTTCTTGCCTTCCTTGCGGCGGACATATTCACCTTCATAGCGGACACCCTTGCCCTTATAGGGCTCCGGCGGACGCCAGGAACGGATTTCGGCGGCGACCTGGCCGACCAGCTGCTTGTCGATTCCCGACACCGAAATCATGGTGGGCTTTTCGGTGACGATGGTGATGCCGGCGGGGATCGGATAGGGCACGTCGTGGCTGAAGCCGAGCTGCAGGTTCAGCACCTTGCCCTGCACCGCCGCACGATAGCCGACGCCCTGGATCTCCAGCTTCTGGGTGAAGCCGGTGGTGACACCGGTCACCAGGTTGTTGACCAGCGTGCGCGACAGGCCCCACATCTGCGCCGCCTTTTCCATTTCCTTGCGCGGCGTCACATGGATACCGTGATCGTCGATCGAGGCGGCGACTTCCGGCACCAGCTTGACGCTGAGTTCGCCCTTGGGACCCTTGACCTTGACGGTCTGGCCATCCACCGAGGCGGTGACACCCTTGGGGAGCGCGATCGGCTTTTTTGCCAATACGGGACATGGTCGCTCCTTAGAACACCTGACAGAGAACTTCGCCGCCGACATTCTTTTCGCGGGCGGAGGAGTCCGTCATCACGCCCTGCGGCGTGGAGAGAATGGACACGCCAAGACCCTGGCGATGCGGCTTGAGTTCGCTGACCGAGGAATAGACGCGGCGGCCGGGGGTGGAGACGCGCTTGAGTTCACGGATCACCGGCTCGCCCTCATGATACTTGAGCTCGATTTCCAGTTCCTTGTGGCCCTTGCTCTCCACCTCGGCATAGCCGCGGATGTAGCCCTCGGCCTGCAGCACATCCAGCAGGCGGATGCGCAGGCGCGAATTGGGCGAATTGATCTTGGCCTTGCGGCGCATCTGGCCGTTGCGGATGCGCGTGAGAAGATCGCCAATCGGGTCGATGATCATGGTTGCTCCTTACCAGCTCGCCTTGGTCATGCCGGGGATCTGGCCGAAATTCGAAAGTGACCGCAGCGCGATACGCGACATCTTGACCTTGCGGTAATAGCCCTTGGAACGGCCCGACAGCTCGCAGCGGTGATGGATGCGCACCTTGGAAGAATTGCGCGGCAGCTTGGCCAGCTTGAGGCGCGCCTCGAAGCGCTCCTCGGCCGGGACCTTCATGTCCTCGGCCTTGGCCTTCAGGGCGGCGCGCCGGACGGCATATTGGGCCACCAGCTTTTCGCGCTTCTTGTTGCGGTTGATCTGACTCGTCTTCGCCATGGTTCAGCGCCTCAATTCGTGAACGGGAACTGGAAGCCTTCGAGCAGCGCCTTGGCTTCCTCGTCGGTCTTCGCGGAGGTGTTGAACACGATGTCCATACCCCAGACGGATTCCGTCTTGTCGTAGTCGATTTCCAGGAACACGACGTGTTCCTTCATGCCCATCGCATAGTTGCCGCGGCCGTCGAACGACTTGGGGTTGACGCCCCGAAAGTCGCGCACGCGCGGCAGCGCCGTGGTGATCAGGCGATCGACGAATTCATACATCAGGTCGCCGCGCAGCGTGACCTTGGTGCCGATCGGCAGACCTTCGCGAATCTTGAAGGTCGCGATCGCCTTCTTGGCGCGGGTCTGCACCGCCTTCTGGCCGGCGATGGCGGTCAGGTCGTTCTGCGCCTGGGTGATCTTCTTGCCGTCGGAAGCCGCCTCGCCCGCGCCGATATTCAGCACGACCTTGTTGAGCTTCGGCACCTGCATGATGTTGGTATAGCCGAACTTCTTCATCAGCTCGGCCTTGATGACGTCGTTGTAGCGCTTCTTGAAACGCGGAACATAGCCTGCCTCGCGCGCATGTTCGCCAACGGCGACCTGGGTGCCGGCATTGACTTCGCGCCGCTTCGCCTTGGCCGCCTTGGCATCGGCCTTGGCGGCTTCCTGCGGATTCTTGCTCTTGGAGCCTGTGTCAGACATCGATGACCTCACCCGACTTCTTCGCAAAGCGGACCCGACGGCCATCGCCCAGCGTCTTCAACCCAATGCGCGTCGCCTTGCCCGATTTGGGATCGGTATGGGCGACATTCGAAAGATGGATCGGCGACTCCTTGGTCACGATCCCGGCCTGCTGCGTCTGGGTCTGGCGCTGATGGCGCTTGACCAAGTTGACCCCCTGGACCAGGGCGCGGTTTTCCTTGGGGAACACCTTCAGCACCGAGCCCTTCTTGCCCTTGTCGCTGCCCGAAATGACAACGACATTGTCACCCTTGCGGATATTGCTCATCACAGAACCTCCGGGGCGAGCGAAATGATCTTCATCTGGCCCTTGCTGCGCAGCTCGCGGGTCACCGGCCCGAAGATGCGGGTGCCGATCGGCTCGCCCTGCGCGTTGACCAGCACCGCGGCATTGCCGTCGAAGCGGATCAGGCTGCCGTCATTGCGGCGCACGCCCTTGGCGGTGCGCACCACAACGGCCTTCAGCACTTCGCCCTTTTTCACGCGGCCGCGCGGAATGGCTTCCTTGACCGACACCACGATGATGTCGCCGACATCGGCGTAGCGGCGATGCGAACCGCCCAGCACCTTGATGCACATCACGCTCTTGGCGCCGGAATTGTCGGCGACGTCGAGTTCGGTGGACATCTGAATCATGACTTAAACTCCCTATCGCGCCGCTTACTTGCCGACGCGTTCCAGCACTTCCCAAGTCTTGAGCTTGGAAAGCGGCCGGCATTCCTGAATACGAACGACATCGCCGATCTTGAACTCGCCCTTTTCGTCATGGGCGTGATACTTCTTGGAACGGCGCACGGTCTTGCCCATCACCGGATGGATGAAGCGGCGCTCCACCTTCACGACGACGGTCTTGGTGTTCTTGTCGCTGACGACGGTGCCCTGAAGGATGCGTTTCGGCATGGTCTTAACCCTTGGCCTGGGCAGCGCGGCGCTGCTCGGTGAGAACGGTCTGGATGCGCGCGATGTCGCGGCGCAGCACGCGGATACGGCCGGTATTCTCCACCTGGCCGTTGGCGCGCTGGAAGCGCAGGTTGAACTGCTCCTTCTTGAGGTTCGAAAGCTGGCTGCCCAGCTCGTCGGCGCTCTTGGCGCGGAAGTCGTCGGTCTTGGACGACGCCTTGGCGGCGGTCGTCTTCCCGGCCTTCTTCGGGGCCTTGGCGGCGGCTTTTTTCGATGCTTTTTGGGCCATTTGTCTATTCCCTACAGGCCGGCACGGGCGACGAACTTGGTCGCAATGCTGAGTTTGGCCTGGCCCAGGCGCATCGCTTCCTTCGCGGTCGCCAGATCCACGCCATCGATTTCGAACAGGATGCGGCCCGGCTTGACCTTGGCCACCCAGAATTCCGGCGCGCCCTTGCCCGAGCCCATGCGCACTTCGGCAGGCTTCTTGGACACCGGCACATCCGGAAAAATCCGGATCCAGACGCGGCCCGCGCGCTTCATCTGGCGGGTGATGGCGCGGCGCGCCGCCTCGATCTCGCGCGCGTTCAGCCGCTCCGGCTCCAGGGCCTTGAGGCCATAGGCGCCGAAATTCAGCGTCGTGCCCGCCTTGGCAGCGCCGTGGATACGGCCCTTGAACTGCTTGCGGAATTTTGTGCGCTTGGGTGACAGCATGATCGTTCTCTTTTATTCCGCGGCGGTGGGAGCGCGTTCGCGCTCACGCGGCGGACGGTTGCCGGCTTCGGCGCTTTCCGCCTGGCGCTTCTCGGTGGCGAAGGGATCATGCTCCATGATCTCGCCCTTGAAGATCCAGACCTTGACGCCGCAGGTGCCATAGGTGGTGAAAGCGGTGGCGATGCCGTAATCGATGTCGGCGCGCAGCGTGTGCAGCGGCACCCGGCCTTCGCGATACCATTCCACGCGGGCGATTTCCGCGCCGCCCAGACGGCCCGAGCAGGTGATGCGGATGCCCAGCGCACCCAGCCGCATGGCGGTCTGCACCGAACGCTTCATCACGCGGCGGAAGGCGACGCGGCGCTCCAGCTGCTGGGCGATGTTCTCGGCCACCAGCTTGGCGTCGACTTCCGGCTTCCTGATTTCCACGATGTTCAGGTGGACTTCGTCGGTGGTGTACTTCTGGACGTCGCTCTTCAGCTTCTCGATATCGGCGCCCTTCTTGCCGATCACCACGCCCGGACGGGCCGAATGGATGGTGACGCGGCACTTCTTGTGGGGACGCTCGATGACGATGCGCGAGACGCCCGCGGCCTTCAGCTTGTCGCTGAGATAGTCGCGGATCTTGATGTCTTCCTGCAGCAGCTTGCCGTATTCCTTCTTGCCCGCATACCAGCGCGAGTCCCAGGTACGGTTGATGCCGAGGCGCAGCCCGGTCGGATTGACCTTCTGACCCATTACTTCTTCTCCTTCGCGGGCTTCTTGGCCGCCGGCTTCTTGGCGGGCGCCTTGCCCGAGGGCTTTTTCGCGGGCTTGGGAGCCGCAGCCTTGGTTTCTTCCTTCTTCGGCGCTTCCTCGCGCTTTTCCTCGACCACGATGGTGATCTGGCTGAAGAACTTCTCGATGCCGCCGGCATTGCCGCGGGCGCGCGCATGGAAGCGCTTCATCACCAGGTTCTTGCCGACGCTGGCTTCCTTGACCACCAGATCGTCCACGTCCAGGTCGTGATTGTTCTCGGCATTGGCGATGGCCGACTGCAGCGTCTTCTTGACGACGCCGGCGATGCGCTTCTGCGAGAAGGTCAGAACATTGAGGGCGCGATCCACCTTCTTGCCGCGGATCTGTTGCGCCACCAGGTTCAACTTGCGGGGAGAGACGCGGATATTGCGGGCGACAGCCATCGCCTGATGGTCCGCCAGAACGCGCGCGCGCGATTGCTTGCCCATTAGCCCCTCTTCGCCTTCTTGTCGCCGGCGCCGGTGTGGCCGTGGAAAGTCCGGGTGGGCGAGAACTCACCCAGCTTGTGACCGACCATGTCCTCGGTGACCAGGACGGGAATATGCTTGTGGCCGTTGTAGACGCCGAAGGTGACGCCCACGAATTGCGGCAGGATGGTGGAACGGCGCGACCAGGTCTTGATCACGTCCTTGCGGCCGGAAGAACGCGCGACTTCCGCTTTCTTGAGCAGATAGCCGTCTACGAACGGGCCTTTCCAGACTGAACGGGTCATGTGCTTGCCTTGCCTTTGCGGGTACGCACGATGAACTTGGTCGTGCGCTTGTTGACGCGGGTCTTGGCGCCCTTGGTGGGCTTGCCCCAGGGGGTGACCGGATGGCGGCCGCCCTTGGTGCGGCCTTCGCCGCCGCCATGGGGATGATCGATCGGGTTCATGGCGGTACCGCGAACATGGGGGCGCTTGCCCTTCCAGACGTTGCGTCCGGCCTTGCCGATGACTTCGTTCATGTGATCGGGATTGGATACCGCGCCCACCGTGGCCATGCAGGCCAGCGGGATCTTGCGCACTTCCGAGGAATTCAGGCGGATCAGCGCATAACCGGCGTCGCGGCCCAGATACTGGGCATAGGCACCGGCGCTGCGCGCCACCTGGCCGCCCTTGCCCGGCTTCATCTCGATATTGTGGACGATGGTGCCGACCGGCATGGCGCCCAGCGGCATGGCATTGCCGACCTTCACGTCCACCTTTTCGCCCGACACCACAGAGTCGCCGACCGCAAGGCGCTGCGGCGCCAGGATATAGGTCTGGGTGCCGTCCTTGTACTTGATCAGCGCGATGAAGGCGGTGCGGTTGGGATCATATTCCAGGCGCTCGACCGTCGCGGGCTCGTTGAACTTCCTGCGCTTGAAATCGATCAGGCGATAGCGCTGCTTGTGGCCGCCGCCCTGGTAACGCACCACGATGCGGCCGGTATTGTTGCGGCCGCCCTTGGAGGTCTTGCCCTCGGTCAGCGCCTTGACCGGGCCGCCCTT
Organism: uncultured Alphaproteobacteria bacterium; assembly: GCA_963835715.1. Lineage (GTDB taxonomy): Bacteria > Pseudomonadota > Alphaproteobacteria > Micropepsales > Micropepsaceae > Rhizomicrobium. The sequence goes on from CAWIGN010000001.1 coordinate 64,732, forward strand.
GTGCAGGCCGGAACGGTCGACAAGCACCAGCTGACGGGTGCCGGGAGTCCTGGGCTTATAATGCTTGAGTGCCATGGTTACAGACCCGTCGTAATATCGATCTGGTGGCCCTCTTCCAGGGTCACGATCGCTTTCTTGATGTCGCTGCGCTTATAGACCTTGCCGCGGGCCGCCTTGCGCTTGCCCTTGACGATCACGGTGTTCACCGCCTTGACCTTGACCTTGAACAGCTCGGTCACCGCCTTGGCGATGGCGGGCTTGGTGGCGTCCAGGGTGACGCGAAACACGACCTGGTTATATTCGGTCATGCGCGTCGCCTTTTCGGTGATCACCGGCGACAGGATCACGTCGTAATTGATGCTCATGCCAGACGCGCCTCGATCGCTTTGACGGCGGCAGTGGTCAGGACCAGCTTGTCGCTCTTCATGATGTCATAGACGTTGATACCGGCCACGGGCAGCAGCGCGATCGTCGCCAGATTGCGCGCCGAGAGCTGGAAGTTCTTGTCGAATTCCCCGTCCACCACCAGCGCACGGCCGATATTCATCTTGCCGAATTGCTTGGCCAGCGCACCGGTCTTGATGTCCTTGGACTTGGCCTCGTCGAGAATGACGATGGAGCCGTCCTTGGCCTTGGCCGACAGCGCGTGCCGCAGGCCCAGCGCCTTGACCTTCTTGGGCAGGTCGAACTCATGGGAGTGGCTGACCGGGCCCATCGCCTTGGCGCCGCCCACGAACAAAGGAGCCGAACGGGCGCCATGGCGGGCCTGGCCGGTGCCCTTCTGCTTGTACATCTTCTTCTTGGTGCGATTGATCTCGCTGCGGGTCAGCACCTTGTGCTGGCCGCTGCGGCGCTTGGCGAGCTGCCACACCACCACGCGCTGGATCAGGTCCGGGCGCGGTTCCAGGCCGAAGATGGCGTCGCTGAGTTCGACGTCTCCGGCGGCCTTGTTGTCGAGATTGAGGACTTTGGTTTTCATGGCTTAGCCCTCGGCCTTCTGTTCGGCCGGCGCTTCGGCGGCAGCCGCAACGGCGCGCTTCTTGACGGAAGCGGGCATCGGCACATCCTTGTGCGGGCGCTTGACGGCATCGCGCACCATCACCCAGCCGCCCTTGGAACCGGGCACCGCGCCACGGATCATGATCAGGCCCCGCTCGACGTCGATCTTCGCCACTTCCAGATTCTGGGTGGTGACGTTTTCGTCGCCGTAATGACCGTGCATCTTCTTGTTCTTGAAGGTCTTGCCCGGATCCTGGCGTCCGCCGGTACCGCCCAGCGAACGATGCGAGATCGAAACGCCATGGCTGGCTTCCAGACCGCGGAAGTTCCAGCGCTTCATCGCGCCGGTAAAGCCGCGGCCGATGGAAACGCCGGTGACGTCCACCTTCTGGCCGGCCACGAAATGATCGGCCTGCAGCAGGTCGCCCACTTCCAGCAGATTGCCCGCATCGACGCGGAACTCCGCGACCTTCCTGCGAGGCTCGATTTCCGCCTTGGCGAACTGGCCGCGCTCCGCCTTGTTGGTGTTTTTCGGCTTGGCAAAGCCCGAACCGAGCTGAACGGCGGTATAGCCGTCCTTCTCCTGATTGCGGACGGCCACGACGGCGCAGCCGTCCAGCTTGAGAACCGTAACCGGAACATGGGTTCCGTCTGCCAAGAACAGACGGGTCATGCCGACCTTCTGCGTGATGACGCCTGTGCGCACCTGACGCTCCTTACAACTTGATTTCGACGTCCACACCGGCAGCCAGATCGAGCTTCATCAAAGCATCGACGGTCTGCGGTGTGGGCTCGATGATGTCGAGCAGACGCTTATGCGTCCGGATTTCGAACTGTTCGCGGCTCTTCTTGTCGACATGGGCCGAGCGGTTGACGGTAAAGCGCTCGATGCCGGTGGGGAGCGGAATCGGGCCCCGCACCTGGGCGCCGGTGCGCTTGGCCGTGTTGACGATCTCCCGCGTCGAATTGTCGAGAATTCGGTGATCGAAGGCTTTGAGCCGGATGCGGATATTCTGACTTTGCATGGAATTGGTCCTTCGATACCCGGCCGAACTACTTCAAAATCTTTGCGACGACGCCGGCACCGACGGTGCGTCCGCCTTCGCGGATGGCGAAGCGCAGCTTCTCTTCCATCGCGATCGGAACGATCAGTTCCACTTCCACCGAGATATTGTCCCCCGGCATCACCATCTCGGTGCCCTCCGGCAGCTTCACGATCCCCGTCACGTCGGTGGTGCGGAAATAGAATTGCGGGCGGTAGTTGGCGAAGAACGGGGTATGACGCCCGCCCTCGTCCTTGGTCAGGATATAGGCTTCCGCCACGAACACCGTGTGCGGCGTGACGCTGCCGGGCTTGGCCAGAACCTGGCCGCGCTCGATCCCGTCACGCTCGATGCCGCGCAGCAGCGCGCCGATATTGTCGCCCGCCTGGCCCTGGTCCAGCAGCTTGCGGAACATTTCCACGCCCGTGACCGTGGTCTTGGAGGTCGGACGGATGCCGATGATCTCCACTTCCTCGCCCACCTTCACAACGCCGCGCTCCACGCGCCCCGTCACAACCGTGCCGCGGCCCGAGATCGAGAACACGTCCTCGATCGGCATCAGGAACGGCTTGTCGATCGGACGTTCCGGCTGGGGGATATACTCGTCGACAGACTTCATCAGCTCCAGGATCGCGTCATGGCCCAGCTTGGGTTCCTTGTTCTCCAGCGCCATCAGCGCCGAGCCGCGGATGATCGGAATGTCGTCACCCGGGAACTGGTAGCTGGAAAGCAGCTCGCGCACTTCCATCTCCACCAGGTCCAGAAGCTCCGGATCGTCCACCATGTCGCACTTGTTCATGAACACCACCAGCGCCGGAACGCCGACCTGGCGGGCCAAAAGAATGTGCTCGCGGGTCTGCGGCATCGGGCCGTCCGAGGCCGAAACCACCAGGATCGCGCCGTCCATCTGCGCCGCGCCCGTGATCATGTTCTTCACATAGTCCGCATGGCCGGGGCAGTCCACGTGCGCGTAGTGGCGCGCCTTGGTCTCATACTCCACATGCGCCGTCGAAATCGTGATCCCGCGCGCCTTCTCTTCCGGCGCCTTGTCGATCTGGTCGTACGCCGTGAACGTCGCCCCGCCCGTCTCCGCCAGGACCTTCGTAATCGCCGCCGTCAAGGACGTCTTGCCATGGTCAACATGGCCAATCGTGCCAATGTTGCAGTGCGGCTTGTTACGCTCAAACTTTGCTTTCGCCATTGTTCTTCTCCTGAATCCTTAACCTAGGCGTATTTGGCTTTGACTTCGTCCGCGATCGCCTGCGGCACCTGCTCGTAATGATCGAACTGCATCGAATATTGCGCGCGTCCCTGGGACATCGAGCGCAGGGTGTTGATGTAGCCGAACATGTTGGCCAGCGGCACCATGGCGGTAACGACCTGGGCGTTGCCGCGGGAGTCGGTGCCTTGCACCTGGCCGCGGCGGCTGTTGAGGTCGCCGATCACGCCGCCGAGGAAATCCTCGGGCGTCACGACTTCGACCTTCATGATGGGCTCGAGCAGCTTGACGGCGCCGCGCGAGGCCAGTTCGCGGAACGCCGCGCGGGCGGCGATGTCGAAGGTCAGCGCGTTGGAGTCGACTTCGTGGTACTTGCCGTCCACCAAGGTGGCCTTGAAATCGATCACCGGGAAGCCGGCCAGCAGGCCCGATTCCTTCTGGGTCTTGAGGCCCTTTTCCACCGCCGGGATGAATTCCTTGGGCACCGAACCGCCGACAACCTCGTTCTCGAACACAAAGCCGGAACCCGGCTCCAACGGTTCAAATTCGATGGTCACTTCGGCGAACTGGCCCGAACCGCCGGTCTGCTTCTTGTGGGTGTACTTGACCGACACCGCCTTGGAGAGGGTCTCGCGGTACGCCACCTGCGGCGCGCCGACATTGGCGTCGACCTTGTAAGTGCGACGGAGGATGTCGACCTTGATCTCCAGGTGCAGTTCGCCCATGCCCTTGAGAATGGTCTGGCCGCTTTCCTGGTCGGTGGAGACGCGGAACGACGGATCTTCCTGGGCCAGGCGCACCAGCGCCATGCCCATCTTTTCCTGGTCGGCCTTGGTCTTGGGCTCGATCGCCACTTCGATGACCGGATCGGGGAATTCCATCTTCTCCAGGATCACCGGATCGTTGGGATCGCACAGCGTCTCGCCCGTGGTGGTGAGCTTGAGGCCGGCAAAGGCGACGATGTCGCCGGCATTGGCTTCCTTGACGTCTTCGCGGGAATTCGCGTGCATCAGAAGCATGCGGCCGACGCGTTCGGTCTTGTCCTTCACCGAGTTCAGCGCGGCGCTGCCCGAGGTAATGGTGCCCGAATAGACGCGCACGAAGGTGATGGAACCGACAAAGGGATCGTCCATGATCTTGAAGGCGAGGCCCGCGAACGGCGCCTTGTCGTCCGGCGGACGCGGCACTTCCTTGTCGGTGCCCGGAACGATGCCGGTCAGCGGCGGAATGTCGAGCGGGCTCGGCAGATAGGCCACCACGGCGTCCAGCAGGGGCTGTACGCCCTTGTTCTTGAAGGCCGAGCCGCACATCACAGGCACGAAATGGAAACTGTTGGTGCCTTTGCGGATCAGCTTCTGGAGATCCTCATAGGCAGGCTCCTTGCCGCCATCCAGATAGGCTTCCAGGGCGGTGTCGTCTTCCTCGACGGCCATCTCCACCAGGGCGGCGCGCAATTCGGCGGCCTTGTCGGCATATTCGGCGGGAATTTCGATTTCGTCGAACTTCGCGCCCAGCTGCTCGTCATGCCAGACCAGAGCCTTCATCTTGACGATGTCGACGATGCCCTTGAAATCGGCCTCGCTGCCGATCGGCCAGGTGATGACCATCGGGCGGGTTCCCAGCCGGTCAATCATCATGTCGATGCAGCGCTGGAAGTCGGCGCCGGTGCGATCCATCTTGTTGACGAAACAGATGCGCGGCACGTGATACTTGTCGGCCTGGCGCCAGACGGTTTCGGACTGCGGCTCCACGCCGGCGACGGCGTCGAACACCGCGACCGCGCCGTCCAGAACGCGCATCGAACGCTCGACCTCGATGGTGAAGTCCACATGGCCGGGCGTGTCGATGATATTGATCCGGTGCTCTTTCCAGTAGCAGGTCGTCGCGGCCGAAGTGATGGTGATGCCGCGTTCCTGTTCCTGCTCCATGAAGTCCATGGTGGCGGCGCCGTCATGGACTTCGCCGATCTTATGGGACTTGCCGGTATAATAGAGAATGCGCTCGGTCGTCGTCGTCTTGCCGGCATCGATGTGCGCGGCAATGCCGATGTTCCGGTACATGTTCAGGGGCGTGGTGCGGGCCATGGCTAGGTTTTTTTCCGGATTACCAGCGATAATGCGAGAAGGCGCGGTTGGCGTCGGCCATCTTGTGGGTGTCTTCGCGCTTCTTGACGGCGCTGCCGCGATTGTTGGCGGCGTCCATCAATTCGCCCGACAGGCGGCCCTGCATGGTGGGCTCGTTGCGGGCGCGCGCGGCGGTGATCAGCCAGCGGATGGCCAGGGCGCGGCTGCGGTCGGTGCGCACTTCGACCGGCACCTGGTAGGTGGCGCCGCCGACGCGGCGCGAGCGCACTTCCAGCGAAGGCGAGACGTTGCGCAGGGCTTCATGGAAAACGACCAGCGGATCCTGCCTGGTCTTGGAGGCAATGGTGTCGAAGGCGCCATAGATGATGCCTTCGGCGGCCGACTTCTTGCCGTCATACATCAGGGAATTCATGAACTTGGCGAGAACCAGATCGCCGAACTTGGCATCCGGGGTGATTTCGCGGCGTTCGGCGCGGTGGCGGCGGGACATCTATATCTCCTTACTTCGGACGCTTGGCGCCATAGAGCGAACGGCGCTTCTTGCGATCCTTGACGCCCTGGGTGTCCAGCACGCCGCGGATGATGTGGTAACGCACGCCCGGAAGATCCTTGACGCGGCCGCCGCGGATCAGCACCACGCTGTGTTCCTGAAGGTTATGGCCTTCGCCGGGAATGTAAGTCAGGGCCTCGAAGCCGTTGGTCAGGCGCACCTTGGCGACCTTGCGCAGCGCGGAGTTCGGCTTCTTGGGGGTCGTGGTGTAGACGCGCGTGCAGACCGCGCGCTTTTGCGGGCACTGCTGCAGGGCCGGAACCTTGTTGCGCTTGGGCTTGGAGCCGCGCGGCTTGCGAATGAGCTGATTGACTGTCGGCATTCCCACTTCCCTTTTGTCGGCCCGCCAATGGCCCATGGGCCACGGGTTGAACGAAAACCAAAAACCGGAGCCGCGGAAAAATCCCCGGTCCGAACTTGCGGAGGACTGAGATGGACGATCCACCCGAGTCGCGCGTCTGAAGCTCTTTAAACTGGCTTCCCAGCAGCGTTTTTGCGGATTTTTCCGCAGACGGCCTGCCCTGGAAGGTGGCGGCTTATACCCACCAGGGTCCGGGGGGTCAAGCACCCAGAATTCCCGCCTTTCAGCGCCCCTGGCCCGGCTGCCGTCCGGACAAATGTTTACATTGGATACAAGGGCTCACATTGCGGCAACCGGCTAAATCGCATACTCGTTAGCCGAAGCCCGTCGCCAGAAAGTGGTTCATGACGCGCCTGGGACGCGCCCTACCCCGGCAGCCCTCCACCGAACGGTGGATGACGCTCGTCATCCTGCTGGCTTTTTTCCTGCACAGCCTGGCGCTCCAGGTTCACGTTCATCAGGCTGCCCCGCCCCCGGCGGTTGCGGCCGCCGCGACCCAGCCCGGTCACACCCCGCTCAAGTCTCAGGACCCGGTCGACCAGTGTCGGCTGTGCCAGGAAATGGCACATGCCGGCGCTTTCATCGCCCCTTCGGCCGCCGCCGCTTGCGCCAGCCTTGTCATCGCCTGGGCGGCCTACGTCACTTTGCCCCTCGCCGTCATCTCCGCGAGGACGGCCTTCGCCTGGCAGAGCCGCGCCCCGCCGCGCCCCTGATCCTGCCTTCGCCACACAGCCGCCGAACCTGACGCGACATGGCAGGCGAGAATTCCCCAAATACCGATATCCGGCGCGTGCCGCTTCACGTCACCGCCGGTGGAACAAACTGAAAACAGTGACCATGAATTGATGGATTCCGACGACGCAATGACAGCGATCTGCAGGATGGGTGCCGCGTGGCGCGCCCTGGCGCTGACGGCCGCACTGGCCTGCGCTCCCGATTGGCGGCTGTGCCGTTGGTCCCGATTTCAAGAAGCCCGCCGCCCCCGCCGTTGGCAACTACACCGCACGGGCCCTGCCCATCACCGCCGCAAGCCCCGACGTCGCGGGTGGGCAGGCGCAACACTTTACCGAAGGGGCAGACATCTCCGCGCGACTGGTGGACCTTGTTCCATTCCCGGCCCCTGAATGCGCTGATCGCCGAGTCGCATCGCCAACAATCCCGACCTCAAGGCAGCGCAGGCGGCCTTGCGCGTGGCGCAGGAAAACAGGCTGGCGCAGCGCGGGGCATATTATCCGCAGCTTCGCCGCCGGCTTTTCCGCCAGCCGCGAGCAGGACCCGCTCGGCGCTGGCGCCGGTGCCCAGCAACAACGCCTTCCTGTACAACCTGTTCACCCCGCAGGTCAGCGTTTCCTACGTGCCCGACGTGTTCGGGCTGAACCGCGGACGGTGGAGTCCCTGGCAGGCGCAGGAACAGGGCGCGCGCTATCCAGATGATCGCCGCCCATATCACGCCTGAGCGCCAACGTCGTGGTCGCGGCGATCCAGATCGGCTCGCTGGAGACGCAGATCGAGGCAACCCACGAGCTCATCGCGGCCAACACCGACATGCTGAAGATCCTGCGCTACCAGTTCGCCAAGGGCTATGCCAGCAGGCTCGACCTGGCCGCGCAGCAATCGCAGCTCGCGCAGGTCAGCCGCCACCCTGCCGCCCTTGCTCAAGCAGCTCGGCCCAGCAACGCGACATCTGCTGGCGGTCCTGGCCGGCCGGTTTCCCAGCCAGGCGCCCGCCGACAAATTCGAGCTCTTGCGAGTCTGCAGCTGCCGCAGGACCTGCCGGTGAGCCTGCCGTCGGTGCTGGTGGCGCAGCGCCCCGACGTGCTTCAGGCCGAGGCCAATATGCATGCCGCCAGCGCGCAGATCGGCATCGCCATCGCCAACCGGCTGCCGAACATCGAGCTGACCGCCAACGCCGGCAGCACCGCGCTGGCGATCGGCCAGGTGTTCGGGCCGGGCACCGGATTTCTGGAATATCGGCGCGCGCGCTGGCCGCCCCGATTTTCGACGGCGGCACGCTGCTGCATCAGGAACGCGCGGCGCAAGCGCCGCCTATGTGCAGGCCGCCGAGCAATATCGCAGCACGGTGCTGACCGCCTTCCAGAATGTCGCCGACACATTGGCCGCGCTGGAGCAGGACGCCGAGGGCTTGAAGGCGGCGGCAGCCGCCGCTGGAGGCTGCCAAGGTGACGCTGGAACTGTCGCAGCGCCAATACAAGGACGGCTACGCCAGCTACCTGTCGCTGCTGAGCGCGGAACAGGCCTATCAACAGGCCCGCATCACCCTGGTGCAGGCGCAGGCCGATCGTTACGCCGATACCGCGGCGCTGTTTCAGGCGCTGGGCGGCGGCTGGTGGCATCGCGCGGATTTGGCCGAGGAACGACCATGACAGAATCAGATCGACATTGCGCAATCACCATCCCGGGATGCGACCGCTCGCGTGCGAATTCTGCGCGCGCTGCCTGCGCGGCCGTCATGGCGGCGGCCGCTATCGCCTCGTTCGCCGGCTGTTCGCCCAAGAACCGGAGCGACCGCGCAGTCGGACCGTCCGCAACGCCGCGCAACGTGACGCTGACGCCGGCGCAGCGCCAGCACATCCACGCTGTACACCGTGGCATCGTCCAAGGTTCCGCAAGACGATCGAGACCACCGGCGCGGTCGATTTCGACAACGACCAGGCCACCAGCGTGCTGGCGCCGTTTTCCGGTCCGGTGTCGCGGCTGCTGGTCTCGCCCGGCGACAAGGTCAGAAAGGCGCAGCCGCTGGCGGCGGTGGACTCGCCCGACTTCGCGGCCGCCATCAGCGCCTACCGCAAGGCGCTGGTCACGGCGCGCAACTGCCCGTCGCCTGGCCGACATGGACAAGGACCTGGTCCAGCACAACGGCGTCTCCCAGCGCGAGGCCGACCAGGCGGAAACCGATGCGGCCAATGCCGAGGCCGACCGCGACGCCGCGCTGCAGGCGCTGGTCGCGCTGAATGTCGATCCGCAGGCCAATCCAAGACATCCAGCAAGGGCAGCCCGGTGTCGCGCATCGCAGGGCATGATCCGCGCGCCGATCGCCGGCACCGTGGTCGAAAAACTGATCACGCCCGGCCAGCTGCTGCAGGCCGGCACCACGCCGTGCTTCACCGTCGCCGATCTGTCGCGCGTCTGGGTGATGGCGCAGGTGTTCGGTTCCGACCTTGCCGCGATCCGGCTCGGCGACCCGGCCCGAAGTGGAGACCGGCATGCGGCGCAGGACATTCCCGGACACGTGGACAACATCTGCGGCCGTGGTCGATCCCGACACCCGTTCGGTGGCGGTGCGGGTGGTGGCCGACAATCCCGGCGAGGCTTCTGAAGAAGCAGATGTATGTGCGCGTGCGGATCCAGGCGCGGCAGGACAGCACGGGGCCTGCTGGTGCCGGTCTCGGCGATCCTGCGCGACGACGAGAACCTGCCGTTCGTCTATGTCGCCGCAACGCGACGGCAGCTTCGCGCGGCGGCGCGTGACGCTGGGCTACCGCAGCGGCGATCGATACGACATCGCCACCGGCCTCAAGGCGGGCGACCAGGTCGTGGTCGATGGCGGCATCTTCGTCCAGTTCATGCAGAACCAATGAGCGACGCATCTGCCCCGCCGGATCGCCGCCGCGTGCGGCCTCGATGATGAACCGGATCGTCGCCGCCTCGCTGGGGCAGCGCTTTCTCGTCGTCCTGCATGACGCTGGTCCTGGTCGGCGCGGGCGCGTGTGCGCTGAACCGCCTGCCGGTGGATGCCTATCCCGATCTGTCGCCGCCCATGGTCGAGATCGTCACCCAATGGCCCGGCCACGCCGCCGAGGAAGTGGAACGGCTGATCACGGTGCCGGTCGAACGGCGGATGAACGGCATTCCGCAGACGACCGCGATCCGCTCGATCTCGCTGTACGGACTGTCCGACGTCACCCTCACTTTCGACGACGGCACCGACAACTATTTCGCCCGCCAGCGGGTCTTCAACCGCATGGCCGACCTCGGCCTGCCGAGACGGCGTGACCCCGTCGGTGTCGCCGCTGACCGTCGCCATCGGGCCTGATCTATCGCTACGTGCTGCAAAGTCCCGACCGCTCGCCGATGGAACTCAAGACAATCGAGGACTGGATCGTCGAGCCCCAGTTCCGCTCCGTGCCCGGCGTGGCCGACGATTCCGGATTCGGCGGCGGCACCATGCAGTACCAGGTGCTGCTCGACCCGGCCAAGATCGCCGGCGCCGGGCCTGTCGGTGCCGCAGGTCGAGGCCGCGCTGGCGGCCAACAACAGCAACGCCGGCGGCGGCTTCTACTCGCAGGGCGGCCAGTTCTATTACGTGCGCGGCGTCGGGCGCCTGAGCACGCTGGAGGACATCGGCAACGTGGTGCTGGCGGTGCATAACGGCACGCCGGTGCTGGTCAAGGATGTCGGCACGCGTGGTGATCGGCATCGCGCCGCGCCTGGGCGAGTTCGGCTTCGAGAAACAGGACGACGCCGTCGAAGGCGTCATCCTGATGCGCAAGGGCGAAAAGACCCAGGACGTGCTCAAGCGGGTCGAGGCCAAGACCAAGGAACTCAACGAGCAGATCCTGCCCAAGGACGTCAAGATTCGTTCCGTTCTACGACCGCAGCGACCTGATCGCGCTGACCACCCAGATCGTGGAGCGCAACCTGATGCGCGGCATGTTGCTGGTCGTCGTGGTCCTGATATTCTTCCTTTACGACTTTCGCGCGGGATTGATCGTCGCCATCACCATTCCGCTGGCGCTGCTGTTCGCCTTCGTCTGCCTGGATCTGCAGGGCGCCTCGGCCAACCTGCTGTCCATCGGCGCGATGGACTTCGGCATCCTGGTCGACGGCGCGGTGTTCATGGTGGAGAACATTTTCCGCCAGATCGCCGCTGCGCCAGGGAACCGCGTTCAACGTCGTCGAAGTCATCCAGGACGCGGCCGCGGAAGTGGACCGGCCGCTGTTCTATGCCGTCGCGGTGATCGTGGTGAGCTTTCTGCCGATCTATGTCCTGTCCGGGCCGTCCGGGACGTTGTTCAAGCCGATGGCGGACACCATGGTATTTGCCCTGGTCGGCTCGCTGATCATCACCCTGACCCTGCTGCCGGTGCTGTGCTCGTGGTTCATGCGCAAGCGGCGTGCGCGAGCGGCGCAACCGCCGCGTTCGAATAGATCAAGGCGCGCTACACCAAGGGCCTGGATTATTGCCTGACGCGCCCCTGGGCGACGACGATCGTCTCGGCGGCCCTGCTGGCCGGCTCGCTGCTGCTGATGCCCCTCATCGGCGCCGAGTTCATGCCGAAACTGGATGAAGGCGCGCTGTGGGTGCGCGCGACGATGCCCTACACGATTTCATTCGATGAAGCGGCGAAAAATCGCCCCCAAGGTACGCGACATTTTGCGATCCTTCCCGGAAGTCACCACGGTCGGCTCGGAACTGGGCCGGCCCGACGACGGCACCGACGCGACCGGATTTTTCAACGTCGAATTCTATGTCGGGCTCAAGCCCTATGCGCAATGGACCGGCCCCTATCGCAACAAGGCCGAGTTGATCGAGGCGATCAACAAGAAGCTTCAGGCCTTTCCCGGGATCATCTTCAACTACACCCAGCCGGCGGAAGACGCCGTGGACGAAGCCGAAACCGGGCTGAAGAGCGCGCTGGCGGTCAAGGTCTTCGGGTCCGACCTGAATATGCTGCAGCAAAAGGGCAAGGCGATCAAGCGGGTGCTGGAACAGGTGCGCGGCATTCGCGACGTGACGCTGGTCCAGGAACTTGGCCAGCCGAGCCTGACCATCGACATCGACCGCGCCAAGATCGCGCGTTACGGGATGAACGTCGCCGACATCAACGGCCTGATCCAGACCGCGATCGGCGGCGACGTGGCCACCCAGGTGGTGCAGGGAGAAAAGGAGTTCGACCTTGTCGTGCGCCTCGATCCGCCAATACCGCGACAATCCCGAGGAGATCGGAAATATTCCGGTGGCCACGCCGGGCGGACAGCAAATTCCGCTGAAGGAATTCGCCGACATCCAGGTGACCAATGGCGCCTCGTTCATCTATCGCGAGAACAATTCGCGCTATATCGGCGTGCAGTTCTCCGTCGTGGGCCGCAACCTGGCCGACGCGGTCGAAGACGCCATAGGGCAGGTCAACAAGAAGGTCGCCCTGCCGCAGGGCTACCGCGCGGATTGGGGCGGCGAATATACCGAATATACCGCGTCGAGCCAGCAGATGAGGATCATCCTGCCGCTGACGATGTTTCTGATATTCCTGCTGCTGTTCGTGCTGTACGGCAATTTCAAATTTCCGTTCATCACGGTGCTGGGCGTTGCGCTGTCGGCGCCGGTGGGCGGGCTTGCCGCGCTATGGATTACCGGCACGCCGTTTTCGGTTTCGTCCGGCATCGGGTTTCTGGCCCTGTTCGGCGTCTCGGTGCTGACGGCGGTCGTCTATATTTCTTGCGTCAATGAACTTCGCCGCGGCGGCATCCCCCTGGCCGAGGCCATTCGCCAGGGCGCCATCCTGCGCCTGCGTCCCATCACGATGACGGCGCTGGTCGCCTCCATCGGACTTCTGCCCGCCGCACTGGCCACCGGCGTCGGCACCGATTCCCAGCGGCCATTCGCCCTGGTCATCGTCGCCGGCCTGATCACGCGGCTGCTCATCAGCATCTTCCTGATGCCGGCGCTCTATATTCTGGTGGCGCGACCGGACGACCGGCTGGAAGTCTGATGGCAGGCCTGGGACCGGCGGTTGGGAAATCGTCTATCCGAACAGGTCGAATTTCGTCCCGGCAACCCGCGCCTCATGTTCCAGCAGCCTGCGCTTGAGCGGCAAGCCGCCGCCATAGCCGGTCAGCGCGCCGTCGGCTCCGATCACCCGGTGACAGGGCACGATCAGGGCGATGGGATTGGCGCCGTTGGCCGCGCCCACCGCGCGCGCCGCGCCCGGGTGGCCGATTCGCTTGGCAACCGCGCCATAGCTGGTGGTGGTGGCGAAGGGAATCTCCAGCAGCGCCGCCCATACCTTCCTGTCGAATTCGGGCCCCTCCGCCGCCAGCTCGAAATCGAATGCGCGGCGCTTGCCATCGGCATACTGCGCCACCTGGCGCTGCACCTCGGCCAGCTTGCGCACATTGTTCTCGGCTTCGGGGTCCAGCTTGGCGGCCCCGGCGGCGCTGAGATGAAAGCGCAGCAGCCGCCCCTCCCCGTCCACCCAGGCGGCGAATTTGCGGAACGGGGAATCGATCAGGCTCCAATAGCGCTTGGCGGTTTTCACGCGGCGGCTTCCTTCAGGTAGGTCCACAGATGCATGGTCGCGAGGCTGCGATGGGGAGCAAAGCGGCTCATCAGCCGCGCCGTCTGGTCGGCGTCGGGCCGCTGGGGCAGCGCGTGCAGCCGCTGCAGGGCGGCGGCCAAGGCGCTGTCGCCCACCGGCGCCGCATCGGCAAAGCCGCCGCGCATCAGCACATAGCGCGCCGTCCAGGTACCGATGCCGCGCTGGGCGGTCAGCATCCGCTCGGCGGCGATGGCCGAGCGTGCGCCGAGATTTTCAATGTCCAGCCTGCCGCTGGCCACCGCCTGCGCGGCGTCTGTCAGATACTGCGCCTTGGAGCGCGCATAGCGCCGCGCCGCCAGTGCCGGAACGCCGATATCGGCGACCCGTTGCGGCGTGGGATGGGCACGCATGTCGCCGATTTTCTCGCCCGCCAGTTCGACCATCTCGCGCCGCAGGGCGCAGGCGAATTTGACGTTGATCTGCTGGCCGATGATGCCCCAGCACAGGGCATCGAAGCCGGTCGGCAGCAAGGGCATGCGCAGGCCGCGCCGGTTTTGCACGAATTCGGCGTGGCGGGCCTCGAACCGGGTCACCTCATGGGTCAGGGCCAGGATCTTCAGCGCCGCGCCATGCAGGGCGGCCATGCTGGCCCGGCCGAATTTCTTGTCCGCGTGAAGGCGCACCCAGGCCTGGCCGGGCTCGATGCTGATTTCCAGAACCGCGGGACCATCCTGGGTGTGCAACGCCTTCCAGATGCGGTTGCCTTCGCTTTTCTCGCTCAGGCTCAGGGGATCGCGTGCGTGATAGCCAAGGATCTCCCGGGCGCGGTAACCGGCCGGCAAATGCAGCAGAAAGACCTTCGCCCCATCCAGGGCGCGATAGGCGCCCGGTGTCATGCGCATCTGGGCCAGGAACTGGCGATGGAACACCGATTCCGAATTCAAAGCCGGCGCCGAAGCCGATCTCGGCAACCCGATCCTTGGCCGACAGCAATTCGCCTGCCGCGCGCTTGACCCGCATCCGCCTGAGCCAGGAGGCCGGCGCCAGGTGGGCATGATCGCGCAGCAGATCGCCCAGCTTGGTCAGGCTGACGCCCGCTTCGCGCGCCAGGGCGCCGGCATCGGCAAAGTCTTCCGGCCGGCCGGCGACCCGCGCCGCCAGGCCTTCGAACAGCGCGACATTCTCGTCCTCGCCCTTGTAGTAAAGGTCGGGACGGCAGCGCTTGCAGGCCCTCAGCCCCGCCGCTCGGGCTTCGGCCTCGGTGGTGAACAGGCGCACATTCTGCGGCTTTGGCGGGCGGGCGGCACAGGACGGCAGGCAGTAGATCCCCGTGCTCATCACACCCAGGATGAACTTGCCGTCGAAACGGCCGGCCCGCGCCTCGGCGCGGTTCCAGGACATGGGTTCAGGAAGTTTCATGACCGGACCTTAGCGCGGGCGCCTGGCCCTCGCCTCCCAATTCACCCGTTGGATATGGGTGCCTGCCGGGCAAAGAAAAAGGGCCGCCCTCGCGGGCGGCCCTGATTCTTTCGCAATGCGGGCCGATTATTCGGCGGCTGGCTGCGGCGCCTCCAGCTGGGCAATCGGCTGCTCGGCCGCCTGCTCCGCCTGGATGGCCTTGTCGCGTTCGGTCGCGATATGGCGCAGGCGGGCGATCGCCCCGCCGGTGCCCGCCGGGATCAAACGGCCGACGATGACGTTTTCCTTCAGGCCTTCGAGCATGTCCACCTTGCCATTGACCGCGGCGTCGGTGAGGACGCGCGTAGTTTCCTGGAAGGAGGCGGCCGAGAACACCGAGCGGGTCTGCAGCGACGCCTTGGTGATGCCCAGAAGAATGGCACGTCCTTCGGCGGGCCTGTGCCCGTCGTCGGTCGCCTTCTTGTTGGCGGCATCCAGTTCGCCCTGGTCGACATGCTCACCGGCGATCAGCGTGGTCTCGCCGCCGTCGGTGATTTCCAGCTTCTGCATCATCTGGCGGCAAATCACCTCGATATGCTTGTCGTTGATCTTCACGCCCTGGAGACGATAGACGTCCTGGATTTCCTTGACCAGATAGATCGCCAGTTCCTCCATGCCCTTGATGCGCAGGATGTCATGCGGCGAGGGATTGCCTTCGACGATATAGTCGCCCTTCTCCACATAATCGCCTTCGCGCACGCTGATATGGCGGCCCTTGGGGATCAGATACTCGGTCGGCTCCAGCTTGTCCGACTTCGGCTTGACGATGACGCGGCGCTTGTTCTTGTAGTCCTTGCCGAACTCGACAAAGCCGTCGGTCTCGGCGAGCACCGCCGCTTCCTTGGGCTTGCGGGCCTCGAACAGTTCGGCCACGCGCGGCAGACCGCCGGTAATGTCGCGGGTCTTGGCGCCCTCGGTCGGGATACGCGCCAGCACGTCGCCGGCCCGGATCGTGGACCCGTCCTCCACCGACAGGATGGCGTCGGGCGAAATCGCATAGCGCGCTTCGCCGCCGCCGGGCAGCTGCACCGGCTTGCCCTTCTTGTCGAGAATGACGACGGCCGGCCGCAGTTCGGGAGCGCTCTTGCTGCCCGTGCCGCGGTTGTCCATCACCACCTTGGACGACACGCCGGTCTTTTCGTCCGACACCTCGCGCACCGTGACGCCGAAGACCAGGTCTTCATACTTCACGCTGCCTTCGACATCGGTCAGAACCGGCAGGGAGTTGGGGTTCCATTCCGCCAGGCGGTCGCCGCGCTTGACGGTCGCCCCCTCGTCCACCCGCAGGCGCGCGCCATAGGTGATGCGATAGGTGGCACGTTCCTGGCCCTTGTTGTCGGTGATGACGATCTGCATGTTGCGCGACATCGCGATCAGGTCGCCGTCGGAATTCTTGACGACATTCCTGTTCACGATCTTGATCTTGCCGTCATAGGACGCCTCGATCTTCGACGAGCCGGCAACCTGCGCGGCGCCGCCGATATGGAAGGTGCGCATGGTGAGCTGGGTGCCCGGTTCGCCGATGGACTGGGCGGCAATGACGCCGACAGCTTCGCCGATATTGACCGAGGTACCCCGCGCCAGGTCGCGGCCATAGCATTTGCCGCAGACGCCTTCCGGCAGATCGCAGGTCAGCACCGAGCGGACGCGCACCTTCTGGACGTGCGCCGCCTCGACCTTTTCGGCCAGGTCCTCGGTCACTTCCCTGTTGCGCTTGATGATGATTTCACCGGTATCGGGATGCTTCACATCCTCGGCTGTGGTGCGGCCCAGGATTCGCTCGGTGAGCGAGGCCACCACCTGGCCGCCATCGATTTCCGCCTGGACGCTGACGCCCTTCTTGGTGCCGCAATCCTCCGAGGTGATGATGCAGTCGTTGGCGACGTCCACCAGGCGGCGGGTCAGGTAGCCCGAATTCGCCGTCTTGAGCGCGGTGTCGGCCAGGCCCTTGCGGGCGCCGTGGGTGGAGTTGAAGTACTCCAGCACGGTGAGGCCTTCCTTGAAGTTGGACAGGATCGGCGTCTCGATGATCGAGCCGTCGGGACGCGCCATCAGGCCGCGCATGCCGGCCAGCTGCTTCATCTGCTGGGGCGAACCGCGCGCACCCGAATGCGACATCATGTAGATGGAGTTCATCTCCATTACCCGGCCCGTTTCCGGATCGATCTTGGGCTCGGAGATTTCCTTCATCATTTCGGCCGCGACCATGTCGGTGCACTTGGACCAGATGTCGACGACAAGGTTGTACTTCTCCTTGTCGGTGGTCAGGCCGTCCTGATACTGCTGCTCATACTCGCGCACCCGGTGACGGGTCTCGTCGATCAGCTTGGTCTTGCTGTCGGGCACGACCATGTCGTCCTTGCCGAACGAGATGCCGGCCTTGCAGGCCTCGCGGAAGCCCAGCGCCATGATGGCGTCGGCGAACAGCACCGTCTCCTTCTGGCCGCAATGACGATAGACCTCGTCGATCAGCTGGCTGATTTCCTGCTTGCGCAGCAGCCGGTTGACCAGCTCGAACGGGATCTTGGGATTGCGCGGCAGGATGTCGGCGATCAGCATGCGCCCCGGCGTGGACTCCACGCGGCGGGTGATCGGCTTGCCTTCGGCATCCACCGTCTTGTAGCGCGCCTTGATCTTGGCGTGCAGCGTCACCGCCTGCGAGAACAAAGCGTGCTCGATCTCGCCGATATCGTTGAAGGTCATGCCCTCGCCCGGTTCCTTGGCGCGTTCCTGCGACAGGTAGTAGAGGCCCAGCACGATGTCCTGGGTCGGCACGATGATCGGCTTGCCGTTGGCGGGCGACAGGATGTTGTTGGTCGACATCATCAGCACGCGCGCTTCCAGCTGCGCTTCCAGCGACAGCGGGACATGCACGGCCATCTGGTCGCCGTCGAAATCGGCGTTGAAAGCGGTACAGACCAGCGGGTGCAGCTGGATCGCCTTGCCCTCGATCAGCACCGGCTCGAATGCCTGGATGCCCAGCCGGTGCAGGGTCGGGGCGCGGTTGAGCAGGATGGGATGCTCGCGGATGACTTCTTCCAGGATATCCCAGACTTCGGGCCTTTCCTTTTCCACCAGCTTCTTGGACTGCTTGACGGTCTGGCTGAAGCCCTTGGCCTCCAGCCGCGCATAGATGAACGGCTTGAACAGCTCCAGCGCCATCTTCTTGGGCAGGCCGCACTGGTGCAGCTTGAGCTCGGGACCGACCACGATCACCGAACGGCCCGAATAGTCGACGCGCTTGCCCAGCAGGTTCTGGCGGAAGCGGCCCTGCTTGCCCTTGAGCATGTCGGCGAGCGACTTCAGCGGGCGCTTGTTGGCGCCGGTAATGACGCGGCCGCGGCGGCCATTGTCGAACAGCGCATCCACCGATTCCTGCAGCATGCGCTTTTCGTTGCGCACGATGATATCCGGCGCCTTGAGTTCGATCAGGCGCTTGAGGCGGTTGTTGCGGTTGATGACCCGGCGATACAGGTCATTGAGATCCGACGTCGCGAAGCGGCCGCCATCCAGCGGCACCAGCGGGCGCAGTTCCGGCGGGATCACCGGAATAACCTGCAGGATCATCCATTCCGGACGGTTGCCGGAATCGATGAAGGCTTCCACCACCTTCAGGCGCTTGACCAGTTTCTTCTGCTTTTCGCCGCCGGGGGCGCCCGCCACGTCCGAGCGGATTTCGTCGCGCAGCTTTTCCAGGTCGATGGCGGCGAGCAGCTTGCGGATGGCTTCGGCGCCGATCTCGGCGGTGAAGCTGTCATTGCCGTATTCGTCCTGGGCCTTGTAGAACTCGTCTTCCGTCAGGAGCTGGCGCTCCTGGAGCGGGGTCAGGCCGGGCTCGATGACGATATAATTCTCGAAATACAGAACCCGCTCCAGATCCTTGAGCGTCATGTCCAGGATCAGGCCGATGCGGCTGGGCAGCGACTTGAGGAACCAGATATGCGCCACCGGCGAGGCCAGCTCGATATGGCCCATGCGGTCGCGGCGCACCTTTTGTACCGTCACTTCGACGCCGCACTTTTCGCAGACGATGCCCTTGTACTTCATGCGTTTGTACTTGCCGCACAGGCACTCGTAATCCTTCACCGGCCCGAAGATGCGGGCGCAGAACAAACCGTCGCGCTCCGGCTTGAAGGTGCGGTAATTGATCGTTTCCGGCTTCTTGATCTCGCCATGGCTCCAACGCAGGATCTGGTCCGGGCTGGCCAGGGAAATCTTGATGCGGTCGAAGGCGGGAACTTCCTTCACCGTTCCGAAGACATTCATCAGCTCTTGATTCATTCGAGCGTCCTTTCAATTGGTGCGGAAGCCATCGGCGGGTTCCGTACCGTTTTCCTCTGAATTCCCCGCCCATTGCCGGGCGCCGGGCGGGGGTCGTTTCATTGCATCCGTTGGCGGCTGCCTTGCCGATTACGTCGTGGGTCCGTTGACCAGTTCGACATTGAGCGACAGCGAGCGCATTTCCTTGACCAGCACGTTGAAGGATTCGGGGATACCGGCCTCGAACGTGTCCTCGCCGCGGACAATCGCCTCGTACACCTTGGTGCGGCCCGCCACGTCGTCCGACTTCACGGTCAGGATTTCCTGCAGCGTGTAGGCGGCGCCGTAGGCCTCGAGCGCCCAGACTTCCATTTCGCCGAAGCGCTGGCCGCCGAACTGCGCCTTGCCGCCCAGCGGTTGCTGGGTGACCAGGCTGTAAGGACCGATCGAACGGGCGTGGATCTTGTCGTCCACCAGATGGTTCAGCTTGAGCATGTAGATGTAGCCGACCGTGACCTGGCGGGTGAAGGCATCGCCGGTACGGCCGTCATACAGCGTCATCTGGCCCGAAGAGGTCAGACCGGCCTGCTCCAGCATGTCGACAATGTCGTTTTCCTTGGCGCCGTCGAACACCGGGGTGGCGATCGGAACGCCGGGACGCAGATTGTCGGCCAGTTCGATCAGGCCTTCCTCGTCGATTTCGCCCAGCCGTTCGTCATTGCCATAGATGCTCTTGAGGTGACGGCGCAGCGTCTCGTGCTTGCCGTCGCGCTTGACCTTGTCGAGCATGTCGCCGATCTGCCGGCCCAGCCCCGAACAGGCCCAGCCCAGATGGGTCTCCAGGATCTGGCCCACATTCATGCGGCTGGGCACGCCCAGCGGATTGAGCACCACGTCCACCGCGGTGCCGTCTTCCAGATGCGGCATGTCCTCGATCGGCACGATGCGGCTGATCACGCCCTTGTTGCCGTGACGGCCGGCCATCTTGTCGCCCGGCTGCAGCTTGCGCTTCACCGCCACGAAGACGCGGACCATCTTCATCACGCCGGGCGCCAGTTCGTCGCCGCGGCGCAGCTTTTCAACCTTGTCGGCGAAGCGCTTGTCGAGGCGCGACTTGGACTCGTCATACTGCTGGCGCAGGCCCTCGATTTCGGCCATCGCCTTGTCGTTGCGCAGCCCGATCTGCCACCATTGATGCTTGGCAATCGTGTCCAGCACGCTCTGCGTGATCTTGGTATCGGCGGCCATGCCCTTGGGACCGCTGGCGGCGGTCTTGTTGAGCAGGATTTCCGCCAGGCGCGAGAAGATATTGCGCTCCAGGATCGACAGCTCGTCGTCGCGGTCTTCGGCCAGGCGCTCTTCCTCGGCACGCTCGATCGACATGGCGCGCTGGTCCTTGTCGACGCCATGGCGGTTGAAGACGCGCACTTCCACGATGGTGCCGGTGACGCCAGGCGGCACGCGCAGCGAGGTGTCACGCACATCGGCGGCCTTTTCGCCGAAGATGGCGCGCAGCAGCTTCTCTTCCGGGGTCATCGGGGTCTCGCCCTTCGGCGTCACCTTGCCCACCAGAATGTCGCCCGCCTGCACTTCGGCGCCGATATAGACGATGCCGGCTTCGTCCAGATTCTTGAGGTTTTCCTCGCCCACATTCGGGATGTCGCGGGTGATTTCCTCCGGACCAAGCTTGGTGTCGCGCGCCATGGTCTCGAATTCCTCGATATGGATCGAGGTGAAGACGTCGTCGCGGACAATGCGCTCGGAGATGAGGATGGAGTCCTCGAAGTTGTAGCCATTCCAGGGCATGAACGCGACCAGCGCGTTCTTGCCCAGCGCCAGCTCGCCCAGCTGCGTCGAGGGCCCGTCGCAGATGATGTCGCCCTTGGCGATGAGGTCGCCCACCTTCACCAGCGGACGCTGGTTGATGCAGGTCGAGGCGTTGGAGCGCTGGAACTTGCGCAGACGATAGATGTCGATGCCCGGCTTGGTGGGATCGGCTTCTTCCGTGGCGCGGATGACGATACGGGTGGCGTCCACCTGGTCCACCACGCCGGTACGGCGCGCCGAGATGGCGGAACCGGAGTCCCGCGCAACGATTTCTTCCATGCCGGTGCCGACCAGCGGCGCTTCCGGGCGCAGCAGGGGCACGGCCTGGCGCTGCATGTTGGAGCCCATCAAAGCGCGGTTGGCGTCGTCATTTTCCAGGAACGGCACCAGGGCGGCGGCGACCGAGACCAGCTGCTTGGGCGAAACGTCGATGAACTGCACCTGGTCGGGGGTGGTCATCACGAAGTTGCCGCCCTTGCGGCAGGAAACCAGCTCGTCGGTCAGGCGCAGGCGGCTGTCCACCGTGGCGTTGGCCTGGGCCACCGTGAACTTGGCCTCCTCCATCGCCGACAGATACACGACCTCGTCCGTCAGGTGCTTGTTGTTCACCTTGCGGTAGGGGCTTTCGATGAAGCCGTACTTGTTGACGCGCGCGAAGGTCGCCAGGCTGTTGATCAACCCGATATTGGGGCCTTCCGGCGTCTCGATCGGGCAGATGCGGCCGTAATGGGTGGGATGGACGTCGCGCACTTCGAAGCCGGCGCGCTCGCGGGTCAGGCCGCCCGGTCCCAGCGCCGACATGCGGCGCTTGTGGGTCAGTTCCGACAGCGGATTCTGCTGGTCCATGAACTGCGACAGCTGCGAGGAGCCGAAGAATTCACGCACCGCCGCCGCCACCGGCTTGGCGTTGATCAGGTCGTGCGGCATCACGGTATCGATGTCCACCGCCGACATGCGTTCCTTGATGGCGCGTTCCATGCGCAGCAGGCCGACGCGGAACTGATTTTCCATCAGTTCGCCCACCGAGCGCACGCGGCGATTGCCGAGATTGTCGATGTCGTCGATTTCGCCGCGGCCGTCGCGCAGCTCCACCAGCGCCTTGAGGATGGCCAGAATGTCGGCCTTGCGCAGCACCCGCATCGTGTCGGGCGCGTCCAGGCCCATGCGCATATTCATCTTCACGCGGCCGACCGCCGACAGGTCATAGCGCTCGGAATCGAAGAACAGCTGGCCGAACAGGGTTTCGGCGGTGTCGATGGTCGGCGGCTCGCCGGGGCGCATGACGCGATAGATGTCGATCAGCGCCTGCTCGCGGGAATGGTTCTTGTCCACCGCCAGGGTGTTGCGGATATAGGGCCCGACATTGATGCCGTCGATGTTCAGAACTTCCACGTCATGGAAGCCCGCCTCCAGCGCCGTCGCCAGATTGTCGGCGGTCAGTTCGTCGCCGGCCTCGATATAGATCTCGCCGGTCTCGGGATTGACCATGTCCAGCGCCGAATAACGGCCGATCAGCTCGTCCTGTTCGAAGGCGATGCTCTTGACGCCGTCCTCGCCCAGCTTGCGCAGGGTGCGGGCGGTGATCTTGGTGCCGGCCTCCAGCACCACTTCGCCGGTCTTGGCGTTCTTCCAGTCCGCGCCAGTCTTGGCATTGCGCATCCAGCCGCCGTCCAGCGGCGTGGACCAGCTGCCATCCTTGTTATGCTTGAAGGAAATCTTGCCGAAGAAATAATCCAGTATCTCTTCCTGGGTCAGGCCCAGCGCGTAGAGCAAGGTCGTCGCCGGAAGCTTGCGGCGGCGGTCGATGCGCACATGCACGATGTCCTTGGCGTCGAATTCGAAATCCAGCCAGGACCCACGATAGGGAATGACGCGGGCGGCAAAGAGCAGCTTGCCGCTGGAATGGGTCTTGCCCTTGTCGTGATCGAAGAACACGCCCGGCGAACGGTGCATCTGGGAAACGATGACCCGCTCGGTGCCGTTGACGACGAAGGTGCCGTTTTCGGTCATGAAGGGGACGTCGCCCATATAGACGTCCTGTTCCTTGATGTCCTTGACCGACTTGGCGCCGGTTTCCTGGTCCACATCGAACACGATCAGGCGCAGCGTCACCTTCAGCGGCGCGGCATAGGTCATGGAGCGCTGCTGGCACTCCTCGACGTCGTATTTGGGGTCTTCGAAATGGTAATCGACATATTCCAGCAGCGAGGACTCCGAGAAGTCCTTGATCGGGAACACCTGGCGAAACACCGCCTCCAGCCCCTCATCCTTGCGGCCATCGCCCTTCACCAGCTGGAGGAACTGGTCATAGGACGTGCGCTGAACCTCGATGAGGTTCGGCATCTGCGCGATTTCCTGAATCTTGCCGAAATTCTTGCGAAGGCGTTTGCGTCCGGTGAAGGAGAGAGTCATCCGTATAAGTCCTTTACGGCCCAAGAGCCGTGTTTGCCCGGGGTGGGAACCAGCAGTTTCAATCCAATGGCAAAGGCCACCGCACCCATCGGCGGGCGAATCGCCGATGGGGGGTGGGTGAACGAAATATGCACGACAGCGCGGCTTTTCAACCCGCGATGCCTCCTTGTTACTTCAACTCAACCTTGGCGCCGGCATCTTCGAGCTGCTTCTTGATCTTGGCAGCTTCGTCCTTGCTGACGTCGGCTTTGACTTCCTTCGGTGCGCCCTCGACCAGGTCCTTGGCTTCCTTGAGGCCCAGGCCCGTGATCGCACGCACTTCCTTGATTACGTTGATCTTCTTGTCGCCGGCTTCGGTGAGAACGACCGTGAATTCGGTCTTTTCGGCAGCCGGGGCAGCGGCGGCAGCGGCCGGAGCGGCAGCGGCAACCGGCGCGGCGGCGGAAACGCCCCACTTGTCTTCCAGGAGCTTGGCGAGGTCCGCGGCTTCCAGGACGGTCAGGGAGGACAGGTCTTCAACGAGCTTTTCGATCTTCGACATTTTCAGTTCCTTCAATTGGTTCAGGTTTGGATGTTTACGTTGTCAAGCGGTCATCTTCACTATTTGTCGCAAGGCCGGACGGCTTCAATTCGCGCGCCTGGCCGCTGCTTCATGCCGCGTCCTTCGAGGAATAGGCACCGATGACACGGGCAAGCTGACCGGCGGGAGCCTGGAGGATCCCGGCGATCTTGGTCGCGGGCGCCACAAGCAGGCCCACGATCTTGCCACGCAGTTCATCGAGCGACGGCAGGGTCGCGAGGGCTTGGACCCCCGCCGCGTCCAGTGCCGTGCTTCCCACCGAACCACCCAGGATCACGAGCTTGTCGTTATCCTTGGCATAGGCGGCGGCAACCTTCGAAGCGGCAACCGGATCATCGCTGACAGCGATACCGGTCGGCCCCTTGAAGAGATGCGCGATGCCTTCGATCGGCGTTCCTTTCAGAGCGCGTACCGCCAGACGGTTCTTGGCGACACGGAACGACGCCCCGTCCGCGCGCATGCGCGAGCGGAGATCGGCCATGTCGGCAACCGTCATGCCGGAATAGTGGGCGACCACCACCGAGCCGGCCTTCGCAAAGACCCCATTCAGGTCTTCGACGACTTCCGCCTTTTTGGCTTTTTCCACTTTGCTCTCCTAACGTCGGCCCGCGTGACGATCCGCGTGCCAACCCTGTTGCTGTCATTCTGCCCCAGGGTCCAAACCCGAACGGCGCGCCCCTTCTCATCAAAGAAGGCCCGAAATCCGGTTCATTCCCTGTCTGTGCTGGAGAGTTTTAAGTCTCCTCCGCCAAAGGCATCGGGGACTCCAGCAGTCTCGGACAGTTCCGGCGATCGTCCGCCGGAATTCGTTTTGCAGGCTTGGGGCCATTTCCGCTTCGCGGAGGCCCTGCGCCTACAGATTCCAATTACATTCCGTCACTTTCCTCGCCTGGCTTTTCACCAACGCGTTTGTCGTGACGGCCCTTCAATTACGCAGCCGCTCCCCCGGCACCGACCGAAGCCAGGGAAATCTTCACCCCCGGGCCCATGGTCGAAGAGATGGAAATCTTTTTCATATAGTTGCCCTTGGCGCCCGACGGCTTGGCTTTCATCACGCTGCCGACAAAGGCTTTGATGTTGGCGACGATGGCGTCTTCGGCAAAGCTCGCCTTGCCGACGCCGGCCTGCACGATGCCGGCCTTCTCGACGCGGAACTCGACCGCGCCGCCCTTGGCATCCTTGATCGCCTGGGTCACGTCCATGGTCACGGTGCCGACCTTGGGGTTGGGCATCAGGTTGCGCGGGCCCAGAACCTTGCCGAGGCGTCCGACGATGCCCATCATGTCCGGGGTGGCGATGCAGCGGTCGAAGTCGATCTTGCCGGCCGAGATTTCGGCGGCAAGCTCTTCGGCGCCGACCAGGTCGGCGCCCGCCTTCTTGGCTTCCTCGGCCTTGGCGCCCTTGGCGAACACCGCGACGCGCAAGCGAGCGGCCCGTGCCCGAGGGCAGCGAAACCACGCCGCGCACCATCTGGTCGGCATGCTTGGGATCGACGCCCAGATTGAGCGACAGCTCGATGGTTTCGTCGAACTTGGCGGTGGCGCGCGCCTTGATCAGCTTCACGGCCTCTTCCACCGTGTAGGTCTTGTTGGGGTCCACGCCTTCGCTGGCTTTCTTGAAACGCTTGGAGGTTGCCATGGCGGTTAATCCCTCACCGAGATGCCCATCGAGCGGGCGGAGCCCTCGATCATCAGCATCGCGTTTTCGATATCGTTGGCGTTCAGGTCCTTCATCTTGGCCTGGGCGATCTCGCGCACCTGGGCGCTGGTGACGCTGCCGGCCATCGCGATGCCCGGCGACTTGGAACCCGAAGACAGCTTCGCCGCCTTCTTGAGGAAGTAGGAGGCGGGCGCGGTCTTCATCTCGAAGGTGAAGCACTTGTCCGAGAACACGGTGATGGTCACCGGGATCGGCATGCTCTTTTCCTGGTCCTGGGTCTTGGCGTTGAACGCCTTGCAGAACTCCATGATGTTGAGGCCACGCTGGCCCAGCGCCGGGCCGATGGGCGGCGACGGATTCGCCGCGCCCGCAGGCACCTGCAATTTGATGTAACCGGTAATCTTCTTTGCCATGTCTCGCCGCCTCCTTTTTGCGGCTTAGCGGTTCAAACGAAACTCTGCGCTTCTCCCGCGGGATGATGGGTTGCCCGGACACGGTCCCGGAGCCGACCTCGCCGGGCAAGCCCGGCACTCAAATTCACATTTTCTCGACCTGCGTGTATTCCAGCTCGACCGGCGTCGCGCGGCCGAAGATCGACACCGCCACCTTCACGCGGCTGCGGTCCTCGTCCACTTCCTCCACCGTGCCGGTGAAGGAGGTGAAGGGACCGTCCGCGACCCGTACCTGCTCGCCGATCTCGAAACTGATGGTGGACTTGGGATGCTCGGCGCCCTCGGTCACCTGGTTGAGGATGCGGTCGACCTCGCCCTGGCGCAGCGGCATCGGCTTGTTGTTCTGGCCCAGGAAGCCGGTCACCTTCGCCACGTTCTTGACCAGGTGATAGACCTCGTCGGTCAGCTTGGCGTGCAGCAGCACATAGCCGGGCAGGAACTTGCGCTCGGCATTGACCTTCTGGCCGCGGCGCACCTCGATCACTTCCTCGGTCGGCACGATGACGTCGGCGACGAGATCCTCGAGATCCTGCAGCTTGGCCTGGCGCTTGATCTCTTCCGACACCTTCTTCTCGAAGTTCGAGTAGGTGTGGACGATGTACCACTTGGCGTCCGCCACTGGTGCGGGTTCCGGCTTCGCTCATCAGTACAGCCTCCGGGCGCCGATCAAGAGCATCTCGCCGTAATTCAGGACGAAATCCACGACGAAGAAGAACACCATGGTCAAGGCGACCATGATGAAGACCATCATGGTGGTGAGCCAGGTTTCCTTCCAGCTCGGCCAGGTGACCTTGCTCATCTCGCGCCGCACTTCCTGGAAGAACTGCAGCGGCGAGGTGCGACGGCGCGGCGCGGGCGCTTCCGCGTCCGCTTCGACCATCGTCTTTTTCGTCACATCAACCATTTCAACTCTTCGATACAGTTGGCAGGAGTGGAGGGACTCGAACCCACGGCCCTCGGTTTTGGAGACCGATGCTCTACCAACTGAGCTACACTCCTAGATGTTGTCTCCGGGGCGTTCGCCGCTCCGCGGCTGCCCCGTTGCAACGATTCCAATTACTTCGCGTCGCCATTGCTGCCCTGGTGAGCAGCGCCGGTGACACCGGCAAAAATCCTACTTCAAAATCTTCGCGACGACGCCTGCTCCGACGGTGCGGCCGCCTTCGCGGATGGCGAAGCGCAGCTTCTCTTCCATCGCGATCGGAACGATCAGTTCCACTTCCACCGAGACATTGTCCCCCGGCATCACCATCTCGGTGCCTTCCGGCAGCTTCACGATCCCCGTCACGTCGGTGGTGCGGAAATAGAATTGCGGGCGGTAGTTGGCGAAGAACGGGGTATGACGCCCGCCCTCGTCCTTGGTCAGGATATAGGCTTCCGCCACGAACACCGTGTGCGGCGTGACGCTGCCCGGCTTGGCCAGAACCTGGCCGCGCTCGATCCCGTCGCGCTCGATGCCGCGCAGCAGCGCGCCGATATTGTCGCCCGCCTGGCCCTGGTCCAGCAGCTTGCGGAACATTTCCACGCCCGTGACCGTGGTCTTGGAGGTCGGACGGATGCCGATGATCTCCACTTCCTCGCCCACCTTCACAACGCCGCGCTCGACGCGCCCCGTCACAACCGTGCCGCGGCCCGAGATCGAGAACACGTCCTCGATCGGCATCAGGAACGGCTGGTCGATCGGACGTTCCGGCTGGGGGATATACTCGTCGACAGACTTCATCAGCTCCAGGATCGCGTCATGGCCCAGCTTGGGTTCCTTGTTCTCCAGCGCCATCAGCGCCGAGCCGCGGATGATCGGAATGTCGTCGCCCGGGAACTGGTAGCTGGAAAGCAGCTCGCGCACTTCCATCTCCACCAGGTCCAGAAGCTCCGGATCGTCCACCATGTCGCACTTGTTCATGAACACCACCAGCGCCGGAACGCCGACCTGGCGGGCCAGAAGAATGTGCTCGCGGGTCTGCGGCATCGGGCCGTCCGAGCGCCGAAACCACCAGGATCGCGCCGTCCATCTGCGCCGCGCCCGTGATCATGTTCTTCACATAGTCCGCATGGCCGGGGCAGTCGACATGCGCGTAGTGGCGCGCCTTGGTCTCATACTCCACATGCGCCGTCGAAATCGTGATCCCGCGCGCCTTCTCTTCCGGCGCCTTGTCGATCTGGTCGTACGCCGTGAACGTCGCCCCGCCCGTCTCCGCCAGGACCTTCGTGATCGCCGCCGTCAAGGACGTCTTGCCATGGTCAACATGGCCAATCGTGCCAATGTTGCAGTGCGGCTTGTTACGCTCAAACTTTGCTTTCGCCATGACGTCCTGTCTCTTTCGTCTCTCATTCGGCTCGCGCCGCTGTTACTTCTGTCTCTTCCGGCTTCGCCGGAGGCCTGGAGCGGGTGAAGGGAATCGAACCCTCGTCATCAGCTTGGAAGGCTGTTGCTCTACCATTGAGCTACACCCGCCGAATTCGACTTCCTTCTCTACTCACTTCGTGCGTCACGCCGGCGTCCCTACTCAAATTCAGCGCCCTTCCCGCTTTCGCGTGCCGGGCATTTCGCGCCGCTTCGCGGCGCCTCTTAGCTCTCGCCATTCGCCGTCCTTGCGGACGAGGAATGGTGGAGGGGGCTGGATTCGAACCAGCGTAGGCGTAGCCAACGGATTTACAGTCCGTCCCCTTTAGCCACTCGGGCACCCCTCCGGTTAAATTTCCAACTTGGTCAACGGGTTAGAAACCCAGTTACCGGCCGGCGCATCTGCTTTCGCCCGTATCCGTGCGAACGAGCGAAAAAAAACCTCCAAAAGGTGTGGCTGCGGATCGCGGGTTATTGGTCAACGGGGGCTGTGTGTCAATAGGTGTTTTTTCAGGAAAATCCCGGTTTTTCCAAGGGGTTTGGAGAGCGGCGCTTTACCGGCGGCGCCACTTCTTTATAAGCGCCGCATGGGACCCAGGGATTTTCGCAAGGACCGTCGCCATTTCTATCCGAAACCGGCCGGAAAAACCGCGGAAAAGGCGGAACGGACGGGCGGAAAGCCCGCCGGGCGGCGCCAGACCGGCAGCGAGTGGCTCTATGGCCTGCATGCGGTCCAGGCCGCCCTGGCCAACCCCCATCGCAAGCTCGGCCGGGCCGCCCTGACCCCCCGGGCGATCCAGACGCTGGGCGAAAAATTGCTCCAGCGGGTGCAGGTCGAAACTCTGGAACCGGGTGCGATAGACCGCCTGCTTCCCCCCGGCGCGGTGCATCAGGGGGCCGCCCTGGAGGCATGGCCGCTCAAATCCCGGGATCTGAACGATATTCTGGCCGAGCCGCGGAACGGCGGGGCGCCGCCTGATCCTGGTCCTGGACCAGCTTTCCGACCCCCACAATGTCGGCGCGATTCTGCGCACGGCGGCGGCTTTCGGTGTCACCGCGGTGGTGGTCCAGGACCGCCATGCCCCGCCCCAGTCGGGGGCATTGGCCAAGGCCGCCTCGGGCGCCCTGGATCTCATCCCCTATGTCGAGGTGGTCAACATCACCCGCACGCTGGACGAATTGGCCGAACACGGCTTCTGGCGTATCGCCCTGGCAGGCGATGGCGAATCCAGCCTGGCGCAGGCCGTGCCGCCGGGCGACGTGGCGCTGGTGCTGGGCTCGGAAGGCACCGGCATCCGCCGGCTGGTGCGGGAACATTGCGAGGTTTCCGCCTTCATCCCGATCTCCAGGACGATGGAAAGCCTCAACGTCTCCAATGCCGCGGCCATCGCCCTGTACGAATTACGGCGCGCCTAGTAGAGCGCGGCGACGACGTCGTCGCCGCCATAATCCTCGACCAGGACCAGCACGCGATAGCCATCCGTCATTTTCAGATGGCCCCGGGCATCGTGCATGAAGTCGCCCCGGTTGCTCGCGGTGCGGGTTTCGTCATCATAGGCCAGGCGCGGCACGGCCCCGCGATAGCGCGTGCGGATCAGCTGGTAGAGGGTGGCCGCATCTTGCGGCGCCAGATGCACGCAGCCCGCACTGGCGCGGCTGCCCAGCCTGGCGATGTCCTCGCCGGAGGCGGCATGTATGGCCAGACCGGTCTGCCGGCCGGCACGCTCCCAATCGAAGAACATGGTGCTCGCCATGTCCTGGTCCCAGCTGGCGGAATGATAGCGCCGGTACATGCGCTGGGGGTCCAGTTCATAAAAGCCCTTCGGCGTCGCGGTCAGGACGCGGCGCCCTTGCGCATTGGTCTCCGCTTGCTCGCGCCCCGTGGACGCCGGCCAGTCATAGGTCAGCTTGAGGCCGTCATCCGGCTGTTTGGAGAACACATACATGCGCTGGGCCAGCGGGCCGCCATCGGCCTTGCTGACATACAGGAACAGATCGAAATTCGCGCGCATTTCCGGGGTGAGGCGGCCCGCGAGGCGCGACGCGGCAGCCGCATCGCGCCTTTCGGCTGGTGTCGGCGGCGTCAGATCCGGCAGAATGGTCATCGTCACCGAAGCGGGAAAGTCGTTTCGCCGGTCATCGCCAGGCCGCGTCCCGTCCCGGATGACACGGGGGCGCGCCCCGGCGTGGCCACCGGCGAGCGCCGATGGCGCCAGGGCCAGATGCACCACCGCGCCGGCATCCAGATCCCGGTACGGCGCGCGCGCGGCGGCAAGGACCGACACGCAGGCGAGGAACAAAAGGGCAAAAGGGCGGACGACGGACATCGGGGGCCGACTATAGCCAAGCCCAATCGTGCTGTCCCTTTTCGAGACATCCGCGCAATTAACCAAATCATCGGCTAACCGGCAGCGAATTTCCCCGACTTGGCCCAGCCGCGCGGCACGATCCGGCCCGCCTGGGCACGCTCGCCGCGCCAATCCTTGAGCTCGGAAGGCGCGAACGCCCGCCCGTTCTCGTCCTTCAATCCGGCCTTCCAGGTGAAGGTCGCCGCATCGACCAGCCCGCCATCCTTGTAGCGCTGCAGATAGACACCCTGCCCCCGCCCCATTTCCGGCACCTCCTCCAGCTTGAAGATCAGCAGCTTGCGGTTTTCGCCCACCACCGCGACCGTGTCGCCGTCCACCGGGCGGCAGGACACCGCTTCCACGCCCGGCTTCACATTCATCACCCGCTTGCCGTTCTTGGTCATCGCCACCGCATCGTCTTCGCTGGTGACGAAGCCATGGCCGCTGGTGGCGGCGACCAACAGCTTGCGGCCCGGCACATGCGCGAACATGGTGACGATGTCGGCCTCGGGCGGCAGGTCGATGAAGGTGCGGATGGCCTCGCCATTGCCGCGCCCGCCCGGAAGCTTGGACCCGTCCAGGGTGAAGAAGCGGCCATCGGTGGCCAGCAGCATGATCTGGTCGGTGGTCTGGGCATGGAACCAGAAACGGGCGCGGTCGCCTTCGCGGTATTTGTCGTCACCCGATTGTTCCTGATGGCCCTTGAGCGCCCGCAGCCAGCCCTTGGCGGAGCAGACCACCGTGATGGGCTCGTGCTCCACCGTGGTTGGCGCGCTCCTCGACATGCTTCGGCCAGCGCCGCCATCTCCGCCACTTCGGCGGCCTTGGCGATTTCGGTGCGGCGCTTGCCGAGCGCGGTCTTGAGGCCGAACTTGGCGTCGATCTCCTTCACTTCCTCGATCAGCCGTTCCGACTTGAGCTTTTCCGAACCCAGCAGCCGTCTTCAGTTCCTTCTGCTCCTTCGTCAGGCGGTCATGCTCGCCGCGGATCTCCATTTCTTCCAGCTTGCGCAAGGACCGCAGCCGCATGTTGAGAATGGCTTCGGCCTGCACCTCGGTGAGCGAAAAGGCCTTCATCAGTTTCGGCCTGGGCTCGTCCTCGGTGCGGATGATCCTGATGACCTTGTCGAGATTGAGGAAGACCGCGAGATAGCCCTCCAGCACCTCCAGCCGCGCCGCGATCTTGGCCAGCCGGAAGGCCGAACGCCGCTCCAGCACCTCGCGCCGGTGCGCCGACGAAGGCCGCCAGGACCTCCTTCAGGCTCATCACCTTGGGCACCAGGCCCCTGTCCAGCACATTCATGTTCAGCGGCAGGCGCGCTTCCAGGTCGGAGGCGCGGAACAGCTGCTCCATCAGGATTTCCGGCTCGACCGTGCGGCTCTTGGGGGTTAGCACGATGCGGATATCCTCGGCGCTTTCGTCATGGATATCGTCGAGCAGCGGCAGCTTCTTTTGCTCCAGCATCTCGGCGATGCGTTCGATCAGCTTGGATTTCTGCACCTGGTAGGGAATTTCGGTGACCACGATCTGCCAGGCGCCGCGACTGCCCTCTTCCTTTTCCCAGCGCGCCCGCACCCGGAAACTGCCGCGGCCGGTCTTGTAGGCTTCGGCGATGGCCGCCTGGTCCTCGACCAGGATGCCGCCGGTGGGGAAATCCGGTCCGCGCACGAATTTCAGCAGGCTGCGATCCTGGATATTCGGGTTTTCGATCAGCGCGATGGTGGCGGCGCAAAGCTCGCCCAGATTGTGCGGCGGAATGGAGGTCGCCATGCCCACCGCAATGCCGTTCGAGCCATTGGCCAGCAGGTTGGGAAAGGCGGCGGGCAGCACCACCGGCTCCAGCGTCTCCCCGTCATAGGTGGTGCGGAAATCGACCGCATCCTCGTCCAGTCCGTCCAGCAGGGCGCCGGCCGCCTCGGTCAGGCGGCTTTCGGTGTAGCGCATGGCGGCGGCGTTATCGCCATCGACATTGCCGAAATTGCCCTGCCCGTCGACCAGCGGATAGCGCACCGAAAATTCCTGCGCCAGGCGCACCAGCGCGTCATAGATCGCCTGGTCGCCATGGGGATGGAAGGAGCCCATGACGTCGCCCACCACCTTGGCGGATTTCTTGAACGCGGAATCGGGGTCCAGCCGGAGCAGCCGCATGCCGTAGAGGATGCGGCGATGCACCGGCTTGAGCCCGTCGCGGACATCGGGCAGCGCGCGCTGGGTGATGGTGGAAAGAGCATAGGCCAGATAGCGCTCGGCCAATGCCTTGCTCAGGGGTTCGGAACGGATTTCGTCGGGAAGGGCAACCATGGATCGCTTTTATTCTGATTCGCGGACCGCGATCCTATCCAGGCGTTGCCGGGCGGGCGGCATGTCCTTGCCGTGCGGCCGCAGCACCCGTTCCAGCAGGAAATGCCCGGTCAGCGCCAACCCGCCCGTCACCGCGTCGGCCCGGACCTCTTCGTGGCGGTCTGCCGTCAAAAATCGCGGCAGCTTGAACAGCCGGTCGGCATATATGCCGGCCCCGTCGCGCGATACCGCACGCCCGCTCCTGGGCGAAACATAGGCAAGATCGTCGCGGACGCCCGTGGCGGCGCATTCGCCCAGGTCCAGGCCGAAGCCCAGCGCCTCCAGCAGGCCCGCCTCCCAGCGCACATAGAGCGGCAGCCAATGCGCCGCGTCGCTCGTCATCATGGCATCCAGCAGGATCTCGCCGCCCAGAAAGACCGCGGCATGGGCCTCGCGCTCGGGCATGGTGGCGCTCGCAATGGCGGTGAAGGCGTTAAGGCCGGCCAGCGCGTCGCGGCTGTCCATCAGTTCGCCCGCCCGCGCCCGCGCCAGTTCGCAGGTGAAGCTGCCCAGATGTTCCTCCAGCCGGGCCCGCCACTGCACATGGACCGAATTGCCCGGCTGCAATGCCGGCTTCACCCGGCGCGACGCGCCGCCCCGCACCAGGCCGGCATGACGGCCATGGTCGCGGGTCAGCAGCTCCAGGATCGCGCCTGTTTCGCCATGGGCGCGCGAAGACAGCACAATGGCGTCATCAGACCATTCCATTCTGGCGGTCCCCTTCCGTCACAGCCGGAGCTGGCGTACCGCCGCCAACATGGCGCCGCGACATCTCCCCTCCGCAATGCGCCGGGGCGCCGCGAGGGAAGAAAAGCGGTATCTTCCTATTCATGCGGAAAATCGAGGCCAATTTCCCTGTAATGCTCGCTGTTCTCCGCCCAATCCTCGCGCACCTTGACGAACAGGAACAGGTGGACGCGGCGGCCGAACAGGGTCTTCCAGTTCCTCCCGCGCCAGGGCGCCGATGGTCTTGATGGTGGCGCCGCCCTTGCCCAGCACGATCGCCTTCTGGCCCTCGCGCTGGACATAGATCACCTGGTCGATTCGGACCGAGCCGTCGCGGCGATCCTCCCATTTTTCGGTTTCCACCGCGCTGGCATAGGGCAGTTCGTCATGCAGGCGCAGATAGATCTTCTCGCGCGTCACCTCGGCAGCCAGCAGGCGTGAGGGGATGTCGGCGGCCTGGTCTTCGGGATAGAGCCATGGTCCCTCGGGCATGCGCGCCGCCACCCAGCTCGCCACGTCGGCAACGCCTTGGCCCTTCAGCGCCGAAATCAGGAACACGTCCTCGAACACGCCCTCGGCGTGGAACCTCTCCACCAGGGGCAGCAGGTCGGTGCGTTTCATGCCGTCGATCTTGTTGAGGATCAGCGCCTTCTTGCCGGGCGGGCCGCCCTTGAGGCCTTCCAGGATCGCCCTTGTGTCGCGCGCGCCCAGGCTGTTCGCATCGGCGACAAGATCGGCGGCATCGACGATCAGCAGCACCGCGTCCGCATCCTCCGCGCCCGCCCAGGCGCTGGTCACCATGGCGCGGTCCAGCCGCCGCCGCGGCCGGAAGATTCCCGGCGTATCGACGAACACGATCTGGGTCTGGCCCACCATGGCGATGCCGCGCACCGGCATGCGGGTGGTCTGCACCTTGGGACTGACGATGGCGATCTTCGAT
The DNA here is from genome assembly GCA_963835715.1 of uncultured Alphaproteobacteria bacterium. Taxonomy (GTDB): domain Bacteria; phylum Pseudomonadota; class Alphaproteobacteria; order Micropepsales; family Micropepsaceae; genus Rhizomicrobium. The sequence goes on from CAWIGN010000001.1 coordinate 99,611, forward strand.
CCCACCAGCGCATTGATCAGGGTGGATTTGCCCGCATTGGGGGCGCCGATAATGGCGGCAAAGCCGCAGCGGCTGGTCATGGCTGCACCTGGGCAAGAAGCTTGGTGGCGGCATCCTGCTCGGCCTGGCGCTTGGAGCCGCCCTCGCCGGTGACCGGATCAAGGCCGCTGACCCGCGCTTCCACCACAAAGCGCGGCGCATGATCGGGACCGGCGCGTTCCTTCAGGGTATAAACCGGCGCGGCGGCGTCGGCCTTGCCGCGGCTTTGCGCCCATTCCTGCAGCTTGGTCTTGGCGTCGCGCATGTCGTTGCCGAGATCCTCGAACATTTCCGCCCAGTAGCGTTCGACGAAGGCCCGCGCCGCGTCCATGCCGCCATCGAGATAGAGGGCGGCAATCACCGCCTCGCAGACCCCCGACAGGATGGCGGGCATGCCGCGCCCGCCCGCCGCTTTTTCCGAATTGGCCAGGATCACATGCTCGGCCAGCCCCGCCGCCGCCGCCGCTTTGGCGCAGGCCGCGCCGCGCGCCAGCGCGTTGAACTTCAGCGCCAGCGCCCCTTCGGCGTCCTGCGGATACAGGCCATGGAGCTTTTCGGCCACGATCAGGCCCAGCACCCGGTCGCCGAGAAATTCCAGCCGCTCGTTCGAGGCGATGGAATTGGCGCTGGCATGGGTCAGCGCGCGTTTCAGCAATGCCTGGTCTTTGAAGCTGTGGCCGAGCCTTTGCGAAAGCGCTTCGGGCAAGGCGTCATTTCACCAGGGTAAGAATGCGTGAATAGCGGATGGAGAAAGGCCACTTCCACACTTCCCAGATGCGCGCCGAACCGTCGGTGGAGAAGAAGCGGAACAGCGCCTTGCCTTCCAGATTTTCCGCCGGGACATAGCCGACCGCTTCGCGGCTGTCGTCGCTGTTGTCGCGGTTGTCGCCCATCATGAAATAGTGGCCCGGCGGCACCACGAACTGCTCGGTATTGTCCAGCGGCCCTTCCGTGGTCTTGTCGATGACGACATAGCTTTTGCCGCCCGGCAGGGTCTCGCGATACTGGGTCCAATGGCCCTCTTCGCCATCCAGGTCCCCGACATAATCGGCGACGCGCTGGCGCGGCACCGGCTTGCCGTTCAGGTACAGCACGTCGTTGATCATCTGGATGCGGTCGCCCGGCAACCCGATCACCCGCTTGATGAAGTCGGTGGCATTGTCCCGGGGATATTTGAACACCACCACGTCGCCGCGCTGCGGCTCGCTGCCCAGGAAGCGGCCATGCATCTGCGAGCCCAGCGGCCAGGCGCCAAAGGGGAAAGTGTAGCGGCTGTACCCATAGGAGAATTTCTCCACGAACAGATAATCGCCGATCAGCAGGGTGTTTTCCATCGAGCCCGACGGGATATTGAAGGGCTGGAACAGGAAGGTGCGGATCACGATCGCGATCAGGCCGGCATAGATCACCGTCTTGGCGAGTTCCCCCCAGGTTTCGCCTTCCTGCTGCTTTGCCGTCATCTTGGTTTCCGTCATCTGGTCCGTCCGAATTGCTGGCGCGACAAAAGAGGGCGAAAGCCCCCGCTGTCAAGGAATACCGGGCTTAATCTTTAATCATCCCAATATCATCCCAGGGGAACCGCCGAAATCATGACAATCGCCTGGGCCAGCGGAAAATCATCCGTAATGGTGAGGTCGATCTGCGGCCGATACCCCGGCGGGGTGATTTTTTCCAGCCTTTTCAGGGCTCCGCCGGTCAGCGCTATGGTCGGCTTGCCGCCCGGCAGGTTAACAACCCCCATGTCGCGCCAGTAAACGCCCTGGTGCAGGCCGGTTCCCAGTGCCTTGGCGCAGGCCTCCTTGGCGGCAAAACGCTTGGCATAGGAGGCGGCGCGCTGCGCGCGGCGGTCGGACTTGGCGCGCTCGATATCGGTGTAAACCCGGCCGAGGAATCGCGCGCCATGCCTTTCGAGGGTTTTCTCGATGCGGCGGATGTCGATCAGGTCGCTGCCGATGCCAAGGATCATCAGCGAACCCGAAAGCCAAAACCGGGATATTCCCTGGCTATGATTTTCTCCAGAATGACCGGATCAGGCATTGGCAGCGGCTGGGGATCAATATCCGCTTTCACAAAATCCGGTTCCTCGGAAGTAATAAAATGATAGGACACATCGAGTCCCTTGTGATTTTTGGCGAAGTCGATCTTGACGCTGTTAGCCGCGCGTTCAAGGTCCATGGGCAGGACACAGAGCGTGTCGGACCGAAATTTGCCAAAGGCCTTTGCCGTGGCGGATGCCGGAGGCACATCACGCGGTACAGGCCTCAGGCATTTGAGCGGGGTGCCGCCAACATATGCGCCGCTAAGGGGCAACTCCGTCTGATCGTTGCTAAAGAGCGCAAAGACCAGAATTACGTATTTTCCAAGCGCCTCATACTCGGCCTTGTCGATCGGAAACACCATGTCGAGATCGACAGACCACGGCGAACCAGCCCGATCCGCTTTGAGGTCCTCCACCGCCTCGTGCTCGATGCGCGCAGCGTGAGAATTCAACGCGCTCGGGCCGACCGTTTTGGGTAGCTGGCGCTGCTCGCGCGCGAGCGACGAAGATGCAATCAAGAAACTCGCAACAAGGAAAAAAGAAACCCTCGCAGTCATTTCCTTGCCTCATCCATCAGAGCCCGCATCCGCGCGATGGAGGCCTCAAGCCCGACGAACATCGCCTCGCCCACCAGGAAATGGCCAATGTTGAGTTCGCGGATCTGGGGGATCGCGGCGATGGCCTTGACATTGTCGTAGGTGAGCCCATGACCGGCATGGATTTCCAGGCCGATGCTCGTCCCATAGGCGGCGGCCGCGCGGATTTTCTCCAGCAGCTGCGCGCGCTCGGCGCCGCTCGCATTGGCATAGGCGCCGGTATGCAGTTCCACCACCGGCGCGCCCAGCGCCTTGGAGGCATCCAGTTGCCGCCTGTCCGGCTCGATGAACATCGAGACGCGGATGCGCGCCGCCCCCAGCGAAGTGACGATGGATTTGAGGCGGTTGTGCTGGCCCGCCGCGTCGATGCCGCCCTCGGTGGTGCGTTCCTCGCGCTTTTCCGGCACGATGCAGGCGGCATGCGGCCTGGCCTTCAGCGCGATCGCCGCCATTTCATCGGTTGCGGCCATTTCCAGGTTCAGCGGGATGGTCAGCGCCTGGGCCAGCCGGGCAATGTCGTCATCGGAAATATGGCGGCGGTCCTCGCGCAGATGGGCGGTGATGCCGTCGGCGCCTGCGCTCTCGGCCAGGATTGCCGCGCGCACCGGATCGGGATTGTCGCCGCCGCGCGCCTGGCGCACCGTGGCGACATGATCGACATTGACGCCGAGGCGCAGCCTGGTCACGCCAGCCCCCTGCTCCCCGGCTTGACGGCGGGAATGTTCTTGAGATGCGGCGGCAGCCGGTCGGCAGGCCAGGCCTTCACCTTCCATTCCGCCAGCGCGATCAGCGGCACACCCACCTTGGCGGCCCCGCCCGAGCGGTCGATCAGGCAGCAGGCGGCCACCACCTTGGCGCCGGTCTTGCGTATCGCCGCGATGCATTCGCGGCTCGACACGCCGGTGGAGACGATGTCCTCCACCATCAACACCTTCTGGCCCTTCTTGAGGGTGAAATTGCGCCGCAGCTGGAATTCGCCGTCCACCCGCTCGACATACATGGCGGGCAGGCCCAGCTGGCGGCCCATCTCATAGCCCGGCACGATACCGCCCACCGCCGGCGAGACGATGGCGGTGATCTCGTCCTTGATTTCCTGCTTCACCTTGGCGGCCAGCGCCTTGCACAGCTTGGCGGTGCGTTTGGCATCCTGGAACACCAGCGCCTTCTGCAGGAATTTGTCGGAATGCAGCCCCGACGACAGGATGAAATGGCCTTCCAGCAAGGCCCCGGACTTCTTGAACTCGGCTAAAACCTGATCGACGTTCATACCCACTCCGAAAATGCGTCCTTGCGATGGCCGCCCGATTTGCCGGGCGTTCGCGGCGTTCGCCGGTCTCACTCCTCGGCTTCGCGCACCCGGTCGACCAATTCGACCGCGTCCGATACCCGTAGCGCGCCCAGGATGTTCTGCAAATGCGCCACGTCGCGCACCTCCACATCGACGATGAACTCGAAATAGAGCGGATTGCGGTCGGTGATCCTCAGATTGAAAATATTGCCGCCATTGGCGGCGATGGCGGTCGCCGCCGTCGCCAGCGAGCCGGCCGCGTTCTTCATCCGCACCAGGATGCGAGCCACCGACGGGCCCATCTCCGAGGCGCCCTCGCCCCAGCCCACATCCAGCCAGTCTTTCATGTCATGCGCCTTGTCCAGTTCGGCGCAATCGATGGTGTGGATCACCAGGCCTTCGCCCGGGGACTTGAGGCCGACAATGCGATCGCCCGGCAAAGGATGGCAGCACTGGCCAAGGGTATAGGAAATGCCCTGGGTGAGGCCGCGGATGGAGATCGGCTTCACGCCGCCGGGCAGGGATTTCCTGGCGACCTTGCCGGTACGCTTGAGCTCGGGAAACACCGCCTGCAGCACTTCATGACCGCGCAGCGCGCCCCTGCCAACATCGGCATAGACGTCCTCGGCCTTGGCCAGGCGCAGGATCTTGGCGACCTCCTCCACCGCCTTGTCGGTCAGTTCGCGATCCTCGTCGGTGAAGGTCTTTTCCAGGATCTTGCGGCCGAAGCGCACATGCTCGTCGCGCTGGGCATGGCGCAGGAAGCGGCGGATTTCGGCCCGCGCCCGGCCCGTCACCACGAACTGCTCCCACATGGGCGAGGGCGAGGAATCGCGCATGGTGATGATTTCCACCTGGTCGCCATTGTTCAGCGGGGTATGCAGGGGAGCGTGATTGCCGTTGATCTTGGCGCCCACCGCGCTGTTGCCCAGGTCGGTATGCACCGCATAGGCGAAATCGATCGGCGTCGCCCCGCGCGGCAGGGAAATCAGCGAGCCCTTGGGGGTGAAGCAGAAAACCTGGTCCTGGTACATCGCCAGCCGCGAATGCTCCAGCACCTCCTCGGCGCTGTCGCCGCGCTCCAGCAGGTCGACCATGTCGCGCAGCCAGCCATAGGTGACGCTGTCTTCCTTGCCCGCGTCGGGCACATGCTCGCGATAGCGCCAATGGGCGGCAACGCCGCGCTCGGCAATGTCGTGCATTTCCTGGGTGCGGATCTGGATTTCCACCCGCTGCTTCTCCGGCCCGATCACCGTGGTGTGCACGCTGCGATAGCCGTTGGGCTTGGGCGTGGAGATGAAGTCCTTGAAGCGCTCGGGCACCATCTGCCAGCTGGTATGGATGATGCCCAGCGCGCGGTAGCAATCCGCCGTCGAGCTCACGATCACCCGAAAGCCGAAAATGTCGGAAAGCTGCTCGAAGGAAAGCTTCTTGGTCTGCAGCTTGCGCCAGATGGAAAAGGGCCGCTTGCCGCGGCCATAGACCCAGGCCTCCATGCCATGCTCGGCCAGGCGGCGCTTGATCTGGTCGGCGATGCGCCCCACCCGGTCGCCGCCCACCATGTCCAGCCGCGCGAAATGGGTGACGATGGAGTTGCGCGCCTCCGGGTCGAGCTCGGCGAAGGCCAGGTCTTCCAGCTCTTCGCGCATGTTCTGCATGCCGATGCGCCCCGCCAGCGGCGCGTAGATATCCACCGTCTCCTGGGCGATGCGCCGGCGCTTGTCCGGCTTGTCGATATAGCCCAGCGTGCGCATATTGTGCAGCCGGTCGGCCAGCTTGACCAGCAGAACGCGGATGTCGCTGGTGATGGCCAGCATCAGCTTGCGGAAATTCTCCGCCTGCTTGGTGCGCTCGGAAAAGACTTCCAGCTGCGACAGCTTGGTGACGCCATCCACCAGGTTGGCGATTTCGTCGCCGAATTTCTCCTGGATATCCTCATAGGTGACCAGCGTGTCCTCGATCGTGTCGTGCAGGAGCGCCGTCACGATGGTGGGCACGTCCAGCTTGAGGTCGGTGAGGATGGCGGCGACTTCCAGCGGATGGGCGAAATAGGGATCGCCGGAGGCGCGGAACTGCTTGCCATGCGCCGTCATGGCATAGACATAGGCTTTGTTGAGCAGGGCCTCGTCGGCGTCCGGATCATAGGCCAGCACGCGTTCGACCAGGTCGGTCTGGCGCATCAGCCGGCGGCGGCCACGCCCCGCCACAGCAGGGGCGGCGGCGACGGCAACACCTTTCGCGGCTTTTGGGGCCGCGGGTTCCGGGGTCTGGGTCCTCATTACCCCAGTATATAGGAATTCTGTGGTTCCGCCTTAACCCCGAAGGTCAAAAATGGCGGAAATCGGCCTTGCCCTTCGCGTGCGCGCCGGACGTTCGTCGCTCAAAATGGTGCTTATGGCCGCCTGCCGCTCGCCCAAGCTCGCGGCGTTCGCCGGGCGAAACGGTCCACTGGACCTGCTCACGCGCTTTCGCGCGCCGCCCTGCCCTTCGCGTGCGCGCCGGGCGTTCGTCGCTCAAAATGGTGCTTATGGCCGCCTGCCGCTCGCCCAAGCTCGCGGCGTTCGCCGGGCGAAACGGTCCACTGGACCGTTTCGTCGGACCCGGCTCACTCCTCGTAGTCGGCTTCCGGCTCGGGCTGGGGCTCGGCGCGGCGCTGGGCCTCGGTGGTCAAGGCGCGCAGCAGCTCTTCCTCGGTAACCTGGCGGTGCGAGGGATCCTCGCGGTCGTCGGCCTCGGGGCGGGCTTCTTCGGGCTCGTCCACTTCGGCATGCTTCTGCAGCGAGCGGATATAATCTTCCTTGGCCTCATCCGGCTTGATCAACTTGGCGGCGATTTCGCGCAAGGCCACCACCGGATTCTTGTCGCGGTCGCGTTCCAGCATCGGTTCGGCGCCGCCCGAAAGCTGGCGCGCCCGAAAACCGGCGGTCAGAACCAGGTCAAAACGGTTGGGAATCTTGTCGACGCAATCTTCGACGGTGACGCGGGCCATGGGAGTCCTTATTAGTTCTATTCAAATCAATAGCTTAGCGACCCGAAAAGCCGCCGCCATCAGGGGTTGGCGCCGGCAATAACAGAAAAGCGTGTCTTATGCGAGTTTTTTAGGGGCGCCCCTGTCCGGCAGGCAGGCCAACAGATCGGCCGCCCCCAGGCCGGTGACCGGATGGCGCCAGTGGGGCGCAATCTCTGCCAGGGGCACCAGGACGAAGGTCCGTTCCGCCATCCGCGGATGGGGCAGAATCATGCCGGACGACAGGATCCGCCCATCGTAATCCAGCAGGTCCAGGTCCAGGGTGCGCGGCGCATTGGCGGCGCCGCGCCGTCGCCCGAAGCCCGCTTCCACCGCATGCAGGAGCGCCAGAAATTCGGCGGGCGGGAGCCCGGTTTGGACGGCCGCGACCGCATTGATGAAGGCCGGTTCGGACGGATCGGGCCAGGCCGGGGTGCGGTAGAAGGATGAGACCGACAGGATTTTTACCCCCTGCTCTTGCAGCCGGATCAAGGCGTGCCGCAGGGTCACCGCCGGCGGTCCGGCGGAACTCGGCAGGTTTGCACCCAGCGCGATCAGGATCATGGGCTTTTCTATCCGCTGGGCGCACGATGCCGCAATCGGCGCATCTGGACTTCGCGGAGCGCTGGTTCTAGTGCGGCAGGATGAAACCGCCCGCCGCCCCGCCGCATGACTGCCCGCTTTGTCCTCGATTGAAGGCGTTCCGCGATGCCAACAGCGCCAAATATCCGGACTGGTTCAACGCCCCCGTCCCCAGCTTCGGTCCCCTGACCGCCCGCATCCTGATCGCGGGGCTGGCGCCGGGACTGCAGGGCGCCAACCGCACCGGGCGCCCCTTCACCGGTGACTGGGCGGGAGACCTGCTCTACGCCACCCTGCTCAAATACGCGCTGGCCAAAGGCGTGTACCGCGAACGCGCCGACGACGGGCTGGAACTGGTGAATTGCCGCATCGCCAATGCGGTGCGCTGCGTACCGCCGCAGAACAAGCCGGAGCCTCTGGAGATCAGGACCTGCCGTCCGTTCCTGAAAAGCGAGCTGGAAAACCTGCCGAAGGTGAAAGTCATCCTGGCGCTGGGCAAGATCGCCCATGACTCGGTGTGCGATACCCTGGGCGCGCGCAAGGCGCTGCACCCCTTCAAGCACGGCGTCAGCTACGATATCGGCAAGTTCAAGCTGATTTCCAGCTATCACTGCTCGCGTTACAACACCAATACAGGGGTTTTGACGACTAAAATGTTCGAGGATGTCGTCGCCAAGGCCAAGGCGTTGGCGCACTGATATAAAACCGGCACAAACCGCCATTTCGTGCTATTGCAGCGCATGGCAAACAAATCAGACAGACTGAACCCGATGTTCAAGGCCGAGGATCGTGCCACCGCGACGGAGCGGCGCGACCGTCAGCTTTTCAGCGATATCCGCAAGGAACGCACCGAGACCGACGCCAGAACCGCCCGGCTCAAGGCCCTGCGCCTGGAAAAGGAAGCGGCGGAGGCCGCCGCCGAAGCGCTGAATCCGCCGGCGCCCAAGAAAAAGCGTGCGGTCAAGGAAAAGGCGAAAGCCTGAGAATTTATCGGGCGTTAAAAAGGCATTACCCTGAGATCACCCTGCGGCCGCTCGCCCAGGCTCGCGGCGTTGGCCTAGCTTTTCTTATGAGCGTAGCGAATTAGAAAAGCTGGCCCCTCTTCGAGCGAAGCGAGGGAGGCGTCGCGCGAAATGGTCCGCCGGGCCATTTCGTTTGCCTGCGGCAAACCGCTCCTCACCCCTTATCCCGCAGCAGCCTGGCCTTGTCGCGCTGCCAGTCGCGCTGTTTCTCGGTCTCGCGCTTGTCGTGCAGCTTCTTGCCCTTGGCGATGCCCAGTTCCAGCTTCGCGCGCCCCTTGGCGTTGAAATACATTTTCAGCGGAATCAGCGTCATGCCTTCGCGCTGGATGGCGGCCGCCAGTTTCGCCGCCTCGCGCTTGTGCACCAGAAGCTTGCGGGTGCGCTTGGGCTCGTGGTTGAAGCGGCTGGCCTGGGTGTATTCGGGAATATAGGCGTTCACCAGCCACAGCTCGCCGTCCTTGGCATGGGCGTAGCTTTCCGAAATGGTGGTCTTGCCCGAGCGCAGGGACTTGACCTCCGAGCCCATCAGCATGATGCCGGCTTCCAGCGTGTCGCCGATCGCATAGGCGTAGCGCGCCTTGCGGTTGTCGGCGATAATTTTTATTGGGGTACTGCGCTTCACCATCAAGTCCTACTGGGTACCAAAAACCCGAAAATCCTATAAAAATCACGAAAAGATTGAAACTTTCCGGGATACAGCCCCCGTTCGCACAGCCACCACTACCGCCACCAATTCGCGAAAACAGATATACTGCTACCACGCAACATTACCACCAGGCGACGATTTGGTGCCGCCCCAGTACGATGAAGGTAACATCTATTCAAAAAAAACAAGAACTTTGAGTTCTGCCTATTGCTGCAGTCTCACCGGAGACGCCATATGAAACTCACAGTCAGTTCGCCGTTGAGTCGCTGACTTCGCCCCACGCTAAGAGCCAGTGCAGGCGAACCGGCTGGCCTAAACTCTCAATTCGGCGAACACTTGGGAAACCGGCAGAAGCACGAGCTTGTGCGGCGTGTCGCACAAACAAGACCTAGGCGCGGACGCACCCAATGCGAATATCAGCTTTGCGCGAAAGCGGAGATTCAGACTTACCTACCCGTTTGATCACCGTGCAGGCAGAAAACGGAACCCTGGAAAACGTCGGCGGAATGTCCACTTTGGGTCAAAAGCGGTCATTCAACGCCGACCAACCCAATGTCCGCTTTGCGCCGATAGCGGACATTACCATCTGAAAGAAAGCCCTGCCCTTGCCGCCGTCGGAGCGACGCGCCGGGTCTTTCCGCGAGCCGTTATCTTTGCGAAGGCCATCGAGACACTTCGAAGCTTCCACGCGCCCGAGGCCGAGGCGCTAACCTTCCTATTCGTCACTCAGGGACCAGATCCGATGCGCATCAATCATCAGCTGAAGGATTGCGCCATGGGCGACAGCGCGGGACCGCAACTCCGCTCGCCGAACGTCCAGGTCCTGGCGCTCGGCAGTCAGCAGATCGGTCATGCTCATCTCTCCCAGTTCGCGTGCGCGCCGCATGCGCGCCGTCATCTGGCCGCTGGCGACGGCAGCGGCTTTGCCCTGGCTCCATGCGGAAAGCCCCTGCTGCGCCTGGATCACGTCGCGGTCGGCCACGATCTGCACATCGCGGGCAACCCGGTGGGCGGCGATGGACGCCGCCGCCGCTTCTGCCGCTGCCTGGTCCGCTACGGCGCTGCGCAGGGCGCCACCGATCGGCATGGTGAACCCAATCCCGAATCCGGTTTCATGCCCCGACCGCTCCTGAAATGTCCGCAGGTCGAGCGTGGGGTCGGCGAATCGATCCATCGATGCGCGTCGCGCCAGCCATGCGCGCCGATCGGCCTCGCTGCGCGCCATCTTGATCTCGTGATTATCGTCGAGTACGGCGGCGCGCCACTGGTTCCAGTCGCCGGGAGGCGGCGCCGGTTCCGGCATGAGGGGCGCCGTCGCCGGCAACACCACGCCCGGAAAGCTGCGCTGAAGTGTCATCCGGGCGTCCAGCCGCGATTGCGCGGCCTGGGCGGCCTGGGCTTTCACCAGCGCCAATGAGGCTTGGACCTGTTCCACCTGAAGTGTTGCGGCATGGCCCAGCTGGCGGCTGCGTTCAGCTGCCTGAAGCTGTTGCGCATAACTGGCGACCTCGTCATTGGTGAGCTGGGCCTCGGCTTCCGACAAGACCCATGCCAGCCACAGGACTTTGAGAGAGGTTGCGGCCTGATGGCGTGCATCGCCGAACCCGTTCTCGGCGACCGCGACGGTGAATTCGCCGATCTTGCTGTCGGCCTCGGACTTGCCGGGCAGCCGGATGCCGCGGCTTATGCCGGTGGTCCATTCGTCCAGGCGGCCCTCGAGATTGGTGGCCCGGGTGACATACTCGCCATGCAAGGTGAATTCATGCGGCCCGGCTTCGCGGCCGCGCGCTTCGGCCTGAGCCGACCTGAGCAGCGCGCTGGCCCGCTGCACGCCGGGATCTTCGCTCATCACGCGATCCACCATATCGTGCGGCGGCATGAAGGAGAGACTGGGCGACTGGACCACCGCGATAAGCGGATGGCGCACTGCGGCCTGTTGCGCCATCGCGGCGCCGGACAGGAGCAACAGGAGTGAAAGAAAGGCAAGGGCCTTCATGTCAAATCTCCAAGCGACTGGACCGGCTCGGTCCAGTAGCGGATGTGCGGCGCCCGGAACTGTGCCCGCAATTGCGCCAGCAGGGCGGGAATATCGCCTGCCGGAAGGATGGTCATCACCAGCGTGACCTGGATTCGGCCGCGCACCCTTTCGCGCAATGACGCTGTGGCGAAATCGGCGCCGTGACCGCTGCCGGCCAAGGTCGTAAAGCCATCTCTCAGCGATGGGCTTTCCAGCAGGAATTCAACCATCTGTTCGGCCAGCGCCTGCGGACAGGCCAGGGTCAGTTTGGCCAGGGTCATGCGACGGCCCTCGCCGGTGCAGGCCGACGAACATCCCGCGCCACTCCGAAACGCTCGAACAGGATCGGTAGCAGGAACAGGGTAAGCACCGTGGACGTGATCAATCCGCCGATCACCACGATGGCCAGCGGCTTTTGGATTTCCGAGCCGGGACCGGTGGCGAACAGCAGTGGCACCAAACCCAATGCCGCAATGCTTGCCGTCATCAGAACCGGGCGAAGCCGCCGCCTGGCACCGTCATAGACCGCTTCGCGCATCGCAAGTCCCTGCGCCAGCAGCTGATTGAAGTACACAATCAGCACCAGTCCGTTGAGCACGGCGATGCCCAGCAAAGCGATGAAGCCCACCGACGCAGGCACGGACAGATAGTCTCCCGACAGCCATAGCAGCAGGATGCCGCCGATCAACGCCAGCGGGATGTTGGCCAGAATCAGAACCGACTGGCGCACCGACCCCAGCGTGGCGAACAGCACCAGGAAGATCAAACCGAGAGCCAGAGGCACCACAATCATCAGGCGCTGTGCCGCACGGCGTTGATTCTGGAACGCCCCGCTCCATTCCAGCCGGTAGCCGGTGGGCAGCTTCACCTGCTGGTCCACTGCGACTTGTGCCGCCTCCACGAAGCCCACCAGGTCACGGCCGGCGACATTGGCCTGGATGGTGGCAAAGCGGGATGCATTCTCGCGCTGGATGCGGACTGGCCCTTCCGGCTGGGTGATGCGCGCCACATCGCCCACATGCACGATCCCGCCATTGTCGGTTGATACCCCGATATCGGAGAAGAGTTCCGGGCGATTGTGCAGGTCTTCGTTGCCCCGGATCACGATGGGGATACGCCGGACGGTGCTGGTAACAATGCCCGCGCCCAGGCCTTCCAGGCGTGCCCGCATCTCTTCCTGCAACGTCTGGGTGGAAATGCCCGCCGCGCCGGCGGCCATGCGGTCGATATCCGTTTGCAGATACCGCACCGTATCGTCGGCGACGGTAAAGACCTCCGTCGCGCCCTGGACATTCTTAACCGCGGCCCGGATGGCTTCCGAGAGGCGGCCCAACTCCGCCAGGTCGGGGCCGAACAGCTTGATGGCAAGATCGCCGCGGCTGCCCGTGAGCATTTCGGCGGTGCGCATCTCGATCGGTTGGGTGAAAGTGTAGCTGACGCCCGGAAAATCCTTCATCACCGCGCGCACCTCGTCGACGATGGCCTCTTTGTCACGGACTTTCCACGCCTCGCGGGGAGCCAGCATCAGGAAAAGATCGGTCTCGTTCAGCCCCATCGGATCCAGACCAATCTCGTCACTGCCGGTGCGGGCGATCGCCTCGATTACTTCCGGAACCCGCGCCATGATCGCTTTCTGCACAGCCCGGTCCACCTGCAAGGTGCGGTCGAGATTGATCGAGGGGAGTTTGGCCAGCTGCACCACAATGGCGCCTTCATCCATCGTGGGCATGAAGGTCTTGCCCACCGCGAGATAGGCCAGTGCGGCGGCTGCGAAGGCAAGGCCGACGCCCAGGAACAGGCGGCGCGGCCGTTCCAGCACTGCCGACAGGGCACGGGAATAAAGCGGCATCAGCTTGCGCATCAGCCAGGCATCGCCATGCGCCCCGGACTTGAGCAGCAACGAGGCGATTACCGGAATCAGGGTCAATGACAGAACCAGCGAGCCGGAGAGCGCGAAGATGATGGTAAGGGCCACGGGCGCGAACAGCTTGCCCTCCAACCCCTGCAGAGACAGAAGCGGCAGGAACACCAGGCAGATGATGACAATGCCGGACGCCACGGGAACCGCGACTTCCGCGGTCGCGCGGTAGACCAGATGCAGCCTGGGCAGCCGGCTTTCGGGCCTGTGATGGCCAAGATGCTCGACCGTATTTTCCACCACCACCACGGCGGCATCGACCAGCATGCCTATGGCGATGGCAAGGCCACCAAGGCTCATCAGGTTGGCAGTGAGCCCGAAGAGCGACATCATCAGAAAGGTTGTGACCGCCGCGAAGGGCAGCGTCAGCGCGACCACGATCGCGGCTCGGATGTTGCCCAGGAACAGCAGCAGCAGCAAGACAATCAGGACGGTCGCTTCGAGCAGGGCATGCGTGACCACAGCCACGGCCTTGTCGATCAGGTCGGCCCGATCGTAGAAGATGTGAAGCTTGACGCCTTTGGGCATGTTGGCCTCAAGCTCCGCCAGTTTGGCGCGCACGCCGGCAACCACCGCTCCGGTATCGGCGCCACGCAAGCCCAGCACGAGCCCTTCCACGGCCTCCCCCCTGCCGTCCTTGGTGACCGCGCCATAGCGGGTGAGCGAGCCGGTGCGCACCTGCGCCACGTCGCCCAGACGCACGGCCTTGCCGCTGCGCGGCGTTATCATCACTTGACGCAAATCCTCCAGGGTGCGCACCGCACCCACCGCGCGCACGATCAGGGTTTCCTCGCCCTCGCTGACGCGGCCCGCGCCGTCATTGCGGTTGGCCTCCTCAATGGCGGATTTGAGGTCGGAAATGCGCAGCCCCGCCGAGAGCAGCGCGGCGTCGTCCGGCACCACCTCGAAGGTGGCGACATGGCCGCCCAGCGCATTAACATCGGCGATGCCTGGAATGGTGCGCAGCGCCGGACGGATGGTCCAGTCCAGCAACGTGCGCCTCTCGGCCAGGGTGAGCGGGCCGCCTTCGATGGTGAACATGAATATTTCCGACAGCGGGGTGGCGATAGGGGCCAGGCCGCCGGTCACCGTGTCGGGCAGATTGCCCATCGTCCCGGCCAGGCGTTCGCCCACCTGCTGGCGCGCCCAATAGACGTCCGTGCTGTCCTTGAAATCGATGGTAATGTCGGCAATGGCATATTTCGCGGTCGAGCGCAGCACGACCTGATCGGGGATGCCCAGAAGCTCCAGTTCCAGCGGTGCGATCACCCGTTGTTCCACTTCCTCCGGCGTCATGCCCGGGGCCTTGAGGATCAGCTTGACCTGGGTCGTGGAGATGTCGGGATAAGCATCAATCGGCAGCCGCGAAAGGGCATAGCCGCCTGCGCCGGCCAGCAAAGCCGCAAGAACCAGAACCAGCATGCGCTGGCTGAGGGCGAATTCAACGATCCGGCGCAGCATGGTCAATCCAGGATACTCGCAGCCTTGAGTTCGCTGACACCGCTGACCGCAACCTGGTCGCGCGGAGCGATGGCGCCCTGGATGGTGGCGTCCTGCGGCCCGCGCGCAAGGACACGCACGGCGACGATTTCAAAGCCGCCAGGGCGGGCGACAAACACCACCGGCCCCGATTTCAGCTCGGCCACGGCGCCACGGGGCACCTGGAAGCTGCCGGTCTGCGCCTTGCGCAGAATGGAAAGACGCACCGTCTGTCCGCTCACCAGTGGCGCGGACGCTTTCAGACGGGCCCGCATGATCGCAGTGCGGGTCCTGGGATCAATGCTGGTCCCGGCAGCGGCGACCACGCCGGTCAAGTCCGGCATACCTTCCACCGCAACAGCATCGCCGGCCTTCACCCGGCCGATGGCATTGGCCGGCAGCGCGCCCTCCACCCACAGCTCCTGCCGGGTGTCGATACTGATCAGCGGCTGCATTGCCGCGACCTGATCACCGGCGGAAACCTCGATAGAGGCTATTCGTCCATCGGCCGGCGCCAACAGCTGATAGCCGCCGTCCGCGGAACGTGAGACCCGCATCATCACATTGCGCGAGGCCGCAAGATCCGCCGCGGCGGCGCTGGCTTCTGCATTGGCTTCCTCGGCACGGCTGGCGGGCGCGATGCCCTCCGACACGAGGGCCCGGGCGCGCTCCGCCGCGAACTTGGTTGAACGATAGCGGGCTTCCTGCCCCTGCAGCCTGGCCTGCGCGGCATGCATGTCGGCACTGACAATCACGGCCAGCGGATCGCCTTTGCGCACCGCTTCACCTTCCAGACGGACCAGGCGCACGACCGCGCCGGCAAAGGGCGCAGAGACCGGAATGCGCGAATTCGGGGCCGGAACGACCCGCCCCAGCACGGAAATGGTGGTCTGGGTGGTCGCCTGCCGCACCGGCGCAGTGCGGATGCCCAGCCGCTCCACCTGCTGCGGCGTCACCGCGACAGGCCGGGCGGAGGCGCAGGACCAGGGCAGCAGGACCGCAAGGATGCAAGAAATACCACTTCTTCTAACCATGACGCATGTTTCTCGATTGACAGGGAAGCTCGACCGTTGCGGCAAACCCGCCGCCGGCACAATTGGAGAGCTGCAATGCGCCGCCGCAGGCCACGGCGACATCGCGGGCGATGGCAAGGCCCAGGCCGGTGCCGGGAACGGTCTCATCCAGCCGCACGCCGCGTGCGGTCAGCGACTCCAATGCCTCCTGCGGCACTCCCGGACCATCGTCCAGGATGCGGACAAAGGCCGTGCCGCCCCGGATATCGGCATCGATGCGGACTTCGTTGCGAGCCCATTTGCCTGCGTTGTCGAGCAGATTGCCCAGAAGCTCGATAAGGTCCTCGGGATCGGCGGCGACGGTCAGGTCTTCGGGCACCGCGACCACCCACCGCAGAGCTTCGCCGGCGGGGGTCCGGCGTACCGAGGCCACCAGGCGATTCACGACCGGCAACAGCTGGGCCGATTGAACCGAATCGGCGCCGCGAACCCTGGCGCGCGTCAATTCCCGCTGCACATGGCGGCCCATCTGATGCGCCAGCGAGGCCATGTCGTCGGCAATGTCGTCCTGCCCGCGTGCCCGCAAACGCTCGGCATCGGATTGCAGCACGGCCAGCGGCGTCTTCAGGCCGTGGGCAAGATCGGTGGCGCGGGCGCGGGCCCGAGCCAACGACTCATCCTGCGCCGCCAGCAACGCATTGGCTTCCTCAACCAGGGGAGTCACCTCGGTTGGAAAATCTCCGTCCAGCCGCCGCGACGCGCCGGTGCGCACCGCGTTCAGGCTGCGCCGGATCCGGTCCAGGGGACGCAGACCTATGCCGATATAGAACCAAGTCGCCGTCAGGAGCGTCACGCCGATCACCGTAATTGAGGGCCAAAGATCGCCCGCAAAAGCGGTGCGCGCAGCGTCGATCTCGCCCATATCCATGGCCACCGCCATCCGCAGAGCGCGGCTGCCCGAAGGCGGGTCGAAAATAATCATGCGCTCCTGCACGCGCACCGGCGCGCCCTTGGGGCCCTGCAGCACATGGCTGTCCACCGCGCCCTGCGCCAGCGCGTCCTTGGGAAGGGGAATGCGCGCATCCCACAGGGAACGCGAGCCGAGTATGAGGCCGCTCTTGTCCTCCTCGATCTGCCAATAAAGGCCGCTAAGGGGCTCACCGAAGCGGGCATCCTCCAACTGCCGGCCGAGGCTGATTTTGCCGTCCGGGCCGAATTCGACTGCGGCGCTGAGCTGGCGCAGATAGGATTGCAGCTCGGCATCGTAATGCCGGGTCACATGGCGCTCGAACAGCTGCGTCAGCAGCACGCCCGCCACCGCCAGCGCGATGGCAACGCTGACGGTGGCAGCCGCAAAAAGGCGCAGGCGCAGGGACCGCAGCATCATGCAACGTCCCCCCGCAACCTGTAGCCATAGCCCCGCCGGGTCTCGATATGGCCGGCCCCCAGCTTGCGCCGCACCCGCCCCACCAGGACCTCTATGGAATTGGTGGTATAGGCGGAATCGTCGCCATAGAGATGATCCAGCAGTTCCGATTGCGAAACTGCGCGTTCGCAATTGTGCGCAAGATAGCTCACCAGCCGGTATTCATGCGGCGTGAGCTCGACGGGGGCGCCAGCGACGCGAATCTCCAGCTTGCGTGGGTTAACGGTGATGCCGCCGACCGTCAGCAGCGGCTCGGCCCGGCCGGTTGAGCGCCGCAGAATCGCGCGCAGGCGCGCCAGGACCTCCTCCATCTGAAAGGGCTTGGGCAGGTAATCGTCCGCTCCCGCCTCAATTCCCTCCACTCTGTCGGTCCAATTGCCGCGCGCGGTCAGGATCAGGATAGGAAAGGCGCGCTTCGCCTGGCGCCAGCGCTTGAGAATGGAAAGACCGTCAAGCCCAGGCAGTCCCAGGTCCAGGATCACGGCATCATAATCGTTGACGTCACCCTTGAACCAGGCCTCCTCGCCGTTGCGCTCCTGCTCCACCGTGAAGCCCGCCCCGCGCAACGCTTCCGCGAGATTGCGCGCGAGCCTTTCATCGTCTTCCACGATCAGGATGAGCATGGCGCCGCACTCAATTCGATATAACGGCCTGAACGGGCGCCAAAATGCATGTAGTGCATGTGCCCGTCAGGGGCCACGACGCGGAATTCGTAAAGCCACACCCCTCCGTGTTGTTCGAGAATCTGGCCCACGATCTCCCCGCGGATCTGGGGCCGCGCCGCATTCAGGATTTTTTCGAATGGGGCGGCATCGCCCCTCTTGACGGCCTGGCGGGCGCCATCCTGGTCGACAGCGCCCTCAAAATCGCCGTTCAGGTGACAACGGCTCATTTCCGCGCCAAATGCTGGCGCGGATAGGACGGTAAAACACAGAATGATAAGCCCTCTTCTCATGGAACCCTTTTTGCTAAAAAACAGCTGACAATGGCCTGACAGCCGGACAGACGCTCAGACCGGATCACGGCAACCGCCGCAATTGGCCTTGGCCGCCAGCCCAAAAATGCGGAACAAGCGATCATTGTCCCGAAACCGGGAGAACTCCGCTTTGATCGACCGCAACAGTTCGGCCTGATTAAGTCTCCAGGCTGAAACTATTGTGAGCAGGGGACCTCTCATTCCTGAATGATTCGGTTCGGATCCTGCAGTTCACGCATCTCCTCAGAGTTGGGCTTTGCCGGCTGAGCCGGATAGCCCGTCTGGCGCTCCATCTTGGCCGCAGGCGGCCGCTGTCGCGCCCTTTCGGCCTGCTGGCGCTTGAGGTTCTCCCAGAACTTCCTGTTGGCATGAACCCTGCCATTCATGGAAATTGCCGTGCCGGAAAGAGCGATCGCGGAAACCTGCGCGTCCAATGACGCTGCAAGGGCCAGAGCCAACGCCACGGCCGGATAGGTGCGCCTGATATTCATTGCCTAGGCCTCATTTCGACGGATATTCCCGACGGCCCGCACCAAAGTTGAAAAGGACAATTCGGATTTTTTCAGTCACCTGATAGTCCCGGCTCCGAGCGAGGCGCCAGCCTCATGCCGATCTCTTACCGCCAGTGAGCTGACAGAAGCCTGACCAAAAAAGTCGAAAAAACCGCGCGACGCTCCCGCGTGTCAGTAGCAATTGCAATTCGCAAAACACGTGCGGGCGGACAATATCGTCGCGACGCCTGCGCATCGCCGGCGGGTTCTCGAAGGATGCGACAACTTCTGCCGCCGGCCGTTCAAGCACAGCCCGAGAGGAATGTCCGCTTTGGGTCATAAGCGGTCATTCGGTGCGCGAGCGATAGTTAGCGCTGCGTCAGGGTCCTGACCCGGTCGGCTTTGGCGAAGTGGCATGGCGACAGGGAGCGACGCTGTCGGCAGGCCGGCTGGATAGTGGTGGTACCGGTGGCGGTATCTGAACGCTTGAGCCAATAAAATCGCAGCAATTTAGATCCAGTGGCGGCGGTAACTGTGATCGGTAGGTATCGGCAGGTGCCAGTATTTCCCGGATGGGTGTAACCATACCGACACCATAACCGCCACCGTGCATGAATTTTCACAGGGAATATGCCAGTATATCAGATACTTATGCGGCATACCTACGGTTGTCGGCGACGATCTTGAAGCCGTCTTCTTTTTTCTTGGCCATTAAACTTGGATGCCGGCCCCGATCATGGCGGCCTTGATCCTTTCGCGGGCCGCGTCGGTGGCTTCCACCATCGGCAGGCGCACCTCCGGCGTGCACAGGCCCAGGAGCGACGCGCCATACTTGGCGGGCGCCGGCGAAGGCTCGCAGAACATGGCGTCATGCAGGGGCATCAGCCGGTCCTGATAGTCCCGCGCCTTGGCAAAGTCGCCGGCCAGGGTGGCGGCCTGGAACTCGGCGCACAGGCGGGGCGCGACATTGGCCGTCACCGAGATGCAGCCCGAACCGCCATGGGCATTGTAGCCCAGCGCCGTGCCGTCCTCGCCCGAGATCAGCAGCCAGTCCGGTCCGCAGGCCAGCCGCTCGCGGCTGGGGCGCATCAGGTTGGCGGTGGCGTCCTTCACCCCGATGATGTTGCGGTGCTTGGCCAGGCGCGCCATGGTTTCCACCGCGATCTCGACAATGGCGCGGCCGGGGATGTTGTAGAGCAGGATCGGAATGTCCACCGCCTCGGCGATGGCCATGAAATGACGATACTGGCCTTCCTGCGACGGCTTGTTGTAATAGCCGGTCACCGACAGCACCGCATCGCACCCCACCTCCCTGGCGTGACGGGTCAGCGCGATGGCCTCGTCGGTGGCGTTCGAGCCCGTGCCCGCGATCACCGGCACCCGGCCCCGGGCCTCCTCGACACAGATTTCGATCACCCGCATATGTTCCTCGTGGGACAGGGTCGGTGATTCGCCGGTGGTGCCGCAGGGAACCAGCCCCGTGGAACCTTCCGCGATCTGCCAGTTGACGAGCTTGCGGAATGCGGCCTCGTCGACCTTGCCGTCCTTCATGGGCGTAATGAGGGCCGGGATGGAACCTTTGATGCGGTCGCGAATACTGGTCATGTTCATTTTCCGTCTGGGCTTCGGGTCACAATTGTGCCGGGTCCGTCACGCATTTTGGCCGCCCATTATGGCCTTGGGCGGGGTGCTCCGTCTAAGCTGATACGGGATTTTCAACAAGCTGCCAGTCGAAATAGTGACCATGCCCTTTCCGCGCACCTTCCTGCTTTGCACCGCTTTCGCCGCTATTGCCCTGACCCAGACCTTGGCGCAGCCCGTCGCCGATGGCGCCGGCGCCGCGGCGGACCTGCCCGGCCCGCGCCCCAGGCCCTTGCGGGCCCTGTCCGCCGGCGACCATGAGCTGTTCCTGCGCGCCTTCGCGGCGGCGTCGCATGGCGATTGGACTGCCGCGCGCGATCTGGCACGCCAGGGTCAGAGCCCCGTGGCCCGGCGGCTGCTGGAATGGCGTTACGCCCTGGATTCGGGCAGCGGTGCCACCTTCGCCGAGATCAACGCGGTGATCAAAGACACCGAAGCCCGGACCGCCGCCGCGACATGGCCGCTGCGCGGCACCCTGCAGGCGCGCGCCGAGGCGGCGATCACGCCGGACATGCCGGCCGCCACCGTCCTGGCCTGGTTCGCCGCCCGTCCCCCCAATTCCAGCATCGGCAATATCCGGCTGGGCGAAGCGCTGATGGCGAGCGGCGAGACGGCGCGCGGCGCCGCGCTGATCCGCACCGGATGGGCCGAAGGCAGCTTCGATGCCGCCACCGAGCAGGCCATCACCCAGAAGGACGGTGCCGTCCTGACGCCGCAAAGCGAGCGCGACCGGCTGGACGCCCTTTTGTGGCGGAGCGAAATCACCGCCGCCAAGCGGCAGGTGACGCGCGTGGATGGCGCCGCCGCCGAGATCGCCAATGCCCGAATCGCGCTCATAACCTCCGGCCTGCCCAAGGCACAGGCGCAAGTGGACAAGCTGCGCGCCAATGAATCGGCGATGAGCGACCCCGGCCTGCTGTTCGACTGGTCCCGCGCCCTGCGCCTGGCCGATGCCGACAATGAGGCGCATGCCCTGCTGCTGCGGGCGCCGGCCGCGCCGCTGGCCAGGGACCATGGCGCGCGCTGGTGGGCGGAGGTCAACGCCCAGGCCCGCGACGCCCTGGCAAGCGGGGATCCGCGCCTGGCGCTGGCCCTGGTGCAGCATGCCGGCCTCGGCGCCGGCAACCAGTATGCCGACCAGCAATTCCTGGCCGGCTTCATCGCCCTGCGTTTCCTGAAGGACCCGGACACCGCGCTGGCCGCCTTCCGCAAGCTGGATGCGGGCGTCTCGCGTCCCATCAGCAAGTCCCGCGCGCAATATTGGCAGGGCCGCGCCTATGAGGCGCTGGGCGACAATGCCGGTGCGCTCATCCACTACCGCCAGGCGGCGGACTATCCGGAAGCCTTTTACGGCCAGATCGCGCTTTCCCATATCGATCCCAACCCGATGCTGCACCTGAAAGCCGCCGCCGTGGAAGCCGCAAGCCCCGCCGAGATGGAAGACGATCCGCTGATGCCCGCGATCAAGATCCTGGCCGAGCTGGACCAGGTCGGCAGCCTCCGGCAGTTCGTCAACCGCGACGCCGAGGTCCAATCCGCGCCGCGCCATCTCAAGCGGCTGATGCTGATGCTGAAGGACTGGGACTATCCGGAGATCGCGGTGCGGCTGGCCAAGATGCTGAGCTATGACGGCGACCTGATGCCCGCCTTCACCCATCCGGTGATCACCATCCCCCCCTATCCGGGGCCGGGCAGCGCCCCCGATCCGGCGTTGGTGCTGGGACTGATCCGGCAGGAAACCGAATTCGATACCGACGCGGTGTCGCGCGCCGGCGCGCGCGGGCTGATGCAGATGATGCCGGCCAGCGCCCGGCTGGCGGCCAAGCAGGCCAAGCTGCCTTATCGGCCGGTCGCCCTGCTGCGCGACCCCGCCTACAATATGCAGTTGGGCATGACGGAATATCACGGTCACCTGGACCGCTTCGACGGGTCCTGGGTGCTGGCGGTGGCGGCCTATAATGCGGGCCCGACCAATGTGAAGCGGTGGCTGGTCACAAACGGTGATCCGCGGCTCAGCGACCCCATCGACTGGATCGAACAGATCCCTTTCGGGGAAACCCGCAACTATGTGCAGCGCGTCCTGGAAAATACCCAGGTCTACCGGGCGCGCCTGGCGGGCAAGGATGTGGCCTTGCGGATCCTGGCGGACCTCTATGCGCCCAGACCGCCGGACATGCCGGTACTCGCGGCAAAATAGGCGGGGTTCACGGAATGCGGCGGCCCGGCCGGGCTGGCCGGGCAATTTAAGCGCGCTATTTAAAGATGTTGAGCCACTCGCGCGCCATCTTCTGCGCTTCGGCGATCTGCAGCGAGCTCATTTCCGTGGCCAGCTGGTTGCGCCAGCCCTTGGCGGCTTCCACGCCGCGCATCGCGGCCAGGTTGAACCATTTGTGGGCCGCCACCATGTCGATGCCGACGCCCTGGCCGGTGGAATAGGCCAAGCCGAGATTATAGAGCGCATCCGCGCGCCCTTCCTTGGCATCGCGTTCGTACTGCGCGAGTGAATCAATATCGATACACGCCACAACATATCCCCTTCAAAGCGCGGACAAGCTTTGCGCGCAGGGATGGTGCGCGGCGAAAAACTAAGACGCGGTAAACGGGGATTAGCCATAAGTGCTAACGCCCATTAGGCACGGTGAACAAGTCATTAAAAAGCCGCCGTCCCGGAGCGGTCACGGGCGCGCAGGCACCGGCGCTATGTCGGCGTCGACGGGCAGTTATCGGCGCGCTGGCCGAACAGGATCTTTCTGTCTTCGTCGGTCAGGGGTTTGCGCATTTGCGCCGCCAGCGCCTTGCCCCGCTTGACCGCCGGACGCGAACCCACCCTGTCACGCCAGGCCTTCAGGTTCGCGAATTCGTCCAGCGGCGCGTGTTTGGAACCCGACAGCACCCAGCTCCAGCACGCGATGTCGGCGATGGAGTAGGCCCCGGCCAGGAATTTTCGCGTCGCCAGGCGCCTGTTCATCACCCCGAACAGGCGGTGGACCTCGTCGCGGTAGCGCTTTTTGGCGTAGGCAAGATCCTCGAGCGCATAGTTGAGGAAGTGATTGGCCTGCCCGGCCATGGGGCCGAGCCCGCCGACCTGCCAGAACAGCCACTCCTCGACCTGGACGCGGGCGCGCTCGTCCTGGGGGTAGAACCGGCCGTATTTGCGGCCCAGATACTGCAGAATCGCCCCCGATTCGAAGACGGAAATGGGCCTGCCCCCCGGGCCGGCCGGATCGACGATCGCCGGCATGCGGTTGTTGGGCGAGATCTTCAGGAAGGCCGGGGCGAACTGCTCGCCCTTGTTGATGTTGACGGTGTGGACCTCGTACGGCACCCCGAGCTCTTCCAGCATGATGCTTATCTTATGGCCGTTGGGGGTCGGCCAGTAATAAAGCGCGATGGGGGCGGGGCTTCTGCCGGAGGCCCTTGCGGTCTTCCTGGGCTTCTTGGTGCCGGAAACCTTGCGGGGGGCCTTAAAAAGCTTGGCCGCGGCACCCTTAGCTTGACGCCTGGGAGCCGCGGCCTTTGCCTTATTCATCGGATACGTCCTGAGTGAATGTTCAGGGGTAACCGTGAAGAAACTAAATGACCGAAGTCAATTACTTCTTCTTCTTAGCGGCCTTCTTCTTGGCGACCTTCTTCTTGGTCGCCTTCTTGGCCTTTTTCTTCGCAGCCATGTTCAACTCCTCTATCGTTTGTTCGGGTCTGAACAACTCACGCCGCCCCCCAAAACACCATCAATATGAATTACTTGCATTTTGAAATGCAACTCGGCCGGGGCTTTCGAAAAGTGGCCAAAAACGTGAAATGTGGAAAACCCGTATTTTATAAGGATAAAAGTCATTATTCCGTATACGGACCAAAAAATGCGAAAACTGCGGGGCTGGTCCGCGAAATGCGCATTTTGTGCGAATCACCCCTCGTCGGGCAGATTGAGTTGGGTCTTGAGGGCGGCATTGACGGCGGCGGGATTGGCCTTGCCCCCCGTCTGCTTCATCACCTGGCCGACGAACCAGGCGGCCAGCTTGGGCTTGGCCTTCACCTCTTCGCACCTTGTCGGGGTTGGCGGCGATCACCGCTTCGATCGCCGCGTCGATGGCGCCGGTGTCGGTCACCTGCTTCATGCCGCGCGCCTCCACCACCGCGCGCGGGTCCCCGCCCTCGGTCCAGACGATGTCCAGCAGGTCCTTGGCGATCTTGCCGGAGATGGTCTTGTCCGCAATCATCCGGACGATGGCATTGTTGGCCGCCGCACTGACCGGCACGTCGGCGATGGACAGGCCGTCCCGGTTGAGGCGGCCCAGGATTTCATTGTTCAGCCAGTTGGCTGCCGCCTTGGCGTCCACACCCTTGGCCAGCGCCTCGTAAAAGTCGGCCAGCTCCCGCTCGGCGACCAGCACGGAGGCGTCATAGGCCGACAGGCCCAGGCTCATGAAGCGCGCCTTCTTGTCGTCCGGCAGCTCCGGCAGGGTCTTTTTGATGCTTTCGACCCAGGCCTGCGTCCAGTTCCAGCGGCAACAGGTCCGGATCGGGGAAATAGCGGTAGTCATGCGCCTCTTCCTTGGAGCGCATGGAGCGGGTTTCGCCCTGGCGGCTGTCGAACAGGCGGGTTTCCTGGTGGATGGTGCCGCCGCCCTCGATCACCTCGATCTGGCGGCGGGCCTCATATTCCACCGCCTGGGCGATGAAGCGCATGGAATTGACGTTCTTGATCTCGCAACGCGTGCCCAGATGCTGGAAGTCGCCGGTTTGCCGGAAGCGTTCATAACCGCCCACCCGGCAGACCGAGACATTGACGTCCGCCCGCATGGAGCCCTCGTCCATGTTGCCGTCGCAGGTGCCCAGATAGCGCACAATGGCGCGCAGTTTCCTGAGGAAGGCCGCCGCCTCCTCGCTGGAGCGCATGTGCGGCTTGGTCACGATCTCCATCAGGGCGATGCCCGAACGGTTGAGGTCCACGAAACTGCTGTCGGGATGCTGGTCGTGCAGGCTTTTGCCCGCGTCCTGCTCCAGATGCAGCCGTTCGATGCCGACCTGGATCGATTCCCCGTCCTTGAGGTCGATAAAGACCTCGCCCTCGCCCACGATGGGGTCCTTGTACTGGCTGATCTGATAGCCCTGGGGCAGGTCGGGATAGAAATAATTCTTGCGGTCGAACAGCGAGCGCAGGTTGATCTTGGGCCTTCAGGCCCAGGCCGGTGCGCACCGCCTGTTCGATGCATTTTTCGTTGATGACCGGCAGCATGCCGGGAAACCCGGCATCGATGAACGAGACCTGGCTGTTGGGCTCGGCCCCGAACTGGGTCGAGGCGCCGGAAAACAGCTTGGAATGGGACAGGACCTGGGCATGGACTTCCATCCCGATCACGATTTCCCACGCCCCGGTCTCGCCCTTCAGCAGCTTGTTCTTCACGGGGGCGTTCATACGGACCACCATTTGGCCGGGCTGTGCTTGAAATCCGCCGCCGTTTCCAGGGCCTGGGCGGCGCGCAGCAAGGTGGCCTCGTCGAACGCCTTGCCGATCAGCTGCAGGCCCAGCGGCAGGCCGTTTTCGGTCAGCCCCGCGGGCACCGAGATGCCCGGCAGCCCCGCCAGGTTGACGGTGACGGTGAAAACGTCCTGCAGATACATCTCCACCGGGTCCGACGTCTTTGCGCCGACCCCGAAGGCCGGTCCGGGGGTGGTGGGGGTCAGAAGCACGTCGCAGCTCTCGAAGGCCTCGTCGAAGTCGCGCTTGATCAGGGAACGCAGCTTCTGGGCGCGGGCATAATAGGCATCGTAATAGCCCGCCGACAGCACATAGGTGCCGATCAGGATGCGGCGCTGCACTTCGGCGCCGAAGCCCTCGCCCCGGCTTTTTTCGTACAGGTCGGTGATGTCGCGGGCGCCCTGCGCGCGGTGGCCGAAGCGCACACCGTCATAGCGGGCCAGGTTGGAGGAGGCCTCGGCGGGCGCCACGATGTAATAAGTGGGCAGCGCGTATTTGGTGTGGGGCAGCGAGACCTCCACGATCTCGGCGCCCTGGGCCTTCAGCCACTGCGCGCCCTTGGTCCACAGGGCGTCGATCTCGGCCGGGGCGCCGTCAATGCGGTACTCCCGGGGAATGCCCACCCGCAGGCCCTTGATGCCGCCGTCCAGCAGCTTTTCATAGTCGGGCACCGGCCAGGTCGACGCTGGTGGAATCCCTGGCATCGACGCTGGCCATGGTCCCCAGCATGATTGCGGCGTCCCGCACCGTCTTGGTCATCGGTCCGGCCTGGTCCAGCGACGAGGCGAAGGCGACGATTCCGTAGCGCGAGCAGCGGCCATAGGTGGGCTTGAGGCCGACGCGGCCGGTCACCGCCGCGGGCTGGCGGATGGAGCCGCCGGTGTCGGTGCCGGTTGCCGCCAGGCAAAGATCGGCGGCGACGGCGGCCGACGAGCCGCCCGACGAGCCGCCCGGCACCAGCTTGGCGTTGGAATTCTTCGCCCGCCAGGGATTGAACACCGGGCCGAAGGCCGAGGTCTCGTTGGACGAACCCATGGCGAATTCGTCCAGGTTGGTCTTGCCCAGCATCACCGCGCCCGCGTCCCACAGATTCTGGGTCACGGTGGATTCATAGGGCGGCACGAAATTGCCCAGGATTTTCGACGCCGCCGTGGTGCGGGTGCCCTTGGTGCAGAACAGGTCCTTGATCGCCAGCGGCAGGCCTTCCAGCGCGCCGGCCTGGCCGGCGGCGATGCGCTTGTCGGCGGCATCG
The DNA here is from genome assembly GCA_963835715.1 of uncultured Alphaproteobacteria bacterium. Lineage (GTDB taxonomy): Bacteria > Pseudomonadota > Alphaproteobacteria > Micropepsales > Micropepsaceae > Rhizomicrobium. The sequence goes on from CAWIGN010000001.1 coordinate 126,521, forward strand.
GCCATCGCCAGCGCCTGCGCGCCCGCTTCGGTGATAAAGGCGTTCAGCGGCCGCGCTGCCTCGATCGCCTTGACGAAAGCGCCGGTCAGTTCGCGCGAGGAAATCTTCCTGGCCCGGATGGCGTCGCGCGCCTCGGCCAGGGTCATGCTGATGGGATCCGAAGCAATGGAGGACATTACTCGACCACCTTCGGCACCACGAAGAAATGATCCTCGCCTTCCGGCGCATTGACCATCAGGGCGTCGGCCTGGCCGCCGTCGCTCACCTCGTCGGCGCGCCATTTCAGCTTCTGCGCCTCCACCGAGGTCATGGCGGGCACGCCCTCGACATTGACCTCGCCCAGCATCTCGACCCACTGGAAGATGCCGTTCAGCTCTGCGGCCATGGGCTCCAGCCGGTTTTCCGGCACGGCCAGGCGGGCCAGTTTGGCGATGCGGCGCACGGTGTCCTTGTCGACGGACATTGACCCTCCTGGGGGGTTCCTGCTGTGTTAGGTAAGGGTCTGGTAGCTAGCAACCGGGGGGTCCGGAGGCAAGCAAAAGGGCAAAAAAGGGGAATTGGCCCGGTGGCGGTTGTGGCACTGGAAGCGCTGGAACTGGCGCCCGGATCGCGGCTGCTGGGGCTGGACCTGGGGGAAAAGACCATCGGGCTGGCCCTGTCAGACACCAGCCTGTCCATCGCCACCCCGATGCAGACCCTGAAACGGGGTAAATTCGCCGCCGATGCCGCCCAGCTGGACATTATAATAAGTGCGCAGGGGGTGGGCGGCCTGGTGGTGGGCCTGCCCTTGAACATGGACGGCTCGGACGGTCCCAGCGCCCAGTCGGCCCGGGCGTTTGGCCGCAACTGGGCCGCCCGCTGCCCCCTGCCCGTGGTGATGCAGGATGAGCGGCTTTCCACCAGCGCCGTCACCCGCACCCTGCTGGAAGCCGACACTTCACGGCGGCGCCGGGAGATGATCGTGGACAAGATGGCGGCCGCCTACATCCTGCAGGGCGCGCTGGACCGGCTACGGAATCTGCGACGCCCATGAAGCCGATGGCGCTCCCGCGCGCTTCCTGTGGCTGCCGCCCGGACTGCGCCCGCCGGTGGCGATCGACTGGCGCACCGAGCGCATCTTCCTGCTGGTCGGCGCCGCGGCCCTGTTCGCCGGCTATGACATGAATGTCTTCGGCCTGGCGATTCCGCAGATCCAGGCCGAGCTTGCACATTCCCGAAAACCAGGTCGGGCTGACCGTCGCCTATTTCCGTGTCGCCGCGCTGTTCGCGATGCTGGTGGCGGCGAGCGCCGACCTGGTGGGGCGGCGGCGGCTGCTGCTGGTCACCCTGTTCGGCCAGGCGGCTTTCACGCTGCTGACCGCCTTCGCCGGCGATTACCGCACGTTCGTCGCGGCGCAGTTCCTGACCCGCGTCTTCGGCTATGCCGAGGAGATGCTGTGCTTCGTGGTGATCGCCGAGGAAGTGGCGGCGCGGGCGCGCGGCTGGGCCAACGGCACCCTGAGCGCCCTTTATTATCCGGGCGCGGGCTTCGCCGCCTGGTGTTCGCGGCCGTCAACATCCTGCCTTACGGCTGGCGCGCGATCTATGTGATCGGGGCGCTGCCGCTTGTTCCTGGTCGCCTATCTGCGGCGGCAGTCTGCCCGAAACCCGCCGTTTTGCCCAGCAGGAGGCAGTCCGGCCGCAAACTCGCGGCGGCCCTGGCGCTGGTCAGGGATATCGCTGCGCGCAATATCCGGTGCGGGTGCTGACCATCGTGATTGCGGCCGGTGGCCTTCGGCTTTGCCATCTCGCCCGCCACGGTTGCTGGCGCAGAAATATCTGCAGGACGTCTATCATTACAGTCCCGGCGAAGTGACGGCGCTGCTGGTTCCCGGCGGACTGGCCGGTCTGGCGCTGGCGATCGCGGCGGGGCGCCTGTCGGACCGGGTGGGGCGCAAGCCGATGGCGATCGCCATCGTCGCCCTGGCGGGGCTGAGCTTTTTCTTTTTCTACAACGGCGCCCCCGGCTGGGCGATCCCGCCGCTGTGGATACTGGCCTTCTTCGGCTTTTTTTCCGGCGATGCCATGGTGGCGGGCTTCGCGCTGGAGATCGTGCCCACCCATTACCGCTCCACGGTCTCGGGCCTGCGCTATCTGGTGGAGATCAGCCTGGGCGCGGTTGCCCTGGCGTTGGAAGGGCGTCTGTACGATCATTTCCACACCCACGGGCCCGCTATCCAGTGGCTGCTGGCGTCGATCCCGATTACGCTGCTGGCGATCCTGTTCCTGCCCGAGCCGGCGGGAAAGACTCTGGAGGAGATGAGCGGTGCCTAGGAAAGCCCTCACATTGTTGCTCTGCCTGGCTTCATCCAACGCGGTGGCGGCGGAGATCACCTGCAAGAAAAGTCCGGCCCTGACCGGGCGCTGTTCCACCGTGAAGGGCAGCCTGGGCCTCACGCCCGGGATCGGGGTGACCCTGGTTTCCGAGGACGGATCGCGAACCATCATCAAGGCGCCGCCGGACAGCAACGCCGATATCGCCCCGGCGGTGATGCAGAACTGGCTCTACTGGCAGAGCCGGACCGGCTCGATGAAAACGCGTATCAACGGCACCTTCGAGCTGTGCCCCCTGCCGACGGCGATCAACGGCGCCGGGATCAGCGATTTCGGCTGCATCAACAAGGGCACGCGCATCACCGAGGACAAATCATCCCCCGGAAATTGAGGGTAAAAGCCGCATTCGCGCCTTTGGATCGGTTCTGTTCACCATGCTTTGCAGTATGATGCGCCGATCCGCTTGCCCGCCCCGCAATCCACCGCTATAAGCCCCGCTTTAATGACATCGCCGGACGCCGCACCGATCCTTCCCTCCAAGCATCTGCTGGGGATCGAAGGGCTTTCCCCCATCGACATCACCGCCCTGCTCGATCTGGCGGAGACCTATGTCGTCCAGGGCCGCGCCACCGACAAGAAGACCGCCCTGCTCAAGGGCCGCACCCTGATCAACCTGTTCTTCGAATCCAGCACCCGCACCCAGTCGTCCTTCGAGCTGGCCGGCAAGCGGCTGGGCGCCGACGTGATGAACATGTCGGTCAAGACCTCCTCGGTCTCCAAGGGCGAGACCCTGATCGACACCGCCTCCACCCTCAATGCCATGCGGCCCGATATTCTGGTGGTGCGACACTCCGATGCCGGCGCCGCCGAGCTCCTGTCGCGCAAGCTGGATTGCAGCGTGATCAATGCCGGCGACGGCGCCCACGAACATCCCACCCAGGCCTTGCTGGACGCGCTGACCATCCGCCGCCATCGCGGCGGCTTCGAGGGCCTGGTGGTGGCGATCTGCGGCGACGTGCTCCACAGCCGCGTGGCGCGCTCCAACCTGCGGCTGCTGTCGATGATGGGCGCCCGGGTGCGGCTGGTGGCGCCGCGCACCTTGCTGCCCTGCGATGCCGAACGCTTCGGCGTGGAGGTCTATACCGACATGGCGCATGGCCTGGCCGGCGCCGACATCGTGATGATGCTGCGGCTGCAGCTGGAGCGCATGGCGGGCGCCTTCGTGCCCTCGACCCGCGAATATTTCCGCTTCTACGGCCTGGACCGGGAAAAGCTGGCCGCCGCCAAGCCCGGCGCGCTGGTGATGCATCCCGGACCGATGAACCGTGGCGTGGAAATCGCCAGCGACATCGCCGACGACGTCCAGGTCAGCCTGATATCCGAACAGGTGGAGATGGGCGTGGCCACTGCGCATGGCGGTGCTGGATGCGCTGGCGCGCGGACTGGCGCGCGATGAAAAAGGGGCGCCGGCATGAAACGCATCGCCTTCCGCAATGCGCGCCTGGTGGACCCTGCCTCGGGCCTGGACGTCAAGGGCGGACTGCTGGTGGAGAATGGCCGCATCGCCGATGTGGGCCCGCGCCTGTTCAACGACGCCGAACCTGGTGATCCCGAGGTCATCGACTGCCGCGGGCTGGTGCTGGCGCCCGGCCTGATCGACTGCCGCGTCTTCACCGGCGAGCCGGGCGCGGAACATCGCGAAAGCCTGGAATCGGCGAGCGCCGCGGCGGTGGCGGGCGGCGTCACCTCCATCATCGTGATGCCCAACACCGATCCGGTGATCGACGAGCCCTCGCTGGTGGATTTCATCCTGCGCCGCGCCGCAGGCGACGGCGAAGGTGCGGGTGCTGCCCTGCGCCGCCCTGACCAAGGGCCTCAAGGGCGAGACCATGACCGAGATCGGCCTGCTGCAGGAAGCCGGGGCGATTGCCTTCAGCGACGGCGACCGTTCGATCGCCAATGCCCGGGTGCTGCGCCGGGCCATGTCCTATGCCGCGACTTTCGATGCCCTGGTGATCTCCCATGCCGAGGACCCCGAACTGGTGAAAGGCGCCAGCGCCACCGAGGGGGAATTCGCCACCCGCCTGGGCCTGCCCGCATCGCCCGCCATCGCCGAGGCGATGATGGTGGAACGCGACATCAGGCTGGTGGAACTGACCGGCGCGCGGCTGCATTTCGGCCAGATCTCCACCCGCGCCAGCCTGGAGGTCATCGCCGCCGCCAAGGCCCGCGGCGTCAGGGTGACCTGCGGCGTGGCCGCCCATCACCTGGCCCTGAACGAACTGGATGTCGGCTCCTACTACACCTTCCGCAAGGTCAGTCCGCCGCTGCGCAGCGAGGCCGACCGCGCCGCCATGGTCGAGGGCGTAGCCAGCGGTGTGATCGACGTGATCGTTTCCAGCCATGAACCGCAGGGCGCAGACACCAAGCGCCAGCCATTCGCCGCCGCCGCCGCCGGCACGGTGGGGCTGGAAACCTTGCTGCCCGTCGCGCTGTCGCTGGTGCATGACGGCCAGTCCAGCCTGGTCCATGTCCTCAAGGCGATGACGGCGACGCCGGCCCGCATCTTCGGATTGCCGACCGGCACCCTGGCCAAGGGTGCCCCCGCCGACCTGGTGCTGCTGGACGAAGGCGAGCCGTTCGTGGTGGACGCCGAAAAGCTGCACTCGCGCTCCCACAACACCGCCTTTGACGGGCGCAAATTCCAGGGCCGCGCGCGCGCCACTTTTGTCGGCGGCACCGCCGTCTTCGACGCACGCTAGATTTCCGTCCCCGGGGCTGGCATCTTCACGTCCATGTCGGACGTGGGGATTTCTTTTCATTTCGATATTTTGGGCGCCGCGCTGGCGATGGGTTACCTGCTGGGCTCCATCCCCTTCGGCCTGTTTTTCACCTGGGTTTGCGGCGCGGGCGATGTGCGCAAGATCGGCTCGGGCAATATCGGCGCCACCAACGTGCTGCGCACCGGCAACAAGGGTGCCGCGGCCGCGACGCTTCTGTGCGATGGCGCCAAGGGCGCGGCGGCGGTGCTGCTCGCCCGCCATTTCCTGTTTTACGACAGCGAAGTCCTGGCGGGGTTGGGCGCGATGCTGGGTCATCTGTTCCCCGCCTGGCTGCGCTTCAAGGGCGGCAAGGGAGTCGCGACATTTCTGGGCGTCTGCCTGGCGCTGTACTGGCCGGTCGGGGTCCTGGTGGCCGCGACCTGGCTGGGGGCTGCGCTGGTCTGGCGCATTTCCTCCCTGGCGGCGCTGATCGCCATCGCGCTGGCCCCGGCCTATTTCCTGCTGCTGGATCAGGAACTGTATGCGGTGCTGGCGCTTATCCTGTCGGCACTCGTCTATGTCATGCACCGCGACAATATCCGCCGGCTGTTGCGCGGCCAGGAACCGCGCATCGGAGCCAAAGGCGGTGCCGCAAGCGATGCAAGATAGCGAACGCCGCGCCTGGCTGAGACTGGCGCGCACCGAGAATGTCGGCCCGGTTACCTTCCGCAACCTGATCGCGCGCTTCGGCTCGGCCGCCGCCGCATTGGAGGAATTGCCGCGCCTGGCCCGGCGCGGCGGCGGAAAGACATTTGTCCTGCCCGACGAAAGCGACGCCGGGCGCGAGATCGAGGCGCTGGCCAGGCTGGGCGGGCGCATGATCGCGTCCTGCGAGCCGGACTATCCGCACGGACTGGCTGCGCTGGAGGCGCCGCCGCCCATGCTCAGTGTACTGGGCCACCCCCATCTGCTGCGCAAGGAGATGGTCGCCATCGTGGGCGCGCGCAATGCCAGCGCACTGGCCCGCAAGTTCGCCGACACGCTGTCGCGCGATCTGGGATTTGCGGGGCTGGTGGTGGTTTCGGGCATGGCCCGCGGCATCGATGCGGCCGCGCACGAGGCCGCGCTGGCGGTGGGAACAGTCGCGGTGGTGGCGGGCGGCGTGGATATCGTCTATCCGCCCGAAAATGAAAAACTCTATGCCGCGATCAAGGCGCAGGGCGTCGTGCTGTCCGAGATGCGGCTGGGCGAAGCGCCCCAGGCCCGCCATTTTCCCCGCCGCAACCGCATCATCGCGGGCCTGGCGCGCGGCGTGGTGGTGGTGGAGGCGGCGGAAAAGTCCGGCTCGCTGATCACCGCCCAATGCGCCCTGGATCAGGGCCGCGAAGTCTTCGCCGTGCCCGGCTCGCCGCTGGACCCGCGGGCGCGCGGCGCCAACCGGCTGATCCGCGAGGGCGCCACCCTGACCGAAAGCGCCGATGACATATTGTCTGTGCTGTCGCCCATGCTGGGCGGCGGCTTTGGCGAGCCGGAAGCCCCGTCCCTGACACCCTCCGCCGCCCTGGAAGCGCAAGCCGATCGTATCCGCGCGGCGGTGGAGGAAGCCCTGGGGCCTGCGCCGGTGGAAATCGATGAGTTGATCCGCCAGACCGGCGCCCCTGCCGCGGCGGTACTGACCGTCATATTGGAACTGGAATTGGCAGGCCGCTGCGTTCGCCAGCCGGGAAATCGGGTGTGCTGGAAATAAAAGCCGCATAGACTTGCGCCACAACAACAAGAACTGGGAGGCATCGCATGGCAGACACCGCAAATCCCGCGCCGCTTGGCTTGATCGGCTTCGGGCTTACCACCGTCCTTCTGAGCAGCATCAATGCGGGCCTGCTGCCCGCGGCCGGAGAGCCGGTGGTGATCCCGCTGGCCATGGCGTTCGGCGGCACGGCGCAGATCATCGCCGGAATCATGGAGTTCAAGACCGGCAATGTCTTCGGCGCCACCGCCTTTACCAGCTATGGCGCCTTCTGGTGGTGGTTTGCGCTGCTGATCCTGCTGGGCGGCGTGAAGGTTCTCGACCTGTCGGGCGCGGGCAGCGCCATCGGCGTGTGCCTGTTGCTGTGGGGCGTGTTCACCCTGGGGCTGTGGGTGTCCACCTTCCGCCTGTCGCGCCTGCTGTTCGGCATTTTCCTCACCCTGTGGATCGCCTTCTTCCTGCTGGGGGGCGCCGCGGTTCTGGGTATCCCCATGCTGCACACGCTGGGTGGCTGGGTCGGCTTGGTCTGCGGCGGGCTGGCCATGTATGGCAGCTTTGCCCTGGTCACCAATGCCACCTATGGCCGCGAGGTGGTGCCGATCGGCAGCCGCTGACCCTTCGGCCAGCCGCAAGGCCGGGGCTTTCGAGCGGCATCACGTCCCAGGCCTGGAACTTCAAAATCCGTGCGATAGCCTGATTTCTAAATGAAATCAGAAGGATGATCGCTATTCGAGGCCCAAAAGCGGCCCTTTTCGCAAAATAGAATCACGATTTCGTAAGGATTCGACGCTTAACCATAGGAAGACGGCCGAAATTATACAACCTAGGGTTATATAAGATGGCGTTAAAGTGGGAAATTGCTACTTCAAGTTACATAAGCAGCGGCCACCCAGCGTTGACAGGCGGCTGCGGCGGGGGTCAGTGTCCCGCCCCGTTTGCCGGACCGGAGCCATCCCCAACCTTGCGGAACGCCCAAGCCACCCCAGATATGCCCCTTCTCACCCCCCAATTAGGTTCAGTTTCCTAGATGAATGTCCTGATCGTCGAGTCCCCCGGCAAGGTCAAAGCCATCAACAAATACCTGGGCAGCGACTATAAAGTGCTGGCCAGCTTCGGGCATATCCGCGACCTGCCCTCCAAGGACGGCTCGGTGAAGCCGGACGATGATTTCGCCATGACCTGGGACGTGGACGCCCGGGCCGCCTCCAAGATCAAGGACATCGCGGCTGCCGTGAAGGGCGCCGACAAACTGATCCTGGCGACCGACCCCGACCGCGAGGGCGAGGCGATAAGCTGGCATATCCTGGAAGTGCTGAAGGAAAAGAAGGTCCTGGGCTCAATTCCCGATCGAGCGGGTCGCCTTCAACGCGGTGACCAAATCCGCGGTGATGGAGGCCATCGCCCATCCGCGCAGCCTCAACAAGGAACTGGTGGACGCCTATCTGGCGCGCCGCGCCCTGGACTATCTGTTCGGTTTCACGCTGTCCCCGGTGCTTTGGCGCAAGTTGCCGGGCGCACGGTCCGCCGGACGGGTACAGAGCGTGGCCTTGCGCCTGGTGGTGGAACGCGAGCAGGAAATCGAAGCCTTCCGGGCGCAGGAATATTGGAGCATCGATACCGATCTGGCGGCCCAAAGCGGCAATTTCTCCGCCCGCCTGATCCAGCTGGACGGCAAGAAGATCGAGAAGATGTCGCTGGTCCAGGAGGCGGATGCCAATCGCGCCGTCGCCGCGATCCAGGCGCAGAGCTTCCAGGTCGGCAGCGTCGAATCCACGCCGGTCCGGCGCAATCCCTCGCCGCCCTTCAAGACCTCGACCTTGCAGCAGGAAGCCTCGCGCAAGCTGGGCTTCAACGCCAAGCGCACCATGCAGGTCGCCCAGGGGCTCTATGAAGGCACCGATATCGGCGGGGAAACCGTCGGCCTGATCACCTATATGCGAACCGATGGCATCACCATGGTGCCCGAAGCCATCGCCGAGGCCCGCGAGGTCATCGGTGGCAAATACGGCGCGCGTTATGTGCCCGCCTCGGCCCGGCGTCTATGCCAACAACAACACCACGAGCGCAGGAAGCCCATGAAGCGGTGCGTCCGACCAGCTTCGCCCGCACCCCCGAAGAGATGGCGCGCTATCTCGATGGCGATGCCGCGAAACTCTATGAATTGATCTGGAAGCGCGCCGTCGCCAGCCAGATGGAATCGGCGCAGCAGGAACGCACCACGGTGGACGTGCTGTCGGCCGACAACAAGATCACCCTGCGCGCCACCGGCACGGTGACGCTGTTCGACGGCTTCCTGACCCTTTATCTCGAAGGCCAGGACGATACCTCCGACGACGACGGCTGCCAAGCTTCCGGTGCTGGCGGCGGGCGATGCCACACGAATCGAAAGCATCAATCCGGCGCAGCATTTCACCGAGCCGCCGCCGCGCTATTCCGAAGCCAGCCTGGTCAAGAAGCTGGAAGAGCTGGGCATCGGCCGCCCCTCGACCTACGCCTCGATCATCTCGACCCTGCGGGACCGCGCCTATGTGCGGATGGACCGCCAGCGCTTCATTCCCGAAGACAAGGGCCGCCTGGTCACCACCTTCCTCAACAGCTTCTTCAAGCACTATGTCGCCTATGACTTCACCGCCGACCTGGAAGAGAAGCTGGACGAGGTTTCCGACGGCAAGCTGGACTGGAAGCAATTGCTGCGCGATTTCTGGACGCAATTCTCCGCCGCGGTGGGCGAAACCAAGGACCTGAAGATTTCCCAGGTCATCGACGAGCTCGACCATGTCATGTCGCCCGCACATCTTCCCGCCCGGCGAGGATGGGGTCGATCCGCGCAAATGCCCGTCCTGCGAAGGCGGACGGCTGAACCTCAAGCTGGGGCGCTTCGGCGCCTTTGTCGGCTGCTCCAACTATCCGGAGTGCAAATTCACCCGCCAGATCGGCGCCAAGCCGGGTGACGGCGATGCCGGGCCGGTGGAGATCGGCGTCTTTCCGGGCAGCGAGGAAAAAATCACCCTGCGCACCGGGCGCTTCGGCCCCTATGTGCAGCTGGGCGAAGGCGACAAGCCCAAGCGAACCGGCCTACCCAAGGGCACCGACAAGTCCGACGTCGATCTGGAGATGGCGGTCAAGCTTCTCTCGCTGCCGCGCGAAGTCGGGCTGCATCCCGAGGACGGCAAGAAGATCAGCGCCAATTTCGGCCGTTTCGGGCCCTACGTGTCCCACAACGGCCTCTATGCCTCGCTGGATTCGCCCGAGGACGTTTTCGAGATCGGGCTGAACCATGCCGTCACCCTGCTGGCCGAGAAGAAGGCCAAGGGACCGGGCCGGCGCGGCGCGCAGACCCTCAAGGACCTGGGGGCCGCGCCCGACGGCAAGCCGATCAAGGTGCTGAAGGGCAAGTATGGTCCCTATGTCAGCGACGGCGAGACCAACGCCACCCTGCCGGACGGCAGCGAGCCGGACGCCGTGACCATGGAACAGGCGCTGGCGCTGATCGCCGAGCGTGCGGCCAAGGGCGGCAAGAAGAAAAAGGCAAAAGCCGCGCCCAAAGCCAAGGCCGCGCCCAAGGCCAAGGCCGAAAAAACCAATGGCGCGGCAAGGAAAGCCGCGTCCAAACCCAAGACAAGCAACAAGACAAGCAAGAAGAAAGCTGCCAAGCCCGCGGCACCCAAGCCGCAAGGCAAGCCTCAAAACAAGGCGAAGCCCAAAGTGCCCGAGCTGGCAGGCGAATAGGACTATTGAAGAACGACAAACGACCCAACAACGCGCCCGCCCTGGACAAGGCGCGCGTGCTCGAACTGCTGGCTGAAAATGCCGGCGCCAACAAGCGCGACCTCGCCAGGATCCTGGGCCTCAAAGGCTCGGACCGCATCCAGCTCAAGCGCATCCTCAAGGAACTGGAAGCCGACGGCGCCATCGAAGGGCGCCAGAAAAAGGGCTTCGTCAAACGCGGCGAACTGCCCGAGGTCGGCATCATCGAGATCACCGGCGTGGATGGCGACGGCGAAACCCTGGCCCGGCCCCTGGCCTGGGACAGCAATGAAGCGCCGCCCACGATCCACCTCATTCCGCCCAGGGACGGCGGCGCACCGGGGCCCGGCGACCGGCTGCTGGCGCGGCTGGAACGTCGCGGCGACGGCTACGAAGCGCGCGTCATCCGCAGGCTGGAGCGCGAAACTGCGACCCGCCTGATCGGAGTGCTGCGCGATGCGCCCGCCACCGGCTGGCGGCTGGTGCCGATCGACAAGAAGGCGCGCACCGAATATGCGCTGGACAAGTCCGATCTGGGCGGCGCCAGGCACAATGAACTTGTCGCCGCCGAGCCCAAGGCCGGGCCGCATCGCCGGTTTCGCGCGCGTCAAGGTCGTCGAGCGCATCGGCAGCATGGATTCGCCCAAGACCATCAGCCTGATCGCCATTCACGACCATGGCATTCCTACCGAATTTCCCAATGCGGTGATCGCGGAGGCCGAGGCGGCCAAGCCGGTCGACCCGCACGGACGCACCGACCTGCGCGCCATCCCGCTGCTCACCATCGATCCGCCCGACGCCCGCGACCATGACGATGCGGTATGGGCGGGGCCGGACGACGACGCCGCAAATCCCGGCGGCCACATCGTGCTGGTCGCCATCGCCGACGTCGCCCATTACGTCACGACCGGCTCGGCGCTGGACAAGGAAGCCCTCAAGCGCGGCAACAGCGCCTATTTCCCCGACCGGGTGGTGCCGATGCTGCCCGAAGAGCTTTCCGCCGATCTGTGCTCGCTCAAGGAAGGCGTCGACCGTCCCTGCCTGGTGGCGCGCATGGTGTTCGACCGCCACGGCCACAAGAAAAGCCATAGCTTCCTGCGGGCGGTGATGCGCTCGGCGGCGCGGCTGAGCTACGCCCAGGCCCAGGCCGCCTTTGACGGAAAGCCGCATGACGGCATGCCGCAGATGGTGCAGAAGACCCTGGCCGATCTGTGGGAAGCCTACAGATCGCTCACCGTCGCGCGCGGCAAGCGCGATCCGCTGGATCTGGACCTGCCCGAGCGGCGCGTCATCCTGGGCGCGGACGGCAAGGTGGCTTCCATCGCCTATCGCGAGCGGCTGGAATCCATGAAGCTGATCGAGGAGTTCATGGTGCTGGCCAATGTCGCCGCCGCCGAAGCCCTGGAGAAGGCCAAGACCCCCCTGATCTACCGGGTCCATGACACCCCGTCGAAGGAAAAGCTGTTTGCCTTTTCCGACTTCCTGCGCACCCTCAACATCAGCTTCGCCAAGGGCCAGGTGGTGCAGCCCGGCACCTTCAACCGCATTCTGGCCGGCGCCAAGGGCAGCCCGCACGAAAAGGTGATGAACGATGTGGTGCTGCGCTCCCAGGCACAGGCGATCTACGATCCCGCCAATATCGGCCATTTCGGCCTCAACCTGGCCAAGTATGCCCATTTCACCTCGCCGATCCGCCGCTATGCCGACCTGATCGTGCATCGCGCCCTGATCCGCGCCTTCAACCTGGGCAAGGACGGGCTCACCGACCGCGAGATGGCGGGACTGGGCGCCGTCGCCGAGCACATCACCATGACCGAGCGCCGCGCCATGGCGGCGGAACGCGATTCCACCGACCGCTATGTCGCCGCCTTCATGGCAGGACCGGATCGGCGCAGAATTTCGACGCCCGCGTCACCGGCGTCACCCGCTTCGGCCTGTTCGTGCGCCTGGCGGAAACGGGCGCGGAAGGCCTTATTCCCATCCGCTCCCTGGGCGCGGAATTTTTCCATCACGATGAAAAGCGCCAGGCCCTGGTGGGAAGCCGCACACGGGTCAGCTACGGCATGGGCAATGTGCTGGCGGTCAAGCTGCTGGAGGCCGCGCCATTGACCGGAGGCTTGCGATTCGCGCTCGTTGATGGAGGGGCCGACGGCGCCGGCGGGACGCTTCCGCGGAGCGCGAAACCGCGGACCGGAAAGCCCGCAAAGCGTCCCGCCAGGAACCGTTTTGCGGGCAAAAAGCGCTGAAAACCGGGTTTTTCGGCCCAAGTCCTTGACAGCCAAGGGCCCTTTCGGCCATTACCCGCCCCCTCGACCTGCCTTTTTTGGAGTTTGCCATGGCCAAGCCGACCACTGCGAAAATCCGCCTCAACAGCGACGGCGGCAGCGGCTTTTTCTATGTCACCAAGAAGAACACCCGCACCATGACCGAGAAATTCTCGATCAAGAAGTACGATCCGGTGCTGCGCAAGCATGTCGAGTTCAAGGAAGGCAAGATCAAGTAGGCATCCCTGTTTTTGGGATGTAGCCTCCGGCGCGCATGCAGCGCGCCCTTCACAGACTTTCCAGCGAGACATTCGACCTGTTGATCATCGGCGGCGGCGCCACCGGCTGCTTCACCGCGCGCGATGCCGCGCTGCGCGGCCTGACGGTGGCCCTGGTCGAGGCCCGTGATTTCGCCGGCGCCACCAGCGCCCATAATTCCAAGCTGGCGCATGGCGGCCTGCGCTATCTGCGCAATTTCGAGTTTGCGCTGGTGCGCGAATCCCTGCGCGAACGGCGGAACCTGATGCGGATGGCGCCGCACCTGGTGCGGCCGCTGCCCTTTGTGCTGCCGCTCTACCGCGCCGGCCTGGGCGAGCGCGCCAAGCTGGCGGCGGGGCTGACGCTCTATGACCTGCTGTCCTACGACCGCAACCGGCTGGAGGACCCGAGCCAGCGCCTGCCCGGCCATCGCTGGCTGAACGCCAAAAGCGCGCGGACGCGCGAACCGGTCCTGGCCGGCGACGGCTTTGAAGGCGCCTTCATGTATCACGACGCCCAGATGTACATGCCCGAGCGCATCGCTCTGGAAAATCTGCTGGAGGCGGACGCGCACGGCGCGGTCATCGCCAATTATGTCGCGGCGGAAACGCTGCTGCGGCGCGGCGGAAAGGTCGAAGGCTGCGCGGTGACCGACAAGATGAGCGGCGCGCGCTTCGACATTCGCGCCCGCACCGTGCTGGTGGCGGCGGGACCTTGGGCGGACCTGTTCCTGGAACAGGCCACGGGAGAAACAGCGGCCCACAAGTTGATCCGCTCCAAGGGCATCCACCTGCTGGTGCCCCAGATCAGCCACGCGGCGCTCGCTCTGGAGGCGGGCAACGGCCATCTCTTCGCCCTGCCCTGGCGCGGCCACACCTTGCTGGCCACCACCGATACGCCATTCCGCGGCGATCCCGACACGGTGGCGGTCCGCGAAAGCGATATCGAGGGATTTCTGGCCACTTTCCGCAAATATCTGCCAGCGGCCGATCTGGCGCGCGGCAAGGTCGCGTTTTTCTATGCCGGCCTGCGGCCGCTGGTCCGCGACGGCCGTCCCAAAGAGGCGGGAAGGATAGCTACGATGTCAGCCGCCGCTCCGAGCTGGTGGATCATGGCAAGGAAGGCGAGCTGGACGGGCTGTTCTCGGCGCTGGGCGGAAAATGGACCACCTCGCGCGCGCTGGCGGAAAAAATCATCGACGCGCTGGCCGCGCGGCTGGAAAAAAAGACCGCCCCCTGCGCCACCGCCACCACGCCCCTGCCGGGCGGACGTTTCGGCCGCTTCGAGGAGATGGTGGCGGGCTATGAAAAGACCTGGCCCGGCATTTCCAGCCTGCGCAACATGGCGCATATGCTGGGTGCGCGCCTGCCGCAGGCCCTCAAAGGCGCGCGCCTTGCCGACTTGGCGCCGCTGGGTCCAGGGGGCGACACCGCGGCGCAGATTGATTTGGCCATGCGCGAAGAGATGGCCCTGACCCTGGAAGACATGGTGATGCGGCGCACCGCCATTGGCCAGTTCGGCCGACCCGCCGCGGCCGTGCTGGACAGCGTCGCGAGCCGGATGGCGGCGCAGCTGGGCTGGGACGCGGAGCGCAAAATGCGCGAGATTGCCGCCCTCGATCCCATCTACCGGACCGCGCCATGACCGCCTTTGTCGTCTTCAACCCCAATGCCGCCGACGGGCACACCGGACGCGACTGGCGGGAAATCGAGGAGGCGCTGGAAAAGATCTTTCCGCTGATGTCCTTTTTCGTCACCACCGGGCCCGCCCAGGCCGCCCATATGGTGCGCGACGCCCTGCGCGACGGGCATCTGGAGATCATCGCGGTGGGCGGCGACGGCACGATCAATGAGGCGCTGAATGGCTTCTTCGACCGCGGCGCGCCGGTCTCGCCCGACGCGGTGTTCAACTTCGTGCACAGCGGTCATGACAGCGCGCTGTGCCGCCGCTTCGGCATCGCACCGGGATGGCAGGCGGGTGTGGCGCATCTGGGGCGGGCGCGTATCCACAAGCGCGATGTGGGGCGCGTCGCCTGTCTCAGCGAGAGCGGTGAGCCGGTGACGCGCTATTTTCTCGATGCCGCCAGCTTCGGGCTCAGCGCCAGCATCGCACGGGCAATCGGCCGCGCCCGCGTCGCGCGGCTGTTCGGACACGGTTTTGCCGCCTGGCTGCATCGGCTGGCGGCGCAGCTGCGCTGGCGGGAAACCCGCATCAGGCTGATGAGCGGCGGCACCGACGAGATTGCCGGCATCGCCAGTGTCAGCCTGGCCCCGGCGGACGGATTGTTCGACGTGACGGTGCTGGACGGTCGCAACCAGGCCGGCAAAGCCCGTACTTTGCGCTCCGCACGGTTAACCGCGGCGCCCACCCTGGACACCAGGGGGGCGGTGAATGTGGAGACCGACGGGGAAAGCGCCGGGGTGCTGCCGGCCACTTTTGAAATTTACCCTGTCGCGATCAATCTGCGCGCCTGAAGGCGGTTTTGGTTACTCTCGCGCCATGGAACAGGTCCAGACACGCTGGAATGGCTGGGGTGTGCCCGGCCATGACGACCCGCTCGCGGTCAATGAAGCGGCGTGGCGCTGGCTGGCGCAGGCTTTTGCCATGCCCGCGCTGCTGGCGACGCCGCCGCGCGATCTGTCCGCCATCACCCTGCCGCCTTCGCGTCTGACCGAACAGGCCCGCCAAAGGCTCTCCATCCAGCTGGGCAGCTTCGGCGTCCAGCTGGATGATTTCGAACGCGCCCGCCATGCGGCCGGGCGGGAGCTGACGGACCTGCTCAGGCTGCGTGCCGGTGATCTTGCGGCGGCGCCGGACGCTGTCCTGTATCCGCGCGGCGAAGCCGATGTGCTGGCGGTCCTCCGATTGTGCGCCGAGATGGACATCGCAATCATCCCCTTCGGCGGCGGCACGGGAACCGTCACGCCGGCGCGCGGCGGCCATGGCGCGGTCGTCACCCTGGATCTGTCGGATCTCAACCGCTTCCAGGCATTGGACAGGATGTCCGGCCTGGCGCAAGCCGAAGCCGGCATCCTCGGTCCCGAGCTGGAACGGCAATTGGCGGCGCACGGCATGATGCTGGGCCACCGGCCGGACGGCTTCGAATTTTCCAGCCTGGGCGGCTGGATCGCGCAGCCCGGCGCCGTCCAGGAGACATCGCGCGGCGGCATGGGCGGCCGGCTGCACGGCCTCAGGCTGGCGACACCGCAGGGCATGATGAACCTCGGCGAGGATCTCCAGCACCTCATGCTGGGATCGCAGGGCGCGTTCGGTGTCATCACCAGCGCCACCGTCGCTGTGCACGCCCTGCCGGCAAAAGAAGAACATCGCGCCTATCTGTTTCCCGATTTCGCCAGCGGCCTGGCGGCGATGCACGAAGCCGCGCGCAGCGGGCTGCCCCATACGCTGTTGCGGCTGTCCGACGACGGCCAGACGCGCTTTTTCCAGGCGCTGCGGCAGGCCGGCCGCGACGGGAATTTCGCCGGCCGTCTTTTCGACATTTATCTCAGCGTCCGCCGCTTCGACAGCGGGGCGGCCCGGCTGGTGGCGGGTTTCGCCGGCAGCGATTCCGAGGTGACCGCGGCGCGCAAGCGTTTCGACGGCCTGGCCCGGCGGCTGGGCGCGCTGGCGCTGGGCGCGGACAATGAATGGGCCGGCCAGCGTTTCACATCCGGCTATCGCCGCGACACCTTGCTGGATCGCGGCGTCGGCATGGACAGGCTGGAGCTTTGCGTCAGCTGGGCAAAACTGCCGTCCGTCTATGTCGCGGTGCGCGCTGCCTTGAAACAGGCGATGCGAATCCACGCCCCGCGTACCGGCGCCCATGGCCTGGTCTTGTGCCATGCAGGTCCGCCACGGCCCAACGGCGCCACCCTGACATTCACCTGGCTGTATCCGCGCATCCTGGATGACGCCATCGCCCAGGCCCAAAGCATCCGCCAGGCCGCCATGGCGGCAAGCGCCGGCCCGGACGCAGGCAGGGCGCTGGAACACGAGGTCTTGCGCGGCATCAAGCGCACCCTGGACCCGGACGGCATCCTCAATCCGGCAAAAGTGTTTGGGTGAGAAAAACCGGCGGCAGGCGGCGCCCGTCAGTGGATGGTAATGCTGGCCTCGGGATCGACGCGGCCGGAATGGATGTCGGCCAGCAGCACCAGCATCAGGAACCAGAACTGCGCCCGCTCATGCGCGCCTTCCGCCTCCAGGGTCATCACCGCGCGGCTGGCATAATCGGAGGCCGCCTTGCCGTGTTCCGCGGCCAGGTCGCCTGCAAGCCGGTAGAGGTCGCCGGTGGTCATCTTCATGTCAAAAGCATGGCAGGCCCCGATGAACGGGGACTTAACTGAAAATTTATCGCATGATTTCAGTTGGTTATAGATGAACTACGCGCCGCTTGCGTGATTTGCTATATACCCCATCCAACAAGCGTGGATTTGCGCGTGGGCAGCAAAAGCATCCTTCTGATCATCGGCGGCGGCATCGCGGCCTACAAGAGCCTCGGAGCTGATCCGCCGCCTGGCCGAGCGCGGTGTGAAATCCCGCGCCATCCTGACCGCCGCGGGCGCCCAGTTCGTCACGCCCCTGTCGCTGTCGGCGCTGACCGGCGAAAAGGTCTATCAGCGACCTGTTCAGCCTCACCGACGAAGCCGAGATGGGCCATATCGCAGCTGTCGCGCAGCGCCGATCTGGTGGTGGTGGCGCCGGCCACCGCCGACCTGATGGCCAAGATGGCGAACGGGCTGGCCAACGACCTGGCCTCGACCGCCCTGCTGGCCACCGACAAGCCGGTGCTGATGGCGCCGGCGATGAATGTGCGGATGTGGCAAAGCGCCGCCGGTGCGGCGCAACCTGCGCCACCTTGAAGCGCGACGGCGTGCTGTTCGTCGGCCCCAACGACGGCGAGATGGCCTGCGGCGAGTTCGGCCCCGGGCCGCATGGCCGAGCCGCTGGAGATCGTCGCGGCGATCGAGCAGGCGCCTGGCGAGGCCCGGCCCGCTTGGCGGGCATGAGGGCGCTGGTGACGGCGGGCCCGACCCACGAGCCGATCGATCCGGTGCGCTTTCTCGCCAACCGTTCTCGCGGCAAGCAGGGCTATGCCATCGCCGACGCGCTGGCGCGCGCCGGCGCCGAGACCACGCTGGTCTCCGGCCCGGTGGAGCTCGCGCCGCCCGCATGGCGTGAAGCTGCATGCGCGTCGACCACGGCGCGCGAAATGCTGGCCGCCTGCGAAGCCGCCCTGCCCGCCGATGTCGCGGTGATGGCGGCCGCGGTCGCCGACTGGCGGCCCGACATCGCCGCCAACAGCAAGATCAAGAAATCGCACGACCGCGTGCGTGCCGCTGATCAGGCTGGTGGAAAATCCCGACATCCTGGCGACGCTCGCGCACATGGCGCGCGGCGCCCGCGCCTGGTGATCGGCTTCGCCGCCGAGACCGAGGATGTGGTCGCCAACGCCATCGCCAAGCGCGGCGCGCAAGGGCGCGACTGGATCATCGCCAACGATGTCGTCCGGCGATCGGTGATGGGCGGCGACGCGCAACCGCGTGCATCTGATCAGCGAGGCCGGCATCGAAGACTGGCCGGAGATGACCAAGACCGAAGTGGCGCGCGCGGCTGGCGGCCCGCATCGCCGCAGAAACTCAGGGAACGCGCATGAAAGTCGCGATCAAGACGACTGCCCCACGGCGCCGACCTGCCCCTGCCCCTTACGCCACCGCGGGCTCCGCCGGGCTGGACCTGCTGGCGGCGGTCGGACGGCGAGATCGAACTGGCGCCCGGCGCGCGCGCCGGCCGTGCCCACCGGCATCGCCATCGAGTTGCCGCTGGGCGTCGAGGCGCAGGTGCGGCCGCGCTCCGGGCTGGCGCTCAAGCACGGCATCACCGTGCCTGAACGCGCCCGGCACCATCGACAGCGACTATCGCGGCGAGATCAAGGCCATCCTGATCAACCATGGCGACGACGCCGTTCACGATCGCGCGCGGCATGAAGATCGCCCAGATGGTGATCGCCCGCCATGAACAGGCCGAACTGGTCGAGGCGGAAACGCTTGTCCGACAGCGCGCGCGGCGCGGGCGGCTTCGGCTCCACCGGCATGACGGTGAAGGCGCCATGATGCTGCAGCTGTCGCGCAAGACCCTGCTGGCGCTGGAGGCGGTGATCGACATCGCCTTCAACGCGCGGCCCGAACCGGTGCAGGCCAAGGAGATCACCGCCCGCCAGGGCGTGCCGCAGCGCTATCTGGAACAGGTGATGCAGCAGCTGGTGCGCGCCGGCATCCTCAAGGGCGTGCGCGGCCCGCGCGGCGGCTACCGGCTGGCGCGCGAGCGGCGGCGCATCTCGGTGGGCGATGTGGTGCGGGTGGCCGAAAGCATCGAGGATGACGAGGAAAAGCTCGACGCCGCCGCTCCGAACTGGGCCAGCGCATCGTCGCGCCCTTTGTCGCCACGCTGCAGGACGAGCTGATGGCGCGGCTGGACGGATCTCGATCGAGGATCTGTGCCAGCGCGCGCGCGTCATGCCGGTGTCGAAGCCGGACGCCGAAACCAGCGCCGATTTCACCATTTGAACAGGCACGCAGGAGCATGAGGATCATGGAACAGGGCAAGCCGGGACGCGGCCGCATCTACAATTCCATCACCGAGACCATCGGCGACACGCCGCTGGTGCGCATGCACCGCATGCCGAGGCGAGGCGGGCGTCAAGGCCGACATCCTGCTCAAGCTGGAATTCTTCAATCCGATCGCCTCGGTCAAGGACCGCATCGGCGTCGCCATGATCGAGGCGCTGGAAAAGCAGGGCATCATCGCGCCGGGCAAGACCGTGCTGATCGAGCCGACCAGCGGCAACACCGGCATCGCGCTGGCCTTCGTCGCCGCCGCCAAGGGCTACGCCTGATCCTGGTGATGCCGGAATCCATGTCGCTGGAGCGGCGCAAGATGCTGATGCTCCTGGGCGCGCAGATCGAACTGACCGAGGCCGCCAAGGGCATGAAGGGCGCCATCGCCCGCGCCCAGGAGCTGGTGGCGCGAACATCCCGGCGCGGTGATCCCGCAGCAATTCGAGAATCCCGCCAATCCCGACATCCATCGCCGCACCACGGCGCGAGGAAATCTGGAACGACACCGAAGGCAAGGTCGATATCGTGATTTCGGGCGTCGGCACCGGCGGCACCATCACCGGCGTCGGCCAGGTGCTGAAGGCGACGCAAGCCCGGCGTGAGGATGATCGCGCTGGAGCCGGAGGACAGCCCGGTGCTGTCGGGCGGCGCAGCCCGGGCCGCACAAGATTCAGGGCATCGGCGCGGGCTTCGTTCCCGCCATCCTGGACCGCAAGGTGATCGACGAGGTCATCACCATCTCCAACGAGACCGCGCTGGAAACCGCGCGCCGCGGCGGCGCGGCTGGAAGGCATTCCGGTCGGCATTTCCTCGGGCGCGGCCATCGCGGCGGCGCTGGAAGTCGGCGCGCGGCCGGAGAATGAGGGCAAGACCATCGTGGCGATCATTCCCTCCTTCGCGGAACGCTATCTTTCGACGGCGCTGTTCGAGGGTCTGTAGGAGATCCGGCCGATCGGTGCAGATCGCATCCAGCTCCAGATCCAGCAGGCGTTCATGTCGGCCGGGTCATTGACCGTCCAGGCGCCGACTTTGAAGCCCGCGCGCGCGCGCATCGGCGACATTTTCCGGCGTGGCGTCCGGAGAAATGGGAAACCAGCCCTCGCCCGCCCGCGGTCTGCGATCGATGTCGAGCACCGGCCGCGCATCGCCTGGCAAGCTCTGTCGGTGGTGAACCAGCATTGCGCGCCGGCGCGCGGCGTTTGATGCGCGCCAGCGCCGCGCCAGTCGAAGCCGACGAAGATCGCCGCGTCCAGAAGCTCTTGCGCCGCGATCACGTCACAGCGCCGCATCGGCCAGCGCAACGGGATCGGCGCTGTCCGCGCCGGAGTCGCATTTCAGTTCGACCAACAAAAGAAAATGCCGCCGCGGCTTGCCAGCGCGGCCACCTCCTCCAGGGTGGGCATACGCTCGCCATCATCGCGCTTCAGCAGGGGGTGCGCGCGGGCATAGTCGCTGCCCGGCTGCGGCGTGCCGAGATCGAACTGCTGCAACTCGGCCAGCGTCAGATCCTTGATCCGCGGCCTCGCCGCGTCCAGCCAGACCCCGTTCTTGCGCGCCAAGTCCGGCCTTGAGCCGGAAATCGTGATGCACCACCGCCACGCCGTCGGCGGACAGTTGCACATCCAGTTCGGCGCCGTCGCAGCCCAGCGCGATCGCATCGCGCAAACGCCGCCAGCGTGTTCTCCGGCATCAGGCCCGCGCCGCCGCGATGGGCGATATTCCAAGCCGTCATGGCTTAAGGCTAGCCGCCGTCCGGTGCGCGCCAGCCCTGTGGCTTTCAGGCAACCGGAATCGGACATAACAGATACGCGTTACAGCCCTGATTGACTGGGCCGCAAGGCGGGCATACCCACCGCCGTCGGGCAATGCCGCCCGCTTCAGCGAAGGAGGGTTTTCGATGTTCCAGACGCAACACGCGATCCGCCTTCCGGCGGCCGCATCAACAGGACCCGCGCGGCGGACCGGTAGGTTTCCACCGTCCACCCTCCCGGGCCCACCCCGTGGAGAGTTTTATTCGCCCGTATTTCTTGTGAAACCGCCATGACCCATCGACTCGATCGACATCCCGGGACCCCTGATCACCGGCCACCGCCATCATGCCTGGCTGCGGAGGCGCGCGAACTGCTGCGTCTGGCGGTGCCGATGGCCGCAACCCAGCTGGCGCAGATGATCATCCTGGCCACCGACACGGTGATGCTGGGCCATTACAGCAAGGAGGCACTGGCGGCGGGCGCCACTGGGCAACACCGTCTATTTCCTGGTCTGGCTGCTGGGCAGCGGCCTGCCCATGGCCGTGTCGCCGGTGATCGCCCATGTCCTGGGCCGCCACGGAACAGCCCGCGGCAAGGCGCGCGCGACAGGTCGGCGGATGGGCGACAGAGAGTGCGCGTCGCGGTGCGCATGGGCCTGTGGTCGGTGGCGCTGGTGTCGCTGCCGCTGCTGGCGGTGCTGTTCTTCACCCGCGCCATCCTGCTGCCTTCCACCAGGAGCCCGAGCCTGGCGGCGGATGCCGGCGATCTATCATGGCGGGCCTGGCCTGGGGCCTGCCCTGTCGCCTCGGCTTTCCAGGTCCTGCGCAGCTTCTCCACCGCTCTGTCGCGGCCATCCCGCCGCTGGTGGTGATGGGGCTGGCCATCCTGTTCAACGCGCTGGCCGACTATGCCCTGATCTTCGGTCATTTCGGCCTGCCGCGCCTGGGGCTGTTGGGCGCGGGCCTGGCCAGCGCCGTCTCCAACATGTTCAGCTTCGCGGCGATGCTGGCGGTATGCCTGGCCGTGCCGGCCCTGAAGCGCTACCGCATCCTGCACCGGCTTTGGCAGCCGCACTGGCGCAGCTTCGTCGAACTGTTCCGCCTGGGGCTGCCCATCGGCGTCACCATGGTGTTCGAGGTGGCGCTGTTCAACGGCGCCGACCCTGGTGATGGGCACCTTCGGCACTGGCGGCGCTGGCGGCGCACCAGATCGCCATCACCATTCCCTCGCTCACCTTCATGGTGCCGCTGGGCATCGGCCTGGCGGCGACGGTGCGGGTGGGGCTTGCGGCCGGCGCGGGCGACATGTCATGGCGGCGCGGCGCGCCGGCTTCACCGCCATCGGCCATGGGCGCGTGCTTCATGTGCGGTGACCGCGGCTGGTGCTGCTGCTGTGGCCCCGGCAGCATCGCCACGCTGTGGCTGCCGGACAGTGCGGCCAACGCGCGATGTGCTGGCGCTGGCGGTCAGCTTCCTGCATGTCGCCGCCGCCTTCCAGCTGGTGGACGGCATTGCAGGTGACCGCCTCCATGAGCCTGCGCGGCCTCAAGGATGCGCGCGGGCCGATGTGGCTGGCGGGCGCGTCCTATTGGCTGGCCGGCGCGCCCATGTGCGCTGGTGCTGGCCTTCGGGCTCGGCATGAAGGGCCTGGGCATCTGGCTGGGGCTGGCCTTCGGCCTGCTGGTGGCGGCCGTGCCGCTCACGACGCGGTTCGCGCTGCTGTCAAAAAAACCGCTGTCAGCGCCAGGACCAGCGCCAGCGCGATCACCGCCAGCAGCCGCGATCAGCGGCAACGCGCGTGGGCCGGCTGCGTGCGCTCCTGTTCCGCGGCGATCTGCACGCGCGGTGTCGGGATGCAGCCGCACGCCGCCTTCGGCCACCATCTGGGAAAGTTCCTCGGCATTCTTGACCAGTTGCGGCAGGTCCTGCGCCAGCTTGCCCAGCGCGCCGAAGGCCTTCGGCGGCGCGGGCCAGCGCGCGCCTCCGGGCCCATATTGTCCGTCACCCAGCGTTCCGCCACCGGCCGCGCCGCCTCCCAGATGTCGAAGTCCGGATCCAGGCCGCGCGCCACGCCTTCCACCACCACCATGGTCTTCTGCAGCAGCACCAGCTGCGGCTGGGCCTGCATGTCGAAGCGGCGGGTGGTCTCGAACAATTGCCCCAGCAGCCGGGCGATGGAGACGTCGCGGGCGCTGCGGCCGAAGATCGGCTCGCCGATGGCGCGCAAGGCCTGGGCGAAGGTCTCGACCGGATGGTGCGGCGGCACGAAGGCGAACTCGTAATGCAGCTCGCGCCACCTTGCCGGTAGTCGCGCTGCCAGGAATCCCGCCAGCGTGCCGGCCATGAAGCGGCGCATGCCGGCGTCCAGCCGCCCCATGATGCCGAAATCCACCGCCACCAGGCGGCCTCGCTGATCGATGAACAGGTTGCCCGGATGCATGTCGGCATGGAAAAAGCCGTCGCGCAGCGCCTGGGTGAGAAAGCTGCGCATCACCAGGTCAGCGCCACCTGCTTCGGGATCGTGGCCCGGCGGCGGCAATCGCGGCGGCGTCGCGCACCGGTATGCCATCGATCCATTCGCTGGTCAGCACGCGTGGCGGCGGTGCGGGTCCAGTCGACATGCGGCACGCGGAATTCGGTATCGCCGCGGGTGCGTTCATAAAGCTCGGACGGCCGCCGCCGCTTCCATCCGCAGATCCAGTTCCAGCGCCACCGAGGCGGCCAGGGTTTCGACCACCGCGCATCGAGGCGCAGCCGCCGCGCCTCGGCCGGAAAAGCGCTCCGCCATGCGGGCGAACAAGGCCAGCGCTTCCAGGTCGCGGGCGAACATGCTCGCGCACGCCGGGGCGCAGGATCTTGACCGCGACCCGCACCGGCGGCGTGTCGCTGGTCTGGGCCCGGTGCACCTGGGCGATGGAGGCGGCCGCCAGCGGCGCCGCCGAAGCTGGAAAACAGCGCTTCCACCGGCTTGCCGAAGGCGCGCGGCGATTTCGGCGCGCGCTTCGTTTTCCGAAAAAGGCGGCAGGCGATCCTGCAGATGCTCCAGCGCGCCGGCGACGACGGCGCCGACAATGTCGGGCCGGGTCGCCAGCATCTGGCCGAGCTTGATATAGGCGGGGCCCAGCCGCTCCAGCGCCCGGCGCCAGCCGCGCGCCGGCATCGGGCCTGTCGCGCCCGGAAGGCGCGCGCCGGGCCGGCCAGCAGCCAATGCCGGCATGCAGACAGGCGCAAGGAACTGCGCAGATCGGCGCGCATCTCATCAGGCGCCAGGCGGAATGCATGGCGGCGATGCCGCCGGAAAGATTGCGGACCTTTACCTGCCCCAGTCCCGCATCGCCGATCATCGCCGCGAATTTTGCCTGGGGCGGGAAGCGGCGGATGCTTTCGGCCAGATAGCGATAGGAGTCTTCGTCCTGCGCCACAAAGCCGCCGATCTTGGGCAGCAGCTTGAAGGAATAGGCGTCATACAGCGTGTCCAGGCCCGGCACCTCCACCTTGGAAAATTCCAGGCAGAGAAATCGCCCGCCCGGCTTCAGCACCCGCCGGGCCTCGCGCGAGGGCCTGTTCGATATGCGTGACGTTGCGGATGCCGAAGGCGATGGTATAGGCGTCGAAACTGCGCATCCGGCAAACGGCAGCGCCTCGGCATCGCCGCAGACCCATTCGATGGCGCTCTCGCTTTTTTCTTCGGCGCGGCGCACGCCCTCGCCCAGCATCTGCGGCATTGATATCGCAGACGGTGACAGCGGCATCGCCGTCACGCGATCCGCTTTTTCGTGCGCGCCATATCGACAATGCGAAAGGCGATGTCGCCGGTGCCGCCCGCCACATCGACCGTCTTCCAGCCCGGCCGGGGATTGAGCCATTCCACCATGGCGTCCTTCCAGATGCGATGGACGCCGGCGCTCATCAGGTCGTTCATCAGGTCGTAGCGCGCCGCCACCGAGGAGAAGACCTCGCTTGACCAGGCCTTCCTTCTCGCCCTCCGGCACGTCGCGGAAACCGAAACTGGCGGTTTTCTTCAGTCATAGCGCGGAACATAGCCGCCCCCCGGTCCCTAGGCTACCGCCGCCGCCCGCGACTCTTTAAAGCTATGCGATGCCCGAACTGCCCGAAGTCGAAACCGTGCGCCTGGGCCTGGCCCCCGTCCTGGAGGGCCATGTCCTGACCGGGGTCGAGACACGGCGCGGCGACCTGCGCATCCCCTTCCCCCATGATTTTGTCGCCCGCACCAAGGGCCGCACGGTGAAGGCCCTGCGGCGGCGGGCCAAATATATCCTGGCGGACCTGGACAGCGGCGAGACCCTGGTAATCCATCTGGGCATGAGCGGGCGCATGAGCGTCTATAGCGAAGCCAAGCAGCGCCGCATCGGCAGCTATGTCTATGACACGGCGCCCCAGGGCGCCGGCCACGGCAAGCACGACCATGTGGTGTTCGAGACCGATGCCCCCGCGCGCATCGTCTTCAACGACCATCGCCGCTTCGGGCTGATGACCCTGGTGAAAACCGCGCGGCTGGACGATGACAGGCTGTTCAAGGACATCGGCGTCGAACCGCTGTCGGGGAAATTCAACGCCGCCTATCTGGCCAAGGTGCTGGACGGCAAAAAGACCCCCATCAAGTCGGCGCTGCTGGACCAGCGCCTGGTTGCGGGCCTGGGCAACATCTATGTCTGCGAGGCGCTGTTTCGCAGCGCCATTTCGCCCAAGCGGCTGGCGGGATCGATCAAACGCGACCGACTCGCCGCATTGGTGGCGGCGATCAAGAAAGTGCTCAAGGACGCCATCGCCGCCGGCGGCTCGACCCTGCGCGACCATGCCCAGGCCACCGGCGATCCCGGCAATTTCCAGCATCATTTCCTGGTCTATGGCCGCGAAGGCAAACCGTGCAAAAACAAATGCCCCGGGACGGTGAAGCGCATTGTGCAGGCGGGCCGTTCCACCTTCTATTGTCCCAAATGCCAGACGTGAGGCGCCCATGAACATCAAGACGCAAGTGAATGGTTCGGTTGGCATTGCCACCTTGAACCGGCCCGAAGCCCTGAACGCATTGAACACCGACTTGCTCAACGAACTGGCGGACGCGCTGGAAGCCTGGGACCGCGGCGCCGAGGTGCGCTGCATGATCGTCACCGGCTCCGAGCGCGCCTTCGCCGCCGGCGCCGACATCAAGGAGATGGCCCCCAAAAGCTATTCCCAGATGTACCGGGAAAACCTGTTC
The DNA here is from genome assembly GCA_963835715.1 of uncultured Alphaproteobacteria bacterium. GTDB lineage: Bacteria > Pseudomonadota > Alphaproteobacteria > Micropepsales > Micropepsaceae > Rhizomicrobium. The sequence continues at coordinate 153,200 of CAWIGN010000001.1, forward strand.
GGCGCGCAGTTCGACCGCATCGCCCGCATCAAAAAGCCCATCATCGCGGCGGTGGCCGGTCATGCCCTGGGCGGGGGATGTGAGCTGGCTCTGGCCTGCGACTTCGTCATCGCCGCCGATACCGCCCGGTTCGGGCAGCCGGAGATCACCCTGGGGATCATGCCGGGGCTGGGCGGCAGCCAGCGGCTGACCCGCACGGTCGGCAAGTCCAAGGCCATGGATATGTGCCTGACCGGGCGCATCATGGACGCGGCCGAAGCCGAAAGCAGCGGCCTGGCGGCGCGGGTGGTGCCGGCGGAGATGCTGATGGACGAAGCCCTCAAAGCCGCGCAGAAGATCGCCGCCCAGTCCTCGCCCGCCGTCCAGATGGTAAAGGAAGCGGTGGGCCGGGCCCTGGAAACCGGCCTGGCCGAGGGGCTGCATTTCGAGCGCCGCCTGTTTCACGCCATGTTTGCCACCGCCGACCAGAAAGAGGGCATGGCGGCCTTTGCCGAAAAGCGCAAACCCGCCTTCAAGGACGAATAGGGCAAAAGCGGTCCTTGTTGACCCCAGGCCCATCCGGGGCTATACGCCCCCCTCTTTTTCGCCGACATCCAAGGACTGCCCATGCCAAATATCGCCTCCTCCAAGAAGCGCGTCCGTACCGCCGCCAAGCGCACCGCCATCAATACGGCGCGCAAAACCCGCGTGCGCGGCTTTATCCGCAAGGTGGAGGAAGCCATCGTCTCGGGCGACAAGAAGGCCGCCCTGGCCGCCCTCAAGGCCGCCGAGCCGGAAATCATGCGCGGCGTTTCCAAGGGTGTGCTGCACAAGAATACCGGCGCGCGGAAGGTTTCGCGCCTGACCAAGCGGGTCGCAAAACTGTCAAAATAACGAAGACGCTGGAATCTTTCGGATTTCAAGTGCAGATGAAGGCCCGGGGGTAATATCCGGGCCTTTTTATTTGTCCGTGTGCTGATATTCGTGAAACAGCCATATTTCGCTGACGCAACACGGAGCATTTGGCCGCTAAGTGACTGATTCAAAAAAGCTTGGCCATGGGTTGTCATTTTCCGTATACGTCACAACCATTTAGGCCAATTCACAAAAGCGAAAAAATTTTCGAATCATTGTCTTGTTCGCAGTTTATTCTCTTGTGGGAGCGCTCGGCTTGGACGTATCTTAACCAACGGACGGGGCGAGCGCTGAACATGCCGAAGACAAAATCAAATAAATATCAAATATTCGGCAGTAGTAAGATTACTTTCGATCGCATCCGAAAGTATATAAGTCCCTGAAATCCGTAACTTGTGGCGTTGCTGTGCTGGGCGAAGACCCCGGCAAATCTCGAATTGTCTCCAAGGCGCACCCATGGGCCCCTCTTCTTCTCTCGAATATGCCGGCGAAGTCAGCGCGGCCGACGCCTGGCAGCAACTCAGCGCGGACCCCAGGGCCCAGCTGCTGGATGTGCGCACCATGGCGGAATGGAATTTCGTCGGGCTTGCCGATCTTTCGTCCCTGGGCCGCCAGGTGCATTGCATCGAATGGCAGGACTTTCCCAACGGCGCGCGCAATCCCGGCTTTGTCGCCGAGGCCAGCCAGGCACTGAGCGACAAGGAGGCGCCGGTGCTGGTGATGTGCCGGTCCGGCGCGCGCAGCCGGGCGGCGGCCATCGTCCTCACCCAGGCCGGCTACCGCCAGGCCTTCAACATTTCGGACGGCTTTGAAGGCGACAAGGACGAAGAGGGCCATCGCGCCAGCCGCAACGGATGGAAACAGGCAAATCTTCCCTGGAGGCAGGGCTGAGCGACGAAAATGCCCGGACAGGAACACCTGACGGGAGGCCTGACAGACGGCCGATGGAACAATAAGCAAGATGGGTTTCGACATGGTGCAAGCAGAAAAATCAATGCCAGACTGGCGGGCGGCTTGGGCGGCGGTGCGTGAGCGCATGCGCCGCGAACTGGGCGATCCGGTATTCGATGCCTGGATCGGACCGCTGAACCTGGAATCCTTCGACTCCGACGAGTTGAAGATCGGCGCCACCAAGCCCTTCGTGCGCAACTGGGTTGCCAACCATTATGTCGGCCGCATCGAAAAGGCCTTCCTGGCCGAAGGCTTCGCGCCGGCCTCGCTGGCCATCGTGATCAGCGCCACGCCGTCTCCGGCCATTGGCGGCGCCATCCCGCGCGGGGCCCAGCATCAGGGCCTGTCCGAGGCGCCGGCCAGCATCTCCTACATCTCCCCGCGCAGCGAAAGCCGCGGGCCCGAGGATGACAAGGGCCTGTGGAACCGGATGCTGCATCCCCAGCAGACCTTCGACAGCTTTATTCCCGGCGCGGCCAACCAGTTCGGCCATGGCGCCGCGCAAGAGCTTTGCCGACGGCCAGCATTCCGACATTCCGCTGCTCTACATCCATGGCGGGTTCGGCTTCGGCAAGACCCATCTGCTGAACGCCGCCGCCCTGGAATTCCGCAAGCGCGGCAAGCGCACCTTGTTTCTGCGGGCCGAGGATTTCATGCGCCACTTCCTGGGCGCGCTCTATCGCAAGGACACGCTGGCCTTCAAGGAGGAGCTGCGCACCGCCGAGGTGCTGATCATCGACGACCTGCAGCATATCTGCCGCTCCGCCGCCACGGCGTCGGAATTTCTCTACACCGTCAACGCCTTTGCGGACCTGCGCCGGCGGGTGGTGATCGCCGCCGACCGCCCCCCTCAGGCACTGGAAGGCCTGGGCGCCGACGTGAAATCGCGCCTGGCGGGCGGACTGTGCGTGGGCCTGGACAAGCCCGACCGCGACACAAGGCTGGCGATCGTGAAATCGCGCGCCGCCGAATTCTCCCGCCACAAGCCCGATGTGGTGCTGCCCGACGGCGTTCTGGAACGCATCGCCGACATGGAAGACGCCTCCCCGCGCGAGCTGATCGGCGTCTTCACCAAGCTGGCCACCTATGCCGACCTCACCAAGAAGCCGGTGACCCTGGAAGTGGCCGAAGAGGCGGTGGGCCTGCGCGCCGGGCCGGGCGCCAAGACCTCGATCGAGGATATCCAGCGCAAGACCGCGGAATTCTACAAGCTGGAGGTCAAGGACTTCCATTCGCCCCAGCGCGCCCGGCGGGTCGCCCGCCCGCGCCAGGTGGCGATGTACCTGTCGCGCAAGCTGACCACCCGTTCCCTGCCCGAAATCGGGCGGCGTTTCGGGGGCCGCGACCATACCACCGTGCTGCATGCCTGCCGCCGCATCGAGGCCCTGATCGTGGAGGACGCCCTGTTCCGCCAGGAGGTCGATTTCCTCTCCCAGATGCTGCAGCGGCGCCCCGAAATCTGACCCTCCTTTGGGGGCCGGGAAAACCGGCCTTTTCGGGGGCCAAAACACGCGGAAAACTCCGGTTTTCCGCGTGTTTTTTTTGGCTAGCCCCGCGCTTTTCTGCTATGGTCCGGGCCTTGAGTCTTGGGGTCCAGAGGGGCTCTCCCAAACACAAGAAAAATGGGCGTTTTCGGGAGCCGTGCGGCACCGGAAAGCAGATCAGCTAACCGGGCGGTAGAACGATGAAAATCAACGTCGAACGCGGCGCATTCCTGAAGGCGCTCAACCATGTGCAAAGCGTGGTGGAGCGCCGCAACACCATTCCGATCCTGTCCAATGTGCTGATCGAGGCAGCCAAGGGCGAGCTCAAGCTTACCGCCACCGACCTGGATATCGAGATTGTCGAGGCCCTGCCCGCCGACGTGCTGCGCAACGGCTCGGCCACCGCGCCCGCCCATATGCTCTACGACATCGTGCGCAAGCTGCCCGATGGCGCCCAGGTCCAGGCCGAACTTCTGTCCAGCGAAGGCGGGCGGCTGGCGGTGTCGGCCGGCACCTCGCGCTTCGAGCTGGCCTGCCTGCCGCGCGAAGACTTTCCCCAGATGGCGGCCGGCACCCTGCCCCACCAGTTCCGCCTGGCGTCCGACGACCTCAAGCGCATCATCGACAAGACGCGCTTTGCCATTTCCACCGAGGAAACCCGCTATTATCTCAACGGCATCTATGTTCATGCCGCCAAGGACGCCAAGCCGGCGGTGATGCGCGCCGTGGCCACCGACGGCCACCGCCTGGCTCGCTATGAGCTGGAGCTGCCCGACGGCGCCGCCGACATGCCGGGCGTGATCGTGCCGCGCAAGACGGTGGGCGAGCTGCGCAAGCTGCTGGACGATGCCGACGGCGCCATCGACATCTCGCTGTCCGACACCAAGATCCAGTTCGGCTTCAACGGCGTGGAGCTGACCTCCAAGCTGATCGACGGCAATTTCCCGCCCTATGAGCGCGTCATCCCGTCGGGCAACGACAAGTCCCTGGTGCTGGAAGCCAAGGAGTTCGCCCAGTCGGTGGACCGCGTCTCCACCATCAGCGCCGACAAGACCCGCGCCGTGAAGCTGAACCTGTCCAAGGACAAGGTGACCCTGTCGGTGGTCAATCCGGAAAGCGGCACCGCCACCGAGGATGTGGGCGCGACCTACAGCGCCGGCGCGCTGGAGATCGGCTTCAATGCGCGCTATCTGCTGGACATCACCAGCCAGATCGAGGGCAAGGAAGTGCGCTTCCTGCTGTCGGATGCGGGCTCGCCGGCGATCATCGAGGATGCCGAGGATCCGCGCACGCTCTATGTCCTCATGCCGCTCAGGGTTTGAGGTGAGTGTCTGATTTGACGGTTGCGTTCAACATGCATGCCGGCAAGGCGGAGCGGTCCCGCCTGGCGGTGACGCGCCTGCAGCTGACCAATTTCCGCTCTTATGCGTCCGGCGCGCTCCATGTCAGCGGCACGCTCGGTGGTGCTGGCGGGCCCCAATGGCGCGGGCAAGACCAATGTGCTGGACGCGATTTCGCTTCTGTCGCCGGGGCGGGGCATGCGCGGGGCCAAGCTGGCCGAACATACCCGCAAGGGCCCCGTCGCCAGCGAGGAGACGCTGTGGGCGGTGGCCGCCACCGTGGCGCGCGCCGATACCGAATATGAGATCGGCACCGGACTGACACAGGCCAGTGCGTCGCCGGCAGGTGCGCCTGAACGGTGCGCCCGCGCAAAGCTCCGCCGATCTGGGCGAGATCGTGCAGCTGATCTGGCTGACGCCCGCCATGGACCGGCTGTTCATCGAAAGCGCGGGCGGACGCCGGCGTTTCCTGGACCGGCTGGTGCTGGGCTTCGACCCCGGCCATGCCCGCGCCGCCACCCGTTACGAGACCGCGATGCGCGAACGCGCCCGGCTGCTGAAATTCGGGCCCCGCGACCGCGCCTGGCTGGAGGGGCTGGAAAACGAGATGGCGCGAAGCCGGCATTGCCATCGCCCAGGCACGCGCCGCCACGGTGGAAAAATTGTCCGGCGCCCTGGCGGAACGCGAGCGAGGCCGGGCTGTTCCCCGCCGCGTCGCTGCACCTGAGCGATGACCTGCATCTTTGCAGTGCCGAGGACTTGCGCGACGGCCTTTGCCGCCGGCGCGCCTGCGCGATGCCGAGGCCGGCCGCACCCTGGCGGGTCCGCACACCACCGATCTTCATGTCCGCCACACCGCCAAGCGCGCCGACGCCCGCGACTGTTCCACCGGCGAGCAGAAGGCGCTGCTGATCTCCATCGTGCTGGCGGATGCGCGCGACCTGTCGCGGGCGCGCGCGGGCCTCGCCCCCATCCTGCTGCTGGACGAGATTGCCGCCCATCTGGACGCGATGCGCCGCGCCGCCTTGTTCGAGGAAATCGACAGCCTGGCCGCCCAGGCCTGGATGACCGGCACCGACCTGTCGCTGTTCGGCGGCGCCAAAGCGGAAATACTGCGAAGTGCGTGACGGCGTGTTTCATCCACACGGTCCGACCGCCTCATCATGGTGAGCTAGAATGTCAGAACCCAATATGAATGTGTACGACGCCGACAGCATCAAGGTCCTGAAGGGCCTGGATGCCGTGCGCAAGCGGCCGGGCATGTATATCGGCGACACCGATGACGGCTCGGGCCTGCACCACATGGTCTATGAGGTGGTGGACAATGCCGTGGACGAGGCGCTGGCCGGCCATGCCAACCGCATCGACGTGGTGCTGAACCCCGACGGCTCCTGCACCGTGCGCGACAATGGCCGCGGCATCCCCACCGGCATTCACGCCGAGGAAGGCGTTCAGCGCCGCCGAGGTCATCATGACCCAGCTGCATGCGGGCGGAAAATTCGACAGAACGCCTACAAGGTCTCCGGCGGCCTGCACGGCGTGGGCGTGTCGGTGGTCAACGCGCTTTCCGAATTCCTCGACCTGCGCATCTGGCGCGATGGCAAGGAACATTACATGCGCTTCCGCCACGGCGACCCGGTGGCGCCGCTGAAGATCGTGGGCGATGCGGACGGCAGGAAAGGCACCGAAGTCACCTTCCTGCCCTCGTCCGCCACCTTCACCAAGACCGAGTTCGATTTCGCCACCCTGGAACACCGGTTGCGCGAGCTGGCCTTCCTCAATTCCGGCGTCTACCATCGTCCTGACCGACAAGCGCGGCGTCGAGCCCAAGGAAACCATCCTGCATTACGAGGGCGGCCTGAAAGCCTTTGTGCGAGTATCTGGACCGCGCCAAGCAGCCCGCTGATCCCCACCCCCGTGATGATCGTGTCGCGAACGCGACGGCGTCACGGTGGAAATCGCGATGACCTGGAACGACAGCTATCACGAGAGCACGCTGGCCTTCACCAACAACATCCCCCAGCGCGACGGCGGCACCCACCTTGCGGGCTTCCGCGCCGGCCTGACCCGCGTGGTGACCAAATATGCCGATGACATGCCGTCGGCGAAGAAGGACAAGGTGGCGCTGACCGGCGACGATTGCCGCGAAGGGCTGACCTGCGTGCTGTCGGTCAAGGTGCCCGATCCCGAAATTCTCGTCCCAGACCAAGGACAAGCTGGTCTCGACCGAAGTGCGCCCCATCGTGGAGGGCGCCATCATCGACCAGCTGGGCGCCTGGTTCGAGCAGCATCCCGCCGAGGCCAAGACCGTGGTCGGCAAGGTGGTGGAAGCCGCCGCGGCCCGCGAGGCCGCCCGCAAGGCGCGCGAACTGACCCGCCGCAAGGGCGCGCTGGACGGCGCCTCCCTGCCCGGCAAGCTGGCCGACTGCCAGGAGCGCGATCCCGCCAAGTGCGAAATCTTCATCGTCGAGGGCGACAGCGCCGGCGGCAGCGCCAAGCAGGGCCGCAACCGCGCCAACCAGGCGGTGCTGCCGCTGCGCGGCAAGATCCTGAACATCGAGCGCGCCCGCTTCGACAAGATGCTGTCCAGCGAAGCCATCGTGAACGCTGATCACGGCGCTGGGCACCGGCATCGGGCGCGAGGAATTCAACGCCGACAAGCTGCGCTATCACAAGATCATCATCATGACCGACGCCGACGTCGACGGCGCCCATATCCGCACCCTGCTGCTGACCTTCTTCTACCGCCAGATGCCGGAGCTGATCGAACGCGGCCATATCTTCATCGCCCAGCCGCCGCTCTACAAGGCGGCGCGCGGCAAGTCCGAGCGCTACCTCAAGGACGAGGCGGAGCTGCAGGACTACCTGATCGCCGAGGGCACGGCGGGCGCGGTGCTGGACCTGCACAGCGGCGAGACCATCAGCGGCGCCGATCTGGACGAGCTGATCGCCCATGCCCGCACTGCCGTGGCGGCGCTGAACAACTTCCCGCCGCCACTATCCGCGCTTCGTGCTGGAACAGGCGGCGATTGCCGGCGCCATGAACCCGGAAATCCTGTCCGATGCCGGCAAGGCGGCGGACGCGGCCCAGTATATCGCCCAGCGCCTGGATGCGCTGTCGGAGGAATTCGAGCGCGGCTGGCACGGCGAGCCGACCAGCGATGGCGGCCTGAAATTCTGGCGCGAGGTGCGCGGGGTGCGCGAGGCCGTGGCGATCGACGGGGCGCTGATCGTCATCCGCCGACGCCCGCCGGCTGGACAAGATGGCGGCCGAACTGCAGACCACCTATCTCAAGGCCGGCACCCTGAAACGCAAGGACGAGACGCGCGAAATCCGCTCGCCGACCGAGCTGCTGGATGCCATCTTCGAATGGGGCCGCAAGGGCCTCACCCTGCAGCGCTACAAGGGCCTGGGCGAGATGAACCCGAAGCAGCTGTGGGAAACCACCCTGGACGAAAATGCCCGCTCGCTGCTGCTGGTGAAGGTCCAGCATGCCGACGAGGCCGACGAACTGTTCGCCAAGCTGATGGGCGACGTGGTCGAGCCCCGCCGCGAATTCATCCAGGACAATGCCTTGTACGCGGCGGTGGATATCTAGGAATCCGACGCCAGAACATTGGCTTATCGCAATCTCTTCAGGAATCACGCGAACTGTTTCCGGGAAGATTACGTTGGAAACACTCGTCCTTTTGCGCGGCGGAAGAGCAACTCCCCGCTCCGGCCAGGCGCGGCGCTAGGCGCGGGCCGAAACAAGCCAGGATGCGGTCGGCGGCGTGATGTTGCCGTCGGGCGCGGCGAACCGGCCCAGCGTGTCGCGCACCGCCGCGACGATATTGGCGCGGGTGGAATCATCCACCTCGCCCACGATTCGTGACAACGGCCCGAACAGCAGCATCTGCCCGGCAGCCAGATCGATGGGCCCCAAATTCATCACCCCATCGCATTTGCGAATGTCGATATGCGAAAATCCGCCGCGGGCCAGAATGTCCTCTACCCGCGCGGGATCGGCGAAAGCAAAGGGGCCCGGCGCCAGCGGATCGACCGGCGGCTGCGCGGGCAGGAAAGGTCTGGCCGCGGCAAGCGGCGCCGAGGCCCAGGGATTTTCCGGCGGCGTGCGCCAGCAGGCAAAGGCCAGCCGCCCGCCCGGCTTCAAGGCCTTGCGCAAATTGGCGAAGGCCGCGGCCGGATCGTCGAAGAACATGACCCCGAAACGCGAAAAGACCAGGTCGAAGTCCGGCGCCAGGGCATAGGCCGAGGCATCCGCCTCGATGAAGTCGATGGCCAGCCCTGCCTTGGCGGCGCGGGCGCGGGCCAGCGCCAGCATGGGTTTTGAGACATCGACGCCGGTGACCTTTGCCCCGGCCCCGGCCAGCGCCAGGCTGGTGGTGCCGGTGCCGCAGCCCACATCCAGCACCCGCATGCCCCGCCGGGCCGCCGCGAACCCCAGCAGCGCCGTGCCGATTTCGGCCAGATAGGAATCCATCAGGGCCTGCTGCGCCGTCCAGTTCGGTCCCGCCTTCTCGTTCCAGTACCGGATCTGGTCCGCGTTGGCGCTCATGGCGGTCAGCTCTTTTTCGTCGTCTGGCGCTTGCGCATCGCCAGGGTCCGCAGCCGCAGGGCATTGAGCTTGATGAAGCCCGCCGCGTCCTTCTGGTCATAGGCGCCCTGGTCGTCCTCGAAGGTCACCAGGCTTTCGCTGTAGAGCGAGAAGGGCGAGGACCGGCCCACCACATCGACATTGCCCTTGTAGAGCTTCAGCCGCACCGTGCCGGTGACGAATTCCTGGCTCCTGTCGATCAGGGCCTGCAGCATCTCGCGCTCGGGACTGAACCAGAAACCGTTATAGATCAGCTCCGCATAGCGCGGCATGATGTCGTCCTTCAGATGGGCGGCGCCGCGGTCCAGGGTGATGCTCTCGATGCCGCGATGGGCCGCCAGCAGGATGGTGCCGCCGGGGGTCTCATAGACGCCGCGCGACTTCATGCCGACAAAGCGGTTTTCCACCAGGTCCAGCCGGCCGATGCCGTTGGCCTTGCCCAGCGCGTTCAGCCTGGTCAGCAGGGCGGCGGGCGACAGCGCCGCGCCGTCGATGCTGACCGCGTCGCCCGTCTCAAAGCCGATTTCGACATAGGTGGCCTTGTCGGGCGCGTCCTCGGGCGCGATGGTGCGCTGATAGACGATCGGGTCGGCCTCCTGCGACGGGTCTTCCAGCACTTTTCCTTCGGACGACGAATGCAGCAGGTTGGCGTCCACCGAGAAGGGCGCCTCGCCGCGCTTGTCCTTGGCGATGGGAATCTGGTTGGCTTGCGCAAATTCCAGCAGCTTGGTGCGGCTGGTCAGGTCCCATTCCCGCCAGGGCGCGATCACCTTGATGTCGGGCTTGAGCGCGTAATAGCCCAGCTCGAAACGCACCTGGTCGTTGCCCTTGCCCGTGGCGCCATGACAGACCGCGTCGGCGCCGACCGCTTCGGCGATCTCGATCTGCTTCTTGGCGATCAGGGGGCGGGCAATGGAGGTGCCCAGCAGGTAGACGCCTTCATAGACGGCGTTGGCCCGGAACATGGGGAAGACGAAATCGCGGACGAATTCCTCGCGCAAATCCTCGATGAAGATGTTTTCGGGCTTGATGCCCAGGGTCAGGGCCTTCTGCCGCGCCGGCTCGATCTCTTCGCCCTGCCCCAGATCGGCGGTGAAGGTCACCACCTCGGCGCCATATTCGGTCTGCAGCCATTTGAGGATGACCGAGGTGTCCAGCCCGCCGGAATAGGCAAGCACGACCTTTTTGATGTCTTTCCTGGACACGGTGGAATTCCTCGAAAAACGCGCGGACTATAGGGATTGCGGGCTGGAAATCCAGCCCATCTAAAGCTTGCCTGCCAACCAGAAAATCACGGTCAGAACGAGACTTACAAGGAGGCAGGTGACGATGGGGAAATAAAAGCCGCCATGCCCGCCGCGAATGGCGATGTCGCCGGGAAGATGGCCCAGGCCCAGGCGGGACAGAAACGGCCATGCCAGGCCCGCCGCCACCAGGACAAGGCCGGCGATGACGAGCAGCCGCCCCATCACTGCGGCATGCGGGTGAGCTGACCCGACTGGGCCTCTGCCATGCGTTCGCTGGCCCGCTGCTTGACGCTTTCGCTCTTGAGCTGGCCGCAGGCCGCCATGATGTCGCGGCCGCGCGGCGTGCGCACCGGCGAGGCATAACCGGCGCGGTTGACGATCTCGGCGAATTTCTCGATCTGGCTCCAGTCGGAACATTCATAGGGTGCGCCGGGCCAGGGATTGAAGGGGATCAGGTTGATCTTGGCGGGAATGCCGGCCACCAGCTTCACCAGCGCCCGCGCATCGGCCAGGGAATCATTGACGCCCTTCAGCATCACATATTCGAAGGTGATGCGGCGGGCATTGGAGGCGCCGGGATAGGTGCGGCAGGCCTCGATCAATTCGGCGATGGGATATTTCTTGTTGATCGGCACGATCGCGTCACGGATATCGTCGCGCACCGCATGCAGCGAGATCGCCAGGCTGGAGCCGATCTCATGGCCGGCGCGCGGGATCATCGGCACCACCCCCGCCGTGGACAGCGTCACCCGCCGCTTGCTGAGGGCGAGCGCATCGCCGTCCATCACAATCGCCAGCGCCGCCTTGACATGCTCGAAATTGTAGAGCGGCTCGCCCATCCCCATCATCACGATGTTGGTGACTTTGCGGCCCGGCACCGTGCTGGGCCAGTCTTCCAGCGCGTCCTTGGCGACCAGCAGCTGGCCCAGAATTTCGTCGGGCTTGAGGTTGCGCACCAGCTTCTGGGTGCCGGTATGGCAGAAGCGGCAGTTGAGCGTGCAGCCCACCTGGGACGACACGCACAAGGTGCCGCGATCCTCTTCCGGGATATAGACGGTCTCGAACTCGATCCCCGCGCCGGTCTTCAGCAGCCATTTGCGGGTGCCGTCCTGCGAGACCTGGGCGGTGACGATATCGGGCCGCGCCAGGGTGAAATGGCCTTCCAGAAGGGCGCGGAAATCCCTGGCCAGGTTGGTCATGGCGGCGAAATCGCGCGCGCCATGGACATAGATCCAATTCCACAGCTGGCCTGCCCGCATGGAAAGCGATTTCGCCGGCACGCCCGCCGCGGCCAGCGCCGCTTTCAGCGCCTCCCGGTCAAGGCCGATGAGCGAAGTCTTTTCCATCACATGTTGCAGACGGCGTGAACCTTGGCCAGGGCATCGCTGAATCCGGTCAGGCTGTAGGTGTCGGTCGTCTTGGTGCCGCGCTGGCTGATGCCGGTGGCCACCGCCGTCACCCCGGACTGCATCGCCGCGATCAGGTTGGAATTTTCGCTCAACTGCTGCAACCAGGCGCTGCCTTCCTTGCCGTTGTTGCGGATGAAGAAGGTGAACTTGTCGCTGCCCACACCCAGCGCCGCCGCCCCGCCTTCCTTGGCCGGATAGCCATAGACGATCTGGGGCTCGGCCTTCACCTTGCGACCCGGCCAGTCGGAAACCATCAGATAGATGGCGCCGCGCTTGGCGCCGACGGGACGAACCGCCCGCGGCTTGGACAGCGCATAGCAGGTCAGGCTGGCACCCGAGCCGGAAGAATAGGCCGACCAGTTGCCGAATGCGCCCAGCATATCGGCGGCCTGGGCCGCCGCCGGCAGCGCGCCACCCAGGCTCAAGGCCAATCCCATGAAAATTCCCGCAACTCTGTTCATATTTTCTCCGGCCAGATGAGTCCGATCGCGAGAATTCTCAGCAGAATCGGGCGTTTGTATGATGGTGCGCACGATACTGGAGCGGAGACGGAACCTCAACCTCGCCATGGCACGGCCAAATCCCGGCAGCGGCGATCTCGCGGCCCAGGCAGGGGAAGAACCGCGCTATTCGCGCAGTCCATAGCCTTTGGCATACAACCGCCAAACGGTTCCACCCAGTCCCACCAGCAACGCCATGGTAAGGGCGATGCCCAGGCCCGGCGGGGTTTCGTCGAACCCGATCATCGCACCGCGAATGCCGTTGATGAAATAGAAGAAAGGATTGCCCCAGGCCAGCCAGCGCAGCCAGTCAGGCAGCATGCCGACGGTATTGAAGACCCCGCCCACCATCGACAGGGGCGTCAGGAAAAACACCACCGGCATGTTGAGCTGCTCGAAGCTCTTGGACCACAGGCCGACGATGATGCCCAGAAGGCCGAATACCGCCGAAACACTCACGATCCAGAACAGCAGCAGCAGCCAGGATTCCACATGCGCCGCCCCGAAGCACAGGCCGATCAGCAGGATGCCGACGCCGGTGACCGAGGCGCGCAGCACCACCACCGAAAGGCTGCCCGCGATCATTTCGGCATAGGAGAGCGGGGCAACCAGGATTTCCTCGATGAAGCGAATGAAGCGCGAGAAATAGATCGCCGAGGACGACTGCAGGAAGGCGGCGTTGACGATATTCATCATCACGATTCCGGGCAGCACGAATTCCAGATAACGGTGGCCGCCGATCTGGTTGATGCGCCCACCGACCACAAAGCCGAAGATGAAGATGAAGAGCAGCGCCGAGATCCAGGGCGCGACAAAGGCCTGGATCGGCACCCGCATCATGCGCGAGACCTCGCGCCGGACCATGGTCAGCAGGCCGATCCAGTTGATGCCCAGCGGCTGTTTCACCTCCACGGTCATTGGCCCGCCACATGATCGGCTTCGGCGCCGGTCGCCACCAGATAGGCCTGTTCCAGCCCGCCGGGCCCGCCGGCGATTTCATCCTTGGTGCCCTGCCGGACGATATTGCCCTTGGCGACGATGGCGATCCGGCGGCAGAGCCGTTCGACTTCTTCCAGATAGTGCGAGGTCAGCAGGATGGTCTTGCCGTCCCTGTTGATCTCGGCGAGATAGCGCCACAGCACCCGGCGCAGTTCGACGTCCACGCCCGCGGTCGGCTCGTCCAGGATGATCAGCTTGGGATCGTGGATCAGCGCCCGGGCCAGCACCACCCTGCGCTTGAGCCCGCCCGACAATTCGCGGAACTGCTTCTTCTGGTGCGGGATCAGGTCGAAGCGTTCCATCAGCATGTCGGTGCGCTGTTTGCGGGCACGGGCCGGCATGCCGAAATAGCCCCCCATCCAGTCCACGATCTGGCGCGGATTGGCGAAGGGATCGACATTGAATTCCTGCGGGCAAAGCCCGACCAGGCGGCGCGCCTCGCGATACTGTTTCACCGAATCCAGGCCGAAAATCTCGATGGTGCCGGCGGTGGGCTCGGCGATGCCGGTGACGCAATGGATGGTGGTGGATTTGCCCGCGCCGTTGGGACCCAGGAAGCCGAAAAATTCGCCCTCCTGGATGGTCAGCGACAGATCCTCCACCGCGACGGTGCCGCGGCGATAGACCTTGCGCAGGTTCTTGATGGAAAGGGCGGGGACCGGCATGACGCTCTTATATGGAGAGTGATCGGCTTTTGCCAACCCTAGTAGTCGCGCGGCCTGGCCAGCGGCGCGCCCCAGTTATGCGCCGGCGGCAGGTCGCCAGCCTCACCGCCCGGCGTCACCGGGCGCCCGCCATATCCGCCCAGATTCACCAGGCGGTCATACAGCACGATGGCGCCCGCCATGCCGACATTGATGGAAAAGCGGGTGGGTATCTTCACCACGAAGGCACACAGCGAAAGCATCTGGGGCGACAGGGAATAGCGCTCGGCCCCGAACACATAGGCGGCGCGGGACGGATGGCGGAAGCGCGGCAGCTCCACCGCGTCATCGGTGATCTCCACCCCCACCAGGCGGCAGTCCAGCGGCAGGCGGAAATCCTGCGGCTTGTCGAAGGCGTAGAAGGGCAGCGCGCCCTGCGCCCGCGAGGTGTCGCTGGCGGCGTCGGACAATTTGAGGCGCGGCGCCACGGAAAAGAAGAAGCTGGCGTCGAAGGCGTGCGCGATCCGCACCAGGTTGCCCAGGTTCATCGGTTTGGAAACGCCCTCGATCCCGACCCCAAAATACCCGCGCAAGCTTCCTCGATGAGTCGCACTGTTGCGCGACGCTTCTAGCATAGTCCCGCCGTCCTGCCCCCCGCGGCGCCGGCCCGACGATCGGGGAATAGGGCGGCGGAACCCTGGCTACTTTTTCTTCATCGCGGCGGCGGCTTCGGCGTCGGCCTTGTCCAGCGCCGGGGTCTGGTACTCGACATCCTGGATGATGCAGCGGTTGGGGCCGGCCACGTCGCGCAGGACCACGGCATCCCCCTTGGCGACGCAGGACAGGCCGCCCACGCCGTGGGTCCGGAACCCGATGCCAATATGATATTGCAGGTTGTAGCAAGTGCCCATGAAGTTCAGGCGATAGCGTTTGCGCGCCTGGTCGATGACAATCAGCGAACGGTTGCCCGGCACGAGCTGGAAGTCGTAGAGCAGGCCCTGGCGCAGGCAGGGCGGCTCCGCCGGTGCGGGGGCCGGCGCGGGCGCTTGCGCGGCGGCCGGTATGGCGGCGCACACAAGCGCTGCGATCAAAAGATAACGAGTCATGCTATCCTCCTTTGCCCTCCTCACGCATTCTACGACATGCGAAGTAGGCAGCGATACTGATTTTTCAACTTTAGGGCCCGCATGTCCAAACCCAGGTCCGGCCTGCGCGCGCGCCTGCACGCCGCCCCCCCGCTCAAGCGGCTGGGACCGGGCCTGATCACCGGCGCCGCCGACGACGATCCCAGCGGCATCGCCACCTACAGCCAGGGCGGCGCCCAGTTCGGTTTCAACCTGCTATGGACCATGCTGCTGACCTTCCCGCTGATGGCGGCGATCCAGATGGTCAGCGCCCTGATCGGAAGGGTCACCGGCCGCGGCCTGGCCTACAATATGGGCCAGGTGATGCCGCGCCCGCTGGTGCTGGCCCTGCTGGCGCTGCTGTTCATCGCCAACACGGTCAATGTCGGGGCGGACCTGGCGGCGATGGGCGAAGCCGCCAACCTGGTGACCGGCCTCAGCCAGCATGGCTTGACCGTGATTTTCGCCCTGCTGTCGCTGGGCCTGCAACTCTTCATTCGCTATCGCCGCTATGCCCGCTTCCTGATGGTCCTGACCTTCAGCCTGTTCGCCTATGTCGCGCTGATGTTCCTGCTGCCGCTGGACTGGAAGGAGATCGGCGCCGGGCTGATCGGGCTGCACCCCAGCCTGACCGCGGGGGCCGCCACCACCATCGTGGCAATCTTCGGCACCACCATAAGCCCCTATCTTTTTTTCTGGCAGAGCGCCCAGGAGGTCGAGGAAGTGGGACAGCATGCGGGCGAGCACCCGCTGCTGGAGCGGCCGGGCGAGGCGCCGGAGGCCATCAGCCGAATCCGCATGGACACCATTGCCGGCATGGCGCTGTCCAACCTGATCGCCCTGGCCATCATGATCGCCACCGCCGCCACCCTGCATGCCCATGGCATCACCATGATCGACACCGCCGCCCAGGCCGCCCAGGCGCTGCGGCCCATCGCCGGGCCGTTCGCCTTCGCCTTGTTCAGCATCGGCATCATCGGCACCGGGTTGCTGGCGATCCCGGTGCTGGCGGGATCGGCGGGCTACGCGGTCGCCGATGCGCTGGGCTGGAAGACCGGCCTGGACAACATGCCCTGGCAGGCGCGCGGCTTTTACGCGGTGATCGGGGCGGCGGTGCTGCTGGGGCTCGGCATCGACTGGTCGCCGATCTCTCCCATCCGGGCGCTGTACTGGAGCGCCGTGCTCAACGGGGTCATCGCCGTGCCGATGATGGCGGCCCTGATGTTCGTGGCCGGCAGCCGCGCCAAGATGGGCCAATTCCGCGCCGGCTGGCTGCTGAGCGGGCTGGGCTGGACTTCCACCGCCGTGATGGCGGCGGCGACCCTCACCATGATATATGTGAACCTGAAATAGCGGGATTTCCACCATGTATAACATTCTGGGCTGGATCGTGTTCGGTGCCATTGTCGGCTGGCTGGCCAATGCGATCATGGGCAAGCAGGGCAGCGGCTGCATGGTCAATATCGCGCTGGGCCTGGTGGGAGCGCTGGCGGGCGGCTTTCTGTTCCGCGCCCTGAATGGCGGCTTCGACTATCGTTTTCACGGGTTTATCATCTCAACCCTGGTGGCGGTGATCGGCGCCATCATCGTGCTGGCGGTATGGAACGCCATCACCGGCCAAAGGCCGCTGCGCTAATTCTTGTATTTCGTCCCGGCATAATCTTCCGCAACCTGCGAGACGCCGGTCACCCGGCAGATCTCGCGCGGACCGCCGGGAACCGAGACCGCGACTTCATCGCCCTTGGCGACGCAATGGGTCAGGGAATGCAGCCCGACGATGGCCGCACGGTCGATATGAATGCAGCTGGTGCCCAGACGCACGCCGCGCCGGTCGCCGATCGCGTTGCGGGCTAGAACCTCATGCCGCGAGATGGGACGGGCATTGTAGCTGCTGTCGTGGCTGGCATCGATGCAGAGGGGAGCCGGCGCCTGCGCCCAGGCGGACGCGGGCGACAACGCAATGCACAGGAGCAGGCAGATTCGCATGAGGCCTCCGGTGAGACCCCGCGTTATACTGCCATCGGCGCTATTTCGACAGAAAGGCGCTCACCAGCCGGACCACCGCATCCGGATTCTCCTCCATGACCCAGTGGCCGGTGCCGGGCACGATACCGCCCTGGACATGGTCGGCCACGTCATCGAGTTCCGCTTTCATGTTCAGGCCATAGGATTTCTCGCCCCCCAGCGCCAAAACCGGCAGCGTCAGCTTGCCCCGGGCCCGGAAGGCACGGTTGTCCACCCCATCCTGGGCAAAAGCCTTGAACTGCTCGAAGGCGTCATGCATGGCGCGCGGCCGGGCATATAGCGCGGCATAGTGGGCGCGGGTGGCCTCGTCGATCCTTTCGGGATGGGCCGACAGCTCATTGTAGAAGCGGTCGAGATAGATGCGCTCGCGCCCGGCCACCAGCCGTTCCTCGTCCGGGCCGTAGAAATTGAAATGCCAGGTCTTGGGATTGGAGAGCTGCGCCGCCCAGTTGCCGACACCGGGAAGCGGCGCGTCGATCACCACCCATTTGGTAATGCGCGCCGGAAATTGCGCGATCAGGGCATAGCCCACCATGTTGCCGATGTCGTGGGTGACCAGCTGAGCCTTGCCGATCTTGAGCGCGTCCATCACCCCGGCAATGTCGCGGGCCTCATTGGCCTTGGTGTAGCCGCTGTCGGGATGGCCCGACAGGCCCATGCCGCGCAGGTCCGGCACGATGACGGTGTGATCCTTGACCAGTCTGGCGGCAACCGGCGCCCACATGTCGCCGCTGTCGCCGAAGCCGTGCAGCAGCACCACCGCGGGGCCCTGCCCGCCCGAGCGGACATAGATTTCGGTGCCGTTGGTCTTGATGGACTGGGTTTTGAATCCGGCGGGAAAGGGCTCGACGGCCCAGGCCGGCGCCGATGCGGCAATCAGAAAACACAGGGCGGCCACCAATTTCATTTCCATCTCCAAATATTGTTCGCTTTGCCTGCCGGATTGGATCAGGCGGGATTCCAGTAGGGCTCCGCGGCGGGAAAAAATTCCACCGGCACTTCCGGCACGAATTCGCGTATCCAGCTTGCGCAATATTTCATCCCGGGCTGGAGCGAGGCATTGTCGCCCAGCAGGATCAGGCCCTTTTTCCGGCCCGCGGCGATCATGTCCTGGCAATATTCCACCACTTCCCATTCATGGGCATAGCCGCAGACCAGGACGTCGGCCGGCCCGTTCAGCAATGCGATGCCCGGCACCCGGGCGGTATTGCCGAAGCTGGCGGCAACCGTGGTGACCGGCAGCCCCGGATCGCCGACCGCCCGCAAAGTCTTGTCGCCCAGCCTGTCGCTCAATTCCGTGGCCAGTCCGAGCAGGGTGGTCGCGGGCCGGCGGAAGAAATTGGCGTCCGCCGGCTCGGCGTTCCAGCCCAGCGCCATCGCCATGCCGGCGGCGATGCCGTCGGGCATGCGGTCGCGCCAGTGATCGTGCAGGTTGAACACCACCATGTCATGGGCGCGCAGCAGGTCGCGCTTTTGCGCGAACAGGGTGTTGGCTTCCAGCCGGTTGAAATCGTCATTGCCCGACCAGAAGGCGCCGTCATAGGTGATGACCAGGTTGCGCCCCGCCGCCGCCGCCGCCTTCAGCCCCTCCAGTGTGGCCATCGCCATCACCGCAATGCCCGTGACAAGACGGGTGGGATCGCCGGCCGAAACATGATCGACGCTCTGCGGCGCTCCGGCGGCGCCCGTCTTGGCGACAATGCGCTGGATCAGCTGCAGGGCGGTGATGTCTGCCATGGTCGAATCCCTGGGTCAGATCCTGGTGTTGATCTCGAACACGGGCCGGCGGAGATTCCAGTAGGGCTCGATCAGCGGCACGAACGTCACCGGAACCTCGCGGACAAAGCCCTTCAGCCATTCGGCGCAGAACTTCATGCCCCACTGCTCGGACAGGACATGGCCCAGCACGACCAGTCCCTTGTTGCGGCCGCTCGCCACCAAATCCTGGGCATAGGCGATCAGGTCCCAGTCCTGCGCTTCGCCGATCACCAGCACGTCGGCGTCGCTGTCCAGGAAATCGATGCCGGGAAAGTTGCTGCAATAACCCCAGCTGACCGCCACCTTGCGGACGGGCAGGCCCGGATCGCCCACCACCCGCAGGGTGCGGTCCCCCAGCCGGCGCTGGAAGCTCGCGGCCAGCGCCGCGAGCGTGTTCGGGGGCAGATTGTAATGGCGGCTGTTTTCCGTATCCATGTACCCGGTCCAGCCCATCTGCCGGGCCATGCCGAAATTGATGCCGTCCACCGGCTTTTTGGCATGCCAGTGATCGTGGAAATGGAACGACACCAGGCCATGGTCGCGGATATAGGCAAGCTTGGTCTTGTAGAGCGGATCCTCCTCCAGCCCGGCGATGATGTCCTGGTGCGACCACCAGGTGGGCTCATGGGTGATGATCAGGTTGGCGCCAGCAGCCACCGAGGCCTTCAGGGCGTCGAAGGTCGCCATCATGGTGGTGGCGATGCCGCGCACCTGGGTATCGCCCGATCCGGTGATGATGCGGTCCACCCCGCCCTCGCGCCAGGGCGTGCCGATCTGGCCGTGCATCCGTTCCAGCACCTGATCCACGGTGAGGGTTGCGGCGCGCGCCGGCGTGGCGCCGGCCAGGGCCAGCGCCGCACCCGTCTGCATCACCGTGCGGCGGTCAAGCATCCTCTTGCGTCCCCTATCCCGCCGCCGGCTTGTGCAGGTAAATCTCTCCGCCCGCCTGCTTGAACTCTTGCGACTTTTTCGCCATCGCCGCGCGGATCTCGGCGGTGGACAGCGTGTCATTCTTGCCCTTGGCGGCGTCACGCACTTCCTGCGAAATCTTCATGGAGCAGAATTTCGGCCCGCACATGGAGCAGAAATGCGCCACCTTGGCGCCTTCCGCCGGCAAGGTCTCATCGTGATAGAGCTGCGCGGTTTCCGGATCCAGCGCCAAAGCGAACTGGTCGCGCCAGCGGAATTCGAAGCGCGCCTTGCTCATGGCATCGTCCCACAGCCGCGCCGCCGGATGGCCCTTGGCCAGGTCGGCGGCGTGGGCGGCGATGCGGTAGGCGATCACGCCGGCCTTCACATCGTCGCGGTCGGGCAGGCCCAGATGCTCCTTGGGGGTGACATAGCAAAGCATGGCGCAGCCGAACCAGCCGATCATCGCCGCCCCGATGGCCGAGGTGATGTGATCGTAGCCCGGCGCCACGTCGGTGGTCAGCGGTCCCAGCGTGTAAAAGGGCGCCTCGTCGCAGGCCGCCAGCTGGCGGTCCATGTTCTCCTTGATCTTGTGCATCGGCACATGGCCAGGGCCTTCGATCATCACCTGCACGTCATGCTTCTGGGCGATGCGGTTGAGTTCGCCCAATGTGTCCAGCTCGGCGAACTGGGCGGCGTCATTGGCGTCGGCGGTCGAGCCGGGGCGCAAGCCGTCGCCCAGGCTGAACGACACGTCATACTGTTTCAGCAGTTCGCAGATGTCTTCGAAGTGGGTGTAGAGGAAGTTCTCCTTGTGATGCGCCAGGCACCATTTTGCCAGGATGGAGCCGCCGCGCGACACGATGCCGGTGACGCGCTCGGCCGTCAGCGGGATATGCGCCAGCCGCACCCCGGCATGGACGGTGAAATAATCCACCCCCTGCTCGCATTGTTCGATCAATGTGTCGCGATAGATTTCCCAGGTCAGCTCCTCGGCCACGCCGCCGACCTTTTCCAGCGCCTGGTAGATCGGCACCGTGCCGATCGGCACCGGCGAATTGCGCACGATCCATTCGCGGATGGTGTGGATGTGGCGCCCGGTGGAGAGATCCATCACCGTGTCGGCGCCCCAGCGGATCGACCACACCATCTTGTCCACTTCCTCGGCCACGCCGGAGGTCACGGCGCTGTTGCCGATATTGGCGTTGACCTTGGTGAGGAAGTTGCGGCCGATGATCATCGGCTCGGTCTCGGGATGGTTGATGTTGGCGGGAATGATGGCGCGGCCGCGCGCGATCTCGTCGCGCACGAATTCGGGTGTGATCTGGTCCGGAATGGACGCACCGAAACTGTTGCCGTCGGCCAGGGCGCTGCGCCCCAGGTTTTCGCGCGCGGCGATGAACTTCATTTCCTCGGTGATGAGGCCCTGGCGGGCATAGTGCAGCTGGGTGACGTTGCGGCCCGGCCTGGCGCGCAGCAGCTTGACGCCGTCGCGCGCAAATTGCGGCACCGTGAGCTTCTCGCCGGGCTTCAACCCGTCATCCTCGGGCTTGCGGTCGCGCCCGACATATTCCTCGACATCGCCGCGCGCGATGATCCAGTCGCGGCGACGGGCGGCCAGGCCCTTCTCGATGTCGATGGAAACGGATTCGTCCGTATACGGACCCGAGGTGTCGTACAGCCGCACCGGGGGCTCGCCGCCCGACAGCGGCACTTCGCGGAAGGGAACGCCATCCACCATCAGCTTGCGCGAGCCAGGTAGGGCGCCACGGGTGATAGACAAGGATTTGTCGAGAATGGGCTTGTTCATCTGACCTCTCCCTACGCCGGTGTGAGCCGGATCAGGTTCTAAGGGATCCGCACCATTGCGGTCTCAGCGCCTTGCAGCGCACCCCCGGGAAAGGCGCAGCATAGCAGCTTCTGACCGCAACTGAAGCGCCATTCCCGGCCAGGCGCCGCATTGCGGCGCGAAGGCAAGGCAATCCGGATTTATCAACAGCCCAGACCTGACACCAGGTTCCCCTTCCCGCGCGCAATCCCAGGCCTGCGCGCGCCGGGGATGACAAAGGGCTTCAGCTCACCGCGAACTGTCTGAACTCGGCGATCACGGCCTTGACCGCCGCCGCCACGATCTTTTCCCCGGCCTCGACATTGGCCTGGCTGGGGTCCGAGCCGATGCGCCCATCGGGGAAGCGGCGGCGATAATCGTCGGCGTCCAGGATCGGACCCGTGGGGGCGATGCGCGGGCTCATGGCCACCTGTTTCACGGCCTCGGGATAGCCGAACCAGGTCACCGAAACCTCCGACGGGGTGGCGTGGCTGCCCTCGCCCACCGGGAAAAGCTGGCGGCACATATCCATGACCCCGGGCAGCTCCCACCAGTTGCGCAGGCAGCAGCGCAGCGGCGCCCCGCCGTTCGAACCGATCCTGGCGCCGGCACGATCGAAACTCACGCCATGATAGATCTCGGCAAAAGCCGCGGTGATGGTGGCGATATTGCCGCCATGGCCGTTCAGCCAGTAGATGCGCTCGAAGCCGTGACGGGTCAGCGACTGCGCCCAGTCCATCATCGCCGCGATCATGGTGGAGGGCCGCAGGGTGATGGTGCCGGCAAAGCCCATGTGATGCTGGGCCTGGCCGACATTGAAGGTGGGGCCCACCAGGATGCCCGCCTCGTCCCCCGCCCGCTTGCCGATGATCTCCGGGCACAGCGCGTCGGTGCCCAGAAGGCCGTTGGGGCCATGCTGTTCGGTGGAGCCGATGGGGATCAGGATCGCCCTGGATTTGGCCAGATAGGCCTCGACCTCGGGCCAGGTGGAAAGATGAAGTTGCATGGACCGCCTTGCGGGAAACCCTGCGATCATAGCACCATCGCCACCGACACAAGGCCAAAAGAGCAAGAGATGTCCGACAGCCTGTTTCCCGTACCGCAAGAGTGGAAAAAACGCGCTTTCATGACGGCGGCCCAGTATGAGGCCGCCTATGCGGAATCGGTGCGCGACCCCGACGGCTATTGGGGCAAGGAAGCGGCGCGGCTGGACTGGATGAAGCCCTTCACCAGGGTCAAGAATGTCAGTTGGGACCCCGGCGACCTCCACATCAAATGGTTCGAGGACGGGGCGCTGAACGTCTCCGCCAACTGCATCGACCGGCACCTGGCCAAACGCGGCGACCGGACCGCCATCATCTGGGAAGGCGACGATCCGGCGGACAGCAAGCACATTTCCTACAAGCAGCTTCACGAAGAAGTCTGCAAGTTCGCCAATGTGCTGAAGGCCCACGGCGTCCGCAAGGGCGACCGCGTCACCATCTACATGCCGATGATCCCCGAAGCCGCCTATGCCATGCTGGCCTGCACCCGCATCGGCGCGGTGCATTCGGTGGTATTCGGCGGCTTCTCGCCCGACAGCCTGGCGGGCCGCATCACCGACTGCGATTCCCGGATCGTGATCACCGCCGACGAGGGCCTGCGCGGCGGCAAGACGGTAGCGCTCAAGAGGAATGTCGATCTTGCCGCCACCGCCTGTCCGGCCCTCGCGACCGTCCTCGTGGTCAAGCGCACCGGCGGACCCGTGTTGATGCACAAGGGCCGCGACGTCTGGTATCACGAGGAAGCGGAAAAAGTGCCCGCCGATTGCCCCGCCGAGGCGATGGGCGCGGAAGACCCGCTGTTCATCCTCTACACGTCAGGGTCCACGGGAAAGCCCAAGGGCGTGCTGCACACCTCCGGCGGCTATCTGCTGTGGGCGGCCTATACCCATCATTACGTCTTCGATTATCACGAGGGCGAGATCTTCTGGTGCACCGCCGATGTCGGCTGGGTGACGGGCCACAGCTATATCGTCTATGGCCCGCTGGCCAACGGCGCCACCACCTTGATGTTCGAAGGCGTGCCCAACTATCCCACCGCCTCGCGCTTCTGGGAGGTGATCGACAAGCACAAGGTCAACATCTTCTACACCGCGCCCACCGCCATCCGCGCCCTGATGCGCGACGGCGACGCGCCGGTGACGAAAACCAGCCGCGCCAGTTTGCGCCTGCTGGGCACGGTGGGCGAGCCGATCAATCCGGAAGCCTGGGTCTGGTATCACCGGGTGGTCGGCGATAACCGCTGCCCGATTGTCGATACCTGGTGGCAGACCGAGACCGGCGGCCACCTGATCACGCCCCTGCCCGGCGCCACCGATCTCAAGCCGGGCTCGGCGACAAAACCGCTGCCGGGCATCGTGCCCGAGATCGTCGACGCCGACGGCAAGGTGCTGGAAGGCGCGACAAGCGGCAATCTGTGCATCGCCGAAAGCTGGCCAGGCCAGATGCGCAGCGTCTATGGCGACCATCAGCGCTTCGTGGACACCTATTTCAAGACCTACCCGCGCAAGTATTTCACCGGCGACGGCTGCCGCCGCGACGAAGACGGCTATTACTGGATCACCGGGCGGGTGGACGACGTGATCAACGTCTCGGGCCACCGCATGGGCACCGCCGAGGTGGAAAGCGCCCTGGTCGGGCATCATGACGTGGCGGAAGCCGCGGTGGTGGGCTATCCCCATGACATCAAGGGCCAGGGCATCTATGCCTATGTCACCCTGAAGGCCGGGGTCGCCGCCAGCGACGCGCTGAACGACGCGCTGAAGAAATTCGTCGGCCATGAGATCGGCCCCATCGCCCGGCCCGACGTGATCCAGTTCGCGCCCGGCCTGCCCAAGACCCGTTCGGGCAAGATCATGCGCCGCATCCTGCGCAAGATCGCCGAGGGCGACACCGCGACCCTGGGCGATACTTCCACCCTGGCCGATCCCTCCGTGGTGGACGACCTCATCAGGAATGCGAAAAAATAGCGTGTATGTATTCTTCTACCTTCTGGCGGCGATGGGCATCGGTTATTGGGCCAAGCTGGACGGGCGCAATCCGCTGCTGTGGTTCGCCGCCTCCATCGTCCTGACGCCGCTGGGCGGCAGCGTGGCGCTGATGATCGCGGACCGCTACGGGCGCTGATCGCGCCCGGCCATGGCGGCATAGCCGTCCATCGCGGCGGCCAGGTCGATATCCTTCTGCGTCACCCCGCCCGCGTCATGGGTCGCCAGGGTCACATCGATCCTGTTGTAGACATTGAACCATTCGGGATGGTGATCCATCTTGGCCGCCAGCAGGGCGCAGCGCGTCATGAAGGCGAAGGCGGCGTCGAAATCCACGAACTGGAATTTGCGGCGGATCGCCTCGCGATCCTTGGCCAGTTCCCAGTCGGGCAGCCGCTTCAGCGCATTCTTCAATTCTTCAATCGCCAATTTCGCCATCATACCCTCGCAATGCAAATTCCTGCTCGATCCTATAGATACTGCCGGCGCTGGTCAGCTTGCTGGAATAAAGACAGAAGGCGGTCACGGCAAATTCCTCGCTGGTGAACAGGGCGTGCGCTGTCAGCCATTCGCGCATCATCTCCAGGTCGGGATGGCGCAGCCGCGCCAGGGTGACATGGGGCATGAACTTGTGCGCGTCCTGGGGCTGGCCGACGCGGCGGATGGCCGTGTCCACCTTGCGCTGCAGATGCTCCAGCATCTCGTGCCGCCGCGCCGCCGCCCACAGCGTGTGCGGCTGGCGGTTGCCGAATTGGCCGACGCCGTGCAGCTGAAGATCGAAGGCCGGGGCATCAATGCCGTCCAGCGCGTCTTCGATCGCGCGCGCATCCCGCCCGTCCACCTCGCCGATGAACCGCAGGGTCAGGTGCAACTGCTCGCGCGCCAGCCAGCGTGCCCCGGGCACCCCGCCTTGCAGCAGCATCAATGCCTGGGCCACCGTATCGGGCACGGCCAGGGCCGCGAACAGCCTCATGCCGCGCGGCTCGCGTTGCGTTGAAGTGGCAGGCGGCCGCGAAACAGCAGCAGCACCGCGCCATAACCAATTCCGGCGCAGGCGATCGCCGCCGCCAGCGCCGCGACGTCGCCCTGGGCGCGCAGCAGCCAGGCCCCGGTCCAGGCCCCGGCGCCGGTCGCCAGCGCCGCCAGCAGCGCCGCCGGCAGGGCGCGCAGGAACTGGCTTTCGATCGCCAGCAAGGCGCGATTCCGGCCGATCCAGGTCAGCACCCCGACATTGATCCAGGCGCCCAGCGCCGTGCCCAGGGCGATGCCCGCCACGCCCAATCCCAAGCCCCAGACGAACACGAATTTCAGGGCGATATTGCAGACCATGGCGGCGATGGTGGCGCGCACCGGCGTCGCGGTATCCTGCCTGGCATAAAAGGTCGGCGCCAGGATGCGCACCAGCGCCATGGCGGGAAGGCCGATGCCATAGGCCGCCAGCGCCTGCCCCGCCAGCCCGGCTGCTTCATGGTCGAAGGCGCCATGGGCAAAGACCGCGCGCATCAAGGTGCCGGGAATGGCGATGAAGGCGAAAACAAACGGCAAGGTCAGCAGCAAGGTCAAAGCCGCCGACCGGTTCTGCGCCGAATCC
Organism: uncultured Alphaproteobacteria bacterium; assembly: GCA_963835715.1. Lineage (GTDB taxonomy): Bacteria > Pseudomonadota > Alphaproteobacteria > Micropepsales > Micropepsaceae > Rhizomicrobium. The sequence goes on from CAWIGN010000001.1 coordinate 179,529, forward strand.
GATCCGGCGCGGTCGCCGCGCGCCAGCCGCGCCGACATTTCCGGCAGCAGCACCGTGCCCAGGGCGATGCCCAACACCCCCAACGGCAACTGGTTGATGCGGTCGGCATAATACAGAACCGTCCGGCTGCCGGTCGGCAGCAGGCTGGCGATCACCGTGTCGATCAGCGGCGCCAGCACCACGCTGGCCTGGCCGATGGTCACCGCGCCGATGGCGACGAAGAATTCCTTGATCTCGGGGGAAAAGCGCGGCCAGGACAGGCGCAGCCACAAGCCTTCGCGCGCGCCGGCCCAGACGATGAAGACCAGCTGCGCCACACCGCCCGCCAGCACGCCCCAGGCCGCGGCATAGGCGGCATTGGGAAACCAGCGCCACGCCAAAAGGGTGACGATCATCGACAGGTTGAGCAGGTTCGACCAGGCCGCCGCCGCCCAGAAACGGTCGATGGCATTGAGCATGGCCGACAGTTGCACCGCCACCACGGTCAGCATCAGGTAGGGAAAGGTCACCCGCGCCAGGGCGACGGTCAGCGCGAATTCCTGCGGGTTGCCGATGAAACCCGGCGAAACCAGCCCGATCAGCACGGGCATGAAAATCAGCGCCAGCACCAGCAGCGCCAGCTGCACCGCCATCTGCCAGGCGAACACACGGTTGGCGAAGCTCGCCGCCTGTTCCACTTGCCCGCGCGCATACAGCGCCGCATAGCGCGGCAGGAAGGCCGGATTGATGGTGCCTTCGCCGAAGATGGCGCGGAAATTGTTGGGAAACAGGAAGGCGACAAAAAAAGCGTCGGAGACGATGCCCTTGCCCAGGATCCAGGCCAGCAGCATGTCGCGGGCAAAGCCGGTAATGCGCGAGGCCAGCGTGAAGCCGCCGACCGAAAGCAGCTTCCTGAGCATCACTTCCCCATCTGGGGCCGCGCCACCAGTTTTTTCACCAGCGGAAGAATATGCGTCACGATCACCTTCACGCCCGCCGGATTGGGATGCATGCCGTCCGCCTGGTTGAGTTTGGGATTGAGCGCCACGCCGTCCAGAAAGAAGGGATAGAATAGCACATTGTAGTCCCTGGCGAGGCGCGGATAAATCGAATCGAACTGGCGGACATACTCCGCGCCCAGGTTGCGCTGGGCATGCATGCCGGTCAGAAGCACCTTGACATGCGCGCCCCTGAGCTTGGTCAGGATGGCGCGCAGGTTCTTTTCGGTTTCCGAAGGCGCGATGCCGCGCAGCATGTCGTTGGAGCCCAATTCCACGATCACCGCGTCGGGATGGTCGGCCAGCGACCAGTCCAGCCGCGCCAGCCCGCCCGCCGACGTGTCGGCGGAAACCCCCGCATTGGTCACCACCGCATCGATGCCGGCCCGTTTCAGCGCGGCCTGGAGCTGTACGGTGAATTCGGTGCCCGGCGGCAGGCCGTAGCCCTGGGTCAGGCTGGTGCCCAGGGCCAGGATTTTGACCGGTGCCGCGACGGCCTGCCCCGCTCCCGCCCCAATCAGCAGACAGAAAACCAGCAGCGGAACTGTGCTAAACAATGCCTTGAAACTGTGCGCCATCGTCATTTTATCCGAGTCGAGATGAACCATCCCCCGCCCGCCCCTCAGCTTCAACCCTCTGTTCAATTGGAGCCCTCTCTTCAATTGGAAGAGGTCAGCCTGACGCTCAAGAGCCTGGCGGGGCCGGTGGACATACTGACGGGCGTAAGCCTATCGGTCGCATCGGGCCAAACCGTGGCACTCACCGGCCCGTCGGGCTCGGGTAAATCGTCGCTTCTGATGGTGGCGGCAGGGCTGGAAAAGCCCACTTCGGGGCGCGTCACCGTCACCGGCACCGACATCACGAGGATGGGCGAGGATGCGCTGGCGCGATTCCGCCTGGGTCGCGTCGGCGTGGTGTTCCAGAGTTTTCATCTCATTCCCACCATGACAGCGCTGGAAAATGTCGCGGTGCCGCTGGAACTGATGGGCGCGGCGGACGCCTTCGACCGCGCGGAAGCCGAACTGCGGTCCGTGGGCCTGATCCTGCGCGCCGATCACTATCCGGGACAATTGTCCGGCGGCGAGCAGCAGCGCGTGGCGCTGGCCCGGGCGCTGGCCCCGGGGCCGCAAATCCTTTTCGCCGACGAGCCGACCGGAAATCTCGACGGCGCCACCGGCGCCGGCATCGCCGACCTGCTGTTCGCGCTGAATGCCGAGCGCGGCGCCACGCTGTTCCTGGTGACGCATGAGGAAAGCCTGGCGCGCCGCTGCGACCGGGTCCTGCGCATGGCGGACGGCAAAGTGGTCGGCGATGCGTAACCTGCAACTGGCCCTGCGCTTTGCCCGGCGCGAACTGCGCGGCGGCCTGGCCGGTTTCCGAATCTTCTTTCTCTGCCTGATGCTGGGATCGGCCGCCATCGCCGGCGTGGAGTCGCTGAGCGACGCCTTTCTCACCGGATTGCAGGACCAGGGCCAGGTGCTGCTGGGCGGCGATGTCTCGGTGCGTCTGGTGCATCGCCCCGCCAGCGCGCAAGAGCGGGCCTTCCTGGACGGGCGGGGCCGCGTCTCCCGGACGCTCTCCATGCGCGCCATGGCCTATGCGCAGGCCAACGACCGGCGCCAGCTTGTCGAAGTAAAAGGCGTGGACGAGCGCTGGCCGCTGTTCGGCGCGGCCAAATTCACGCCCGATCAGAATCGGCACGATGTCCTGGCCTGCGAGGATGACGGGGTATGCGGCGCCGCCGCCGAGCAGAGTTTGCTGGACCGGTTGCACGTGCAACGCGGCGACCTGATCAAGCTGGGAAACGCCACCTTCCGGGTGATGGCGGCGCTGGACAGCGAGCCGGACCGGATCTCCACCGGCTTTTCGCTGGGGCCGCGGCTGCTGGTCTCCCTCAAAAGCCTGCCCGCCACCGGCCTGGTCACGCCGGAGAGCCTGGTGAACTACACCTATCGCGTTGCGCTGAAAGGCGCGCCGGCAGATCCGGTGCAGGCGCGCGCCGCCATCGACGCCTTTCGCAGCGCCGCGGAAAAGCGTTTTCCCGACGCCGGCTGGAACATCCGCGACCGCAACGACGCCGCCCCCGGCATCAAGCGCTTTGTCGAGCAGCTCACCATGTTCCTCACCCTGGTCGGCCTGGTGGCACTGGGCGTGGGCGGGGTGGGCGCGGGCCAGGCGATCCTCGCCTTCCTGGATCGCAAGCGCAGCGACATCGCCATTCTCAAGACCCTGGGCGCCAGCGGCGGATTCGTCTTCCTGATCTTCTTCCTGCAGGTAATGGCGGTGGCCGTGGTGGCGACCCTGCTGGGCGCGGGCCTGGGCGCCGCCCTGCCCTTCGCGGCACTGTGGGTCTATGGCAACGCCCTGCCGGTGCCGCCCAGCATCGGGCTCTATCCCGTGCCGCTGCTGCTGGCGCTGGCTTTCGGCCTGTTGTCGGCGGTCGCCTTCGCGGTGCCGCCGCTTTCGCGGGCGCGATCGGTGCCGCCCGCCAGCCTGTTCCGCGACATGGTGGCGCCGGCAGCGGCGCAAGGCCAAATACTTTATCGCGCGATTTCCGCCGGGGCCGCCATCTGCATCGCCTGCCTCACCCTGGTTGTCGCGCCCTCGCCGGTGTTTGCGGCGGAATTCCTGGTCGGCGCGGTGGCCGCCCTGGCGCTGCTGCGCCTGCTGGCCGAGGGATTGCGGCGGACAATCGCAAGAATACCGCGCCCGAAGTCGCCGCTGGTGCGGCTGGCCTTCGCCAATCTGGTGCGGCCGGGGGCCGCCACCGGCGGCATCGTCACCGCGCTGGGGCTGGGATTGACCTTGCTGGCCACCGTCACTTTGCTGAGCGCCACCATCAACGCCCAGGTGGCCGGCGCCCTGCCGGCCCGCGCCCCCAGCTTCTTCTTCGTCGACATCCAGCCCGGCGAAGCCGTCCGCTTCGACCGCGTCGTCACCGGCTTTTCCGGCGCCTCGGAATTCAAGCGCACCCCGATGATCCGTGGACGGATCACCGCCCTGAACGGGGTGCCATCGGCCAAGGCCCAGGTCGCGCCGGACGCCAAATGGGCGCTCAATGGCGACCGCGGCATCACCTACGCCGCAACTCCGCCGCCGGGCACCGTCATCACGAAAGGCAAGTGGTGGCCCGCCGATTACAAGGGTCCGACCCTGATTTCACTGGACCAGGCCATCGCCCAAGGCACGGGCCTGAGGATCGGCGACACCATGACCCTCAATGTGCTGGGCCGCAGCTTTGAGGGCCGCATCGCCTCCCTGCGCAAGGTGGACTTTACCAGCGGCGGCCAGAATTTCGTGCTGGTGCTGTCGCCGGGGCTGATCGACCACGCCCCGCACGCCTTCCTGGCGACGGTGCGGGTCACGCCGGACCAGGAAAACGCCATGTACATGGCGGTGACCGATCAATTTCCCAATATCTCCACCGTACGGGTGAAGGACGCCATCGAGCAGGTGCAGGCCCTGCTGGCCTCCCTGGCGCAAGGGGTCAGCGCCGCCAGCCTGGTCACCATCCTGGCGGGCCTGCTGGTGCTGGCGGGGGCCATCGCGGCGGGGGGCCGCGCGCGGCTCTACGACGCCACCATCCTCAAGGTGCTGGGGGCCACCCGGGCGCGCATTGCCCTGGTCTATATGATCGAATATGGCGTGCTGGGCGCGGCGACGGGCGTGATCGCGCTGGCGGCCGGAACATTGGCCGCCTGGACTGTCGCAGGATCGATTCTCGACGTGCCCTTCACTTTCGATGCCCGGGCGGTGCTTGTGACCGTGGCGGGCGGGGGCGCGGCAACCCTGATTTTCGGCCTGATCGGGGCTCTGGGGGCCTTGTCGGTGCGCCCGGCGCGGCGGCTAAGATCGACTTAACTGTCTTTAATCGTTTACATTTCCAAAGCCTTGATACGGCCACACCGAATTACGATATACTGGGTGTCAAAGGGAGTAACCAATGGCTGAGTTCGACAATCGACTTGTACGTGGCGCGACCACCGTCGCCGACACGATGGATGAGGGCCTGCGCGCCCATATGCTGCGGGTCTATAATTACATGGTGGGCGCGCTGGCGCTGACCGGCGGCGTCGCCTATGTGGTGGCCAGTTCGCCCGCCCTGCTGAACCTTTTCTACCACGAGGTGGTGACCGCCAATGGCGCGGCGCTGTCGCCCACGATGCTGGGCTGGGTGGTGATGCTGGCGCCGCTGGGCCTGGTGCTTCTGCTGTCCTTCCGCATCATGCAAATGAGCCAGGCGGCGGCCCAGGCCACCTTCTGGGTCTATGCCGCGCTGGTCGGCGCCTCCCTGGCCTCGATCCTGATCGTCTATACGGGCGCCAGCGTGGCGATGACCTTCTTCGTCACCGCCGGCACCTTCGGCGCCATGAGCCTGTGGGGCTACACCACCAAGCGCGATCTCACCCGCTTCGGCAGTTTCCTGTTCATGGGCCTGATCGGCATCCTGCTGGCCAGCCTGGCAAACTTCTTCTTCAAGTCGGCCGCGATCAACTTCGTGGTGAGCGTGCTGGGCGTGCTGATCTTCACCGGCCTTACCGCCTGGGATACCCAGAAGATCAAGAACACCTATTACGCCGTGGGCGGGGACACCGCCGTGGCAGGCAAGGCGGCGATCATGGGCGCCCTGGCGCTGTATCTCGACTTCCTGAACATCTTCCTGTTCCTGCTGCGCTTCATGGGCAACCGCCGCTAACCGCGGCAGCCGCACCCAAAAGAAAAGGCCCGGAGCGATCCGGGCCTTATTCTTTGGCGGCCCTATTCCTTAGCGGCAAGCGCCTTCAGCAGCTTCTTGTCGAAGATCTTCAGCACCTGGGCCAGCTCATGGCCGCGCTTGAGAATTACCCCACCGGCCGCGATCACGCTGTACTGGCCCTGCCGGGCGCGCAGGCGCGGGCGCTTTTCGATACGAAACAGCGGAAACTCGGCCGCGCGCCGGAAAATCGAGAACACCGCCACCTCGTCCAGGAAATCCAGGGCATAGTCGCGCCATTCCCCGGCGGCGACCATGCGGCCATAAACGGTGAGGATGCGGTTGAGTTCGAGGCGGTCGAATGTGACCTGCGGCACGCGCGCCGGAGACATGTCACGCGCCGCTTTTTCCGAGAACAAGGCGGCGCGGTGCAAAGATATGGGCTCTTCCACCATCCGGGATAATGATGAGGCGGGAACTTCCGCGCCGCAAGCGCGGAGACAGGCGATTCCTATCGAATTTGTCACCTGTGCCCTGAAAAGGTCATGATTGAACCACGGGCCAGCCGCTTTCGGGAGCGAGACTTTGATGGTCGGTTGGCTGTGAGTCGGTCCGGATTAACAAGCCCCCCAGCCCCTTTCCGGGTCAGCATCGCGCCAGCCGACATTTATCCCCCCTTGGACAAGCAAGCCTTCTCCCCCGTTCTCCAACACGGGGGAGTCTGCCGTCCGGGCAATCGCTTGCGGACGGTCCTAGTGGCGAAGCGTCTCGATAAAGGCGCGGATCCAGGCGGCATACTGGCCGAACAGCCCGCCAATGGCGCCCACCAGGGCACAGATCATCACGCCATAGGGCAGGAAATTGTCCGGTTCGTCGCCCAGCAGGTTGGCCACGCCCACCGCCGTAAGGCCGCAGGCCGCGCCGATCACCAGCCCGCCCAGCGCCCCGGCGATATAGCCGCGCGCCAGGTCCCGGGCGTAGAGCAGCGCCGCGGTGCCCGCGATCATCATGCAGCCGAACAGGCCGAAATGCAGGGTCACGAACGGGCGGTAATGGCCCAGCACGATGAATCCGGCCTCCAGCACCACGCCGACCAGCAGGGCGCGATCCAGGATCTTGGCGTCGACCAGGGTCTTGGCGATCTTGTTCATGGCCAAAGCCTAGCGTCCGGGCGCGGGGCGTAAACCCCCCTTTTTGTCCGATCCTTGCGGGGAAAAGCCGATTTCTCTAAGCAGTTGCGCATGGCGGGCGAAACTGTCGCGATGGCGCCGGGATCTGAGTCGACCCAGTTCCTGCGCGACCTCTGGTACATGCCGGCGCTGGCCTCCAGCCTGCGTCCCGGCCAGATGCGCCGTGAGATGCTGCTGGGCGAGCCCTTGGTGCTGGGCCGGCTGAAGGACGGCGCGCCGTTCGCCCTGCGCGATATCTGCCCGCATCGCGGCGTGCCGCTGTCGGCGGGGCGCATCACGCCCGACGGCAGCGTCGAATGCCCCTATCACGGCTGGCGCTTCAGGCGCGACGGTGCATGCAGCAAGATTCCCTCCCTCACCGGCGAGGAAAGCCTGGATATCGAAAAAATCCGCGTCCGTTCCTATCCGGTGCGCGAACAGGATGGCCTGATCTGGGTCTATATGGCGGCCCGGCCCGGGACCGCGCCCAGCAGCGAGCCGCCGCGTGTGGGCGTGGCGCATCCGATGCGCTGGACCGAGACCCAGACCTTCCGCTGCGGCATCGACCATGCGGTGATCGGGCTGATGGACCCCGCCCATGCCCCCTATGTGCATGACCATTGGTGGTGGAAACGCCGGGCGCGGCTGAAGGAAAAACACTATGCCCCCCTGCCCACCGGCTTTGTGATGACCCGCCACAAGCCGTCCAAGCCGGCCTACAGCCTGCTGGGCAATGTCCAGACCGAGATCACCTTCGAGCTGCCCTCCACCCGCTTCGAAATCCTTACCGGCACGCTGCTGGGCAGGCCTCTGAAAGTCGTGGGCCTGACGGTGTGCACGCCGCGCGACGGCGACAACACCGACGTGATCCAGGTCTTCTACTGGCCCTGGTGGCTGAATTTCATCTATCCGTTTTTCTGGGCCTTGGGGCGCACCTTCATCGCCGACGACCGCAAGATCGTGGAACTGCAGCGCGAAGGCCTGAAATTCAATCCCAACCTGATGCTGATCCAGGACAGCGACCAGCCCGCCATCTGGTATCACCGGGTCAAGAAGGCCTGGGCGGATTCGGTCGCCAACGGCACCGCGTTCGTCAATCCTGTGCAGGAACGGACCCTGCGCTGGAAAAGCTGACCTGACCCCATGATTCAGGGGTTGCGGCGGTGGCCCGACCCCTCTAAACGGTCCCCTTAACCTACAACTTGGCAGGCCCGGGAGCGCAGTTTCGCGCGACCCCGTTTTCGCGCGAGATGACATGCCCAAACGCACCGATATCCATACCGTCCTGATCATCGGCGCCGGGCCCATCGTCATCGGCCAGGCCTGCGAGTTCGACTATTCCGGGGCCCAGGCCTGCAAGGCGCTGCGCGAGGAAGGCTACCGGGTGGTGCTGGTCAATTCCAACCCCGCCACCATCATGACCGACCCGGAGATGGCGGACGCCACCTATATCGAGCCGATCACCCCCGAATTCGTGGAAAAGATCATCGCCCGCGAACGCCCCAATGTGCCGCCCGGCAGGGTCTTCGCCCTGCTGCCCACCATGGGCGGGCAGACGGCGCTCAACACCGCGCTCTCCCTGCGCAAGAACGGGGCGCTGGAGCGCCACAATGTCGAGCTGATCGGCGCCACCGCCGACGCCATCGACAAGGCCGAGGACCGCGAGCGCTTCAAGCAGGCGATGCTGGCCATCGGGTTGGACGTGCCCAAGGGCCATACGCTCAAGGGCCAGCTGCGGCAGAAAAAGGATTCCTCCGGCAATCCCATCTATGACGGCAACAACAATCCCGTCACCGAACTGGCGCCGGAAACCCTGTCCAAGGCGCTGACGGTGCTGGACGAAGTCGGGCTGCCGGCGGTGATCCGCCCCAGCTTCACCATGGGCGGCACCGGCGGCGGCATCGCCTATAACCGCGAGGAATTCTTCGCCATCGTGGAAGGCGGGCTGGAAGCCTCGCCGACCAACGAGGTGCTGATCGAGGAATCGGTGCTGGGCTGGAAGGAATTCGAGATGGAGGTGGTGCGCGATCATGCCGACAACGCCATCATCATCTGCTCGATCGAGAATATCGACGCCATGGGCGTGCATACCGGGGACTCGATCACCATCGCCCCGGCCCTGACCCTGACCGACAAGGAATATCAGCGCATGCGCTCGGCCTCGATCGCGGTGCTGCGCGAGATCGGGGTGGAGACCGGCGGTTCCAATGTGCAATGGGCGGTCAATCCCAAGGATGGCCGCATGGTCATCATCGAGATGAACCCGCGCGTGTCGCGCTCCAGCGCCCTGGCCTCCAAGGCCACCGGCTTTCCCATCGCCAAGATCGCCGCCAAGCTGGCCTGCGGCTACACCCTGGACGAATTGCAGAACGACATCACCAAGGTCACCCCGGCCAGTTTCGAGCCGACCATCGATTATGTCGTCACCAAGATTCCCCGCTTCGCCTTCGAGAAGTTTCCCGGCGCCGAGCCGCTGCTGACCACCTCGATGAAGTCGGTGGGCGAAGCCATGGCGATCGGCCGCACCTTCGCCGAGTCGCTGCAGAAGGCGTTGCGCAGCCTGGAGACCGGCCTCACCGGCTTCGACGAGATCGCGCTGGACAGCGATCCCGCCGCCATCCGTGCCGCCCTGGCCCGCGCCACCCCCGACCGGCTGCGGCTGGCGGCGCAGGCGATGCGCCACGATTTCCCGCTGGAGGAGATCCAGCGCATCACCGGCTATGATCCCTGGTTCCTGGGCGAGATCGACACCATCATCGCCACCGAAGCGCGCGTGCGCGCGGACGGCCTGCCCAAGGACGCCAAGGGGCTCAGGGCGCTGAAGGCGATGGGCTTTTCGGATGCGCGGCTGGCCACGCTGACCGGCCTGAAAGAGGCCGCCGTGCGCGCAGTCCCGCCATGGCGCTGGATGTGCGGCCCTGCTTCAAGCGCATCGACACCTGCGCCGCGGAGTTCCAGGCGCTGACGCCCTACATGTATTCGACCTATGAATCGCCGGTGGCCGGACAGGTGGTGTGCGAAAGCAATCCCACCGATTCCAAGAAGATCATCATCCTGGGCGGCGGACCCAACCGCATCGGCCAGGGCATCGAGTTCGACTATTGCTGCTGCCATGCCGCCTTCTCGCTGTCGCAGCGCGGCTATGAGACCATCATGGTCAACTGCAATCCCGAGACCGTCTCCACCGATTACGATACCTCGGACCGACTCTATTTCGAGCCGCTGACCCTGGAAGACACGCTGGAGATCATCGTCAAGGAACAGCAAAAGGGGACCCTGGCGGGCGTGATCGTGCAGTTCGGCGGCCAGACGCCGCTGAAGCTGGCCAACGGACTGCGCGACGCCGGCGTGCCGATCCTGGGCACCAGCGCCGATGCCATCGACCTGGCCGAGGACCGCAAGCGGTTCCAGGCCCTGCTGGAAGTGCTGGAACTGAAACAGCCGCGCAACGGCACCGCCATGACCGCGGAGGAAACCGTCGCGGCGGCGAAGTCCATCGGCTATCCCGTGATCCTGCGTCCCTCCTATGTGCTGGGCGGCCGCGGCATGGTGGTGGTGTCGGACGAGGCCGAACTGAAGAAGCAGGTGGAATCGGGCGAGCTGTTCCGCATCAGCGGCGACAATCCGGTGCTGATCGACGGCTTTCTCAACCGCGCCACCGAAGTGGATGTGGACGCGATCTGCGATTGCGACGGCGACGTGTTCATCGCCGGCATCATGGAGCATATCGAGGAAGCCGGCGTGCATTCGGGCGACAGCGCCTGCTCGCTGCCGCCGCGCTCGCTCAAACCCGATACCATTGCCGAGATCGAACGCCAGACCGTCGCCATGGCGCGGGCGCTGAAGGTCCAGGGCCTGATGAATGTGCAATACGCCATCCAGGGCGGCGAAATCTATGTGCTGGAAGTCAATCCGCGCGCCAGCCGCACCGTGCCCTTCGTCGCCAAGGCGATCGGCCTGCCGGTGGCGGCCATCGCCAGCCGGGTGATGGCGGGCGAAACGCTGAAATCCATGAATCTCAAAAAGCCCCATCCCAGGCACATCTCGGTCAAGGAAGCGGTCCTGCCCTTCGCGCGCTTTCCCGGCGTGGACACCATCCTGGGACCGGAGATGCGCTCCACCGGCGAGGTGATGGGGATGGATGAGAATTTCGGGCGCGCCTTCGCCAAGAGCCAGATCGGCGCCGGCACCAAGCTGCCCACCGGCGGCACGGTGTTTCTTTCGGTGAAGGACGGCGACAAGGACCTGATCGAGGCGCCGGCGCGCGAGCTGCTCGCCATGGGCTTCTCGCTGGTCGCCACACGGGGCACCGCGCGGGTGCTGGAAAGCAAGGGCCTGCCCGTCGCCACCATCAACAAGGTGCTGGAAGGGCGCCCGCATGTGGTGGACGCCCTCAAGAATGGCGAGATCAATCTGGTGTTCAATACCACCGATGGCGCCCAGGCCCTGGCGGACTCCTCTTCGATCCGCCGCGCCGCCCTGACCCTGAAGGTTCCCTACTACACCACCATGGCCGGGGCGGCGGCGGCCACCCAGGCCATCCAGGCGCTTCGCGCGGGCTCCCTTGAAGTCGCCCCTCTCCAGTCCTACTCTTTGTGACGCAGCGCTGATTTTCAATAAGAATTTATCAGCGAAATCAGTGACTTAACAAACAACAGGGTCGGCAACCGGCAAAGTCCGGCGGCGCGAGCCTCTTTTTGCCGGACGGAAAATAGACCATGGAAAAAATTCCGATGACCGCCTCGGGCTTCAAGGCCCTGGAGGAGGAACTCAACCGCCTCAAGAACCAGGACCGCCATGAGATCATCAAGGCGATCGCGGAAGCGCGCGCCCATGGCGATCTGTCGGAGAATGCCGAATATCACGCTGCAAAGGAGAAGCAGAGCTTCATCGAGGGCCGGGTGATGGAACTGGAAGACCAGATCGGGCGCGCCGATGTGATCGACATTTCCAAACTGTCGGGTGCCAGCATCAAGTTCGGCGCCACCGTCACCCTGGTGGATGAGGACACCGACGAGGAACGCAAGTTCCAGATCGTGGGCGACGTGGAATCCGACGCCAAGATGGGCCGCATTTCGCTGTCCTCGCCCATCGCCCGCGCCCTGATCGGCAAGAGCAAGGGCGACACGGTGGAAGTTGCCGCGCCCGGCGGCGCGCATTCCTACGAGATCGTGAAAGTGGAGTTCAAATAACCTCGGCTTGCGCCGCGGCCAAGGCCAGGATCAGAGGACACCCGGAATGAATCGCGCCGTCCTGGCGCGGTAGGCGCCATATTCGGGATAGGCCGATTCCAGAACCTGTTCCTCGAAGTGGCTGCGGATCCACAGCAAGACAACCACCGCCAGCGCCAGCACCCAGGACCAGGGCGCGGCGAACTGCACCGCCGTCCCCACGATGGTGATCATCTCCACCCCATAAAGGGGATGGCGGGCATGCGCATAGGGACCGCCCGTCACCAGCCGGCGCGCCTCGGGCATGATCGAGAAGGACTTGCCCAGCCGCCACAGGACCAGCAGCGAGCCCAGGCTGCCCAGCCCGATCAGCAGCGCGGCCAGGACCTGCATGCCAAGGCCGAGCGGGGCCACCGGAAGCTGCAGGATGCCGACCCCCATGAAGGTGCCGATCACCGCGAAAAACCGCGGCGCCACGCCTTTGGCCTTGGCGATGGGCTTGTCGCGCACCACCAGCAGATAGACCAGCAGCAGATCGAAGGCGGCCGCCGCCAGCAAAGAGAAGAACTGCACCCAGACAAACAGGCCGGCGGTGCCGGCGGCGATCAGCGCCCCGTCATGCACCAGCACGGCGCGCAACTGCAACGCCCCATAGGCAAACCACAGGATCAGCGGCAGCGCCGTTACCGCGTCATAGGCCTTGGTGTCGCGGGCCCGGATCAGGCGCGGATCGCGATCGCCCGGCCCCAGGGCCCAGAGCAGCAGCGCCAGCCAGCCAGGCCCCAGGGAGACAAGCAATACGGTCGTTCCCACCGAGACGAGATTGTGGGGATCGAAGGCCAGCAGCGCCGGCGCCAGAAAATAGGCGGCAACGCCCTGCGCCGGTGAAACCAGCACATTGAGAATCAGGATGGGCGCGAAGCGGCGATGGGCGCGCGCGAAAGCCACAATTGAGGGCAGGAAATAGACGAACAGCACCAAGGCCGTCGACAGCAGCACAACGCCCTTGGTCTGGCCGGTCAAAATCCCTTGCAGCATGAGGTCCCCTGTTGGTTTTTCTGTTCGCGTTTTCTATTCGCGCCGCGCCAATACCGCCACCAGTTCCGCGACCTCGGTGAACTTCCCATCCGGCGACATTTCCCGCAAGGCCGCGCCAAGCGCCGCGGCGAATTCCTCCCGGCGCGCGCCCAGGGCCTGCGGCGCGCAGCCGGACATGGAAAAGGCGCGGCCCACGATATCCTCCGTTCCCAGCGCCTGGCGGATGGTGACCGACAGCCCGTCGATCCGGGTGAAGGCCGATGCCAGGAGAAAAGTCTCGTAGCGGCGGTGGCCGCCATGCCGTGCCGTGCCCCGGTCCTGCCGGTAGCGCTCCTGCATGTCGCACAGCGTCTTGAACCAGCCATTCTGCGCCACCGGCGGATGCGCGTCGTGAAACAGCGCCACGCCGCCATCGGCTGTCACGATCCTGTCCAGCATGCGAAGCGTCGCGGCACGGTCCATCCAGTGAAAGGCGCGGCCTATCACCACCAGGCGGAAGGGCCCCATCTCGGGCCTCAGGTCGCCAGAGCCGCCCGGCATCAGTGTCACGGCAACGCCGGCCGCGCGGGCGGCGGCCCCGGCAGCCGCCAGCATCTGCGGTTCGGGGTCCATCGCGGTGACCGCCATGCCCAGCCTTGCAAAGGCGGTGGCCAGCATCCCCGTGCCGCAGCCCAGGTCGAGAATCGCGTCCCCAGCCTTGAGGCCCGCCAGGGCCGCCACCCGCGCGACCAGCCGGTCAGGATAGGCCAGCCGGTAGCGGTCGTAACAGGCCGCCAGGCTTTGAAACCGGCGCGGTTCGTCGCCAACCGTCATAATGGGAACCTTTTGGACTTTGTTTTGCCGATCATGGCCTTATACTGACCTGACCTTCTATTTGAATGGATTCCATGTCCAATATCGCGTTGGTCGACGACGACAAGAATATTCTTGCCTCCGTCAGCATGCTGCTGGAACAGGAAGGCTATCATGTCCGCACCTATTCCGACGGCGCCACCGCCCTGACCGCCCTGACCACCACGCCGCCCGACCTGGCGATACTGGACATCAAGATGCCGCGCATGGACGGGCTGGAACTGCTGCGCCGCCTGCGCCAGGCCCAGGACCTGCCGGTGATCTTCCTCACCAGCAAGGACGAGGAGATCGACGAACTGATGGGTCTCAACGCCGGGGCCGACGATTATATCCGCAAGCCCTTCTCCCAGCGTCTGCTGCTGGAGCGGGTGCGCGCCGTGCTGCGCCGTGCCGAGGGCAAGACGGCGCCCGCCGCCAATGGCGACGCCGCCAAGAAGGAAGCGCTGGTGCGCGGCAAGCTGGCGCTGGATCCCCAACGCCATGAATGCACCTGGGACGGCAAGCCGGTGCGCCTCACCGTCACCGAATTCCTGATCCTGCAGGCGCTGGCCCAGCGGCCCGGATTCGTCAAAAGCCGCGACAGCCTGATGGACGCGGCCTATGACGATCAGGTCTATGTCGACGATCGCACCATCGACAGCCACATCAAGCGCCTGCGCAAGAAGTTCAAGGTGGTGGCCGACGATTTCGACGCCATCGAGACGCTGTATGGCGTGGGCTATCGCTACCGAGAGTAATGCCCCATTTCTCCGCCCTCACCTGGCGCATCCTTGCCTTCAACGCGCTGGCGCTGATCGTCTTCACCGGCGGCGTCATCCTGGTTCAGGCCTCGGGGCGCGGCCTGGTGGAAGAGCGGCTGAACTCCATCCGCGAACAGGCCAACATCGTGGCCGGCACCATCGCGCAATATGCCACCGATCCCGACCGCCATGTGCTCAAGGTGGACGAGGCCGAACCGCTGCTCAGCCAGTTGATCGCGCCCACCCGGCTGCGCGGGCGGCTTTATGGCCCCGACGGCCATCTCGCCATCGACACCCGCAACCTGCTGGCGCGCAATGTGGTGCAGTCCGACGAACTGCCGCCGCTGGGCGCAGAAAGCCAGGTCAAGGAATGGATCAAGCGGCTGCATGACGGCCTCATGGGGGTGCGGCCCTTCACCAGGCTGGAGCCCTATTATGAGGGCGGCGATGACGGCCGCGTCTATCACGAGGTCCGCTCCGCGCTGACCGGGACCGCGGCCAATGGCGAGCGGGTCGATGACCGCAACCGCCTGGTTCTGTCGGTGGCGGTCCCGATCCAGCGCTTCACCGCCATCTATGGCGTGCTGCTCCTTTCCACCGAAGGCGGCGATATCGACGGTATCCTGCAGGCCGAACGCGCCCAGCTGATCGAGGTCTTCGCCGTCGCCCTGATGGTGATGCTGCTTTCCTCGATTTACCTGGCCGGCACCATCGCCGAACCGGTGAAACGGCTGGCGGCGGCGGCCGACCGGGTGCGCTCGGGCCTGGGCGGGCGCAGCGACATCCCCAATTTTCCCGAGCGCAACGACGAGATCGGCGATCTCGCCGACAGCCTGAAATCCATGACCGCCGGGCTCTATGACCGCATCGACGCGATCGAAAGCTTTGCCGCGGACGTGGCGCACGAACTCGAAGAATCCGCTCACCTCGCTGGCCAGCGCGGTGGAGATGTTTTCGCGCGCCAAGGACGACGATACCCGCGCGCGGCTTCTGGAAATCGTTCGCGGCGACGTCAAGCGCATCGACCGGCTGATCACCGACATCTCCGATGCCTCGCGGCTGGATGCGGAACTGTCGCGCGAACCCAAGGAGCTCGTGTCGCTTTCCCGGCTGCTGGCGACGCTTATCGATATGTACCGCATGACCGACACCGGCCATACGGTGGAATTTGTCCTGCACGACGAGCTTGCGGCGGGCGCGACGGTGCGCGGCCGCGACGAACGGCTGGGCCAGGTCTTCCGCAACCTGATCGACAATGCCATATCTTTCAGTCCGCAGCACGGCCGGGTGATCGTCACCGCCAGCCGCCGTGACATGGTCGCCCGCGTCACCGTGGAAGATGAAGGTCCCGGCATCCCCCCCGGCAACCTGGAATCCATCTTCGACCGTTTTTACACCGAGCGGCCGGGCGAAAATTTCGGACGCAATTCGGGCCTGGGACTGTCCATCGCCCGGCAGATCATCGAAGGGGCGGGTGGGCGCGTCTATGCCGAAAACCGCGCGGGCGCGTCCGGCGAACCCGTCGGCGCCCGCCTGGTGGTGGAACTGCCGATGGCGTCACCGCATGTCTGAAGCCAATATCCACGCCAGCTGCGTCGCCATCGGGCCTTATGGCGTGTTGCTGCTGGGGCCCAGCGGCGCGGGAAAATCCGATCTGGCGCTGCGGCTGATCGCGGACGGCGCCAGGCTGGTGGCCGATGACCGCACCATCCTGTTCATCGCCAGGCGCGCCTTGCACGCCAAGGCCCCCGCCAGCATCAAGGGGCTGCTGGAGATACGGGGGCTGGGGATCGTCGAGATGGCGGCGCGCCCCGCCGCGAAAATCGCCCTGGTGGTCCGTCTGGGCCGCGAAGGCGCGCGCCTGCCGCGCCCGCGCCTTTACCATGCGCCCGCACCCCTGACGCCCGCCGCGCCGCCGCCCTTGCTGGCGCTGGATGCCCGCTTTGCCTCCACGCCCGCCAAGATTCGTGCGGCTTTGGCGGCTTATTCGCAAGGTTTGTTCCGCGACACTTTTCACTTGAAATAGAGCCGGATCCCACCAAATAAACCTTCCCCGGGCGGGCGTTTTTGCTACTGTCCCGCCGCTTCAAGGAATCCGCATGATTGGCGTTGTATTGGTTACCCACGGCCGCCTGGCCCAGGAATTCATTTCCGCGATGGAGCATATGGTCGGCCCGCAAACCCATTTGCGCGCCGTCTGCATCGGGCCCGAGGACGATATCGAGCGCCGCCAGCGCGAAATGGCGGCCGCCGCGAAGTCGGTGGACGTGGGACGCGGCGTCATCATCGCCACGGACATGTTTGGCGGCACGCCCTGCAACCTGGCCCTGACCCTGCTGGAGCGGGGCAAGATCGAGGTGCTGGCGGGCGTCAACCTGCCCAGCCTGATCAAGCTGATCGACATCCGCAACAAGCTGCCGCTGGAGCAGGCGGTGAAAGAGGCGATCGAGGCGGGCCGCAAATACATGCGCGCGGGCAGTGCGGATCTGGGATGACCGTTCTGCACGCCAGCGCAACCATCCGCAACAAGCGCGGTCTGCATGCCCGCGCCAGCGCCAAGATCGTGGAGGCGGCGGCGCGCTTCCAGTCCGAGATTCACATCATCAAGGACGGCGTCGCCGTCAACGGCCGCTCGATCATGGGATTGATGATGCTGGCGGCCTCGATCGGCTCGACCGTGATGGTCACCGCCGAAGGTCCCGACCAGGACGAGGCGATGAAGGCGATCCTGGCCCTGGTGGAAGCCAAGTTCGGCGAAGAGTGATTTGCCGCGATATCACGGCGGCAATTCGCGCCGCCCGCCCGCGCGACGGCGCCTTGAGGGCGGGCGCGGCAGGAGGACGACGGACATGAAAATTCGAACCATTCTCGCCTTCCTTCTGGGGCTGTTCCTGGCCGTGCCCGGACCCGTTCTCGCCCAGGCGCAGCCCGCGCCGGCGGCGCTTCAGGCGCATCCTTCGCTGTGGCACGTCAAGGGCGATGCGGGCGAGGTCTATCTGCTCGGCTCGGTGCATGTGCTGCCCCCGCAGGTGCACTGGCGCACGCCGGCGATCCGCCAGGCGCTTTCGCGCAGCGATGTCTATGTGTTCGAGGTCCCCCAGGATGAATCGGCGATGGCGCAGCTCAACGCCCTGATACAGGAAAAAGGCTTTCTGCCGCCGGGAGAGAGTTTGCGCGCGCAGCTGCATCCGGCGGCGCTGGCCGACTTTGACGCGGCGGTCGCGGCCTCGGGGCTGGCGCCGGCCAATGTGGCGCGCGAACGACCCTGGCTGGCCGGCCTGCAGATGATGTTCGCGCAGATTGCCAAGCTGAAATTCGCCGCCGGCAACGGCGTGGACTCGGTCCTGCTGGCTGACGCCGCCCAGGCCCACAAGCAGACACGGTACCTGGAGACCATCGCCGAGCAATTCGCCCTGCTGGCGCCCGACGACCACGACCTGGAATTGCAGGAGTTCGAATCCGGCCTCAAGGACCTGCGCGACGTCGCCGGCGAGATCGAGCCCATGGTGCAGGCCTGGAGCAACGGCGACCAGGCCGGGCTGGACACGCTGATCAACGGCGACCTCAACGAATTTCCGCAGGTCCGCAAGCTGCTGCTGGATGACCGCAACAAGCGCTGGGTGCCCAAGATCGAGGCCATGCTCAAGGAAAAGCATGTCTTTTTCCTCACCGTGGGTGCCGGCCACCTGACCGGGCCGACCGGCGTGCCGGCCCTGCTGCGCCAGGCCGGCTACAAGGTTGCCGGGCCCTGAAAAGCCGGGCATGGCCCGGTTTTTCCACCTGCCGGCATAAGCATATGCATATTTCTTTATATGTTTCTTGCCGTGGCCGGGCCCGGCTGCTATAGCCAGCCGCGCAACTTTCCGGGAATCCCTCATGTCCGCCGCCCCTGCCAACAGCTTCAACGACTACATCGTCAAGGACATCGCCCTGGCCGAATGGGGCCGCAAGGAGCTGAATATCGCCGAGATCGAGATGCCGGGCCTGATGGCGACCCGCGCCGAATATGGCAAGGCGCAGCCGCTCAAGGGCGCGCGCATCGCCGGCTCGCTGCATATGACCATCCAGACCGCGGTCCTGATCGAGACCCTCAAGGCGCTGGGCGCCGACATCCGCTGGGCGTCGTGCAACATCTATTCGACCCAGGACCATGCCGCCGCGGCCATCGCCGCCGCCGGCATCCCCGTCTTCGCCATCAAGGGCGAGAGCCTGACCGACTATTGGAACTACACCCGCAAGATCCTGGAATGGGGCGATGGCGGCACCCCCAACATGATCCTGGACGACGGCGGCGACGCCACCATGCTGGTGCATCACGGGCTGCGCGCCGAGAAGGGCGACACCGCCTTCCTCGACAAGCCGGAGAACGAGGAAGAGGAAGTCTTCTATGCGCTGATCAAGCGCACGCTCAAGGAAAAGCCCGGCTGGTTCGCCGAACTCGCCAAGAACATCAAGGGCGTGTCGGAGGAAACCACCACCGGCGTCCACCGCCTCTACCTGATGGAAAAGGCCGGCAAGCTGCTGTTCCCCGCCATCAACGTCAATGACAGCGTCACCAAGTCGAAGTTCGACAATCTCTATGGCTGCCGTGAATCGCTGGTCGACGGCATCCGCCGCGGCACCGACGTGATGATGGCCGGCAAGGTCGCCATGGTCGCCGGCTTCGGCGACGTCGGCAAGGGCTCGGCCGCCTCGCTGCGCCAGGCCGGCTGCCGCGTCATGGTGTCGGAAGTCGATCCCATCTGCGCCCTGCAGGCCGCCATGGAAGGCTATGAAGTGGTGACCATGGAAACCGCGGCGCCGCGCGCCGACATCTTCGTCACCGCCACCGGCAATGTCGACGTGATCACGGTCGATCACATGCGCGCCATGAAGGACCGCGCCATCGTCTGCAACATCGGCCACTTCGACAGCGAGATCCAGGTCGGCGCGCTGAAGAATTTGAAGTGGAACAATGTCAAGCCGCAGGTGGACGAAATCGAATTCCCCGACGGCAAGCGCATCATCCTTTTGTCGGAGGGACGGCTGGTGAACCTGGGCAACGCCATGGGCCATCCCAGCTTTGTGATGAGCGCCTCCTTCACCAACCAGACCCTGGCGCAGATCGAGCTCTACGCCAATCCGGGCAAGTATGAGAAGAAGGTCTATACCCTGCCCAAGACCCTGGACGAGAAGGTCGCCCGCCTGCATCTGGGCAAGATCGGCGTGGCGCTGACCGAGCTGTCCACCAAGCAGTCCGACTACATCTCGATTCCCAAGGCGGGCCCGTACAAGCCGGATACCTACCGCTACTAAGGAAGCATCAGCGAAATTCGCGAAAGGGCGCGCCCACCGGCGCGCCCTTTCCTGTTTGCGGGCTGGCGCCGGGCCCCAATCCTTAACGCCCTGAAACGACTCACAATTTATCCACAAGCCGCTAAATCTGGGGCCGAGAGCCGCATGTCGTTTTTAGTAATTTATTAACCACAATACCTAGGCGGACTCGCCCTCCGAAGCTATCTTATTGATTCCAAAGTGATTCGCCGTGCAGGCGACAAGTTAACGGGGGCTGGCGGCATGCGTCCCAAAGTGGGACAGGGCAGAAGGCCGGGCGCTGCTGGGCGGCACTGGCGGGGGAACCTGCTGGGGTGCGCTTCCAGTGCCCTGATGCCCCTGCCCGCCCTGGCGGCGGAGGTTCCCGATGCCGTCACCTTCCACAACGGCAATGCCATGGTGCTGTCCGCCCTGGCGTGCGGCGGGGTGGCGCTGGCCATCGCCGCCGGCCTGTGGGCCCTGGCGGAACAGCGCGCCGCCCGCCGCCTGCGCCGCTCGCTGCGCACCGTGGGCACCAAGACCAAGGCCGCGCTGGGCGAGCGCGACGCGCTGCTGGGCGCCGGCCGCGATGCCCTTCTGGTGTGGGGCCGCGACGGATCGGGACCCTTTTCCTATGGCGGCGGCGAGGAATTGCTGCAGTCCTGCCTGAAAGGCACCGACGCGCTGGCGCTGTCGGGCGCGCTGGACGGGCTGTCGGATCGCGGCGCACCGTTCCAGCTCAAGGTCCATGACGGCCATGGCGGCCTGCTGGTGGCGCGCGGGCGCGCGGTGGGCGGCATGGCGGCGGTCTGGCTTCAGGAACCCAGCATCGAAATCGAGCGGGGCGGCGACTACCGGGCAATCCTGGACGCGCTGCCGATCCCGGTGTGGCTGCGCGACAAGGGGCTGGCGCTGGCCTGGGCCAATCACGCCTTTCTGAAAGGCACCGGCGCCAAGGACCTGGAAGCCGCCCGGCGCGACCAGCCGGCGCTGGACAAGGGCGAGCGCGAGCTGGCCGCCAGCGCCCGCGCCAATAATGCACCCCAGCAGTCGCGGCGCTTCTCGGTGGTGGGCGGCCAGCGCCGCGCCCTGGACTTCACCCAAATTCCGCTGGGCGATGCGGGCGTGATCGGCACCGCGGTGGACGTCACCGAGGTCACCGCGGTGGAGGCCCGGCTGCAACAGCACGCCGATGCCCATGCCGACACACTCGACAAGCTGCAGACGGCGGTGGCGATCTTCGGCCGCGACCAGAAGCTGAGTTTCTACAACAAGGCCTTCGTGAAGCTGTGGGGCTTGCCGGAAACCTTCCTCGACCGCCATCCCGGCGAAGGGGAATTCCTCGACCGGCTGCGCGAAGCCCGAAAATTGCCGGAACAGCGCGACTATCCGGCCTGGAAGCGCGCGCGCCTGGCACTCTACCGCGACGGCGCGCGGGAAAATTCCAACGAAGAGACCTGGCATATTCCCGGCGGCCAGACCATCCGGGTGGTGACCCAGCCCCATCCCTTCGGCGGGCTGACCTTTCTGTATGAAGACGTCACCGCGCGGCTGAACCTGCAGAGCGATTACAACACCCTGGTCAAGGTGCAGTCGGCGACGCTCAACACCCTCAGCGAAGGCGTGGCCGTGTTCGGTCCCGACGGAAAACTGAAACTCCACAATGCCGCCTTCGCCCGCATCTGGGAATTCGACCGCGACGACCTGGAAGGCGAGCCGCATCTGCGCACCATCGCCGCCTTGTCGCGCGACAAGTTCGGCGACTGCGCCATCTGGGACCAGCTGATCCAGGCGATCATGGCGGGCGCCTCGGCGCGCGAGCTGGGCGATGTCGAGCGTTCCGACCGCTCGATCCTGTCGCTGTCCACCTCGCCCTTGCCCGATGGCGCCACCCTGGTGACCTTCAAGGACGTCACCGACCGTTTCCGCATTGAAAACGCGCTGCGCGACCGCAATGAGGGCCTGGAGGCGGCCGACCGCCTCAAGTCCGATTTCATCAAGCATGTGTCCTATGAACTGCGCACGCCGCTGAACACCATCCTGGGCTTTTCCGAACACCTGGCCAGCGGCACGCCCGGTCCGCTCAATGCCCAGCAGGAGGAATATGTCCAGGCCATCGTGGCGGGCGGCAATACGCTCAAGAACCTGGTCAACGACATTCTCGACCTGGCGCTGGTGGAATCCGGCGCCCTGCGGCTGGAGCTGGAACGCATAGACCTGTCTGCGCTGATCGCCGATATCGCCACCCATGCCCGCGAATGGGCCGGCAAGGTCGGCCTGTCGCTGGAGGTCGATGTCCCCAAGGATGCCGGCATTTTCCTGGCCGATGCGCGCCGGTTGCGCCAGATCGTCTTCAACCTGCTGTCCAACGCCTTCAAATTCACGCCGCGCGGCGGCGCCATCACCCTGTCGGCCAGGATCGTGGGCGAGGATGTGCAGATCGCCGTGGCCGACAACGGCCCGGGCCTGGCGCCGGATATGAAGGCCAATGTGTTCGAGCGTTTTTCCGCCAAGAGCCGTTCGGGCACACGGGCGGGGGCGGGCCTGGGCCTGGCGCTGGTCAACCGCTTCCTGGAGTTGCACGACGGCTGGGTCGAAATCGAAACCGGCGATGCGGGCGGCACCCTGGTGCGTTGCCACCTGCCGCGGCGGATTCACGACGAGCCGCATCCCGAGCAGAGCGACGACCGCAAGACCGCCTATCTCTGACGCTGCGTGCCGGGACGCTCAGTGCTGACTCTTGGGCAGATTCAGGACAATGCCGTCCAGCGCCGCACTCATGCGCAGCTGGCAGGACAGCCGGCTGCTGGGGCGCACATCGGGCGCGAAGTCCAGCATGGTTTCTTCCATCTCGCTCTTGGGCGGCAGCCTGTCCCGCCATTCCGGCGCGACATAGACCTGGCAGGTGGCGCAGGCGCAGGCGCCGCCGCAATCCGCATCGATGCCGGGAACCAGGTGCTTGACCGCGCCTTCCATCAGCGACCAGCCTTCGGCCACCTCGACGGTGTGCGCCTTGCCACCGTCTTCGATGTAGGTGACTTTGTATTTCGCCAGGGGCATCAGGCCATCTGCTTCATGGCAATGGCGGTGTCGGCCAGGCGGTCCGGCGCGATTTTCCGGCCTTCGGCGACAAATTTCTTGCCCACCAGATATTCCGGCGCGGCATTGACCGCCTCCACCGCCGCCACCGCGCCGTCGCGCAGGTGAAAGACGGCGAACTTGCGCGCGTTCGGATCGCCGCGCAGCACCAGCGTGTCGCTGGGCCGGGCCAGGCCCGCGATCTGCAGCTTCAGGTCATACTGGTCCGACCAGAACCAGGGGACCTCACTGTAGGTCTTCGGCTTTCCCACCATCGCCAGCGCCGCATGCTTGGCCTGGTCGATGGCGTTCTGCACGCATTCCAGGCGCAGCGAATGGCCTTCGCGCCCGACATGGCGGGTGCAATCGCCCGCCGCCCAGATATGGGGATCGCCGGTCATGGCATTTTGGTCCACCACAATGCCGTCCTCGCTGGCAAGACCGGCCGCCGATGCCAGTTCGTCGCAAGGCACCACGCCGATGCCCACCAGCACGATGTCGGCATTATAGTTGTGGCCGCCGGCGATCACCCGCTCGACCTTGCCGTCGCCTTCGATGGCCTCGACGCCGGTGCGCAGCTTGAGCCTGACGCCGGCCTTTTCATGCTCGGCGGCATAGAAATCCGACAATTGCGGCGACACCGCCCGCGCCATCAACCGGTCCATGGCCTCGAATACCGTCACCTCCAGCCCGCGCTTGGCCGCCACCGCCGCCACCTCCAGTCCGATATAGCCGCCGCCGACGATGGCGATGCGCTTGCCCGCCTGGAACACCGCCTGCAGCCCATCCACGTCGGCGATGGTTTTGAGATAGTGGATGCCCGGCAGGTCGGCGCCCGGGCAGCGCAGCTTGCGCACCCGCGCCCCGGTGGTCAGCAGCAGCTTGTCATAGCCCAGCATGCGGCCGTCGCTCAGTTCGACCGTGCGCGCGGCGCGGTGGATGGCCTTGGCGCTTGCGCCCAGGATCAGTGCGCAACCGGCCTGCGCATAATATTCGTCGGCCTTGAGGAACAGGCGCGCCCGCTCGAAGGTACCCAGCAGATAGGCCTTGGACAGAGGCGGGCGCTGGTAGGGCGGATAGGCCTCGTCGCCCACCATGGTGATGGGGCCGTCAAAGCCTTCGGCGCGCAGGGACTGCACCGCCTGGGCTCCCGCCTGGCCGGCGCCGATGATGACGATATTTTCGGACATTTCCCAAATTTCTCGAATTCGGCCCGAGCCGCTACCATGTCCCGATAGCCCGTGCAATCAAGCACTTCCGTGCCGCAGTTCCGCGGGCTAAAAGCTGCCATGAGCCAAATCCGTGTGACGTTCCGCCGCCAGATCGCCCTGCCCGACCTTGATGCCACGGCGCGGCTGGGTGCGGCCATCGCCGGCGGCCTGACAGTGGGTGACGCGGTGGCGCTGTGGGGGGATCTGGGCAGCGGCAAGACCACCCTGGCGCGCGCCATCCTGCGCGCCCTGGGCGTGACGGAAGAGGTGCCCAGCCCGACCTTCACCCTGGTCCAGGGCTATGACACCCATCCGCCGGTCGCCCATTACGATCTCTATCGCCTGAAAAGCGCGGCCGAGATGGCAGAGTTGGGCTTCGACGACGCGCTGGCGGATGGCGCGGTGCTGGTGGAATGGCCGGAGCGCGCGCCGGAGTCGCTTCCCCCCGATGCGCTGCATGTGCGGCTGAGCCTTGACGATGGCGGGCGCAGGGCGCGGCTGACCGGTCCGGCGCGCTGGGAAAGCCTGATCGATGTCTGAGCGTCACGCGGCGATGAAGGAATTCCTGGCGCGTTCCGGCTGGGGCGAGGCCATTGTGTCGCCGCTGCCCGGCGATGCCTCCACCCGCCACTATGCGCGCCTGGCGATGGACGGGCGCAAGGCCATGCTGATGGACCAGCCGCAAGACGCCGAGACCCCGGCCGCGCCGCCCGGCGCCAGCGAGGAGGCGCGCCGCGCGCTGGGCTATAATGCCGTGGCAAGGCTGGCGGGCGCGGACTGCGCCCGCTTCGTGGCGGCAGCCGGCTGGCTGCGCGGTCATGGGCTGGCGGCGCCCGCTATCTATGCCGCCGATCACACTCAGGGCTTCGTCATCCTGGAGGATCTGGGCGACGCCCTGTTCGCCGACGTGCTGGCGGACGGCGGCGATGAAAGGCAATTGTACGAGGCGGCCGTGGAGGTGCTGGCGAAAATCCATGCCAGCGAGGCGCCCGCAATCCTGTCGTCCGGCAAGCCGCTGTTCGATTTTGACCAGGCCGCGCTGGTGGCGGAAACCGACCTTCTTCCCGAATGGTTCCTGCCGCTGGCCCTGGGCCGCAAGGCCACGGAGGCGGAATTGTCCGAGCATCGCGCCCTGTGGCGCGCGGTGCTGGCAGATATCGCGGGCGGCCGCCGCGTCTTCGTGCACCGCGACTATCACGCCGAAAATCTGCTGTGGCTGCCGGAGCGCGCCGGCGTCGCCCGCGTCGGGCTGATCGATTTCCAGGACGCGGTGGCCGGCAGCGCCGCCTATGACCTGATCTCGCTGATCGAGGATGCCCGCCGCGATGTGGCGCCGCTGGTGGCGGAGGCCGCCACGGCACATTACCTGGCGGCCATGCGCGCCCAGGGCGCCTGCCTGGACGAGGCGGCCTTCCGCCGCGAAATGGCGGTGATGGCGGCCCAGCGCAATACCAAGATCGTGGGCGTCTTCGCCCGCCTCTACAAACGTGACGGCAAGGCGCGCTATCTGGCTTTTTTGCCGCGCGTATGGGCCTATCTTGAGCGCGACCTGACGCATCCGGCGCTGGCCGGTCTGCGGGCATGGTATGATCGCGTGATTCCAAAAGACAAACGCGCCGTGGAGCCAGTGTGAGCAACGTCACCGCCGCGATGATCATGGGGGCCGGCCTTGGCACCCGCATGCGCCCCCTGACCGACGACCGGCCCAAGCCGCTGGTGACGGTGGGCGGCAAGACGCTGATCGACCATGCCATCGACCGCCTGGTGGCGGCGGGCGTGACCCTGGTGGTGGTGAATGTCCACTACAAGGCCGAGATGCTGCGCGCCCATCTGGCCAGGCGCCATGACGTGCGGATCGTGTTTTCCGACGAGACCGACCGGCTGCTCGATACCGGCGGCGGCGTGGTCAAGGCCATGCCCCGTTTCGGTGACGCCTCCTTCTTCGTGCTCAATTCCGATTCCATCTGGGTCGAAAACAGCCCGGCTCTCGCCGCCATGCAGGCGCAGTGGGACGAAAGCCGCATGGACGGATTGCTGCTGCTGGCCGGGATACCGACGGCGATCGGCTATGAAGGCCGCGGCGATTTTGCGCTGGGGCCGGATGGCCGCGTGGCGCGGGCGCGCGGCAATGCCGCAGCGGCCTATGCCTATCCCGGGGTGCAGATCGTGCATCCGCGCCTGTTTGCCGATGCCCCGGCGGGCGCCTTTTCCACCAACATCATGTGGGACCGTGCCATCGCGGCGCGCAAGTTGTTCGGCACCGTGCTGGACGGCACCTGGATCCATGTCGGCACACCGGAGGCGCGCGACGAGGCGGAAGCCGCCCTCGCCGCCCTGCCGGCGGCGTGAAACAGCCGTCGGTCTTCACCATCGCGGCCAGCGCGCCTTTCGCGCAGACTTTGGCGCGCGGCCTGATCGCGCGCCTGGGCACCGATCCGCTGGTGCTGTCGTCCGCGGTCATCTACCTGCCCACCCGGCGCGCCGCGCGCAGCTTTGGCGATGCCTTCGCGCAGGTGATGGGCGGCGCGGCCCTGCTGCCCCAGTTCCGTCCCCTGGGCGACAGCGAGGAAGACGACCTGCTGTTCGACGCCGCCAGCGCGGGACTGGAACCGGCGCCGGCCATCGCGCCCTTGCGGCGGCAATTGCTGCTGGCGCGCCTGGTACGCCAATGGGACCAGGCGGGGCGCGGCGGTCATCTGTCTTTCGCGCAAAGCGCGGCGCTGGCCGACAGCCTGGCCAAGGTGATGGACGAAGTCGAAACCCAGGGCTGCGATCTTTCCCGGCTGGGCGCGCTCGCCCCCGCCGGCCTCGCCGAACATTGGCAGAGCGTCTCGCGTTTTCTGGAGCTGTTGCGCGATCAATGGCCCGCCATCCTTGCCGCTGAAGGCGCGATGAATCCCGCCGCGCGCCGCATCCAGTCGCTGCAGGCGCTGACCAGGCGGCTGGAATCCGCGCCGCCGTCCGGTCTGGTGATCGCCGCGGGGTCCACCGGCTCCATTCCCGCCACTGCCCAACTGCTGGCGGTGATCGCGCGCCTGCCGCAAGGCGCGGTGGTGCTGCCCGGCCTGGATCAAAAACTGGACGCGCAAAGCTGGGACAATCTTGATCCGGGACATCCGCAATATGGCCTTCGGCAATTGCTGCGCACCATCGGCGCGGAGCGCGACGATGCCCAGGACTGGTTCACCGCCGGGACAAATCCGGCGCGCGAGAAACTGCTGAGCGAGATCCTGCGGCCCGCGCCCACCACCGATGCCTGGTGGGAACTGGCGCAACAAGGCGGCGGGGAAATCCGCGCCGGCCTGAAGGATGTGGGACTGATCCAGGCCGCCGATCCGGCGCAGGAGGCGCTCAGCATCGCGCTGGCCCTGCGCGAGGCGTTGTCCGTGCCCGGCCGCACCGCCGCCCTGGTGACGCCAGACCGCAACCTGGCGCGGCGGGTGGCGGCGGAAATGACGCGCTGGAACATTACGATCGACGATTCCGCCGGGCGGCCCCTGGCCCATACCGCCGCCGGCACCTTCCTGTGCCTGTTGGCGGAGTGCGCCCAGGCGCGGTTCGCGCCGGTGCCGCTGCTGGCGCTGCTCAAGCATCCCTTCGCGCGCCGGGGACAGGACGGCGCGGCGTTCCGCGCCCACGCGCGCGCACTGGACCGCTGGTGCCTGCGTGGGCCCCGGCCCGATCCCGGCCTGGCGGGCATCGCCCGCGCCATCGCCAAGGCCGGCGGCACGCGCCAGCCGCCGCCAGCCGAGGCGCTGGCCGCCCTGGCGGCCTGGTGGAGGGAGATCGCCGGCGTTCTGGCGCCGCTCGAAGAGATCTTCACGCGGGCGGAATCACAACTCGAGACGCTGCTGGACACCACCATCGCCGCCGCCGAGGCGCTTGCCTGCGACCATAAGGATGCCTGCATCCTGTGGGCCAATGACGATGGCGAGGCGGCGGCGCAGCTGATGGCGGCGCTGAAGCTGGCCGCGGAAAATCTGGACCCCATCGAAACCGAGTCCTGGCCCGCTTTGTTTCGCAGCCTGGCGATGAAGGTGGCGGTGCGCACCGCGTTCGGACGCCATCCGCGCCTCGCCATTCTGGGGCCGCTGGAGGCCCGGTTGCAGCGCTTCGACCTGGTGGTGCTGGGCGGGCTGAACGAAGGCAGCTGGCCGCAATCGGCCGGCGCTGATCCCTGGTTCTCACGCCCCATGCGCTCCACCCTGGGCCTGGAACAGCCGGAGCGCGGCATCGGTCTTTCGGCCCATGACTTCGCCATGCTGGCGGCGGGGCCCCATGTCCTGCTGACCCGCGCCCTCAAGGCCGACGGCGCGCCCACCATTGCGTCGCGCTGGCTGCAACGCCTGCAACAGCTCACCCAGGGTCTTGGGCTGGACGCGGCACTGGCGCCGAAACGCGACTATGCCCGCATCGCGGCACAATTGATGGATATTGCGCAGGGTCCGCGCCTGCTTCGTCCCGCGCCGACGCCGCCGCTCGAAGCCCGTCCCCGCAAACTGTCCGTCACCGAAATCGAAACCTGGCTGCGCGATCCCTATGCGATCTATGCCAGGCACGTGCTGAAGCTGCGGCCGCTGGAGGCGCTGGACGAACCCATCGGGCCGCTCGAACGCGGCACCGCCCTGCACAAGGCGCTGGAGCTCTTCATCGCCAAGTATCAAGGTACCCTGCCCCCGGACGCGGCCGCGCAGCTGGTGGCCATCGCCGACCAGGTGTTCGCGCAGGCGGGCATTCCCCGGGCGGCGCTGGCCCTGTGGCGGCCACGCTTTGCCGGCGCGGCACGCGGCTTCGTCGAATTCGAGCGCGGGCGACGCGACGCCATCGCCGCCACGCATCTGGAAATCCGGGGCAGCCTGACGCTGGGCGATTTCACCCTTTCCGGCGTCGCCGACCGCATCGATATTCTCAAGGACGGCAAGGCCGCGATCCTGGACTACAAGTCCGGTGCGGTTCCCACCCCCAAGCAGGTGAACCAGCTGCTGTCGCCGCAACTGCCCCTGGAAGCCGCCATGCTGGCGCGCGACGGTTTCGGCATCGGCAAATACATCGCCGATGAGTTGATCTATGTCGGCCTGGGCAGCGAGGAACAGGCGCGCACGCCACGCCAGATCGAGGATGCGTTTGCGCTGGCGGGCGAAGCGGTGACCCAGCTGGCGCGGCGCATCGCCTGGTTCCGGGAGCCGGCCACCGCCTATCGTTCCCGCGTGCGTCCCTATCGCGCCGGTATCGCGGGCGATTACGACCATCTGGCGCGGGTGCGCGAATGGTCACCCTCCGGCTGGACGGAGGAAGGCTGATGCGCGATCCCTCCATGATCGCCTCCGATCCGGACATCTCCGCCTGGGTGGCGGCCAATGCCGGCGCGGGCAAGACCTACACCCTGGCCAACCGGGTGGCGCGGCTGCTGCTGGCCGGCGCCAGGCCGGAAAAGATCCTGTGCCTGACCTTCACCAAGGCGGCGGCGGCGGAAATGCAGGAGCGTCTGTTCCGCCAGCTCGGTGCATGGTCCATGCTGCCGGACGACGCCTTGCGCGATGCCATCATCGCCATCGGCGGCGAGGCCCATGCCCACCTGCCCATGGCACGGCAATTATTCGCGGCGGCGTTGGAGACGCCGGGCGGGCTCAAGATCCTCACCCTGCACGCCTTCTGCCAGATCGTGCTGTCGCGCTTTCCCATCGAGGCGCACATTCCGCCCGCCTTCGAGGTTCTGGACGACCAGTCGGCGCGCGAACTGATCGGCGAGGCGCGCCAGCGGGTGCTGGAGCGCGCCGGATCGGGCGATGAAAGCCTGCTCGCGGCGGTGACGCTGCTGGTGACCGAGACCAGCGAGGCCGCCCTGGCAAATATCCTGGACGCGGCGCTGGGCGCCGACCGCCGCAAGCTGGACCGTTTTTTCGACAGGCTGGACAATCCGGATGACCTGCCCGCCGCCGTGCGCGCGGCGCATGGCGTGAAGGACGGCGCGACGGCGCAAGGCATCGGCGAGGATTTCTGCTCCGCGCTGGCGCGCGATATCACGCGGCTGCGCGAGATCCGTGCCTGGCTGGCCGGCGGGGGCAAAAGCGATGTCGCGGCGGCCGGCAGGCTGGATGCCCTGTTTGACGGCGACATCGCCGCCAGCTTCGCCGCCCTGGACGGTTTCTTTCTCACCGCCAGGGGCGAGCCGCGCAAGAAGCTGGCCAGCAAGGCATTGGGCGATGCCCGCCCCGACCTGCTCGCCGCCCTGACCCTGTTGCAGGAAGCCTTCCGCGCCGCCGCCGAACAGTGCCGCGCGGCGCGGGCCGCCGAACTGGCCCAGGCCGCCCTGACCGTGATCCAGGCGGTGCGCCGCGGCTACCGCCAGGCCAAGCGGCTGCGCGGCGTGCTGGACTATGACGATCTGATCGTGGAAACGCGCGACCTTCTGTACAAGCCCGGTGCGGCCCAGTGGGTGCTCTACAAGCTGGACGGCGGCATCGACCATGTGCTGATCGACGAGGCCCAGGATACCAGCCCGGAACAATGGGAGATCATCCGCAAGCTGACCGAGGAATTCTTCGCCGGCACCGGACGCGAACGCGACCAGCTTCGCACCATCTTCGCGGTGGGCGACGAAAAACAGTCCATCTTCAGTTTCCAGGGCGCCGACCCCGGCCAGTTCGACATCAACCGCCGCCATTTCGCGGACGCCATTACCGGCGCGGAGCAGCGGCTGCACGAAGTGCCGCTGATCACCTCGCGGCGTTCCGCGCCGCAGATCCTCGCCTTTGTCGACAAGGTGTTCGAAAGCGAGGCGGCCCGCGCCGGGCTGACGGTGCGCGGCGCGCAAATCGAACATCGCGCCCATCGCGAGACCGCCAGGGGCGGCATCGAATTCTGGCCGGCGCTGGCGGCGGACGAAGACGAAGAGGTGGACCATTACGCGCCGGTGGACGCGGTGCAGAAGGAAAGCCCGGTCGCCCGGCTGGCGGCCCAGGTGGCCGACAAGATCGCCGGCTGGCTGGCGCGCCGCGCCCGCCTGCCCGGTCACGACCGCCCGATCGCGCCGCGCGACATCATGATCTTGCTGCCGCGCCGCGAGCCCTTTGGCGGGGAAGTGATCCGGCAGCTGAAACTGCGCCGCGTTCCCGTGGCGGGCGCCGACCGGGTGCGCCTGACCGAGCAGATCGCCGCCATGGACCTGATCGCCCTGGGGCGCTTTGTGCTGCAGCGGGAGGATGACCTGACCCTGGCGGCGCTGCTGCGCTCGCCGCTGTGCGGCCTCAGCGAGGACGAACTGTTCTCGCTGGCGCACGGGCGCAGGGGCGATCTGTGGAGCGCGCTGGTGGCGCGGCGCGGCGACTTTGCGGCGGCGCATGGCTTTCTGTCGGCCATGCTGGAGCGTGCCGACTATGCCCCGCCCTTCGAATTCTATTCCCATGCCCTGACCGCGCTGGGAGCCAAGGAAAAACTGCTGGCGCGGCTGGGACAGGAATCCGCCGATGCCATCGACGAATTTCTGTCCCTCACCCTGACCCAGGAACGCAGCCACACCCCATCGCTGGAAGGTTTTCTGGATTGGGTCGAGCGCGGCGGCACCGAGATCAAGCGCGACATGGAGCGCGGCCGCAACGAGGTGCGCGTGATGACCGTGCATGGCGCCAAGGGGCTGGAGGCCGATATCGTCATCCTGCCCGACACCACTGCCCTGCCCGAGCCGCCCAGCCGCAAGGGTCATCTTCTGTATCAGGACGGCGGCGTGCTGTTCCCGCTTGCCAATGACGATGCGCCCGAGATTGTAAGGACCGCCAAGGCCAGGGCAGAGGAGGAAACGCGCAAGGAGCATCGCCGCCTGCTCTATGTGGCGCTGACCCGCGCCCGCGACCGGCTCTATGTCTGCGGCTTTGAAAACAAGACGGGCGTCAAGGACGGGTCCTGGTACCAGCTCGCCCAGGCCGCCGCCGAGGCCTTGGGTGTGAAGGTGACAAGCGGGGACGGCGAAATCACCAGCTTCGGCGTGCTGGACGAGGAAAAAGGCGACGCCGCCGCCGCCAAGGCGCCACAGCCTGACTTGCCCGAATGGGTGACGGCGCCCGCGCCGCCCGAACCGGCCCTGCCGCGGCTGATCCGGCCATCCGACGCGGTGGGCGCGGCTCCGCCGGCCTTCTCGCCCCGCGATGCGGGAGCGGCCCGTTTTCGCCGCGGGCTGGTGGTGCATGCCTTGCTGGCGCGCCTGCCCGACATCGCGCCTCACAGGCGCCGCGCCATCGCCCTGACTTTCGTCCAGGCCGGCGGGCTGAAAAATCCCGAAGCGCTGGTGGACGAAACACTGGCGGTGCTGGAGGACCCCGCCTTCGCGGCCGCCTTC
Organism: uncultured Alphaproteobacteria bacterium; assembly: GCA_963835715.1. Taxonomy (GTDB): domain Bacteria; phylum Pseudomonadota; class Alphaproteobacteria; order Micropepsales; family Micropepsaceae; genus Rhizomicrobium. Next base: position 212,082 of record CAWIGN010000001.1, read on the forward strand.
GCGCCCGGCAGCCAGGCCGAAGCGGGATTGCTGGCGGAACTGCCGCAGTTCGGGCGCGGCGCGCGCATCCACGGCCGCGTCGACCGGTTGGCGGTGAGCGACGATCAGGTCCTGATCCTGGATTTCAAGACAAACCGGCCAGCGCCCCGCCATGAAAACGAGGTTCCGCAGGTCTATCTGGCCCAGATGGCGCTTTACCGCGCCGGCGCCGCCAGGATTTTCCCCGGCCGGCGAATTGTGTGCGGCCTGGTCTTCACCGACGGCCCCCGGCTTTTACAGCTTTCCGATGTGGTTCTGGACGCCCAAATGGCCGGGATTTCCGCGCGCCTTGACCAGGAAGGGTCGCGTTCCTAGATATGGTACTGCGATAGTTCAGGGATCAAACGCATGCCCATCAAAGTGTCCGACGCCTCGTTCCAGACCGATGTCCTGGACGCCAAGAAACCCGTGCTGGTGGACTTCTGGGCGGAATGGTGCGGGCCCTGCCGCATGATCGCGCCCGCGCTGGACGAATTGTCCGCCGAACTGGGCGACAAGGTCACCATCGCCAAGCTGAACATCGACGAGAACCCGCATGTCCCCACCAAGTATGGCGTGCGCGGCATTCCCACCATGATGATCTTCCATCAGGGCCAGGTGGCGGCGACCAAGGTCGGCGCCTTGCCCAAGTCCAAGATCAAGGAATGGATCGAGTCCTCGATCTAGGAATTCTCGGACAGGACTTTTCCCGCCAGATATAGCGATCCGCAGATCAGGATGCGCGGCGGCGTGTCCTGCGCGTCCAGCCGCGTCCAGGCGGTGACCTGCAGCATGGCGTCGTCCAGATCCTCGGCCGGGGCGCTGTCGAGGCCGGCGCGGCGCGCGACGTCATAGAGGGCGCCAGCGCCCAGGCTGGACGCCTCGCCGGGAACCGCCACCGTCACCACATGCCGCGCCAGGCCGTCGAAAGCGCGCAGGTAACCCAGCGCATCCTTGTTCGAAAGCATGCCGCAGATCAGGTAGAGCGGCCGCTCGCCATGTTCCTCCATGTCGGCCATGGCGCGCGACACCGCTTCGGCGCCGTGCGGATTGTGGCCGCCATCCAGCCAGACTTCGGCGCCCCTCGGCGCGGCGTCCACCAGCGGCCCCTTGTGCAGGCGCTGCAGGCGCGCCGGCCATTCCACCGTGGCCAGCCCGCGCTCCACCGCGTCTTCCCGGCCCCAGCCCTTGCGCGCATGGCGCAGGGCGGCAATCGCCACCCCGGCATTTTCGATCTGGTGCCGCCCGGCGAGCCTGGGCAGCGGCAGGTCCAGCAGTCCCACCTCGTCTTCATAGACCATGCGGCCATGTTCCTGGCGGCTGGCGAAATCCTGGCCGAAGGCGAACACCGGCACGCCGATCCGGTCGGCCTGGTTCAGGATCACCTGGCGTGCGATCTCGCTTTGCGGCCCCACCACCAGCGGCACGCCCGTCTTGATGATGCCGGCCTTTTCCAGGGCGATCCCCGCAAGGTCGTCGCCGAGGAATTCCCGGTGGTCCAGGCCCACCGGCTGGATCACCGTCATGGCCGGATGGGGCACGACATTGGTGGCGTCATAGCTGCCGCCCAGCCCCACTTCCAGCACCACCGCATCGGCGGGATAGCGCGAAAAGGCCAGGAACATGGCGGCGGCGGTGATCTCGAAAAAGGTGATCCGGCGCGCCGGCATTGACCTGCTCGACTTCCTCCAGCAGCGAAACCAGCGCTTCCTCGGAAATCAGCTTGCCCGCGATGCGGATGCGCTCGTGAAAGCGCACCAGATGGGGCGAGGTATGGACATGCACCTTGAGCCCCTGCGCTTCCAGCATGGCGCGGGCGAAGGCGCAGACCGAGCCCTTGCCATTGGTGCCCGCGACATGGATGACGGGCGGCAGCTTGAGCTGGGGATTGCCCAACGCCGACAGCAGCCGCAGGATGCGGTCCAGCGCCAGGTCAATTTTCTTGGGATGCAGCGCCAGAAGGCGCCGGAGCACCGCGTCGCTGCGCGTGGTTTCGGACAGCATTGCGCCCATCCTCCTTAAGGAGTTACGGCGACGCCGCCATTGCCGTTGCGCTTCGGCATGGAAAGCACCTTGCTGCGCGGCTTTGCCTGGTTCATCAGGATATGCAGCACCCGCGACAGGGTGGCGCGCAACTCCTTGCGGTGCGTGACCATGTCCAGCATGCCGTGTTCCAGCAGATATTCGGCGCGCTGGAAGCCGTCGGGAAGCTTTTCGCGAATGGTCTGGGCGATGACGCGCGCGCCGGTAAAGCCGATCTGGGCGCCCGGCTCGGCGATCTGGATATCGCCCAGCATCGCATAGGAGGCGCTGACGCCGCCAAAGGTGGGATCGGTGAGCACCACGACATAGGGCAGCGCCGCCTCGCGCAGCATGTCGACGCAGATGGTGGCGCGCGGCATCTGCATCAGGGACAGAATGCCTTCCTGCATGCGCGCCCCGCCCGAAGACACGAACAGGATATAGGGGCGCTTTTCCTTGATCGCCGCCTGCATGGATTCCACCAGCGCCTCGCCGACGCCCATGCCCAGGCTGCCGCCCAGAAAGTCGAAAGGCTGGACCGCCGATCATCACCGGCAATCCGTCCAGGGTGCCGCGCGCGGCGGTGAAGGCTTCGGGGCGCCCGGTTTTGGTCCGCGCCGCCTTGATCTCATCGGAATATTTCTTCTCGCCCCGGAAATGCAAGCGGATCGGCGGGGACGCTGGGGGGCGTCAGTTCGCTGAAACTGCCCGGATCGAAGGTATAGGCGAAGCGCTCGGCCGGGCCGATTCGCATATGGTGGCCGCAATTGGGGCAGACGTTCAGGTTGGCCACCAGGTCGCGGTGGAAGATCATCTCGCCGCAGGAAGGGCACTTTTTCCAGAGGTTTTCGGGGGTATCGCCGCGACCGCCATCCTTGCCGCCCATCAGGCCCTTGATGCGGGGACGCACGACTTTGGTGATCCAGTTCATGCCGGCACCTTACCACGGCGCGCCGCATGGGTGGAACCGGCAAGGGCGCCGGCCAGCGCCAGGACTTCGCTGACGATCTTGTCCCGGCCGCCGCCCAAATTTTCGGCGATCTGGCTGACGATGGCCGATCCCACCACCACGCCGTCGGCAATTCGGGCGATCGCTTCGGCCTGCTGCGGCGAACGGATGCCGAAGCCCACGGTGCAGGGCAGGTCGGTGGCCGCGCGCACCCGCGCCAGGGCGGCGCGCACCGCGTCTTCGGGCACCGCCTTGGTGCCGGTGACGCCCGCCACCGAGACATAATAAAGATAGCCCGACGCCTCGGCGACGATCCGCTTGAGGCGGGCATCGTCCGTGGTCGGGGTGACGAAGCGCACCAGGTCCACGCCCTGGGCCTGCGCCGGCACACGCAGCACTTCATCTTCCTCCAACGGCAGGTCCACCACGATCAAACCGTCCACTCCGGCGCCCGCCACGTCGCGCGCAAAGCGGGCCGTGCCATAGGCATGGATGGGATTGTAATAGCCCATCAGCACGATCGGCGTGTCCTTGTCGGCGCTGCGAAACTTTTTCACCATCTCCAGCACCTTGACCAGGGTGGTGCCCGCCTTGAGCGCGCGCACGGAGGAAGCCTGCACCGCCGGGCCGTCGGCCATGGGATCGGTGAAGGGCATGCCCAGCTCGATGATGTCGGCGCCGGCCTCGGGCAGCTTTTCCAGAATGGCGAAGCTGGTCTCCATGTCGGGATCGCCCGCGGTGATGAAGGGCACGAAGGCGGCGCGGCCTTCCTTTTTGAGGCGCACAAAAGTGGCGGCCAACCGGCTCACAATTTCTCTCCCAGGGCATTGGCGACCGAGAAGACGTCCTTGTCGCCGCGCCCCGACAGGCAGATGGCGATGATCTGGTCCTTGGTCATCTGTCCGCGCGATCTTGGCGACATGGGCGATGGCATGGGCCGATTCCAGCGCCGGAATGATGCCTTCCAGCTTGGACAGCAGCATGAAGGCGTCCAGCGCCTCCTTGTCGGTGACCGAATAATACTTCACCCGGCCGATATCCTTCAGCCAGCTATGCTCCGGGCCGACGCCGGGATAATCCAGGCCCGCCGAAATGGAATGGGCCTCCAGGACCTGCCCGTCGGAATCCTGCAGCAGATAGGAACGCGCGCCGTGCAGCACGCCGGGCGTGCCCTTGGAGATGGTGGCGGCATGGCGCGGCGTGTTCACGCCCTCGCCCGCCGCCTCGACGCCGTGAATTTCCACGGCGCTGTCGTCGACAAAGGGATGGAACATGCCGATGGCATTGGAGCCGCCGCCGACGCAGGCCACCACCAGATCGGGCAGCCGCTTTTCCATCTCCAGCATCTGGGCGCGGGTCTCATTGCCGATCACGGTCTGGAAATCGCGCACCATGGCGGGATAGGGATGCGGGCCGGCGGCGGAGCCGATGATGTAGAAGGTGTCGTGGACATTGGCGACCCAGTCGCGCAGCGCCTCGTTCATCGCGTCCTTCAGTGTCCGCGAGCCGGAGGACACCCCGCGCACCTCGCGCGCCCAGCAGGCGCATGCGGAAGACGTTGGGCTTTTGCCGCTCGATATCGACCTCGCCCATATAGACGGTGCAGGGAAGCCCGAAGCGCGCCGCCACGGTGGCGGTGGCGACGCCATGCTGGCCGGCGCCGGTCTCGGCGATGATGCGGGTCTTGCCCATGCGCCGGGCGAGCAGGATCTGGCCCAGGCAATTGTTGATCTTGTGCGCGCCGGTGTGATTGAGGTCTTCGCGCTTGAGATAGATTTTCGCGCCGCCGAAATGCGCCGTCAGGCGTTCGGCGAAATACAGCGGGCTTTCGCGCCCGACATAATGGGTGAGCAGGCCCGACAGTTCGGCCTGGAACTGCGGGTCCTTCTTGGCCGCCTCATAGGCCTGTTCCAGCGACAGCACCAGCGGCATCAGGGTTTCGGCGACAAAGCGGCCGCCATAGGCGCCGAAATGGCCGGACGCGTCGGGACCGGAGCGCAGCGAATTGGGAATCTGGTTCATGCGCTTTGCCTGCTCAGGGGGGCCGGATTTCTGGCGGCGTCGAGGAAGGCGCGGATGCGCGCGGGGTCCTTCACGCCGGGCGCGCTTTCCACGCCGGACGAAACGTCGACCTGTCCCGCGCCGGACAATTGGGCAGCGCGCGCGACATTGTCGGGCGTCAGGCCGCCGGCCAGGAACCATGGCTTGGTGAAACTGCGCCCTTCCAGGATCTTCCAGTCAAACGCCGCGCCATGGCCGCCGCCGCGGGCCGCACCCTTGGGCGGGCGGGCATCGAACATCAGCATGTCGGCGACCTTTTCAAATTCGGCGGCGGCGGCGAGATCGGACGCCTCGGCCACCGCCAGCACCTTGATCACCGGCAGCCCGAAGGCGGCGCGGATTTCCGCCGTGCGCTGCACCTCTCCCCGCCATGCAGTTGCAGGAAATCGGGGCGCACCGTCTTCACCACGGTCCCGATCCGCGCATCGTCCATGTCGGCGATCAGCGCCACGATCTTCAGCCGGCCGCGCATCCGGTCCGCCAGGATGCGCGCCTGCTCCAGGCCCACAAAGCGCGGCGAGTTCGGATGGAATACCAGACCGCCATAGGTCGCGCCGGCGCCGCACCGCCGCATCGACGGCGTCGGGGCTGGTAATGCCGCAGATTTTGACCGCAATGCTCATGGGCTGGGGTGTATGGCCCCCCGCCCGGCGGAAATCAAGCAACGGCCGGAACCCGGCTTAAGCGGCTGAAATGCCAAGACTTTGGGCAATGTCGCGGGCCGCCAGGGCGGGGTCCGGCGCGCCGGTTATGGGACGGCCGATCACCAGCAGGCTGGCGCCGGCATCGCGCGCCTCGGCGGGGCCCATCACCCGGCGCTGGTCGCCCAGGGCGCTGCCGGCGGGACGGATGCCCGGCACCACCAGCAGGAAGTCCGGGCCCCAACGCCTGGCGCAGCCGCGCGATCTCATGCGCCGAGCACACCACTCCGTCCAGGCCGCACTGCCGCGCCAGGCTGGCCAGGCGCAGGACCTGGTCGCCCACGGGCGGCGCCAGGCCCAGCGCGGGCAGATCTTCGTCCCCCAGGCTGGTCAGCATGGTCACGGCGATCACCCGGGTTGCGGGGGAAACGCTTTTTGCCGCCTCGACGCGCGGCGCGCATCATCGCCGCGCCGCCCTGGGCGTGGACATTCAGGATGGACACGCCAAGCGAGGCAGCGGCGCGGCAGGCGCCCGCCACGGTGTTGGGAATGTCGTGAAATTTGAGGTCCAGGAAAACCGGCAACCCCATATCGACAAAGGGCCGCACCCCGCCCGGGCCATGGGCGCTGAAGAATTCCAGCCCCAGCTTCAGCCCGCCGACATGGGGCCGCACCCGTTCGGCCAGCTCGCGGGCATAGTCGGGATCGGGTGTGTCTAAAGCGACAAAGACGGGGTTTGGAACGCGATTCACGATTCCGGTTTGCCGCCATTGAGGCGCTCGCGCAATTCCTTGCCGGTGCGGAAGAACGGCGCGCGCTTCTGGCCCACCGAAACCGGTTCGCCGGTCCGCGGATTGCGGCCCATGCGGCTGGGCCGCACCTTGACGCTGAACGCGCCGAAGCCGCGCAACTCAACGCGATGGCCCTCGGCAAGCGCCTTGCTGATGGAATCCAGCACCGTCGTCACGATGCGTTCGACATCGCGGTGATACAGGTGCGGATAACGTGCGGTAAGACGCGCAACCAGTTCTGACTTGATCATCCCCAGCCCCTTTGAGGGACACCCCGCCGGGTTGACTCCGCCGGCTGGGGATAAACTGTCACGGGAAGTTCCTGCCCGTCAACGGGAAGCATCTGAAAAACCAGACTTTTTTCGCATTCAGGCCGGTTTTTGGTCCGTAGGCGATGCATTTTGGGCGCTCTGCCCCCCCTCCGGGCGGCTTGCGTCGCTCCAAGGGGCAAGGGAAAGTCGCCGCCAAGCCATAAAGGACGGGGAGCGGAGCATGAATATTCGGCATTTTGCGGTTTGTTTGGCCTGGGCGGCGGTCGTGATTTTGGCGGCCCCGGCCGGGGCCGCGCCCAAGGAAGCCTGGATCGGCGCCTGGGGCTTTGTTCCCACCCCGCTTCCGCCCGGCGAGACACCGGTTTCGCCGGCGGCCACGTCCCACCTGATTCCCCTGGCCGGCACGCTTCCCCAGCCGCCTGTCCCGCCGACTCCCACACCGCTGCTGCTGGACAATCCGGGCAACGTGCCGGTGGAAACGGCAGACGGCACCATTTCCAACATCACCGTGCGCCAGCTGGTCCGGGTGGCCGTGGCGGGCAAGCAGATTCGCCTGCGCCTCAGCAATGAAGGCGGCAGCGACGAGCTGGCGCTTGCCGCGGTGCATGTGGGCGCCGCCGGTCCCGACGGCAGCGTGCTGCCGGGCAGCGACCATGTCGTCACCTTCGACGGCCATGGCGCCACGGTCATACCCGCCAGTGCGCCGCTGCTGTCCGATCCGGTCGATATGAAAGTGGACGCGCTGGAAAAGCTGGTGATCTCCGTCCATGTGCCCGGCGCGCTTCCGCGGGTCGGCCACAGCCTCTATCAGTATGTCGCGGGCATGCCCGGCGACCAGACGGCCGCGCCGCAACTGGCGTCCCAGCGCCTGATGCGCCTGCCCGCCCTTGTTACCGAAGTCGAGGTCGATCCGGTCAGCGCCAATGCCGTGATCGTGACCCTGGGCGACTCCATTACCGAAGGCGCGACGTCCACCAACAACGCCTTTCGCGGCTGGCCCGACCGGCTTGCCGAACGGCTGGCCGCCGCCAAGAGCAAGTGGTCGGTGGTCAATGCCGGCATCGGCGGCAACCGCCTGCTGCGTTACGGCGCCGGTCCGAACGCGCTGGCGCGGCTGGACCGCGACGTGTTTGGCGTGCCGGGCGTGAAGGCAATCATCCTGCTGGAGGGCATCAACGATATCGGCCGCGGCTTTACCACCCAGGGACCGCAGGATCCGGTGACCCTGGAGGCGCTGATCGCCGCCGACAAGCAGGTCATCGCCCGCGCCCATGCCCATGGCATCAAGGTGATCGGTGCGCTGCTTACCCCCTATCAGGGCGCGGGTTATGCGTCACCGGCGGGGGAGCAGGTACGCACCGGCCTGAACGACTGGATCAAGACCGGCGGCGCCTTTGACGGGGTGGTGGATTTTGCCGCCGCCACCGCCGATCCGGCCAATCCGCTGGCGTTCCGCGCCGACTACAATATCCGTGACAAGCTGCATCCCAATGATGCCGGCTACCAGGCCATGGCCGACGCCATAGACCTGGGCCTGTTCAAATAGGAAGCCGCACGCCCTAGGCGGCCGCGACTGTCAGGTCGCCCTGCTGGATCAGCACGCTGGCGGTGTCGAAAAAACAGTCCTGCTCGGCGACCAGGCCATCGCGCATCCGCCAATGCAGGGAGACATCGAAGCGGACATAGCGGCCGCTGCCGCGATGCAACGCCTCGGCATCGAACAGGCCCCACACCTCCTCGCCCTTGGCGATGACGCTGCGCGGGCTGAGGCGGGCGAGGTGATAGTCGGCATACAGCAGCGCGGTATATTCCTTCACGCCTGCCGTGCCGTGATAGACGCCGCCGAAGCGAAAGAATTCGCGCGGCGCCGTCACCTTCCACACCACGTCGGGACGGATCGCCGCGAACAGCGGCTCGAGCTTTCCCGACTTGAGGGCGCCAGCCACCGCCAGCATCAAATCCTTGTTGGCCAATTCCTCTGTCATCAAAATTTCCTGCCTCGCATGATCGGCGGCACGGCCTGCCGCACAAAGTGATGTCTGGGTTGCTGGGATGAATTGGCAGCCGGGTTTGCGAATCGCCGCTGCGGCTGCGCTAAAAGCAGCGGGTGGCTACGCGTACGCGCCATCCATGTCAAAGCATTTCTGCAAATGACTTGCGGCGCGCCGCTGAAATATCAGACGGCATGTCTGTCGAAGTTTTCATGATCGAAATTGCGACCGAAATGGGGCGCCGAGCGGTGCGTGGATATCCTGCCCGCCGGCTTCGTCATGGCGATCCAAACGATCGCGCGTCCGTGTCCGGCGCATGATTTTTTTGCAGCCTCTTTTCGTCCACCGGGCGCTTCGGCGCGATGCCGCGGAATGCCCGCGCCCTGATCCGGCTTAGTCGATGTTCCGCGATGGTGCGCACCGTCCGTCGCGCCGGTGCCGTGCGACAAACTTCCACGCCACGCCCGGCCCCCCGCACGGATTGGCGCCGCGAAGCGCAAATGCGGCCAAAAAACGGCCACCGCCGTGACGCGCCGCAGCAGACAATACGTATCAAAGTGTATCGCCAACTTGCCGTCCGGCTGCTTGCCACTTACGGTCGCGGCCAATCAGCCCGGGGGAAAAATCAAAAGATGCTTTCGATCAATCGTAGAATGATGTTGGCCGGGTCTTCGGCGTTCGCGTTGCTGGGACAGGCGGCCTGGGCGCAGACACCCGCTGCGCCGGACACCGACTGGCTGCACTACGCCAACGACCTGGCGGCCACGCGCTATTCGCCGCTCGACCAGATCGACGCTTCCAATTTCAACACGCTGGAACTGGCGTGGCGGTTCAGCACCAATTCCCTGGGGCCGCGGCTGGACGCCGACTATCAATCCACGCCGCTGGTGGTGAAGGGGCGCATCTTCGTCACTGCCGGTTTTCGCCGCGACGTGGTCTGCCTGGATGCGGGCACCGGCGAGCAACTGTGGATGCACCGCTACGACGAAGGCGAGCGCCTGGGCTCGCGCGGCGGTCCCGGCCTGGGAGTCGGTTACTGGAGCGACGGGACCAACGAACGCATCCTCTATGTCACGCGCGGATACAACATGTTTTCGCTCGACGCCAAGACCGGTATCCCCGATCCGGACTTCGGCACCAACGGCATGGTCGACCTGCGCCTGGATGACGACCAGCAGATGGATCCCAACCGCGGCGTGATCGGCTTGCATGCGGCGCCGCTGGTGGTGCGCGACGTGGTCGTGGTGGGGGCTGCGCCCACCATCGCTTCCAAGGGATTTGTGCGGGGCTTCGACGTCAAGACCGGCAAGCGCAAATGGATCTTCCATACCATCCCGCAGAAGGGCGAGTTCGGTTACGACACCTGGACCACGCCCGGTCAGGCGGAAGCCGCCGGCAATACCGGCTCCTGGGCATCGATGTCGGCCGACGACGAACTGGGCCTGATCTATCTGGGCGTGGAATTGCCGCAGACCGACCTGCTGGGCGTCAGCCGTACAGGCGCCAACCTGTTTTCCGACAGTCTGGTGGCGCTGGACATCGAAACCGGCCAGCGCAAGTGGCACTACCAGATGATCCATCACGGCCTGTGGGACCGCGACGTCCCCTGTGCCGGCGTCATCTGCGACATCCCCCATGACGGCAAGATCGTCAAAGCCATCGCCCAGCCGACCAAGCAGGGCTTCGTCTATGTGCTGGACCGCACCAACGGCAAGCCGGTCTGGCCGATCCCGGAAAAACGGGTCGCCAAGGGCAATGTGCCGGGCGAATGGTATTCGCCCACCCAGCCCATTCCCAGTGCGCCGCCGCCCTTCGCCAAGCAGGGCGTGACGGTGAACGACCTGGTGGACTGGACGCCGCAGATCAAGGCCCGGGCGCTTGAAATCGCCAGCCACTATCAGCTGGGTTCGCTTTACGACCCGCCACCGCTGGTCAACGACAAGATCTTCGGCGCGCTGAACATGCCGGGCCTGCAGGGCGGCATCAACTGGCCGGGCGCGTCCTACGATCCGCAGAGCCACATGCTCTATCTGTTCGCCAAGAACCAGTTTGAGATCAGCGGCGTGGTGAAGGCTCCCGACGGCAGGATATTCCAGCGCGGGGGCCCGCCGGCGGCGGGCAGCGCCGACGCCAATGGCGGCGCCTTCGGCGGTGTCGCCAGCCTGACCGGCGCCTTTGGCCGCGTCCGCGGCTCGGTCAGCAAGGATGGAATGGACGATCCGATCGTGCCCGGCATGATCTCGATCGAAGGCATTCCATTGATGAAACCGCCCTATGGCACCATCACCGCGATCGATCTCAGCAAGGGCACGCTGGTGTGGCAGGTCGTGCATGGCGAAACCCCCGATGCGATCAAGAATCATCCCCTGCTCAAGGGGGTGAACATTCCCCGCACCGGCCAGAGCGGCATCCTGGGCACCCTGACCACCAAGACTCTGGTGATCTGCGGCGACTGCGGCCTGTTCACCGACGAGACGGGCCGCAAGGGCGCGCGGCTGCGCGCCTATGACAAGGCCAGCGGCGCGGAAAAGGGCGCTGTGTTCATGGACAAGGTGCAGACCGGCGCCACCATGACCTACATGCACCAGGGCAAGCAGTATCTGGTTTGCGCCCAGGGCAGTTCCTATGGCGCCGATCTTGTCGCCTATCGGCTGCCCGGCGATGCCCCGACGCCGGTGCGCGCCGAGGAACGTTGAGCGTGACGCGCGCCTGGGCGGCGGCGCTGGCCCTGCTGGCGGGCACGGCGGCGCTGGCCCAGACCGGCCTGCCCGATCCCTTCGGCCCGCCCCAGCGGCACTGGGCCAGGCTGGCGGACGGTCACGCCTGGGGCACCACGGCCGGCATCGAGATCGGGCCGCATGGCGAGATCTGGGCGATCGACCGCTGCGGGGCAGCAAGCTGCGACGGTTCGGGCCGCGCCGCCGTGCATCAGATCGATCCCAGGACCGGCAGGCCCCTGCGCAGCATCGGCGCCGGCCTGTTTGCCCTGCCCCATGGGCTGCATGTCGACAAGGACGGCAATGTCTGGGTGACCGATGCGGCCGTCAGCAAGGATGGCAAAAAAGGCGAACAGGTCATCAAGCTCTCGCCGGGCGGCAAGGTGTTGATGCGCCTGGGCACGGCCGGCGTTTCGGGCGGCGGCGCCAGCCAATTCCACGATCCGGGCGACGTCGTGACCGCGCCGAATGGCGACATCTTCGTCGCCGACGGCCATGGCACGGTGGCACCCGACCTGCCGCCCGATACCATCACCCGCATTATCAAGTTCAGCCCGGACGGAAAGTTCCTCAAGGCCTGGGGCAGCCTGGGCTCGGGGCCCGGCCAGTTCCGCAATCCCCACGCGCTGGTGTTCGATTCCCGGGGACGGCTGCTGGTGGCCGACCGCGTCAATGGCCGCATCCAGATCTTCAACCAGGACGGCACGTATCTCACCGAATATCGCGGCTTCGGCGCCCCCAGCGGTTTGTTCATCACCGCCGACGACACGCTGTACGCCACCGACTACAACACCGAGGGCCGAAAAGGCACCTGGATCGGCAGCGCCCGCACCGGCAAGGTATTTGGCTTTGTTCCCGATGCGCAAGCCGGCGAAGGCATCGCCCTGGGCAGGGATGGCGTGCTCTATGCCGCCACGCCGGAAGGTATCACCCGCTTTCTTCCAAGGACGGTGCAATAGCGGCCCTGCCCGCCTTCTGGTAAGCTTGGAGGAACAATCAAAAAAGAGGAAACGCCATGCTCAACAGACGTCATTTCATGACTTCCACGATCGCGCTGGCGGCGACCTGTTCTTCCGGCGCGGGCGCGCTGGCCAATGGGCTGGACCCCATGGATGCGGACATCAAGTTCGGCACCACCGGTTCGATCTTCGGCACATGGCCGGCCTCCGGCACCCAGAATAGCATCTCGATGAAGATGTCCACCGACATGCCGATGATGCTGGCCGACGTGAAGCATTACGGCCTGGAGGGCTTCGAGCCCTATTCCGGCCAGGTGGTGCAGTTCCTCGACAATCCCATGGCCTTCAAGACGCTGCTGGATCAAAGCGGCGTGCAGCTGGCCAGCATCGGCGACCTGCCGCGCCGTCCCTCCGACCGCACCGGCGACACGTCGGTGCCGCGCGGCGCCGCCAATGCGGTGGTGCAATATCCCTGGCTGGGCGGGGAAGGCCGCGCCAAGCTGATCGCCGACATGGAAGCCTGCGCCCGCGATTTCCTGCAGCCCTTGGGCGTGGATCACTGGAAGAACAATATGGGCGCGCGCCCACCGGGCGGACCCAGCGACGACCAGCTCAAGGCCCTGGCCGACACCGCCAACGAGATCGGCATGCGTACCAAGAAGTACGGCGTTCGCCTGTCGCTGCACGCCCATATGTGGGGCCCGATGGAGCGCGAGCGTGATTTTCGCCGGGTGATGGAACTTACCGATCCCAGCTACGTCTATCTGATCCTGGATACCGGCCATAACGTGCTGGGCGGGATGGATGTGGTGAAGATCACCGACGAGTACCTGCCCCGCATCACCGAGTTCCACCTCAAGGACACCTTCCCGCAGTGGCGCGGCAACAAGCAAGGCCCCACCCAGGCGATGCATCGCCGCAAAAGCGTTTATGCCTCGGTCGGCCAGGGCGGCGGAGTGGATTTCCCCGGCGTCTTCGCGGTGATGCGCAAGAAGCACTTCAAGGGCTGGGCGGTGTTCGACATCGACGCGCCCAGGCCGGGCGACGGTACCGGCAGTGTCGACGACAATATCGCCGCCAGCGTGCGCTATATGCGCGACGTGCTGAAGGTGAAGTTGCCGCCGCCGCCGGCAAAGGGTCTGTTCCGCGCGGCGTGATCGGCGCGGATGGGCTGCGCCGGCCTACTCGCACATCATGCTGATATTGGCCTGCATCATGGCCATGGTGCCGCTGCCGCCCGCGGTGGCGGGATGGCAGGCCTGCGGATTGGTGGTGCGCCATTTCTCGGACGGCACGTCGTGAACGCCGTCTGCCGCCACATCCATGCCGTCCTTGCGATACTGCGCCCATACCGCATTGGTCTTGCAGACTTCCGGTCCCATCAGCCGCGATCCCGGCAGGGTCTGCGGCGGTCGGCAGGTGATGACATTGGGATCGCCGGTGCCGTCCGGCGTGGCGGCATAGGCTTTGGCTGGCGCCACGGCCCAGATCATGGACGATGACAGAAGCAGGACGGCGATCAGAACCGCATTGTGTTTCATGGCGCGCTCCCGCAACGTTTCTGCAGGCATTATACATCACCCGGGGGGCGGCGATATCGACCCCGGAGGCGAATTTCGCGGGTGCTAGGGGGCCCGGATAAACAGCCCGATGGTGAGGGCCACGCCAATGGCGACGGCCGCGCCGCGCAATATTTTCTGGTTGACCCTGCTAACCAGGTGACCACCGACCACGCCGCCCAGGGCGGCGCCGACACAGGCGATCGCCGCCTGCGGCCAATGCACCTGCGGGGAGAAAACAAAGATCGCCACCGCCGAGGCATTCATCACCCCGGCCAGAACATTCTTGGTGGCATTGGCATTGCGGATGGCCAGGCCCGCGGCGGTCAGGGCCGCCAGCATCAAAAACCCGATGCCACCGCCGAAATAGCCGCCATAGATCGCGATGCAGAACTGCGTGGCCCCCGCCGCCATCCTGCCCAGCACCGGCGGCCGGTCGGCCTTGCGCGGCATGAAGCTGCCATAGGCAAAGACGCTGGTGGCGAACAGAACCAGCCAGGGCACCAGCGCCTTGAAGATATCGGACGGCGTCACCAGCAGCAGGACCGCGCCGACAATGCCGCCCGCCAGGGAAATCGCCACCAGGGCGCGGAAGGACAATCCGCCGGCCCCGGCGACATGCTCGCGCCCGCCCCAGCTGGAGGTGATCTGGCCGGGAAACAGGGCGATGGTGGATGTGATGTTGGCGGCCAGCGCGCTCATGCCGGTGAACATCAGGGCCGGCAGGGTGAGAAACGTGCCCCCGCCCGCCAGGGCGTTCTGGATACCGGCCCAGACCGCGACAAGAAAGAGAAGGATCAGGGCCGTCATGACGCCGCTGTGACACAGGGGCGTATGGGAGGCAACCCTTCAATCCTCGGTGTTTTCCCGGGCTCTCTCCGGCCGGCGGCCGGATATCAATTTGGCGCGGCGCACCGCTTCGCCCAGATAACCCGGCGGCTCGCGCCAGTCGTCGGCCGGCTCGTTTTCCCGGCCCTGGTCCTTGTCGTTCGCGCCAATAAAACCAGACATGAAAATATCCTCGCCAATTTGAACGGTATAATCGCAATGAGGCCGACGCGTTCCAGCGAATGATGGTGAACGCGGCTTGGGTGATATTAGGCCGCACCTCACCGCAGGTTGTGAGGCCGGGCCCGCACCGCGCCTTGCGGGAAACGGGCCGGGGTGGGGAAGCGGATTGACGGGCGGGACCGCCGGGCGCCAAAGCCAATGGATCGGCCATGCAGGGATTGCGCATCGCGGCGGCCGCCAAGGCCCTATAGTCGGCACGGCGGAGGGACATTTTCGAATGAAATCGCAGCTGGCCTTGCGCGATGGATTGCTGGCGCTGGCGGTCGTCTTTGTCTGGGGCACCAACTTCGTGGTCATCCGGGTGGGGCTGGACGCGCTGCCGCCCCTGTTGTTCGCCACATTGCGCTTCGTTTGCGTGTTCGTGCCCGCCGTTTTGTTCCTGCCCAGACCGCGAAGCGCCGGCGACGGCCGGAGCGGCCCGACCTATGTGCCCTGGAGCAACCTTGCCTTCTATGGCGTGAGCATCGGCCTGCTGCAGTTCGGCATGCTGTTCATCGCCATGAACGGGCACATCGCGCCCGGCCTCGCCTCGCTGGTGGTGCAGATGCAGGTGTTCTTCACTATCGGGCTGGCGATGTGGCGCACCGGGGAGCGGATCAAGTTCCATCAGGCAGGCGCCCTCGTGCTGGCCCTGGCCGGCATGGCGGTGATCGCCGCGCACAGCGGCCAGGGCGTCACCCTGCTGGGGCTGGGCCTTGTGCTGGTGGCGGCGCTGGGCTGGGCGCTGGGCAACCAGGCGGGCCGCGAGGCCGCGCCGCTCGACATGCTGGCCTATGTGGTGTGGGCGGGGATATTTTCGGTGCCGCCGCTGCTGATCCTGTCGCTGCTGCTGGAAGGCCCCGCCGCCATCGCGGCCGGTGTGGAACAGGCCGGCTGGATCACCTGGGCCGCGGTGCTGTGGCAGGCCGTCGGCAACACGATGTTCGGCTATGCGAGCTGGGCCTGGCTGTTGTCACGTTATCCCGCTGCCACCGTCGCGCCCCTGGCGCTGCTGGTGCCGGTGTTCGGCTTCGCCGCCAGCGCGACCCTGCTGGGCGAACCGCTGCCGCTGTGGAAAATCGGCGCAACCGTGCTGATCATGGCCGGGCTGGCGGTCAACCTTCTATGGCGGCCCAAAAAGGCCGCCATCAGCGGCGAGGCCTGCTAGCCCTCCCCCATTGCGCGCGGCGCAGGAAAGGGCGAACTAAGACCGCGCCTTGTAGACCACATAGGTCAATGTCTTGCCGGACACCGCATCGAACTTGTGCGGCAGGCCCGCGGGGACCAGCACAAAGTCGCCGGCATGCACCGGCCTTGTCATGGCCCCGTTCATGGTGCCGCCGCGCACTTCGCCGTTCGCCGCGACCTCGCCGCCCGAGATGGCGCCGCCATAGGTCATCACCCCGTCGCCCGACACGATGGTGATCTGGTCGACCCAGTGGGGATGCAGTTCGGCCATGTTGCCGTGATCCAGCCGCTTGACGAATTCGACATAGTAATTCTCATGATCGTTCATGAAGGTGGCGCCATAGACCCGCCCCGGCTCCGGCGTGGAAACCAGCTTGTCGATGTCTTCCTGGCTCATGAATTTGAAGGTGTCGGGCGCCGTGGCGCGCACCGTGGTCTGCGCCAGGGCGGGCGTGGCAAGAAGCAGTGCGACGGCAATGGGTAAGCGCATGGGTGTCTCCTACTTGTGCGTCTTGAAGGCGATGAATTTTATCCGCTGGCCCGGCGCCACCAGCATCTGGTGCGGCGTGCCGGCGGGAACGAAGAAATAGTCGCCCGGATGCATCGCCATGGTGGTGCCGCCCTTGATCGCGGTGCCGCGATGCTCGCCCGGCGCCGTCACCTTGGCGTCCACCGCGGTGCCGCCGGTGACGAAGCTGGCCGTGCCTTCCTGCACGAAAAGATTGTCGTTCCAGGCCTCATGGACCTCGGCCTGGCCGTCCTTGTCGCGGATGGTGTTGATGATCTGGTAGCCGTCATGCCGGGACAGCAGGATCTGGGAATAGAAGGCGCCCGGCGTCATGCCTTTTTGCAGGGTGGCGGTCAGCTCCTTGCCGGAGACATGACGCACCGCCTTTTCGGGAGTGAGATTCTCCACCGCGGTGAAAGGCATGGCCGCCGTCACGGCCGCAATCAGAAGCATTTTCATGGTCAGACCCGCTGCTTGAAGATCAGGTAGGTGAAGGTGTGGCCCGGCGTGGCCGTGAAAATGTGCGGCATGCCCGGCGGGATCACCAGACGGTCGCCGGGATGCAGGAGCTGGAACTTGCCGCCCACCAGGGTGCCGCCGCGGATCTCCTGCTGGCCGGTATCGCGGCCGCCTTCCTGCGTGCCGCCATAGGTGATGCTGCCTTCGCCGTCCAGCACATGGATATAGTCGTACCAGTGGCCATGGGCCTCGGCGTTGGTGTTGATGACACGGGTGACATATTCGATGAAATAGGTTTCGTGGTCGATCACGATCTTGGATTGCGGCTTGCCGTCGGTGCGGTGGGTCATTGCCGCCACATCCGCCGCCGGCTGGTAGACAAAGGCGTCGAAGGGCGTGGCATGCGGCGCGGGAGCCGGTGCGGGCGTTTGGGCCGATGCGGCAGGCGACAAGGCCGCCAGCGCGGCAACAGCCAATATTCGACGAAATGTCATGGGCGCTCCCCTTTGTTGTTTGCGGGGAACTTTAGCGGCGCCCGGGTCAATTGAAAGGGGGGCCATCGAAAGGGACAAAAGAAAAGGCGCCCAGCGAAGGGGCGCCTTTTCTGTCGCAGTGCGGAAAAGCTCAGCGCTTTTTCGTCTTTCTCTTCGTCTTCCTGACCGCCTTTTTCGCGGTTTTCTTCACTTTTTTGGCGGTCTTCTTGGCCAGCTTCACGACCTTGGCCTTCTTGACCTTGCGGCGCTTTTTCTTCTTGGCCGTCGTCCCCTCATGCAAGCCCGCTACCGCGGCTTGCAGTTCGGCGGCACGCGCCACCCGCTTTTTTTTCTTCGCCATAAATACAACTCCTCATCAACATTGAAGGTGAGGAAGCTAAAGCGATTCTGTTACGACAACAAAAAGGGCGCGGCTCGCGCCGCGCCCTGATTTTGCGCTGTGCCTTTGCGGACTATTCGTCGTCCGCGCCGGATTTTTTCTTCGGCGTCTTTTTCTTGAGGGCCGCACCCAGGATATCGCCCAGGCTGGCGCCGCTGTCGGAGGAACCGAACTGCGCCACCGCTTCCTTCTCTTCCGAGATTTCGCGCGCCTTGATGGAGAGCGATATCTTGCGGCTGGACTTGTCGACGCTGGTGACCAGCGCATCCACCTTGTCGCCCTTGCCGAAGCGCTCGGGGCGCTGGTCGTTGCGGTCGCGGGCCAGGTCGGCGCGGCGGATGAAGGCCTTCATGCCGCCTTCCAGTTCCACCTCGATGCCGCCGTCATTGACTTCGGTGACGGTGCCGGTGACCACCTGGTTCTTCCTGAGGGCGCCGCCCGCAGGCCCCGCCTTCTCGATCGGGTCGCCATCCAGCTGCTTGATGCCCAGCGAGACGCGCTCCTTCTCGATGTCGATATCCAGCACCTTGGCCTTGACCACCTGGCCCTTTTCATAGGTCTTGATGGCATCCTCGCCGGGCTGCGACCAGGACAGGTCGGACAGGTGCACCATGCCGTCGATGTCGCTGTCCAGGCCGATGAACAGGCCGAACTCGGTGATCGACTTGATCTCGCCCTCGATCACCGTGCCCGCCGGATGATTGGCGGTGAAGGCATTCCAGGGATTTTCCTGGGTCTGCTTCAGGCCCAGGCTGATGCGGCGCTTGTTGGAATCCACTTCCAGCACCGCCACGTCCACATCCGTGCCGGGGGTGACCAGCTTGGACGGGGCCATGTTCTTCTTGACCCAGGACATTTCGCTGACATGGACCAGGCCTTCCACGCCCGGCTCCAGCTCCACAAAGGCGCCATAGTCGGTGACGTTGGTGACCTTGCCCTTGAACTGCACGCCCACCGGATACTTGACGGCGACGCCTTCCCAGGGATCGGTCTGCAGCTGCTTCATGCCCAGGCTGATGCGCTGGGTTTCGTGATTGATCTTGATGATCTGCACGGTGACGGTCTGGCCCACCGCCAGGACTTCGGTCGGATGGGAGACACGGCGCCAGGCGATGTCGGTGACGTGCAACAGCCCGTCCACGCCGCCCAGATCCACAAAGGCGCCGTAATCGGTGATGTTCTTCACCACGCCTTCGACGACCTGCTTTTCCTGCAGCGACGCGACCAGGCTGGTGCGTTCCTCGGCGCGGCGCTCTTCCAGCACGGCGCGGCGCGACACCACGATATTGCCGCGGCGGCGGTCCATCTTGAGTATCTGGAACAATTGCGGCTGGTTCATCAACGGGCCGACATCGCGCATCGGGCGCACATCGACCTGGCTGCCGGGCAGGAAGGCCACGGCGCCGTCCAGATCGACGGTGAAACCGCCCTTGACGCGGCCGAAGATCACGCCGGTGACGCGGGTCTGGTCGTTGAAGGCCTTTTCCAGCTTGATCCAGCTTTCCTCGCGCCGCGCCTTGTCGCGGCTGAGAACGGCCTCGCCCAGGGCGTTCTCGACACGCTCCAGGTAAACCTCGACGGTGTCGCCCACCTTGACGTCGGCGGGCACGCCCGGCATGGCGAACTCTTTCAGGGAAATGCGGCCTTCGGTCTTGAGGCCGACGTCCACCATGGCGAAATCGTTTTCGATGGAAACGATGGTGCCCTTGATGACGGAGCCCTCCTGGGGGCTCTGGGTTTCGAAGCTTTGCTCCAGCATGGCCGCGAAATCTTCGAGGGAGGGGGCGGCGATGGAGCTTTCGGTACGGTCCTTGGTTGCGGCGCGAGCCATTCAATAATCCTAAGTCGTCATGCCGACCGGCAGGCCTTCGGGGCCGCGGCGGACTTCCCACAGGCCCTTCAAAGCAGAAGGAACCGCGCGGGCGGGTTGGGTTTGGAAAAAGTAAGCGGGATGCCCTTTAGGCCGCCGGGCCTCCTTTAGCCCCTGTGGCGATCCTTGAGCGCGCCTTCGACCTTGGGAGAAACCAAGGCTAGGGCTGCCGCGAACGCCGCGTCTATACCCAATTCGGAGGTATCCAGCAAGTCGGCGTCGGGGGCCTGCTTCAGGGGGGAAACCGGGCGGCTCTTGTCGGCGGCATCCCGGGTTTGCAGCTCCGCCACCACATCCTGCTCGGCGCGGCGGATGCCCATGGCCTTGAGTTCCGCCCAGCGGCGGCGGGCCCGCACGTCCAGCCCGGCATCGACATAGAGTTTGGCGGTGGCGCCGGGGCAGATGACGGTGCCGATGTCGCGCCCGTCCATCACCGCGCCGGGGCTGCCCCCGGGGGGCGGGCGAGGAAATTTTGCTGGAAGTCCAATAGCGCCTGGCGCACCGCCGGGATGGCGGCGACCTCGGAGGCCGCCTTGCCGACAATATCGGTGCGGATGCGCGGATCGCCCGCCAGGTTGAAATCGATGGTCTGGGCGCCCTTGAGGGCATCGGCCTCGTTCTTGGGGTCGCCCTTGGCTTCCAGCACCGCCAGCGCGGTGAGGCGGTACAGCGCCCCGGAATCCAGATGGGCGAAACCGAAATGCTGCGCCAGCCGCTTGGCCAAGGTGCCCTTGCCGCTGGCCGCGGTGCCGTCGACGGCGATGACGATGCTCATTGCTCCACCTCAGGGCGCTTCCATAACCGCACCAAGTCCGCGCATCAAATCCTGATATTCGGGAAAGGAGGTGGCGATCATGGCGACGTCGTCCACCGTCACCGGCTTCTCACTGGCCAGGCCCATGGTCAGGAAGGCCATGGCGATGCGGTGATCCATGTGGGTGGCGACCATGCCGCCGCCCGGCACCGGGCCGCCCTGCCACGATCAGGTCGTCGCCTTCGATCTGGTACTTCACGCCATTGGCGGCAAGACCGCGCGCCACCGCTTCCAGCCGGTCGCTTTCCTTGACCCGCAGTTCCTCCAGGCCGCGCATCGCCGTCTTGCCTTGGGCAAATGACGCGGCGACGGCCAGGATCGGATATTCGTCGATCATGGACGGCGCGCGCGACGCCGGCACCTCGACGCCCTTCAATTGGGAATGACGCACCATCAGGTCGCCGATCTCCTCGCCGCCGCTGCTGCGCCGGTTATGGACGTCAATCCGCGCGCCCATCTCCAGCAGGGTCTGGATCAGACCGGTGCGGCGGGGATTGAGCAGGATGGCGGGCAGTTCGATTTCCGAGCCCGGCACGATCAGTGCCGCCACCATCAGGAAGGCGGCGCTGGAAGGATCGCGCGGCACTTCGACATTGCAGCCGGCAAGTTTTGCGGGACCTTCGACCGCAATGACTTCGCCCCCTTCCGGGCGCGGCGTCACCGTGATTTTCGCGCCGAATGCGGCGAGCATCTTTTCGCTATGGTCGCGGGTCAGCGCGTCCTGGGAAATGCGGCTGGTGCCATGTGCGTTGAGCGCCGCCAGCAGCAAGGCCGATTTCACCTGGGCGCTGGCGGTGGCGACATGGACGGCCGCGGCCTTGGCATCCTTGGCCCCATGCAGGGTCAGCGGCATCAGCGCCTTGGGGCCCTGGCCTTCATAGCTGACCCCGAAAGCTTCCAGCGGCGCCACCACCCGCGCCATCGGGCGCGAACGCAGCGAGGCGTCGCCGGTGAACACCGCCGTGATCGGGCGTAGTCGCCATCGCGCCCATCACCAGGCGCGAGCCGGTGCCCGAATTGCCGAAATCCAGTGCCGCCGCGGGGCTTTGCCAGTTCCCCACCCCGGTTCCCAGCACCCGCCAGCACCCCGGCCCCTCGGCGGTGAGTTCCGCTCCGAAGCCGCGCAGGGCGCCGGCGGTGGAATGGACGTCGCCGGACTCCAGCAGGCCGGTAATGCGGGTTTGCCCCTGCGGCCAGCGCCCCCAGGATAAGCGCCCGCTGGGAAATGGATTTGTCGCCCGGGCACCTGGGCGACGCCTTTGAGGGGGCCGGCCCGGCGGGCGGCAAGCGGGGCGGGATTGGCGTTATGCATCAGGGGCTTCAAAAGACCTTTACAGGCGGGGCTACCCGTGGCAAACGCGCCCCTCCAACAACCCCTTCTTCACGGGAAGATCATCTTGGTCAAGGCAGATCTTGGAACCAAACGGGCATGCCCCAGCTGCGCGGCGCGGTTTTACGACCTCACCAAGCGGCCGATCGAATGCCCCAAATGCGGTTTCAGCTATGAACCGGAAGCGCTGTTCAAGCAGCGCCGCAGCCGCGCCGTCGAGCCCGCCGAGGCCGGCCCCGTGCGCGCCGCCGAGACCGAGGACGAGGAAGAAGACGACGAGGATGAGGACGAGGCCGCCGAGTCCGAGGAGGAGAAGAAGCCGAGGCCGTCGTCGAGGCGCCGCTGAAGGTCGCCGCGACCGGCGAGGACGAAGACGAGGAAACCGAGGAAGAAGAAGCCGAGGCGGAATCGGGCATGTCGGTGGTGGATGCCGACGAGGCCGACGGCATCGAGGATATCGAAGTCGAGGACGACGAGGACGAGGAAGACAACGACCTGCTGGGCGAAGTCGAGGACGAGGAAGACGATGTCAGCGGCATCATCGATCCGGGCATCGCCAAGGACGAAGCCTAGCCTTTACAATCTGCTTTCGGACCGGATACCAGACCGGTCCTGAATGGTACGGGGCCATAGCTCAGCTGGGAGAGCGCCTGCATGGCATGCAGGAGGTCAGCGGTTCGATCCCGCTTGGCTCCACCAA
>CAWIGN010000002.1:0-973208 GCA_963835715.1 uncultured Alphaproteobacteria bacterium
GCCGGCAGGCTGTGCCCGGTATAGGCGGCGAGCGCCACCTCGCCGAACGCCTTCTTGCGGTCGGTGCCGGCGACCTTGAGCTCGCCGTTCTCGATCACGATGTCGCCCTCGGAGGCCTCGAGCAGATGCGCGGCGATCTTCTTGGCCTTGGCCTCGACCTTGTCGAGCGCCTTGACGATCGCCGACATCGACACCGCCGTGCGCGAACCGTAGGTGCCCATGCCGAACTGCACCTTGTCGGTGTCGCCATGGACGATCGAGATGTTTTCGATGCCGACGCCGAAGCGCTCGTTGACGATCTGGGCGAAGGTCGTCTCGTGGCCCTGGCCGTGGGCATGGGCGCCGGTCAGGACCTCGATGGTGCCGACCGGATTGACCCGGATCTCGGCGGATTCCCAAAGGCCGACGCCGGCGCCGAGCGAGCCGACCGCCGCCGAGGGCGCGATGCCGCAGGCCTCGATCCAGCTCGACAAGCCGATGCCGCGCAGCTTGCCGCGCTTCGCCGCCTCCTCCCTGCGCTTGCCGGAAGCCGGCGTAGTCGATCGCCTTCAGCGCCATGTCGAGCGAGGCCTCGTAGTCGCCGGCGTCGTAGTTCATGATCACCGGCGTCTGGTGCGGGAAGGAGCGGATGAAGTTCTTCCGCCGCAGCTCGGCCGGATCGACGCCGAGCTCGCGCGCCGCCGTCTCCATCAGCCGCTCGACCACGAACGCGGCCTCGGGGCGGCCGGCGCCGCGCACCGCATCGACCGGCGTGGTGTTGGTATAGACCGCGTCGACTTCGGCATAGATCGCCGGGATGTCGTACTGGCCCGACAGCAGCGTGGCGTAGAGATAGGTCGGGATCGACGACGAGAAGGTCGACATGTAGGCGCCGAAATTCGCGATCGTGCGGACCTTGAGCCCGATGACCCGGTTGTCGGCGTCGAAGGCCATCTCGGCCGTGGTGACATGGTCGCGGCCATGGGCGTCCGACAGGAACGACTCGCTCCGGTCCGCCGTCCACTTCACCGGCACTGCCGCCGACCCGCTTCGAGGCCCACAGGCAGATCGTCTCCTCGGCATAGATGAAGATCTTGGAGCCGAAGCCGCCGCCGACGTCGGGCGCCACCACCCGCAGCTTGTGCTCGGGCGCGATGCCGACGAAGGCCGACAGCACCAGCCGCGCCACATGCGGATTCTGGGTGGTGTTGTAGAGCGTGAACTGCTCCTCGGCGTGATCGTATGCGCCGATGGCGGCCCGCGGCTCGATGGCGAAGGGAATCAGCCGGTTGTTGACGATATCGAGCCGCGTGACGTGCTTGGCCCTGGCCAGCGCCGCCCTGGTCTCGTCCTCGTTGCCGAGGCCCCAGCGGAAGATCAGGTTGTTCGGCGCCTCGGGATGGATCTGCGGCGACCGAAGGATCCTGCGCCTTGGCCGGGTCGATGACCGCGGGCAGTTCCTCGTACTCGACATTCACCAGCTCGGCGGCGTCGCGGGCCTGGTCGCGGGTATCCGCGACGACCACGGCAACGATGTCGCCGACATAGCGCGCGACGTCCTTGGCGATCGCCGGATGGGCGCCGGCATTCATCGGCGAGCCGTCCTTGGAGTTGATCATCCAGCCGCAGATCAGGCCGCCGATGCGGTCGTCCGCGAGGTCGGCGCCGGTGAGCACGCCGTGCACCCCGGGTGCCTTCGCCGCTTCCGCCGTGTCGATCGACTTGATCCTGGCGTGGGCATGCGGGGACCGCACGAACTGGGCGTGGGTCATCCCCGCATGTGGATGTCGTCGGTATAGCGGCCCTTGCCGGTGATGAAGCGCTTGTCCTCCTTGCGGAGAACGGCCGGCGCCGATGCCGTCGTTAGCCATGACGCGTTCCTCCCTCGAAATCCCGCCGATGGTGTGTTGATCCTGGTCGGGACCCGTTTTCGGAGTCCTCGCTCGTTACATCTGGGCGGCGCCTGCCTGGATCGCCTTGACGATGTTGTGGTAGCCGGTGCAGCGGCAGAGGTTGCCCTCGAGCTCATGGCGCACGGTCGCCTCGTCGAGGTCCTTGCCGAGCCGGTTCACCATGTCCACCGCGGTCATGATCATGCCCGGCGTGCAGAAGCCGCACTGCAGGCCGTGGTTCTCGTGGAACGCCTGCTGCATCGGGTGGAGCGTAGCCATTCGTGGCAGGCCCTCGATCGTCGTCACCGTCGGCGCCGTCGGCCTGGACCGCGAGCATGGTGCAGGACTTCACCGCCTTGCCGTCGACAGGACCACGCAGGCGCCGCACTGCGAGGTGTCGCAGCCGATGTGCGTCCCGGTCAGCCCGAGCGTCTCGCGCAGGACCTGCACGAGCAGCGTGCGATCCTCGACATCGGCGCCGAGCCGGCTTGCCGTTCACCGTCATGGAAACTGAGGTCATTCCGTCGTCCTCCCCTTCACGTTTCAGGCCGGCTTCGCCGGCCGCACCTCGAAACAGGTCGCGCTCACCTGAAGATCAGGATCAGCGCGATCACCACGATCAGGGCCAGGAGGCCCCACATATACGGCCCGCCCAGCACGCCCCGGCCGGCGGCGACCTCGAGCCGTTCCTCGACGGCCTCGGCGGTCACCTCGGGGTCGCGGACCACGTCGGCGAACACCGCGGTCTCGCCGTTGTCATCGGCGGCGCGCGGCGCCGGCGCGGCGCCGGCGACCGGCCGCCGCCACATTGGCGGCGAAGGCCTTGAAGAACTGGTCGGCCATCTGCTTGGCGGTGGCGTCGATCAGCCGGCCGCCGATCTGGGCGAGCTTGCCGCCGACCTGGGCCTTGACGTCGTAGCGCAGGATCGTGCCGTCGCCGTCCGGGCGTAAGCTTGACGTCGGCACCGCCCTTGGCGAAGCCGGCGACGCCGCCCTTGCCCTCGCCGGTGATGGTGTAGCCATTGGGCGGGTCGATGTTGGAGAGCGTGACGTGGCCCTTGAACGTCGCCTTGACCGGGCCGACCTTGGCCTGGACCGTGGCCGTCATCTCGGTGTCGGAGGTCTTCTCGAGTTCCTGGCAGCCGGGGATCGACGCCTTCAGCACCGCCGGATCATTCAGCGCTGCCCAGACCTTCTCGGGGCTGGCCGGTATCCGGTTCTGTCCTGACATTTCCATGGTGATGCGGATTCCCGAGATGGTCGACGGCGGCGGCTTGTCGAGGGTAGCATTCTGGTGCGCCGCGCCGGCGCCCTGCCGAGAACCTCCGTCCTTTGAAAGATTCCAGAGCCATTTGTGCCATGCGCGCGCCGCGCGTCGGCAAGGGTTGGATTTGCCGGGTCCGCCTCGCTACATAGGCGGGAGGCGGCAGGGGATTCCGGCGGACGACATGACGATCGACGCGGTCAGCAGGCCGGCACGCCGCACCGCGCGCGGCGGGACGGAGGAAGATCCGCGCCGTGGCGCCGGTGATGCTCGAGACCGCGGGCTGGGACGACTATGCCCTCCTCGATTCCGGGCATGGTCGGAAGCTCGAGCGCTACGGTCGCTTCAGGATCGTGCGTCCCGAGGAGCAGGCGATCTGGACGCCGCGGCGGCCGGTCGCGGAATGGGACGGCGCCGACGCCACCTTCGTCGGCATCGGCGAGGACGAGGCGGACGGCCGCTGGCGGTATCGCAAGCCGATCGGCGAGACCTGGCCGCTCGCTATGACGGCGTCGGCTTCCTGGGCCGCTTCACCGCCTTCCGCCATGTCGGCGTCTTTCCCGAGCAGGCGGTCCACTGGGACTGGCTCCGCGGCCGCATCGCCGGCGCGGGCCGGCCGGCGAAGGTGCTCAACCTGTTCGGCTATACCGGGGTCGCCTCGCTGGTCGCCGCCAGGGCCGGCGCCGAGGTGGTCCACATCGACGCCTCGAAGAAGGCGATCGGCTGGGCGCGCGACAACCAGGCCGCGGCCGGGCTCGGCGACCTGCCGATCCGCTGGATCTGCGAGGACGCGGTCAAGTTCGTCGAGCGCGAGCAGCGGCGCGGCAACCGCTATGACGGCATCATCCTCGATCCGCCGAAATTCGGACGCGGGCCGAAGGGCGAGGTCTGGGACATCTTCGCCGATCTCCCCGGCCTCCTCCGCGCCTGCGTGTCGTTGCTCTCCGACGACCCGCTGTTCCTCATCCTCACCGCCTACTCGATCCGCGCCTCGTTTCTCTCGATCCACGAGCTTTCAGCCGAATGCCTTGCCGGCACGGCGGCCTCCTCGAATCGGGCGAGCTGGTGATCCGCGAGGCCGACAGCGGTCGCGGTCTCTCCACGTCGCTCTTCTCGCGCTGGTCGCCCGATGGCTGACCAGCGGCAGGGGCGCGGACCGGGGCGGGTCGTCCACGTCACCAGCCTCGCCAACCCGATCGTCAAGGAAATCCGCGGCCTCGCCCTGCCCAAGAACCGGCGGGCGAGCCGGCTGTTCGTCGCCGAGGGGCTGAAACTCGTCGCCGACGCGATCGATGCGGGGTGGCGGGTCCGCACCCTTGTCCATGCCGCGCGCGTTCGAACGAGGCGCTGGTCGAGCGCCTCAGCACGATCGCCCGTGCCCGCGGCGCCGACATCGTATCGGTGAGCGAGGCGGTGCTCGCCAAGATCGCCCGCCGCGAAAACCCCCAGGCCGTGATCGGCGTCTTCGAGCAGCGGCTGACCCGGCCGGCCGACATCCGCCCCGCGCGAGAAAGACGTCTATGTCGCCCTCGAGGCGATCCGCGACCCGGGCAACCTCGGCACCATCATCCGCACCGTCGACGCCGTCGGCGCCGCCGGGGTGATCCTCGTCGGCGAGACCGTCGACCCGTTCTCGATCGAGGCGGTGCGCGCGACCATGGGCTCGATCTTCCACGTGCCGCTCGCCGCGCGCCGGCCATGCCGAATTCGATACGCTGTGGCGCGATGGCCGGGAACCGTCGTCGGCACGCATCTTGCTGGCACCGAGCGACTATCGTAAGGGCGAGTATCGGCGCCCGGTGCTCCTCGTCATGGGCGGCGAGCAGTCGGGGCTGACGCCGGCGCTCGCCGCGGCCTGCGGGACCCTCGTCAGGATTCCGATGGCGGGCACGCGCCGATTCCCTCAACCTGGCCGTCGCGACCGGGGTGATGCTGTTCGAGGTCATGCGCGACCGACTGAGGATCAATGGCTGAGCATCACCGCCCCGACGGGCCCCTCTCATGGCTCGGGCTCGCTCATTGGCGAACAGGCGGCGTTCACGGCCATTGCGCCACATCGCCAGACCGCGCTGCGGCCCGCCCGCCTCGACGCCGGAATGAAACCGCCACAGCAGCTTTCCGCTTGCCCCGTCCAGCGCGATGGTGTCCAGAGACGGCGTATAGGCATAGACAATGCCGTCGATCGCCAGGGGATGGGTCTGGGGATCGCCCAATTCCGCCATGTCGAACCGCCAGGCCTGTCGCAGCCGCGCGACATTGGCGCTGGTGATCTGGGTCAGGCTGGAAAAGCGGCGGCCACCCTCGCCGCCATACAGTGCCCAGTCCGCACCGGCGGCAAAAGCCGGATGCCCCAGCCCCATCAGCAGGGCCGGAACGGCCAACAATACAAGTCGCGGTCTCATTTTATCACCGTATCGCGGCCGCATCATTTTGCCAGCCGGGCCCTGTCCGCCATGGCCCCGCA
Source organism: uncultured Alphaproteobacteria bacterium (assembly GCA_963835715.1). Lineage (GTDB taxonomy): Bacteria > Pseudomonadota > Alphaproteobacteria > Micropepsales > Micropepsaceae > Rhizomicrobium. The sequence continues at coordinate 5,600 of CAWIGN010000002.1, forward strand.
AGGGGGATCGCAGCATCGCCAAAAAGGTATAGCCTGCGGGCCGCGGGCGGGTGCCCGGATGGGGGCCACCGTGTCGACGCCGCTGAACCGACAGCAAATCCTGGGATTCTGGGCTTCCTGGTTCGGCTGGATGCTGGACGGCATGGACTCGGTGATTTACGCCCTTGTCCTGGCCCCGGCGATGAAGGAATTGCTGCCCAATTCCGGCATGGCCGCCACACCGGCCAATGTCGCCTTTTCCGGCTCGATCCTGTTCGCGCTGTTCCTGCTGGGCTGGGGCCTGTCCTTTGTGTGGGGGCCGATCGCGGACCGTTTCGGCCGCGCCCGGTGCCTGGCCGCGACCATCCTGGTGTTTTCCGTCTTCACCGGCGCGGCGGCCTTTTCCCACACGGTGTGGCAGCTTGGGCTGTTCCGTTTCCTGGCCGGAATCGGCATCGGCGGGGAATGGGCCATGGCGGGCACCTATGTCGCCGAATCCTGGCCGGAAGACCGCCGCAAGGCGGGCGCCGGCTATCTTCAGACCGGCTACTATGCCGGTTTCTTCCTGGCCGCGGCGCTGAACTTCACGGTCGGCGCCCAGTTCGGCTGGCGCGCCATGTTCCTGTGCGGCGCCGCCCCCCTGCTGGTCACCTTGTTCACCCTGGCGCGGGTTCGCGAACCGGCACGCTGGACCCAGCACAAGGCGCGGTCCGCGATCAATCCGCTCGCCGCGATATTCCGCGCGCCCTATCTGCGCCGCACCGTGGTGAATACCGCGCTGGTGTCGATCGCGATCATCGGCCTGTGGGCAGGGACCGTTTATGAGCCCACCGCCCTCATCACACTGGCGACAAAGGCCGGCTTCACCGCCCTTGAGGGCACAAGGATCGCCTCTTTCGGGACCGCCATCCTCTCGGTGGGCACGATCGCCGGCTGCCTGCTGCTGCCCGGACTGGCCGAGCGTATCGGCCGGCGCAAGACCCTGGCGCTCTACTTCTGCGGCATGGCCGCGACGATCGTCCTGGCCTTCGGCTGGGCCTATTACCTGCCCCGAGGTCTGACGCCGTTCCTCTTCATCCTGTTCTTCCTGGGGCTGGCGGGGGGCAATTTTGCGATGTTCAGCCTGTGGCTGCCCGAGCAATATCCCACCGAAATCCGCGCCACCGCCTTTGCCTTCTGCACCTCGTTCGGCCGCTTTCTGGGCGCGGGCGCGAACTTTGCCATTGCCGGGCTGATCCAATGGACAGGATCGCTGGGCTATGTGATCGCGCTGACGGCGGTTCCGTTTGTGATCGGTTTGGCGGTGGTCCCCTTTGGTCTTGAGACAAAGGGCAAGGCACTGCCCTAGCAGGTGCGGTACAGGTCCGCATAATCCGCGCGCAGGGCGCTTTTCTGCACCTTTCCCATGGTGTTGCGCGGCAACTGGTCCACGAACAGCACGCGCTTGGGCAGCTTGAAGCGCGCCAGCCTGTCGCGCAGGCCGTCCACCACGCCCTCTTGCGTCAATTGCGCGCCCGGCTTGACCACCAGGAATGCGGTGACGCCCTCGCCGAAATCGTCATGCGGCAGGCCGACCACCGCCGACTCCTCCACCGCCGGCAGTTCGTCCAGCAGGCTTTCGATCTCGCGGGGATAGACATTGAGCCCGCCGGTGATGATGAGATCCTTGCCGCGCCCGACGATGCGCACATAGCCGTCGTCGCCGATGGTGCCCAAATCGCCGGTGATGAAGAACCCGTCCTTGCGAAATTCCGCTTTGGTCTTTTCCGGCATCCGCCAATAGCCCTTGAAGACATTGGGGCCGCGCACCTCGATCATGCCGATTTCGCCCTGCGGCAGGGCGCGGCCTTCGCCATCGGCGATGCGGATTTCCACGCCGGGCAGCGGCAGGCCAACGGAGCCGGGGATACGCGCGCCGCGATAGGGATTGGAGGTATTCATGTTGGTTTCGGTCATGCCATAGCGTTCCAGAATCGCATGACCGGTGCGTTCGCGCCATTGGCTGTGGGTTTCCGGCAGCAGCGGCGCCGAACCGGAAATAAATAACCGCATGCGGCGCGTCACATCCCGGTTGAGCCGGTCATCCTTCAGCAAGCGGGTATAATAAGTGGGCACACCCATCATCACCGTCGCCCGCGGCAGGGCCTGGAATACCAGGTCGGGGTCGAATTTTGGAAGCAGCAGGATGCTGGCGCCGGACAGCAGCACGACATTGGTGGCGACGAACAACCCGTGAATATGAAAGACCGGCAGTGCGTGCAGCAGCACATCCTCCCGAGAAAATTCCCATGCCTGGCGCAGGCTTTCGGCATTGGACGCCAGGTTGCCGTGGGTCAGCATGGCGCCCTTGGACCGGCCGGTCGTGCCCGAAGTGTAGAGAATGGAGGCCAGGTCCCCCATGCCGGTTTCGGCGTCGGGAAAATCTTCCGGGGCATCGGCGGCTTCGCGGATCAGGGAGCCGTCCTGCCCGTCGTCGCTGAGCGTCAGGAATTCGATTGGCGGCAGGCAGGCTTCGATCTTCGCCAGATTTTTGTCGGCGCAGACAAACAGGCGCGGCTCGGCATCCTTGACGAAATAGGCCAGCTCGGCGGGCGTGTAGCCGCTATTCAGCGGCAAATAGACAAGGCCGGCCCTCAGACAGGCCAGATACAAAAGCAGCGCGGCGGGACTTTTTTCCACCTGCACCGCCACCCGGTCGCCGGGCCTGGCGCCATGGCGGGCCAGGACATGGGCGAACCGCGCCGCGGCGGCGAACGCCTCCCCATAACGGAGCGCCGGGCCCGTGGTCGGCCGCAGGAAATCCCTTCCAAGATCCGGCGCGGCGGATACAAAACGCAAAAACAGATTGTCGGGCAAGGCCGCTTTCCGCATCGATGGAGAGCCGACTATACGCCGCCATGGCTTGCGCACAAACCGCAGGTGCACGCTTCAAGGCAGGCGGAAATTCATCGGCGGGCGGCTGGTTCGAAACCGCAGCAGGCCGCGCTAGGGCGCGCGGCGCACCCAGTTGGCCTGCTTGCCCTTGGGGCCGTCACTCACCACGACCCGCAGCCTTTCCCCCTCCTCGAGGGTCAGGATTCCGCCGCGCCGCAGCGTTTCCATATGCACAAAGGCCTCCACCGCATCTCCCAGGCAAACAAATCCATATCCCTTGGCGCGATCGAACCACTTGACCGTCCCTTCCCGCACCGGGGCGTTCGGAACATCGGGCTGCGCCGGAGCCGCGACCGCGTCCTTGGAGGGGATGGTGGAATTGTCGACCGACAGGATGCGGGTGGCCTGCAGACCGCTGGGACCCTTCACGACTTCGCAGCGCACCGTGGCGCCTTCGGCGACGTGGGTAAATCCGGACCGGCGCAGGCACTTGTGATGCAGCAAAACATCATCCATGCCGAAGGTGCTGACGAAACCGTAGCCCTTGGTGAAATCGAACCATTTCACCTGGCCGACGATTTCGAGAGCCCCCCCACCATCGTGCAGACCGCCATTCTGCCTGCGTTCCCCCGGCTCGAAACCCTTCTCAAATGCCGGCTTGGAATGAACATTCTCACGGCGTTCCATCAGGCAGCCCCCATAAGTGCCGAGATCACAAACAATGCTGCGAGCACGCGCTCCTTGCTGTGAATTGTGATCGGCAGGGCGTTATTAGGGTAGCGAGCTTATGTGCAGCGGTTATTCATTTTTGAATAACCGCGCGGGCGCGACAAATCTTCCAAGCCGAAACGCGGGGCGCAACCTGCTTGTATACAGTTTCGCGCGGCAAGAAAACGGAAAGATCGGCAGTGTCCTAATTTGAATTTTCGCCGAACGCCACATCTGTCGCCGCAAGACAGGCCTTCACGGCATCTGCCTCTGTACCCGTGACTTTCCCAAGTAGTGGCGTGCCGGTTACGCAAACCTTCAAGGGATAGGCGTCCCAAGTCCATTCGATGCCATCAGACGAATTAACGACAAATTCGACGTTCCGATGGGTTTTCCTCATTTCGAAGTCTGCTCGACCAATTCCTCATGCGGCCATATCCTATCAGATGCGCCCGCCGCCAGGCGGGGTGACGCGCGGGGTCTGGTGCCGGCGCACAAAATTATGGTGCGCGACGAGCGGCCCGCCAGCAAGCCCGGTGTCCTACCCCATCGCCGCCAGCATCGCCGAAGCGCCCTCTTCCGCGTTTGCCGCCGTGGCGCGCAGGACGGCGAAAATCTCGCGGCCCGTTCCCGGGTGGAAGGGCGGCGGCGGGCTGGCCTCGCGGCGTTGCCATTCGATGTCGTCGACCAGCACCTCGAGGCGGCCCTCCTCGGCGCAAAGCCGCATCACGTCACCGTCGCGCAGCCTGGCCAGCGGCCCGCCCAAGAGCGCCTCGGGATGAACATGGATCGCCGCCGGCACCTTGCCGCTGGCGCCCGACATGCGCCCATCCGTCACCAGCGCCACCTTCAGGCCGCGATCCTGCATCACGCCCAGGGTCGGCGTCAGCTTGTGCAGTTCGGGCATGCCGTTGGCGCGGGGCCCCTGGAAGCGCAGCACGATCACCACATCCTGCTGCAACTCCCCCGCCTTGAAGGCGGCAACCACCTGGTTCTGGTCGTCGAACACCCGCGCCGGCGCCTGGATGGTGCGCCGCGACGGATCGACCGCGCTGGTCTTGAAGATGCCCCGCCCCAGATTGCCGGTCACCAGCCGCATGCCGCCATCGGCCTGGAACGGCGCCGCGGCCGGCCGCAACATGGACTCGTCGCGCGACAGTTGGGGCGCATCGCGCCAGACCAGCGTGTCGCCTTCCAGCTGCGGCGCGCGGGCATAGGCCTCCATGCCGTCCTCGGCCACCGTGAGGATGTCGTCATGCAGCAGTCCCGCTTGCAGCAGAGTCGCGACGACAAACGCCATGCCGCCGGCGGCTTCGAACCCGTTCACGTCGCCCGCGCCGTTGGGATAGACCCGTGCGATCAACGGCACCACTGCCGAGAGCCGGTCGATGTCTTCCCAGTTGAGGACGATTCCCGCCGCCCGCGCGATTGCCGGCAGGTGAATGGCGTGATTGGTCGAGCCGCCGGTCGCCAGCAGCCCGACCGCCGCATTGACAATGGCGCGCTCGTCGACGCACAGGCCGAGCGGGCGGTAATCCGGTCCGTCCCACCCCATCGCGGCCAAACGATGGGTCGCCGCCCGGGTCAGGGCCTGGCGCAATTTCGTGCCGGGATTGACGAAGGCGGCACCCGGCACATGCAGGCCCATCACTTCCATCATCATCTGGTTGGAATTGGCGGTGCCGTAGAAAGTACAGGTACCCGCGCCGTGATAGCTCGCGGCTTCGACCTCCAGCAGCTCCTCGCGACTGGCCTTGCCTTCGGCAAAGCGCTGGCGCACCCGCGCCTTTTCCTTGTTGGCGATGCCGGTCGGCATCGGCCCGGCGGGCACGAACAGCGCGGGCAGATGACCGAAGCGCAACGCACCGATCAACAGCCCCGGCACGATCTTGTCGCAGATGCCCAGCAGTGCGGCGCTTTCGAACATGCCATGGCTGAGCCCCACGGCCGTGGACAGGGCAATGACGTCGCGGCTGAACAGCGACAGTTCCATGCCGCTCTGGCCCTGGGTAACGCCGTCGCACATGGCGGGCACCCCGCCGGCGACCTGGGCGGTCGCCCCCACCTCGCGGGCGAACAGCTTGATCTGCTCGGGATAGCGGCCATAGGGCTGGTGCGCGGACAGCATGTCGTTATAGGCGGTGATGATGCCGATATTCATCGCGCCGCCCTTGCGGATGGCGATCTTGTCCTCGCCCGCCGCCGCGAAGCCGTGCGCCAGGTTCCCGCAGCCCAGCTTGGGGCGGCCCACGCCGGCGGCGCGTTCGCGGGCCATCATCTCCAGGTAGGCGCCGCGCGTGGGCGCCGAGCGTGCCCGAATGCGCGCGGTAATCTGTTCAACGACCGGGTGAAGTGACATCGGCATGGCCCGTCTGTTCGGTCACCGCCAAACTGGGCCTGCCGGGCGCCGCAGTAAAGCCGGATGGCGGCGGCGCATTGTCGCCGCACGCTGCCCGTGCCGGCGATGCGGCAACGGTTTGCGGCGAATGGCGCCAGATCCCGCAGGCTCGCGCATTCAAGACGCCCGCGGTGCCAAAAAATTATGCAATCTGGCGGTCCGGGACGAAAGGCCGCTATTTTTCCGTCAGTTCCGCCACCAGCGCCGTGTTGCCATAGACCTTGCGCAAGGCTTCGGTGATCGCGGCCGTGGAAACCGAGACCGCGCGGTTCACCTTGGGATCAAAGCCGAAAGAGCCGCCCAGGCTGTCGATATTGCCGTCGAAGATCGCCCCCACCACCTGGCCGCGCGCATCGATCACCGGCGAACCGGAATTGCCGCCGATGATGTCATTGTCGCTGACGAAATCGAAAACCGTGGCGGGATCGACCTTGCCTTGCGCCTGCTGCCAGCGCGGCGCCAGGTTGAAGGGAAACTGGCCGGTGGCGCGATCCCACAAGCCGCCAAAGCGCGTAAACGGCCCAACCGTGACGCCGTTTTCGCTCCAGCCGCCGATCTTTCCATAGGACAGCCGCAGCGAGAAGGTCGCATCCGGATAGGTATTGGCGCCGTAGATGGCAAAACGCGCCTTGGCAATTCTCTGCGCCGCGCGGTCGACCGGCCCGCTGACACGAGTCTCATAGTCCTTGCGGACGGCGCGGCTGGCGGCGTCCGTGGCCAGCACGTACCGGATCATCGGGTCGTCCGAAGCCAGGATCGCGGCCCGCCCGCCCTCCCAAAGCCGGCGGCGCAGGGCGGGATCGCCCAGACCGGACTGGGCCAGGCGCGCCGAAAGGGTTTCGGGCGAATCCTTGCCCAGGAACGTCCGGGTGCCGGCCGCGTCGGCGGTCAGGGTCTCGCGCAGCTTGGACAGCCAGAATTCCAGCACCAGCTGTTCCACCTCGGGATAGACGGGGGCCGCGTCGAGCAGGCGCTTTTCCAGCAATGGCAGCTTGCTGTCGGTATATTCGGGCAGGCGCTCGCCATTGGGCTTGGCCTTCTCGTCGGCGGCCCGCACCAGGGCGCGCGCATAGCCGAACAGGTCCGAGCCGAAACCGCCCCGCGCTTCCAAAAAGGAATAGGAGCCATACAACGCCTTCATATCCGTCTGGGCCCGCGCGATCTCGCCCCAGGGATCGCCGGTTTCCCTGGACAGGGCGGCGTTCTTGGCCACCGCGTCGCGCAACTGGCGGTCGGCCCGCTGCTTGGCCGATATCAGCGCGGGATCGATCAGCGCCTTCTCCTCGCCGCTCAGCGCCTTGAAGCTGTTCTCGATGCCGAACAGCAGGTCATCTCCGATGCGCGCATGTTCGGCGCTTTCGGAACTGAAGCGGATCAGCCGTCCGCGCAATTCCGAAAAAAGCAGCAGCGTACGCGGCAGCGACACATCGCGCAGGGTTTCCAGCTGCTCAGCCGTCAGCAGACGCTCGGTCCGGCCCGGGTTGCCGGCGACGAAGACCGGCTCGCCGTCCCTGGGCGGGGCAGCGCTCCATTGCAGGTGATCGGGCGTGGGTGCCGGCGCGCCATTCTCGTAGAGCCGCACAAAGGAGAAATCGAGGTCGTAGCGGGGAAAGTTGAAATTGTCCGGATCGCCGCCGAAAAAGGCGGTCTGCAGTTCCGGCGCCGCCACCAGCCGCACGTCGGCATATTTGCGATAGACGTAGAGCTTGTACTGGCCGCCCTGGTACAGCGTGATCACCTGGCAGCGAAACAAGGCCTCGCGGCCGGCGCAGCCGTCCTTCTCCACGGCCGCGATCGCGCCATCCCTGGCCTTGACGAAGTCCTGGCCGGTCTTGCCGGCTGCGGCCTTGGTGATGCCGTCGGTAACATCCGAAATGGTGGTAAGAATTTCGGCCTGCATGCCCGGGCAGAGTTTTTCGTCCTCGCGCCGTGTCGCCGAAAAACCGTCCTTGACGTAATCGGTCTGGGCAGTGGAAAGATTCTGGGCGCAGTCGCGCACGCAGTGATGGTTGGTCAGCACCAGTCCCCGCGCCGAGACGATGGATGCCGAGCAGCCGGAGGAAAGGCGTACCGCCGCGCCGCGGACTCGGTCGAGCCATGCCTGATCTATGCCGACGTGATATTTCGCATTCACCGCGGCGGCAGGAAAATTGTCGAAGGTCCACATGCCCTCGTCTGCCCGCGCCGCCGCCGCAAGAAGCATGGTCCATCCCGCCAGGATCACGATTCGAAAATTCATGGAAGACCTCGTTTCACAGGCTTGCAATTGTGCACGGGTCTGCCGGATCGGCAAGGCCGGGCTTTTATCGAGGCCCGGCCGGACATGGCGCGAGGTGAGCCAGATGTGGGCAGGACGTTTCCCGCGCCCCGCTGTTCGGGCGCGGATTCGATTTCAGGAAAGCATTTCCGGCGTCAGGATTTCAGATATCTGTCGAACCAGCCGAGCGTATGCTGCCAGGCCTCCTTGGCCGCCGCCGCGTCGTAGCGCGGGGTGGTGTCGTTATGAAAGCCGTGGTTGGCGCCCGGATAGATGTGGCCCTCATGGGTCACACCGGCACTGGTCAGGGCCGCGTCGAAGGCGGGCCAGCCGCCGGTAATGCGCGCGTCGAGTTCGCCATACTGCGCGTTGATCGGCGCCTTGATCCTGGCGGCGTCCTCGGCATTGGGTTGCGATCCGTAGAAAGGAACGCCGGCCGCCAGATCCGGACCCATGCGGACCGCCAGCTGATTGACAATGCCGCCGCCGAAACAAAAGCCGACGGCACCGATCTTGCCGGTGCAGTCGGGACGGTCCTTCAGATAGACGGCCGCCGCATACAGGTCTTCGCGCATCTTGGCGCCATCGACCTGGCGGAACAGCGCGCCGCCCTTTTCGTCGTCGCCGGGATACCCGCCGACGGCGGTAAGCCCGTCGGGCGCCAGCGCCATGTATCCCGCCGTCGCCAATCGCCGCGCAACGTCCTTGATATAGGGATTGAGGCCGCGATTTTCATGAATGACCAGGATACCCGGCAGCTTGCCGGTAGCGGCGGCGGGCCGCACCAGATAGCAGTCGATGTGGCCATTGCCGTTCGGCGAGGGCACCGAAATAGTTTCGGCCGCGATCCGCTTGTCGTCTTCGGGCACCTGGATCGCCCAGGCGTAGTTGGGGCGCAGCATCTCCACCAGGGCGGCGGCGCTGACGGCGGCGGTGGCAAATTTCTGCGCGCCGTCGAGAAATGCGCGCCGGTCGATCGATCCGTGCACATAGGAATCCAACAGGTCCAGCAACCCCCTGGGAAATTCGGATGCTTTCCTGCGTTCCTTTTTTGTCTCGGAAATATTGTCCATCGGTACCTCCCTTGGGCATGGCGTTTTGACGGTGGCGGAAAATGCCGGGATCAGGATTGCAGCAGCAAGCCTAGACCGTCCGGCCGCCGGGGGCGATACGGATATGTCAGAATATCTTGCCGGGCATTTCCCGGTCCGGCCCATCCCCGGCGCGGCGGCCGGGATTTTGCGCTATTGCGCGCCGATGCGCAGCTTGGATGCCGCAGCGCATTCCTCCATCACGGTGAAATAGCGCTGCACACCGTCGGTCCCGACGATGAAGGGATTTTTCTCGCCTACTTCGCGCTTCACCCCCACCAGGCGCGCCTTGGTATAGGCGCCGTCATACTCGCTGTGGTTGGAAAGAAGCACCGAGGCTCCAGCGTCCGCCGCCGCCTTGGCGATACTCTTTTGCGACGCAATATACTGGTCCCATTTGGCGCCATCCTTGCCGAAGAAGCCGGTGAGCGTGCCGCCCGAATAGGCCACCATCACGGTCTGGCCATGATCCTTGACCGGGAAGACATAGGACAAAGTGCCGGGCGTGTGGCCGGGTGTTGCAACAATATTGACCGTGGTATCGCCCAGCGTCAGCTTCATGCCGTCCGGTCCTACCGCGATATCGCGCTTGGGAACCCCGCCCGCCACGCCAGCCGGGCGCTTGAGGGTTGCGTCCCAATCCGGCGCGCCCATCACCACCTTGGCGCCAAAGCGGCGCTGCAGCTCCGCCGCGCCCTGGTCATGGTCGCCATGGGCATGGCTGATGATCACGTATTTCACCTGCGCCGGATCAAGGCCCAGCGTTTTCAGGCCGTCGATAATTTCCGGATCGGTGGCCCAGGCGAAATTGGTGTCGATGATGATGATGCCGGCGCTGGTCCTGAGCGCCCAGGACGAGTGCTGGCGCGTCCCCAGCCAATAAAGATTGTCGAATACCTTGTAGGGCGAGGCGTACCAGATGCCCCGGTCCGGCGCCGGGCGCGGCACCAGCAGGCTTGCCGCGCCGCGACCGGGTGGGCGGGGCGGCGGGGGCAGACAGAGATTGATGAAGGCATCGCGGAACTCCAGCCCGGCCGCGGCCCTGGCGGCGGCGATATGGGTATCGATCGCGCTGGAGGTCTGCGCCGACGCACCCGCACACATCGCCAGAACCGGGAATGCAAGAACGGAAAAAGTCAAAGCCGGGCGAACCTTCATGGGTTTTCTCCTCTGTTGTCTGACAATTGCGTCAGGTTAGCAGGCGGCAGCCGGCATTCAACCCGCCTCGGGGCCCGAAAAATCCGATTCCGAAAAGGAAATGATGGTGGCGGTCCAATGCGCACCCGCCTGCCGCCGGTGGACCGGCATCTATCCCACGCGGGCAGATTGCCACCGGCCAGGTCCTCTGGCAGCCCATAGCAAGGTCGGGGAGGCAATTGGCGCCGCTGCCGTCCCGAAGGCGTCCGCATCCACGATCCGCGGCACCAGCAAGGCTTGGTGCCGAACCGCGTTCAGCTCGGCAGCACGAATGCCGCCAGCGGGCCGCCGGCGCGCGGCGACACGATAGCGTTGTCGCCCGACACCCGGCCGACATACGAATTGCCCTCTGTCGAAGCAGGTCGCCGGTGTAAAGACCGCGGGAGACTTCATCGGGCCCTACCGCCGTACAGGCGCGGTGACTTTGCCGCCACGTATTTCGATCCGGGGCCAATCAAGCGGATAGACCAACGCCGCGCATCGTTGCATTTCCCCTGACCAAATATGAACAACGCTATTCATCTTTGGGTCAACGCTATTGACTATGCCGCCGCCATTCCCGCGAAACTTGGTGTTCAGTGTACTGAATTGCACAGAAAGAACACTCGCACTCCAATATTATTTGAAGGAGATGATCTCGTTCCTCTGGGAAGCTTTGACGGCCGCTGGCCGACGGCAAGGCGCCGCAGACTTGCACGGCGATACTTGTCGAGAACCCTTTGACGGTCCCAGGAACACGCACGCCTGTTGCGCTCCCCTACAACAGCATTTGCCAAGCAAGTGCTTCAAGTCAAATGAAAGCTGCGAAATGTTTGTCGCTATTGCGGTGGGGTATCCCATTCATCTGCTCGCCGGCGATTATGGCGACGCTGTCGAACGGACCGCGCGCAGGTGTCGGATCAAACTCTCGGGCGCTCCGTTCGTCCGGACTCTTTTCACCGCAACATTAGATGAATTCGAGGTTTCCGCCCGAGGATTGCTCGCCTGAGCGCCGCGCATATTCAGGAAAACAAAGCATGGGACGACACGAATCACATCCACTGAATACCGCGCAATCCCATCCGGGACCGCATTCCATGCCTGTTCACGGTCCACCCAACCGCAACGACTTCCCCGTCGTTGCGCTGGGTGCTTCCGCGGGCGGTCTCGATGCCTGCAGAAAATTCATAACCGCGCTGCCGCCCGGAAACGGCATGGCCTTTATACTGGTGCAGCACCTTGACCCTTCCCATGAAAGCATGATGGCGGACCTGCTGGCCACGCACACCACGATGTGCGTGAAGCAGGCAAAGGATGAAATGGCGATCGAACCCGACCATTTCTATATCATACCGCCCGGAAGCTATCTTTCCATCCAAGACGGCATCTTGCGCCTCTCGCCCCCTCCGACGCGCCACAGGGTACGGTTGCCCTTCGATTTCCTGCTGCGCACGATGGCCGAAGCATACGGTCCGCGTGCCATCTGTGTGGTCCTTTCGGGAACGGGAACGGATGGCAGCGTCGGGCTGAAATCGGTGAAGGAAAATGGCGGGCTGGTTATCGCCCAGGATCCCGACGATGCTGGCTATGACGGCATGCCACGAAGCGCGATCGCTACGGGCGCGGTGGACCTTGTTCTGGCCGTCGCCAAGATTCCCGACGCGATCGGCAGATATGATCGGCGGCTGGGCCTTGCCCGGATTTCACAAAATCCGCGAGACAAGGCGCGAAATTGGCTGCCCGAGATCGTTGACATTTTGCGGACCAAGACCACCCACGATTTCACGCTTTACAAGCAGGGCACACTGCAGCGCCGAATCGAGCGGCGCATGGCGATGGCAACGAGCGAAGTCGACGGGATGGGCCGGTACCTCGAAATCCTGCGTAGCGATCAGGCCGAGCTGGAGCTGCTTGCCAAAGACCTGCTTATCAACGTCACCAGCTTTTTTCGCGATCCTGAGGTGTTCGACCTGCTGAGAGAAATGATTATTCCCGAGCTGGTGCGCAAATATACGCCCGATCGGCCGTTGCGAATCTGGATCGCCGGGTGCAGCACAGGCGAAGAGACCTACTCGCTCGCGATGCTTTTCTGGGAGGAGATGGCGGCATCCAAAATCGACGTGAAACTGCAGATATTCGCGTCCGACGTCGATTCCGAAGCCGTCGCGACGGCGCGAGACGGTCTCTATCCCGAATCCATCGAAGCCAGTGTTTCCCCGGCGCGGTTGGCACGGTTTTTTACCAAGGACGGTCATCATTACCGCGTTTCCCCCGCGCTGCGCTCGAACGTGGTGTTCGCGGTCCAGAACCTGCTCGCCGATCCGCCCTTCTCCCGGCTCGACCTGATTTCCTGCCGCAATCTCTTTATCTATCTGCTCCCGGAAGCCCAGGCGAGAATTGTTTCAACATTTCATTTCGCGCTGCGCGAGGCCGGCGTTCTTATCCTCGGGAAGGCGGAGACCATCGCAGAAGATGATCGCCGTTTCGCTCTGGTCTCGAAATCGGGCCGGTTTTATCGAAACGTGGGTTCCAAACGGCTGGCGGAGCCTGATCCGGTGAATATGGTGACCCAGGTGCCGGCCCCTTCGACCCCGGGCCATCCTCCGGCGTATCCATCCACATTAAGCCATCTTTGCGAGCGATTGGTGATCGATGCCTTCGCGCCCGCCGCGATACTTATCAACCGGAAAGGCGAATGTCTCCATTTCATGGGGCCGACGGACCGTTACTTGCGTATCGCGCCCGGGCGTCCGATCCACAATCTGATCGCCATGGCGCGCGATGACGTGCGGATCAAGTTGAGATCGGCGATCCAAAGCGCCTGGAAGGAGAATGCCAGGGTCGTTGTAACCGGCGGGCAGTTCGCCTCCGATCACAATACCCCGCCCTTCAGCATTTCTGTGCAACCGGTCCTGAACCAGGGCGAGGCATTGCTGCTGATCTGCATCAAGGACGAGCCGCTGCCGCAGAACAGGCAAGACCGGACATTGCCTTCGGAGGAGGTTTCGCGGGTCAAGGAACTGGAACAGGAGCTCGAAGCGACCAGAACCGAGCTTCAAGGGGCGATCCAAAATCTGGAATTCTCAAACGACGAGCAGAAGGCGATCAACGAAGAGGCGCTTTCCGTCAACGAGGAATTTCAATCGACGAATGAGGAGCTTTTGACCTCAAAGGAGGAACTGCAGTCGCTTAACGAAGAGCTGACTTCGCTCAACGGCCAGCTTCAGGAAACACTGGAGCTGCAGCTTACCGCCTCGAACGACTTGCAGAATATCCTTTACAGCACGGATCTCGCGACCATTTTTCTCGATCAGGACCTCAAAATCCGGTTCTTCACACCGGCTACCAAAGCCCTGTTCCGCATCCTTCCCAATGATGTCGGCCGGCCGCTCACCGACCTCTGCCTGCTCGCCACGGATGAGACCCTCATGGCCGACGCAGCGACCGTTTTGCGGACGCTGGACCCGGTCGAGCGGCAGATCGAGGCGCAGGACGGCGCCTGGTATATCCGCCGGATATTGCCGTACCGCACGCAGAACAAGGAAGTTCAAGGCGTCGTCATCACGTTCGGCGATATTACCGAGCGCAAACATATTGCGGATGCGCTGAAGACGGCCGAACGGCAGGCCCAGCTCGCCAATTCCGCCAAATCACGCTTTCTCGCCGCTGCAAGTCACGATTTGCGCCAGCCGCTCCAGACTCTTGCACTTCTTCAGGCCCAATTGGCGAGGACGGCGGAGGGAGAGCGCGAGCAGGACCTTGTGAGGCGGCTCGATGAAACCATCGGCACTATGTCGGGCATGCTCAACGCGTTGCTGGACATAAACCAGATCGAAGCCGGCACGATCCAAGTCAATTTGACCGAATTTTCGATAGCCATAATGTTGAACAAGCTGCGCGACGAATTCGACGACCACGCGGCCGCGCAAGGAATTGCGCTGAATGTCGTGGATTGCAGCCTTTCCATCAAGAGCGATCCGCGCCTGCTCGAGCAGATGGTCCGCAATCTGCTCTCGAACGCCCTAAAATATTCCAAGCGCGGCAAGGTGTTGCTCGGCTGCCGGCGGCGTGCCGGAAAGCTCCGTATCGAGATCTGGGACACCGGGGTCGGGATTGCGGCGGAGGAACTCGAGGCGATTTTCGAGGAATATTATCAAATCGACAATATCGCGCACGAGCGCAAGCACGGTCTCGGACTTGGCCTGTTCATCGTGAAGCAATTGGGCGCCTTGTTGGGCCATAGCGTGCATGTCCGCTCGAAGCTGGATCGAGGCTCGGTCTTTACCGTCGAGGTCGAATGCCCGCTCCCCAAGGAAGACGCGCCGGTCGAGCATCGCTCGCGGGATCAAGAGAGGATTGAGCTTCCCTTCCATACCGGAGCGATTCTGATCATCGAGGACGACCCGGTGGTGCGCGACCTGCTCACGCTTCTGCTCCGGGACGAAGGCCATTACACGGCGGGCGCGGTGGATGGTCGCGCGGCGCTGGAACTCTTGGCCTCTGGTACAATTCGGCCCGATCTGGTCATTGCGGACTATAGTTTGCCGGGCGGCATGAACGGACTCCTGGTAGCCGCGAAGGTGCGCGAGAAACTCCATCGTAAGATTCCGATTGTCATTCTGACAGGAGACATTTCGGCCGATACGCTGCGCCAGATTGCGCATCATGACTATATCCAACTCAACAAACCCGTACGACCCAAGGAATTGACACAGCTCATTCAAAGACTCCTGTCGAAGCCCCGGTTGAGCGCGCCAGTTTCGCATCTCCCCAAGCCGGCCAGCACCGGCGTTCCGTTCGCCCTATTCATTGTCGACGACGATGGCAGCCTGCTTGGGGCGATGAGACTTCTGTTTGAGGCGGAGGGATGGATCGTAGAAACTTATGAAACCTGCGAAGCGTTTCTGCAATCCCGGAACCCCGGCCGTGAAGGCTGTCTTTTGATAGATGCCTATTTACCCGGAATGAGCGGGCTCGAATTGCTGCGGCATTTGCGGGCCATCGGTCGGTTCATGCCGGCTGTCATGCTCACGGGACATGGCGATATTGCGATGGCGGTCGAAGCGATGAAGGCGGGCGCCGCGGATTTCATCGAAAAACCGGCGGTTGGCGAGGAGTTGCTGGCGCGAATCACGCACGTGCTGGAACTGGAGTCGGACACGGCCAGGCAAGCTGCCTGGCGGCTGGATGCCGAGAATCATCTGGCCAATCTCACGCCACGGCAGCAGGAAATCATGAAGATGGTTCTTGCCGGCAAGGCCAACAAGAATATAGCGGCGGACCTCGGCATCAGTCAGCGCACGGTCGAGAACCATCGCGCTTCGATCATGAAAAAGACGGGTTCCAAGTCCCTGCCGGCGCTCGCCCGGCTGGCGCTTGTCGCCCACCATGATGGGGAACTGCCCATTCAGGGTTAAGCCGCCGGCCCGCGGCGCACAAAGGACCATACTAGGTACTTTCCGAAGGGGCGCGCGTAACGGGTTCTTGACCAAACCAATCCAGCATCAGCCGATCGAATGTCACCAGGCACCCCCTTGGGTCAATCGCCGTTTGTGGTGCCCGACTGTCAATCGCTGTGCCCGGCGACGCCCGAAAGCGAGGAAATCATGCCCAAAAAGCGAATGGCGGATTGCAGGACAAGGCCGGCATACAGATTCACGGTGGTGGCAGCTTCATGAATATCGATCAGCACCGCAAGGAAGTCTGGCACCCACCGGCAATTCTTTCCGATATCGATGACCGATTCGAGGTCATTTTCGATTTGGTTCACGACGGCATCTTCGTTGTGGATCCGGCCACGGGACGGTTTATCGAGATCAATACACCGGGTTGCGCCATGTTCGGCTATGAGAAGAGCGAGCTTATCGGGCGTGATATCGCGTTGCTTTCAACAGGCGTCCCCCCTTACACGCTCGAAGCGGCACTTGACCTGTATAGAACCGCAAGTGTCGGTGAAACCAAAACCCTTGAATGGCGCTGCAAGAACAAATCCGGCCGGCTATTTTGGGCGGAGATTTCCATCCGATACGCTATGATTGGAAAGGTGCCAGTCGTCATAGCAATCGTGCGCGATATCTCCGAGCGCAAACAGGATCAAGATAAATTGAATGCCGCCCTCGCGGCTGCGGCGGCGGCAAGCGAATCAAAGTCCGCCTTTCTGGCGAATATGAGCCACGAATTGCGAACGCCTTTGAATGCCATTATCGGCTTTTCCGAGCTGATGCTCAGCCAGACAATGGGTCCGATTAAGCAGCAAAAATATCTCGAATATCTCGGCGACATCCGCGCCAGCGGATTTCACCTGCTTTCGCTCATCAATGACATCCTGGACTTCTCTCGCCTGGAAGCCGGCAGGACGGTCATTGCCGAGCAAAATGTTTCCCTGGCGCAAGTGATTCGTCAGGCCTCCCGCATGCTCGACGAACTCGCCAATCGTTCAAACATCAAGATTCTGATCAAAATGCCGGACGACCTTCCTCATGTTCTGGGCGATGAGCGCCGCATCAAGCAGATCATTCTGAACCTGATGTCGAATGCGATAAAATTCTCCCACGATTCGGGAACCGTCACGGTGACCGCCAGGTCCACGTCTGGGGGGCTATCCGTGGAAGTCTGCGACCACGGCATCGGCATTGCCGAGAACGAATTGCCAAACGTGTTCGAGCGATTCAGGCAGGTCGAGAACAGGTATGCCCGCAGTTACGACGGCGCCGGGCTCGGCCTGCCGCTTGTCAGGCAGCTGATTGAGCTTCATGGCGGCACGGTTGCCATAAAAAGCGCCCTGAATGATGGAACCACGGCAACAATTGTCTTTCCCAATGAAAGAAGGATCGCGCTGAAAAGCCGATCGTGACGCATGGGGTTCGCGTGACGGACGTGGAACCGCCGGAAGGCGGGCGGCGCCATGGTATCGGCTTTCCTGCGAACGACACCAGCGCCTGGAACGCTTTTGGAATTGCGGTACCGCCGATTTCCCGCGTGTTTCTGATTTCGCAATAATTGCGGGCAATACCGCGCAACATCCCATTAATAATTTCCGTCTGAGCCTTTTGCAGGGCCAATTTGCCCCGGCTGGTCGTTGAAATGCAGGCCGTGCCCTGCGGAAAGCGGATGACCAAGCGGCATCGGCCATATAGGTAAATGGAAATTAGTCCTTGGGCTGAGTATTTTCCGATCCTTTCGAAAGAGAGTCAAAAGCGTAGATTCCACTCATCTGGGAGTGGACCATGCAAGCAACTGAACAGAGCACGAAGATCGATTGCGCTGATATCTCCGAGGGCACACTCCGTTCAGGCCCCCGCAATACCTACAGTGTGGCGCGTCCGCCCATTCCGTCCCGTCCCGTTCGCTGGCTCGCCCAGAAAAAAGCGGAGATCCTGACTGCTGTGCGGCGCGGAACGATCAGCCTCGACCAGGCCTGTGCGATTTATGATCTCTCGATCGAAGAATTCATGACCTGGCATATTGGAGAGGTTCTCCATGGAATGGCGGGACTGCGCGCGACGACGGCCGCGCGCAAGAGACATGTAAATGTTGCCGATCATGAATCGATCGGCACACTGCGCTCCGTCTCGAGAGTTTCGCCACACGAGAACGCATAATGGCCATGACGCATTCCGCTTATCCGTTGAGCGCGCACAAGCGAGATTGGCTCGATCCTTGTGAACCCCTTTCGCGAGCGGCGCGTGATATTCATGTCTCCGCGCTTTCGATTGAGGCGTGTCATAGCGCAACGCTTTTGGTAATCGCCGGACAGCTTGCGGCTTTGGCCATCGGCGTTCCAATGCCCCATGCGCGGGAGGAAAGTCATCCAGAACCCCGCGCATTCGCAGATCCCTCGACCCTGCTCGCCGTCCAGCTTTTACAGGACACATCTCGCATGGCGGGCTACGCCACGCGCCGGAGGTGGAGCTCCGGCCGCCCGATTGCATAGATAAAAATACATAGAGGGACATATGCTTTTCGAAAACTTCAAGTCCGATGATCCGGAACAGGATGACGGCAGGGCGCACCTTGCCAAGGTTCGCGTCGACGAACTTATCGTAAAATCCGGCGCCCTTCAGCACGCCATCCTCAACAGCGCCAACTTTTCGGTCATAGCCACCGACGAGAAGGGCATCGTGCAGCTATTCAATGCCGGCGCGGAACTCATGCTGGGCTACCAGGCCTCCGACGTGGTCGACAAGATCACGCCGGCCGACATTTCCGACCTTCAGGAACTGAAGACACGCGCCGCCATTTTGAGCAAGGAGCGCGGAGCATCGATCGCGCCAGGATTCGAAGCGCTGGTCTTCAAGGCCGCGCGCGGAATCGAGGACATATATGAGTTGACCTATATCCGTAAGGACAAAAGCCGCTTTCCCGCCATCGTGTCGGTCACTGCCTTGCGGACCGACCGGGGTCCGATTATCGGCTACCTGCTTATTGCCACCGACAATACCGCACGCAAGGACATCGAGGACAAGCGGCTCTGGGCGGAGGAAAGCTTTCAGCTGATGGTCGAAAGCGTTTCGGAATGCGCCATCATCATGCTCGACGAGGAAGGAAAGGTAAGAAGCTGGAACGTGGGCGCGCAGCGCATCCAGGGCTGCAGCACAAAGGAGGCGATCGGCCAGCATAATTCCCGCTTCTTTTCGCAGGAAGACATTGCCATCGACAAGCCCGAGCGGACGCTGCGGGAGGCCGCGGCCGCAGGCCGGTCCGAAGACAATGGCTGGCGCGTGCGCAAGGACGGCTCGAGCTTTTGGGCCAATGTCGTTGTCACCGCGATTCGCGATTCCGGCGGATCACTGCGCGGCTATGCGACTCTGTTGCGGGACATGACCGAGCGCCGCCGCGTCGAGGCGGAATTGAATACCGCCAAAGCGACCGCCGAAGCCTCCAATCTCGCCAAATCGGAATTTCTTTCGAGCATGAGTCACGAACTGCGCACGCCACTGAACGCCATACTGGGATTCGCGCAACTGATGGAGTCCGACACCCCGGCCCCAACGCCCGAACAAAAGGTGAGCATCGATCAGATTTTGCAGGCCGGCTGGTATTTGCTCGCCCTGATCAACGAAGTCCTGGATCTCTCGCTCATCGAGTTCGGGAAGGCTGTCATTTTCGACGGAAAAAATGTCGCTTCTCGAAGTCCTGACCGATTGCCGTACCATGATGGAACCGCTGGCGCTGAAGCGCGGGATCACCATGACCTTTCCCGAATCCGACGAACCCTGCTTCGTCATGGCCGACCGAACGCGCGTGCGGCAAATTCTGGTCAATCTTCTTTCCAACGCCATCAAATACAACCGTCCCAACGGGGCGATCCTGGTCGAATGCGTCCTTCGCAAGGAGGGCTATCTGCGGCTCAGTGTTACCGATACAGGCATGGGGCTTTCAACGGAAAAACTCGCGCAACTGTTTCAACCGTTCAATCGTCTCGGACAGGAGAGCGGTGTCGAACAGGGAACAGGCATCGGCCTGGTGGTGACCAAGCGTCTCGTGGAGGTCATGAAGGGCACGATCGGCGTGGAAAGCACGGTCGGCGTGGGAACGCAGTTCTGGGTCGACCTGGTGGCGACAAGCGCGCCGAATCACGATTTTGCCAGGGAAGATGTTGCAGCGCGGTCCGCCGGCCAGCCAAAATATACCGGTCCGGTACGCACCATCCTTTATGTGGAAGACAATCCGGCCAATCTCAAGCTCGTCACCATGCTGATTGCGCGACGTCCCGACTTGCGTCTGTTGACGGCCGAAACCGGCAATCTGGAAGTCGAGGTGGCCCAGGTCCATCTTCCGGATGTCATCCTCATGGACATCAATTTGCCGGGACTCAGCGGCCTCAAGGTCTTGTCCGTTCTCAGCAAGGACCAGACCACCGCCCACATTCCGATCATCGCACTCAGCGCCAACGCAAATCCGCGCGATGTGCAAATTGGTTTGAATGAGGGATTTCTCAAATATCTGACAAAGCCGATCAAGGTGGACGAGTTGATGGAATCGCTGGACCTGGGCCTCGCCTTCGCGACCGCAAATCGGCCCGCAAGCCCGAAGGCCGCATAATCCCATGATCGATTTATCCATGATCCTGAGCAGCCGCATTCTGATCGTGGACGATCAGCCGGTCAATATTCAGATCCTCGAAACCATGCTGGTGCGCGCCGGGTATAATTGCGTGACCACGACGACCGATCCGACCGGCGTCGGCAAGCTTCATCTTGAGAACAAATACGATCTCATCCTGCTGGACCTCAACATGCCGGCGATGAATGGATTGGAGGTAATGGCCGAACTCAATCGAATCGAAACAGACAATTATCTTTCCGTACTCGTCATCACCGCGCAACCTGGCGAGAAACTCCGCGCCTTGCAGGCCGGCGCCAAGGATTTCATCAGCAAGCCGTTTGATCGCGCGGAAATCCTGATGCGCATCCAGAATTTGCTGGAGGTTCGCCTGCTACACGACGAAGCAAAGGCGCACGGCAGGAATCTGGAAGAAAGCGTGCAGCTACGGACGGCTGAGCTGCGCCAGAGCGAAGAGATGTTCCACCAGCTTGCCGCGAACATTCCGGAAGCGCTGTGGATCATGGACGTCGAACGTAACACAATACAGTATGCCAATCCGGCGTGGGAGGAATTGTCCGGCCTGCGTGCGAAACCCGGCGATTCCATCGATAAGGTCTACCAGGCAATCCACCCCGAGGATCTGGGCTGGGTCACGCATGAAAGGCGCAGGACGCCGGGCGCGCACGCAAGCGGCGAGTATCGGCTTGTGCGCCCCGACAAAAGCATACGCTGGGTCCACGCGCAGAGCTTTTCGATCGCCAATCCCTTGGGAAATGAACCATGGGTCGTCGAGATCATCGAGGATGTCACGCAGCGCAGGGAAGCGCAGCAGCAACTCGTGCATCTTGCGCGACATGACGCTTTGACAGGGCTTCCCAACCGCTCGGTTCTCTATGAAAAACTGAGCAGCGCTCTTTTGCGTGCCGAAAAGGAAAAACTTGCGGTCTCGCTTTTGCTGATCGACGTGGACCATTTCAAGAATGTCAATGACACGCTGGGGCATCATGCCGGCGATGCACTGCTGTGCGAATTCGCGTCCCTGTTGGCCAAATGCGTGCGTCCAGGGGACGTTGTTGCCCGTATTGGCGGAGACGAATTTGCCGTGATCGTCCTGACCGCTTTGAACGACCAGGGCGCGGTGGAGGTGGCCAACAGGGTGAAGAAGCGCCTGAAGGCCTCCCTTGCCACGGCGTGCCCGACAATTCAGATAACCGCGAGCGTCGGCATCGCCAGTCATCCAGCCGATGCGGGCGATTTGGAAAGCCTGGTCCGGGCCGCCGATGCCGCCATGTACGAGGCCAAGGCCGCGGGTCGGGACACCGTCCGTTGCTATACGGAGGAAATGAATTCGCGGGCGCTTGAGAAGTCGGACGTTGAAAATGCACTGAGACTCGCGCTGCCACGGAACGAGTTTGTCCTTCATTATCAGCCAAAGATGGACATCCACAGCGGCAATTGGACCAGCGCCGAAGCGCTGATCCGTTGGAACCGGCCCGGGCACAATCTCGTTCCGCCCGCCCTGTTCATACCGGCCCTCGAGGAATCGGGCCTGATCGTTCCCGTGGGCGCCTGGGTCATCAGTGAGGCCTGTCGGCAAATTTGCAAGTGGCAGAAAGCAGGACTGGATCCGATCCAAATTGCCGTGAATGTCTCTTCATGCCAGGTGCGCGAAGAACGGTTCGTGGCGCAAGTCGCCGATACTGTACGGGAACATGGCGTCGACCCGAGCCTGCTGGTGTTCGAGATTACCGAAAGCACGCTCATGGCTTATGGCGAGAGAACCGATATCGCCCTGCGGGAATTGAAGGAACTGGGACTGTCCATCTCGATAGACGATTTCGGAACAGGCTATTCCAGCCTGGCCTATCTGAGACGATTTGCGGTCGATACCCTCAAGATTGACATCGCCTTCATCCGCGATATCACCACCAACGCCGACGATGCGACGATCGCCGTCGCAATCATCAATATGGCGCACAGCCTGCGCCTGAAAGTGGTGGCCGAAGGCGTTGAGACCAGCGAGCAGCTGGAATTCCTGCGCGCGCATGGCTGCGATGAGATTCAGGGATACATCCTCTCCAAGCCTTTGCCGCCCGACGAATTTTCGGCGAAAATTCTCGAGGTTTCCACACGCAACGCGTCCAATGCGGTGAATGCCCAACTTTCCAGATTGCGTGCGGCTTATGGCTGACAGAAATTCCACCAGCCGGGCCGTACAATCCGGGGGCCAACGCCCGCCGGCGGCATTCCTGCAAAGGCCGCCCCGCGCGCGGACCTATCTTGCCGGAAAGCTGGTGTATAGCGGCGAACAATTCACGCCCGAAGGGGCGTTTACGCTCGATTGCACAATCAGGGACATTTCGGAAGGGGGCGCCAAGGTGACACTTGGTACCCTCCTGCCGCTGCCCTTGGATCTGTATCTCATCGTTGTCAAGCGGTGCGTAGCCTATCGCGCAAAAGTCGTTTGGCTTAACGCTCCCACACGTGGACTGAAATTTTCCCAGGGCTATTTGCTGAACGGGACAGCCCCCGGAAGCCTGGGATTTCTTCAAAATTTGTGGAACGAACTCACCTTGCGGGGCGGGGGCGACATGCAACCGCTATCGAATCGATCATTTGGTCCGGAGAACTAGCCGCGTGTCGCGCATCTGCTGAGAATGGCTTTCGTCGGGGCGAGCCTCAGGTCATCAGAAGGAAGCATCCATGCACTCCGCCCAACCGCCGTACCCTCCCGCACCAGCCAATTTGGCGTCGGCGCTCATCGCCAATTCCGGAACCCCTCTCCTGCTGTTGGATGAAAATCTCGACGTGGCGGCGGCAAGCCCCTCTTTCTGTGCTGCCTTCGATGTCGACCCCGCAACGTGTGATTGCTCGCTGGCGGAACTGGGCTCCGGCGAATGGAATATTCCTCAGCTCTTGTCGCTCTTAAAGGTGACAGCTTCCGGCGTTGCCCAGATCGACGAGTTTGCGCTGGATCTGATACGGGAAGGCCTGCCGACCCGCCACCTGATCGTCAGCGCGAAAGCGCTTCATTGCGTCGAAAAAACCGACGCCTGCCTGATGCTGACGGCCTGCGACGTCACGGAAACCCGCAACAACCAAAAGCGCACCGCAGACCTGCTTCAGCAGAAGGATATCCTGCTGCAAGAGCAGCATCACAGGATAGCCAACAGCCTGCAGATCATTGCAAGTGTCCTCATGCAGAGCGCCCGCAAGGCGCAGTACGAAGAAACGCGACGCCACCTTCAAGACACCCATAACAGGGTGATGTCTGTCGCTGCCCTGCAGCAACAGCTGGCCACCTCGAAGCTCGGCGATGTCGAACTGCGCCCCTACCTGCTCGCCCTTTGCGAAAGTATCCGTACTTCCCTGATTCACGATCACGATCAGATATCATTGGACGTGAGGGCCGATGACAGCGTCGCTCCGGCCCATACGTCGGTTGGCCTTGGCCTTATTGTTACCGAGCTGGTGATCAATGCCCTCAAGCATGCCTTTCTGGGCAATCCCAAAGGCAAAATCTGGGTCGATTATCGCGCCAGAGGCCCGAACTGGACCCTGTCCGTCGGCGATGACGGCGTCGGCATGCCTGCGGATCCTGCCACTGCCAAGGCCGGCCTGGGAACCAGCATAGTGCGGGCACTTGCGCAGCAATTGAGTGCCCAGATCAAGATCGCCGCCACAAATCCCGGAACCACCGTCTCGATCGAACACGCCTGCGTGCCCGTTCTGGTCGAACGGAACTCGGCCCATGCAAACCGGGCCGCCTGAATGGGCACACCCGTCGTCTCGCAATGTGGCTTTGAAGAAGCCGGACGCCGGGGGGCGCATGACGCTGACGGCAGGCTGGTGGCGGCCCACTGCCGGCCGTGCATGATTGACGCGCGGATATGCGGGCCGAGGCTCTTCATGTTGTATTCATCATATAGGAAGGTAATTGGTCGATGGCTGCGCCGTTACGCGCCGCGGGACGTTATGGTGTAATGGAACATGATTGCATCGGAGGGAATCGCGCCGCGTTATCCGAGCTGGCGACCAAGCTGAAGCGATTTGCCGAAGAATCCGACAGCGAGGGATACCGTGGGCTTTTTCTGTTGGCGGCGGCGGCGCTGGACGAGCGCGCCTCCCTTCTGCGTGGTTCCGACATCGCGGCAGCGCCGCACGCCCCGATTTGGCGTGGCCCAATCCGCAAACATTATCACTAGGCCGGCGCGCGATATTTCGACCGACATTCCAATGCATTCAGCTGGAGACTGACATGGGCGCTACACATTCGGAGACTGCATCAGTTGCGATGGACAAGAGGAAATACACGCGGGTGAAGCTGTATCTGCCCGGCCAGCTGTTTAACCCCAGCACCAAGGAAAGCGCCGACTGCAAGGTGTTGAATCTCTCAGCGGGCGGCGCAGGCGTGCAGTGCGAAGCCGCATTCCCGGAAGACGCTGCTCTGATATTATATGTCGGAGGCTTTGGCCGGTTCGAAGGACTGGCGATGTCCCGCAAGAATGGGCATCTAGGATTATGTTTCCAAATGGGAGATGCCAAACAATCGAGGCTGAAGGAAATGCTGGCGCTGTTCGTCAAGGACGGCATAGCAGGTGTGACTCACTTGCGCGAACACAGACGTGTTCCCTCGTTGGTCAGAGGAAGCATCACTCTCGAAAACGGCAGCCACCTTGTCATTGATGTTATGGACATATCCCTTGAAGGTGTCTCGCTTCGAACAAAAGCGCGGCCGCCCATCGGCGAACTGGTCACGCTGGGGCATACCCGCGGCCGGGTCGTGCGCCATCACGATGACGGCATAGCCCTGCATTTTGTGAAGTTGGCGTCCGATGCGACCGTATAGCGTGAATACGCACAGCACATCCCGCAGGAATTCTCGCAGCTGCATCCGAAAACCACAATCAGTTCGGCACTAAGCATGCACACAATTCAACAGCCGGCCGATTTTCCTGAAAAGGCCGAAGACTCGCCGCTTGACAAGTTCAATTCCTATTTTCTGGTGGTTGCCGCCCGCAGTGACGCGGAGATAAAGCTTGCCCAGCAAATTCGCTACCAGGTGTATTGCATCGAAAATGCATTCGAAGATGCCGCTGGCTTCCCGGATGGCATTGAATTCGACGAGTTTGATTCGCACTCGGTGCACAGCCTCTTGATTCATCGCGCAAGCGGCCGGGCCGTGGGTACGACGCGCCTGATCCTGCCGATACAGGGCGCCCTGGATCGAAGTTTCGCCATCCAGCGGGTTTGCACCGATCCGGGACTGAAACGTCTGCCGCTTCAGCGAACCGCGGAAGTCTCGCGTTTCAGCATCTCGAAACAATTTCGCCGGCGCGAGGGCGATACGCAGTATGAAGGCCGCAGCGAGGCGCGCGGGCGGCGCAGTATTGCCCCTCTTATGAGTCTTGGCCTCATTCAATCGCTCGTCAGAATGAGCTTCGAACACGGCATCACCCATTGGTGCGCGACCATGGAACCCACGCTGCTGCGCCTGCTCGTGCCGATGGGCATACATTTCGAGCGCCTGGGCCCGGTGATAAACTTTCACGGGACACGGCAGCCCTGCTATTGCGTTGTGTCATCGATGCTGGAGCGCGTGAAGCGAGAGCAGAAGCCGTTTTGGGACGTGCTTACCGATGGCGGCGTGTTGGAACAAAGGCCGCCCCTCGCCGCCTAGCGTCTACGCGCAATCACGCCGCACGCCCGTAACCGCGCATGCGGCGATTGGGCGGGCGTCTACCGCTAACGCGTTCGCGGGGTATCTTTTCATCGTATGCGTTTCCGCCAGGCTGTATTGTTAAGCCCAGATAAAAAAAGGCCGCAAACCATCATATGTATGCCGCTGTATGCGGAACACTTTCTACTGCGGCATCGGTTCTGCTGGCAAAAAAAATAAGATATTCGTCAGGCCAGCTTAAAGTTAGCGATACGCCGGTCCCGCCGCCCAGGCGACCAGGGATTTTCGCATCCCGCGCGTGATTGGCGTCACCCGGTGCAGCGCGTTGGCGTGAAAGGCCACCAGCGCGCCGCGCTGGCGCGGCGCGACATCGACCAGATGAGCCGCGCGCGCTTCCAGATCGCAACCGTCATGGGACGCGTTATCAGACAGTTGCAACTCATGTCTCATTTAACGACACTTTGTTACACACGTTGAGGCTCGAGCCCACCCTTTCATCTGGTAAGAGTGCACGCGCGAACAGTTTAAAAACTTTTGTGGTCATGACCTGACTGGCTCTTTTTGTAGCGAGCGAATTGATAGAAATTGCGTGCCGACAAGGCAGGAGGATTGAAATGCCAAATCGGAGATTTCTGTTGGCGGCTGGGTCGGTTATCGCCCTCGCGGGGTTTCTAACCTTCGAGCCACTTTCAGTTACACCATCTGAAGCGCAAATGTTCTTCGGCAAGGTTGGGCCGGCCCACGGCGAACCGGATGGCAATGGTGTTCCGTGCTTCGGTTTTTTGGACGGCGGTGGACAGTGTTTGACCACCCAAAACGCGACCAGCTCGATTGACCATCCGGTCCGGCTTGAGGGCAAGGTGGGCCAAGCGCGGCCCCGTAATGGTCCCGTACAGTTTGCCCGTCGCGCGCGTGACCTAATCTATATCGCCACCCCGGGTGGCCATTCAGACGATCCCGATTCGGGAGTGAAGACTGGAGAAGGCATCATCGTACTCGATGCCAAGGCTGGTTACTCATTCGTCAAACGCATTCCGATCCAAAACCTGCCTGCATCCATAGAACCCGCCGAAGTATCAGGCATGATGGCCGACCCGGTCACCAACATGATCTATATCTCCACCCGCGGTCATTTGATCGCCATGGATTTGGCCACCGATAAAATCGTCTGGGACAACACGTATGAGAAAGGTACGTGCTGCGAACGAGGCCAAATCACGCCTGACGGCCTGACGCTTGAGGTGGGCTCAAACCTCAAGGACTTCCATCGCGTGATAGACGCCAGAACAGGCGCTGTGAAGGGTATCATCCAGACGCCAAAAAGCATGTTCAATCACAACACGGGCATGAGCGCCGACGGCAAAACCGTGTTCGCCGCGCCCAACGGCCTGACCATGACGGTGGCCGACATGGCCACGATGAAAGCAACCCATACAATCACCTTCGACGATCACATCCGCGTCTTCGTCATCAATCACGATGCCTCGAGAGTTTATGCCAATCTAAACAATTTGTTGGGTTTCGAGATCGCCGATGCCAAATCCGGCAAGATTATCAAGCGCGTCGAGGCCCCGGCAGAAATTTGGAAAGCAAAATGGGCCGATCCCAATCAGTATTTTTATGGCCATGGCGCTCCCCAGCACGGCCTGGCATTGACCCCCGACGAAAGCGAAATGTGGGTACCGGACGCGATCAACAATCAGATGCTGATCTATGACAACGAAGGTCAGGACAACTGGAAGCTCGCGCCCGCCAAGACGATCAAGACCGAGCATGCTTCCAACTGGATCACCATGGGCTTGGACGGAAAGATCGCGCTATCCTCATCGGGTGACGTTATCGATGTGAGGTCACACAAGATCATTGCCCAGCTCAGGGATGAGCATCACAATCTCATCCACAGCGAGAAATTCCTGGAATTGGCCTTCGATCCCAACGGACACCTCCTCCGCGCCGAGAATCAATTCGCCGAAGGCGATCCAGCCGCCGTCGAATCCAGGCGCGCTTCGCTGGAAGCGGGAAGCGGCAGGCAGGCCCATAACTGACATGATTTGCAGGAGTGGCCAGGCCGCCCGCCAAAGACGATTTCGCCGGGCAGCAGTAATAGTGTGCGCGGGCTTTGCAATGGCGAGCGCTTCGGCCGTTTTGACGAGTTCACCCGTTCAGGCGCTGGTCGGCGATTTGGCGGCCATCACCAAAGCGTCCAGCCTCGATAACGACCCGCGGGACTTCCAGGCGGTCGCCGCGGTTTGCGGCGCCTGCCATGCCGCGTCGCAGTTTCTTACGACGCCCCGTTCCAGCAGCCGCTGGCAGCAGGTCTATGATGAAATGTCCGGGTTTGGCGCCAATGGCACCGACGACCAGCTCGACCGCGTGGTTGCCTACTTCCAGAAGAACCTGACTGTAATCAATGTGAACACATCGCCGGCGTATGATCTGGGACCCACACTGCAGGTGAACGACAATGTCGTGACCGCGGTCATGGCACGCCGCGCGGAGCACCCCTTCACCGGGATAGATGATCTCAGCAAGATTCCGGGCATTGACCGCTCCATTTTGGAGAAGCTCAGTGCCAAAAATTGCCTACAGTTTTGACAATACTTGGTGGATGGGCGCCTTAACGAGACATCTGGACAGGCGCTGCGAACAAATTCTCAATGCCCATCACGGCCTGACACTGTCAGCGAGATTGGGGGCACTCCGCACCCAGCCGTGATTTTCTCCCCGTCACCGGGTCAGCCATTCCATCCAGATGGAACGCAACCCATGCAGAGTATCACTTACGCTGTTACAAAATAACCGGCAGGCCAAGGGACAATTGGTGCATATTCAGGCTGACTTTGGTCAGCTGGATTTTGGCTGGCGTGGTAGCGTGCGGGCTAAGGAAAACACTTTTTCGGGGAGGTTACGCGGCATGAATCGGTCCGTACTTTGTGTAGTGTTAGGTCTGGGCGTGTCATCGGCGGTTTTTGCACAAACCGTATCCGCCCCTCCGCCTGCGCGCAGCACCATGGCCACCCGGCCCCCAAATGTGGCCAATTCGCGCGGCACGGATTCCGGTGCGGGCGTGGCCTGCAATCTGGTGATGGATTATGGTGCAGTGCAAGCGCCGGGGCAGGCGCCCCTGCCCTATGGCGGGGATAACCCGCCTCAGGTCGTGGCGAATCCCTGGGCAGACGCGGTCGCTGCAGCCGGCGCTGGACAGGGGGCTGGCCGGGCCTCGCAAGCTGCCAGCGGGGGTATCCCTGCGGGGGCTGCCGGCATGGCGATGCGGGGCACGGTTATTCCCACGGCACCAACCTTGCCTTACGAGAATGTCGAACCGCCGCATCCGCCCACCGCCACCCAATTTTCCAACGTCGCCAGCGTCGGGCTTCTCAGGAACGGTCACTTGATCGTTTTCCAGCGTCAGCCGATGTATGAATTGCTGGAATATGACGCCGGCAACAGGCTGGTGCGCAGCTTCGACCCCGATATTGTTTCACGCCCCCACGGCATGTTCATCGACAAGGACGATAATATCTGGCTCAGCGACCAGCAATGCAACACGGTGGTCAAGCTCAATTCGCGCGGTGAAGTGTTGATGCGGCTGGGCACCAACGGCAGGGCCGGCAGCTGGGACGAAGCCACAGGAGACCATTTCTTCAACGAACCGACAGCGGTCGCGGTGGGCCCCAATGGAGATGTTTTCGTCGCCACGGGTCATGGCGGACCGGACCCGCGCGTCGTCAAGTTCGACAAAAACGGAAAATTCCTCATCACCTGGACGTTGAAGCATGAGGATAATGCACCTCCCGCAGCAAACATTCATGCCCTGGCTGTCGACAAGGAGGGCACGGTATTCATTGGCGACCGCGAAGCGAAGAATCTGTTGATCTACGATTCCAACGGCAAGCATCTGAAGACGGTGAAGATGCAAAACCTTATCTGCAGTCTTTATGTCGACAGCAGGGACCAGTTGTGGATGACGGCAGGCTTTGACGGCATGATCATGCGGCTGGACAGGAATGGGAATGTTCTGGGCTGGTTGGGCAAGGAGGGCTTTGGCGCCAACGAATATGGCGAAGCCCATGCCATGACCATGTCGCCCGATGGAAGAACGATCTATGTCGCCGACAGCGTCAACAACGATATCAAGCGATACCGCCGGACAAATTGAACGAATGCGACGAATATTCGGGAAGTGGCCGATAACGACCGCCCCTCTTTCTTATAAAGACGGCGTGCTTAATTGGCAGGCCTCTCACGCGCCGAGCGAAGCCGCCACGGGTGCAGGCCTGACCAATGCGCAGATGCGCGCCCTGAGCGGGCATCGCTCGGCGAAAGATGGTGGAACTCTACGCAAAGCAGACGACGAAACAGCGCCAGATTGGCGCGAGAAAAATGTTGGAAGCTCGAACGAACAGGGGGATTTATCGGAATGAGCAGGTGATGCTTTGTCGCAATGAGAGACAGAGCGCCTGCTAAGCAATTGAAAGAATGGTGGGTGATGTAGGGATCGAACCTACGACCCGCTGATTAAGAGTCAGCTGCTCTACCAACTGAGCTAATCACCCACGCGGCCCGACCGGAAGACCGATCAGGGAGCGGCCTCATAGCAGAGGCAATTCGCCCTGTCTACAAAGGCCTGCCCGCCCCCTGTGGGCGGATTTGGCCGGGAAAATAAGGGCTTAGATAATACCGCCGGAATGGCGCGGAATCTCGACCTGGCGGTGGATATGAACGCTCATCAAAAGGCCGAATCCGAACATCACCGTCAGCATGGCGCTGCCGCCATAGGACAGCAGCGGCATGGGGATGCCCACCACGGGGATCAGGCCCATCACCATCAACCCGTTGATCATGATGTAGATAGAAGAAGTTCAGGGTGACGCCCATGGCCAGCAGCCGGCCGAACTGGCTGCGGGCGCTCATCGGCGTTTGCACGCCGTAAAAGATCACCACGGCGAACAGTACCAGCACCGCCAGCGCGCCGACAAAGCCGAATTCCTCGCAGACGCTGGTCCAGATGAAGTCGGTCTGCTTTTCCGGCAGGAAATTCAGCCGGCTCTGGGTTCCCTGGGGAAGCCCTTGCCCGCCACGCCCGCCCGAACCGATGGCGATCTTGGCCTGGGTGATGTTCCAGCCCTTGCCCAGCGCATCGTCCTCGGGATGGATGAAGGTTTCCACCCGTGCCTTCTGGTAGTCATGCAGCACAAAGCGCCAGGCCAGCGGCACGGCCGCCACCACGCCCGCCAGGGTCGGGGCGATCCACCACCAGGACAGCCCCGCCAGGAACAGCAGCGAGCAGCCATCGGCGACAATGATCAAGGTGGTGCCCAGATTGGGCTGCAGCACCACGAATATGGCGGGTATGCCGATCATCGCCAGGCCGATGGCCAGAAGGCAGCGGCTTGGAGACTTCCTCCACGCTCTTGCCATGGAGAAACCGCGGCAGCGCCAGGATCAGCGCGATTTTCATCAGTTCGGAGGGCTGCAGATCCAGCGGCCCCAGCGAAATCCAGCGTTGGGCGCCCAGACCGGCATGGCCCGCCACATCCACCGCGACCAGCAGCAACAAGGCGAAGCCATAGGCGGGATAGGCCAGGCTCATCCATACCCGGATGTCGATGACGGCCGCGGCCACCAGCACGATCAGGCCGAGGGCGAATTGACCAATCTGCGGACAGCGCCCAGGGCTGAAATTGCCCGCCTGCGACGGAATAGAGCATGGCGATGCCGGCACAGGCGATCAGGGAGATCAGCAGCACCAGGCCCCAGTTCATTTCCCCCAGCTTGTCGGCGAAGGACAGGGTGCGCTTGGCGGCGGCGTAGGGGCGAAGCGCCATCAGCCACCAGCCTTTGGCGGGACCGGCTTGGCGGCCGCCAGATCGCGCGGCGCGGCGGCGCTGGCGGAATTGGTGAGAGGATAGGCGGTGGGCATGCCATGCGGGTCGCGCTGCTGGCAGAACAGCATGACATCGCGCGCATTGGCGACATGGGGATGGGCCTGCGTGGCGCCATGCTCGATGATGCGCACGATGGCGTATTTGGGATCCTTGACGGGGGCGTAGCCGATGAACAAGGCATGGTCGCGCAGCTTCCAGTCCAGGGCGCTGTTCTTGGTGATGCCGCGCGCATGTTCTTCTTTGGTGTAGGCGCGCACCTGGGCGGTGCCGGTCTTGCCTGCCATTTCAAAGCCCGGCACGGGGATGCGCCAAGTGATAGGCGGTGCCGCCGCGCTCATTCATCACCCGGTCCATGCCATTGCGCACCCGCGCCAGCGCTTCGTCGGAGAAATCCAGCTTGCGCCGGTTCGGGCGGGCACTGGTTTGCCGCCCACCGAATGGACTATGCGGGGCGAGACGGCCTTGCCGCTGGCGATGCGCGCAACCTGCTGGCACATCTGCAGCGGCGTGGCGGTGACATAGCCCTGGCCGATGCCGACGCTCAGCGTGTCGCCCGGCTGCCAGGCCTGCTTGTAGGTCCTCTGCTTCCATTCGCGCGACGGCACCAGGCCGGAATGCTCGCCCGGCAGTTCGATGCCGGTGACCGCACCCAGACCCAGCTTGCGTGCCGACTGCTCGATCGCGTCGATGCCCAGCCTGCGCGCAGTCTCGTAGAAGAAGACGTCGCAGGAATTCTTGATCCCGCCTTCGACGATCCAGCGAGCCATGACCGCGATGATAGGTGGTCCAGGCCCAGCAATTGAAGGTGTGGTTGCCCACCGTGATGCGACCATTGCAGGTGACGCGATAATCCGGCGTGGCGAGGCCTGCCTCGATGGCCGCCAGCGCCACCGCGGTCTTGAAGGTGGAGCCGGGCGGATAGATGCCGCTGGTCACCTTGTTCAGCAGCGGCTTGTGATCGTCGGTGGTGAGGTCATGCCATTGCGGGCCGGACAGGCCGACATTGAAGAGGTTGGGGTCGAAACCGGGCGTGGAGGACAAGGCGATGACATCGCCTGTTGTTCACATCCATCACCACCAGCGCGGCGCTCTCGTCGTCCAGCTGCTGATCGGCCAGCGCCTGCACCTGGCGGTCTATGGTGAGATAGACATCCTCGCCCGGTTCGCCCGGATCCTTGCCCAGCTCGCGAATGATGCGGCCATAGGCGTTGACCTCGACCCGGGAGGCGCCCGGCCTTGCCGCGCAATTTCCTTGTCATACGGTTTTTCGATGCCCCGCTTGCCGATGCGCATGCCCGGCAGGCTCATCAGCGGATCGTCGTCATGCGCTCACGTCCTCCGGCGATACCGAGGCGACATAGCCCAGGATATGCACCAGCTCTCCGCCGAAGGGATAGTCGCGGGTCTCGCCCACATCGCACTGAATGCCCGGCAGATAGGGCAAGTGCAGGTTGACGCGGGAAAATTCCTCCCAGCTGAGATTTTCCGCCACCGGCACCGGCACGAATTTCTTGTTGACGGCAATGTCGCGCAGGATCTTCTTTTTCTGCTGATCGCTGAGCGCGATGACCTTGCTGATGATGTCCAGGGCGCTCTGGACCCCTTCGGTGGCCTGCTCGCTGACCAGCAGGACGCGATAGTTGCGCCGGCTGTTGGCCAGTTCGACGCCGAACCGGTCCATGATGCGTCCGCGCGGCGGCGCGATCAGGCGCTCGGAAACGCGATTGTCCTCGGCCTCGACCATATACTGGTCGCCGTCGCGGATTTGCAGCTGGTAAAGACGGCCCGCCAGAATCGCGAACACCGCCGTCATGGCGCCGCCCATTCCCACCGAGCGGCGGGTGAAGGCGGTGTAGCGACTCTTGTCCTTCTTGTCGAACAGCGGCATCAGACGTCACCTCCGTGATGCGCCGACCAGCTGATGATGCAACCATCCCACCGCCAAAGTGGCGGGGACGTAGAAAATCACCGTCATCGCCAGTTCGCCCAGGATCGGCGTTACCGGCGGCAGGCGCGTATCGGGGGTCAGGAATGCCAGACCCGCCACCGTGAAATAGGCGACGGCGCAGGCGAAGGCCGCCGCGGCGGCAAAACCCAGCACTGCGCGCCAGGCCCGGCCAAGCCGGCAAAACTGTCGCGCTGGCGCGCCACAACGGCATAGGTCAAGACAAAGGCCAGGGTCCAGATGCCAGGAGGGCCGCCGGACATCAGGTCTTCGGCAAGTCCGATGCCGAAAGCGACCGCGGGGGTCATCAGGTCCGGGCGCACCAGGCACCAGAAATAGACCGGCACCAAGGCCCAGCAGCGGCGGCGGCACCAGCCCGCCCAGCAGCGAGATGGGAATGTTGGCGATGAGCACCGCCAGGAGGCCGCAAGACGCCGGTATCAGGGCGACCAGGAACCGGAAACGGGGGGCGACGGCGGGGCGCTCCAGATTTGCCATGGTCAACGATCCACGTCTGGCGTGGCGGCCGGCACGGCGCTCCGGGCCGGCGTCGCGGCCGCCGCTGGCGGGGGCGCGACGGGCTTGGACTTGACCTGCGCGGCGGCGGCGGTTGCGGCCGGTTGGCTGGCCGATTGCGGCGGCGGTGGCGGCTGGGGCTTGAGCCCGGCGGCTTCGGCCGGCAACTGCGCGCTTGCGGGTGGGGATTCCGGCGGCTGGGAGAAGTTCAGAATCTCGACATCCTGGCTGGAGGCGGCATCGGCCAGCAGCGCCACCCGCCAGCCGCCGGCGCCGTCAGGCACGACGGTGCCGACCGGCAGGCCGGCCGGCAGCAGGCCGCCATCGCCGGAGCTGGTCACCTGGTCGCCCGCATGCAGGGTCACGGTGTGGGGGACAATGTCGAGGATCGGCATGGCGCTGTTATCGCCGGTCATGATGGCCTGGACGCTGCCGCGGCGCGATGGTGACCGGAATGCGGCTATTCAGGTCGGTCAGCAGGATGACCCAGCTGGTGCGCTGGCCGGTCAGATAGATGCGCCCGATCATGCCGCGCGCATCCATCACCGCCTGTCCGGGCAGGACATGATTGCCCCGGCCCGCATCCAGGATCATGGTCTGCAGGAAGGGACGGCTGGCCCGGCCGATGACCTGCGCCAGCACGCGGTTCAATTGCGGATCGGGCACCGCATGCAGCAGGGCCTGGTAGCGTCCCACCCGCCCCTGCAGCACGATGGCAACATTGCGCCACTGCCGCAGGCGGGCATTCTCTTCCTTGAGCCTCAGGTTCTGCTCATAGACGGAGAATATCTCCGCGATCGAGCCGATCCAGCGGTCGAAGCCGGCCACGGGCGCGCGTACCTTCTCCAGGGCCGGCGCCATCCAGTCGGTGACATGCGCGCGCGCCTGGTCGAACAGCCCGCTCTGCGCCTTGCCCAGCAGCACCAGGACGATCGCCAGCGCAATGACGATGACCAGCGGAAGCTGGGCATTGCTCTTGCGGGCGATTTTCCAGGTCGTTTGCCATGAGCGGACGCGGCCCCTATCCGCGCGTCTTAAAAGGCGGTGGACAGGACGTGACGCATACCCTTGGTGTTTTCCAGAACCCGGCCCGTGCCCAGCGCGACGCAGGACAAGGGGTCGTCGGCGATGGAGACCGGCAGGCCGGTCTCGTCGCGCAGCACCTGGTCGAGGTTGGCCAGCAGCGAGCCGCCGCCGGTCAGCACGATGCCCTTGTCCACGATGTCGGCGGCCAGTTCGGGCGGCGTGGCTTCCAGCGCCACCTTCACCGCTTCGACGATGGCGCCCACCGGCTCGGCCAGGGCTTCGGCGATGTGACGCTGGGTGATGGTGATTTCCTTGGGCACGCCGTTCAGCAGGTCGCGGCCCTTGATCTCCATGGTCACGCCGTTGCCGTCCATCGGGCAGGGCGGCGGAGCCGATCTCCTTCTTGATGCGCTCGCTGGAGGCTTCGCCGATCAGCAGATTCTGGTGGCGGCGGATATAGGCGATGATCGCCTCGTCCATCTTGTCGCCGCCGACCCGCACGCTGCGCGAATAGACGATGCCGCCCAGGCGACAGCACCGCCACCTCGGTGGTGCCGCCGCCGATGTCCACCACCATGGAGCCGGTGGGTTCGCTGACCGGCAGGCCGGCGCCGATGGCGGCCGCCATCGGCTCCTCGATCAGGAAGACGCGGCGGGCGCCGGCCGACAGCGCCGATTCCTGGATGGCGCGGCGCTCGACCGCGGTGGAGCCGGACGGCACGCAGACGATGATCATGGGATTGGCGAAGGAGCGGCGGTTATGCACCTTGCGGATGAAGTGCTTGATCATCTCCTCGGCGACTTCGAAATCGGCGATGACGCCGTCGCGCATGGGGCGGATGGCTTCGATGTTGCCGGGCGTGCGCCCCAGCATCATCTTGGCGTCGTTGCCGACGGCGCGGACCGACTTCTTGCCGCCGCGGGTGGTGATGGTGGCGACCACCGAGGGCTCGTTGAGCACGATGCCGCGGCCCTTGACATAGACCAGCGTGTTCGCCGTCCCCAGATCGATGGCCATGTCGCTGGAGAGAGCGCCAAGAAGACTGCCGAACATGCTAATCGTATCCCTAACCCGATAGTCCGGGCCAAAATGTGCCAGCGCCCTTGCCGAAACCGACGCCCCGGAGCGCCTTTCCCGGGGGGCTGTTCGTCGACCCAATGTTTACCGCGCGACGGTTAACGCTTCGGGCGCCTGTTTTTCGCGTTTCACCAGCAATTTGTTCAGCGCATTCACATAGGCATAGGCGGCCGCCACCATGGTGTCGGTGTCGGAAGCCTTGCCGGTGACGGTGCGGCCGTTTTCCTCCAGCCGGACGCTGACCTGTGGCCTGGGCGTCGGTGCCCTCGGTCACGGCGCTGATCTGGAACAGCTGCAGGTTGGCGCTGTGGGGATAGGCCTCGCGGATGGCCTTGAAGATGGCGTCCACCGGGCCGTCGCCGCTCGGTGGTCACGCTGCTTGATCCTCGCCTGCGGCATCCAGGGTCAGCGACGGCCACCGGGATGATCCCGGTGCCGGTCTCGACCCGCAGCGCCTTGATCGAGATCGTGTCCTGGCCGCGCATGATCTCGTCGTCCACCAGGGCGGCGATATCCTCGTCGAAGACATGCTTCTTCTTGTCGGCCAGGTCCTTGAAGCGCCGGAAGGCATCCTCGAAGGCGTCGTCTTCCAGCGTGTAGCCCATGTTCTCCAGCTTGTCGCGGAAGGCATGGCGGCCCGACAGCTTGCCCAGCATCAGCGAGGTGGCGTTCACCCCGACATCCTCGGGCCGCATGATCTCGTAGGTCTCGACATTCTTCAGCATGCCGTCCTGGTGGATGCCGCTCTCATGGCTGAAGGCGTTCTTGCCGACGATCGCCTTGTTGTACTGGACCGGAAAGCCGGTGACGTTCGACACCAGCTTGGAGGCGCGGTTGCAGCAGTGTGGTGTTGATGCCGGTGGTGAAGGGCATGATGTCCTTGCGCACCTTCAGCGCCATCACGATCTCTTCCAGCGCGGCATTGCCGGCGCGTTCGCCGATGCCGTTGATGGTGCATTCCACCTGCCGCGCGCCCGGCCAGCACGCCGGCCAGCGAATTGGCCACCGCCAGGCCCAGATCATTGTGGCAATGGGTGGAGAAGATCACCTTGTCCGCATTGGGCACGCGGTTCCCGCAGCATGGTGATGATCTCGAAAATTCCTGCGGCGTGGAATAGCCCACCGTATCGGGCACATTGATCACGGTGGCGCCGGAATGGATGGCGACTTCCACGCAGCTGCACAGGAAATCCGGCACCGTGCGGGTGGCGTCCTCCGCCGACCATTCCACTTCGCTGGTGAAGTTGCGGGCCCGCGTCACCGAGGCGCCCACCGCTTCCAGCACGGCGTTTTCGCCCATGTTCAGCTTGTGCTTCATATGGACGGGGCTGGTGGAAATGAAGGTGTGGATGCGCGGACGGTGCGCGCCCTTCAGCGCTTCGCCGGCGCGGTCGATATCCTTGAAGCCGGCGCGCGACAAGTCCGCAGACGCTGGCGCTCTTGACGATCTTGGCGATCTCCTGCACCGCCTTGAAATCGCCGGGCGAGGAAATCGGAAATCCCGCCTCGATGACATCGACGCCCATCTCGTCGAGCAATTCGGCGATCTGCGAGTTTTTCCTCATGCGTCATCGCGGCGCCCGGCGACTGTTCGCCGTCGCGCAATGTGGTGTCGAAGATCTGAATCGGTGTGGTATCGGTCTCGATGCTGGCCATGACAAATGTCCTTCTGTTCGCCGCAGGTGCGGCTTCAATTCTCTCCGTTGCCTTGATCCCCTAAACACCGCGACGCGCGAACCATTCGCGCATCGAGCAGCGCCTAGGGGCAGCTAAGAAGAAGAAGCGCGTGCGAAGAACCGAGGGAAGGACGGGGCTGATTGGTGGCGCGCGCAGACACGCAAGCGGAAAATCCGCTCCTCGTGACCTTGCTGTGCTCGCCCTGCGTCATTGACCTGTCGCCGTTCCGCCCGTGAAAACTGTACGATGCGCGACCCGTAGGGCTAACCAGCGGATAATCCACCGTTTTTCCCTGCGTTTGCGCGGTTTTACGCTGATTTTGTGGGGTGGCGCAAGTGCAACAGCGGCAAAGTCCCGGAAAACTTGCCCCCGCCGGGATCCTTATGTTTTCAGTGTATACAATACTTTGGCGATAACCGGTCCGCCAGCGCGCTGTCGTGGAACACGCCGCGAAGCGCGCGCCACGTCCAGGCCGGCGCGCGCCTTCGTCCCGGCGCCTCAAAAAGGTTGCCTGTCCACGCGAACCCGCCTATCCGGGCAGGGAATAATCGTCTCAACCACGCCCGCCCTCGAGGCCCGCCGGACATGAAGATCCTGCCGCCCGTCTCGATCGAAGCACGCCGCCTGCTGCCCAGCCGCTGGGACCTGCTGGCGGCGGTGCTGGTGCTGGGCTTCATCATCGTCTTCGCCGATGCCAGCCGCTTTCTGGTCCAGCCGCTGTCCGCCGTCAACGCGGACCAATCTGAGCCTGGATCCCTTCCTGCTGCCCGGCTATGCCTTGCGCACCGGCCTGCGGATGCTGATCGCGCATGGGCGTTTCGCTGGCTTTCACCTTCACCTATGCCACCTGGGCGGCCAAGAACCCGCGCGCCGGCACCTTGCTGGTGCCGCTGCTGGATATCCTGCAATCGGTGCCGATCCTGGGCTTCATGTCGGTGACCGTGGTGTGGTTCCTGTCGCCTGTCGCCGGGACGGGTGTTCGGGGCCGAACTGGCCTGCGTCTTCGCCATCTTCACCAGCCAGGCCTGGAACATGGCCTTCAGCTTCTACCAGTCGCTGCGCACCGTGCCGCCGAAGACCTGACCGAGGCCGGGCGCATGTTCGGGCTGAATCGGCCTGGGCGCGCTTCTGGCGCATCGAGGCGCCCTTCGCCATGCCGCCGCTGATCTGGAACATGATGGTGTCCATGTCGGGCGGCTGGTTCTTCGTTACCCTGTCGGAGGCAATCAGCGTCGGCAACACCACCATCGCCCTGCCCGGCATCGGCTCCTATATCGCGGTCGCCATCGCCCAGCAGGATCTCGCCGCCATCTTCTATGCCATCGGCGCCATGCTGGTGGTGATCCTGATCTACGACCAGCTTCTGTTCCGGCCCCTGATCGCCTGGGCCGACCGTTTCCGCGTCGGCAACGAGCAGACCGAGGACCCGCCGCAGAGCTGGGTCCTCACCATGCTGCGCCGCTCGCGCCTGATCGACTGGATGACCGCGCCGTTCGACGCGATGATGCGCTGGAGCTATCGCTGGCATCCGCCGCATTTCGGGGTGCGCGGCGGCGATCCGCGAGGCCGACAGCCGCGTCGCCGACATGCTTGTGGTATGCGATCCTGGCCCTGCTGGGCGCTCTATGCCGCCTGGCGCGATCTATGCCTTCGCCCATGCCAATCTCAGCTGGAGCGATCTGGCGCCGCCATCGGCCTGGGCTGTCATCACCATGCTGCGCGTGGTGGTGCTGATCGCGCTGGCCAGCCTGGTCTGGACGCCGGTCGGCATCTATGTCGGCCTGCGGCCGCGCCTGACCCGCATCGTGCAGCCGGTGGCGCAATTCCTCGCCGCCTTCCCCGCCAATATCCTGTTCCCGCTGGTGGTGTCGATGATCGTGCATCTGGTCGCTCAATCCCGACATCTGGCTGTCGCCGCTGATGGTGCTGGGCACCCAATGGTACATCCTGTTCAACGTCATCGCGGGCGCCAGCACCATGCCGCGCGAATTGCTGCGACGCCGGCGACAATTTCGGGGTGCAAGGGCTGGCTGTGGTGGAAGCAAGGTCGCGCTGCCCGCGGTGTTTCCCTATTACGTGACCGGCGCCATCACCGCCTCGGGCGGCTCCTGGAACGCCGCGATCGTGGCGGAAGTGGCGAACTGGGGCAGCCACACCGCTGCATGCCCATGGCCTGGGCGCCTATATCGCCGACGCCACCACGGCCGGCGATTTCCGCCAGGTCGTGCTGGGCATCGCGGTGATGAGCTTTCTTCGTGGTGGTGCGTGAACCGCATCTTCTGGCGGCCGCTTTATTGGTACGCCGAACGCAAATATCCGGCTGATCGTGAGGGCGATATGGCACATGACCAATCTTCTCGAAGTCGCACGATGTCCGCCGCTCCTTTCCCCGCGGCGGCGGCGAGGAATTGCTGGTGCTGGACGACGTCAACCTGACCTTGAAGGAGGGCGAGATCGTCGGCCTGCTGGGCCGTTCCGGCTCGGGCAAATCCACGCTTGCTGCGCCTGATCGCGGGCCTGGCGCGGCCGCAGGGCGGCAGCCTCACCTATATGGGCGCGCCGATCGAAGGGCCGGCGCAGGGCGTCGCCATGGTGTTCCAGGGCTTCGCGCTGTTTCCCTGGCTGACGGTGCTGGAAAATGTGCAGCTGGGGCTGGAAGCGCTGGGCCTGCCGCAGACGGAAATCCGCAGCCCGCGCGCTGGCCGCCATCGATCTGATCGGCCTGGACGGTTATGAAAGCGCCTATCCGCGCGAATTGTCCGGCGGCATGCGCCAGCGCGTCGGCTTTGCCCGCGCCGTGGTGGTGCATCCCAACATCCTGCTGATGGACGAGCCCTTCAGCGCGCTGGATGTGCTGACGGCGGAAAATCTGCGCACCGACCTGATGGAGCTGTGGGGCAACGGCAAG
Organism: uncultured Alphaproteobacteria bacterium; assembly: GCA_963835715.1. Taxonomy (GTDB): domain Bacteria; phylum Pseudomonadota; class Alphaproteobacteria; order Micropepsales; family Micropepsaceae; genus Rhizomicrobium. Next base: position 46,848 of record CAWIGN010000002.1, read on the forward strand.
CTGCCGATCAAGGGCATCATCCTGGTGACGCACAACATCGAGGAAGCGGTGCTGATGTGCGACCGGGTGCTGCTGTTCTCCGTCCAATCCGGGCCGCGTCAGCGTCGGAAATCAAGATCGACCTGCCGCAGCCGCGCGACCGCACCACGCCCGCAGTTCGAGGATTATGTCGACCAGATCTATGTCGAGATGACGGCCCGGCGGGTCGAGCGCATGCGCCAGGCCCAGGCGCGGGGCAATGCCGGCATCGAGATGCCGCTGCCGCCATGTCTCGCCCAACCAGATTGCCGGGCCTGATCGAGGCGCTGGCGGCGGCGCCCTATGACGGCAAGGCCGACCTGCCCGACATCGCCTATGAGCAGGAACTGGAAGTCGACGAACTGTTTCCCGTCGCCGAAGCCATGCAGCTGCTGCGGCTGGCGGATATCGAGGGCGGCGACATCCGGCTGACCCATATGGGCCGGCGCTTCGCCGACGGCGAACTGAACGAGCGCAAGGAGATCTTCTCCCGCGCCCTGATGAGCCATGTGCCGCTGGCCGCCCATATCCGCCGAAGTGCTGGACGAACGCGCCAGCCATACCGCGCCCAAGACCCGCTTCCTGGACGAGCTGGAAGACCATATGGCCGAGGACGCGGCGGAGGAAACGCTGCGGGCGGTGGTCAGTCTGGGCGCGTTTCGGCGAGCTGTTTTCGTACGATGACGACGCGGCCCAGTTCAGTCTGGAGAATCCGACCTAGGCGGAGAGCGCCGTTCTGCGCCGCACGGTGCGTTCCGGCGGCAACACCAGCCGCACCGTGGTGCCGCGATGCGGCGCGCTTTCTATTTCCAGCCGGCCGTCGTGGCATTCTATCAGCGACTTGACCAGCGCCAGGCCAAGCCCGGTGCCTTCGGCGTTGCGGGCAAAGGGCGAGGCAATCTGGCGGAACGGCTCCAGCGCCAGCGGAATCTGCTCCGCCGTCATGCCGATGCCGCTGTCGCACACCGCCAGCACGAAGCCGCCGTCCTCGCGCTGGTCGGCGGTGATATGCACGCGGCCGCCGGACGGCGTGAATTTGATGGCATTGGAACACAGGTTCAGCAGGACCTGCTTGAAGCGCAGCCGGTCCACCATCAGGTTGGGCAGGCCCGGCGCCAGGTCGAAACGCAGCCGCAAGCCCCCTTCATGCGCCTTGCCGCGCGTCAGCCGCACGCATTCGGCAACGATATCGGCGGGCACGACTTCCTCGCAGGCCAGCTCGAACTTGCCGGCCGCCGCCTTGGAAAGATCCAGGATGTCGTTGATCAGCGCCAGCAGGTGGCGGCCCGCGCCGTGCACATCGCCGGCATATTCACGGTAGCGCGCATGTCCCAGCGGCCCGAACATCTCGGTGCTCAGCACCTCGGAAAAACCGATGATGGCATTCAGCGGTGTGCGCAATTCATGGCTCATCAGGGCCAGGAAATCGCTTTTGGCCGCATTGGCGCGGGTTTCCGACTGCAGGGCCCGCGACAGCTGCTCCTCGCGCGCCTGCAGCAGCTTGACCTTGCCGGTCAGCAGGGCCTCGCCGGTGCCCACGCCCAGATAGCGGCCGTGCCGGGTGACGACAAAACATTCGACCAGGGCCTGCGGATTTTCCACCAGCAGGGTCGCGCCCAGGTCGGTGAGCCGCACCCCGGCATCCACCACCAGGGGGGTGCGGTTGGCCAGCTTGAGAATGGATTTGCGCGAAAACAGCTCGGGCGCATACTGCTTGGCATAGCGGGCGAAGAAAATGAACCGATTGATCAGTCCCAGCACGGCGCCGGTCCTGCTGTGCAGGATGGCGGCCGCCGGCACCACCGGATGGGCCGAAAACCATTCAAACACCTCGCCGCAGGTGGTGCGCTCCGTCAGTGCCGCCGTGCGCAGCGCCAGCGCGCCCGCCGTCAACTCCTCGCCCTGCCCCGAAGTCATGGCAAATCTTCCCCGCCGCCCGCAGCCACGCTAGGGTCAGGGCGTATGCGGACGATTAACCGGCCGGCCGGCGGACAGGCTATTTTTGTGAAGTTATTGTGACGGGTAAACGGCCGGTTTCACGCTGCCCGCGGCGCGGGTGGCGCGGGCCCGTGCCTCATCGGTGGTTGCGCCGCGCGCCAGCGCCACGCCCATGCGGCGCTTGACGAAAGACTGCGGCTTGCCGAACAGGCGCAGTTCGGTGCCGGGAATCTGCAGGGCCTCGTCGACGCCCTCAAAAGTCAGCGCGCCGGCCTCGATGCCGCCATAGATCACGGCGCAGGCGCCCGGCGAGAGCAACTGGGTATCGACCGGCAGGCCGAGAATGGCGCGGGCATGCAGGGCGAATTCCGATTGCAATTGCGACACCAGCGTGACCAGGCCGGTATCGTGCGGGCGCGGGGAGACTTCCGAAAACCAGACGTCATCGCCCTTGACGAACAGCTCGACGCCGAAAATGCCCAGGCCGCCCAGGGCGCCCGTGACGGCGCCGGCCATGTCGCGGGCCTTTTTGCGGGCCGCAGCGCTCATCGGCTGGGGCTGCCAGCTTTCCACGTAATCGCCGTCCTTCTGGACATGGCCGATGGGCTCGCAGAAATGGGTGCCGTCCTTGGCGCGCACCGTCAGCTGGGTGATCTCGAAATCGAACTTGACTTCGCCTTCCACGATCACGCGGGCCTCGCGCACCCGGCCCGGCGCTCAGCGCCTTCTCCCAGGCGGGCGCCACGTCCTCTGCCGATTTCAGCCGCGACTGGCCCTTGCCCGAGGACGACATCACCGGCTTGACGAAGCAGGGAAAGCCGATTTTTTCCGCCGCCGCCTGCAGATCCTCCAGCGAGGAGGCAAAGGCGTAAGGCGAGGTCGGCAGCTTCAGTTCTTCGGCCGCCAGGACCCGAATGCGCTCGCGGTTCATGGTGATATGGGCGGCACGCGCCGTGGGGATGACGGTGCAGAGACCGTCGGCCTCGATGCGCACCAGTTCGTCGGTGGCGATGGCCTCGATCTCCGGCACGAGCAGATGCGGGCGCTCCTGCTCGACCAGGGCGCGCAAGGCCTTGGCGTCGGTCATGTCGATGACATGGGCGCGGTGGGCGACCTGCTGGGCGGGGGCGTTGGCGTAGCGGTCCACCGCGATGGTCTCCACGCCCAGCCGCTGAAGCTCGATGACCACTTCCTTGCCCAGCTCGCCGGAGCCCAGCAGCATCACCCGGACGGCGGCCGGCGACAGCGGGGTGCCGAGGATCACGCACCGTCCCCATAAAGCGCGCGGAACGCCGCGACCTGGGCCTCACGCGGCGGCTGGCCGGTGAATTTCACCGCGTCGTCGTGCATCAGCGCCCCGGGCGAGGCCTTTTCGGTCCAGATATGGGTGGCGGGCACGACCCAGCTGGGATCGTCCAGGGTACCTGCGGCGACGGTCATGACCGGGAAGGCTTGCGGCTCATGCCACAATCTTGTGCCGCAGACAGCGCAATGCACCACATCGCTGTGGCGCCCGGAATCGGCCGTGCGGCGGAAACGCAGCACTTCGCCTTTCAGGTGCTGAAATGATTCGCGCGGCGTGGTGAAGACCAGCAGATTGGTTCCCCCCGACATCTTCTTGCAGGCGTCACAGTGGCAGGCGGTTATTTGCAGGGGCCTGCCGCCGACCGAATAGCGCACCGCGCCGCAAAGACAGCTTCCGGTGTAGGGCGGCGGCGGTATGGGCGGACGTTGCGTCATGACAGGTCTCACTTTCTCGGCGCGCCGCATCCTGGCCGCCGGCCAGGGGCGTCGCGCGGAGCATGCTTAGCACGCAAGCACGCGCGACGCCGCCAGCGGGCAAAAGGCCCACGCGTTAATTCTTGGCGGTGTCCACCAGCTTGTTTTTCGCGATCCACGGCATCATGGCGCGCAGCTTGGCGCCCACTTCCTCGATGGGATGGGCGTCGCCCAGCGCGCGGGTGGCCTTGAAGCTGGCCTGGCCGGCCTTGTTTTCCAGCACCCAGTCGCGGGCGAACTTGCCGGTCTGGATGTCGTCGAGCACCCGCTTCATCTCGGCCTTGGTTTCGGCGGTGATGATGCGCGGGCCGGTGACATACTCGCCATATTCGGCCGTGTTGGAGATGGAATAGTTCATGTTGGCGATGCCGCCTTCATAGATCAGGTCGACGATCAGCTTCACCTCGTGCAGGCATTCGAAATAGGCCATTTCCGGGGCATAGCCCGCCTCGACCAGGGTCTCGAAACCGCCGCGGATCAGCTCGACCAGCCCGCCGCACAGCACCACCTGCTCGCCGAACAGGTCGGTTTCGCATTCTTCCTTGAAGTTGGTCTCGATGATGCCGGCGCGGCCGCCGCCGATGGCCGAGGCATAGGACAGGCCCAGATCATGGGCATTGCCCGATGGCATCCTGGTGGACGGCGATCAGGCAGGGCACGCCGCCGCCCTTCAGATATTCGCCGCGCACGGTATGGCCGGGCCCCTTGGGCGCCACCATCAGCACGTCCAGGTCGGGGCGCGGCTCGATCAGCTTGAAATGGACATTGAAGCCGTGGGCGAACAGCAGCGCCGCGCCCTGCTTCATGTTGTTCTTCAGCTCGTCCTTCCAGATGTCGGCCTGCAGCTCGTCGGGCGTGGCCATCATCATCACGTCGGCCCATTTGGCGGCGTCGACGACCGTCATGACCTTGAAGCCGGCGGCTTCGGCCTTCTTGGCGCGACGCGCCGGGGCGCACCGCGATCACGATCTCCTTGACGCCGGAGTCGCGCATGTTCTGCGCATGGGCATGGCCCTGGCTGCCGAAGCCGATGACGGCGACCTTCTTGTTCTTGATCAGATTGAGATCGGCATCCCGATCGTAATAGACGCGCATCATAGTCCACTCCTCGCGAGGAATTTTTGGCGATTAGTCGGATGATTACATCGCCTCGGGGCCGCGGCTGATGGCGGCAACGCCGGTGCGCGACACGTCCACCAGACCCAGCGGCCGCATCAGATCCGATGAAAGCTGTCGATCTTGGCGGGCGCGCCGGTGATCTCGAACACGAAACTGGACTGGGTGGTGTCCACGGGACGGGCGCCGGAAGGCGTCGGCCATGCGCAGCGCCTCGACCCGCTTCTCGCCGGTGCCCGCCACCTTGACCAGCGCCATTTCGCGCTCGATGCCGGCCTTGGCGCTGGTCCAGTTGGTGACCTTGTGGACCGGCACCAGGCGGCGCAGCTGGGCCTCGATCTGCTCGATCACCTCCGGCGTGCCGGAGGTGACGATGGTGATGCGGCTGGTCGCGCCATCGGGATCGACCTCGGCCACCGTCAGGCTTTCGATATTGTAGCCGCGGCCGGAGAACAGGCCGACCACGCGCGCCAGCACGCCGGCCTCGTTGTCGACCAGCACGGTGAAAGTGTGGCGTTCGATATCGGTGGAAGTCTTGACCTTGGTGTCGTGCATCTCAGACCAGCATCTTTCCGGCGTCGCTGATCTCGCCGCCGTCGTCGGCGCGGACAGGATCATTTCGTTATGCGCCGCCGCCCGACGGGATCATGGGATAGCAGTTCTCCGTCGGATCGACGCGGCAGTCGAACAGCACCGGCCTCTTGACGTCGATCATCTCCCGGATCTTGCCGTCCAGTTCCGACGGCTTTTCGCGCGCGCAGGCCGACGCAGCCAAAGGCTTCGGCCAGCTTGACGAAATCGGGCAGCGCCTCGGAATAGGAATGCGAATAGCGCCCGCCATGCAGCAATTCCTGCCACTGGCGCACCATGCCCATATATTCGTTGTTCAGGATGAAGATCTTGATCGGCAGATCATACTGCACCGCCGTCGACATTTCCTGCATCGTCATCTGCACGCTGGCCTCGCCGGCAATGTCGATCACCAGCGCGTCGCGGATGGGCCATCTGCACCCCCACCGCCGCCGGCAGGCCATAGCCCATGGTGCCCAGCCCGCCCGACGTCATCCAGCGGTTGGGCTCTTCGAACTTGAAGCGCTGCGCCGCCCACATCTGGTGCTGGCCGACTTCGGTGGTGATGTAGACGTCGCGCGCCCCTGGTCAGTTCATACAGCCGGTCGATGGCATATTGCGGCTTGATCATGGTGTCGGAAGTTGCGATAGGCCAGCGACTTCTTGGCCCGCCAGCGATCGATCTGCGTTCCACCAGTCCTTCAGCGCCGCCGCATCGGACCTTGTGCTTCTGGGTCTTCCAGAAGCTGGATCATTTCGCGCGAGGGCCTTGGCGGCATCGGCGACGATGCGGCAGATCGACCCGCACGATCTTGTTGATCTGCGAGGCGTCGATATCGAGATGGATCTTCTTCGAGCCGGGCGAGAAGGCGTCGATCCGGCCGGTGACGCGGTCGTCGAAGCGCGCGCCCAGGCAGATCATCAGGTCGCAATCATGCATGGCGTGATTGGCTTCGTAGGTGCCGTGCATGCCCAGCATGCCCAGCCATTGCGGCGCGACGCCGGGAAGGCGCCCAGCCCCATCAGGGTCGAGGTGACGGGAAAGCCGGTCAGGTCCACCAGCTCGCGCAGCAGCTGTGCTGGCTTCCGGCCCGGAATTGATGATGCCGCCGCCGGTATAGAGGATCGGGCGCTTGGCCGCCGCCATCATTTCCACCGCCTGGGCGATGGCCGCCAGCGTCGGGCTCGGTCTTGGGCTGATAGGTGCGGTGGCGCACCTGGTCCGGGCCGTGAAATAGGTCGCCGGTCTTGAACTGCACGTCCTTGGGAATGTCGACCACCACCGGGCCGGGACGGCCGCGTGGTGGCGATCTGGAACGCCTCGTGCAGCACGCGCGCCAGATCGTTCGACATCCTTCACCAGCCAGTTGTGCTTGGTGCAGGGCGCGGGTGATGCCGACCGTGTCGCATTCCTGGAAGGCGTCGGTGCCGATCAGATGCGTCGCCACCTGGCCGGTCAGCACGACCAGCGGAATGGAATCCATCAGCGCGTCGGTCAGGCCGGTGACCGCATTGGTCGCGCCGGGGCCGGAGGTCACCAGCACCACGCCGGGCTTGCCGGTGGAGCGGGCATAGCCTTCGGCGGCATGGGCGGCGCCCTGCTCGTGGCGCACCAGCACATGGGTGATGCCGTTCGCCTGCGAACAGCGCGTCATAGATCGGCAGCACCGCGCCGCCGGGATAGCCGAAAATATGGGTGACGCCCTGATCCTTCAGCGCGCGGACCACCATTTCGGCGCCCGTCAGGTCTGGCAATTCCGCGGCCAGGCCTGCGCCTTCGCCAATGTGTCGTCCTTGTCCATCGTCGTTCCCGCCATTGCGATGCTCGTAATCGCACCAAAGATAAAGGGGCGTTTCCGCCCCTTGATCGCACGCCGCCATGCCGGTGATACGAGGTTCAGCCCCGTCCGGGCGGCGGCCTGCCAATAAGTACGACCGCGTTTGTTCATCGCGGCGGACGCTAAAATGCCAGCGGCCATGCCGTCAAGCAATTTCATGCAGATAATATGCCCGTATGTGGTAATTATATTGCTTACAAGCGGGTCAAACCAGATATAATCCGCCATCCGATTGCCGAAACCAGGTCATCTGGCGCTTGGCAAATTGCCGCGTCGCCGGTGACCGCCTGCAACCATCGCCGCGTCGCGAGTCCAGGTTCGCCGCCGCGCAGGGCCAGAAGCGGGCGCAGGCCCAGCAGCTTGGCGGCCGGCAGGGCCGGGTCGAGATCGGCCAGGGCCGGCGGCCTCCTCCAGCCCGCCACTGCTCGAGCATGGCCTCGAAGCGGTCGGCGATGCGGGCGCGCAGATGCGGCGCGCGGCGGATCGAGCACGAAGCGCGCCAGCTTCGAAGTCCTTCAGCACCGGCTGCGCGCTGGCGCGCGCTGCCATTGCAGCCAGCGGCCGGCCCGTCGCCTCGAACACTTCATAGGCGCGCAAGGACGCGCTGCGGATCGGTGGACGCGCAAGCTGCGCGGCGGTCTGCGGATCGCGCGTCCGCCAGGCGGGCGTGCAAGGCTTCCACGCCGATCTGCGTCCAGCAGCGCGCGCGCTTCGGCGCGGATCTCCGGCGGGCACCGGCGGGATGTCGGCCAGCCCGTCGGTCAGCGCCGTGAAATAAAGGCCGGTGCCGCCGGCGAAGATCGGCATGCGCTGCATCGCCCGCGCCTCGTCCAGCGCGCCGGCGCGCATCGTCGCGCGTAGCGGCCCACGGAATAGAGCTCGCGCACCGCTGACATGGCCGTAAAGCAGATGCGGCGCGCGCGCCTGCGCGTCGGCATCGGGCTGCGCGGTCAGGATCGGCGCCTCGCGCATAGACCTGCATGGAATCGGCATTGATCACCACGCCGTCGATCTGTTCGGCCAAGCGCCAGCGCCGCGGCGCGACTTGCCGCTCGCGGTGGGGCCTGCAATAAGCACGGCGTCAAATTTCATTGAGCCAGCATGTCCGGGCACAATGTTTGTTCTGAATGTCATCGGCGAGGGCGCCGCGCCCGAGCTATGTTCGCGCCGCTCGGCCTGGGCCAGCGCGAACATCCTGTCGCCCGGCCGTGCCTTCGACCTGCCGGTCGCGGCGCAGACCGCGCGGCGCTGCTGGCGGCGCGCGCAGCTTCGCCGACGGCGCAGCGCTGGACATCAATGTCGTGGTCGCACGGCGAAAGCGCCGCAAGAAGCTGCTGATCGCCGACATGGATTCCACCATCATCAATGTCGAATGCCTGGACGAACTGGCCGACATGGCGGGCCTCAAGCCGCAGATCGCCGCCATCACCGAACGCGCCATGCGCGGCGAACTGGAATTCGAGGCGGCGCTGCGCGAGCGCGTCGGCATGCTCAAGGGCCTGGAACTGGACGCGCTGGAGCGCACCTATGCCGAGCGGGTGCGGCTCAATCCCGGCGCCGAAGAACCTGCTCGCCACCATGCGCGCCCATGGCGCCCATACCATGCTGGTCTCGGGCGGCTTCGGCTTTTTCACCCGCCGGGTGGCGCAGGCGGCAGGCTTCCATGTCGAGCGCGGCAACAGCTTGCTGGACGACGGCGATGGCGCTGACCGGCGAGGTCGCCACGCCCATCCTGGGCCGCGAAGCCAAGCTGGCAGGCGCTGGAGGAAGCGGCCGCCGCACCTGAAGCTCGACTATCGCCGAAACCCTGGCGGTGGGCGACGGCGCCAACGACCTGGCCATGATCCAGCGCGCCGGCCTGGGCGTCGCCTATCACGCCAAGCCGGTGGTGGCGCAGGCGCCGGCGCGGCCATCGATCACAACGACCTGACCGCGCTGCTCTATCTGCAGGGCTATACGGACGACGAAATCATCGATCGGATTGAAGTGGCGAAGGCGTGCTGGCATTCCGGCAACTGCGCCAGCGGCACGAAATCCATCACCGCACCCATCGCTTTCCAGTGGGCGCCGATCTCGGGATGGCGGGCGCGCCGCGATTTCTCCACCATCCCATTCGAAGATCTCCACCGCGCGCCGTCGCCGGCGACGCCCTGCCCACCGCCCGTTCGGTGATCAGGCCGTGGGCGCGCAGCAACGGGACATGGCCTGCATCAGCAGGCGGGCTCTTCCTCATGCCCGGCCTGGGCCGGTAGGAACGGATGACCAGGATGCCCATGCCGCCACCTCTAGTTCAGTTTAAACCCCACATAAGTCAGATCGCCGCCGCGATTGACCAGCATCAGCTCGGCCTTCTTGCCCGCCTTGACGTCGGCATCGACGCCCGGGCGACATCGGCCGGCGTCTTCACCGGCTGGCTCTGCCACTTCCACGATCACATCGCCGGGGCGGAAATTCTTGTCCGCCGCCGGGCTGGCCGGATCGACCGCGCTCACCACCACGCCCTGCACGCCGCCGCCGATCTTGTATTTGGCGCGCGCCTCCGCGTCCAGCGCCACCAGCGACAATGCCCAGCTGCGAGAGCTTGGACTGTTCTCTTGCCGGCGCCGGCGGCGGCGATTTCCTTGCCCGGCTTGTCCGGCTTGGCGTCTTCGGCCAGCTTGGCATGATGATGCGCATAGCTCTGCTTCGGCCCTTGCGCAGCACGTCGATGTTGACGGTCTTGCCGATGGGCGTCGTCGGCCACCATGCGCGGCAGGGCGCGGTAATCCGTGACCGGCTTGCCGTCGAAGCCGGTGATCGAGATCGCCATTGCGCAGCCCGGCCTTCGCGGCCGGGCCGCCGCGCGTGACATCGGCGACCAGCGCGCCCCTGCGTGGTCGGCAGGCCCAGTGCCCTCGGCGATTTCCGCCGTCACCTGCTGGATGCGCACGCCGATCCAGCCGCGCCGCGCCACGCCGAACTGGCGCAGCTGCGCCACCACATCGCGCGCCAGATTGGCGGGAATGGCAAAGCCGATGCCGACACTGCCGCCCGACGGCGAGAAGATCGCCGAATTGATGCCCATGACATTGCCGTCCATGTCGAACAGCGGGCCGCCGGAATTGCCGCGATTGATCGGCGCATCGGTCTGGATGAAATCGTCATAGGGCCCGGCATTGATGTCGCGGTTGCGCGCCGAGACGATGCCCGCCGTCACCGTCGAGCCCAACGCCGAACGGATCGCCGATCGCGATCACCCAGTCGCCGATGCGCGCCTTGTCGCTGTCGCCGAAATGGGTGGCGGGCAGCGGCTTCTTGGGCGCGACCTTGAGCAGCGCCAGATCGGTCTTGGCGTCGCGGCCCACGACCTTGGCGGCCAGGCTGGATGCCGTCATTCAGCGTGACGGTGATCTGGTCGCTGTTTTCGATCACATGGTTGTTGGTGACGATGTAGCCGGCCGGATCGATGATGAAGCCGGAGCCCAGCGAGGTGACATGACGCGGCGCTGTCGCCGTTCGGGCCCAGGAAATTCTTGAACAGATCCTCGAGCGGCGAACCCGGCGGCAATTGCGGCAGTCTGGGCGCGGGGCGGCGCCTTCAGGGTCTGGGTGGTGGCGATGTTGACCACCGTGGGCAGCAGCTTGGTCGGCCAGGTCGGCAAAGGAATCCGGCGCCGGGCCGCGCCGCCGCCGGCGCCACGCCCAGGACCGACAAGGAGCACGCAGACCGCAAGGCTGCAAACCGCATGGCGCGTCATCCTTACGACCAAGAAACGGGATTCGAAGCGCAGCATAACAGCCGCAAGAGCGCCATCAGACACGGTTTTGAAACCCGCTTTGCCATGGTGGTTTTGCCACCCGCGCCTGCCGCCAGCCTGCTCTGGCCTCGGACGCCGCGAGGCCGTATAGAGCCCGCGATGAGTGCTTCCACCGGCCGCGACGATGTCCTTCGAAAGCCCTGGACCAGGTGATCGACCCGGTTTCGGGCCGCTCCGTGGTGCAGCAAAACATGATCCAGGGCCTGGTGGTGCAAGCGATGGCCATGTCGGCTTTGCGCTGGAAGTTGCCCCCGACGCGCGGCCCCCAGTCGGAACCGTTGCGCTAGTCTGCGAGGCCGCGGTGGCGAGGCTGCCGGGCATGATATCGGTCACCGCCGTGCTCACCGCGCATGAGGACCATCGCGGCCCGGCCAGGCCGGGCATGACCATCGCGCCCACAGTCCCGCACCCAAGCCGGCGGTGAACCGCCAACCGCCGCCACCGCCAGCGGCATTCCCGGCGTGGCGCAACATCATCGCCGTCGCCAGCGGCAAGGGCGGCGTGGGCAAATCCACCGTCGCCGTCAATCTGGCGCTGTCGACTGTGCCCGGCTGGGCCTGAAGGTCGGCCTGCTGGATGCCGACATCTATGGCCCCAGTCCTGCCGCGCCTGCTCGGTATCCGGCACAAGCCGCGAGACCGACGGCAAGAAGCATGCAAGCCGATCGAGCCGATACGGCATCAAGACCATGTCCATCGGCTTCCTGGTCAAGGAAGACGAGGCCATGATCTGGCGCGGGCCGATGGTGCAGTCGCGCTGACCCAGATGCTGAACGATGTGCCTGGGCAATCGGGGCGCCGCTGGACGTGCTGGTGCTGGACATGCCGCCCGGCACGGGCGACGCCCAGCTCACCATCGCCCAGCGCGCGCCGCTGAAGGGCGCGGTGATCGTCTCCACGCCGCAGGACATCGCCCTGATCGACGCCCGCAAGGGCATCGCCATGTTCAAGAAGACCCAGGTGCCGATCCTGGGCCTGGTGGAAAATATGAGCGTGTTCGTCTGCCCCGATTGCGGCCATGCCATCACCATTTTCGGCCATGGCGGCGCGCGCGAGACGGCGGAAAAGCTCGGCGCGCCCTTCCTGGGCGAAATTCCGCTGGTGCCGCGCATCCGCGAGACCTCCGATGCCGGCACGCCGGTCAGCGTCTGCGCCCCCGACGGCCCCGAAGCCGCGGCCTTCCTGGATATCGCCCGCAAGGTGGCGACGGCGCTGGAAACGGTCTCAAGGCCGGCGCCGAAAATCGTTATCGAGTAAGCGTGACGTAGCTGTAGCGCAGGCCGTCCGGCGTGACACGGTCCTCGCGTGCGGTCTCATGCCAGCCGCCGCGGTCCAGTTCGAACCGCGCGTCGCCGTCAAAATCCTTGTGGATTTCGGTGAGCTCGATGCGCGAGGCCAGCGGCAAGGCGCGCTCGTAAATCTCCGCGCCGCCGATCACCATCACCGTGCCGGATGTGCCCGCCATGGCCTGCCCCAGCGACGAGGCGGTGATCGCGCCGTCGCCCCGCCAGTCCTTCTGCCGCGTCACCACCACATTGACGCGGCCGGGCAACGGCTTCCTGGGCAGCGAGTCCCAGGTCTTGCGGCCCATCACCACGGTATGGTCCATGGTCAGCGTCTTGAAGCGCTTCATGTCCTCGGAAATGTGCCAGGGAATGGCGCCATCCTTGCCGATGACGCCGTTATCGGCGATGGCGACCACCAATACGATCTCGCTCATGAGGCCAACCTCTCCAGCGCGGCGCCGTCCAGCCGGCAATCCGTCCATTCGGGCACCAGCCTGGCGCCCAGGCTTTGGTAGAAGGCGATGGCCGGCGCGTTCCAGTCCAGCACCCGCCATTCCAGGAAGCCGTCGGCCGCGCGCGCCCGGCCCGCCAGCAGCGCCAGGAAGCGCCGGCCCAGTCCCCGGCCGCGGAATTGCGGCCGCACATACAGGTCTTCGACAAATAGGCCGCGCCGGCCGCGAAAGCTCTTATAGGTCCACAGCCAGGTGGCGATACCGGCCGCTTCGTCTCCCTGGAAGGCCAGCTCGCAGCGGCAGGCGTCACCGAGCATGTCGCGCACCACCGCGTCCCGCGTCAGGTCAAAAGCGTCTTCCGGCACTTTTTCATAGACGGCCAGTTCCCGCAGCAGCGCCACAATCAGGGACGCATCGTCCTGTGTTGCGGCGCGAAGAACAAATTCGCTCATCGCCGGACCATAGGATTGTGCGGAACCAAAGGAAACCCGGATAGGTTATGGTGATCGCACACATGGAAGGACCCCATGCGTAAGTTGCTGATTTCGGCTGCCCTGATCCTTCTGGCCATGCCGGCATTTTTCTCGCCGGCCGGTGCGCAGCCCGGCCGCCACCAGCTGGGCGGCGGCCGGCCCGAGCGCGCCCAGTCGCGGCACCAGGCCTCGCCGGAACCGGCGCCCCGAAGGGCCGGCGGCCGTTTGGGCTATGAGCGCGGCAGTCGTGGCGCCCATGCGGACCGGCGCGCGAGCCCTGCGACGGCCGCGCCGAATTGCGGCGCGCGCGACCGCGGCGCACACAGCGACCGGCAGGCGCGCCCGGACCGGGATCGCGACCGGCGCGGCGACGCCCGGAGCCTGGGCTATCGCGGCCCCCGCCGCGACTTCCAGAGATTTCGCTTCTATCACCGCAATCATCGCGCCGCGCACCGCTTCCGCGCCCCCTATTACCGCCGTCCATACGGCTGGTACGCGCATCGCTGGACCTTCGGCGAATTTCTGCCCCTGGCGTTCTGGACGCGCAATTACTGGATTTACGACTACCTGGCCTATGACCTGCCGCCGCCGCCCTTTGGCGCCGCCTGGGTGCGGGTGGGCAACGATGCCCTGCTGGTGGACGACAGCACCGGCGAGATCATCGCCGTTGAATATGGCGTGTTTTACTGAATGCGGCCCGTCCACAGCCTGCGGCGGATAGCCCCTTACAGCATGGCCGACACCTGATATAAGCGGCCACCGTGCCCGTGCTCCCACGGGTTGAGCACGTCATCAGGGTACGGAATATTCATGTCCAACGTCACGGTGATCGGCGCCCAATGGGGCGACGAAGGCAAAGGCAAGATCATCGACTGGCTGTCCAACCGCGCCGACATGGTGGTGCGCTTCCAGGGCGGCAACAATGCCGGCCACACCATCGTGGTGGGCGACAAGACCTACAAGCTGTCGCTGCTGCCCTCCGGCGTGGTGCAGGGCAAGCGCTCCATCATCGGCAATGGCGTGGTGGTGGATCCCTGGTCGCTGCTGGACGAGATCGCCAAGGTCGGCGCCGCCGGGCTGACGGTGACGCCCGATATCCTGGTGCTGGCGGAAAATGCCGTGCTGGTGCTGCCGCTGCACCGCGAACTGGACGCGCTGCGCGAGGAAGCCACCTCGCCAGAAGCTCGGCACCACCAAGCGCGGCATCGGCCCGGCCTATGAAGACAAGGTCGGCCGCCGCGCCCTGCGCGCCATCGACCTGAATGACCTCGCCGCGCCTGCCCGGCCAAGATCGAGCGGCTGCTGGCGCATCACAATGTGCTGCGCCAGGGTTTCGGCGCGGCACGGAAGTCGACGCCGCCGCGCTGCTGCAGTCGCTGAACGAGATCGCGCCGAAGATCGCGCCCTTCATCGGGTTCGTCCTGGCGCGAGCTGGACGCGGCGCGCACTGGCGGGAAAGCGCGTGCTGTTCGAAGGCGCCCAGGCGGTGCTGCTGGACATCGATCACGGCACCTATCCCTTCGTCACCTCGTCCAACACGGTGGCGGGCCAGGCGGCGGCCGGCGCCGGCGTCGGTCCGCGCGCCATCGGCACCGTGCTGGGCATCGTCAAGAGCTACACCACCCGCGTCGGCGAAGGCCCCTTCCCCACCGAACTGAAGGACGCCACCGGCGAAAAGCTGGGCGAGCGCGGCCATGAATTCGGCACCGTGACCGGGCGCAAGCGCCGCTGCGGCTGGTTCGATGCCGTGCTGGTGCGCCAGACCTGCATCACCGGCGGCGTCGACGGCATCGCCCTGACCAAGCTGGACGTGCTGGACGGCTTCGACGAGATCAAGGTCTGCATCGGCTATCGCGCTGGACGGCAAGAAATGCTGGACTATCTGCCCGGCCGACGCCAACGCCGCAGGCGCGGCTGACGCCGGTCTATGAGACGCTGGAAGGCTGGAAGCAGACCACCGCGGCGCGCGCAGCTGGGCCCAGCTTCCCGCCAATGCCATCAAGTATGTGCGCCGGGTGGAGGAGCTGATCGGCGCGCCCGTGGCGCTGCTCTCCACCAGCCCCGACCGCGACGACACCATCATGGTGCAGGATCCCTTCCTGGACCGCTAGATCGGGGAACGATGCGCGACAAGCCCTTCTCGGTCATCGTCCGCATCGGAAGTTTTCGGCACGCCCTGGCCGGCCTTTGGGTCATGCTGCGCACCCAGCACAATGCCTGGCTGCATCTGGCCGCCACGACGCTGGTCTGCGCCGCGGGACTGGGCCTGAAGATAAGCGCCGCGGACTGGCGCTGGCTGGTCGCCGTCATCGTGCTGGTCTGGGCGGCAGAGGCCGTCAACACCGCCTTCGAGCATCTTTGCGACGTGGTTTCGCCCGAATTCCATCATGGCGTGCAGAAATCCAAGGACATTGCCGCTGGCGCGGTCCTGATCTGCGCGCTCGGCGCCCTGTGCATCGGCGCCATCACCTTGTGGCCCTATGTGTTTGGCCCATGAACCCTCTGGTCATCCTTGGCAGCGCGAGACCCAATGGCGAGACGCGAAGGGCGGTGGACATCGCCTTTCCCGCCGGCTCTGCGGACTTGGTAATCCTCTCCGGCTTCGCCATCGGCGGCTACGACTATGACCATCTCAATGCCCAGGATGCATTCGGCGGAATCGCGCGCCGGATGGCCGCTGCCGACAAGATCGTCTTGGCTACCCCGGTTTATTGGTATGCGATGAGCGCACCGATGAAGATATTCTTTGACCGTCTCACCGACCTGACCGAGAATCTCAAGACCCAGGGCAAGGCGTTGGCCGGAAAAATGGTCTGGATGATCGCCAGCGGCACGGAAGAGGAATTGCCGGAAGGTTTTGAAGTGCCCTTCGCCCGGACCGCGGACTATTTCGGGATGCGCTATGGCGGCGGCGCCTACCTGTACACCGGATCCGGCGCACCGTTGCGGGCGGCCAGTGAGGCGGCACTTGCGAAGTTCGGTTGCGGCCTGCTCGGCGCCTAGCTTCGCGAATGATTGAGCGGACCGGCGCCCGAACCCAGGCCCGGCGCGGTGCGGATCGCCCCCTGCACATAGGCGTGGGCCCTGGCGACGGCTTCGTGCAACGTCTGGCCCTGCGCCAGGCCGCAGGCGATGGCGGTGGCCAGGGTGCAGCCGGTGCCGTGGGTGTGGCGCGTGCTCTGGCGCGGCGCCTCGAAGGGGGTGAACGACACCGCCGCTCCACAGCATGTCGCGCACGACGTCCCCTTGCGCATGCCCACCCTTGAACAGGACATGGCGCGCGCCCAGGGCCGCGAACGCGGCGGCGGCCTGGCGCAGCCGGCTGTCATTGTTCAGCGTCAGTCCGCTCAGCGCCTCGGCTTCCGGCAGGTTGGGCGTCACCAGCGCCGCGCGGGGCAACAGCCGCCGCTTGAGAATGTCGATCCCCGCCGCATCCAGCAGCGCGCGCGCCGCTGGTGGACACGAGCACCGGATCCAGCACCAGCGGGACATCCGTGCCGTCCAGCGCGTCGGCCACCGCGGCGGCGATGTCGCCGTTGCCCAGCATGCCGATCTTGATGGCATCGGCGCCGATATCGCTCAGCGCTGCGCGCGATCTGGCGGCGACGATGTGGGGCCGGCAGGGGGTGGACCGCCGTCACGCCGCTTGTGTTCTGCACGGTGACGGCGGTGACAGCCGTCTGGGCATAGACGCCGAAGGCCTGCGCCGTCTTGAGGTCGGCCTGGAGCCCGGCCCCGCCGGACGGATCCGACCCGGCGATGACGAGAAGCCTGGGGATGGTCACGGCGGCGGTTGCGGCCTGGTCAGGCCGCAACCTCTTCGATCGCCGATGCGATCTGCGCGCACCACGGCGCGCACCATCTTTTCGTCCTCGCCTTCGGCCATGACGCGGATCAACGGTTCGGTGCCGGATTTGCGCACCAGCACGCGGCCCGAGCGATCCCAGCCTGGCGCTGGCGGCCTCGATCGAGGATTTCACCTTGCGCGTCGTCCAGCGGCGAGCCCTTCTTGAAGCGCACATTCTCCATCACCTGCGGCAGCGGGTTCGAACAGATGCGCCGCCTCGCTGGCGGGCTTGCCTTCCTGCGCCAGCACCGCCAGCACCTGCAGCGCCGCGATCAGGCCGTCGCCGGTGGTGGAGAAATCGGAAAGGATGATGTGGCCGGACTGTTCGCCGCCGACATTGAAGCCGCCCTTGTGCATTTCCTCCAGCACATAACGGTCGCCCACCGAGGCCCGCGCCAGTTTCAGGCCCAGCGCGCCGCAGATAATGGTCGAGCCCGGCATTCGACATCACGGTGCCGACCACGCCGCCGCCGTTCAATGTCGCCGCTTTTCGACCAGCTCTTGGCGATCAGCGCCAGGATCTGGTCGCCGTCGATGATCTGGCCCTGCTCGTCGGCCATCACCACCCGGTCGGCGTCGCCGTCCAGCGCGATGCCGAAATCGGCGCGCACTTCGCGCACCTTGGCGCACATCGCCTGGGGCGCGGTCGAGCCGCAATCCAGGTTGATGTTGAGTGCCGTCCGGCGAAACGCCGATGCGGCACGATGTCGGCGCCCAGTTCCCACAGCACTTCCGGCGCCACCTTGTAGGCGGCGCCGTTGGCGCAATCGATCACGATGCGCATGCCGTCCAGCCGCAGATTGCGGGGGAAGGTGCGCTTGGCGAATTCGATATAGCGCGCCTGGCTGTCGTCGACGCGCTTGGCGCGGCCGATCCGGCGCCGTGGCCAGGCCGGTTCCAGGCCGGTCGATCCATCAGCCGCTCGATTTCCATTCTCGACCTCGTCGGACAGTTTCTGGCCGTCGGGGCCGAAGAACTTGATGCCATTGTCGTCGAACGGATTGTGCGAGGCGGTGATCATCACGCCCATATCGGCGCGCAGCGAGCGGGTCAGCATGGCCACGGCCGGCGTCGGCAACGGGCCGAACTGGAACACGTCCATGCCCACGGCGGTGAAGCCCGACGACCAGCGCGCTTTCGATCATGTAGCCCGACAGGCGGGTATCCTTGCCGATCACCACCCGGTGGCGATGCTCGCCGCGGGTGAACAGGCGCCCGGCCGCCATGCCGGCCTTCATCGCCACTTCCGGCGTGAGCTGGCGGTAGTTGGCGCGGCCGCGGATGCCGTCGGTGCCGAAATATTTGCGGGTCATGCGTCAGCGGTCCTGGGGAGCGGTCGCTTCGGCGTATTCTACCACAAACTCGTTGCCGGAGGTTAACACGGCTTTCCCAGGGTTTTCAGCACTTTCAAGCCCATCCGCCAGGGCCCCGGGCGCATGGGTGCGGATATAGTCGGCACCCTGGGCCTGGGCGAAGAGCTCGGCGGCCAGGCTGGCGGCCCCGGACTCGGCCGCCGGGCGGTCGACCGGCTTGCGCAGGAAGGCTTTGCGCGAGACCGAAACCAGCAGCGGCAGGCCGAAACGGGCGGCAAGCTCGGGCAGCCGGCGCAGCACGATGAAGCGAGTTTTCCGGATCGCGCCCCAGGAACTGGCCCATGCCGGGATCCAGGATCAGGCGCTCGCGGGCGATGCCCGCATCCGTCAGGGCCTGGATGCGCGCATCGAAGAAGGCCGTCACGCGGTCGAATATTTCCCCGGGCGGCACATCGGTCGCGGGCGGCGACACCGCGCGCCTGCACCATGTGCATCACGATCAGCCTGGCGGGCGACTTCGCCAGCTCGCGATAGAGCGAGGGCTCGGCAAAGCCGTGAATATCGTTGAGATAGTCGACGCCCTGGCCCAGCGCCCAGCGCTGCACCTGGGGCGCGAAACTGTCGATGGAAAGCGAAAGCCCCTTCTGCCTTCAGGGCCGGAACCACGGCGGCCAGCCGGGCGATCTCGGTATCGGGCGCGACCGGCTATCGCATCGGGATGGGAGGAGGCGGCCCCGATGTCGATGATGTCGGCGCCGCTCTGCGCCAGCGACTGGGCGTGCAAGATCGCCGCGCCGGCTTGCAGATATCTCCCGCCGTCGGAAAAACTGTCGCTGGTGATGTTGAGGATGCCGAGGATTTTCATGGGCGCGCGACCTGGACGTGCCTTGAGCCACAAACGGCACAAAAAGAAAAGGGGCGGAATATCCGCCCCTTTTGAAACCATATCAATTTGCCATTATCTCGGCTGCGGCTCGGGCGAGATGATCGGCCCGGGACTGGCCGGGCGCGGCTTGCCCGCCGCCGGCACGCTGGTGCCTTCGCCGCGCGGCGGGCAGCACCGGGTCCTCATAGGGGGTGCGGACCGGCGGAATGCCCTTGAGCAGCGCGCATGATCTCGTCGCCGGTCAGGGTCTCGTATTCCAGCAGCCCGCGCGCCAGCACGTTCAGGTCGCTCTGGCGGCTGGTGAGGATGTCCTTCGCCCGCTTATAGCATTCGTCGATGATGCGATGGATTTCCGCTGTCGATCTTCTGCGCCGTGGCTTCGGAGATGTTCTGGGTGCGCGACACGCTGTGGCCCAGGAAGACTTCCTCCTGGTTCTCGGCATAGGCGATCGGGCCCAGACTGTCGGACATGCCGAAGCGGGTCACCATGGCGCGCGCCATGCGGGTGGCCTGCTCGATGTCGCTCTGGGCGCCGGTGGTCACTTTCTCGTGGCCGAACACCAGTTCCTCGGCCATGCGGCCGCCAAAGGCGACCGCCAGATCGGCCAGCATCTTCTGGCGCGTCAGCGAAAGCTGCGTCGCGTTCCGGCAGGCGCATCACCATGCCCAGCGCGCGGCCGCGCGGAATGATGGTCGCCTTGTGGATCGGGTCGGAGCCTTCGACGCTGATGGCGACAATGGCATGGCCGGCTTCGTGAAAGGCGGTGAGCTTCTTTTCCTCGTCGCTCATCGCCATGGAGCGGCGCTCGGCGCCCATCATCACCTTGTCCTTGGCGTCTTCCAGCTCGGTCATGGTGACGACGCGCTTGCCGCGCCGCGCCGCCAGCAGCGCGCCTTCATTGACCAGGTTGGCCAGATCGGCGCCGGAGAAGCCCGGCGTGCCGCGCGCGATGGTGCGCGGATCGACGTCGGGCGCCAGCGGCACCTTGCGCAGATGCACGCGCAGGATCTTTTCGCGGCCCGCCAGGTCGGGATTGGGCACCACGACATGGCGGTCGAAGCGGCCGGGACGCAGCAAGCGCCGGGTCCAGCACGTCGGGACGGTTGGTGGCGGCGATCAGGATGACGCTTTCATTGGCCTCGAAGCCGTCCATCTCGACCAGCAGCTGGTTGAGGGTCTGCTCGCGCTCGTCATTGCCGCCGCCCAGGCCGGCACCGCGATGGCGGCCGACCGCGTCGATTTCGTCGATGAAGACGATGCAGGGCGAATTCTTCTTGGCCTGCTCGAACATGTCGCGCACGCGGCTGGCGCCGACGCCCACGAACATTTCGACAAAATCCGAGCCCGAAATGGTGAAGAAAGGCACATTGGCCTCGCCCGCGATGGCGCGCGCCAACAGGGTCTTGCCGGTGCCCGGCGGGCCGACCAGCAGCACGCCCTTGGGGATGCGGCCGCCCAGGCGCTGGAATTTCTGCGGGTCGCGCAGGAAGTCGACGATTTCCTTCAGATCGTCCTTGGCCTCGTCGACGCCGGCCACGTCCTCGAAGGTCACGCGGCCCTGGCGCTCGGTCAGAAGCTTGGCGCGCGATCTTGCCGAAGCCCATCGCCTTGCCGCCGCCCGACTGCATCTGGCGCAGGAAGAACACCCACACGCCGATCAGACAGCAGCATCGGGAACCAGTTGATGAAGATGCCGAGCAGCGAGGGCATGCCGTCATCGGCGGGCGTCACCGCGGTATCGACATTGTGCGCCTTCAGCATCGGCCACAGCGTGGTGTCGTTGGCTGGGCACGGTGGTGGTGAAGGGCTGGCCGCTGGTCGAGTTCGCCCTTCACCTGGTCGCCCTGGAAGGTGACCTTGCTGCACCTGGTTCTGCACCACATGTTCGTTGAATTTGGAATAGGTGAGCGTCGAGGCGGTCGTGTGCGTGCCCGGTGCCCTGGAACAGGTTGAACAGGAACACCAGCAGCGACCGCGATCACGATCCAAAGCGCAAGATTGCTGCAGATTATTCAAGAGCCGTCCTTTCTCTGATCGCCGGGGCGCGCCAAACTCCGCCACCTCCTTATAGATAGGTAGCTTTTAGCCTATTGCCAGCGATCAAAATGTTAAGAATTTTGGACGCCTACCGCAACACGGCAAGCCCATTATAACGCAACCCGGCCCTTTGCCGAACTCCCGGTTTTCCTGGGATTTTCCGCAACAACCGCCAACCGGAAGGGGCCGCCCCCCGCTCTGCGCCTTGCCCAGGGGGCGAAGATGACAGCCATGCAGGGTGGCCCCGGCCCCCAGGCCGGGACCGGTAATCCGGTCGAAAAGCCGCTCCAGGGACTCAAATCGCGGCCGATAGGCCTGCCCTCCCACCGCCATCAGTACCGCTGCCAGGGCCCGCAGCCCCACCTCGCGCGGCGCCGCCGCCAACACGGCCGGATCCAGCAACAGGCCGTCTTGCCCGGTCTGCATCCTTGTGGCGGCCCGCAGCAGCACCGCCTGGGTCATGATCTCCAGCACTCTCGCGGGCCCGCGCCAGATGCGATGCCGCCGCCGCAATGCGTGCCGGCGCAAGACCCGCCCTGGTCCAGCGCGGCGCGCATCTTGCGGATTTTCACCCGGTCGAAGACGGCATCCTCGTTCATCGGATCGTCCAGCCAGGCCTGGCCCAGGCTCGTCAGATAGGCGCGCAATTGATCGCGGCCCAGACCGAGCAGGGGCCGCGCCACGGCAAGCGGCGCGAATCCCGGCAGCGGCCAGGGGGCGCAGGGCGCGCATGCCGGCAAGGCCGTCCAGCCCGCTGCCGCGCGCCAGGCGCAGCAGGAAGGTTTCCGCCTGATCGTCCAGGTTATGGCCCACAAACAGCGTGGTGATCCCGTTCTTTAACAGCCAGGCGCCCATCAGGCGGTAGCGCGCCTCACGGCTGGCCGCTTCGATGCCGCTTTTGGGCTTATCGCCCCGCCAAGTCAGGACATGCGCCGCAAGCCCCGCCTGCCTGGCCCAGGCCACCACCTGCCGGGCATTCGCTGGCCGAGGCTTTGCGCAGGCCGTGATCCACGGTCAGCACGACGGGCGGTGCAAGCCCCCGGGCGCCGGCGAAGGCGCGCAGCAGATGCATCAGCGCGAGCGAATCGCCGCCGCCCGAGACCGCGACGGCCCAGAGCGGGCCGGAATGGCCGGCCATCGACCGCGCGAAACTCTGTTCGATCCGGTCCGCCTCGCCTTGCGACGGTCGCGGCTTACTTGCCGCAGGCGGTTTTGCGCAAGGTCGCGGCGCTGGCGAGGGTTTGCGCCGAACCGTCCGGGTATTTCGTTTTGATGAGACCAAGCGTGGTGCAGCCTTCCTTCTTCTGGCCCAGCGACAGGAAGGACTGGGCCAGCTTGAGCATAGCGTCGGGCGCGCGCTGCGACTTGGGATATTTCTTGATCACCTCGGCAAAGGAGCGCGCTGCGCCGGCGTAATCCTGGCGGACGAAACTGATATTGCCCACCCAGTAGATTGCCTGGGGCGACAGGTCGTTGTCGTCGGGATTGGCGTCGGCATAGGCGCGGAAGCCCGCCGCGGCTTCGGAATATTGCGCGCGGCTCATCAGGTTCATCGCCTGGTCATATTGGGCCGAACCGGCCGATTGCGGCGGCGGCGCGCCGCTGGAAGCGGTCATCGGCAGCGTGCCCAATATGCCCGGGGCGCGGCCCTGCCCGCTGGCATTGGCGCCGACGGCCGGGGTGCCGAGCGGGGGCAAGGTGTCGCCGGGGCGCATGGCGGCGCCGGCATAGGGGCGCGCCGGCGCGGAGGAGGATTCGGCGGCGCAATTGATGGCATCGGCCGCACCCAGCTGCTGCGCCGAAAGGGTGCAGAGGCGATAGGCGAAATCCTTCTCGATCCGGTCGATTTTCTGGTTCTGCAGCTGGAGCTGGTGGCCGAGCTCTTCATTGGCGCCGGTGGCCCGGCTGAGGCTCTGGGTGAGCCCCTGCACCTTGTCTTCCAGGCTGCGGATACGCGCATCCTGTTGTTGCTGGACACCCTGGAGGTCCTGAAGGCCGCTATCCTGGGCCGCCTCGCGCGCCCTGTCCTCGTCGCTGGGACCGAACAGCTGGGCCCTTGCAGGCAGGGTCCCCAGCGCCAGGCCCAACACCAGGCCAAGTGCCAGAACCGAAACCGCGCCGCGCTGGATCATCATGTTCCACCTTCCGTGAAGTCTTCAAAGCAAAAAAGGGGTGCGGATTTCATCCCCCACCCCTTTTTATTATGCGCGCGCGCGGGCGGGCACCGCAAACCCCGCCCGCGCGCTTGACTGTCATGCGTCCCTAGGAATTCGCACCGCCGGCAATGGTGGTAACGCCGCGGCGGTTCTGCGCCCAGCAGGATCTCGTTGGACTCCGTGCAGATCGGCCGCTCCTTGCCGTAGGACACGGTCTCGACCCGGGCCGCGGAGACGCCCTGGCCGACCAGATATTCCTTCACGGCATTGGCGCGGCGCGCGCCCAGCGCCAAGTTGTATTCGCGGGTGCCGCGCTCGTCGGCATGGCCTTCGACCGTCACCCGCACCGCCGGATATCTGGCGAGCCACTGCGCCTGGCGGCCCAGCAAGGACTTGTCGGTATCTTCAACCTTGTACGGAGTCGATAGGCAAAATGGACGGTGTCGCCAACATTGACCCGGAAATCCTCGGCACTGCCGGGCAGGATCTGGGAGGTAACCGGCGCGGGCGCGGGCGCGGCGGGCGGCGGCGGCGCGGGCGGCGGCGCCGTATTGACCGCCTCCTGTTTGGGCGTGCAGGCGCCCAGGACCAGGGCTGCCGACAGGCAGGCGAATTTGAGGGTACGCGAAATATTGATCATGACTGGAATCTCCTGGAACGCGAAGGCCGCGGTGCAACGGTGCCCACGCTCTGAGAACAAAGACTGCACCTAAAACATTACATGCAATAAATGGAACTTGGACTTAAGAAAGAACTAATTATTGCGTCCGAATTTTGACTAACTCTAGGAAAAGACACCTACTGGATCAAGGGCGACCAGGCTGGATCGGACGCCACCGGGGGTCAGGACCCTCCGCTCGTTGCGGCCGGTAACATCCACCGACCAGATCTGGGAGCCGCGGCCCCCTGACAGAGACCGGGTGAACATCAATACCCGTCCATTGGGGGCCCAGGTGGGGCCTTCGTCTTTCCCGCCGGTCGAGATCAGCTTTTCGCCGGAGCCGTCGGGGCGCATCACGCCGATGTTGAAGACGTTTCCCATGCTGCTCGTGTGTAAGGCGATCAGATCGCCGCGCGGGCGACCAGACCGGCGTGCCGTTTGCGCCCTGCGCCGAAGCTGATGCGGTGCTGGTTCGAGCCGTCCACATTCATGACATAGATCTGCTGGCCGCCGCCGCGGTCGGACTCAAAGGCGATCTGGCGTCCGTCGGGCGAAAAGACTGGGGGCGGTGTCGATCCCCGGGTCCGTGGTCAGGCGCTGACATGGCGCGGTTGCGCAGATCCATGATGTAGATATCGGAATTGCCGGCGGTCTCCAGGGTCAGGGCGACGCGGTTGCCGTCCGGCGAAAAGCGGGGCGAAAAGGTCATGTTGGGGAAATTGCCCAGCATCTCCTGCTTGCCGGTTTCCAGATCGAACAGATACACGCGCGGCTTGGTGCCGATATAGGACATGTAGGCGATCATCTGCGCCGTCGGATTGAAGCGCGGCGTCAGCACCATATAGCTCGCCATTGGTGAGGAAGATCGGGATTGGCGCCATCCTCGTCCATGATGGCGAGCCGCTTGACGCGCTTGTGCGCCGGGCCGCTCTCGGAAATGAACACGATGCGGGTGTCGAAATAGCCCTTCTCGCCGGTGACGCGCTCATAGATCGCATCGGAAATCAGGTGCGCGATGCGCCGCCAGTTGGCCGGACTTGGTGGAAAATTGCTGGCCCCAGCATCTGACTTTCGGCCATAGACGTCCCACAGCCGGAATTCGACGCGCAGGCGTCCGTCGGGCTGGATCGACCACCGCTCCCGCCACCAGTCCCTGGGCATTGATCACCCGCCAGCTGGCGAAATTGGGCACCACATTGATGTCGTTGATGTGGTCGACAAAGGCCTTGGGATCGATGGGGCGGAACAGGCCCGAGCGTTCCAGATCGGCGCGCACCACGCCCGCGATATCGGCGCCGCTGGCCGCATCGCTGCCGGTGACGGAAAAATCGGGAATGGCGATCGGCAGAGGCTGGAAATTGCCCTGGGTCACGTCCACCGCCAGGGCGGCCAGCGCCGGCCGCGGCAATGTTGCCAGCTACCAGCAGGACCAGACTCAAAAGCAGTTTTCTCATGCCATTCTCCAAATCGGAACCTACCAGAATTTTGTCGCTTCTGTCGGCTCCAATCCCGGCGCGCCAGGATTATTAATTCATCATCTGCCGCGGGTCGAAGCGCAAGGGCCTGATATCGCGCCACTGGTTGTAGCGCTCGGTCGGCAGGCGGAAGGGCGCGCATTTGCTGATCGCAAAGCGCACCGAATTCGGCCGCCGCGCTGGTATAGCTGTTGCGCGGCAGGGTCAGCAGCGGTCAGATGCTCAACGCTCCCGTCGGGATTGAGGTGCAGCTCGAAATCCACGCACCAGGTCCTCGGGATTGGGCGCGCCCAGCGGCGGCGACCAGCAGTGATAGATCTGGCCTTGAGTGCGTCCGCCAGGTCGGCGGTCATCTGCGTTGCCCGCGCCCACGCCCTGGACGGTGCGCGGCCCCGCCTTGGCATTCTTCGCCGGCTTGTCGGGCGCGGTCAGCTTGTTGAGCAGGGCATTGAAATCCTGCTGCGGGGTCTTTTTGGGCGGCACCGGTTTGGCCACAGGCTTGGGCTTTTCCTTGGCGATGGTGAACTGGGGCATGGGCGGCACGGGCGCCGGTTCGACCTCCTGCAGCTCGGGCTCGGGCGGCGGCTCCAGCATGGGCGGGGGTATGTCGATCTTTTGCAGCGCCGGCATTTTCGGCTCGGCACGGGCGGCGCCTGGGCCGCAATATTGGTCTCGTTGGCGATGGTCACCAGGTCCACGGGGACGACATGGCTGTCCTCGGGGGTCTGCAGACTGCGGTGAAAGCTGAACATCGCCGCCACGAAGATCAGGCCGTGGAACAGCGCCGAAAAGGCGATGCCATAGCGCGGTCCCCGCGCCGTGGTCGGGCGGGACCGGCGCAGGCTGGCGGCGGCCGCCGCCTTATTGCGGCGTCTGGGCTTCGGCTTGACGACATCGGTCACCAGTCCGATATGGGTGAAGCCGGCTGCGGCCAGCAGGCCCATCACTTCCATCACCTTGCCGTAATTGCCACGGTCTTGTCGCCGCGCACGAAAATGCGCTGGTTGTAGCCGTTGGCGGCGATCGCGGTGAGCTTTTCCACCAGGGCGGCCTGCGGCCACCGGCTCCTTCTGCAGGAAGATGGTGCCGTCCGCTGGCACGGTGATGGAGAGCGGCTCGCGTGTCCTGGCCCAGCGCCGGGCGCGCTGGTCTTGGGCAGGTCCACCGGCACCCCGACGGTGAGCAGCGGCGCCGTCACCATGAAGACGATCAGCAGCACCAGCATCACGTCCACGAAGGGCGTGACATTGATCTCGGCCATGGCGCGGCGGCGCATCCGCCCGCGCCCGCGCCCACTGGTATGTTGGACACCGGCCGCCATCAGCGCGCCTTCTCGTCCAGCTGGCGCGACAGGATGGCGGAGAATTCGTCGGCAAACGCGTCCAGCGAATTGACATAGCGGCCGATCTCGGCGACGAAGCGGTTGTAGAAGATCACCGCCGGAATGGCCGCGAGAAGGCCCATGCGCGGTGGCGAACAGGGCTTCGGCGATGCCCGGCGCGACCACCGCCAGCGTGGTGTCGTGACGCGCGGCGATGGCGGAGAAGGTGTTCATGATGCCCCAGACCGTGCCGAACAGGCCGACGAAGGGCGACACCGAGCCGACGGTGGCGAGCAAGCCCAGCTGGCGCTCGATGCCGTCGGTCTCGCGCAGGATGGTGACGCTCATCGCCTTGTCGATGCGCTCCTTGACGCCGGGCATCATGGCTCTCGCGCGGCGCGCCGGGCCTTCGAAGGCGCGGCGCCATTCGCGCAGGCGCCGCGACGAACATGGCGGCCAGGGGATGGTCGTTGCGGGCGGCGAATTGCTGATAAAGTTCGTCCAGCGACTGGCCGGACCAGAACAGCTTCTCGAAGCGCGCGCGCCTTGCGCTTGAGGCCGACAGCGCCACCAGCTTGTTGAAGATGATGGTCCAGGACCATAGCGAGGCCAGCCAGCAGCAGGATCATCACCGCCTTGACGACGATATCGGCGCGCAGGAACATCGCAACGATGGAGAAGCTGCTCGCCGCTGTCGCCGGCGCGGCGCCGCCGGCGATCGCCCGCGGCAGCGGGGGCACGGACCTCGGTCCTGCGCCGCCGGGTCCGGTCGGCGCGGCGATGGGCCCGTTTGCGCGCCCTGCGCCATGGCCGCAGGATTCACCGCCGAAACAAAGCCAAGAACGGTCAGAATCAGGAAAGCGGCGGCAAGGCGGCTTGAGTCATGGAGAAAACCTTTTGGCGCCAATGCGCTGATGCAATGCGCTCAATGGCCGAGTAGATCTGGCCGAAATTTGACGAATAATGTCAAGTTTCTGTCCGCGACAAGAAAAGGTGCAAAGTCTCCGCAACGTTTGGGCAATCGCCGCGGCTTGCCCGTCAAGGTGATGATGCAGGCTTCGACCCGTCCCTCCACCAACAGAATGTCGCCAGCAGTAAATCTTCTGGATCGCCGTCATGCGCGCGCCGGACAGGCCGACCAGCGTGGTGCGACCGTCAATGCCGATCGTCCAGCCGCGCGGGGCGGTAGATATTCCACCTGGATCGACCGGATGGCCCAGGCGGTGGGCTCCTCGCTCGTCGAGCTCCGCCATCTTGGAAATGCCCGCCAGGCGGAAGAATTCGGTGCGGCCGCGCTCCATGTAGCGCAGATAATTGGCGTGATAGACCACGCCCGAAAGGTCGGTGTCCTCGTAATAGACGCTGAGCGGCAGGACATGGATCTTGCCGTCGAAGATGTCCCAGGCCCTTCAGCGACCTGCCTTCACTCATCGCCGTCGTCCGCGAACAGGCCGATCTGGGACCGGGATCGCGCGGCGGCGCGTCGAGCCCCAGATGGCCATAGGCCGCCGCCGTCAGCAGCCGGCCGCGCGGGGTGCGCTGCACGAAGCCCTGCTGCATCAGATAAGGGCTCGACGATTTCCTCGATGGCGTCGCGCGCTTCGCCCAGCGCCGCGGCGATGGTCTCGATCCCCACCGGGCCGCCGCCGAAATTCTCGGCGATCAGCGCAGAGATAGCGGCGGTCGAAGCCGTCCAGGCCCGCGCTGGTCCACTTCCAGCCGCGTCAGCGCGGCATCGGCGATCTTGGCATCGACCGTGGCCTGCCTCGCCACGGAGGCGAAGTCGCGCACCCGCTTGAGCAGGCGCCCGGCGATGCGCGGCGTGCCGCGCGAGCGCGGCCGGCGATCTCGCGCGCGCCGTCGCCGGTCAGGTCGAAGCCCAGCACGCGGGCGCCGCGTTCCACGATCGAGAGCAGTTCGTCGGTGGTATAGAAATTCAGCCGCACCGGAATGCCGAAGCGGTCGCGCAGCGGCGTGGTGATCAGGCCGGAGCGCGTGGTGGCGCCGACCAGGGTGAAGGGCGCCAGCTGGATTTTCACCGAGCGCGCCGACGGGCCCTCGCCGATCACCAGATCGAGTTCGAAATCCTCCATCGCGGGATAGAGGATTTCCTCCACCGCCGGATTGAGGCGATGGATTTCATCGATGAACAGCACGTCGCGCGGCTCGAGATTGGTGAGAATGGCGGCAAGGTCGCCCGCCTTGGCCAGCACCGGCCCGGAGGTGGAGCGGAAATTGACCCCCAGTTCGCGCGCCACGATCTGCGCCAGGGTGGTCTTGCCCAGGCCCGGCGGGCCGTGAAAACAGCACATGGTCCAGCGCTTCGCCGCGCGCCTTGGCGGCGTCGATGAAGATGGACAGATTTTCGCGCGCCTGTTGCTGGCCGACAAAATCGGCCAGCCTCTTGGGGCGCAGGGAGGATTCCAGCGCATCGTCTTCGCTGCGTTCGGGGGCGACGAGACGGTCAGGAGTAGTCATCGGTCTGCCTCCCGCCGCTTGCCCAAGCGCGCGGCATTCGTCGCTTTCGCCGGTCCGCCGGACCTGCTCGCACGCTGCGCGCGCCGCTCCTCATCATCTTGCCATCCCCTTCAGCGCTTCACGGATCAGGGTGCCGGCTTCGGCATGTTCGCCCAGATCCTGCGCCGCCCGGGCCACCGCCTCGGCGGCGCGGCCTTCGGAATAGCCCAGATTCACCAGCGCCGATACCGCGTCGGCTTCCGGACCGCGCGGCGGCGTGGGCAAGGACGGCAACCGCCCGCCCTCGCCGCCGCAGCATCATCGCCGGCGCCTTGTCTTTCAGTTCGGTGGCGATGCGCAGCGCCAGCTTGGGGCCGACGCCGGGGGCGCGCCCGATCATCGCCTTGTCGCCCAGCGCCAGCGCGCGGCTGCAATTCGCGCGGCGACAGGGTGGACAGCACCGCCAGCGCCACCCTGCCCGCCGACATTCTGCACCGTCTGCAGCAGGCGGAACCATTCGCGTTCCTCGGCGCTGGCAAAGCCGTAAAGCCGGATGGCGTCGTCGCTGACTTTCATCTCGATCATCAGGCTGGCATGCGCGCCCACCGCCAGCCGCGAAAGCGTCGAGGCCGGGCATTGCACCAGATAGCCGACGCCGCCCACATCCAGGATCACCGTGTCCTCGGCGATGGAATCCACGATGCCGGTGAGCTTGCCGATCATTACGCCGCCACCATCATGCGCGCGCGCGTGGCCGACAGATGCGCATGGGCGATGGCCGCGGCCAGCGCATCGGCGGCATCGGCCTGCCTGACGCCGCAGGCCGGCAGCAGCCGCTTGACCATGAACTGCACCTGCTCCTTGCCGGCATGGCCGGCGCCCACCACGCATTTCTTGATGTGGTTGGGGGCATATTCGGCGATCTCCAGCCCCGCTTGCGCCGCCGCCAGCAGCGCCACGGCGCGGGCATGACCCAGCTTCAGCGCGGCCTGGGGATCGCGCGCCACAAAGGCCTGCTCGACGGCGATGGCCGCCGGGCCGTGGCTTTGAATGATCACGGCTCAGTTCGCGGTGCAGGGTCATCAGCCGCACCCCCAGCCCGCTGGCGGGCTTGGTGGCGATCACGCCATGGGCGACATGGGTCAGCCGCGAGCCCGAAACGTCGATCACCCCCCAGCCCATCTGGGCCAGGCCCGGGTCGAGGCCGAGAATGCGAATCGCCAGGTTCATGGCCCGTTTGTACCCTTTATGTTCGGACTTTTCCTACTGGCCGCTAATGGTTTCGGGCGAAATCCAGCATCGCCCGGGAGATTTCCCGCTCGCCCATGATCACCTCGCTGGCGCCATGGGACACAAGATGCGCGACCTCGGCGTCGGAATGGGCCCGCGCCACGATCGGCAGACCGGGATTGGCGCGCCGCGCCTGCTCCACGATCTGCCCCGCCTCGAAAACTTCGGGGATGGCCACGAACAACAGCCTGGCCGCGCCCAGATTGGCCGCCGCCAGCACATCGTCCCTGGCGGCATTGCCCTTGATATGCTCGACACCCGGATCGGCCACCGCCCCTTCCTCCACCACCAGCAGCGGCAGCGCGGTTTTGATGCCCTCGGCAATAAGCCGCCCCACCCGGCCGTAGCCCACCAGCACGGCGTGACCGGTCAGCCGGGTGCGTTCGGGTGCGGGCCCCGGCCTGTGGGGTGCGGGGGCGATGGCGGGGGAGGCGCCGCGCCGCACCGCCAATGCGAACAACAGGGGGTTGAGGAGGATGGAAAGGATGGAGACGCCCAGGATCAGCGCGCGGGCGCGCTCCGGCAGCAGCTCCAGCCCGATGCCCAGATCGGCCAGGATGAAAGAGAACTCGCCGATCTGCGTCAGGCTGACCGCGATGGTCAGGGCGTTGCCGCTCTTGATGCCGAACAGCCGCAGCAGCCCATAGCAGACGCCGCCGCCGGCCAGCACGATGCCGAAGGTCAGTGCCAATGCGGCCGGTTCGGTCACCACCACGCGCGGATCGAACAGCATCCCGACCGAAACGAAGAACAGCACGGCAAAAGCGTCGCGCAGCGGCAGCGATTCCTCGGCCGCGCGCTGCGACAATTGCGAGCCCGCCAGGATCATGCCGGCGAAGAAGGCGCCCAGCGCGATGGAAACGCCGAACAGGATGGAGGCGGTGAAGGCGACGCCCAGCGCCACCGACAGCACCGCCAGGCGGAACAGCTCGCGGCTGCCGGTATGGGCAATGTAATGCAGCACCGCCGGAATGACGCGCCGGCCGACCACCAGCATGAGGCCGGCGAACAGCGCCAGCTTGCCGAAGGTCAGCCCCAGGCTTTTCGCCAGCACCGCCATATGGATGTCGCCGCCCTTCAGCACCGCGGCGATCGGCGGCAGCACCACCAGCACCAGCACGGTGAGCAGGTCCTGCACCACCAGCCAGCCGATGGCGACGCGCCCGCGCTCGGTTTCGGTGAGGCGGCGGTCCTGCAGGGCGCGCATCACCACCACGGTGGAGGCCACCGACAGACACAGCCCGAACACCAGGCCCTGCACGAGCGGCCAGCCCAGCGCCATGCTGGCGCCCACGCCAAGCGTGGTGATGATCGCCATCTGCAGACCGGCGCCGGGCACCACCGTGCCCCGGACCGCCATCAGGTCGCGCGGCTGGAAATGCAGCCCCACCCCGAACATCAGCAGCACCACGCCGATATCCGCCAGTTGCAGGGTCAGGCGCTGGTCGATCACCGGGCCGGGACTGAAAGGGCCCGCCACCACCCCGGCCAGCAGATAGCCCACCAGCGGCGGCAGTTTCAGCCGCTGCGCCACCGTGCCCAGCACGAATGCCAGGCCCAGGCCGATGACCAGGACGCCAATCAGCGGGGACATATGCTCCATGCCGGACACTATAGGGACAGGATGCGCCGGCCCGCCAGTTTCGCCGTCAGCGCACCCGGCTAGAAGCGAAAGCCGCCGGGCTTGCGGCTGCTGAAGTGGTCCTCGGCGAGCGTCAGCGGATAACGGCGGGTGGAGGCCCAGCCGTCTTCATCCAGATAAAATGCACCCCCCGGGTCCTTGAACAGGGGATGGACCTTGTTGCGGTAATTCACCCAGCCGGCAATCTCGGGCCCGGCCTCAAACTTGAGGCGGGCGATGGTCCTGACCCGAAAGCCGTTGCGCCTGACGCTAACCTTCACCGGTGGATTGATCGTCGCATCACATCCCCCCTTTGATCCCCGCGCCGGCTAGCCCGCCAGCTTGTCCATCAACGCGTCGGACAATTCATAATTGCCATAGACATTCTGCACGTCGTCATGGTCGTCCAGAACCTCAATCAGCTTCATCAGCGTCTCGCCCGCCTCGTCGGCCACCGCCACCATGGTCTGCGGCCGCCAGACGATGGCCGCCGAAGCCGGCGCGCCGAGCTTTGCTTCCAGCGCGTCGCGCACCTGGGCGAAGTCTTCCATGCTGGTGAGAAATTCATGGCCTTCGGCGGTGGAGACGCATTCATTGGCGCCGCAGTCCAGGGCGGCCTCCAGCATCGCGTCCTCGCTGCCGGCGCCGGTCGGATAGCTGATCGCCCCGACATGATCGAACAGGAAGCCGACCGAGCCGGTCTCGCCCATCGCGCCGCCATACTTGGCGAAGGCGGCACGGACATCGGCGCTGGTGCGGTTGCGGTTGTCGGTCATGGCTTCCACGATCAGCGCCACGCCGCCGGGACCGCGGCCCTCATAGCGGATCTCGTCATAATTCTCCGCATCCCCGCCGGTCGCCTTGGAAATGGCGCGCTGGATATTGTCCTTGGGCATGGACTCGGCCTTGGCGGCGATGATGGCGGTGCGCAGGCGCGGATTGTGCGCCGGATCGGGCAGCCCGCTCTTGGCCGCCACCGTGATTTCGCGGGAAAGCTTGGCGAAGAGCTTGGAGCGCTCCTTGTCCTGCTTGCCCTTGCGGAACATGATGTTCTTGAATTGACTATGGCCGGCCATTCTCGCCTTTCCCTGCTGGCGGCTGAGATACAGGTCAACGGCCTGTCGTTTCAAGACCCCTCTTTTCAAGCCCGCCTTTGCTGGCGCAGGATGGCGGCGCCGCGCCCTCGCAAGGACCCGCCATGACCAGCCTCAGCATGGACCCCCTCACGCTGACCCACGTCGCCATTACCCTGATCGCCATTGTCAGCGGCTTTGTCGTCCTGGGCCAGATGCGGTCCAGTACCCTGTCGAGCGGCTGGACCGGTGTGTTTCTGGCCACCAGCGTGCTGACCAGCGTCACCGGCTTTATCCTCTTTCATCCGCCAAGCTTCACACCTGCCCAGGGCACCGGAATCCTGGCCTTGCTGGTCCTGGGACCGACAATTTATGCACTCTATGCCGGGCATCTCGCCGGCATCTGGCGTCCGGTCTATGTCGTCGGGGCGATCATCTCGCTGTACCTGAATGTGTTTGTGCTGATCGTCCAGCTGTTCCTGAAAGTGCCCAAGCCCGCCATCACCGGCGGGCCGTTGTTCGGCGCGGTGCAGGCGATCGTGCTGATCGCCTTCATTCTTGCCGGCTGGCGCGGGGTGAAGCGCTTTCATCCGGCGTCAATCGGCTAGATTTCCGGCACCGCAGGCTTCAGCCGCCCGCCCGCCCGCACCGGCTCGATGCGCGTGGCCAGGCCATTGGCGCCCGTCTGCACGAAAACACCGCATAAGGTGGCCGGACCGGTGGCGGGCTGAAAACGCTGGCTCGACAGTTTGCGGGTAAAACGCTGCAGCGGCTCGTTCTTGTCCATGCCGATAACCGAATCATAATCGGCGCACGCCCCCGCATCGGTCTGGAAGGCGGTGCCGCCGGGCAGAATCTGGGCATCGGCGGTGGGAACATGCTGGTGCGTGCCCACCACCAGGCTGGCGCGGCCGTCGCAGAAATGGCCCATCGCCATCTTCTCGGAGGTGGCCTCGGCATGGATGTCCACCACAATGGCGTCGGCGCCTTCGCGCAAGGGGCAGGCGGTGAGCTGCGCCTCCACCGCCGCGAAAGGATCGTCAAGCGCGTCCATGAAGACGCGGCCCATGGCGTTGATCACCAGCAGGCTGCCGCCCGGCGTCTGGTAGAGATTGGCGCCGCGTCCCGGCGTGCCCCCGGGATAATTGGCCGGGCGCAGGATGCGGTCCTCGCCGTCTATATAGGTGAGGATCTCCTTCTGGTCGGCCCAGTGATTGCCGGTCGAGATCACGTCAATGCCGATGCCGAAAAATTCCTCCGCGATGGCGCGGGTCAGCCCGAAACCGCCTGCCGCGTTCTCGCCATTGGCGATGACGAAATCCAGCTTGAGGTCCTGGCGCAGCCGCGGCAATTGCGCATGGACAACGTCGCGGCCGGGGCGGCCGATAATGTCGCCCAGAAAAAGAATATTCATCGAAAGTGCCTGACACCCTGCTCGGTAAGGACCATGTCGAGGGTCCTATCATGCGGCTGGCTGGGAATCGAGGATATCTCCTGCCCGGCATAGGCGATGCCGATGGCGGGAACATTCAGCAATGCCAGGGTGCGATCGTAAAAGCCGCCGCCATAGCCCAGCCGGTGCCCCCGCGCATCGAAGGCCAGCAGCGGCACCAGCAGGCAGGCCGGAACCGCGCGCGGCCAAGACTCCAGGGGTTCGTGGATGCCGTAAGTGCCCGGCGCCAGCACCGCGCCATCGGGCAGGCGATGATAGTCCAGCGGCAAGCCCTTGCCGGCCACGCGCGGAAAAGCGATGTGGCATCCCAGTCCGGCCAGCCGCTCCAGCAGCGCCGCCGGATCGGCTTCGTCGGGCAGCGCATGGTAGGCGCCCACCACCGTGCCTGCTGGCAGTTCCAGCGCCTGGGCATGGCGCGCAATATCGGCGGCGAAATCCCCGCGCGCCAGCGCCTTGCGCCTTTCGCGCGCCGCACGGCGCAGGGCCTGCTTTTGCGTTTCTTCGGGAGCGGTCACGGCGCCGCCGGAAACTCGGCGGGAATCTTGATGATCAAGGATTTATTCTCGCCATTCAGCTCGGAATAAAGATTCAGCTGGGCCGGCGTGCCCGGGTCGAAGCAGCGTTCCGCCGAGCCGTCCGTCCGGTAGATATCCACCATGGATTGCAGCACCAGGTCATACCGTCTGAGCACCGCGCCATCCTTCACGGCAAAGACAAGCCAGTGGCGCAGATCGCCGTCGGTCGCGCTGGTGTCCCGCTGCCACTTTACGACCGCCGTGATGGCGGAGTCGAATTTTGCGGGCGAGGTTCCGCGCATCTCCGCTTCGTTGGCCGGCCCGTTCCAGACCGTGCAGATGCCGTCGATATCGCCGCCGAACAGATCGCGAACCGTCGTCATGGCGATGGTGCTGTCGTTTTGGCCCAGGATTTGCGTGCCGCGCTGCCAAAGCGCGCTGCGCAAGTGACTCTGCGACCGCGCCGCCATCCAGTTCACGATCCCCCAGCCGGTGGCGCCCAGCACAAGCGCGACGAGAAGGCCGATCCAGGCGATAGCAGGTACGCGGCGGCCCTGTTTCACGCGCTATCCTCTCGGCTGGCCGGAAGCGGATGTTAGGTGGACGGAACCGCATTCGCCGTTGGTGTTTGGATCCTCACGGGCCTGCAGTGCAGGTGGGCGCCATATGCCCGAGGCCACGGCCCCGGTCAGGGACAGCTCCCGGTGAGTACCATTAAGGCCCCTGGGCATCGCTAACCTGACGCGCGAGGCAGTATCCGTCCGCAGCCAATCTAAGCATGCGCCAGTCGAACAGCAATGTCTTCCAGCTTCTTGGCGGCGCTTTCCAGGGCGTCGGCGGCGCTGCCTTCGGCCTGTTCCGCCCGCAAATGCAGGGATTGCCTGTCGCCATCGCCCACGGCTCCGGCCGCGGACTGCCGGCCGCCAGTTCATGATATTCGTCGGCGATCAGCAGCGCCGCCATCAGCAGCAGGCGGGTGTCGCCCACCTGGCCCACAGAACCCAGGACTTCACGCGCCTTGGCGTCGACATGGGCGGCGAGTTCGCTTGCAGATGCTCTTCCTCGCCCTCATCGCAGGCGATGGTGTAGGCGCGGCTGTTCACCATGACATTGACCAGGGGCATGGGAATACTCCTTCCTTCTTTGGTCGCACGGGGGTCGCATTGGCACCCCACGGCTCCGTTCGCCGGCCCCCTGCTCCTAACGCGCCAGCGCGGCCCGGATTTCGCCGATGGCGCCGTCCAGCCGGCCTTCCACTTCCTCGGTCAGCCCGGAAAGCGCGGCAATTTCCTCTTCCAGTTCGGCGATCCGGGCCAGCAGCTTTTCGCGCTCGCTCTCCAGTTCGGCGAGCCGCTCCGGCATCTTGGCCGCCCCGTCCAGGCTTTCGCCCACGCAACCCGCGGCGTTTTCCAGGGCCTCGAGGGCCGCCTGAAAGCGGTTTTGTGCCAAATCCAGCCGGCTCATACGCGCCTCATCGCTGCAATTCCACCAAGACCTTAGGCTCTCAAGGGAAATCGGGTCAACCGATACGCGTCGCCGGCATGCCCATCGGCCCTTGACGGGAGCGCCACCGCTCGCTAAGGCCACCCACCACCAGCCGGGAAACCCAGCATGACCCCGCCCGATCAGGCTCCCCCTGAACAGGCAGCAAGTCCGCCGCCTCGCCAACGCCATCCGCATGCTGTCCCTCGACGCGGTGGAGACGGCCAAGTCGGGCCATCCCGGCCTGCCGCTGGGCATGGCCGATGTCGCCACCGTGCTGTTTTCCCGCTTCCTGAAGTTCGACGCCGGCCGAGCCCGACTGGCCCGACCGCGACCGCTTCGTGCTGTCGGCGGGCCATGGCTCGATGCTGCTCTATTCCCTGCTCTGGCTGACCGGCTATCCCGAGATGACCCTCGAGGAGCTCCAGAATTTCCGCAAAGTCGGCAGCCCCACCGCCGGCCATCCCGAACATGGCCACCTGCCCGGGATCGAGACCACCACCGGTCCGCTGGGCCAGGGCATCGCCAATGCGGTGGGCATGGCGCTTGGCCGAACGGCATGCTCAACGCCCGCTTCGGCGACGATCTGGTCAACCACAAGACCTATGTCATCGCCAGCGACGGCGATCTGATGGAAGGCATCAGCCACGAAGCGATCTGCCTGGCCGGGCATCTGAAGCTGTCGAGCCTGATCGTGCTGTGGGACCACAACAACATCACCATCGACGGCGCCACTGGCGCTGTCCGATTCCACCGACCAGGCGGAGCGCTTCAAGGCGGCGGGCTGGACGACGGATACCTGCGACGGCCATGACGCCGCCGATGTTTTCCGCGCGCTGAAGACGGCGCAAGACGCCGACGCGCCGGTGATGATCGCCTGCCGCACCATCATCGGCTTCGGCATGCCCGGCCGCCAGGGCACCCAGAAGGCCCATAGCGACGCGCCGGGCGCCGGAGATCGTGGCGGGCACGCGCAAGGAACTGGACTGGCCTTATGCGCCTTTCGTGGTGCCGGACGACCTGCTGAACCAGTGGCGCGCCATCGGCCAGGCGGGCGCGGAGCAATTCGCGGGCCTGGACCACGCGCAAGGCCGACGGCAGCCAGCGCCGCAGGAATTCGACGACGCCATTGCCGGCGTGCATCCCGGCCGCGCTGGGCCCGGCCCTGGCGGCGCTGAAGGAAAAGATGTCAGCCGAAAAGCCCAGCGCCGGCACCCGCAAGATGTCGGAAAAAGCGCTGGACGTCATCAATGGCGAACTGACGACCACGATCGGCGGCTCGGCCGACCTGACGCCGTCCAACAACACCAAGACCAAGAACATCGCAGGGCATCGACGCCGGGCGATTTCGCCGGCCGCTACATCCATTACGGCATCCGCGAGCATGGCATGGCGGCGGCGATGAACGGCATGGCGCTGCATGGCGGCGTCATTCCCTATGGCGGCACCTTCATGGTGTTCTCGCGACTATTGCCGCCCCTCCATCCGCCTCGCCGCCCTGATGGGCATCCGCGTCATCTTCGTGATGACCCACGATTCCATCGGCGTGGGCGAGGACGGGCCGACCCACCAGCCGGTCGAGCATCTGGCCGCGCTGCGCGCCATTCCGGGCCTGCTGGTGATGCGTCCCGCCGATGGCGTGGAAACCGCCGAATGCTGGGAACTGGCGCTGAAGAACGACGGCCGTCCCAGCCTGATCGCCTTCTCGCGCCAGGACGTGCCCACGCGTGCGCCAGACCCACACCAGCGAAAATCTGTCGCGCCAGGGGCGCCTATGAACTGGCCGGCGACGCGAACGCCAAGGTCACCTTCCTGGCCACCGGCACGGAAGTCGAGCTTGGCCATGGAAGCCCGCGCCAGTGCTGGCCGACGAAGGCATCGCCGCGCGCGTGGTCTCCATGCCCTGCTGGGACTTGTTCGAGGAACAGCCGCGAGAATATCGCAAAAAGATTCTGGGGCCCGGCACCGTCAAGGTCGCCATCGAGGCCGGCGTGCGCGAAGGCTGGGACCGCTATATCGGCTCGGACCTTCTGGGGGACGGCGGCGCCTTCATCGGCATGCAAGCTTCGGCGCCAGCGGCCCCTACAAGGACGTCTACTGGCATTTCGGCATCACCGCCGACGCCGCCGTTGCCGCGGCCAGGAAGCTTTTGAAGTAATTTTGGTTTGCCCGCACGCGGCAGGCGGCCTTCCGGCCTTGCCGGCGGGCCACGACAAGGAGAAGAAAATGGCGCTTCGCGTTGCAATCAACGGCTTTGGCCGCATCGGCCGGCTGGTGCTGCGGGCGATCGTGGAAATCGGGACGCCGCGACATCGAGATCGTGGCGGTCAACGATCTGGGTCCGGTGGAAACCAACGCCCATCTGCTGCGCTATGACAGCGTGCATGGCCGCTTTCCCGGCCCAGGTGACGCGTGGACGGCGACTTCATGATCGCCGCCGGCCACAAGATCAAGGTCACCGCCATCGAGAACCCGGCCGAGCTGCCGCACAAGGAACTGGGCGTGGACATCGCGCTGGAATGCACCGGCATCTTCACCTCCAAGGAAAAGGCCGGCGCCGCATCTGCGAGGCCGGCGCCAAGCGCGTGCTGGTCTCCGCGCCGTGCGACGGCGCCGACCTGACCGTGGTCTATGGCGTCAATCACGACAAGCTGACCAAGGATCACCTGGTCGTTTCCAACGCCTCCTGCACCACCAACTGCCTGGTGCCGGTGGCCAAGGTGCTGAACGACGCGGTCGGCATCGAACGCGGCATGATGACCACCATCCATTCCTATACCAACGACCAGCCGTCGCTGGACCAGATGCACAAGGATCTCTACCGCGCCCGCGCCGCCGCGCTGTCGATGATCCCGACCTCGACCGGCGCGGCCAAGGCGGTGGGGCTGGTGCTGCCGGAACTGAAGGGCAAGCTGGACGGCATTTCGGTGCGCGTGCCCACGCCCAATGTCTCGCTGGTGGACCTGAAATTCGTCGCCAAGCGAACGCCACCAGCGTCGAGGAGATCAACGACGCCATCAAGGGCGCGGCGCTGCGGCCCGCTCAAGGGCATCCTGGACGTGGTGCACGACAAGCTGGTGTCGGTGGACTTCAACCACAATCCGGCCTCGTCCAGCTTCGCGCTGGACCAGACCAAGGTGATGGACGGCAATTTCGTCTCGGT
This sequence comes from uncultured Alphaproteobacteria bacterium, assembly GCA_963835715.1. Lineage (GTDB taxonomy): Bacteria > Pseudomonadota > Alphaproteobacteria > Micropepsales > Micropepsaceae > Rhizomicrobium. The sequence continues at coordinate 86,865 of CAWIGN010000002.1, forward strand.
GATGACCTGGTACGACAATGAATGGGGCTTTTCCAACCGCATGGCCGACACCGCCGTGGCGATGGGCAAGCTGATCTGATGCGTCGCCGGACGGTCAGCGATAGGGATGCATGTTCCGGACGCTCGACGATCTGGCAGGTGAAGGGCAAGCGCGTGCTGGTGCGCGCCGATCTCAACGTGCCGGTGAAGGACGGCGAGGTCACCGACGCCACCCGCATCGAGCGCCAGGCGCCCGACGCATCCGCGAACTGGCGGACAAGGGCGCGCGAGGTGATCGTGCTGTCAGCCATTTCGACCGGCCCAAGGGCAAGGTCGTGCCGTCCATGTCGCTGAAGCCGCTGGTGGCGCCGCTGTCCAAGGCCGTTGGCCGCAAGGTGGCCTTCGCCGAGGACTGCATCGGTCGCCAAAGCCGAGGCCGCCGTCGCCGCGCTGAAGGACGGCGATATCCTGCTTCTGGAAAACACCCGCTTCCATGCGGGCGAGGAAGACAACGATCCCGGCTATGGCCAAGGCAGCTGGCGGCGCTGGGCGACATCTTCGTCAATGACGCCTTCTCCGCCGCCCATCGCGCCCATGCCACGACCGAAGGGCGTGGCGCATCTGCTGCCCGATCGCGGCGGGCCGCTCGATGCAGGCCGAACTGAGCCATCTGGAAAAGGCGCTGGGCAATCCCGAGCGGCCCGCTGCTGGCGGTGGTCGGCGGGGCGAAAGTCTCCACCAAGATCGCGCTGCTGGAAAATCTGGTGCGCCAAGGTCGAAACGCTGGTGATCGGCGGCGCCATGGCCAATACCTTCCTGGCCGCGCAAGGCATCGCCGTCGGCAAATCGCTGTACGAGCCCGATCATCTGGAGACCGCGCGCAAGGTCATCCATATGGCGACCGAGATGCGGCGCGCGTGATCCTGCTGCCCACCGATGTGGTGGTGGCCAAGGAATTCAAGGCCGGCGCCGCCCACCGCACCGTGCCGGTCGGCCGGCATCGCCGCCGACGAAATGGTGCTGGATGTCGGCCCCGACAGCATCAAGGCCTTCGAGAACCGCCTGCTGACCACCACGACCCTGGTGTGGAACGGCCCGCTTCGGCGCCTTCGAAACCCGCGCCTTTCGACGCCGGCACGGTGGCGGCGGCCAAGGCCGTGGCCGCAGCGACCCGGGCCGGGCAATCTGCTGTCGGTGGCGGGCGGCGGCGACACGGTGGCCGCCCTGGCCCATGCCGGCGTGGACGGACGATTTCACCTATGTCTCGACCGCGGGCGGGGCATTCCTGGAATGGCTGGAAGGCAAGGACACTGCCCGGCGTGGAGGCGCTTGAAGAGCAATGCCAAAGCAAGAGGATGACGATGAATCTCGAACGAACTGAACAGCGATCGCCAAGAAGATGGTGGCGCCGGGCAAGGGCATTCTGGCCGCCGACGAATCCACCGGCACGATCCAGAAGCGCTTCGACAAGATCGGCGTGAAGAACACCGAGGACAATCGCCGCGACTATCGCGAGATGCTGTTCCGCACCGACACGGCGATGAAGGAACATATCTCCGGCGTCATCCTGTATCGACGAGACCATCCGCCAGAAGGCCAAGGACGGCACCGCCGCTGGTCAAGCTGATCGAGGCGGCGGGCGCGGTGCCCGGCATCAAGGTCGATGCCGGCGCCAAGCCGCTGGCCGGCTGTCCCGGCGAGACCGTCACCGAAGGCCTGGACGGGCTGCGCGAACGCTTTCCAGGACTATCACAAGCTGGGCGCGCGCTTCGCCAAATGGCGGGCGGTGATCGATATCGGCGCCGGCATTCCCAGCCTACAATTGCATCCATGCCAATGCCCATGCCCTGGCCCGCTATGCCGCGCTGGCCCAGGAAAACGGCATCGTTCCCATCGTCGAGCCGGAAGTGCTGATGGACGGCGACCACGACCATCGAGCGCTGCGAGCAGGTCACCGCCTGGGTGCTGAAGGAAGTCTTCCAGCAGCTTTTCTATCGCCGGCGTGGCGCTGGAAGGCATGGTCCTCAAGCCCAACATGATCGTGCCGGGCAAGAAATGCGCCAAGCAGAATTCGCGTCGAAGAAGTCGCCGAGCGCCACCGTGCAGGCTGCTGAAGCGATTGCGTGCCCGTCGGCGGTGCCGGGCATCGCCTTCCTCTCGGGCGGCCAGTCGGACGAGGACGCCACCGCGCATCTGGACGCCATGAACAGCCATCGGCGACCTGCCCTGGGCGCTGACCTTCTCCTATGGCCGCGCCCTGCAGGCCGCGCCGCAGGACGCCTGGAGCGGCAAGGCCGAGAATGTCGCCGCCGGCCAGGCCGCCTTCGCCCATCGCGCCCTGATGAATTCAGCTGGCCGCGCTGGGCAAGTGGACCAAGGCGGACGAGAAAAGCGGCCTGAGCTTGCAGCAAGCACAGCCCCGCCTCCCTTGCGCGCGCACAAGCGCGCTGGCAGTGGCAGGAGGCTGGCCTGTAGGCCGAAGCTCCGAGCCAGCTGCGAAGGCCGGAGGGGTAATCATGAGCGATTGCCGCCTTTATCTGATCTCGCCGCCGCAGGCTGTCGGCGGCGAATTTCCTGATTCCCTTGCGCGAAGCGCTGGACGGCGGCGATGTCGCCTCGTTCCAGTTGCGCCTGAAGGAGTCGAGCGACGACGAGATCCGCCGCGCCGCCGACACGCTTGCGGCCCATCGTGCAGGCGGCGGGCGCCGCCTTCATTCTCAACGACCGGCCCGACCTGGCGGCGGAACTGGGCTGCGACGGCGTCCATATCGGGCAGGAAGACGCATCCTATGCCGAGGCGCGCGCCGTCTATTGCCCGGCGGCATTGTCGGCGTCACCTGCCATGACAGCCGCCATCTGGCCATGGAGGCGGCCGAAGCCGGCGCCGACTATGTCGCCTTCGGCGCCTTCTTTCCCACCCACACCAAGGAACCCAAGACCCAGCGCCGATATCGAATTGCTGCGCTGGTGGACGCGAGGTGATGGTGGTGCCCTGCGTCGCCATCGGCGGCATCACCGTCTAGCCAACGCCCCGGCGCTGGTCGAGGCGGGCGCGGATTTCCTGGCGGTCTCGGCCGGCGTGTGGGACATCCCGGCGGGCCCGAAGCTGCCGTGCGCGCATTCAACGCGCTGATGCGCGAGGCCGATGGCGCATGACGGAGCGCCTGATGGGCTTTCTGTTCTGCGGCGTGCTGGTTGCCGTCGCCGTCAATCTCGCCGCCGACAAGATCCATGCCCGGATATTCCCGCAGTCGCTGTGGTTCCAGGCCCATTGGTTCGTCCCCTTTGTGATCGTGCCCGCGGCCGCGCTTCTTGCCCTGGCCTTCAGCTTCGGCTTTTTCCGCCCAGGGGGCCGCGCTAGGCCGATGCGGCGGCGCTTTTGTCCATTGCCCTGCTGGTCTACCTCACCCTGGGCGCGGGCTATTCCTGCTGGCATTACTGCTTCTAGCCTGCTATCACCCGCCCGCTCTTGTTCGATGCCCTACCGCTTCGCTACTTGAGGGCTCTTTGAACCTGCTGACCGTCTTCATCCCGCGCCCAGAGGGCGCGCATTGCCCATGGCCAAGATTGCCGGCAACGAAATCCGCCCGGGCACGATGATCGAGCATCAGGGCGGCGCTGTGGATCGCGGTCAAGACCCAGGCGGTCAAGCCCGGCAAGGGCGGCGCCTACAACCAGGTCGAACTCAAGAACATCACAACCGGCACCAAGCTGAACCAGCGCTTCCGCTCCGCCGAGACGGTGGACGAAATCTATCTCGACAAGAAGGATTTCCAGTTCCTCTTTGCCGGCGGCGACATGCTGACCTTCATGGACATGGAAAGTTACGAGCAGATCGAGCTGGCCGCCGATTTCGTCGGCGACCAGGCGCAGTTCCTGCCGGACGGCATGAAGATGCTGGTGCAGCTGTATGAGGGCCGGCCGATCTGCATCAAGCTGCCGGTGCAGGTCACCCTGACGGTGGCCGAGGCCGATCCGGTGCTGCGGGGCGGCACCGCGGCGCCGTCCTACAAGAGCGCGGTGCTGGAGAACGGCCTGAAGATCCAGGTCCCGCCCTTCATCGGCGCGGGCGAGAAGATCATCGTCGCCACCGAAGACGGCTCCTATGTGCGGCGGGCCGAAGCTGATGGCCTATCTCTCCCCCGCCCTGAACGTGATGATCGCCGCCGCCCGCAAGGCCGGCCGGCCGCTGATCCGCGATTTCGGCGAACTGGAAAATCTCCAGGTCTCGATGAAGGGCCCGGCCGATTTCGTCACCAGCCGCCGACAAGCGCACCGAAGGCATCCTGATCGAGGAACTGTCCAAGGCCCGGCCCGGCTACGGCTTTCTGGGCGAGGAAGGCGGCGCCGCTCGCGGGCACCGACAAGACCCATCGCTTCATCATCGATCCGATCGACGGCACCACCAATTTCATGCACGGCATTCCGCATTTCGCCATCTCCATCGGGCTGGAGCGCGAAGGCCAGATGGTGTCGGGCGTGGTCTACAATCCGGTCACCGACGATCTGTTCACCGCCGAGAAGGGCCATGGCGCCTTTCTCAACAACAAGCGGCTGCGGGTCGCGGCGCGCAAGGAACTGGCGCCCAGCGTCATCGCCACCGGCCTGCCCTTCATGGGCAAGGACGGCCATGCCCGGGCCTGCGCCGAGATGGCGGCGGTGATGAATGTCACCGCCGGCATCCGCCGCTTCGGCTCGGCCTCGCTCGACCTGGCCTATGTCGCGGCCGGGCGGTTCGACGGCTTCTGGGAGCGATGCCTTGCAGCCCTGGGACATGGCGGCGGGCATCCTGCTGGTGCGCGAGGCGGGCGGCATGATCACCGACATGCGCGGCGGCGCCGAGATGATGACCAAGGGCACGGTGCTTGCGCCAACGAAAATCTGCATCCCCAGCTGCTGAAGCTGCTCAAGAGCGTGAAGGCACCCTAGCGAATTTTGCCGGCCGCATTTTCCACCACCACATCGGAAACCTTCGCGGTCAGGACATTGGCCGGCAGGTGCGAGGTAAAGCCCACCCCGACATAAAAGGGTCCCTTGATCTGGAAAGGCACCGGCGCGCCCTCGGGATGGATGGGCTCACCCTGCCAGCTGATCCACAGCTGGAACGAATCGCCTTTCTTCTCGATGCCGATGCGGACGGGATGGAAGGTCTGCGGTCCCTTTTCCGCCGTACCCGCGCGGGGCTGGCGTGCGGAACGATACTCGACATCGGTCATCTGGCCGCTTTTTTCGGCGCGCCAGGAGATGTGCACCATGCCGTTGCCATGCTGGGCGGCCATGATCTGGCGGGAATTGTCCTCCAGGCTTTCGCGGATCACCAGCGCCACCTTGCGGTCGTGGAAATCGTCGATATTGGGCCACACCACGCTGGCGGCGAGGGAGACATCGCCGGTCATCTCCTTCCACAGATAGCGAAACTCGTCGCGCTGGTACCAGATATTATAGCCGGCCGAATTGATGGTGTAGGTGTTGCTCGCGGGATCGAAGCTGGCGCTGCCCGGCACCAGCGGGCCGCCGATATCGGTCTGGGCGTCGAACTGGCCGATGGTGCCGTTGGTGGTCAGTGAGGCGCGGTGGAAATCGGCCGGCGGCGGCACCTGCTTGTGGGTGGCCGATTGCGGCAGCGCCCAGTCCGGCACCACGATGCCCGGCGGCGCGGGCGGCGGCACCAGCGACTGTGCCCATGCCGACGAAACGGACAGTGCGGCCAAAGCCGCAAACAGAGCGATGCGCATAGAACCCTCCCATTTGGGGCTTGTCTGCGCCCCGTTGGCGATACCGTGGCGCCAAACGCCCCGGAATTCAATCGCCGTGCGGGAGCAACCGCCCAGCGCGGCGACATGACAGCGTCAGGCGGCGCGGCCGGGCAAAGTCAGAATTCGATAACGGTGCGAATGGATTCCCCCGAATGCATCAGGTCGAAGGCCTCGTTGATGCGATTCAGCGGCAGCTTGTGGGTGATCAGGGGATCGATGCTGATCTTGCCGTCCATGTACCAGTCCACGATCTGCGGCACCTGGGTCCTGCCGCGCGCCCCGCCGAAAGCAGTGCCCTTCCACACCCGCCCCGTCACCAGCTGGAAGGGCCGGGTCTTGATCTCCTGCCCCGCTCCGGCCACGCCGATGATGATGCTCACCCCCCAGCCGCGATGGGTGCATTCCAGCGCCTGGCGCATCAGATCGACATTGCCGACACACTCAAAACTGTAATCGGCGCCGCCCTTGGTCAGCTCAACCAGATGGGGCACCAGATCGCCCTTGACCTCCTTGGGATTGACGAAATGGGTCATGCCGAACTGGCGGGCCAGGCCTTCGCGCGCCGGATTGATGTCCACGCCCACGATCATATTGGCGCCGGCCATGCGCGCGCCCTGGATCACATTGAGGCCGATGCCGCCCAGGCCGAACACCACAACATTGGCGCCGGGCTCGACCTTGGCGGTGTTGATCACCGCCCCGATGCCGGTGGTGACGCCGCAGCCGATATAGCAGACCTTGTCGAAGGGGGCGTCCGCGCGGATTTTCGCCAGCGCGATCTCCGGCAGCACCGTGTGGTTGGCGAAGGTCGAGCAGCCCATATAGTGATGGATCTTCTTGCCGCCGATGGAAAAGCGCGACGTGCCGTCCGGCATCACCCCCTGCCCCTGGGTCGAGCGGATCGCGGTGCACAGATTGGTCTTGTGCGAGGTGCAGCTTTTGCACTGGCGGCATTCGGGCGTGTAGAGCGGGATGACATGGTCGCCTTTTTTCAGGGAGGTGACGCCAGGGCCCACCTCCACCACCACGCCCGCGCCCTCATGGCCGAAGATCACCGGGAAAAGACCTTCCGGATCGGCGCCCGAGCGGGTGAATTCGTCGGTGTGGCAGACGCCGGTGGCCTTGATCTCGACCAGCACTTCGCCACTCCTGGGGCCTTCCAGATCGACCTGCTCGATCACCAATGGCTGTCCGGCGGCATAGGCCACGGCGGCTCTTGTTTTCATTGATAAAGCTCCCTTCGACCCGGCCAATGTGGGCCATTTGGGTAATGGTTGCAAAGTGTTAGATTACAGCTAGGCTGCGCCCTGGGCACCTTTCAGGCTGTCGGAACCGATGCGTCTTTCATCCCTCCTTGCTGTTGCGGGCTTCCTGGGCCTGGCGGCCACCGGACCTGCGTTCGCGCAGAGCGTGGATTCCGGCCTGGAAGTGCGCGTCAACCCGCTGCCGCCGCGCGGCGAGGTTCTGCTGTATCCGGGCGGCGAATATTCCCGCATGGTGCCGCCGCTGCTCTATCCGGGCGAACGCCCCGGCCCGATCCATCTGCACATGCCCAGCCCGCGCCGCGCCGTGGCCAGTGCCGCGCCCCCGCCCAAGCCGGCAGCGCCCCCCGAAGCCGCACCCCCAAAACCCGAAGCAACGCCCCCCAAAAGGGTCGCCAAGGCCGCGCCGGCCCCGCCGCCGGCGCCCGCGCTCAGCCCCTTCAACACGCCGGACCTCAGCAATGTGTTCAACACCGCGCCCCAGGCCGCACCGCCGCCGACCGTGGCGAGGACGGCGCCCGCCGGCCCCACCACCGGCAAGGAAAGCCTCTCCAAGCGCAGCGTCATCCTGTTCGCCAAGGACGCGCCGGATCCGGCGAAGTCGGCGCTTGGCGCCCTCAAGTTCCTGGCCGGCGACCTCAATGCCGCCATGGTCAGCCCCAATGCGCGGGTCGAACTGCAGGCCTTTGGCGGGGCCAAGGGCGACAAGAGCTCGGATGCGCGCCGGCTGTCGCTGAAGCGGGCGCTTTCGATCCGTCAGGTGCTCATCGACGATGGCGTCTCGGCTGACCGCATCGATGTGCGGGCGATGGGCGGGGTGGACGATACGGGTCCCGCCGACCGCGTTGATGTCTACATCAAGGCCTAGGGCCCGGGGTCAAAGCCTGCGGCGCGGGCCCCTGTTTTTATTGGTCGCACGGCCAACGGCGCGCTGCGCGCGCCTGCCCGATGCTCCGGCCCGCCGACCGCGTCGATGTCCACAGTAAGGCCTAGGGCCCGGGGTCAAAGCCTGCGGCGCGGGCCCCTGTTTTTATTGGTCGCACGGCCAACGGCGCGCTGCGCGCGCCTGCCCGATGCTCCGGCCCGCCGACCGCGTCGATGTCCACAGTAAGGCCTAGGGCGCGGGGTCAAAGCCTGCGGCGCGGGCCCCTGTTTTTATTGGTCGCACGGCCAACGGCGCGCTGCGCGCGCCTGCCCGATGCTCCGGCCCGCCGACCGCGTCGATGTCCACGTCAGGGCCTGAATTTTTCTGAACAATTCCCAACTAGGCCTTGAGGGGAATCCGGAATAGAACAGGCCGGTTCAAAAGGATTTTTCATGCGCCAACTTCCTGCGGCGGCCTTGCTGCTCCTGGCCGGAGCGCAGACGGCATCCGCCGGCACCAGCGAACGCCTGGGCACCGGTGTCGCCATCGCCCTGCCCGTCATCGCGGGCGGCATTACCTTGGCCAGGGACGACTGGAAAGGCGCCGCCGAGGTGACCGTGGACACCATCGCCACCGTGGGCGTGGCTTATGGTCTCAAGCATGTCATCCGCGAACAGCGTCCCGACAAGAGCGACTTTCAGTCCATGCCGTCCGACACCTCGGCGCTCGCCTTCGCCCCGGCCCAGTTTCTGTGGGACCGCTATGGCTGGCGCTATGGCGTGCCCGCCTATGCCGCCGCCACCTTCGTGGCCTGGAGCCGGGTCGATGCGCAAAAACACCATTGGTATGACGTGGCGGCCAGCGCCGGCATAGCCTTTGGCGTCAGCAAGATCTTCACCACCCGCTACCAGCCGCGCGGCCTGAACTATGGCGTGACACCGATGAATGGCGGCGCCTATGCCGCGCTGGACTACAGGTTCTAGAAACCGCCGCCCCGATCGGAGCGCTATCGTCACGCCGTGCGCCCCTTAAACGGAATCCGTTACATCGGTGAATTTGTTTACCCGGTATAGCGGCGGGAACAGCTTCATCCACAATCCCACCACCAGCAATGTGCCGATGCCGCCCGCGACCACGGCCGGCACCGTTCCCATCAGCGCGGCGGTGGTGCCGGATTCAAATTCGCCCAGCTCGTTCGACGCACCGATGAACAGCATGGAAACGCCCGACACCCGGCCGCGCATCGTGTCCGGGGTCGCCAGCTGGATCAGGCTGCTGCGGATATTCACGCTGACCATGTCGGAGGCACCCAGCACGAACAGCGCCAGCAGCGAGACCGGGAACCAGGTCGACAGGCCGAACACCATGGTGGCGATGCCGAAAATCGCGACCGCCGCGAACATCTTGCCCCCCACCCGACCGCGGATCGGCCAGTGGGTGAGGTAAAAGGCCATGGAGAAGGCGCCGGCCGCCGGCGCGCTGCGCAGGAAGCCGAGGCCCAGCGGCCCGACATGCAGGATGTCGCGGGCATAGACCGGCAAAAGCGCCGTCGCCCCGCCCAGCAGCACGGCAAACAGGTCGAGCGAGATGGCGCCCAGCACCACCGGGCGCGAACGCACGAAGCGCACGCCTTCGGCCACCCGTTCATAGCGGGTCTGGTCGGTCTGCTCGGGCGTGAAGCGCCGCCCGCCCAGCCGGGAAACGATCAGCGCCGCGCCGACAAAACCGGCGATGCAGATGGCATAGACATAGACCGGCCCCAGGGCATAGAGAAACCCGCCCAGCGCCGGACCCGAAATGGTGGCGGCGGTGAAGAAGGACGAACTGACGGCCATCGATTTGGCGATGCGCTCGCGCGGCACCAGGAACGGAAGCAATGACGAACCGGACGGTCCGGCGAAGCCGCGCGCCGCGCCGAACAGCACCAGGACCAAGAAATACATCCAGCTGCTGTGCGGACGCAACAGGCTGAGCGCCAGGAACAGGGCGCTGCAGGCCGCCTGCAGGCCGGCCGCCAGGCTATAGACCCGCCGCTGGTTGAAGCGGTCGGTGATATCCCCGGCCGGCAGGGTGAGCAGGAACATGGGCAGGAACTGGCACAGCCCCACCAGCCCCAGCGCCAGCGGCGACCGCTCCATGTCATAGATCTGCCAGCCGATGGCCACCGACTGGACCTGGATCGCCAGGGTGGCGATGAACCGCGAACAGACAAAGAAGTAGAGATCGCGGTCGCGGTAGATGGTGGGGGGAGCGTCGCTCATGTGACTTGCGTGCATAACACGCGGCGGCGCCAAAGCCTACTTGGCGGCGAACAGCGAAACGGAGTTTTGCAGGTGCAGCGATTGGCTGTTCAGGCCCGGCGCCACTTCGAACCGGACGGACGCGAATTGCGGCTTGGACAGATGCGGCCTTGCGTCGCGCGAGAAGCCGAACGGCTCCTGCGGAAGACCCAGCCAGCTGGTGTCCATCCTGTCGTTGGCGTTGAGGTCCTGGTAGGCCTCGATGGCATAGACGCCCGGCGGGACATTGGTCAGGGTGATGACGGTTTCGCCCAGCGCGGCCTTCACATCGGCGCTGGCCACGGGCGTGGAATTGTCGTCGCGATAGCGCGCTTCGTCATAAAGGCCCAGCCGCAGGATGCCGCCCCTGGGCGAGACATCCTGGACATGGACGACGAGGGTGGCGCCCAGGGTGGCGCCGGGCTCCTGGGCCCGGGCGGGTGCGGCCGGACCGGCCGCCAACAGCCAGCCGGTCACCGCCAAGGCCGCGATGACCCGGTGCTTAAAACATCCATTTAGCATCAATATGTTACGCATGGTCGGCCAAAATTCTATCAGGCGATCTCTAACGTCCCGTTCCCAAACCGGCGGCAAAAGGGACCGCGATGGGATGATCGCGGCCCCTGTCGGCCCGTCTGGTAAATTGGATGTCGAGGGCTCCGAATCAAGCCAATTTTGGTTCCAGTTTCTTACAGGCCTCGATCAGCCCCTTGACCGCGCCCGAGGAATTTTCCAGCCCGGTCTTTTCAGCGTCGGTGAGGTCCAGTTCCACCACCCGCTCCACGCCCTTTTCGCCGATCACCACCGGCAGGCCGACATAGAGGTCCGTGATGCCATAGGCGCCATTGACATGGACGGCGCAGGGCAGCACGCGCTTCTGGTCCTTGAGATAGCTTTCCGCCATCGCAATCGCCGACGGTGGCCGGCGCGTAATAGGCCGACCCGGTCTTGAGCAGGCCGACGATTTCGGCGCCGCCGTTGCGGGTGCGATCGACGATGGCGTCCAGCCGGTCCTGCTTGATCCAGCCCATCTTGACCAGTTCGGGCAAGGCGAATGCCCGCGACCGTGGAAAAGCGCGGCATCGGCACCATGGTGTCGCCATGGCCGCCCAGCACAAAGGCGCTGACATCTTCCACCGAGACATTGATTTCGTCGGCGAGGAAATGGCGGAATCGCGCGCTGATCCAGCACACCGGCCATGCCGACGATCTTGGCATGGGGAATGCCGGAGAATTTCTGCAGCGCCCACACCATGGCATCCAGCGGATTGGTGATGCAGATCACAAAGGCGTTCGGGCAGTTGGCCTTGATGCCGTCGCCCACCGCAGCCATCACCTTGAGGTTGATGCCCAGCAGATCGTCGCGGCTCATGCCCGGCTTGCGCGGCACGCCGGCGGTGACGATCACGACATCGGCGCCGGCGATGTCGGCATAGCCGTTGGTGCCCTTGAGTCTTGGCATTGAAGCCGTCCACCGGGCCGGACTGGGACAGATCCAGTGCCTTGCCCTGGGGCAGGCCTTCGGCGATGTCGAAGATCACCACATCGCCCAGTTCCTTGAGCGCGCCAGATGGGCGAGGGTGCCGCCGATTTGTCCGCCGCCGATAAGGGCGATTTTCTTGCGCGCCATGTGAAAAATTCCCGAGAATAAGGATTGCGAGGATGGCGCGGCTTCGCGGGCCGCGCTGCGGGTTCTACCTAGCTGGCTCCGGCCGGGCGGGCAAGGCGACACAATCGCCGCCGCAATCCGGCCGCCAGCCGCAAAGAAGGCGGTCGCGCGATGGGAAGCGCTGCCATGCGCGGCGCTTGGCGAGGACGGCGCGAAATCAAGGGCCTGGAGACCGCTCCTTCCGGCCTTGCCATGATCGGCGGCGGCCCGGTCGCAAATGACGCCCAGAGCGATTTCACCGCCGCCGCAATTTCGGCCGCCTCACGGCATCGCGCTGTGTTCGACGGCCTCGCCGCGTTGGCATCGTGCCGCCGCACCGGCCAGCTCGAATTGCGCGCGGCGCGATTTTTTTGATGCATTTTTCGCCGCAGCCGCCGCAGGCGCCAACGCCATAGTCGATGGTTTGCTGCCGGACCACCGGGCAAAAAGAAAAGGCCGGACACCAGAGATGCCCGGCCTTTCTTTCTCTTCTCGACGAAGAAACGATCTTAGATCGCTTCCTTCAGTTCCTTGGAGGCGCGGAACGCGACCTTCTTGGATGCCTTGATCTTGATCGCTTCGCCCGTGGCGGGATTGCGGCCCATGCGCGGACCGCGCTTGCGCACGACCAGGATGCCCAGACCATTCAGACGGATGCGAGCACCCTTCTTCAGATGCTTGGTGATCAGGCTGATGATGTCCTCCAGCATCGCATTGGCGCTCTTCTGGGAGAGTTCATGCTTCTCGGCGAGCTGGGCTGGCGAGCTGGCGGGTGGAAACGGTTTCGACTTTGTGGCGACGGCTTTGGTTGCGGCTTTGGTTGCCATGGGATTTCTCCCTCTTAACGAATCAACGATGAGCCCGATTTTACGGCATTTCCCGCAAGATTCCGAGTGGCCGGCTAGCAAAAAAGCCCCAGAAATTGGGGCTTTTTCCACACATGATTCGAAAAGCCAGCAAAATCAGGCTTTTTGCACCCTCCAAAGCAATCGGGCCGCGCCGGCGATGCCGGCGCGGCCCGTGAAGGCTTTACATCGCGACTCAGGCGGCGGCGTCGGGACCGGCGCATGTCGGTGCGCTCGGCTGATGCGCGCCGACTTGCCGGTGCGCCCGCGCAGATAATAGAGCTTGGCGCGGCGGACCTTGCCCTTGCGCACCACGCACCACCGAATCCACCAGCGGCGAATAGATCGGGAAGACGCGTTCCACGCCCTCGCCATAGGAAATCTTGCGCACCGTGAAGGCCTCGTTCAGGCCGGCGCCCTGGCGGGCGATGCAGACGCCCTCGAAGGCCTGCAGGCGTTCGCGGGTCTTGTTCTGCTTGGTCTTCTCGTCATAGGTGACGTCCACCACCTTGACGTTGACCTTGAGGGTGTCGCCGGGACGGAAAGCGGGCAGCGGCTTGGCGCGCGACGGGCGTCATCTGCTCGGCTTCGAGCTGTCTGCAAAAGGTTCATTTTCGCTAGTCTCCGTGCGGCAAAAAACGGCAATTGAGGCGGGCGCGTATAGCCTAGCGCTTGGCTTTTTCATAGAGGGTCCACAGGTCGGGACGGCGCAGCCGGGTCAGGCCTTCGGCCTGCGGCCTGCCGCAATTTGGAAATTTCCGAGTGATTTCCGCCGGTTAGGACATCCGGAATCGGGCCGGCCTTCGAAAGATCTGCGGGCGGGTGTAATGCGGATATTCCAGCAGGCCCGCCGCGAAGCTTTCCTCGGCGGTCGAGGCGGTGGTCGCCCAACACGCCGGGGATCAGCCGGACCGGCGGCCTCGATCAGCGCCATGGCGGCGATCTCGCCCCCGGCCAGCACGAAATCGCCCAGGGAGACTTCCTCGATCCGGCGGGCCTCGATCACCCGCTGGTCCAGCCCTCGAACCGGCCGCACAGCAGGATGGCGCCGCGGGCCGGACGGCCAGCTCGCGCACCCGCGCCTGGGTCAGCGGCGTTGCCGCGCGGCGACAGATAGATCAGCGGACGGCCGCCGCGTTCCACCGCATCGATCGCCGCCGCCGCCACATCGGCGCGCATCACCATGCCGGGGCCGCCGCCGGCCGGGGTGTCGTCCACGGTGCGATGCTTGCCCAGGCCATGGTCGCGGATGTCGCGCACCTCCAGCGACCACAGATTCGTTCGCCAGCGCCTTGCCCAGCAGCGAAAGCCCCAGCGGCCCGGGGAACATCTCGGGGAACAGCGTGAGGACGGTGGCGGACCAGCTACTCGACATGGTCATTGCCTTCGTCGTCTTCCGGCACGGCAACGACGATGCGGCCGCCCGCGATGTCGATCGTGCGGCACGGTCTCGCGGGTGAAGGCGAGCAGCACACTGTCGCCGTCCGCGAACGCGGGATCTCCATCACATCGCCGGCGCCGAAATTGTGGATGGCCGCGACCTTGCCCAGACACGCGGCCCTTCGCTGTCCTGCGCTTCCAGGCCGATCAGGTCGGCGTGATAGAATTCTTCTTCCTCGGGCGCGGGCAGCGCCGCGCGGCTCCACGAAAAGTTCGGCGCCCTTCAGCGCCTCGGCGGCGTTGCGGTCGGCGACGCCCTCAAAGGAAATCACCGCCTCGCCCTGCTTGGCGGGGCGAAAGGCGGTGATCTGTAAAGCTGGCGGCCGTCGCCGGATGCAAGGTGCCATAGCGACGGCAGCGCATCGGGCGTCTCGGTGAAGAGCTTGACCTTCACCGCGCCTTTCAGCCCCTGCGCGCCGATGACGGCGGCCAGAAGGATGTCGCGGGCCAAATCAGGCCGCCAGGCTGCTTCCGCGGACTTCCGCGGCCTTGGCGGCCGCGGCGGCGCGTTCCTGCGCCTTCTTCTTGGGCTGGGCCTTTTGCGGATTGTTGTGCACGCGCGCCTTCACCAGGCCGGCATTGGCCAGCAACTTGTGCACGCGGTCCGACGCCACCGCGCCCTTGGCGATCCAGGCCTTGGCGGCTTCCAGGTCCAGCTTGATGCGGTCGGCATGATCGGACGGCAGCAGCGGATTGTAGAAGCCGATCTTCTCGATGAAGCGGCCGTCGCGCGGCGAACGCGGGTCGGCGATCACGATATTGTAGTGCGGGCGTTTCTTGGTGCCGCCGCGGGCCAGACGAATGCGAAGAGCCATTGTTCTTTTCCTTGCAGTTGAACGGTTAAATTCAGTTCGCTCTCGAACCGCCAGCGCCGCGGAAACATGCCGGGCGGCAATCCACCGGGCATCCGCCGCCGCCCATGCCCGGGGCATCATCGGCATGCGGCCGCCCTTGCCCATCTTCTTCATCATGTCCGCCATCTGGCGGTGCATCTTGAGGAGCTTGTTGACTTCGCAGACCTCCACGCCCGCGCCCGCGGCGATGCGCTTGCTGCGCGAGCCGTTGATCACATCGGGATCGGAGCGCTCGGTCTTGGTCATGGACTGGATGATGGCTTCCTGGCGGGTGAGGATCTTGTCGTCCAGGCCGGCCGCGTCCAGCTGGCCCTTGATCTTGCCCACGCCGGGCAGCATGCCCAGCACGCCCTTCATGCCGCCCAGCTTCTTCATCTGGTTCAGCTGCGAAGCCAGGTCGTTCATGTCGAACTGACCCTTTTTCATTTTGGCGGCGAGCTTCTCCGCTTCCTCCTTGTCGAGCGTCTCCGCTGGCCTTCTCGACCAGCGACACCACATCGCCCATGTCGAGGATGCGGCCGGCGACGCGCGTCGGGATGGAAGGCTTCCAGCGCGTCCAGCTTTTCGCCGGCGCCCAGGAACTTGATCGGCGCGCCGGTGACGGCTGCGCATCGACAGCGCGGCGCCGCCGCGGGCGTCGCCGTCGACGCGGGTCAGGATGATGCCCGACAGATGCAGACGCGGTCGTTGAACGATCTTGGCGATATTGACCGCGTCCTGGCCGGTCAGGCTGTCGGCCACCAGCAAGGTCTCGTGCGGATTGAGTGGCGGCCTTGATGGCGGCGACTTCGGCCATCAGCTGCTCGTCGATCGATGCTGGCGGCCGGCGGTGTCGAGGATGACAACGTCATAGCCGCCGACCTTGGCGCGAGGCCATGGCGCGCTTGGCGATGTCCAGCGGGTCCTGGCCCGCGACGATGGGCAGGGTGGCGATGCCGGCCTGTTCGCCCAGCACCCGCAACTGCTCCATGGCGGCGGGGCGGGTGACGTCCAGCGACGCCATCAGCACGCGCTTCTTTTCGCGGGTCTGCAGCATCAGGCCCAGCTTGGCGAGGTGGTGGTCTTGCCCGAACCCTGCAGGCCGACCATCAGGATCGGCGCGGGCGGGCTGCCCAGCGACAGGGCCGCATTTTCCGCGCCCAGGGTTTCGACCAGCACGTCATGCACGATCTTGATGACCTGCTGGCCGGGCGTGACCGAGCGGATGACATTCTCGCCGATGGCGCGCGGGCGGACCTTTTCGATGAAGTCCTTCACCACCGGCAAGGCGACATCGGCCTCGATCAGGGCGGTGCGGACTTCCGCCAGCGCGGCATCGACATCGGCCTCGCTGAGGGCGCCGCGCCCGCGAAGCTTGTCGAACACGCCGCTGAGGCGGGATTGAAGGATTTCAAACAATTTACCAACAACTCCAAATAGTTACGCCAAAATCGGCGCACCCAACATGCCAAACACTTACGCCCCAGGGGGCGCAACGCGCTGCCTGGGGGCGATCCCCCGCGCCAGGCGGGGGACCGGAAAGGCCTTTGGTCTTTCCGGAAACGGGCCGGGTTTTAGGCCCCCAGGCTCCCGAAAGTCAAATTTCGTGACATGCTCGCGCCCAACCAGAAAACCGGGGAGAAACCTATGACCAGCCACCTGAACCGCCGCCTGATGCTGGCGGGCGGCGCCGCCGCGCTGCCCGCCCTCGCCCATGCGCAGGCGGCCAAGCCGCTGCTGGGCGTGCCGCGTTCGGTGATCAGCGATCCCCCGCGCGATTTCTCGCCGGGCGCGCCACCCGCCTTCTCGCCCGATCCCGACATTATCCGGGTCGATCCTTCCTTCGGCGGCCTTTTGATCGGCCAGGAAGTGATCCGGCGCGTCCATACCGGCCTGCACCTGGCCGAAGGCCCGGCCTGGAGCAGCCTGGGCCTCTTCGCCATCTTCAGCGACGTCAAGAACGACACGCTGTACCGCTATATCTGGGAGACCGGCGCGGTCACCGAATTCCGCAAGCCGTCCTTCTCCACCAACGGCAACAGCTTCGATTTCCAGGGCCGCCAGCTTTCCACCCAGGATTTCTTCCGCCGGGTGGTGCGCTGGGAGGCCGACGGCGCCATGACGGTGCTGGCCGACAGCTATGACGGCAAGCCGCTCAACTCGCCCAACGACCTGGCGCCGCACAAGGACGGCAGCGTGTGGTTCACCGATCCGCAGTTCGGCGGCAATTTGGCCGAAGGCCATCCCGATGACGGCAACGGGCCGATGAATGCGGGCGGGGTGCGCGATCCTTCCATCGGCAATACGGGCGTGGGCATCCAAAAGGCCGGCAGCCTGCACCAGCAACTGCCGATGAATGTCTACCGCGTCGATCCCGGCGGCAAAGTCACGGTGGCGGTGCCCTATGAAACCGGCAAGGCGCCCAATGGCATCTGCTTTTCGCCCGATTACCGGAAAGTCTATGTCATCCGCGGTGGCGGCATCACGGTGGGCGACATTGCCGGCACCTCCGTCACCAATCTGCGCGTCTTCACCGACTGCATGGTCGACGGGGTGCGCTGCGGCCCCGACGGCATGCGCGCCGACCGCGCCGGCAATATCTGGTGCAGCAGCGCCGCCCCGCTCGGCTATGCCGGGGTGACGGTGTGGAATCCGGATGGCAAGCTGCTCGGCCGCATCCGCCTGCCCGAAGGCTGCGCCAATCTGTGTTTCGCCGGGCCCAAGCGCGATCATCTGTTCATGACCGCGACCCAGTCGATCTACATGCTGCGGGTGAATATCCAGGGCGCGGCGCCGGGCTGAGAAGCGATTGCCGAAAGGCGGCAAAATGGTCCAGTGGACCATTTTGAGCGACGAACACCCTGGGCGTAAGCGAGAGGCGGGGAAACGGATTGACAGTCTCTCCCGCACAAGGTCCAGTTTGACCCCAGAACAACAAGCTGGGAGGACTTCCATGAATTTTAATTTATCGCGCCGCGGCATGCTCGCGGGCGCCGCGGCCGCCGTGCCGACCTTGGCCTTTGCACAGAACAAGCCGCAATTCGCGCCGCAAAGCTCCATCCTGAATGGGCGCACCTACGGCCCGGGCGCGCCGCCCAACATCTATCCCGATCCCGATATCCTGATCCTGGACCCGGCCGCCAATGACTGCTTCATCGGCCACAGCTCCATCAAGCGCGTCAAGACCGGCTTTGAATGGGCGGAAGGCCCGGCCTGGAGCGGCGAAGGCCAGTATGTGGTGTTCAGCGACGTCTCGGCCGACATCCAGTATCGCTATATCTGGGAGACCGGCGAGGTCACGCCCTTCCGCCAGCAGTCCTTCAACTCCAACGGCAACACGTTCGACTTCCAGGGCCGCCAGATTTCGGCGCAGCATTTTCTGCGCCGGGTGGTGCGCTGGGAGCATGACGGCTCCATGACCATCCTGGCCGACAATTACAACGGCCAGCCGCTGAACTCGCCCAACGACATCGCCCCGCACAAGGACGGCTCGATCTGGTTCACTGATCCCTATTACGGCGCGCAATTGGCCGAGGGCCATCCCGATGATGGCGTCAGCATCATGAACCCCAAGGGGCTGGCCAACCCCAATCTGGGCAATGGCGGCGCCGGCATCGTCGGCGCGCGCCGTCAGGTGCGCCCGCCTTGCGTCTATCGCTGGGACCCCAGCGGCCGGCTGGATGTGATTGTCGAAGGCAAGCCCGGCCTGGTGCCCAACGGCATCGCCTTCTCGCCGGACTATTCCAAAGTCTATTTCGTCTGGGGCGCGGGCATCGACGTGGCCGATGTGGTGGGCACCAAGATCGCCAACCAGCGCCGCTTCACCGATTGCGATGTCGACGGGGTGCATTGCGGACCCGACGGCCACCGCGTCGACGTGGCCGGCAATGTCTGGTCGGGCTCGACCTCGGTGCCGGGCTATATGGGGGTTACCGTCTGGAATCCGGCCGGTAAGATCATCGGCCGCATCCGCCTGCCGGAGACCTGCGCCAATCTGTGCTTCTGCGGTCCCAAGCGCGACTGGCTGTGGATGTGTGCCTCCCAGTCCGTCTATCTGGTGCGGCTGGGCATCCAGGGCGCGGCGCCAGGCTGAATCTCGTCCGCGGCGAGCCGGTCATGGGGCGCGGCGGGGCGCCAGACGCATATCTGGGGCGGTCCAATCCTCCGTTTACGGATGGGCAGCGGGGGCTTACGGTGCAAATAGAAGTGGTCCCACCCGAAAGTTCCCCATGCCCAAATTGCCCGACATGTCCGCGTCCGCCATCAAGAGCCGGGAGGCCCTGACCAAGATCTACAAGGCCTCCAAGCCCAAGGAGGCGCCGCCGGCCCCGCCCAAGCCGCGCGTCGCCAAAGGCCGCTAGCAGCGAAAGACAAACAAACGGCCCGCCAGTGCTACTGGCGGGCCGTTTTTTTACGCCCCCGCGCTGCGACCGGCAGCAGGCCAAATCCCCGGTTCGCGGCAAGCACCCTACCGCGCCAGGCCCAGCTTCTCCGCCAGATAGACGAAGGACAGCGCCCACATCTCGGCCGCCTGGCGGTGGTCGGCGGCGGCGGCATGGCCGCCATCGGTATTTTCATAGAACAGCACCTCGTGGCCCTGCGCCTCCATCTTCGCCGCCATCTTGCGGGCATGCACCGGGGTGACGCGGTCGTCGCTGGTGGCGGTGACGAAAAAGACCGGCGGATAGGTCACGCCGGGTTTGACATTCTGGTAGGGCGAATAGGTCAGGATGTAATCGCGCTCCGCCGGAATCGGCGGGATCGCCATATTCGCCGATCCAGCTCGCGCCGGCGCCGATATGGGTGTAGGCGATCATGTCGACCAGCGGCACCTGGCACACCACCGCGCCGAACAGCGTCGGGCTTCTGCACCATCACGGTGGAGACCAGCAGCCCGCCATTGGAGCCGCCCATGATGCCCAGCTGCCTGGGCGTGGTCAGGCCGCGCTTCGCCAGGTCCGCCGCCACCGCCTCGAAATCGTCATAGGCGTGCTGGCGCTTGTTCTTCAGCGCCGCGTCATGCCAGGCGGGCCCGAACTCGCCGCCGCCGCGGATATTGGCCACCACATAAATGCCGCCATGGCCCAGCCATAGCCGCCCGAAATTGGCGCTGTAGCCGGGGGTGAGCGAAATCTCGAAGCCGCCATAGCCGTACAGTATGGTGGGCGCGGGACCCGTGAGGTCCTTCGGCCGGGTGACGAAATAGGGAATCTTGGTGCCGTCCTTCGATACGGCCTCGAATTGTTCGGTGACGAGGCTTGACGGCATCGAACCGCGCCGGCAGCGACTTGATCGGCCTGGGCCGCGTCATCGCCGGCGTCGAAATAGAGCGTGGGCGGCGTCAGGTAATTCTGGAAGCTGAACATCGCCTCGGGGCCGAAATCATTGGTCGAGACGATGTCGGCCGATCCCTGCCCCGGCAAGGCCAGGACCTTGTCGTGCCATCCGCCGGCATCGGCGGTGAAGACATGCACCGCGCCGATCACATTGTCGGTGATCGCGGCATAGATCTTGTCGCGCCCGATGCCGACGCTTTCGATGCTTTGGCGCGGTGTCCGGCGCAAACAGGACCGAGATGTTCCCGACCTGATCGGGCCGTGTTCCGTCAAGCGCCAACAGCCGCCAGGGAACCTTTGGCCAAAGTCCTGCCGCCGGACAAGGTCCAGCTCTGGCGCAGCGTGGAGATCAGCTTGCCATTGCTCACGCCCTTCAGATCGGCCGACAAGCGGCAGCGGCAGTTTCCACCGACCGCCATCGGAGGCCGGCAGATAATATTCAATCTCGAAGAAACTCACGGCCCGGACAACCAGGCCGAAGTTGCCCTGCCTGGTGTGAAAGGTGGCGGGCGCCGACAGCCACATCGCTGGCCTGGCCTTCATAGAGGGTCTTGGCCGCGGCGACCGGCTTGCCCGCGCCTCCAGAACTTGACGATGCGGGCATAGCCGGAAGTGGTCTCCCCGTCCCTGGCGGTGGCGAACAGCACGGTATCGTCGTCCAGATAGCTGGCGTCGGTCTTGGCTTCGGCCATGGCAAAGCCGTCGGTGGCGAGGTGCTTGGCCTTCAGGTCGTATTCGCGCATCACCACGGCGTCGCCGCCGCCGCGCGACAGCCGGATCAGGCAGCGCGTCTCGCCCGGCGAACATTCCGCGCCCTTGAAGACCCAGTTTTCCTTGTCCGTCTTTGCCAGGGCATCGACGTCCAGCAGTATTTCCCAGTGCGGCGCGGGATTTTGATAATCGGCGATGGTGGTGCGCCGCCACAGCGCCCTTGGGATTGGCCGCGTCCTGCCAGAAATTATAGACAAAGCCGTGGGCGAGGCTGCCCATCGGAATGCGGTCGGTGGCGTCCAGCAGTTGCAGCATGCTGAATCGTAATTTTTCTGGTAGCGCGGATCGGCCTTGAGCGGCCCAGCGATTTGGCGTTCTGCTCCGCCACCCAGGCCAGGGGCTTGCGCGCCATGCACATCTTCCAGCCAGGCGTAAGGATCATCGGTGGCGGTCACGGCAAAGGCTCCTGAGGCTCAAGAATGAGCAGCGGGGCGAGCAGGCTCAATATGGCGCGCATGGCGGGTCCGGGATTTGGCCTACGGATTTGGAAATGGCAGCTTGGCGAATTTTGCCGCCCCAAGGCCATGGAAAAGCGCGCCCGGGGCCCCTATAAGGCCCCCATGACCGCCTTCCTGCAAAATGCACGGCCTGGGCAACGATTTCGTGGTGTTCGATGCGCGCGAAAGCCATCGCCCATGGACGGCCGCACGGGCCAGGGCCATCGCCGACCGCCATTTCGGCGTCGGCTGCGACACCGTGGTGTGATCCGTCCGGGAAGCGCCGAGCGCCGATGCCAGCATCGCAGTTCTACAATGCCGACGGCTCGCGAAGTCGGAATCCTGCTTCAACGCCACGCGCTGCGTCGCCCGCCTGCTGATGGACGAGCGCGGGCTGGCGCGGGTCAAGCTATCCACGCCGGGCGGCCTGCTGGTCTGCAGCGATGCCGGCAAGGGACTGGTGACGGTGGACATGGGCGCGCCCAGGCTGGCTTGGCGGCAAGTGCCGCTGGCCGGCGCAGTGGACACCGACGAACTTCCCCCTGGATGTCGGCGGCACCGTGCTGGCGGCCAGCGCCGTGTCTATGGGCAATCCCCATTGCGTGCTGTTCGTGCCGGATGCGCGAGCCGGCGCCGGTGACCGAACTGGGGCCCAGGATCGAGACCCATGGCCTTTTTCCCGAACCGCACCAATGTCGAATTCGCCCAGGTGCTGGACCGGCGGCACATCCGCATGCGGGTGTGGGAGCGCGGCGTGGGCGTAACCCTGGCCTGCGGCACCGGCGCCTGCGCCACCGCGGTGGCGGCCGTCCGGCGCGGGCCTGGCGGACCGCAAGGTCGACGTTGAACTGGACGGCGGCGAACTGCAGCATCGAATGGCGCGCAGGAGCGACGATCATGTGCTGATGACCGGTCCCACCGCCATGCCGTTCCGCGGCCGCCTGGAGCTGGAAAAACTGTGATCGCCACGGCATGAGGTGGACGTCGTCACCTTCGGCTGCCGCCTCAACGCCTATGAGAGCGAGGCGATCAAGGCCCGCGCCGGCGAGGCGCAGTTGCAGCGATGCGCGTGGTGGTCAACACCTGCGCCGTAACGGCCGAAGCGGTGCGCCAGTCGCGCCAGGCGATCCGCAGGGCTGAGGCGCGAGCGGCCCGGCACGCCGCATCATCGTCACCGGCTGCGCCGCGCAGACCGAGCCCGCAAACCTATGCCGCCATGCCGGAAGTGGATGCGGTGCTGGGCAACCAGGAAAAGCTGACGGCCGCCACCTATGCCGAATTCGGCCGTGGCGATTTCGCGCCGGCGCGCGAAAAAATCCGCGTCAACGACATCATGAGCGTGACGCGAAATCGCCCCCCAGATGGTGGACCATTTCGACGGCCGGACCCGCGCCTTCCTGCAGGTGCAGAATGGCTGCGACCATCGCTGCACCTTCTGCATCATTCCCTTTGGCCGGGGCAATTCAGCCGCAGCGTGCCGATGGGCGCGGTGGTGGACGAAGCGCGGCGCCTGGTCGAAAATGGCTTCGCGGAAATCGTGCTGACCGGCGTGGACCTGACCTCCTATGGCGCCGACCTGCCGGGCGCACCGTCCCTGGGAACGCTGGTGGAAAAGCTGCTGAAGACTGGTGCCCGGAGCTGAAACGCCTGCGCCTGTCCTCCATCGACTCCATCGAGGCCGATCCCGCCCTGATGCGCGTGATCGCGGAGGAAGAACGGCTGATGCCGCATTTTCATCTTTCGGCCCAGTCCGGCGACGACCTCATCCTCAAGCGCATGAAGCGCCGCCACAGCCGCGCCGACACCATCGCTTTCTGCGACGACGGTGCGGCGGCTGCCGCCCCGAAGCGGCCTTCGGCGCCGACCTGATCGCCGGCTTTCCCACCGAAAGCGAGGCGATGTTCGAAAACAGCCTGGCCCTGGTGGACGATGCCGGCCTGTCGCCGCCTGCATGTCTTTCCCTATTCGCCGCGCAAGCGGCACGCCCGCCGCGCGCATGCCCCAGCTGCCCGCCGCGACCTGGTCAAGGAACGGGCCGCACGGCTGCGCGCCAAGGGCGACGGCCGCGCTGCGCGGCCCGGCTTCCGACGGCATGATCGGCGCGCGCCACACGGTGCTGGTGGAAAAGGCGGGCTTCGGCCGCACGCGCCTGCTTTGCGCCAGTGGAAATCGTGTGACGGCCCGGCCCTGCCCGGCAGCATCCTTACCGTCCATATTACCGGCCGCCGGGACGAACATCTGACAGGGCACTGCCGGCATGAGGACATTCGGCGAGGCCCCGCCGCCGCCCATTTCTTCGACCGGCTGAAGTCCGGCCTGGCCAAGACCAGGCGGCCTGGGCGAAGCATCACTGGCCTTTCACCAAGAAGAAGCTGGATGCGGCAGACCGTCGCGGAGCCTGGAGGAAGCCTTGATCCGCGCCGATATGGGCGCGGGCCGAGGCCAAGCGCCTGGCCGGCGCCGTCGCCAAGGACCGCTATGACGCGAAATCACCGACGCCGAAGTGCAGCGCCGTCCTGGCCAGGCGAGATCGCCGCCGCGCTGGCCCCGCTGCAAAAACCGCTGGCCGTCGACCGGACGGCAAAAAGCCCTTCGTGATCCTGGTCGCGGGGGTCAACGGCACCGGCAAGACCACCACCATCGGCAAGCTGGCCCGCCGCCTGACCGGCGAAGGCGAGCAAAGTGATGCTGGCGGCCGGCGACACCTTCCGCGCCGCCGCGATCGAGCAGCTGGGCGTATGGGCCAGACCGGGCCGGCGCCGGCGTTCGTCTCCGGCAAGGCGGGCGGCGATGCGGCGGGGCTGGCCTTCGAGGCGCTGGAAAAAGCGCGCGCCAACGACATGCCGACATTCTTTTGATCGACACCGCCGGACGGCTGTCAGAACAAGACCGCGCTGATGGCCGAACTGGAAAAGATCGCGCGCGTGATCAAGAAGCTGCGACGCCGCTGCGCCGCATGCGGTGCTGCTGGTGCTGGACGCCACCACCGGACAGAACGCGATCACCAGGTCGAAGCCTTCACGGCGGCGGTGCCGCTGACCGGCCTGATCATGACCAAGCTGGACGGCACCGCCAAGGGCGGCATCCTGGTGGCGCTGGCGGCGCCGTTCGGCCCTGCCGGTGCATTATCATCGGTGTGGGTGAAGGCGAGGCCGATCTGCAGCCCTTCAACGCGGAAAATTTCCCGCGCCCTGGTGGGCATGAACATCTTATATGAAGGACATGGCGATGAACCCGCAGACTCCGCAAGCTGGCTCTCGACATGGGGCCGCTGTTCATTTTCTTTGTCGCCTTCGAATTCGCGGGCATCTTTTTCGCCACCGGAGTCTTCATGATCGCGGCGCTGACATCGGTCGCGCTGGGATCGGCATCTCGAGAAAAAAGCTTTCGCCCATGCCGATGTTCACCGCCATGCTGGTGCTGATCGCGGGCGGGCTGACGCTTTATCTGCGCAACGATGTCTTCATCAAGATGAAGCCCACCGTGGCTCTACATGGCATCTTCGGGCCACTGCTGGGTGGATTGCGCTTCAACCGTCTTTTCATAAAATATGTTTTCGGCGAAGCCTTCGAACTTGACGGAGCGGGGCTGGCGCGGACTGACCTTGCGCTGGGGCATCTTCTTTCTCGCACTGGCGGCGATCAACGAAGCGGTCTGGCGCAACACCTCGACGGCGACCTGGGTCTCCTTCAAGGTCTGGGGCATCACCGGTCTGATATTTCTGTTCGCATTGGCACAGACCCCCTTCCTGCTGAAGCATCAGCGCCGAACCGGAACAGTAGCGGACCTCAAGATCTGATGCGCACGGCACGATTGATCCGCGCGGGCGCAATCAGAATATTGGACGTTCGCGCGATGGTGCACGACATACAACGCTTTGTGTCTCTTTCGAGACTGCGCAATGTGATAGCGCAATATCGCGACGGGCGTCGACAGCGTTGCCGACCACGGAAAGAAAATATCGCGCATCCGAAAAATGCGATGGACTCCTGCGGCAAATCCTTTTAAGACTGGCGCACCGTCGCGCATTGCTGTTTAGTGCGCGCCTCATCCATCGGGCCTGGCATTCTTATTCGCTGCGATCCGAGTATTCGTCCGCGTCAAGTATCTGGGGGTCAGTTCATGTTGAAGGGTCAGCGCAAGGCGAATGGAGGTTTTGAATTATCGGAAGCGCCCTCGCACCTGATCCGCCGCTGCCAGCAATTCTATGGTGACCTTTATGCGCGCGAAGCCGGCAGGCGCGAACTGACCAAACAGCAATTCACCCTGCTCTGCGCGCTGGAGCATAATGACGGCGCCAGCCAGACCACATTGGTGGAGATCACCGGCATCGATCGTTCCACGCTTGCGGAAATGGTGCGCCGGATGCTGGAGCGCGGCCTGCTGTCCCGCGAGCGCACCGAGGAAGATCAGCGCGCCAATGCCGTCGCGATCTCGCCGTCCGGCCGCAAGGCGCTGCGCTCGGCGCGCAATGCCGCCGACCGGGCCGAACGCGCCTTGCTGGAGGCCCTGCCCGCGCCGGAGCGGCTGAAATTCGTCAAATCGCTGTCCCAGATCGCCTCGGCCGCCGAGGTCTATGCCGCCAATGGCGCGGCCAAGGCCCACAAGGTCGCCCGCCGCAGCGGCAAGCGCGCTCTAGTCGTCGGGTTGGTACGCACGCGGCGGGCTTTTTTAAAGGCCTACCGCTTCGCTATTTGAGAGCTTCTTTGAAGGCCTACCGCTTCGCTATTTGAGGCCAGGCCGCCGCAGCGGCAAGCGCGTCTAACCTCAGACCTTGATATCGATCATGGAGCCCATCTTGCAGGGCCTGGTTGATGCCGGCTGCGCGGCGACGGGTCTTGCGCAGGCGCCGTCTGCTTCAGGGGCAAGGGGCGCAAAGCCTCCGCGTATTTTCCAGCGCCGCGGAAAAGCCTGGGCGCGGGACGCGGCACTGAACCGGCATCGGCCTGGGCTGCTGGCCGGCAAGAAGGGTCTGGCGCTGACTGCATCCCCAGGCACCCTAAAAAATCAGGGTTAGAAATGACCTTAAGACGCCTGCGCGGGCCTTTTCGATCTCGGGCAGGAGCTTGCTGCGGTCATGGCCTTGGCCAGGATGAGCTGACCCGCCAGACATTTGAAGCGCACGATGCCCTTGCCATCCACCACATAGGTCTCGGGCACGCCATAGACCCCCCAGTTGATGCCGGTGGCGCCATGGGTGTCGGCGACGATGCGGGAAAAGGGATTGCCCTCCTCGTTGAGGAAGGTCGCGTCCCGCGCCGGGCTGGCGCTCTTCATAGTCGATGCCATAGAGGGTGATCCCCGGCATCCTGGACAGCGTCATCAGCTGCGCGCTTTCCATCCGGCAGGGCACGCACCAGCTGGCGAAGAAATTGACCACCGTGACATGGCCGGCCGCAAGATCGGCGCGGGTGAAGCCCGGCGTGCCGTCATCCATCGCCGCCAGATTGATTTCCGGCGCCGGCTTGTCGATCAGCGCGGAGGGCAGAAGATCGGGCGGACGGCCGAACAGGCTGTGGAACAGGACGATGGCCAGCAACCAGAAACCCGCAACCGGCACGGCATAAATCCAGCGCTTCATGCGCCGTCCCGCTTTCCAGCGCGTCGAGCTTCTTGCTGGCGGCGCGCCAGGCGGCCCAGCTCTGCCAGACGATGCCGATCAGCGCCAGGGCCGAGACGCCATAGGCAGGCCAGATGAAGGCGCCATAACCGCCCATGGCGAAGAACGTGCTCATCCCGCCCTCTGCATCAGGCTGCGGGCCCGGCGGTTGACGATCTCGGTGCGGATGCGAACCATCCAGAGCGACGCGAACAGCATCACATAGCCCAGCGCCATGAACAGCAACGGCCACAGAAAGACCGAAGCGATCTGGCCGGATATGATGCTCTCGCCCTGGTGCAGGGTGTTCCACCAGTCCACCGAGAATTTGATGATGGGCAGATTGACCGCGCCGATCAGGGCCAGGATGGCGGCGGCGCGGGCGGCGCGGGCTTCATCCTCGATCGCGTTCCACAGCGCGATGTAACCCAGATAGAGAAACAGCAGCAGCAGGAAGCTGGTGAGCCGCGCGTCCCACACCCAATAGGCGCCCCACATCGGCCGCCCCCACAAGCGATCCCGTCACCAGGCCCAGGGCGGTGAACACCGCGCCCAAGGGCGCGGCGGCGCGCGCGGCGGTGTCGGCCAGGGGATGGCGCCAGACCAGCGAGAACAGCGAGGCGACCGCGATCGCGCCATAGGCCATCTCCGCCACGATGGCGGCAGGCACATGCACGAACATGATCGTCACCGTCATGCCCTGCTGGTAATCGGGCGGGACATGAAAGCCGAGCCACAGGCCCACCGCCAGGCGCGGCAACGGCCGCGACGCCGAGATCCAGGGCAGCAGCGCGCCGGACAGGCGCATGAACACGGCAGGATTGGCGTAACGGAACATGATACTGCGTTTAGCCTATTTTGCAGAAGCATTCCCAGGGAAAGTGGGTACCGGTTTGCGGTCCGGGAATGCGACAAACAAACACTACCCTGCGAGATTCAGTCGTACGCATGCTGCGGCCGCGAAAGGCGACAGCAGCACCGCCGCAAGGGAAAAAGCCGACAAAAGCCCCAACGCGCCGTTGGCCAGATGGTCCAGCGCCGCCGTCACCGCCCCGGCCCCGAAGATCACCGCGGGCGCCAGCAACGGCAGGATGATCAGGGGCAGGATCAGCCCGCCGCGCTTCAGCGACAGGGTCAGGCTGGCGCCGATGGCGCCCACCGCGCTGACCGCCGGCGTGCCGATCAGGAGCGAGAGCAAACAGCGCCCAGGTGCCGCGGGCCGGCAGGCTGAACAGCAGCGCCAGCAGCGGCGACAGCAGGGTCAGCGGCAGGCCGGTGGAAAGCCAATGGGCCAGCGATCTTGGCCAGCGCGACCTGTTCCAGCGGACAAGCGGCGACAGCGCGATCAGGTCGAGGCTGCCGTCCTCGAAATCGCCCTGGAACAGGCGGTCCAGCGAAAGCAGCGCCGCCAGCACCGCGCCGACCCACAACACGCCGCCCGCGATGCGCGCCAGCAGGCGCAGATCCGCGCCCACGCCCAGCGGCACCAGGGTCGCGACCAGGGCGAAGAAGGCCAGCGCCAGGGCGGCGCTGCCGCCGGCGCGGGCGGCCAGCCGCAGGTCGCGCAGCAGAAGGCTGACAAAGGTCGGCTCATGCCGCTTCCACCGGAGCGACCGTGCCTCGAGGCCCAGCGGATCATGCGTGGCGGCGATGACGATGCCGCCGGCGGCGCAATGCGCGCGCCATCAGATGCGCCGGTCAGGCGCTGTCCTGCGGTGTCCAGCGCGGCGAAAGGCTCGTCCAGCAGCCACAGCGGCGCCCCGACAGCAACAGCCGCGCCAGGCGCCAGCCGCTTCTTCTGTCCGGCGGAGAGATAGCGGCAGGGCAGATCGCGCTGCCGCGCGAGCCCGACCCGCTCCAGCACCGGTCGGCGTCGGCATCGCTGCATGCCATAGAGGCGCGCGAAGAAGCCAGTTGCTCGCGCACGCTCAGTTGCGGCTTGAGGCCGTCCTGATGGCCCAGCCAGCCGATGTAATGGCCGCGCTCCTCGCCATCGTCGCTGTCGCGCCCTATCGGCCTGACCAGGATGCCGCCCGCCGCGGGCGTCAGGAAGCCCGCGATCAGGCGCAGCAGCGAGGTCTTGCCCGCGCCATTGGCGCCTTCCACCGCCAGCGCCTGCCCGGCCGCGACGCGGAAAGTCGAGACGTCGAACAGCGCTTCTGTCGCCGCGCGCGCAGGCAAGCTTTTCGGCGGTGAGGGATGAAATCATGGTGCAGATAGCATCGTAGTCCTAGCGCGCGGAATTTTGCGACGTGAGCAGGAGCGTCGCGCGATGTGCGCCAGGACGCGCGGCAGCGAAGGCTGCGGCGAAACCGCGGCGCAAAGGCAGCGCCCTCAGTACATATGCTGGCCGCCATTGATCGACATGGTCGAGCCGGTGATGAAGCCGCGCCTCGTCGGCCACCAGGAACAGCACGCCGCGGGCGATTTCATGAGGCCTGGCCCAGCCGCCCGACCGGAATGCGGGCGACGATCTTTTCCAGCACTTCGGCCGGCACCGCGGCCACCATGTCGGTGTCGATATAGCCCGGCGCGATGGCGTTGACGGTGATGCCCTTGGCGGCGCCTTCCTGGCCAGCGCCTTGGTGAAGCCGTGGATGCCGGATTTGGCGGCGGCATAATTGACCTGGCCATACTGGCCGGCCTGGCCGTTGATCGAGCCGATATTGACGATGCGGCCGAAGCTGCGGTTCAGCATGCCGTCCCAGGCCGCCTTGCACATGTTGAAGCAGCCGCCGAGATTGGTATCGAGCACCTCGTCCCAGGCATTGCGGTTCATCTTCTTCATGGTGGCGTCGCGGGTGATGCCGGCATTGTTGACGATCACTTCGACCGGCCCCAGTTCCGCCTCGACCTTGGCCTGATGCCCGCGACGCAGTCGTCGAAGGACGGAAACATCCCATTTGAAGGACGGGATGCCGGTTGCTCGCTGAACGCCGCGGCGCGCTCGTCATTGCCGGCATAGTTGGCCGCGACCTTGTAGCCCGCATCCTTCAGCGCGACCGAAATCGCCTCGCCGATGCCGCGCGTTCCGCCCGTGACCACCGCCACCCGTGCCATGTCTGTATCCTTCGCTTTCCTGCCTGGGAAAGCAGTTAGGCCCCATTCTTGAGGCGTTTCAACCCAGAACGATGCTGCAATGCGGCGACTGCGGATCGCGGCTTTGCGCGGCCCCGTTACGCTAGCGTTCGACGCACATGGCGATGCCCATGCCGCCGCCGATGCACAACGTGGCGAGACCCTTCTTGGCATCGCGCCTGCCCATTTCGTACAGCAGGGTGATCAGCACGCGCGCGCCCGATGCCCCGATGGGATGGCCGATGGCGATGGCGCCGCCATTGACGTTCACCTTGGCCGGATCCCAGCCCATGTCCTTGTTGACGGCGCAGGCCTGGGCGGCGAAGGCCTCATTGGCTTCGATCAGGTCGAGATCGGAGGCCTTCCAGCCCGCCTTCTCCAGCGCCTTGCGCGCGAGGCCGGAATGGGACCGGAGCCCATCACCTTGGGATCGACGCCGGCCTGCGCCCAGGTGGCGATGCGGGCCAGCGGCGTCAGGCCGCGGGCAGCGGCGTCCTTGGCGCTCATCAGCACCAGCGCGGCGGCGCCGTCATTGATGCCGCGAGGCATTGCCGGCCGTGACCGTGCCGTCCTTGGCGAAGGCCGGCCGCAGGCCCGCCAGCGCCTCATAGGTCGACGCCGTCGCGGATATATTCGTCGGTGTCGACAACGGTGTCGCCCTTGCGGCTCTTCACCGTCACCGGCGACGATCTCGTCCTTGAAGCGGCCGGCCTTCCTCGCCGCTTCCGCCTTGTTCTGCGAGGCGACGGCGAAATGGTCCTGCTGCTCGCGGGTGATCTGCCATTGCTGGGCGACATTCTCCGCCGTGATGCCCATGTGATAGCCGTTGAAGGCATCCCACAGCCCGTCCCTGATCATGGTGTCGATGAAATTGAGAGTCGCCCATCTTCTGGCCCGCGCGCAGATAGGCGGCATGGGCGGACAGGCTCATGGATTCCTGGCCGCCGGCCACCACGATGCGGCTGTCGCCGTTGCGTGATCGCCTGGGCGCCCAGCGCCACCGCGCGCAGGCCCGAGCCGCAGACCATGTTGATGCTCCAGGCCGGTGCGCCGATCGGGAATGCCGGCCGCGATGGAAGCCTGGCGGGCCGGATTCTGGCCCTGGGCGGCGGTCAGGACCTGGCCCAGGATGACTTCGCTGACTTCCTCGCCGGCCACCTTGGCGCGCTCCAGCGCCGCCTCGGATGGCGACCTCTCCCAGCTCGTGGGCGGGCACGGTGGCGAAGGCACCGCTGAACGCGCCCACCGGGCGTGCGCGCGGCCGAAACGATGACGACATCTTCCATGGGGGAATCCTTCCGTTGACGGATCTGTGATTATTGCCGCGCGCAAAATGCCGCGAATGCGAGGCATTGGTAAACCGTGGCTAAAAGTTCATTAGCTATTACAATGACTTGGTGAAACTTTGACAAGCTGTCCGGCTATTGCGGCTGCTAAATGACGCTGGACAGACCCGCGCTGCATGATGTTGTCTTTATCGCTATCAGGCGCCTGCGGGATGGCGTGAAGAGCCAGGAAAGCTGGGGGACGTTACGTGTCAGAAGACAAGAGCCAAGGCCGAAGGGCCGGTCATCATCAAGAAATACGCCAACCGGCGCCTCTACAATACCCAAACCTCGAGCTATGTGACGCTGGATCACCTGGCGGCGATGGTGAAGGAGGGCACCGAATTCGAGGTGCAGGACGCGCGCAGCGGCGAAGACATCACCCGCTCGGTGCTCACCCAGATCATCTTCGAGGAAGAGGCCAAGGGCCAGATCCTGCTGCCGATCAAGTTCCTGCGCCAGCTGATCCGCTTTTATGGCGACAGCCTGCAGGCTTTCGTGCCCGGCTATCTGGACATGAGCATGGAAGCTTCACCAAGAACCAGGGCGCCATGCGCGACCGCATCGCCGAGGCGATGGGCGGCGGCAACCAGATGATCGAAAATCTCACCCGCCAGAACCTGCAGATGTTCGAGAGCGCCATGGCCATGTTCACGCCCTTCGGCGCCGCCGCCAAGGGTGGCGAGACCTCCGCCAAGTCCGCGGCCAAGCCGCCCGAGGATATCGCCGATCTCAAGGGAGAGATGGAAGCGATGCGCCGCCAGCTTGCCGAGTTGAGCCAGCGCAAGTGATCTCCCGTAACGGGGGATTGTGCATCGCGATCGCGTCTGCCCTGTTGGCGGGCTGCGTCTCGCCCATGACCACGCGCGAGGCGCAGGCGATCGCCAATGCGCGTCTGACCAGATACTGCAACGGCCACTGCGGCACCCTCACCCTGGCGCATACCCAGAAATTCAAGAACCGCTGGCTGGTGGATTTCGAGGCGCCGCGCCACAAGTTCACCGTCATTGTCGAGGATGACGGCAATGCCAAGGTGACGACCTGGGACAAGTGACCGCGCGCCTCGGCGCGATGGCGTCCCCGGCGCGGCGCCGCGGGACGCGGATCGGCCTATTTATCCCACTTGGGATCGATGAGCGGTTCGCCGAAATGGAAACCCTGGAAATAATCGACGCCGAAATTCTGCAACAGGGCGGCGTCGGCGTCGCAGCTGACCCATTCGGCCACCGTCTTGATGTCGAAACTGCGCGCCAGCCCCACCAGGGTACGCACGAAGACCTGGTTTTCCGGTGACTGGCTGAGATCCTTCACATAGGAGCCGTCGATCTTGACGGTATCGACGTGCAGCATCTGCAGGTTGCGGAACGAGGTATAGCCGGCACCGAAATCGTCGATCGCCACCCGCACGCCCATTTCATGCAGCTGGGAGACGAATTGGGCATTCTCCTCGAAATGGTGCAGGGCGGCGGTTTCGGTCAGTTCCACGACCAGGCGGGGCGCAACCTCCTTGTCGGCGCGGACATAGTCCACAAAGCCCTGCAGCCAGGCGGGATCGGACGCCGCCGTGCCGGAGACATTGACCGCCAGGGTGACGTCCTTGTGCGCCTTGAGCTTGGCAATCACCGCCTCGAGCGCAAAGCGGTCCACCAGTTGCACGATACCCATCTGTTCGGCGGCGGGAATGAAATGGCCGGCCGTCAGGATGCTGCCGTCTGGCTTGACCATGCGCAGCAGGCATTCGTAATGCGACACCTTGCGCGAGCGCGCCGAGATAATGGGCTGGTAGGCGAGCTTCAGGCGGTTTTCCTTCAGCGCCAGCACCACCTCGTCGGCGATCTGCATCTGGCGCAGGCGGGCGGTCTCGCGCTGGGGCGACAACTGGTAGGCGGCAAAACCGTCGCGGCCGTTGGCGCGCGCCTTGTCGAGGGCCTGCTCGGCGCGCAGCATGGCTTCCTGGCTGGTGGAGGCGGCCTGCGGCAGCCACACCGCGCCCACCGAACAGGTGGCGGCGACCAGGCCGCCGCGCGATTCAATGCCGGTGGCACGCACGGCGGCGCGCAGCCGCGCCGCGACCACGACAATCTCGTGCTCGCGGCAGCTCTTGAGCAGGACGCCGAACTTGTTGCCGGCGGTGCGGCCGATGACGTCGCTGCCCCGCAGGCTGCGGGCCAGCCGCTCGCCTACCCCCATGATCACTTCGTCGCCGGCGTCGAAGCCAAAACTGTCGTTGATCATCGCCAGCCGATCGACCGAGGCCACCAGGAAGGCGCAGTCGCGATTTTCCGCCTTGGCGGAATCGATTGCCTGGGACAGTTCCTCGCGCAGCGCGTTGCGGTTGAGGTGACCGGTCAACTCGTCGCGGGTCGCCAGATAGGTCAGGCGGCGCACTTCGCGCGAACGCTCGGTGGTGTCGCGCATCAATCCGACCAGGCGCGCGGTGCGCCCCGACTCGTCGGTCATGCGGGTGCCGCTCAAGGTGAAGTTGACCGCGCCCAGGGCACCGGCGATTTCGATATCGACCAGGAAAAAGGCGGATGCGGTATCGTGCGATTCCAGCACCGCCTGCAGTTCGCTGCGCCGCTCCGGCAGGATGCCGTCCATGAAGCTGCGTGCATTGGCGGCGTCCAGGTGCAGCGGCAGGATATCTGTGGCGCCTTCCCAGCGAATGGTGCCGGTCGCGACATTCCAGTTGAACGCGGCGCAGCCCGCCGCCTGGATCGCCAGCTGCAGGCGCAGCTCCTCGTCCAGCGTTCCGAGCTGGATGAGTTTGTCTCGATTTTGCAATGCGGTGTGCAACACGACCACCATCCCCTGGGCCGGTTTCTCCAGCCCTTGTGCGGCCAAGTATGACGGGCGCGAACTTAAAAAAGCGGAAACCCATTGCTACACGCATCCCTTGGAACAAGGCTTGCGTTTAGGTCGGTATGCGTGTGGCCGCACCCTTTGATGCGAATATCCGCCCAGGCCTAAAGGCCCTGGCGCTGCCGCCGCTCCGCTGCGAAAAATCAAGCGGTTCCAATGCATTGAACCAACAGCGGCAAGGCTTTAGCGCTGACGATCAGAAGCCGGCGTCTCCCATCCAGGTGGAACTTGTGTGCCAGGAAGAGACGGCCCGTTTCGATCCATTCTGGGACGGGCCCCGTTTGCTGCCGACATTCGCCACCCAGTTGATGGGCCAGGTGATCGTGGACCGGCGCGCCAGCACCGTGTCGGTGCAAACCGCCTATGGCAGCATCCATCCGCGCAAGGCGCTATTGCTGGATCGCAAGAGCTGATTTCTTCCGCGCCGAAGGCGCCTGCGCCAACCCCACAAGGGCGGCGGCGCAAAACAAAAGATATCCCGCCCGCGCGCCCTCTTCCAGCAACACCAGGCCCGATCCCAGCAGGGCCACGCCCGCCAGAACGCCAATCACGGCAACGCCGTTCAACGCCGCGGCGATGATCGCGAGAGCGGCCAATATCACCGGCGCCAGCGCCAGCAGGACATGGCCCGACAGCATGGCGCCAAGCCCGCCCGCAAAGCCCAGGACCAGCGCCAGGCTGGCGGCAAGGGCGGGCATGGGCGCAGCGAAGCGGGCGAGCGCCGCGATCATCAGCGCGCTTGCTGCCAGCGGCAGGACGAAAAGCGCCGCGGCGTCGGACATCCCGAGTGGAACCGATACCGCCATGGCGGCCAGCAAGGTGGCGGAAAAACGCAGATACAGCCGTACCCGAGGCCGCAGGGACACGGTCGTCAGCCAGGCAGCGGCGGTGGCGGCGAACAGGATGCCGGCGGCCACTGTGTCGAGAATCAATCGCCATCGGCGAACACGATACGCCAGATGGCGTTCGGCGTTAGGCCGCCAGCAGGTTCCTCAGCACATAGGGCAGGATGCCGCCATTCCTGAAATAGGCCACTTCATCGGCGGTCATGATCATCAGCGCCAACGGCAGCTTGAAGCTGGTGCCATCCGGGCGATGCACGGTCGCCTCCATCCGCTGGCGCGGCTTGAGCTCGCCCGACAGGCCGGCAATGTCCACCACCTCGCGCCCCGTGATGCCGTAATCCTTGCGCGTCTTGCCCGCCTCGAAACAGAAAGGCGCCACCCCCATCCCGATCAGGTTGGAGCGATGAATGCGCTCGAAGCTTTCGGTGATCACGGCGCGCACGCCCAGGAGCTTGGGCCCCTTGGCGGCCCAGTCGCGCGACGAACCGGTGCCATATTCCTTGCCGCCGAACACCACGGTGCCGTGGCCGTCCTTCTTGTAGGCCTGGGCGGCGTCGAATATGGACATGGCCTCGCCCGGCGCGCCGGGCGCGGCGTAATAGATGGTGTTGCCGCCTTCGACCCCGCCCATCATCTCGTTGCGGATGCGGATATTGGCGAAGGTGCCGCGCTCCATCACTTCATGGTTGCCACGCCGCGAGCCATAGGAGTTGAAATCCTTCTGGCTCACCTGGCGTTCGGACAGATAGAGGCCGGCGGGCGCGCTGGCCTTGATATTGCCGGCGGGCGATATGTGATCGGTGGTGATGGAATCGCCGAACACCGCCAGCACCCGCGCGCCGGTGATCTCCTGGACCGGGGCCGGCTTGATCCCCATGCCCTCGAAATAGGGCGGGCTCTGCACATAGGTCGAGGCGATGTCCCACTGGTAGGTCTGGCCCTTGACCAGCTTGACCTTGCGCCAATTGGCGTCGCCGTCGAACACATTGCCGTAGCGCTTCTTGAAGCTGGCGGGCTTGACCGCCTTGGCGATGGCGGCGGAAATCTCCCGGGGCGACGGCCAGATTTCCTTCAGATAGACGGGCTTGCCCTTGCGGTCATAGCCCACCGGCTCCTTGGTCAGATCCATGTTGATCGACCCGGCAAGGGCATAGGCCACCACCAGCATGGGCGATGCCAGGTAGTTGGCGCGCACCTGGGGATGGACGCGGCCCTCGAAATTGCGGTTGCCGGAAATCACCGCCGCCGCGACCAGGTCGGCCTCGGTGACCGCCTTTGCCACCGGTTCGGGCAAAGGTCCGGAATTGCCGATGCAGGTGGTGCAGCCATAGCCGGCCAAGGTGAAACCGAGCTTGTCCAGCGCCTTGTCCAGGCCCGCCTTGGCGAGATAGTCGGTGACCACCTGCGAGCCTGGCGCCAGCGAGGTCTTCACCCAGGGCCGCACCTGCAATCCGCGCTTCACCGCCTTCTGCGCCACCAGGCCGGCGCCGATCATCACATTGGGATTGGAGGTGTTGGTGCAGGAGGTGATGGCCGCGATCACCACGTCGCCGTGCCCGATGGAGACTTCGCTGCCTTCCAGCTTGGCGCGCCGGTTGGCGCTGTCTTCCTTCTTCCAGGTATTCATCAGGTGCTCGGCGAAATTGCCGGCGATCCCCGACAGCGCCACCCGGTCCTGGGGACGCATCGGACCGGCCATGGACGGCACCACGCTGGTCATGTCCAGCGCCAGGGTATCGGTGAACACCGGATCTGCGGACTTGGCGGTGCGCCACAGGCCCTGGGCCTTGGCGTATTTTTCCACCAGCGCCACGCGCGCCGGCTTGCGCGCCGTGTTCTTGAGATAGCGCGTGGTTTCCGCGTCGATGGGGAAGAAACCGCAGGTGGCGCCATATTCGGGCGCCATGTTGGCCAGGGTGGCGCGGTCTTCCAGGCTCAGTTCGTCCAGGCCCGGGCCGTAATATTCCACGAACTTGCCCACCACGCCCTTCTTGCGCAGCATCTGGGTGACGGTCAGCACCAGGTCGGTGGCGGTGACGCCTTCGCGCAGCTTGCCGGTCAGCTTGAAGCCGATGATCTCGGGGATCAGCATGGAAATCGGCTGGCCCAGCATGGCGGCCTCGGCCTCGATGCCGCCCACGCCCCAGCCCAGCACCGCCAGGCCGTTGATCATGGTGGTGTGGCTGTCGGTGCCCACCACGCTGTCGGGAAAGGCGAATTCGGCGGTTTTCCCGGTCTTGGTATCCTTGGCCTTGCGGGTCCACACCGTCTCGGCAAGATATTCCAGATTGACCTGGTGGCAGATGCCGGTGCCCGGCGGCACCACGCGAAAATTCGCGAAAGCCTGCTGGCCCCAGCGCAGGAATGTGTAGCGCTCCTTGTTGCGCTCATATTCGACGGCCACATTCTTCTTGAAGGAATCCTTCTTGCCGAAATTGTCGACCATCACGCTGTGATCGATCACCAGGTCCACTTCCGCCAGCGGGTTGATCTTTTCCGGGTCGCCGCCCAGCTTCTTCATGGCGTCGCGCATCGCCGCCAGGTCCACCACGGCGGGCACGCCGGTCAGGTCCTGCATCAAGACGCGCGCCGGCCGAAAGGCGATCTCCCGGTCGGAGGTGCGCGTCCTGGCCCAGGCCGCCACCGCCTTTATGTCATCCTTGGTGACGGTCTGGCCGTCCTCATGGCGCAGCAGGTTTTCCAGCAGCACGCGCATGGAATAGGGGAGCCGGGAAATGCCCTTGAGCCCGTTCTTTTCCGCCGCCGCGAGGCTGAAATAGACATAGCTCTTGCTGCCGACCTTGAGGGTCTTGCGGCACTTGAAACTGTCCAGGCTCTGCATCACGCAAAAATCCCTTCGGATACGGTTAAGATGGAGTCCCGTTTAGTCATAATCCGGCCCAAAAGGAAGGCGCGAAACCGTCTCACCCCGGCCTTTTGCGGCCCCGCGATCCGGCACCGGACCGGGCCGCGGCGCGTGCCTCTTTACCCGGCAACAGCGGCGCCAAACCCGCCGGGCGGACTAAAAAATGCCCCATTGGGATGGCATCGTTTCGTGTAATGAGGGGGTTGGCACCGCCAGCCGAGGCGGCAATGACCGCCGCGAGAAACACCGTGAAAGCAGTATGCACAATACTGGCCCTGTTGCTTGCAAGCGCTTCGCTTGCCTGGGCCCAGGTCGATGCCCCGCCCGGCACGCCGCCCAGCATGGCCTCCCGGCTGGCGGCGGAACGCGTTGGCGCGATCCAGCCGGGGCGCTACAGCGCCGGAGACAATGGGACTTTTGCCCTGGAGATCTACGGGGCCAACAAATACCTGCTGCGCTTTTCCGGCCATGGGGAAATTTTTGTCCTGACGGTCGAACGCGGTTCGCTGGGCGCCAAACTGCTCAAATACGATACCGGCACCACGGCGCTCAGGGTTTCGATATGGGGCGGCCTGACGCTTTACACCCAGGACGCGCCGCAGGGCGTGCCGGCCACCTATCAGGAGCCGGTGCCGCCGTTTGCGGCCCTGGCCATCAACACCGGTGAACTTCAGGCGGCCCTGAGCGACGAAGCCGACCATCTCAGCTATGTGCAGAACATCGCGCTCAAATTTTCCGCCGACCCGGCCGTTCTGGCGGCGGACCCGGAGACGCGGGGACGCGCCTTCGACGCGCTGATCAACGCCGCCGTCGGCATCGAGCGTTACCTGAGCGCGACTCCGGCGGCGCGGCAGGTACTGATCAAGCGGATCAACAGCGTGAAGGTGGCCGAGGGCGGCAAGCCCACAATCACGATTTTGGGGCAGACCTTGCTGGTCAGCTTCGTGCCGGGCGAAGGCCATGAAGGCCATGCCTCCTCGCTGGCCATCCAGCAGGAGCTGGGCAAGCTGCTCGCGGGCACGCCGCGCGACGTCGCCACGAAATAAATTCCATCCCGGCGCAGACCCGTCCTTCCCCGCGCGCGCGCAGCGCGTCTGTAAAGGGGAAGGCGGTCGTAGCCGGCCCGGAGGCCGGCCACGACCGTAAGGGGGCTATTTCGTCATTACCGTGACGCGGCCGACGCTGGTGTCACCGGCGATCAGATTGTCGCGCGGATCGAAGACCCAGTAGCTGGCTTCGGTGAACTGGCCGGTGCCGATGCCCATGCCGTTGCCCACCGCGCCCAGCACCTTGCCGTCACGATTGAGCTTGAGGAACTGGCCATCCTGACCCGACGCCATCCAGGGATTGCCCTGGTGGTCGAAATTCAGCGCGCAGACCAGGTTGCGCATCTGCAGGGTCTTCACGAAGCGGCCGTCCGCCGTATAGACCACGATGCGATACTGTTCGCGGTCGCCGATCCACACATCGCCATTGGTGGGATCGACCGCCAGGCCATGGGTTGAATCGAACTTGCCCTGCCCGACTTCGTTGCCGAACCACTGGCCGACGAATTTGCCGTCGGCGGTCAGGTGCAGGATCCGCGCAACCCCTTCCTGGTTGGCCGGATCGGGGCTGTCGACGTCGTTGGGGCTTTCATTGGCATGGCCTTCGGCGATGTAGAGATCGCCATTGGGCGCGAAGGCCACCATCACCGGCTGCCACAGAAGACGCTGGTTCTTGGATTCCACCCAGTCGCCGCGGTGTCCCTTGACGCCGATGGTCATCAGCAGCTTGCCCTGGGGCGACAGCTTCATCACCGTGGCCTGGCCATTGTCGGTGATCCAGACATTGTCGTCCTTGTCCACCGCCATGCCGTGCGCCTTGTCCTGGTGGCCGATCACGCTTTCGGGCACTTCCAGCACCAGCTTGTGGTTGGGATCGAACTTCATCAGCTGGACCACCCCGGCCGGCGAGCGCTTGAACACCCACAGATAGCCCTTGGAATCCAGCGCCACCGACGGCACCCCGCCGATGCCCTTGGGCACGACATAGGGATAGGAGAATTTGTAGCCCAGGGTCTGGTCCCACTCGACACGGGCCAACTGGCCGCGCGCAAAGCCGTTCTTGCGGCCGCACACCGGCGAATGGCTGCATTGCGGACCGGCATCGCCGCCGGGCACCCGCATCTGGCGGGGGCGCTGGTCGCGCGGGATCACGTTCACGGTGCCGTCCGCTTCCACCAGGGTGAAGCCGGTGGGATCGGGAAAGGACGGCCCAAGATGCCAGGCGGGGGTGCCGTCATGCGCCGGTTGGCTCTGGATCGCCAGCCGGCTGGCCTGGCTGAAGGCCGCCGTGGTCATCAGGCCCAGCGCCAGCGCCGCGGCCGCGAAATACTGCTTTTTCATGGAAATTTCCCTGACGTTTCTGTGGTTCTTCTATGGTTCTTGGTTGAAAGAACGATGCGCACCGCCCTCCAGCCTCGTCAACCGGCAATGCGCCACACTTTATCTGTGTGCGCTGCAAAAATCCCGGCCGGGTTTTAGGGCGTAAAGCCGTCCGGCGCGATCTCGAAATGCGCAAAATCGAACCCAGGCGACACCGTGCAGCCGACCAAGGTGTAGTCGCCCAGGCTTTTGGCCGCCTGCCAGGCATTGGGCGGCACCGCGATCTGGGGGGCCTGGGCCTCGTCCACATTCGGGCCCAGCACGTGGATCCGTCTGCCGATGCGAAGTTCCAGCGGCGCACCGCGGTAAAAATGCCAGACCTCGGCGGCATCCACCCGATGCCAGCGCGACGCCTCGCCCGCCTTGAGAAGAAAATAGATCGCGGTGGAATGGCCACGGCCCGGACCGTCCCGGAATGTTTCGCGGAAATGTCCGCCTTCCGGATGCGGCGCAAGATCCAGAAGTTCGATCAGCCGGTCAGCCTCGCTCATCGCGCCGGTCCATTACGCCGCGGGGCGCAGGCGCGCGCCGCGCGATGCCATGACGGCCATGGCGGCGGCCAGGCTCCTGGCATCGTCCAGCGCATTGTGGGCCTTTCCCTGGAACGGCACGCCCAGCGCGGGGCCCAGATCGCAGGAATGCATGCCGCGCGGATCCACGCCCAGCACCGCGAACCAGCCGCGCAGATCATAAAAGAGCGGCAGGGTGCGGGCGAACGCCATGCCGTAAAGGCGTAGATTGTCCTGCAGCGTGCGGTCGTCGCGTCCGAAGGCTGCGATCGGGCCTTCCCCGACAAAATCGACAAAGCCGGCATAGGCGGCGGCGAAATCCTCGCCATGGCGGGCGACCTTCTGGTTGGTGATGCCGGTCAGCTTTTCGAAGTAGGCCGACAGGACCGGATTTATGCGCGGTCGCACCAGCACGTCGAATTCTGCCAGGACGGTGAACGTGTCGGCGTCCAGCTTCACCGCCCCGATCTGCACGACTTCCTTGAATTCGCCTGGTGTCAGCCAGTGCCGCGCCATCGAGCATTCCCAGGCGGTATATTCCAGGTCGAAGATGGTAATGGTGGGTGACGCCAAGCGCATGCCCCGACTATCCGCAGCAGTACGAATCATTTACTGCTTCCCATTAATACATTGTTAAGAATGTGATCCTAACGCTGATTGCAAAAGCTCGCAGAGGCGTTGCATGGCCCTCATCGATCTGAACGCGGCGGATCCGGTTCTCGATGCCGCGCGCTTCGCCAAAACGCTGTCGGCCCGTGACACCGGCTACGCCGTTCCCCATCAGGCGCTGGACCGCCTGTCCGCGCTTCGCGGCGAGGCCGGCCACACCCTGCACCTGTTGCGGTTCCTGGGCCGGTCGCCCCAGGCTTGCCTTTGCCTCATGCTGGCAGGCGCCGTGACGCTGATCTGGGCATCGCGAGGCGACACCAGCGCCACCCTGCAAAGCGATTTTTTCTGGGTCCTGTCGGTTCTGGCCGGCGTCGTGGCCGTGACCGGCAATTACATTCGCGCCTATGCCCGCGGTGCGCGGCGGCTTGCGCCGCACAAGGCCGCCACAGAGCTGCGCCTGCTGCTTCTCTACACCGGCGCGGCCTGGGGCCTGGGCGCCTTCCTGGTGATGCCGGAGCTGCCGATGCCGGCTCTGGCCATCGCCTTCGCGGCCGCACCCAGTCTGGCGCTGACCCTGCTGCTGCGCGATCGCAAAGGGGCGATCGCCTTCACCGCCCCGGTGATACTGGCCGGCGCCGGCGCGGCGATAGTCGGGGCCTGGCCTTTCGCGCTGTGGGTGGCCGCCGCCATCCTTGTCGCCGGCATGGCGATCGTCTGTCTTTCCATGCTGCAACGCGAAATACCTGTGCGGCGCAACGCCCTGCCGGCCGCCGTGCTGCATTGATGCAGACGGCGGCGCAACCGTCGCCGTCCGGTTATGCTAATGTCTCGAATCCGAAGTTCACTTGATCTCGCGGCAGCATCCCTAGCGGACTTCGAATTCAAAGGGACATGAGAGACCTAAGAATCTACTGTGTCCGAATCACCGCGTTTTTCGCGAGGCTTCCATGACCATGATGACTGCCATCCGCTCCGCCGAGACCGAAGAAGCAAAAAGCGCCGCGGACCGAATCGCCCAGGCCCGCGCCCTGCTTCCCGCCGATGCCGAACTCCTCCGCTTCTTCGACGCCCTCTATGCCGGCGCGATGCCGGAGGACGTGCTGCGCGCCCGCGCCGACCAGCTGGCGTCGCTGGCCCTGGCGCTGCACGCCGAAACCGCCAGGCGCGCCAAAGGATCGATCCATGTCGTGGCGCTGGACCAGGGCCAGGAAACCGTGCTGGTCGGCATCAATGACGACCGGCCGTTCCTGTTCGATTCCGCGCTGCAGGCGGCGATGGCACAGGGCGCGCGCATTCGCGCCGCCTTTCATCCCA
Source organism: uncultured Alphaproteobacteria bacterium (assembly GCA_963835715.1). GTDB lineage: Bacteria > Pseudomonadota > Alphaproteobacteria > Micropepsales > Micropepsaceae > Rhizomicrobium. Next base: position 129,749 of record CAWIGN010000002.1, read on the forward strand.
TCATCGCGCTGGACGGCGTGCCCACCAGCGTCATCGCGCTGGTCTGCGACGCGGTTGCCGGTGAGGCGCGCCAGAAACTGATCGACTCCCTTCGCGATACTTTTGCACAGGGCGCCCTGGCGGTGCGCGACTGGAAGCTGATGCTGGCGCGGCTGGCCGCGGCACATGCCGACCTGGCCCGCAACCCGCCTTTTGTCGCCGGCCGGCGCGCCGATCTCACCGAAGACCTCGCCTTCCTGGACTGGCTGGCGGACAACCATTTCACCTTTCTGGGCGCGCGCGACTATATCCTGGACAAGGACGGCGCCAACGGCATGCTGGAGCCGGTCAAGGGCAGCGGGCTGGGTGTCCTGTCCGACGAACACACGCGCGTCATACGGCGCGGCGGAGAGCGCAGCGGCCTGACGCCCGACGTGCGCGCCTTTCTCGATTCGCCGGAGCCGATCATCGTCACCAAGAGCGCCACGCGCAGCCTGGTGCACCGCCGCGCCCATATGGACTATATCGGCATCAAGACCTTCGATCCCGAACGGCGCCTTTGTGGGCGAGCGCCGCTTTGTCGGCCTTTTCACCTCCAGCGCCTATTCCGCCCAGCCGCGCACGATTCCGCTTCTGCGCCGCAAGCTCAAAGCGGTGATGGATCACGCCGGTCTGGCGCCCGCCAGCCACGACGGCAAGGCGCTGAGCCATATCCTGGACACCTTCCCGCGCGACGAGCTGTTTCAGATCTCGGCGGACGATCTTTATGTGATCGCCACCGGCATCCTGCATATGGGCGGTTTGCCGCGCCTGAAACTGTTTCTGCGCTTCGACCGCTTCGACCGTTTCGTTTCCGCGTTGCTTCTGGCGCCGCGCGACCAGATGAATGCCAAGCTGCGCGGCGAAATTCACGCCCTGCTGGCCAAGGCCTTCAATGGCCGCACCAGCGCCTACGAGGCGGCAGCGGACGACAGCCCGCTGGTGCGGCTGCATTTCATCATCGGCCGCAACGAAGGCCCCCTGCCCAAGGTGGAGGTACGCGATCTGGAACATCAGATCCTGGAATTGATCACCACCTGGGACGATCGTCTTGCCGAGGCCATGTGCGCCGCCCATGGCCGCAGCGAGGGCCATGTCCGCCTGGCCGCGCTCAATCCGCGTTTTTCGCCCGGCTATCGCGGCGCCTTTGCCGCCCATGAAGGCGCCCGCGATCTGGCCCAGCTGGAGGAACTCGCCGCCGCCGATGACGGGCTGAACCTGCGCGCCAGCGTCTGGCGCCGCGAGGGCGACCCCGCCGCGGCCTTGCGGCTGAAACTGTACGTCCTGGGGGAGGTGCTGCCGCTCTCGGCCTCGCTGCCGGTGTTCGAGAATCTGGGGCTGAAGGTGATCGCGGAAGACGCCTATCCGGTCTCCTTCAACCGCGATGGCGGCTGGCGGCAGGACGCGGTGATCCTGGATTTTTCGATGGAGCGCGCCGACGGCCTGCCTGCGACCCTCGATGCGCTGCGCACGCCCCTGCAGGACGCCTTTCATGCGGTGCTGCGCGGCGATGCGGAAAGCGACGGTTTCAACAAGCTGGTGATCGGTGCCGGCCTTGCCTGGCGCGACATCACCATATCTGCGCGCGGTGGGCAAGTTCCTGCGCCAGGCGGCGATAACCTTTTCTTTGAGCTATATGCAGCAGGCGCTGGTGCGCAATCCGGACATGGCCGGCCTGCTGGTGGCGCTGTTCCGGGCCAGGAGCGATCCGGCCGCTTGCCGGCGATCGCGACCTTCAGGTGGCCGAGATCGAGAAGCGCATCGAGGCGGCGCTGCGCGACGTGCCCTCGCTGGACGACGACCGCATCATCCGCCGCTTCTGGAACGTGATCGGACGCGGTGCTGCGCACCAACTATCTTCCAGACCGAGCCGACGGCACGTCCGGCCGATGGCGTTGAAGTTCGATTCCGCCAGGCTGGACGAACTGCCGGCGCCCCGGCCGCTGGCGGGAAATCTTCGTCTATGCGCCCGCGGTGGAGGGCGTGCATCTGCGTTTCGGCGCGTATCGCGCGCGGCGGCTGCGCTGGTCGGACCGGCGCGAGGATTTCCGCACCGAGATACTGGGCCTGGTCAAGGCCCAGCAGGTCAAGAATGCGGTGATCGTGCCGGTGGGCGCCAAGGGCGGCTTCTATCCCAAGCACATGCCGGTCAATCCCAGCCGCGAGCAGTTCATGGAGGCCGGCATCGCGGCCTATAAGACCTTCATCAACGCCCTGCTGGACGTCACCGACAATCTGGACAAGGACGGACAGATCCTGCCGCCGCCGCAGGTGCTGCGCCCGGACGGCGACGATCCCTATCTGGTGGTGGCGGCGGACAAGGGGACCGCCACCTTCTCCGACATCGCCAATGGCATCGCGCTGGAGCGCGGCTTCTGGCTGGGCGATGCCTTCGCCAGCGGCGGCAGCGTCGGCTATGACCACAAGAAGATGGGCATCACCGCCCGCGGCGCCTGGGAAGCGGTCAAGCGCCATTTCCGCGAGCTGGGCACCGACATCCAGGCAAGCGATTTCACCGTGGTGGGCGTGGGCGACATGTCCGGCGACGTGTTCGGCAACGGCATGCTGCTGTCCCGGCATATCCGCCTGGTGGCGGCCTTCGATCATCGCCACATCTTCCTGGATCCGTCCGCTCCGGCCGGCGCCGGGGCCGATATCGCCTTCCAGGAGCGCGCCCGGCTGTTCGCCCTGCCGCGCTCCAGCTGGGACGACTACGACAAGGCGCTGATCGGCAAGGGGGGCGGAATTTTTGCCCGCACCCTGAAGCAGATTCCCCTGTCGCCCGAGGTGAAGGCGCTGATCGGCAGCGAGGCCGAAAGCCTGTCGCCGCCCGCGCTGATCCATGCCTTGCTGAAGGCAAAGGTCGATCTGCTGTGGTTCGGCGGCATCGGTACCTACATCAAGGCATCGTCGCAATCCCATCTGGAGGCGGGAGACCGCGCCAACGACGCCGTGCGCATCGACGGCAACGAGGTGCGTGCCACGCGTGGTGGGCGAAGGCGCCAATCTGGGGGTGACACAGCTGGGGCGCATCGAAGCGGCGCGGGCGGGCGCGCGCATCGATACCGACGCGGTGGACAACAGCGCCGGGGTGGATACGTCCGACCATGAAGTCAATCTGAAGATCCTGCTGGGCGGCCCGGTGATGCGGGGCGAACTGACCGACGCCGCAGCGCAACACCCTGCTCGCCTCCCTGACCGACGACGTGGCGGCCCACGTCCTGGCCGACAATTACAACCAGACCCTGGCGCTGTCGGTAGCCGAGTCGCGCGGCCGTCCAGGATATCGATGCCCATGGCCGGCTGATGCGCGATCTGGAAGCGCGTGGGCAAGCCTGGACCGCGCCGTGGAATTTCTGCCCGCCGATGCGCAGTTGAAGGCGCCTCGCCAATGACGGCCGCGGACTGACCCGGCCGGAGCTCTGCGTGCTGCTGGCCTATGCCAAACTCGATCTCGACGCCGAGATGCTGGCCAGCCCGTTGCCCGACGATCCCTTCTTTGCCGCCCTGCTGGCGGGCTATTTCCCGCCCGCCGCCGTGGCGGCCTTCCCGCAGGAGCCCGAGCGCCATCGCCTCAAGCGCGAGATCGTCAGCACCGTGCTGGTCAACGCCATCGTCAATCTGGCCGGGCCGCTCTTCGTGCTGCGGACCCGCGAGGTCACTGGCCTTTCTTCCGCGCAGGCGGCGCGTGGCTTCGTGCTCGGCGACGGCACCTTCGGACTGTCGGCGCTCAAGGCACGCATCGACGCCCTGGACGGCAAGATCGATGCCGGATTGCAGATCGAACTCTATGGTGGGATCGCCGACCAGTTCCGCCGCGCCGCCCACTGGTTTCTGACACATGTTTCCGCCGATGCGCCCATCGCCGAGACGGTGATGCAGTATCGCGCCAGCATGGAGGCGCTGCGGCGGAGCTATGCCCTCAGTGGGGGCGACAAGGCGCGCATCGAAGCGCTTTCAATACATGTTCCCGAAGACCTGGCCCGCGATTGGTCGCTGATGCGCCATCTGGTTGCGGCGCTGGACGTGGCGCTGCTGGCGCGCAACACCGGCAAGGAGCCGGACAAGGTTGCGCCCCTCTATGCGGCGTTGGGCAGCACGATCGGCCTGGACCGGTTGCGGGTCCTGGCGGGCAAGTTTTCCCCGCCGGACCATTGGGACCGGCTGGCGCTGCGCCGCCTGATGGACGATCTTTCCGCCTCCCAGCGCGACATCGCCACAAAGCTTTTGCGCAGCGGCGCGAGCCTTGAAGACTGGACCAAGGCGCAAGGCGACGCGCTGGCGCGCACCCGTCTCTTTCTCGATGCGCTGGAAGCCGCCGGTGAACTTTCCGTCGCCAAGCTGATGCTTGCCTCCAGCCAGATTCAGGGCCTGCAAGGCTGAAGGGACAGGCTTTCCCGGCGGCCCGCTTTGCGCCCGGCGCATGACGCGCTTTTGCGCCTGACGATCTCGCGGGCGCAATGAAGGCGGACAAGTTTTGGTTCCGCCCGGAGCCAACTTGTCATAAGCTGTCGCAAAATCGACGGCTACCAAAAAAAGACACATCCTTGGGGGGAGTGGCATTGGCGGGATCACCGGTCTTGTCCGGGGCGCTGGTTGCGTGGCAAGGCCTGTTCAGCAGCGAGGAATTGGACGCCTTCGTGCGGCTCGGCGACGGGCTTGCCAAGGAGAAGGCCGAGCTGTCGGGCGGCGCGGGTTATGAAAACATCCGGGCGACCCAGGTCGCCTGGGTACCGCGCACGCCCCAGACCGAAGACCTGTACCGGCGCATGGAAGAGGCCGTGCTTCATCTCAACGCCAGATATTTCCGCTTCGACCTGTCGGGGCTGGCGAATTTCCAGTATGCGCTTTATGGCGGACCGGAGGGCGGGCATTTCGACTGGCATAAGGACTATGGCCGCGATCCCGCCGATCCCCAGCAGGAACCGCGCAAGCTGACCATCAGCCTGCAGCTCAGCGAAGGATCGGATTATCAGGGCTGCGACCTGCAAGTTCGGGCCGGCAACTTGATCGATACGGCGCCGCGGGCGCGCGGCAGCCTGGTCGCCTTCCCTGCCAATGTGCTGCACCAGGTGACGCCGATCCTGTCCGGCCAGCGCCGCGCGCTGGTGGTATGGGCGGTGGGGCCGGAATTTCGCTAGGAGCAGCGGCGAACGGTCCCTGGCGGCAGCGTGGGGACGCGCCTCGCCGTGCGACCATCAAACGAGCAGCGGCGAACGGTCCCTGGCGGCAGCGTGGGGACGCGCCTCGCCGTGCGACCATCAAACGAGCAGCGGCGAACGGTCCCTGGCGGCAGCGTGGGGACGCGCCTCGCCGTGCGACCATCAAACGAGCAGCGGCGAACGGTCCCTGGCGGCAGCGTGGGGACGCGCTTCGCCGTGCGATCGCCTGACGCTAGCGGACCAGATTTATGTGGTGCGTCGGCTCGGTGTTGGCCTTTTCCTGACCCACGAACTCTATCCCGATGCCGTCGACATGATGGCGCGCCACCCGGCCGGCGATCTGGGCGATCAGCACGAATTCGCCGATCGGCGGCTTGACGTCGGTCTTGAGCGACACGCCGCCGACGGAAATGTCCGTCACCTCGCAATGGACGATCTGGCCATCGGCGCGGGTGAATTTGGCGAAGCCCTTGCGGCTGGAGCGCTCATGGCGGCGCAGCACGCTGTCGTCCACCAGAGTTCTTGTTGAGGAACAGGATCAACTGCTCGGCGGTGCGTTCGCGCTTGCTGGGGGTGCAGACGAAAGCGACGCCGAAACCGCCATCGTCGCAGCGCACCACATTGCCTTCGAAGCGGCCGAAGCTGTCCACATACAGCACCACGGCGGTGCCGGCCTCGGGAATCGTCTCGCAGGTGATGGCCGCGCCACCGGGCGACAGATCGCTCACCGTGCAGCGTGCCTCGCGGTTGTCGGCGGGAACGAACAGCCGGCCCGGAAGATCTATTTTGACGCGGCGAAAGCGGCGCCTCTCAGCACCCGCCTTCGCGACGACCGGTTCTTCATCCGTCATGGCTATTGCCGAGCCCTGCATGGGCCAGCCCCAATTGTTAATTCCTGGCCTAGTTTTACGCCCGCCGCGTCAACAGGAAGTTACCAAATCCGGCCCAGATCAACCAAAATACCCTTTAAAATGGGTGACCGGCTCTTGTATACGGCTCGCCTGCCGCCGGGTCATTTCGAGACAGGGGCTTTTTCCCCTCTGCCCGCCGCGCTATAGGAAAGGCGGGTAATTTTTGCGGCATGGCGGGGCTGGGGCTCCGTCCGAAAGTGCCGCCAGTGGGTGGGGACATTTAAATGCGCTTTTTTGCAGTTTCGGGCGGCCAGGGCCGTCGTCTGATTACACTTGCCGCCGCCGGTATCCTGGCGCTCGGGCTGGCCGCCTGCTCCAGCGACGGCGACGATGAGGCCATCGGAACGCCCTTCACCCAGGCACTTTCCAAGAATTACAATGACTTGGCAGGCCAGGCCTCGGCCCTGCCCGCCGAACCGGCCGCCGAATCCTCTTTCTGGGATTGGCTGGATCCCTTCTCCGACAGCGACACCTCCAGCGACCTGCTGGCCAAGGCCTTCACCACCAAGGCCGATCTCGCCAATTCCGGTACGGAACCTGAGCCGGAGGCCGCTTCCAACCCCGCCCAGGCTTCCATCCGCGACCGCCTGGTGCGGGCCCTGGCCGCCGGCAAGGACCAATTTCCCGAACAGGCCGCCCGCGCCCAGGCCGATTATGACTGCTGGGTTCTGTACGGCACCGTGCCCAGCGCCGCCGCCGCCAGCCAGGCCTGCAAGAGCGCCCTGGATTCCTCGCTGCTGCGCCTGGAAACCGCCGCCCGCCCGGCGCCTCCGCCGGCGCCGACGCCTCCCGCCCCGGCCCCCGTGCCGGCACCTGCACCGGCTGCCACCCCAGCCGACTTCACGGTCTATTTCGACTTTGACTCCTGGACCCTCAAGGCCGAGCAGCTCAAGGTGCTTGATGATGTGATCAGCACCGCGCGGTCCGGCGGCCAGACCAACATCACCATCGTGGGCCATACCGATACTTCGGGCCCGTCCGACTACAATCAGGGACTCTCGGTCAAGCGCGCCAATGTCGTGGTCGAGGCCCTGGTACAGATGGGCGCGCGCCGCGCCGCGCTGCATGCCAGCGGCGTGGGCGAAACCGATCTGGCCGTCCAGACCGAGGACGGTGTCAAGGAAGCCCAGAACCGCCGCACAGTCATTACGTTGCAGCCATAATTTTCAACACGGCAGTAACGATACCCGTGGCCCGCGTCCGAAAAGACACGGGCCACAGCCTTTTGTGGCTGTCCAACCCGCCGCGAAGCGCCTAGTGTCGGTCGCATGAAGCGGGCCATTTTCGTTACCCTCCTGGCTGCGACGCCGCTGCTTGCGGGATCGGCGCAGGCGCAGCGCAACGGCAATTTTCAGGTCCAGGAAATGAATTTCGACCTGTGGTGCCAGGAGCAGGCGGGATTGCCGCCGGAGCGTTGCGACAAGCGCACGCCCCAGGACGAGGCCACTTTCGAGGCCTATCGCAGGAAGGTCGAGGCCTACGAAATTCCCTATCTGCAGGAGAAGAACAACGCCGCGCGGATGGACCGCGATATCCTGCGCAACGATCCGGTGGACAATCCGCCGATCAAGGATATTCCAGGCCAGCGGCCCGACCTGAACACGCCATCCACCACCACCCCGCCCAGGCCATAATCGGCCAGGCCCCAATCGGCCAGGCCCCGATCAGATGGTTCGGCTCTGGTCCTGGCTGTTGGCGGCGCGCCAGCGGTTGATCAGGACGAGCATCTTTTCCAGAAGATCGCCGGAACCGAAGTTCAACAGGGACGGGCCGTCCTGCGACACCACCAGGCGCAGATACGGCGCCTTGGGATGTGTCCGCATGTGCATCGCGGGCGGCGGCGGCGGCGGCAAATTCTGGTCATAGGCGGGCAAGGGCTCGTCTTCGCGAATCAACTGCGAACCCGTCAGCCTTTCATAGGCGATGGACCGGCCCAGCAGCGGCGCCGGGTCGCTCAGCATCTGCACCAGGCCCAGGAAGCGGGTCGGCGCCCCGCCGTCCAGGGACACCGGCGTCAATACGGTTTCCAGCTCCACCATGCCATTGTCGGCGGTGGCGCCGACCGACGACAGGCAGACAGGTTGCCCGGCCTTCAGCGCCTGGCGCAGCAGGGAGGACAGCGACAGGCCGGACTGGGCTTCCCAATGGGCCAGGAAGCTTGTCCCCTTGAGCTCAAAACCGAAGCGCTCGCACAGCGCGGTGCCGGCAAGACGGTAGATCGGCCGGGCGGGGTTTTCGCAATCCAGGACAAATACATAGGACAGCAGGCGCTTGATGGCGCGCGGATCGATGTCGCCCTGTTGCGGTACCTGCCGGCCCCGACGCAGCCGGCTCCAATATCCCACCAGCAAATGCGAGTTCTTGTGCTTCATGACCCGGCTGACCCTTGCTCAATCGGGCCGCATTGCTCCGGAACGGAACACATTGCGGCCGCTACCCAGAAACACAGCGAAAGCCATGCCAGCCGGCGGGGGCGCTTTCGGCCCGCTTCGCGCACGGGCGCATTCCAGGATGGGGCGGGTACCCCCTGGCGGCGGGGTCCGCTCCGCCCCTTTTTGGGCCATCTGCCGCGTTGCACATAAGCTTTGCCCTGCTATTGTGCCCCCGCTCCTCCATCCCATTCAGGGCTAACTCCATGAATATCCACGAATATCAGGCGAAAGAGGTGCTGCGCGGATTCGGCGTTCCGGTCCCCAAAGGCAGGCCCGCCTTCACGGTGGAGGAGGCCGTCGCGGCGGCCCAGGAACTGGGCGGACCGGTCTGGGTGGTGAAGGCGCAGATCCATGCCGGCGGCCGCGGCAAGGGCGGCGGCGTCAAGGTGGTCAAATCCATCGAGGATGTGAAGAAGGAAGCCCAGCGGATGCTGGGCATGACCCTGGTCACCCACCAGACCGGGCCGCGGGCCGGCTGGTCAAGCGCCTCTATATCGAGGACGGCTCGGCGATCGAGCGCGAACTCTATCTCTCGGCGCTGGTGGACCGCGCCACCAGCCGCATCGCCTTCATCGTCTCCACCGAAGGCGGCATGGACATCGAGGAAGTGGCGCACAAGACGCCGGAGAAGATTCACACTTTCCAGATCGAGCCGGCGGCGGGCTATTCGCCTTATGTCGGCAACGAGATCGCCGTGGCGCTGGGCGTCAAGGGCGAGCAGGCCAAGCAGATCGGCAAGGTGGTCAAGGGCCTCTACGACGCCTTCGTCGCCAAGGACATGAGCCTGCTGGAGATCAACCCGCTGGTCGTCACCAAGGACGGCAACGTCATCTGCCTGGATGCCAAGCTGAACTTCGACGACAATTCGCTCTACCGCCACAAGGACATCCAGGCGCTGCGCGACCTGGACGAGGAAGACCCGGCCGAAGTCGAGGCCAGCAAATACGACCTCTCCTACATCAAGCTGGACGGCGAGATCGGCTGCATGGTCAACGGCGCGGGCCTGGCCATGGCGACGATGGACATCATCAAGCTCTATGGCAGCGAGCCGGCCAACTTCCTGGATGTGGGCGGCGGCGCCACCAAGGAGAAGGTGACCCAGGCCTTCAAGATCATCGTCAGCGATCCCAATGTGAAGGGCATCCTGGTCAATATCTTCGGCGGCATCATGAAATGCGACATCATCGCCGAAGGCATCGTCGCCGCCGCCAAGGAAATCGCGCTCGTCGGTGCCGCTGGTGGTGCGCCTGGAAGGCACCAATGTCGAACTGGGCAAGGAAATCCTGGCCAAATCGGGCCTGGCCATCACCAGCGCCGACAATCTCGCCGACGCCGCCGAGAAGGTGGTCAAGGCCGTGAAGGGTTCCAAGTAATGTCCATCCTCGTCGACAAGAACACCAAGGTCATCTGCCAGGGCTTCACCGGCAACCAGGGCACCTTCCACTCCGAGCAGGCCATCGCCTATGGCACCAAGATGGTCGGCGGCACCACGCCCGGGCAAAGGCGGCACCACCCATCTGGGCCTGCCGGTGTTCGACACCGTGCGCGAGGCCAGGCGAAACCGTCGGCGCCGACGCCTCCGCCATCTATGTGCCGCCGCCGTTCGCCGCCGACGCCATCCTGGAAGCGATCGACGCCGAAGTGCCGCTGATCGTCTGCATCACCGAAGGCATTCCGGTGCTGGACATGGTGAAGGTCAAGCGCGCGCTGTCGGGCTCCAAGTCGCGGCTGATCGGCCCCAACTGCCCCGGCGTGATCACGCCCGGCGAATGCAAGATCGGCATCATGCCCGGCCATATCCACAAGCGCGGCAGCGTCGGCATCGTCTCGCGCTCCGGCACCCTGACCTATGAAGCGGTGTGGCAGACCACCGCCGTCGGCCTGGGCCAGACCACCTGCGTGGGCATCGGCGGCGATCCGGTCAAGGGCACCGAGCATATCGATGTGCTGGAAATGCTGCTGGCCGATCCGGAAACCAAGTCCATCATCATGATCGGCGAGATCGGCGGCACGGCCGAGGAAGACGCCGCCGACTTCATCAAGCGCTCCAAGGTGAAGAAGCCGATGGTCGGCTTCATCGCCGGCGTCACCGCCCCGCCGGGCCGGCGCATGGGCCATGCCGGCGCCATCATCTCGGGCGGCAAGGGCGGCGCCGAAAGCAAGATCGAGGCGATGAAGGCGGCGGGCATCCGCGTCTCGCCAAACCCTGCCGCCCTGGGCACGACCCTCGTCGATCTGCTCTCGGGTAAATGATCCCCTCCGCCCTTCGCACCTGTGAGGCCGGATAACGAGCTCCTGCGGAGCTTTCGCCGGCCGAACGTGCTACGGGCACCTCCCCTTCCTGGCGCTGCGCGCCGAAGGGGAGGCGAAATGATCCCCTCCGCCCTTCGCACCTGTGAGGCCGGATAGCGAAAGCTCCTGCGGAGCTTTCGCCGGCCGAACGTGCCGCGGCGACCTGCGCGTCCGATGCATCGCACGACGGGGGGAGGCGGACCTCAGCCCGGCGTCATCGCGCTGTCATGGCAGTCCCCAAGAATAGGGCGCGGGCATGCGCGCCGGTCCTGCCCGCTGCCCTGATTTTGCCGTGCTAAGAGGGTCTATTGAGCCCATATTAACGGTATTCATCGTTGAATCCCCTCGCAGAAGGCGTTACCACCCACCGCCGCAAACGACGCGCCACCAGGAAGGGGCCGGGCCCAACAAGCCACCCCATAAGCGTTTGAAATGACTGAACAATCCACATCAGACCGCCTGAACCGGGCTTCGAACGAGATTTTCGAAGCCACCTCCTTCCTGAACGGCACCAACGCTGCCTATGTCGAGCAGATGTATGCCGCGTGGCTGGCAAACCCCGCTTCGGTGGATGAAGGCTGGCAGGCCTATTTCTCCCAGGCCGGCGATCAGAATTTGACGCCGACCCAGTTGGGCCGCGGCCCCGCCTGGAAACGCGACAGCCGTCCCGACTTCGCCAAGAGCGATCTGATTGCCGCCCTCACCGGCCAGGAACCGCCGGCAATACCCGGCAAGCCCGGCGCCAAAGACAACAAAGCCAAGCCCGCCGCCCCCTCCGCCGGCGACACCGCCGAGGCCGCGAAACATTCCATTCACGCCGTCCAGATGATCCGCGCCTATCGCATGATCGGGCATCTGGAAGCCGATCTGGATCCATTGGCCATCACCCCGCGCACTCCCCAGGCGACGCTCGACCCCAGGCAATATGCGTTCGAGGGCCCGGTGCTGGATACCCCGATCTATGTCGACGGCATCCTGGGCTTCGACGCCGCCACCCCGCGCCAGTTGCTGGCCAAGCTGCGCGGCATCTATTGCGGCCGCATCGGCTATGAGTTCATGCACATCAACGATGCCGAGCAGCGGTTCTGGCTGCAGCGCCGCATCGAGGGCGACACGGTCAGTTTCACGCCCGAAGGCAAGAAGGCCATCCTCAACAAGCTGATCGAGGCCGAGGGCTTCGAGAAATTCTCCTCCAACCGCTTTGTCGGCACCAAGCGCTTCGGCCTGGACGGCGCCGAATCCACCATTCCCGCACTGGAACAGATCATCAAGCGCGGCGGCCAGCTGGGCGTCAGCGAGATCGTGCTGGGCATGGCCCATCGCGGCCGACTGAACGTGCTGGTCAATGTGATGGGCAAGCCCTATCGCCAGCTGTTCCATGAATTCCAGGGCGGCAGCGCCAATCCCAACGACGTGGAAGGCTCGGGCGACGTCAAATACCATCTGGGCGCGTCCTCGGACCGCGAATTCGACGGCCACAAGGTTCACCTCTCGCTTACCCCCAATCCCTCGCACCTGGAAATCGTCGACCCGGTGGTGCTGGGCAAGGCCCGCGCCAAACAGTGGCAGCTGCGCGACATCGAGGCCCGCACCTCGGTCCTGCCCATTCTGATCCATGGCGATGCCGCCTTCGCCGGCCAGGGCGTGGTGGCGGAATGTTTCGCCATGTCCGGCATCAAGGGTTTTCGCACCGGCGGCACCCTGCATTTCGTGATCAACAACCAGATCGGCTTCACCACCGCGCCGATCTTCTCGCGCTCCTCGCCCTACTGCACCGACATCGCCTTGATGGTGCAGGCGCCCATCTTCCATGTGAATGGCGACGATCCCGAGGCGGTGGTGCATGCCACCCGCATCGCCACCGAATTCCGCCAGAAATTCGAGAAGGACGTGGTGCTGGACATGATCTGCTACCGCAGATTCGGCCACAATGAGAGCGACGAACCCAGCTTCACCCAGCCGCAGATGTACCGGGTGATCCGCGATCATCCCACCGCCCTGCAGCTCTATGACAAGAAGCTGGTGGCCGAGGGCACGCTGGAGCAGGCGGAAGCCGATGCCATGGCCGCCGCCTTCAACCAGCGGCTGGACGAGGAATTCAACGCTTCCAAATCGCACCTGCCCAACCGCGCCGACTGGCTGGACGGCCGCTGGCAGGGCCTGGAAGTGGCGCCCAAGAACAGCGACCGGCGCGGGGAAACCAGCGTCAGCGAAACCGTCCTGAAGAAAGTGGGCAAGGCGCTGGTGACCGCGCCCGAGGGTTTCAACCTGCACAAGACCATTGCCCGCCAGCTGGAAGCCAAGGCCAAGATGTTCGAGACCGGCGAAGGCATCGACTGGGCCACCGGCGAGGCGCTGGCCTTCGGCACCCTGCTGGACGAGGGCTATTATATCCGCCTGTCGGGCCAGGATTCGCAGCGCGGCACCTTCAGCCAGCGCCATGCCGCGCTGGTCGATCAGCAGACCGAGGAACGCTATTTCCCGCTGCAGCATGTCAGCGAAAACCAGGGATTCTTCGAGGTGATCGACTCCTTGCTGTCGGAAGAGGCGGTGCTGGGCTTCGAATATGGCTATTCCACCGCCGAGCCCAGGGCGCTGGTGCTGTGGGAAGCCCAGTTCGGCGACTTCGCCAACGGCGCCCAGGTGGTGATGGACCAGTTCATCGCCAGCGGCGAAATGAAGTGGCTGCGCATGTCCGGCCTTACCCTGCTATTGCCGCACGGCTATGAGGGCCAGGGGCCGGAACATTCCTCCGCCCGCCTGGAGCGCTACCTGCAGCTTTGCGCCCAGGACAATCTGCAGGTCTGCGTGCCGACCACGCCGGCCAATTATTTCCACATGCTGCGCCGCCAGATGCATCGCAGCTTCCGCAAGCCGCTGATCCTGCTGACGCCCAAGTCGCTGCTGCGTCACAAGAAATGCACCAGCTTCCTGACCGACATGATGCCCGGAACCTCGTTCCATCGCGTGTTGCGCGACCAGGCCGAAGCCGTGCCCGGCGCCACCACCATTCAGCTGGTGCCCGATCAGCGAGATCAAGCGCGTGGTACTGTGCACCGGCAAGGTCTATTACGACCTGATGGAGGAGCGCGAGAAGCGCGGCGAAAACCGCATCCAGATCCTGCGCATTGAGCAGCTTTATCCCTTCCCGGAAAATGTGCTGGCCCAGGAGCTGAACCGCTTCCCCAAGGCCGAACTGGTCTGGTGCCAGGAAGAGCCCAGGAACCAGGGCGCCTGGAGTTTCATCAAGCCGCGTATCGAGGATACCGTCGCCAAGCTGGGCGGCAAGGCCAGCCCGCGCTATGCCGGGCGCCCCGAATATGCCTCGACCGCGGCGGGCCTGATGAAGCAGCACCTGGCCGAACTCGCCGCCTTCCTCAACGAAGCCCTTTCTCTCTGAAAGCACCACCATGACCGTCGAAATCAAAGTCCCCGCGATGGGCGAGTCCGTCACCGAAGCCACCATCTCCAAATGGTTCAAGAAGGAAGGCGACGCGGTGAAGCGGGACGAGCCGCTGCTGGAACTGGAAACCGACAAGGTCACCGTGGAAGTGCCCTCACCTACCGACGGCGCCATTGAATCGATTTCCGCCCAGGCCGGCGCAACGGTGCAGGTCGGCGCCCTACTGGGCGCCATCGCCGAAGGCAAGGCCGGGGCTGCACCCGCGCCCAAGGCCGCGGCCCCCAAGGCGGAAGCGCCCAAACCCGCCGCGGCGCCCGCGCCGGCGGCGCCGCAGGCGGACACGCCCGCCATGCCCGCGGCCAGGCGCATCGCCGAGGAATCCGGCCTGGCCCTGTCCTCCGTCGCCGGCACCGGCCGGGACGGCCGGGTCACCAAGGGCGACATGCTGGGGGCGCTGGCCGCGCGCGCCAGCGCGCCGCAGGCAGTGGCCGCCGCCGCCCCGGCCGGGCCGCGCGCCCATGAGGCGCGCGAGGAAAAAGTGCCGATGACGCGGCTGCGCAAGACCATCGCGCTGCGCCTCAAGGAATCCCAGAACACCGCCGCCCAGCTCACCACCTTCAACGAGGTGGACATGACGGCGGTGATGGGCCTGCGCGCCACCTACAAGGAGGCTTTCGAAAAGAAGCACGGCGCCAAGATGGGCTTCATGGGCTTCTTCACCAAGGCGGTGGTGGCGGCGCTCAAGGAACTGCCCAATGTCAATGCCGAGATCGAGGGCGACAACATCATCTACAAGAACTATTACGACATCGGCATCGCGGTCTCGACCGAACGCGGGCTGGTGGTGCCGGTGGTACGCGACGCCGACCAGCTGTCGCTGGCCGGCATCGAAAAGGCGATCGCCGATTTCGGCGCCCGCGCGCGGGACAACAAGCTGAAGCTGGAAGAACTGCAGGGCGGCACCTTCTCCATCACCAATGGCGGGGTGTTCGGCTCGCTGATGTCCACCCCCATCCTCAATTCGCCCCAGTCCGCCATCCTGGGCATGCACAAGATCCAGCCCCGGCCCATGGCGGTCGGCGACAAGATCGAGATCCGCCCGATGATGTATCTGGCGCTGTCCTATGATCACCGCATCGTCGACGGCCGCGAGGCGGTCACCTTCCTGGTCAAGGTGAAGGATAATCTGGAAGACCCGCAGCGTTTGCTGCTGGACGTCTGAGGTTTCAAAGGCGGCTCGCGGGCCGCCTTTTTTCTTCCGGACAAGCTAAGGGTTGGGCGGCTGGCCGCCCGAGCTTCAAGCCACGCGTTTGTCGAGCTGTTCCAGCTTCGCCAGTTCGACATGGGCGCGCAGCTCGATCTGGTCCAGCACGTCCTGCAGCTTGGGATCGGCGAAGGCTTCATGGCGGCGGGTAACGGCGGCCGCCAGCTTGTTGAGGGTGGCGCGGGGAATCCCGCCCGCCAGCAGCCCGTCGCGCACCGAATCCAGAAGGTCCAGAAGCTGTTCGCCATGGGCCAGGCCCTTGGACTTTCCTTGCGTGGAATCTTCCATCCCCTGCAGCATCAGGATGGAATCCAGCGCCGCGATGGGGCCGGGACCGGCGACGATCTGGGCAGGGCTGTCGCTGTGTTCGGCGACCGCAAAGCCGCCGGCGGGGCCGCCGGCCGAGGCCTTGCGCTTGATGGCGGCCGTTTCGACGCGGCCCGGGGCTTTGATTTCCATGGGAAGATCCCGCTGCGACAGGCCAACATCGCCGATTATGGTTAAGGAAGGGTTTCGCGGGGCCGTCAGGCCCTGTGGTAGGGGTGGCCCGCCAGGATGGTCAGGGCGCGATAGAGCTGTTCGCTGAGCAGCGCGCGCGCCAGCAGATGCGGCCAGGTCTGGGGACCGAAGGCGAGACTGCGGCCGGACTTCTTGCCCGGCAGGGGCGCCAGGCCGTCGGGTCCGCCGATCACAAAGGCAAGATCCCTTGTGCCGACGTCGCGCAGGCTACCCAGCATCTCGGCGAAATCCTCGGAAGTCATGCCCTTGCCGCGCGCATCCAGCATCACGATATGGGCGCCTTCGGCCAGCCGTGCCGCCAGCCGCTCGGCCTCGTCCTTCATGCGCATCTCGGCGCTGCGCTGCCTGGAGACCGGCAGTTCCTCCAATGCCACGGCGGAAAAGCCCATATTGCGTCCCAGCTTGCGGGCGCGGTCGCAGAATTCCTCGCAAAGCGCCCCTTCGGGCGTGCCGCGCATATGGCCGACGGCATAGATCCACAGTCTCATCGCGGGCGCATTATTTCTTGCCGCCCACCGACCACATGCCTTCCAGATCGTAATAGTCGCGCACCTCGGGGCGGAACAGGTGCACGATCACATCGCCCGCATCCACCAGGACCCAGTCGCCCTGTCCCTGGCCGCTGATCGGCCTTGTGCCATAGCCGCTTTCCTTCAGCCGCCGCGCCAGATGGTCGGCCATGGCGCCGACATGGCGCGAGGAGCGTCCCGAAGCGACCACGGCGGCATCGCACAGCGCCGAGCGGCCCTCCAGGTTGATGGTGACGATATTCTCCGCCTTGTCGTCGTCCAGCGAGGCCAGGATGCGCTTGAGCAGGTCGCTTGGCGTCGCCGCCCTGGGGGCGGGTGCGGCAGCCGCCGGCTTCTTGTGGACGGGCTTTTTCGCGGCTTTCTTGACGGGTATCCGGACCGATTTCTTGGCCGATTTCTTAGCCGATTTCCTAGCCGATTTCTGGGCCGATTTCTGGGCCGGTTTCTGGGCCGGTTTCTTGACCAATTTCTTGGCGGATTTCTTGGCCGGGGACTTTGGGGATGCCTTGGCGGTTTTCGCCTTTGCGGCGGGCCTTTTGGCGGCTTTGCGGGTCAGGGTCAGGGTCCTTTGCGGTCAGGGGGTCAGATTTAGCATGGCCTCGGCTGTGGCACCAAGGGCCGCCGCCCGCAGCTCGCGGGAACTCTCACGCGAACGCGGCCCGTCCAATATCACCAGCGAGGGCGCGCACCCCAGATGGCGCGCCACGCCAAGACGCCGCGCCAGGGGGGCATGCAGCGAGGCCATGACCGATCCTGGACGGCGCACCACGGCGATGGGAAGCCGATCCGCGATCCGCCGCCAGCACCGCCAGCGGGAAAACTGCTCCAGGTTGTCGCTGCCCATCAGCCAGACAAAGCCAAGCCGCGGAAAGCGGCGCCTGAGCGCGGTCACGGTGTCGATGGTGAAACGCGTGTGCAGCCGGCCTTCCAGGTCGGTGACCCGAATCCGGGCGTTGCGCGCGATCAGGCGGGCCCGCGCCGTCCGCACCGCCAGCGGCGCGGGCTCCGGCTTGAGCGGATTGCCCGGCGATACCAGCCACCAGACATAATCCAGCTTCAGGGCCTTCAGCGCGATCTCACTGACATAGAGGTGGCCGCCATGCGCCGGATCGAAGGACCCGCCCAACAGGCCGATGCGCAACCCATCGCTGGCCGGGCCAGGCGGCTTCACCCAGGTCAAGACCGCGCCTTCACGGCCGGGTCTGGCCGTTGCCGCGCACCACATATTTGAAGGTGGTGAGCTGTTCGGCGCCGACCGGCCCGCGGGCATGCATCTTGCCGGTGCCGATGCCGATTTCGGCGCCCATGCCGAACTCGCCGCCATCGGCGAACTGGGTCGAGGCATTCCACAGCACAATGGCGCTGTCGACGCTGTTCATGAAGGTCTCGGCGGCGCGCGCATCTTCGGTGACGATGGAGTCGGTGTGGTGCGAGCCATACTGTTCGATATGGCCGATCGCCTCTTGCAGCCCATCCACCGTTTTGACCGCAATGATGGCGTCGAGATATTCGGTCTTCCAGTCCTCCTCGGTGGCGGGCTTGGCGGAAGGATAGACGGCGCGTACCGCCGCGTCGCCGCGGATCTCGCAACCGGCCTTGGCGAGGTCCTCGATCGCGGGCAGGCCATGGGATTTCAGCACGGCGCGATCCATCAGCAGGGTTTCGGCCGCGCCGCAGACGCTGGTGCGCCGCATCTTGGCGTTCAGCGCGATGGCGCGCGCCTTGTCCAGGTCGGCCTCGGCGTGAATATAGACATGGCAGAGCCCTTCCAGATGGGCCAGCACCGGCACCCGCGCCTCGTTGATGACGCGCCCGGTCAACCCCTTGCCGCCGCGCGGGATGATCAGGTCCACCGTTCCGTTCAGGCCTTCCAGCATCATGCCGACGGCGGCGCGATCGGTGGTCCGCACCACCTGGATGGCGGTTTCGGGCAGACCCGCCGCCTTCAGCCCCTCGGCCATCGCCTGCTGGATGGCGCCGGAGGAGCGGATGGAATCCGAACCGCCGCGCAGGATGGCGACATTGCCGGACTTGAGCGCCAGCGCGCCGGCGTCCGCCGTCACATTGGGGCGCGATTTCATAGATGATGCCGATCACGCCGATGGGGGTGGCGACGCGGGCGATGTCCAGGCCATTGGGCCGCGACCAGCGCGCCAGCTCGCGCCCCACCGGATCGGGAAGCGCCGCGACATCCTCGATGCCCTTGGCCATCGCCTCGATGCGAGTGTCATTGAGCGCCAGCCGGTCCAGCAGGGGCGCGGACATGTTGGCGGCCTTGGCGGCTTCGATGTCAGCCCTGTTGGCGGCCAGGATTTCGGCGGCACGGCTGCGGATGGCGGCGGCGGCGACACGCAGCGCCTTGGTCTTGGCCGCGTCGCCGGCTTCGCGCATGGCGCGCGCGGCGGCGCGGGCGGCGGCGCCGATCGCCATCATTTCGGACGCCAGATTTGCGGACATCTGGGCGTCGGTTGAATTGTGAACCGTCATGTTCCGTTTCCCGTCAGGATCAGATCGTCGCGATGGATCATTTCGTCGCGGCCACGATAGCCCAGAATGGCCTCGATTTCGACCGTGCGTTTGCCGGCGATCCGCTCCGCGTCCGATGCATTATAGGCGGCCAGGCCGCGAGCGACCTCGCGGCCGTCACGGTCTTTCACCAGCACCGCATCGCCGCGCTCAAAACGCCCGTCGATCTGGCGGATGCCGGCGGGCAGCAGGCTCTTGCCCTGCTGGAGGGCGCGCACCGCGCCCTCGTCGATCACCAGCGCGCCTTCGGGGCGCAGCACGCCCGCGATCCAGCGCTTGCGCGCCGCGGCCGGCGTAAGCGAGGCGCGGAAGACGGTATGGCGCGCGCCCCCGGTTATCGCCGACAAGGGATTGAGGTTTTCGCCCTTGGCCAGGATCACGTCGCAGCCCGCCCCCATGGCGATCTTGGCGGCGATCAGTTTGGAGGCCATGCCGCCGCGTCCGAGGCCGGAAATGGAATCTCCCGCCATGGCTTCGATCTGGGGCGTGATGGCGGCGACTTCGGCGATATGGGCGGCGGCGGCATCCTTGCCGGGATCGGCGGTATAAAGGCCGTCCACGTCCGACAGCAGCACCAGCCGGTCGGCGCCCATCATCGAGGCGACGCGCGCGCGCCAGCCGGTCATTGTCGCCGAAGCGGATCTCGGCGGTGGCAACGGTATCATTCTCATTGATCACCGGCACCGCGCCCAGAGCCACCAGCGTGCCCAGCGTGGCGCGGGCATTGAGATAGCGCCGGCGTTCCTCGGTATCGCCGAAGGTCAGCAGGACCTGCGCCGCCACAAGGGCGCGGGCGGCGAACATGTCGGCATAGGCTTCGGCCAGGCGCACCTGCCCCGCGGCCGCCGCGGCCTGGCTTTCCTCCAGCCGGAGTTCGCCGGGCGAAAGCTTGAGCAGCCGCCGTCCCAGCGCGATGGAGCCGGACGACACCAGCAACACGCCCAGGCCCTGGCTTTTCAGGGCCGCGATATCGTCGCACAGGGAGGCCAGCCAGTCGCGGCGCAATTCGCCCTTGGCGCCGTCCACCAGCAGCGCCGAGCCGACCTTCACCACCACGAGTTTGGCGCCGGCGAAAATATCGTTCATCGCCGTTGCTTTTTTATCGTCCGTTGCCCGGTCTTGCTGAGGCGCTTCGGCTTGGCCTTGGCCTTGCCGGTGCTGATCCTGACCTTGGGTTTCGTGGTCTTGGTCTTGGTCTTGGTCTTGGCCTTGCGTCTTGGGCTTCGGGCTTGGGTCCGGCGCGGCCCGGATTTCGCCTTGGGCGCGGCCGTCCCGGTCGCACGCGCTTCAGGCTTGCCGCCCTTGGCGTCCTGCATCATGCGCACCCGCGCTTTTGGCACCACGGGCGCGTTGAAATTCACCGACTGCCGCTCCGCCCGGGTTCGGGGAAGCGGCGCGGGGCGGGCCGCACGGTTTTCCTCGGCGCGCAGGGCGCGGCGGTGCGCGATCTGACGCGCCATGGCGCGCAGCACGGTGTTGATGCCCTCGCCGCTGACGCCGGAAATCACATGCACCTTGTGGCCGCAGGCTTTCTCCAGCGCCGCGCGCTTCTTTGCCAGCTCGGGCCGGGGGAATGGCATCCACCTTGTTCAGCGCCACGATCTCGGGCTTGTCCTCCAGCCCGTGGCCATAGGCCTTCAGTTCGGCGCGGATGGTCTTGTAGGCCTTGGCGACGGCGTCGGACGTGCCATCGACCAGATGCAGGATCGACGCACAGCGTTCGGCATGGCCCAGGAAGCGGTCGCCCAGCCCGACGCCCTCATGCGCGCCCTCGATCAGGCCGGGAAGATCGGCCAGCACAAAATCGGTCTCGTCGATCTTCACCACGCCCAATTGGGGTTCCAGGGTGGTGAAGGGATAGTCGGCGATCTTGGGCCGCGCCGCCGAAACGCCGGCTGAGAAAGGTGGATTTGCCGGCATTGGGCATGCCGATCAGCCCGGCATCGGCGATCAGCTTGAGCTTGAGGATGAAGGTCCTTTCCTCGGCGGGCTGGCCGGGAAGGGCGAATTCCGGCGCCTGGTTGGTGGCGCTCTTGAAATGGGTGTTGCCGAAGCCGCCATTGCCGCCCTTGAGCAGCCGGTAGCGCATGCCCGGTGTCGCCATGTCGACGATCAGGGTCTCGCCGTCTTCCTCATAGATCTCGGTTCCGACCGGCACCTTCATGATGGCGTCCGCGCCGCCGGCGCCGGTCATCACCTTGCCCTTGCCGCCTTCGCCGTTCTTGGCCTTTACATGCTGCTGGAAGCGATAGTCGATCAGGGTGTTGAGATTTTCCACCGCTTCGGCGATCACATCGCCGCCGCGCCCGCCGTCGCCGCCATAAGGCCCGCCATACTCGATGAATTTCTCGCGGCGGAACGCAATGCAGCCGTTGCCGCCAGCTCCGCTGGCGGCATAGACCTTGGCGACGTCGAGAAAGCGCATGGCAGTCCTTTGTTTCTTGTGTTCGCCGGCACGCTGCCGCTACCGGCCCCGCCGACGCTCCTATTCCTGGTCGCTACGACTTTCGCCGACGCTCCTATGCGGCCTGTTTTCGCAGGAAATCGGCCCGCGTCAACAGCATGTCATGGCACAGAACCGGCCGGCCCCGGGCACGGCAATCGCGCATCGCCGAGCCATTGTGGCGCGCGCCCAGCTTGGCCAGAACATGGCCGGAAGCCGGATTGTCGTAGAACCAGCCGGCATGGACGTTTTCCAGGCCCAGCGCTTCGAAGGCGAAGCGCACCAGGCGGTGGGCCGCTTCGGTGGCAAAGCCGAGGCCCCAGAACGGCCTGCCCAGCCAATAGCCGAATTCATAGCCGTCCTCGGCGTGCAGCCCCGTCATGCCCAGAAACACCCCATCGGCCTTGCGCTGGATGACAAAGCGGTGGTCTCGGCCCGCCAGCGCCAGGAAGGCCTCGGCATCGCCTTCGCCATACGGATGGGGCACCCGCGAGGTCATTTTCGCCACCTCAAAATCGCTGAGCCACACCGTCATGCTCTCGATATCCGCAAGGCCGAGGCGGTCTCAGGAGCAGTCTCTCACTTTCCAAAATGCACATGTCATCCCCCGCAATGTCCTTTCCTGCGAGGAATAAAAAAGGGAGATGGCGGACCATCTCCCTCGCGCATAATGGGCCGCCAATTTCTTGGCGGCCTATGTCTTCAGCCGCCTATTCTGCCGCGATCTTCATCGCCGGATTCGCAGCCGGGATCACGGATACGAAGGTACGGCGCTTGTAGCCGGTCTTGAACGCAACGTGGCCGTCACGAAGTGCGAACAGGGTATGGTCCTTGCCCATGCCGACGCCTTCACCGGCATAGAACTTGGTGCCGCGCTGGCGCACGATCACATTGCCGCCGGCGGCGGCTTCGCCGCCGAACAGCTTCACGCCCAGCATCTTGGGGTTCGAGTCGCGACCGTTGCGCGAGGAACCGCCTGCTTTTTTGTGTGCCATGCGACTAGTCCTTTAACCGGCGGTGATGCCCAGCACCTTCACCGTGGTGAAGTGCTGGCGGTGACCACGCTTGCGGTGGGTGTTCTTGCGGCGCTTCTTCTTGAAGGCAATGACCTTCTCGCCCTGTCCATGCTCGACGATCTCGCACTGGACGCTGGCGCCCTTGACCAGCGGAGCGCCGATTTTGGGCGTGTCGCCGCCCAGCATCAGCACCTCAAGCTCCAGCTTGGAGCCGACATCGCCCGCCAGGCTTTCGACCTTCAGGACGCTGTCCTTGGCCACTTTATACTGTTTCCCGCCGGTGCGGACGACCGCGTACATGGTCTAAACCTTTGACTTTAATTGTTTTTCTGGGGAAGCGAGTCCCCCGGAGAGCGGCGGAATATACGCAAAGGCGCTGGCCGGTCAAGGACCGGTTTTGGCCACCCTGTTTGCCCGCCGCAGCCGCCGCTTCTGGCGCTCCTGCTGCAGGGCCAACACCGCGCCCAGCCACAGCGCCAGACCGACATAAACCGCCATCCATTTGGCATTGGAGACGGTCAAGGCAACGCGCGCCAGTTCATCGGAAAGGCCCCACAGCATCATGGTGAGCTGCAGCCCATTCTCGGCCGCGTCCAGCAGCGCCCCGGCGATGGGCACCGCCGCCAGCAGGGTCAGGATGCGGCGTGCCCGTCCCGGCCGGGGGGCAAAGGCCTCGCGGGTAAGGATGCCGGAATAGAAGAAGGCGGCGGCGTAGAGCGGCATCAGCAGATAATCCAGGCCCCAGTCGAAGCCGGCCCGCACCGCTAGCCGCGCCGGCCAGGCCATGAACGCTTCGCGATATTGCGCGGCCGTCGAAAAGCCCTGCAGATCGGCGGTGCCGAATCCCGACAGGGCCTTGAGGCGCAGGTCCGACCAGGCCAGGACCGCAAAGACGATCCCGGCCAGGACGGTGGTGAGGGTCCAGCGGCGGACCAGGATCTGCTTGGTGATGCGCATGGGGCTTCCGAAATATGCTAATTCCATCCTATGCGATCAGCCCCACCCCGAACAGCCGGGGATATTCTTTACAATTTTCACTGGGTGATACCGGGCGAAGCCGCGCGGGCGATGCAGGCCTGGGCCGGGGGGTTGCTGCGCTTTTTGAAGCGGCGCGGCATCCGCGCCATCATCAACCTGCGCGGCCGCAATGACGACCTGTCCTGGTGGAAAAAGGAAACCGCCCTCGCCAAAAGCGCCGGCATCGCCCATCTCGACGCCATGCTGGATTCGCGCAAATTGCCGACCCAAGCCATGCTGGCGCGATTGATCGAGGCGTTCGATACCGCGCCGCGCCCCTTCATGCTGAAATGCTCGGGTGGCCAGGACCGCACCAGTTTCGCCGCGGCCCTCTACATAATTCACCGCGATGGCTGGCAGGCGATGCCGGCGGCCAGGGCGCAGTTTGCCCGTTTTCCCTATCTGCATTTCCCCAAGACGCAGCAGCGCTGGCTCAAGCCCTTTCTGGAATTCGCTCAGGACAGCGCCCAGGGCCGGCCGCTGGCGGCATGGATCGCGGACGGCTACACGCCCGAAACGCTCAAGGCCTGGCTGGATTGCCATGGGCTGGCCGGCAGCTATGCGGCGATCTTCACCGCCCCGACGCGTTCTCCTTTTCAGTGGTGAAGAGGCTCGTCATCGCACCGGACGTATTTCTTTGGCGTGAAAAATTCACGCCGTCGCAGCAAAAAGAATTGCGCGACGATGTAATGGCGCGGCTGGCGCAGGCGCCGCTCTATCGTCCGGTGATGCCGGACACCGCCAAGCCTTTTTCGGTGGAGGAAAGCAATTTCGGAACCCTGGGCTGGGTTTCCGACAAGAATGGCTATCGCTATCAGCCCACCCATCCGGTGACGGGCGCACCCTGGCCCGCCATTCCCCCGCCGCTGCTGGCCTTGTGGGCTGAGATCAACCGGGGGCCGGCACCGCAATGTTGCCTGGTCAATCTGTACCGCGGCGGTGCCAAGATGGGCTTGCACCAGGACCGTGACGAGGCAGACACCAGCGCTGCCGTGATCGGGGTGTCGCTGGGCGATGACGCGCTGTTCCGGATTGGCGGCCAGTTGGTTGAAGGCAGGTGGCGGCGCGGCGGCAAGACCGTCGCCGTCACATTGGCATCGGGCGACGTGATCGCCTTTGGCGGGCGGGCGCGGCTGGCCTTTCACGGCATCGACCGTATCAGGCCTGGAAGCTCCCGCTTGCTGGCGGGAGGGGGCCGGCTGAGCCTGACCTTGAGAAGAGTTGCGGTCTGATTGCGTCCCCTGTCGGACGCCTGGGCTTCGCGCAGACACCGGCGCCGGGCCGTCACCACCCGCCCCAAAAAAAAGGCCCCCGGCCGGGAGACCGGGGGCAAATGCGCTTAAAGAGCGCGCGGAGCAACCGGGAGGGGATAACCGGTCACCCCAGCGAAGATGGGGGCTGAAAGCGAGCGGGGGGCAATGCCAGCAGCCCGAAACCATCTTCAGGCTATAAACTATGTAAAGATGCAACAGGTTTCAAGAAAATTAGATTCAGTGACAGAATTATAATGACAGTGCTATTTCTGTCATAGTCGTTTTGGCCAAATCAGCCGGTCTTTGGGCCCTCCCGGGCGCTATCCCAGTAATGGTCGAACCAGGCCCGCACGGCCGCCAGCCCGTCCCTGTCGATGCGGTAAAGCCTGCGGGTGCCATCCGCCTGGTCCGTGACCAATCCCGCCTCTTTCAGGATCTTGAGATGCTGGGAGACCGCGGGCCGGCTGACCGGCAGTCCTGCTGCCAGGACCGAGACCGGAGTTGGCCCTTTGCGCAGGCGGTCAAATACCTGCCGGCGGGTCGGATCGGCCAGGGCGGCAAAGACTTTTTCATGAGCCATGACTTACCGTAAGTAATTACTTACGAAAGAGTCAACCCGCTCAGCCCCAGCTTTCGGTGACGCCCCTGCGTTTGGCGAGGGGGACCGGCGCCGCAGGCAACTGGGCAAGCGGCGCCCCAAGCCATTTGCCCTGGCCGTGGTGAAAGCCCATGTCGCGGGCCGCCTTGGCCATGGCCTCGTTTTCAATCCATTCGGCGATGGTGGTAACGCCCATCTCGGCGCAGAGCTTTGCCAGACCGGCCAGCAGTGCGTCGTCCCGCTTGGAGCTGCCGATCTTCCGGATCATGGCGCCGTCGAATTTCACGAAATCCACATGGAAGGCATGCAGGTAATTGATCGAAGACGCCCCGGCGCCAAAATCGTCCAACCCCACCCGGTAACCCATGGCACGCAGGGCGCCGATCGCCTTGTCCGCGGTTTCCAGATCGGCGATGGCGGCGGTTTCGGTGATCTCGATCAGAGTGCGCGGTGCCAGCTTGCGGCGCCTGGCGAGAATGCCGGCCAGCATGCCGAAGCTGGAGGTCGAGGCAATGGTGGCGCCGGAGACGTTGAAGGCGATATGGACGCCACTCTGCTGCTCGATCAGGTCCAGCACCTTGCTGGCCACGGCGAGGTCGAAGGCATGGGCGATGCCCAGGGCCTCGATGAACTTCACGGTTTCCTGGGTGCCTTCCGGATTGGGAAAGCGCGCGAGCGCCTCATAGTGCGAGACCTTGCCGGTCACCAGATCGCAGATCGGCTGATAGGCGATCTCAAAAGCGCCATCGCCGACCGTCCTGGTCATGGCGGCAAGGCGTTTCTCGGTTTCCTCCATCATGCCGGAAAAAATGCCGGCAAGGTCGCCATTGCGCGTATCCACCTTGCCCTTCTCGGCAAACAGGTCGATCACATAGCGCATCGACAGCAGGCGCTGTTCGGCGCTGAGCCCGCCGCCCTGCAGGCCGATGCGGGTTTGCGTGACGTTGGGCGGGGTGAGACCGCCGGCGCAGAAGGCGTCACGCACCTTGCTCGCCATATCCAGCGAACCGCCGGCCGCCGGCGCCAGGGCGCCGAAGCTGGATTCGGAAATACGTCCGGCAGCGCTGGCCCCCGCCGTTTGAAGACTGTCGCCGATGCGCTGCATCAGGGCGTCGGCACCGCCCTGGGGAAGCTGGGCGCAAAGCTCGGGCAATCCCGGCACATGGACCAGGGTCAGGGCATCGCGATCGCCGGCCTTTGCGACCGCCGCCATGAATCCGTCGCGCGTGGCCAGGCCCGTCTTGGGATCGATGGACGCGCCGGGCGTGCGCGTGCCCGGCCGCGTCAGGGTGCAGGAAATATTGGCGCCATTGTCCGGCAGCCGGAACATGGCGAGATTGGCGTCGGCGCCGGTGGCCAGGGTCAGCTTGAAGGGACCGGCCCGGTCGCCGCTTTTCAGCGCCTTGGCGAATGTCGCGAATTTGGGAGCTTCGGAGGGCTTGAACAGCCGGCTGGCCTGCCGGCCCATCAGCGCCTCGCCGCTTTCATGGACCAGATCGTTGGCCGCGCCCGCCGCGAACAGGATCTTGCCGTCCGTGTCCATCTCGAACAGGAAATCGGCATTGGTAAAGGCAAAGCCCAGAAGACGGGCTGGCGAAAGCATAAAGCACCGGAATCAGCTCAGGGGCGCAAAATCTGTCAGCAAATGCTTAGGATGCTGTAAATTTATGCCGCTCAGAGTGCCGCACCGAAGGCGCGGAAAATGGCCCGGCTGAGGGGATCCTGCGCGAAACCCCATTCGGGGTGCCATTGCACACCCAGCAGGAAGGACTTTGGCTGCCGCAGCGACACCGCCTCGATCAGGCCATCGGGGGCATGGGCCTCGGCCACCAGGTCCGGCGCCAGCCTGTCCACGCCCTGGTGATGCAGGGAATTCACCATTGAACCCGTCATGCCGCAAAGCCGCGCCAGAAGCCCGCCCGCGGCGATGGCGATGGGATGCGCCGGGCGATATTCCAGATCCCGCGAGACGTTGGCCGGCTCGCGGTGATCCAGGCGGCCGGGAATTTCGTGCACCCGCTGATGCAGGCTGCCGCCCAGCGCGACATTGAGTTCCTGAAAGCCGCGGCAGATCGCCAGCACCGGCTTGCCCGCGACAATGGCGGCGCGCAGCAGAGGCATGGTGGTGGCGTCGCGGATCTCGTCCATCTCGGTGCCCGGATGCGCCGCGGCGCCATAATGGGCCGGGGCGACATTCGACGGCGCGCCGGTGAACAAAAGCCCATCCACCGCAGTCAATATCGCGGCCGGGTCCAGCGGCGTATCGGTTGATGGAATGAGCAGCGGAAGCGCCGCCGCGCCGCCCCGAACCGCCTCGATATACTCGTCATTGGCCTGGTGCACCGCCATGCCGTCAAGGAGGCGGCGATCGCAGATGATCCCGACCCGCTTCACTATTTTTGGCTTTGCTTGATGTCCTTTGCCGGCACGGCAAAGAGCGCGGGGGCCAGGCTGGCGCGAAGCTGCAGGTTCTGCAGCGCCACGACGGTGTTGCCGCCCTGATCGTCGCGCACCGTCCATTGCCGAAGCTCGATGCCCGGTGTGGAAAATATCAGGGTGATGTTGGCATTGCTGCGATTGGTGCTGGTGCGGGCGCGCACGATGATGGCGCCGTCCTGTTCGGCGACGCCGATCACCGCCTTGTTGGTCTTGAGGTCGACGCGATCATTCAGCAGCAGGCCCAGCGGGGTTTGCGACAGGTCATAGCGGTCCACGGTATTGAGCCGTGCGTTCTTCACATAGACGCTGCCGCCGGTGGCGACGATCAGGATGGGGCTGGGCGGGCGGTACTCGAACCGGATCTGGCCGGGTTTCTGGAGGAAGACTTCGCCCTGCTCGACACCGCCGTCCGGTCCGATCTGGTCGAAGCCGGCCCTGAGGCTGCGGAAGCTATTGAGATAGGCGCTGACCTTGTCGAGATCGGATTTCTGCTGATCGCTGTAGGCCTGGAAACGGCGCGGGGGTGCGGGCTGGCCGGCGGCGCCCAGAAGGGCGACGCAGACGGCGGCGGCAAGACAAAGGCGAAAGCGGCGCATCAGCAAGACTCGCACGGCAAGATGGAGAAATTCGGGCAATCGACCATAATTGCGGCCAGGCCCCTGTTTGCGGTCGACTGGCCGGCAAGATAGATTCCGCGCCCGAATAAGCAACATACGATTTGATGTCCCAGGACTCGGCTGTTTTTTCCCCTATTGCGGTTCTGGGTGCGGGCGCCTGGGGCACGGCGCTGGCCTTGGCCGCCCTGGCGGCGGGACGCAAGACCATGCTGTGGGTGCGCGAGGATGATGTGCTGGCCGACATGCGGCAGGGGCGGGGCAACCGCTTCCTGCCCGGCGTGGCGATTCCCGCGGAGCTGGATGTCACCGGCGACCTGGCCGAGGCCTGCAAGGCCCAGGCGCTGTTGCTGGCGGTGCCGGCGCAGGTGCTGCACGCTTTTTGCGATGGCCTGAAGCCGCATCTGGCGCAAGGCCAGCCGCTGGTGATCTGCGCCAAGGGCATCGAGAAGGGCAGCGGCAAGCTGGTCACCGAGGTGGTGGCCGAAATCCTGCCCGGAGCCGCGCTCGCGATCCTGTCGGGGCCCTCCTTCGCGCGCGACGTGGCGCGCGGCCTGCCCACCGCCGTGACCATCGCGGCAAAAGTCGATCTGGCGGCCCGGCTGCAGGCCTCGCTGGGCTCGGCATCGTTCCGCCCCTATGCCAGCGACGATCTCACCGGCGTAGCGCTGGGCGGTGCCGCCAAGAATGTCTATGCCATCGCCTGCGGCGTGGTCGAAGGCATGGGCCTGGGCGAGAATGCCCGCGCCGCGCTGCTGGCGCGCAGCTTCGCGGAATTGTCGCGCCTGGGCGAACATCTGGGGGCCAGGCGCGAGACCTTGATGGGCCTGTCGGGGCTGGGCGATCTGGTGCTGACTGCCACCAGCCCTTCGTCGCGCAATTTTTCCTTCGGCGTCGCGCTGGGCCAGGGCAAGACAGTCGCGGAACTGGACGCCCCCGGCCACCCGCTGGCGGAAGGCGTGGCCACGGCGCCGGCCCTGGTGGCGCGCGCCAAATCGGGCGGTATCGAGATGCCGATCGCCGAAGCCATGGCCGATCTGCTCAGCGGCGCGCTGCCGCTGGGTGAAGCGGTGCTGCGGCTGATGCGCCGCAGGCTGACCGTCGAATAGGAGGGGCGGATGAACTACTGGCTGCTGAAAAGCGAACCGGAGACCTGGTCCTGGGAGATGCAGAAGAAGAAGGGCGCCAAGGGCGAGCCCTGGAGCGGGGTGCGCAACCACACCGCCAAGCTGAACATGATGGCGATGAAGAAGGGCGACCTGGGATTCTTCTATCACTCGGGCGCGGAGAAGGCCGTGGTCGGCATCCTCGAGGTGATCGGCGAATACCGTCCCGATCCCACCGACGAGAAAGGCATTTTCGGACTGGTGGTGGTGAAGGCGCTGAAGGACATGCCCAGGCCCGTCACCCTGGCGCAGTGCAAGGCCGATCCCAAATTGGCGCAGATGAGCCTGGTGACCAGCTTCCGCCTGTCGGTGCAGCCGGTCCGCGCCGGGGAATGGAAGGAAGTCTGCACAATGGGCGGATTGAAATAGCTCAGAATTTTTCTTCGCCTTCCCGGCGCACCGGATCGGGAAAATCGCGGTAGAGACCGAAGCGCAGATTTTCCACCTTCGAATTGACGTTGAAATGCACGCTTTCCACCGGTTCATGGCGCGCGGCGACGTGGTTGAAGGCGTCGTCCAGCTGGGCGAGATTTCTGGTTTCCATCACCAGATGGAATTCGGCGAATTCCTTTGGACCCAGCCCCAGCTTGCGGCGCGCAAGCCTCCAGCCTTCGATCAGGCCCTTGTCCTTGAGGTCGGTCAGGTAGCGCGCCAGGTCGCGGGCAAAATCAACATCCCGGACGCCCGGCTTCAGATCAAACCATCCCTGATAATAATCCATGGCCCTGCCCTCCGCGGCAAGCCTAGCCCAAAACCGAAAACATGAGATGCGCGATGCAGGCATGCCTCGTGAGAAAAACTGTTCGGACGGCTAGTTGTGTTTCGCGAACTTGGCGGCGAAGAAGTCGCCCTTGTTCCAGGCCGGCCGCAAGCCGTCCGCCAGTTCGCGGGTAATCTCATAATTCAGGCGCGCGAATTTCGCCGCCGCGTCGTAGCGGATCGGCTGGGACAGGTCGTCGCTGGGCTTGTGATAATGCCTGGCCAGGAAACCCCGGAACGCGGCCTCCCCGCCATTGGCGAAGCCGGTTGCCAAAAAGACCGCGGGCACGCCCTGCTCGACGAAGCGGTAATGGTCGGAGCGGGTGAAGATGCCCTCGTCCGGCATGGGATCGGGCGAGAGTTTGACGTTCAGGCGGGCGGCGGCGCGCCGGACCGAAGGCCCGATGCTGGAACGGTCGGCGCCGAACGCGGTCACGTCGGTGAAATCATAGGTCAGGATCGGCATGTCCAGATCGACATCGGCGGCGATGGCGGAAAGGGGCACGGTGGGGTTGTGGGCGAAATATTCCGCGCCGATCAGGCCCTTTTCCTCCGCCGTGTCGATCAGGAACAGCACCGAGCGCTTTGGCGCCGTGCCGCTGGCATGGAACAGGCGCGCGACCTCCAGGGTCGTGGCCACACCCGAGGCATTGTCCAGGGCGCCGTTGTTGATGGAATCGCCGTTCACGGGCGGGGTGATGCCGATATGATCCAGATGCGCCGAGAGCACGACATATTCGCTCTTGAGTTTCGGATCGGAGCCCGGCAGCAGCCCGACGATGTTTTCACTTTCCATCGTCCTGATCTGGCTGTGCAGCACGGCATGCAGGGTGAAGGGCAGCGCGAAACCGCGCACCCGCCCGTCGCGTGTTTCGGCGGCGGCAAGGATCGTGTCGGTATCCGGCCCCAGCAGCTTGCGCGCGCCCGCCAGGCTGAGGCCGGCCAGCCCCGGCAACGGCGTCGCCACGAACGGCTTGCCGTTGGGCTTGCGCCAGGTCATCCCCCAGCTGCGATATTGCCGCACGACATTGGCGAAGGGGCGCAGCTTCTCGCTGGTGAGCGTGTTCATCGACACGAACCCGATCGCGCCGCGCGCCTGCGCCGCCGCCAGCTTGACCTTGCCGCTGCGGTAATAGGCACGTTCCTCGGTCTGCAGGAACTTCGGCGCCCCGTTCAGCGCCACCACGATCTTGCCCTTCACGTCCAGGCCGCGATAGTCGTCGCGGCCATGCTCGGGCGCCACCAGGCCAAAGCCGACGAATACCAGTGGCGCGTCCAGATCGATGGTGGCGGCCAGGGGATCGCCGCCCACCACATAATCCGTGCCGAATTGCAGCGCGCTGGAGCGGCCGGAGGCATCGCGCAAGGTCAGTGCACCCTTGTCCGTCGTGCGATAGGCCAGCAGCGGCACAGGCTGAAAATAGGGTTGCCTGCCGCGCCCCATGGGAACCAGGCCCAGCTGTTTCATCTGGGCGGCGACGTAGCCGGCGGCGATGTCGTATTCGGGCGAGCCGGCTTCGCGGCCCTTGAGCTTGTCGCTGGCCAGGAACGCCATGTCGGCGCGGATGTTGGCGGCGGAAGTTCCAGGTTGCGCCAGGGCGGGCAGGTACAGCAGCGCGAGAACCAGGCCGGCCAGATATATCCGCGATCCTCTCATCGTCCGCTCCTACAAATAGCGCCGCATCGTGATCCAATAGGGCGCGTAGCCCGTGCCCGCATAGGCGCGGATGGCGGACGGGTTTTTCGCCAGCACGCCCACGGTCAGGAGCTTGTGGCCGCGGCCGCGCGCCCAGGCCTCGCAGGCCCCGATCAGGGCGCGGCCCAGGCCCTTGCCGCGTGCCGATTGGTGCACAAAAAGTTCCGCCAGAAAGCCATGCCGGCGCTCGGCCTCGACCACAAATAGTTCAGCGGTATCTTCATAGGCGAAGGCCCAGCCAGCCGCTTGCCCCTGGTCTTCGGCGATCAGGATGATGCCGTGTTTTTCGGCGTGGCGGCGCTGCAATTCGCGCCAATGCGCGATGGCGAAATCGGGATCGCGGCGGCGGTCGGGTTCGAAGGCCGCTTCATAGTCCTGCAATCCATGGATGAAGGACAGGATCGCCGCCTCGTCGGCGGGCAGACGTGCGGGCCTGACGCTAATGGTCGAGCGCCTTGACGATTTCTTCGGTCATCTTCTTGGCGTCGGAGAACAGCATCATGGTGTTGTCGCGGAAGAAGAGCTCGTTCTCCACCCCGGCATAGCCCGAGCCCATGCCGCGCTTGATGAACAGCACGGTCTTGGCCTTTTCCACGTCCAGGACTCGGCATGCCGAAGATCGGCGATTTGGGATCGGTCTTGGCCGATGGGTTGGTGACGTCATTGGCGCCGATCACATAGGCGACATCGGCCTGGGCGAACTGGGAATTGATGTCTTCCAGCTCGAACACCTCGTCATAGGGCACATTGGCTTCGGCCAGCAGCACATTCATGTGGCCGGGCATGCGGCCCGCCACGGGATGGATGGCGTAGGAGACCTTGACGCCTTCCTTCTTCAGCTTGTCGGCCATTTCGCGCACCGCATGCTGGGCCTGGGCCACCGCCATGCCATAGCCCGGCACGATGATGACGCTGGAGGCGTTCTTCATGATGAAGGCGGCGTCGTCGGCCGAGCCCTGCTTGACGGGGCGCGTTTCCGCCGGGCCCTTGGGACCGCCGGTATCGCCGCCAAAGCCGCCGGCGATCACCGATATGAAGCTGCGGTTCATGCCCTTGCACATGATGTAGGACAGGATCGCGCCCGATGAGCCCACCAGCGCGCCGGTGATGATCAGGGCGGTATTTTCCAGCGTGAAGCCGATGCCCGCCGCCGCCCAGCCGGAATAGGAGTTCAGCATCGACACCACCACCGGCATGTCGGCGCCGCCGATGGGAATGATCAGGGTGATGCCGAAGACGAAGCTGAGGATGGTGATCGCCCAGAAGGCCCAGTGCGGCTGGGTCCATGGCGAAATAGCCGATCAGCGCGATGATGCTGGCGAAGATCAGCAGGTTGAGCAGATGCCGCGCCGGCAGGATGATCGGCGCGCCGCTCATATTGCCGTTGAGCTTGGCGAAGGCGATCAGCGAACCGGCAAAGGTGATGGCGCCGATGGCCGACGCCCAGGCTCATCTCGATCAGGCTCTGGGTGCGGATCGGCGCCTTCGCTGCCGATGCCGAAGGCTTCCGGCGAATAGAGCGCCGCGCCCGCCGTCAACACCGCCGCCAGGCCGACCAGGCTGTGGAACGCCGCCACCAGCTGGGGCATGTCGGTCATGGCGATGCGCCGGGCGATCACCGCGCCGATCACCCCGCCGATGGCCAGCCCGCACCACGATCAGCCCGAGGTCAAAGGGTCGGCGACACCGGCAACCCACAGGGTGGTGGCGATGGCCAAGGCCATGCCGATCATGCCGTTGCGGTTGCCGGCGCGGCTGGAGGCCGGCGAGGACAGCCCCTTCAGCGCCAGGATGAAAAGCACGCCGGAGGCGAGATAAAGCAGTGCGGCGATGTCTGCCTTGCCGCTCATTTCTTTTCTTTCTTCTTGTACATCGCCAGCATGCGCGCGGTGACCAGGAAGCCGCCGAAGATATTCACCGCTGGCCAGGCAGCGCGACAAAGCCCAGCCCCTTGGAGGTCCAGGATGCCGCGCCGATCACCGGCACCGCCACCGCCATCAGCGCGCCCACCACGATCACCGAGGAAATCGCGTTGGTCACGCCATCAGCGGCGTGTGCAGCGCCGGGGTCACGCCCCACACCACGAAATAGCCCACGAAAATCGCCAGCACGAAAATGGAAAGACGGAAGACAAAAGGATCAATCATTTCCATGGTCAGCCTCGCACAACCGGCTGGCCGTCCTTGGTGACGGCCGAGCCTTTGATGATCTCGTCATTCCAGTCGATGTTCAGCGCGCCGGTCTTCTTGTCCACGATCAGCGAGATGAAATTGAACAGGTTGCGGGCATAGAGCGAGGAGGCATCCACCGCCAGCGCGCCCGGCAGGTTGGTATGGCCCATGATGGTGACGCCGTGCACTTCCACCACCTCATCGGGCCTGGAGAGCGGGCGTGTTGCCGCCCGCGCCCGCCGCCAGGTCGACGATCACCGAACCCGGCTTCATGGTCTTGATCATCTCCTCGGTCACCAGGATCGGCGCCTTGCGGCCCGGGATCAGGGCGGTGGTGATGACGATGTCCTGCTTCTTGATGGTCTCGGCGGTCAGCGCCGCCTGCTTGGCCTGATATTCGGCGCTCATCGGCTTGGCATAGCCGGCCGCCGTCTGGGCGTTCTTGAACTCCTCGTCCATCACCGCGACGAAGGTGCCGCCCAGCGATTCCACCTGTTCCTTGGTGGCGGGACGCACATCGGTGGCGCTGACGATGGCGCCCAGGCGCTTGGCGGTGGCGATGGCCTGCAGGCCCGCCACGCCCACGCCCATCACCAGCACGCGGGCCGGCGCGATGGTGCCGGCCGCCGTCATCATCATCGGCATGGCGCGGCCGAACTGGGCGGCGGCGTCGATCACCGCCTTGTAGCCGGCGAGATTGGCCTGGGACGACAGCACGTCCATCGACTGGGCGCGGGAGATGCGCGGCAGGAATTCCATGGCGAAAGCGGTAACGCCCTGCCCCGCCAGGCGCCTGGATCGCCTCGTTCTCGGTATGGGGCGCCAGCAGCGCCGCCAGCACCGCGCCGCTCTTGATCTGGGCGATCTCGTCCGCCGAGGGGCCGCGCACCTTCAGCACGATGTCGGCGTCTTTCAGGGTGGCGGCGGCATCGGCGGCGATCGTCGGCGCCGGCGGCGGCATAGTCGGCATCGGCGATCCTGGCATGCGCGCCGGCGCCCGCCTGAACCACCACCTCCAGGCCGAGACCCTTGAATTTCTTGACGGACTCCGGCGTCGCGGCGACCCGCGTTTCTCCGTCGCGCGTTTCCTTGGGGATCGCGAGGCGCATGCGGACGCTGGCTTAGCCGTGGGTGCGGAAAATGGCGAGAAACACCATGATCAGCATGATGAACCCGAACGTCCATTTGGAGCCGGTCAGAAAGCCGGCATAGGCCTTCTTGTGCGCGCTGATGTCCATGGATCCCGGCTGATAGTCGGATTCGTGCGCCATAAAGGCCCCCTGTTGTCGCGAATTGGGGGGACTATAGCAAAGGCGCCGGTGGCGGCAACTTGGTTTATTTGGCCTTTGCCATGCCCGGCCCGGGGCCCTCGCGCGCGCTTTTCGGCACGCAATTGGCGCGATTTCAGGCTTGATTAAGCATCAATTCCGAACGGGGGTGCCTGTACCGCAAAGGAACAGGCTTAAACGCCACATTTACCTGTACCCCCGCAAAATCCCGTCTCAATTCAAAAGGCTTGGGTTTATGGCGCAGACCATTCTTGTCGTGGACGACGATCCGGTGCAGCGGCGTCTGCTGGAAGCCGCGATCAGCCGCAGCGGCATGACGGTCGTGACCGCGCCCGGCGGCCAGCCCGCGCTGGACCTGATCAACGGCCCGCGCGGCGATCAGATCACCCTGATGCTGCTGGACCTGGTGATGCCCGACATGGGCGGGCTGGAGGTGCTGGCCAAGCTGCGCCCCACCAATCCCGACCTGCCGGTGATCGTGCTGACCGCCAAGGGCGGCATCGATTCGGCGGTGGAGGCGATGCGCGCGGGCGCCAACGATTTCCTGGTCAAGCCCGCCAGCCCGGAGCGCATCGCGGTGTCGATCCGCAACCAGCTCAAGATCGGCGCCCTGTCGGGCGAAGTGAGGCATGCTGAAGAAGAAGACAGGACAACCGGCTCACCTTCGACGACCTGGTCGCCGGTTCGCCGGAAATGAAGCAGGTCTTCCGCCTGGGCGCGCGCGCCGCGCAGTCCGACATTCCGATCCTGATCGAAGGCGAGAGCGGCGCCGGCAAGGAACTGATCGCCCGCGCCATCCAGGGCACCTCGGCGCGTTCCGGCAGGCCCTTCGTCACCGTCAATTGCGGCGCGATCCCGGAGAATCTGATCGAATCCATCCTGTTCGGCCACGAGAAGGGCTCCTTCACCGGCGCCTCGCGACAAGCATCTGGGCAAGTTCCAGGAAGCCGATGGCGGCACCCTGTTCCTGGATGAAATCGGCGAACTGCGCCTGGACATGCAGGTCAAGCTGCTGCGCGCGCTGCAGGAAGGCGAAGTCGATCCGGTCGGCTCCAAGCGGCCGGTCAAGGTGGATGTGCGCATCATCTCCGCCACCAACCGCGACCTGGGCGCCGATGGCGCGCGAAGGCAGCTTCCGCGAGGATCTCTATTACCGCCTGAATGTTTTTCCCGTCATGGTGCCGGCCTTGCGCGACCGCCCCGGCGACATCGCTCCCCTGGCGCGCCATTTCATCGAGCGCTTCGCGGCGGAGGAGAACAAGCCGGTCGCCGGGCTGACGCCCGAGGCCAGCGCAGTTGCTGGAACAATTCACCTGGCCGGGCAATGTGCGCCAGCTGGAGAACACCATCTTCCGCGCCGTGGTGCTGTGCGACGGCGCATATGCTGGACGTCTGCGATTTTCCGCAGATCGCCGCCGCCATGGGCGTGGACAGCAGCGCGCTGCGCCAGGGCGGCGCGAGCCTGACCGGCAGCGGCGGGCCGGACAATGCGGTCCCGCACGACCGGCCTCTCCCTTCGGGCTGAAGGTCACCGATTCGGCGGGCCATGTCCGCAAGTTCGACGAGCTGGAATCGGAAATCATCCGCATGGCCATCGCGCGCTATGACGGCCACATGTCGGAAGTGGCGCGGCGGCTGGGCATCGGCCGCTCGACGCTCTATCGCAAGCTGAAGGAATTCGGCCTGGAAGGCGATGACGCGGCGGAACCGCAGGGCGGCGCCGCGGACCGGAAAGCCGGCTGACCACAACCTCTCTATCGAAGAAGAACGGCCCCTGTTTCGCAGCAGGGGCCGTTTTTCGCTTACATCCCAACCCCGGCGCGCGGCTTGTTGATGCGCACATTCAGCGTGTCCTGCTCGGGCACCCCATCGCATTCGATCGCAAGGGTGGAGACGGGCGAATCCGGCGCCTGTTCGGGCAAGCCGGTGATGTGGGTGCGAAACCCGTCCTGCGTCACGGCCAGCGTGCCGCCACCGCCCAGAAGCCTGGCCGACAGCACCTTCTGCTTGAGGCCGGAAATGGAGACATCGCTGCCCGGCCAGAAATGCACATGCATGTAGAGCGTGCTGCCCTTGCGGGTGAAATTGGCATAGACGCTGGTGTGCGGCTGGCAGAGCATCGGCGCCATAGATGGTCTGGCCATTGCGCGTCATCCATGCCCCCACCTCGGTGAGGATGCGCACGCTTTCCGCGGGGATGCCGCCGTCGGGCTGCGGCCCGATATTGAGCAGATAATTGCCGCCGTCGCGGGCGCAGGTGATCAGGTTGCGGATCACGGTGCGCGGGGTTTTCCAGTTGTCGTCGGCGCGCTGATAGCCCCAGCTGTCATTCAGGGTCATGCAGCTTTCCCAGGCGCGGCCGCCGCTTCCGCCCGGATGGTCTGTTCGGGGGTTGAGAAATCGCCCGGCAGGCTGTTGCGGTTGTTGACGATGATGTCGGGCTGCAGGTGCGAACACCATCTGGTTCATCTTTTCGGATTCCCAGCCCTGCGCGTCCAGCGGCCAGGAGACGTCGTACCAGAGAATGTCGATCTTGCCGTAATTGGTCATCAGCTCGCGGATCAGGCCGTGGGTGTAGTCGACGAAGCGCGCCGCGGCGCGGCGCGTCGTCGGCGCAGCGCGCGCCGTCGGGATGATGCCAGTCCATCAGCGAATAATAGAAGCCGACGCGCAGCCCTTCGGCGCGCGCCGCCTCGACATATTCCGCGATGACATCGCGCCGGGCCGCCTGCATTGGCCGCATTGTAGTTGGTGAGCCTGGTGTCCCAGTTGCAGAAGCCTTCATGATGCTTGGCTGTCAGCACCATGTATTTCATGCCCGCCGCCTTCGCCAGCTGCGCCCATTGCGCGCGCCGAGCCGGGCGCCGGGTTAAAGCCGGCGGTGAAGATTCTGGTATTCCGCCACCGGGATGGCTTCGTTCTCCATCGCCCATTCATGGCGGCCATGGGCGGCATAAAGCCCGAAATGAATGAACATGCCGAACTTGGCCTCGTGCCACCACGGCATGCGGCGCTGCTGGTCGGCGGTGGGCGCCCCGCCGGCGGGATCGCGCCCCGGCGGCGGCTGGGCGCTGGCGGGGTCCTGCGCGGCCACAACCACGGGCGCGGCGGCGGCGGCGGCCAACAGGCCGCGGCGATCGATCGATAAATCCGGCATGACGTCCCCTCTTCGCTGACACGGTCTGCCGCCGCGCATGGACGCAAATCTAGCCCAATTGCCGGGCGGCGCGACGGATTTTGTGACCGGAAAGGGTCGGGCGGAGCCTGCGCCCCGGGGCGCGAAAAACCCCGTGCTGCTCAGCGCATATCCATGGCGGTCAGGTAGAGGTCCAGCATGGCTTCCTGCTCCTGGAAGTCGGCCTTGTCGAGTTTCCGCATGCGGATCACCTGGCGCATGATCTTGGTGTCAAAGCCGGTGCCCTTGGCCTCGGAATAGACTTCGCGGATATCGGCGCACAGCGCGGCGCGCTCCTCCTCCAGCCGCTCGATGCGGTTGATGAAGGATTTGAGCTGGTCTTTGGCGAAGCCGGATTTGGCCATGGGAACTACCGAATTTTAAAAAGCCGCGGGAACCTAGCCTGCCCACCCGATGCGGCGCAACGCGGCATATCGGGTTCTGCTGTGTACGCTTTAATGCGCCGCGTGCGGCCGAGAGCCGGATCGTCCAATGCGGCGTCCAGCACGGGTTTCAGCCGAAGCGCAAAAGCTTGTGCCGTCGGCGTCGGCGGCAATCAAGTCCTGCCGTATCTCGATCAGCGCATGCGGCAAACCGCGCATGGTGCCATGCCGGTAAAGCGTGTCGCCTTCCAGCGCGCCGCTATAGGGCTCGTTGTCGCCAACCGTGAACCCGGCCTCGCCCAGGCGTGCCATCAGCGGCGCGGCCAGCCGCAGGTCGCGGTCATACAGCACACCGACCTCCCAGGGCCGCGGCCGGCCTTTCCAGGATGGCGTGAAACTGTGAACCGAGATCACGATCGCGCCTTCGCCGATGCGGTCCAGTTCGGCCTCGATCGCGGCATGATAGGGCGCGTGATAGGCGGCGATGCGCCGTGCCACTTCGGCGGCATCGCCCGCGCCCAGGAGTTGCCCGGAATGATGCTGCCGTCCGACAGCTTCATCACCAGGGTGGGATCGTCGGCGCCGCGGTTGAGGTCGATCAGCAGCCGCGACCAGCCCCCCAGAAAGGCCGGGGCGCCATAGGCCGCGGCCAGGGCGCGGGTCACCGCCGCCGCGCCGATGTCATAGGCGATGTGGGTCGCCAGCAGGGCGGGGTCCAGCCCCAGTCCGCCCGGCGGCAGGGCATTGGAGGCATGGTCGCATAACAGCAACACGCGGCTGATTCCGTTGCCGGCGATGGCCTCAAAGGCATTTTCCGTCATGGCCCAAGGATATAAGTTGGGAAACCGTTGACGGCAAAGCACTTTCGCGCCAAACCGGACTCACGATGCGTCGCACGACACTGATTCTCGCGCTGACCCTGGGCATGGCGGGCCTTCCCTTGCTGGTGGGGCCGGCCCTGGCCGCCTTCAACGTCTGCAACAAGACCGGCACGGCCGCGCGTGCCGCCCTGGGCCGTTTCGACGGCACCAGCTGGACCAGCCAGGGCTGGTGGACCATCCAGCCCAAGGCCTGTGCCCAGCTTCTCAGCGGTCCGCTGCAAGGACGCTATTATTATCTCTATGCCAGCGATGGCGCGGCGGGGACCTGGGAAGGCAAGACCCATTTCTGCGTCGCCCCCGACAAGCGCTTCCAGTCGGTGGGCCGCGGCGACTGCGCCAAGCGCGGCTTCGACCGGCGCGGTTTCTTCGAAGTGGATACCGGCAAAAAGCCCGACTGGACCCAGACGCTTTCCAACTGACTGCTTCACTGACTTGCCGTTGAAGAGGTCGCCATGAGCCGCCGCCGCAAGACCAAGATTCTCGCCACCCTGGGGCCGGCCTCCAACACGCCGCAGATGATGCGCGCCCTGTTCGACGCGGGCGTCGACGTATTTCGCATCAATATGAGCCACACCAGCCACGAGATGCTG
The DNA here is from genome assembly GCA_963835715.1 of uncultured Alphaproteobacteria bacterium. Classification (GTDB taxonomy): domain Bacteria; phylum Pseudomonadota; class Alphaproteobacteria; order Micropepsales; family Micropepsaceae; genus Rhizomicrobium. The sequence continues at coordinate 170,296 of CAWIGN010000002.1, forward strand.
GCGAAGCATGCATGGCGACCTGCGCGCCCTGTCCGAAGATGTGGGGCGGCCCATCGGCATCCTGGTGCGACCTGCAGGGCCCCAAGATCCGGCTGGGCAGGCTTCTGCGGCGGACCGCGCATGCTGCAAGGAAGGCGAGCGCATCAGGCTGGTGCTGGGCGAGAGCAGCGACAAGCCGGAAGAGGTGCCGATCCCCCACCCGGAAATCTTCCAGGCGATCAAGCAGAAGCATGCGCTGCTGATCGACGACGGCAAGGTGCGGCTGCGCCTGCTGCGCAAGGCCGACACCTTTGCCGAGGCGATCGTGGAAGTGGCGGGCGAGATCAAGGACCGCAAGGGCGTCAACATGCCCGACACCCTGCTGCCCATGTCGGCGATGACGCCCAAGGACCGCAGCGACCTGGACGCGGCGCTGGAGCTGGGGGTGGACTGGATCGCGCTGAGCTTCGTGCAGCGGCCCGAGGACGTGGCGGAACTGAAGAAGATCGTGGCGGGGCGCGCCGGGGTGCTGGCCAAGATCGAAAAACCCAAGGCCCTGGCCTCGCTGCACGGCATTTTGGAACTGGCGGACGCGCTGATGGTGGCGCGCGGCGATCTGGGCGTGGAAATGCCGCTGGAAGCGGTGCCCGGACTGCAGAAGCAGATCACCCGCGCCGCCCGCAAGGCCGGCAAGCCGGTGGTGGTGGCGACCCAGATGCTGGAATCGATGATCAGTTCGCCGATGCCCACCCGCGCCGAAGTCTCGGACGTGGCCACCGCGGTATTCGACGGCGCCGACGCGGTGATGCTGTCGGCGGAATCGGCCTCGGGCAGCCTATCCGGTGGAAGCCGTCGAGACCATGGACCGCATCGCCTGCGCGGTGGAAGGCGACGAACTGTATCACTCCCTGATCGAATCCCAGCGCGGCACGCCGGAAAAGACCACGCCCGACGCCATCATGGCGGCGGTGCATGAAGTGACCCAGACCATCGATGCCCGCGCCATCGTGTGCTGGACCAAGTCGGGCATCACCGCCATGCGCGCGGCGCGCGAGCGCAGCCAGGCGCCGATCATCGCGCCCACCCCCTCGATCGAAACGGCGCGGCGGTTGTGCCTGGTATGGGGCACCCACAGCGTCACCACCGAGGATATCCGCGATTTCGACGACATGGTGAAACGCGCCAGCCAGATCGCCCGCCAGGAAGGTTTCGCCCAGGCCGGCGAGCGCATCGTCATCACCGCCGGCGTGCCCCTGGGCACCACCGGCGCCACCAACATGCTCAGGGTGGCATTCGTGACGGACGAGGACTAGCTCACCAGCTGGCAGCCCGGCATGGCGAAGCTGTCGTCCACCCGGTGTTCGTCAAAGGGAAAATTGAGCGGCAGATAGACGTCCTTGAATTCGCGCGCCGTGACCGAATCCAGCCGGTAGACATCGGTGCGCGGCGCCGGCGTGCCGTTGTGCAGCATTACCTTGATGGTGAGGATGTTGCCGGCGACCGACCAGCGGCCGTCCTCGCTGCTGTCATAGGCCTTGCCCGCGCGGCAGTCGCGGAACTGGGAATGAAGCTCACCATTGGCCAGGAAGTGATCGAGATACATCGAGTCCTTGTCTTCCGGCTGGCCCTGGCCGAACCAGGTACCGGCCAGGTTCGGTTCTGCCTGGGCCGGCAACGCCGCAAGGCATAGAATCAGGCACAAATCCAACCGCGCCATGCTAGCTCACCAGCTCGCAGGACGGCATGGTGAAGCTCGCGGCCACCCGGCTGGAGCGGAAGACAAATCCCGACGGCATGCTGTAGGTCTGGTGATTGCCGTCATGCGACAGGATCTTGTAGGGCGTCTCGTTGAACACGACCTGCCCGTTGGACATGGTGATCTGGACATATTCGATCCCGTCCTGGAACCTCCAGGTTCCCGTCTGCAGCAGATCGCTGGCCTTTGCCTTGCGGCAGGCCCGGAATTGCACGGTAAAATTGCCGTCGGCGGCGGCATGCGCCAGCCACATTTCGCTTTTGTCGTTGGGCTCGCCCTGACCGAACCAGTGACCGGCCAGATAGGAAGGATGGTCCTGTGCCCATGCGGGCGTCGCCAGCAGGATCAACAGGACGGCCATGCCCCGCACGGACATCAGCTGACCAGATCGCAGGGCGGCATCTGGAAATCCTCCGCCACCCTTCGCGGCGTGTAGGGGAAATTCCAGCCCAGGCTGAGATATTTCTGGGCATTGGCGCTGTGGGACAGCATCTTGTAGGTGTCGGTGCGCGGGGCGGGCTGGCCGTCCACGGTTTCGACCGTGAGCGACAAGATTTCGCCCGCCAGCGACCAGCTTCCTTCCTGCGCCTGGTCCTCAGGCTTGCCCTTGAAACAGGTGCGGTACTCCCCACGCCAGCTTCCGTCGGCGCGCATGCGGTCGATATACATGGCGTTCCTGCTTTCCGGCTGGCCATAGCCGAACCAGGTCCCCACCATGTAGGAAGCGGCGTGCGCGGGCGACATCAGAAGGATCACGGTCAGGCCCGCCACTATCGCGCGCATCGGATCAGATATCCCGTCCCTCGACGCTCTGGGTGAGCTCGCGCACCTTGCCGGCGGCGCCGTCCAGTTGCGGATCCAGGTCCAGGGCGCGGCGGTACAGCTTGAGTGCCCCGGCCTTGTCGCCATAGTCCTGCAGCATGTCGGCCAGCTCGCTCAGCGCCGCGAAATGCCTGGGATTGAGCAGCACCGCTTTTTGCAGGGACACCAGCGCGGCGGTGTCGTCGCCCGCCGCCTGCTCCATGCCGGCGCGGATGTGCCAGCCTTCGGCATATTTGGGCGCGATCTGGGTGACCGCGTCGATCAGCTTTCTGGCCGTCTTCTTGTCGGAGGCGGCCAGCGCCGTACTCGCGCGGGTGACCAGCAAGTCCACGCTGGGGCTGCCGGAGGCGCGGAACATCGCAATCAGCTTCTGCTCGATGGGATGGGCGTCTTCCGGGCTTTCCACCTGCTTGAGCTGGGCGAAAAGCTTTTCCTCGCTGGTGACCGCCTTGGGCACGGGCGCCTTGGGCACGGGCACCTCGGCCGGCGCCGCATAGGCCGTGCCCGAGACAAGCAACACGAAAAGGACAAGCGCGGGGCGCATGGCGCGGAGTTTAGTGCGCCCCACCCGGCAATTCTAGATGCCGGGCAGTTCCAGATTTGCAGGCTTGGGGCCGCCTTCGGCCCAGTCCAGCAATTCGGCGATATGCAAAACGGGCTGGGAAAGCCCCTTGCCCGAGGCCAGATGCTGCAGGCAGCCGATGTTGCCGCTGACCAGCACATCGGGCTCGGCCGCCGCGATATGGCCCAGCTTGCGATCCCGCAGCTGGCTGGAAAGTTCCGGCTGCAGGATGGAATAGGTGCCGGCCGAGCCGCAGCATAGATGCGATTCCGCGAACGGGGTGACGATGAATCCGGCGGCCTCAAGCAGCGCCTCGCTCACCCCGTTCAGCTTCAGGCTGTTCTGCAAGGAACAGGCGGGATGATAGGCGACCCGCAAGTCCCGCGGCGGCGTCACCTGCAGGGGCGTGCAAAGCTCGGCAAAGTCGCGGGACGCGGCGGCAAAGGCGGCGGCACGTTTCTCCCATACCGGATCGCCGGCGAACTGGTGGGCATAGTCCTTCAGTTGCGACGAACAGCCGGTGGCGGTGATCAGCACGCCGTCATACTGGCCCTGTTCATAGGCCAGGATCGCCTTTTTCGCCCACATCCGCGAATCCTGCTCGCGGCCCATGTGATGGGGCAGCGCGCCGCAACAGCCCGCGCCCTCCAGCGCCACCAGTTCGATGCCGCGCCGCGCCAGAACCCGGCCCACCGCGCTGTCGATCTGCGGACTGAGCGCGCCCTGCACGCAGCCAGGCATGATGGCGATGCGCAACCGGGTCTGGGCGGGCCTGGGGAATTGGGTCGGCTCGGGCCCCTGCGGCCGGGCTGACAGCCCGACGCGCGCCATGGCGCCCAGCTTGCCCGGCAAAATGGCGGCGACAGGCGCACCGATCCGGGCGAGCAAAAGACCGATGCGCACCAGCTTGGGCCGCGTCATCACCTTGGCGATGGTCCAGCGCAGAATGCGTTCGCCCAGCGGGCGCCTGTAATGGTCCTGAATATGGGTTCGCGCCTGGTCGACCAGCCGCTGGTAATTGACGCTGGACGGGCAGGCGGTCTTGCAGTTGAGGCAGGAGAGGCAACGGTCGATATGATAGACCTGCTCGCGGGTCGGCGCGCCGCCTTTTTCCAGCATGTCCTTCATCAGCACGATGCGCCCGCGCGGGCTGTCGCGCTCGTCCCCCAGCAGCACATAGGTGGGACAGGTGGCGGTGCAGATGCCGCAATGGACGCAGGCGCGGATCGCCTTGGTGGCGGGGCCAAGCTGCGGATCGGCGATCTGTTCCGGTGTGAAGTCGTATTTCATGCCCGATTTCTCATCTCAGAGGCGTCCGGGGTTGAACAGTGACAACGGATCGAAGGCGGCCTTGACGGCCCGATTGAGCGTGGCCAGGGCGGGCGGCTGCGGCGCGAAAAGCCCGTGCGCGGCGCGGCTTTCGGCGCCGGCCCGCAGCAGCATGGCCTGGCCCTGCGCGCCGGCCGCGACGGCGCGAATGCGCGCCGCATCGGTGGGCGGCGCCGCCAGCCAGAGCAGGCCGCCGGCCCAGTCGCCCAGCCAATATTTGGCGTTCAGGTCCTTTGCCACACGCGGCGCGTCGGAGGGCGCGACCATCACCCGCCAGATATCGCCCGGCAGGTCGGCGAATTTTTCGCCGCAGCCGATGGCACCGAACATGTCGTCCTCGATCCGCCGCACGGCATCGCCCAACAGGCCATGCGCCATGGCGATCTTTTCCTCCAGCGGCCGGCGCGCGCCTTCCAGCTTGATCAGGGCCGCGCCCTGGCCCACATCCGCGAACATGCTGGCGGGCAGATAGGCCAGGCCCGCCGGCTCCAGGGCGCTGTGGGCGATCTTGCGCAGGGCGGCGAACCCGGTTTGCGGCGTCACGTCGGACAGGCACAGGGTGGCGGAATAACGCGCCTTGGGATAGACGCGGAACGTCATCTCGGTCAGCACGCACAAGGTGCCATGGGCGCCGCAGACCAGCTTGGGCAGGTCGAAACCGGTGACATTCTTGACCACCTTGCCGCCGCCGCGAAAGCTTTCGCCCAGCCCGTTCACGGCCTCAAATCCCAGCAGCGAATCGCGCGCCCCGCCATGACGCAGGCGCCCCGACCCCGAAGCATCGCAAGACGCGGCACCGCCCAGGGTGGCGCGCGCACTGGCCGAAGCCGCCGCCCCGTCGGACCCGAGCAGGCGCGACCAGTCGGCCGGATCAAAGCCCAGGCGCTGGCCCTTTTCCGCCAGCACCGCGTTGATCTCGGCCAGCGGCGTCGCCGGTGCGGCGGTGACGATCAATTCCTCCGGCTCATATTTGACGATGCCGCAAAGGCCCGACACGTCGAGCAGCGGCAGGGCCCCTCCATCCGTTCCCAGGAGCGGCCTGCCCACGGCGCGGCGGGTGCCGCCGGCGACGATTTCAAACGGCGCGCGGTCGGCGCGCGCCGCGCGCACGAACTCGATGACCTGCGCCGGATTGTCTGCCTTGTTCATCAGTAGCGGGGCAAATGGGGATGGGGCAGCTGCGCGCCATGGACGTGGATATGACCCTGCTCGACACAGGCCGACAGGGTGGGGAACACCTTGCCGGGATTGAATAGGCCCAAGGCGTCGAAGGCGCATTTCACCCGGCCCTGCTGTTCCAGTTCGGCGGGCGTAAACATGTCGGTCATCAGGTCGCGCTTTTCCACGCCGATGCCGTGCTCGCCCGACAGCACGCCGCCGACCCTGACGCACAGCCTGAGAATGTCGGCGCCGAAGGCCTCGGCCCGGTCGAACTCGCCCGCCTTCATCGCGTCGAAGATGATCAACGGATGCAGGTTGCCGTCGCCGGCATGGAACACGTTGCAGAAACCCAGCTGGTACTGGTCCGACAGCTTGGCCATCTCTTCCAGCACATGGGGCAGGGCATGGCGCGGAATGGTGCCGTCCATGCACAGCATGTCGGGCGCCAGCCGGCCCATGGCGGCAAAGGCGGCCTTGCGGCCCGACCAGATGCGGGCCCGCTGCTTTTCGTCGGTGGCTTCGACGGTGGTGCCGCCGCAATTGGCGACGATCTCGGTGACCCGCGACACCGCATGGCTGACATCGGCATCCACGCCATCGGCATCGATGATCAGAATGGCTTCGGCGCCCGCCGGATAGCCGGGCTGGTTATAGGCCTCGATGGCTTCGGCGGCGCGGCGGTCCATGAATTCCATGGCCGCGGGCACCACCCCATCGGCGATGACGGCGGCGACACACGCGCCCGCCGCGGGCACCGACGCGAAGGATGCCAGCAGGGTGCGCGTCACCGGCGCCTTGCGCAGGATCTTGACCACCACTTCCACCACCACGCCCAACAGGCCCTCGGAGCCGGTCACCAGGCCCAGCAGGTCCAGCCCGCCCTGGGCGCCGCATTTGCCGCCCAGGCGTGACGATCTCGCCGCCCGGCAGCACCATGGTGACGCCCAGCAGGTTGTTGGTGGTCAGGCCGTATTTCAGGCAATGCAGGCCGCCGGAATTTTCCGCCACATTGCCGCCGATGGTGCAGGCAATCTGGCTGGAGGGATCGGGCGCGTAATAGAAGCCGTTGGCCTCCACCGCCTTGGTGATGTTGAGATTGGTGACGCCGGGCTCGACCACGACGCAGCCATTCTCATAATCGACCTCCAGGATGCGCTTCATGCGCCCCATGCCGATCAGGATTCCGTCCTCGCGCGGCAGCGCCCCGCCCGACAGCGAGGTTCCGGCGCCGCGCGGCACGATGGGCACGCCTTCGGCTTGCGCATATTTCAGGATTTCGCTGACCTGCTGGCGATCGCGGGGCAGCACGCAAACCAGCGGCATCTGGTGATAGGCGCTGAGCGCGTCGGCATCGAAGGTGGCCAGACCCGAGGCGTCGGACACCACGCCATCGGGCACGATAGCCCTCAGCGCCGCGACGATCTCGGCGCGGCGGGCGACAATACTGGCGTTGGTCGGTGGAAGAAGCATGTGCGCCTATGCCCGAATTTGGCGCAGTATCGCTTAACCCTGGCGGGCTTTAAACCGCGGATTCTTCTTGTTGATCACGTAAACGCGGCCCTTGCGGCGGATGACGCGGCAGTCCTTGTCACGCTTCTTGAGCGACCGGAGGGAATTGCGAACCTTCATGACACTGCCTTCTAAGCCAAAAATCGGCCCCAAAGGCCGCCATGCGCGAGAGGCGCGGAAACTATGCAAGGGGGCCACCCCTGTCAACCCGCGAAATCCGGCAAAAAAGCCAGCTTTTGCGCCGAAAAATCGCCGAAGCAGTGTACCAATGGGGGGTGCTGCGTCGCCATCGCCTCCTGCCTGCTGTCAAACGCCTTGCCGCCCTGGGTGGCCTGCTGGCGGCCGTGGCTTGCGCCACCACCCCGCCCAGACCGGGCCCGCCCCCAATTCCTGCCGTCACCGCCCCGATCCCTGCCGCCACCGCCCCGATCCGGCAGCTGCCGGTGCGGCCCAGTTCCGGCGATGCCAAGTTCGACGCCTTCCTGAGCCAAGCCAGGACCGACGCCCTGGCCCAGGGCATCACCGAAGAGACATTCGACAGCGCCACGGCGGGGCTGGCTCCGGTTCCCGGTATCGCCGACATCAATGCCAACCAGCCGGAATTCTCCAGGCCGATATGGAACTACCTGGATTCGGCGGTGTCGGCGCGGCGGATCGCCGACGGTCAGGCCATGCTGGCGCGCTACGGCGCGGTGCTGGACCGCATCGCCGCCCACAGCGGCGTGCCCAAGCAAATCCTGGTCGCGATCTGGGGCCTGGAAAGCGCCTATGGCGCCGACAGCGGCCGCTTCAACCTGTTCGCGGCACTGGCGACGCTGGCCTATGACGGGCCGCGCGCGAATTATGCCCGGCCCGAGTTCCTGGCGGCGCTGCAAATCTACCAGCAGCAGCACTACCCGCTCGCCGAGATGGTGGGCAGCTGGGCGGGCGCCTTCGGCCAGACCCAGTTCACGCCCACCACATTTCTCAAATATGCCGCCGATGGCGACGACGACGGCCGGATCGACCTGTGGCGCTCGGCGCCCGACGCCCTGGCGTCGGCGGCGCGGCTGCTGGCCGAGCAGGGTTGGACCAGGGACCAGCCCTGGGGCTATGAGGTCAAATTGCCGGACGGTTTTTCCTATGAAGACGCCGATCTTGATACGCGCAAACCTGTTTTCGAATGGGGGGCGCGGGGCGTGAAGACGGTGAGCGGCGACGCGCTGCCGCCGTCCGGCGGCGACGGCGCCATCTATCTGCCGGCCGGGGCGCGCGGTCCGGCCTTTCTGGTGCTTGCGAATTTCCGCGTGATCCTGAAGTACAACAATGCCGGCAGCTATGCCCTGGCGATTTCGCTGCTGGCCGACCGCATGGCGGGCGCGCCGGCGGTGCGCCATCCCTGGCCGCGCGACGAGCGCGCCTTGTCGCGCGACGAGCGGCTGCGCTTCCAGACCGACCTGCAGAAACTGGGCTTCGATCCCGGCGAAGCGGACGGGGTGTTGGGGCGCCGGACCCGTGCGGCGCTGCGGCAATATCAGATATCCAGGGCGCTGGCCGCCGACGGCTTTCCCACCGCCGCGCTGCTGGCGCTGCTGGACGCCGATGCGGGGCCGCGTCCCTAGTCGCGCGGCGCGGCGTTGGGCGGCAGCGACTTGTAATAGTCGAGCGGATATTTCGGCCGGTAGCCGCCGGTGAAGGGCCGCTTGGCGAAGGTGGCGAAATAGGCCAGGCCGGCGTCGCGGAACCACACCGCGTCGCGGTGCTGCATGACCAGCAACTGCCGCACCGCGGTGAAGCGTTCCGCGTCTATCCTGCCCTTCAGGCTTTCCCAGCTGGCCTGAATCTCTTCGACGCCGCGCACGCCCCGGTGATAGCGGACCTGAAGCTCGTCCCACAGGCTGCGCCCCGATTTCATCCTGTAGTCCCAGGGCACATGATGAAACCACAGCAGCAGATCGTCGGGCGTGGTCCTGGCGTCGCCCCACGCTTCCTTCAGCGGCGAATTATACTGGGCCACCGAATTGTAGCCGGTCGCGGAACGGTCGAAGCCCAGGCCCTTGTCGTCGGCGCGATGGAAATAGACGTCGCCCCAGTCGGGGCGGCGCGCCCCGTTGTACCAGGGCCAGGGGCCGTAATGGGTATTGGCGCGGTCTATGTCCAGGAAGGCCAGCCCCAGCGGCTGCTGATAGTCGATCAGCACGGGAAAGGATTTCATCAATATATCGAGCACCGGCGCGACCACTTCAGGCGCGTTGCCGAAAGTCATGCGCGTCCATTCCTCGCCCACCGCACGGGCGCGCGCCTGCGGATTCCAGGCGAAGCGGCCAAAAGCGTACCAGTTGGCCTGGTTGAAGATGGTGCCGGTCCAGTTGCGGTCATTGCCGGCATTGGCGACGCCGGCCGTGCCGGTCAGCTTCTGGTGGGTGAAGGCGCCTTCCACGATTTTCGCGACGGTGGAACCCTTGCCATATTGATAGGTGTCGGACTGGTAGATTTCCTCATACAGAAAGCCGGTATAGGAAACGTCCACGCCCTGGCCGGTATATTCCTTGGTGACCGGGAATTCGACCGCCATCTGGGTGTTTGGCATGGCGCCGAACAGCGGCGCAAAGGGCTCGCGCGCCTGGAAATCCAGCGGGCCTTCCTTTTCCTGCACCAGCACATTGTCGCGGAACTTGCCGTCGAACGGCTTGATGATGCGATAGGCTTCGGCGACGCGGTCCAGTTTCCAGTCCGGCCCCGGATCGTCATAGACAAAGGCGCGGTACATCACCACACCGTGATGCGGCGCCAGCAGGTCGGCATACATGTTGGCGCCGTCGGAATGGCTGCGGCCGTAATCCTGCGGACCGGGCTGGCCTTCGGAATTGGCCTTGATCAGGAAGCCGCCGAAATCGGGAATGGCGCGGTAGATCTCTTCCACCTTGGCCCGCCACCAGGCCCGCACCTTAGGATCCAGCGGATCTGCGGTCTTCAGGCCGCCAAGCTCCTCGGGCGCGGTGAAGCGCGGCGCCAGCCACACTTTCACGCCCCAGGGACGGAATTCCTCGGCCAGCGCCGCCACCTTCTCGATATATTCGGAGGTGAGAATGACCGAACTGGAATTGACGTTGTTCAGCACCGCGCCGTTGATGCCGATGGAAGCATCGGCGCGGGCATATTCGCCGTAGCGCGGATCGCGATAGGCCGGCAGGGTCTGCCAGCGCCACAGCGAGGCCCCGGCATAACCGCGCTCGACGCTGCCATCCAGATTGTCCCAGTGATCGAGGACGCGAACCATCAGCCTGGGCGCGTCGGCGATGTCGAGATGGTCCAGCGGCTGGCGGGTCTGCATCCGGCGCAGGAAGGCGAACACGCCATACAGCACGCCGATGTCGCTGTTGGCGGCGATGGCGGTGACAGGGTGGCCGCCCAGGACCGTGCTGCGGATGACATAGCCCTGCGCGCCCGCCGGCGCGAGCGGCAGTTTGAGCGCGGCGATCGCGCGCGAGGAGGCCGGCGTGCCGATAACGATGGCGCCGTCGCGGAGCCCCGCCGGCACCGGCCGGGCCAGGAGCCCTGCCAGGCCGCGCAGGAGTTCGCCCCGGGCGGCGTCCAGGGTGGGCGAGCGGCCCTCGCCCGCGACAATGGCGGTGGCGGCGGCACGATAGGGCGCCTGCCATGGGGCCTCGACCGGCTTATAGCGCAGCCACAGCTCATGGCCGTCCTCGGCATGCGCGGCGAAGGGGACAGACAGAAGCAGGAGCAAGACAAGCAGGCGCGGCATTGGCTGTTCCCCGGTGCTTATGACGGACAATCCAGGCGGCCGGGACGTCCCGGGGCGAACCGGCAGGTGCGTGTCTTGACGCCCGCTGAATCATAGAGATCGATCGTCCAGCCATCCCCGGCGCGGCTCATCAGCAGAAAGCCGAAGCCGCCCACCGACAGTCCGTCGGCAACGGTGACGCCGGAATGGCCCTGGAACTGCGTGCCCCGAAGATTGCGCGGCGTGACCAGAAGACTGTCGCCGCCATTGCCCGCCACGATCTGGGGCGGCACATCCTGGTTGTAGTTGATGGCCTCGAAGCTGTGGATGTGTCCCGACAGCATCAGTTCGACATTGGCGGCGATCGGCGGGCCGCCATGCAATGATGCGATGTGCACGGCATCCATCAGTCCCAGATTGCCGCCGATGGGAATGCCCAGCGGGCCGGAGATTGCCGCCCAGATGGGCCGGTGATGCACGAACCAGACCGGCGCGGGAATGGCGGCCAGGCCCGTCAGCTCCGCGGCATAGACGGGCGAGTCGGCGCGGTTCAGTTCGGTTTCCTCTGCCGTGGCATCGTCCATCACGGCAAGGCGCAATTGGCCCAGGTCCACCGTGTAGAGCGGCAGATGGCGAATGCACGGCGCATCCGGATCGAACGAGGACGGGCCTTGCAGCCTCAGCCAGCCCAGACCGGCGCGCTCGCAGCCCTCATGATTGCCGCGCACCAGCACGATCGGCGCCGCCGCCAGAAGCGGCGCGGCCGGGGTGTAGAAATCCGCCTGCCAGGTGGTCCAGTTGTCGCCCCAGGGCGAGCCGGCGCAGCCCGCGACACCCGCCGGACAGGCACGCTCGCGATAGAGATAATCGCCCACATGCACCACCAGATCCGGTTTCAGCGCCGCGGCCGCCGCGGCCAGTGTGGGAAATGGCCATTTTGCCGGATCGTTGCAGGCCTGCATCTCCGATCCCGTAATGCGGCAGCCGGTGTCGCCCAGCACCAGAATGCGCTGGGGATCGGCAGCCGGCAGCGGCAGTGCGATGCCGGCAATGTCGGCGCGCGCGGCATCCGCCGGTATTGCGGCGGCGCAGATCAATGGAAAATCCGCGCCGGCGGCGGCGCGCACGGTCATGGCCACATCACCCTTGTCGGTATGCAGTGTGGGGCAAGCAGCCGCATCGGTGACGATGCGCGCTTCATAACCGGAGGCCACTGCCTGCACCCAGCCGCTGTCCGCGGCCTGAACGGCGAGCGGCAGCAGGCAAAACAGGAAGGACAGCGCGGCTGTTTTCATTGGCGCGAGCCTAAGCGCGCGCGCCGCCTAGAACAATCGCCGGAGTGTGACTTTCCAGCTTCGCCCGATGCCCGGCAGGGCGCTGAGATTGGCATAGGTATCGGCGCCGGGGGTGAAATAGCGCGCATCCCCCAGATTGTTCACATTCACGTCGGCTTCCCACACATCCCATTGAACGAAGGCCGAGGCGTTCAAGGTGACATAGGACGGATAGAGGATCGGGTTCGGCACGGTCTGCTGCGTCTTGCCGACATAGGAGCCGCCAAAGGTCGCGCCCCAGGTCAGGTTTTGCGCCGCGCCCCAGGAGGCGCGGTCGCTGGTCCAGGTGACATAGGGGCTGATCACGGCATGGGGCAGCAGCGTGTCTTCATAGTCGCCGCCCCGCCCCGGCAGGCCCGAAAAATCAAACACGATGTAGCTGCCGCCAAAGCCGTCCTGCGGCAGCACGCCATAGCTGCGCGCCGGCACATAGGCAAAACTGTGATCCGGACCCTTGATGGTGGTGTGCTGCAGCGAGGCCGCCAGGGTCAGGCTGACATTGGGGTTCGCGACATAGCGCAATTCCGCTTCGGCGCCCCTGGCGCGGGTGCCCATCACGGTGGTGATGCCGCCGGCGCCCTGATTCAACTGGGTGCGGTTCTGCACATACCAGTCCAGGCTGCCCTGCAGATGATCGTCCAGGGCGGTGAACTTCACGCCCGCTTCGTTGAGGAAGGAATTGGAAAGCCAGTCACGCGCCGAAAGCAGGCTGGTCAACACCTGGCTGGCCTGGCCGATCTCGATGGCCGATGACTTGGCGGTGGTGACATAGGGCACCAGGCCCCAGGGCGTGCGGTAGGAAAGGCTGGCCGAATAGGTGAAGCGCCCGGCATTGCCGCGTCCGCTTGCCGGTTCGAAGGCCAGGATGCCGGCATCCACCGAACGCACATTATAGGCGTCATAGCGTCCGCCGATGGTGAGATCGAGACTGTCGTTCCAGCTCAGATCGCTGGTGATAAAAAGTCCGGCATCGCTGCTGTTGGTGCGCACGTCATTTTCCCAGCCCAGGCCCACCGCGCCGGGCGGGTCCACATTGAAGGGCGAATCGATGATGTCATTGGCGGCGGCACCCAGTGAAATATCGCGGCGGTCCAGGGCGATGGCGCCGCTGTTGAAACTTTCCTTCCCCACGGCATGGACGATGCGCCAGGAGGCCCCCGCCACCGTCTGGGTCTTCAGCAGGCCGAAGTCGCGCTTGAGGTCGTAGCGCAGCCGCGCTTCGCCGATCTGGGTGCGATAGGAGCCGGGAAACCCGTAGGAGACAAAACGGTCATTGCGCAGCGTGTCGCCGAACAGTTGCAGGCGCAGGGTCTGGCCGTCCCCCAGCCCATGGGCCGCCTCCAGGAAGGCGGTGTGGGTCGTGGTGTTGGAGAAGTCCACGCCGCGCGCGACATAGACGGTGCGCGCATCCAGGGTGGTGGTGCCGATGCCGCTGTCCAGCCGGTGCGCCGCATCCTGGCATCCCGCGCAGGCCAGGGCATGATAGTTGGGATCGAAGAAGTAGGGATTGCCGCCCAGCTCGTTCAGGGTAAGCCGGCCGTTGCCGTCGGAATCGGCCAGCGAGGTGTTGCGCCCGGTGATATAGGTGCCGTTATCGATCAGCGCCTGGGTGAGCCGGTTCCATCCCGGTGTCTGCACATCGCCCTGGGAATGAAAATACATATAGTCCGCGGCCAGCGACCAGGCCCCCAGCGCAAGGCCGCCGGACAGTTCGACCAGCTGATGACTGGGATGGATGCCGCGATAGAAGCTGAAACTGTCGTCCAGTTCGCCATAGGCATGCAGCCCGCCCGCCGCCTCGCCGATTGCGACCGGCAAGCTGAACTGCGCCGTGGCATTGCGCTTGGAGTAGCTGCCATAGGTGACACTGACCTCGCCGCCCGGCGCATCGCCGGCGCCGGCGGTCTTGGGCAGGAAATTGACCAGCCCGCCCACCTTGCCCGCGCCATACAACGGCGACGGCGGCCCGCGCAGAATCTCGATCCCCGCCGCGTCGGCCAGGGGCGTGGAGTAGGTGCCGCGATTTTCCACCCGCTTGAAGCCGCGGAAATAATTTTCCGCCAGGGTACCGCGCAACGACACCGCGCCCTCGACCCCGTAATAGCTGGCGGTATAGGCCGACGGCGTGATGGCGGTGAGATCATTGACCCCGGTGATGCCATAGCGGGCGATGGTGGCGTCGCTGACCAGGGTGACGGCGCGCGGCGTTTCGATCAGCGGCTTGTCCAGGCCGAAGGCAGCCGCGCTGCCCTGGGTTTGGAGCAGATGCACCGGGTCGCCGGTCACGGTGATGGATTCCACATCCTGCGCCCGCGCCGGACCCGTGAAATAGCCCGCCAGGCCGGCGGCCGCGATGGCAAGAATGAGAAGCATTCCCCGTTTCATGGGGCCCTACATAGGCACTCCTGCAAAAAATGCCATGTAACATTTTACATGGCCTGCCCAATCCAGATAGCTGACAAATTATCAGACAGTTACCCCGATGAATTTAAAGGGATTTATTCCATGCGGCCAAAATGTCGCTCAGGGGCGCGAGGATCACGCCACTCAGCGCCAGGGCCCGCAGGGTGCTGTCATGCAGCGCCGGCTCATAGGCGGCACAGGCGTCGGCGGCGATTACCAGGTGGAAGTCGCGCTCCAGCGCGTCCCAGGCGCTGGCCGCCACGCAGCATTCGGTGGTCAACCCCGCCAGCACCAGCGTGTCCACGCCGCGCGCCATCAGCTGTTCGGCCAGGCCGGTATTGGCGAAGGCGCTGAAGCGGGTTTTGGAAATGACGGTTTCATCCGCCAGGGGTTGGGGGCCGATAAATGCAGCGCCGGGGGAATCTTCGACGCACAGAATGGGTGGACTGCGGCCCGGGCGATTGCGGGCCGGACGCGCGGCGGCGGTTTCCTGACCGGGCCGGGTGATCAGACGCACGAACACCACGGCAACGCCCGCCTTGCGCGCCGCCGACACCAGGCGCTCCGCTGCACCGACCGCCTCCTGCGCCGGTCCGATGTCGGCGCCAAGCTTGGCCATCAGGCCATCCGGCGATCCGAAATCCGCCTGGAAGTCGATCAGCACAAGCGCGGTCCGGCGCGGGTCAATCCCCTCGGGCATCATGGGAAAGCCTTGCGAAGGCGCGGCAGGATTTCGCGCCCGGTGGCCCGCAAGCCCTGGACATAATCGTCATAGATGAACATCACCCCGTCGATGTCGCAGTCGCGCAGGAATTTCTCGATTCCGGCGGCGCAGGTGGCCGGCGCGCCGACCACGGTCTGGGTCATGAAGGCGCCCTGGGCCCGCGCCGTCATGGCATTTCCCGCCATGCCATAGCTCTCCAGCATGCCGTGAACCGCACCCTCGTCCAATCCGTCGCGGTATTTCTGCGCTTTGGCCTCGGCTTGCGAGTCCGTGGCGGCGGTGATCACCGTCATCATGCAATAGGTGCGGATCGGCTTGCCCAGTTTTGCCGCCAGGGCGCGGGCGCGGCGAGAGGCTTCGCGCGTTTCCTCTTCATTGCGGCCGCCGATGAAACAGCCGTCTGCCTCGCGCACCGAGAATGCAAAGCCGCGGCTGGACATGCCGGCGCAGATCAGAAAGGGCGCAGTCAGGGGCTTGGGCTCGCTGACACAATCGCGAAAGTCGAAATACCTGCCCTTGAAGCTTACGCTGGGCTCGGTCCAGAGCCGCTTGACGATCCGGGTCCATTCCTCGGTCAGGTCATAGCGCGCATCATGGTCCATGCCGGCGTCCCAGGCATCCATCTGCTCGAACTCGCCGCGATAGGCACCCGCCACGATGTTCAGGCCGGCGCGACCGCCGCTGATCTGATCCAGGGTGGCGATCATCTTCGCCGCCACCGCCGGGTTGTGCAGGATGGCGTGCAAGGTCGCCCAGACCTTGACCTTCCTGGTGACGGCCGCGATCCCCGCCATCATGGTGACCGCTTCCAGGCTCGCGCCCCAATGGTCGGTCGCCCCGCCAAAGCCGCGCCACTTGCCCATCGCCATCACGAAATCCAGCCCCTCCTCTTCCGCGATCAAGGCGGCCTCGCGGTTCTGCGCCCAGCCGCCATCCAGCGGCGGGGTGTTGCGGGAGACAATCCAGCCGCCGTTGGCGACGGGCAGGAAGACGCCATATTCCTTGGGACCGGTCATGCCGGCCTCGCGTGCGGGGCGCGCATCACGATCACCGCCAGCATGACCAGCGCCACCAGCAGCGAAAGTCCCACAAAGAAGGGCGTGAAATCGCCGGTCTGGTCGCGGGTCAGGCCCGCCAGGGTCGGCGCGACGGCCCCCACCGTCGAAATCAGGTTGACCAGCGAGAACAGCTCCAGATTGGCCCTGCGGCCGAAATAATCCAGCAGCAGGATGGTGGCGGCGAAAAAGGTCAGCCCGTAGCCGATGCCGATACCGGCGGCAAAGACCAGCATCATCGGCACCTCGCGCGCCGCGCCCAGCGCCAGCAAGCCGACGATCAGGGCGCCCAGCGCCACCGCCAAGAGCGTCCGCGCGCTGACAAAGCGGGTGAGGAGGCCGCCGGCCAGCCGCGCCCCGGCATTCAGAAATCCTTCCAGGCTCATCATCTTGGCCGCGATCACCGCGCTGACGCCATGCTGGGTGAGATGCGCCACCGATACCGAATTGGCCGTGATGCCGCAGAACAGGAAGGCCGCATAGGCGGCGGCGATGATCCAGAACTGCGAGGTTCGCAGGGCCGCGCGCACCGTCCAGCGTTCGGTGGAGATCTGCGGATCGCTGTCCGCCGCCCCGTTGACGTCGGTCTTGGTGTCCACCGCGAAGGCCGTGACGATGCCGGTCAGGACCACCAGTGCGCCCATGACCAGCCAATAGCTGCGCCAGTGGCCGGTGATATCCATCACCCCGAGATAGATCAGCGGCCCCGCCACGCCCCCCAGCCCGCCGAGGGTGAAATAAAGTCCGAAGGCAAAGGAGGGGCGCGCAAAGCAGCGCGACAGAAGATAGGTACCCGGCACCGAATCCAGCAGGGTGAAACCCAGCCCGGCCAGCGACGCGCCCACGAAATAGAGCAGCAACCCGTCGGTACGCGCCAAACAGAGAAAGGCCAGGGCCATCACCGCGCATCCGGTCAGCAAGGTGGCGCGCACCCCGAAGCGGCGGATCAGGGCGGCGGGCACCGCGCTGGTGATGCCGCAGAACACGGCCAGCAGGCCGAAGCCGGTGCCGGCCTCGGTCCAGCTCCAGTGCAGTTCGGTGACCATGGCCGGCAACGCCAGGCCCAGGGACGCGAAGGTCGCCGCCGTGATGATGAAGAACAGCGCACTCAAAAGGCCCAAGGTCAGCCAGGCGCGCCCGCCACGCTCGCTCATCGTCCCTTATCGGCTTTCCAGAGTGCGTTTCATTTCGGCGGGGAAATCTCCCAGCACCTTCAGCATTTCCCGGCGGGCGCGCTCGGCGTCGCGGCTGGCGATGGCGTCGGCCAGGCCGCGATGCTCGTTCAAAGCGTCGATACCGTCGTCGCTGGCCGGCCCGCGCATGGCATAGAGCCAGTACCGCGCGGTCTGGTGATGCAGGGTGACCACCATCTTGGCCAGGGCGCGGTTGCCGCTGGCTGCCGCCACCGCGACATGGAAGGCCTCGTCCATCGCCGCCAGCGCGGCCTGGTCATTGTCGCGCACCGCCTTTTCGCCGTCGTCCAAGGTGGCGCGAATGGCGGTGATTTCCTCGTCACTGGCATGTTCGGCCGCCAGGCCGGCGCAATGGACCTCGACCAGGCGGCGCGCCTCAAAGGCTTCGCGGGCGCCCATCAGGTCCAGCGGCGCCACCGAGGTGCCGACCCGGGCGCGGCGCACCACCAGGCCTTCCAGGGCCAGGCGGGCCAGCGCCTCGCGAATGCCGGCCAGCCCGCCGCCATAGCGCCGGGCCAGGGCGTTCTCGTCCAGCTGCTCGCCGGGCGCCAAAACCCCGATAATGATGTCCACCAGGATGCGCTGGTACAGGCGCGACTTCAAAAGCCGCGGCGACCATTCATCCAGCCTCTGACCGGCATCCTTGTCGCGGGGACTTGCCATGGCCCACCTTTCCGGGTGGGACAATGGGGATGGGGCCCCCTATTGGCAAGGGCCTCCCGCCCTGCCGGACCGGCCAAGGCCGGCAGGCGATCTAGACGAAGTTGATCTCGAAAATATAGCCGGCACTGGGACTTCCGGTACCTTCGAAGCCGGGCGGGCCCACACCCGCATCGCAGGAGATCAGTTTGCCATTGTGCATCGCCAGGCCATGGGCGTCGGCGGTGCCGTCGAGGAATTCGGCGGTTTCCAGCAGCGCGCCGGTGGTGGCGTCATACTTCATCAGGCCGCAGGTGGTGGTGTGATGCAGCTTGCCGTTCTGCATGACATAGCGGTTGATGTCCGAGCTGCCGGTTACCATCCAGATCGCGCCGCCGGGATGGGTATCGTCCCAGGCAATGCCATGCCAGCGCGCCGTGGTAATCGGGATCATGAATTCCGGCGCCCAGCTTTTCGGGTCTACCCGCAAGATTCCCTTCAGCCGGTTGGCCACGATCCACAATTTGCCGGCATTCCACATCAGGCCATGACAGCCGCCGCCATTGTCGATGGGGCCCAGCGGAATCTGGCGATGACTGACCAGGCGTGACTCCATGTCGACTTCATAAACGCCTTCCGGCCCGCCATTGGCGCCCATCCAGACATGGCCATTGCCGTAGGCCAGGCCGGAGGTATTGCTGGACGGGGTATGAACGGTCTTCAGCAGCTTGCCGTTCCAGTCGAACAGCCAGGCATCCTCCGTGATATGGCCGCCCTTCTTGCCGTAACCCTGGGCCTTCTGCTCGGCGACCCAAAGGCCCTCAGGCGCGACCGCGACGCCGTTGGGATAACCATGCGGCACCTTGAACAGGTTGCGGGTAGTCACCTTGCGATGGGGGACTTCCTTGCGCTTCTCCGGCGGCGCGGCGCCCAGGTCCTTGCCGGGCGGCGCGTCCTGCGCCAGGGCCAGCCCGGCGCCGGCGGCAAGCCCGGCCATGCCCGCGCCCGCAGCGCCCAAACCCGTCAGAAATTCACGCTTGCGCAGATTCATGCTCATCTCCCGAAAAAACAAAGGGCGCCCGCAAGCAGCGGGCGCCCCTTTTATTGATGATCAGGTTGCCATCAGTTCGGCAGCGCGAAAGCCACCAGCTGATCGGACAGGCGCGGCGTCAGGATGCCGTTGCCGCCGGCCGCAAACACCACATACTCCTTGCCCTTGTAGGTATAGACCGCGGGCTGGGCCACCGCGGGGGCGTCGACGATGTGCTTCCACAGCACGTTGCCGGTCTTCAGATCGACGGCGCGCACGCGGCTGTCCATCGAGGCGCCGATGAAGATCAGCCCCGACCTGGTGATCACCGGTGCACCGATGGTCACCGAGCCCCAGCTTTCGGGCATGTAGAAGCCCCACTTCTGGACCTGGCCGAACGGCTTCTTCCAGTTGAGCTTGCCGGTATTCATGTCATAGCTCAGCAAGGTGCCGTAGGGCGGCGACCAGCAGGGCATGCCCCACATGTTGAGGAAGTTCTCCAGCTTGAAGCCATAGGCCGAACCTTGTTGCGCGGCATAGCCATCCCTGTTGCGCAGCGCGTCGCCATACTTCTTGTCGGCTTCGGCGCGCGGGACCAGGGTGTAGACCTGCGGCACCGCATCGCTGTTCACCACATAGGTATTGGTGGTGGGATCGACGGCACCGCCGCCCCATTCCACGCCGCCCACGGTGGCCGGCCAGGAGATGGAACCGCGGATCGACGGCGGCGTATAACGGCCCTCGTCGCGCAGGCGTGCCTTCCAGCGGCTGCATTCGCCAAAGCTGACAAGGTCGGCCAGCTTGGAGACCGGCGGAGTGGTATCGCCGATCGTCGGCTGCGGCAGCGGCACATAGGGCTGGGTCTTGGAGGCGACTTCACCCGGCACGTCGGAGGCCGGATAGGGGCGCTCCTCGATGGGATAGACGGGTTCGCCCGTATTGCGGTTCAACACGAACAGGAAGCCCATCTTGGTGGCCTGGATCAGGGCAGGAATGACCTGGCCGTCCTTCCTGATGTCCAGCAAGGTGGGGGCGGAGTTGATGTCCACGTCCCAGATGTCGTGATGGACAAGCTGGCGCGCCCATCTCACTTCGCCCGTCTCGGCATCCACCGCGACGGTCGCGGTGGCATAAGGCATCTCCTGGAGCCGGTCGCCGCCGTAATAATTGGGGCTGGGCGAGGAAACCGGCAGGAAAGCCAGTCCGGTCTCGGGATCCACCGAAATGCCGGCCCAGACATTGGCGGTGCCGGTCTGGTTCTGGATGTCGGGCGGGATGATGTTGAAGGTCCATTTCAGCGCGCCGGTGCGCGCGTCGATGCCATAGACGGTGCCGGGATTGGCGGTCTTGTAGACCCAGTCATTGCCCGCCCAGCCCAGGATCAGCGTGTCCTTGTAGACCGCCGGCGGCTGGATCAGGCCGATCTTCCACTTGCTGTTGGTCTTGAGCCAGGCATTGACGTCAACCACGCCGCCTTGGCCGAAACCCTGGCACGGCTTGCCGGTGTCGGCGTCCACGCCGTGCAGCTCCCCGGTCATGGTGCCGATATAGACCATCTTCTGACAGGGCTGGCCGGCGGCCGGATCGGACGCGGCCCAATAGGCGACGCCGCGATTCTTCAGGCCCTGGTTTTGCAGCGGGCCGTTGGCGCCGCTGGCCGAATATTCCCACTTCTTCTTGCCGGTGTCGGGCTCCAGCGCGAAAATATTATACTTGGGCGTGCCGATATAGACCGTGTCGTTGACGAACAACGGTGTCGCGCCCCAGGTGGTGGAATGCGCCCCACTGCCGACATCGCCGGTGTGGAAATCCCACGCCTTTTTCAGGTTTTTCACATTGTCGGGCGTGATCTGGGTGGCGGTGGAATATTTCTGCGCCTGCTGGTTGCCGCCGAACGCGTCCCACACCTGCGCCGGATCATTGTCGGGGCCCTGGGCGCCCGCATGCCGGGATGGCCACAGGGTGACGGCCGCCGCCGCGGCGGCAAAACCAAGCGCGGCAAGGCCAAGAATCCTAATCTTCAACATCGTCAATCTCCACGCTGCGGTCGGCGGCGTCGCCGATCACGTTCATCAGCCAGCCGATCAGCGCCAAGGCCTCCGCGGCCATGATGACGGGGCTTTCCAGGAAGTAGCCGGCGACGGACGAGCCGATGATGTCCAGGATGATCGACACCACCAGAAAGCCCTGCAGCAGGCAGGAGCGGTTGGGCACCATCGCCAGCACCAGCGAAGCCAGCAGCATCAGAAGCGCGGCGCCCGCCACCAGAATCACGCCGCCGGTACCGATCAGGCCGGTCTCGGGCGTGTAATAGTCGTAGACGCAGATGGCCATCGCGATCAGCGATGCCAGTATGATCAGCCACGCACCACGCGTGGAATGTCTTTGAGTCAACGTCCCCTCCCCAATAGATCCGGCTTTAAGTCCGCACGCGGAATTTCGCGCGATCCTAGCGGTCTTTTGGCCAGACGCAAAACCTGTCCACTTCGCAACAGCAGCATTTCAGCCCGGCTGGCCGGCATCGCGCTTCTTCCAGCGATAGATGCGCCGGCTGTTGCGCCAGAAATATTTTTCCGCCTGTATGCCGGACCGGCCGGCGAAATATCCCCGCATCAGCGACACCGCCTGAGAAATTGTCGCCGTTCCCACGCTGTTGGGCCAGTCCCCGCCGAACATCACGCGGTCCTCGCCAAACGCCGCCATCAGCTGGTCCAGCCGCGCGCGCGGCGCCGTGATGATGTCGTCTTTGTCATCTTTGTGCATGACTTGCGACAGCTTGATCGCGAATTGGGGCCGCTGGGCCAACTCGCTGATCAGGGAGTCATATAAGGGTTGGGTTTGCGGCGTGGGATCGAGCGAGGGCATGTGGTCCATCACCACATGCAGGTCCGGGGCCGCGTCCATGGCCAGCAGGGCGCCGCGCAGCAGCGCGAAGGAGGGATTTGCCATGTCCAGGGTCTGTCCGGCCTGGGCAAGCAGCCGCAGCCCCTCGGCCATGCCCGGTTTGAGCACCTGTCTGCCGTTTTCCATCCGCCATACCCGGGCATAGCGGATGCCGCGCCACAGCGGGTCCCGGGAAAAACGCTCCAGATAGGCGCCGAAATCGGCGCCGCTGGGGTCCAGGCTTCCCACCACGCCCACGAACAGCGGATCGGAGGCGGCGCGCTCCAGGATCCACAGATTATCCTCGATCCAGGAACTGGCTTCCACCACCATGGCCCCGACAATGCCGGTGCCGGGAATTTGCTGGCGATAGGTTTCGGGCAGCGCCAATTGCGGCGGCTGGCCCTTGGGTCCCGAATAGGGCACGCCCTGCGGGCGGCGCGGGTCGAACAGATGGACATGGGTATCGATGATGGGGACGGCGGTCTCTTGCGCGAAAGCGGGCGCGGCTGCCGCCGAAGCGGCGCTTCCTGCAAGGAACGCTCTACGATTCATGCCGCATGCCCAGGCTTTCTTCCCCCGCGCGCGAAGCGCGCTGCCGGCGAAGATGTCCGCCAGCGGGCTTGCCCGCGTGGCAGACAGATGGGGCAGACAAACTAATGCAGAGCGACCTTGGTCACCCGCCAGTTGCCGGCCTCCGCGACATAGAGCGCGTTGGCATTGCGGCAGTCGATGGCATTGACGCTGCCGAAATCGCGCGGGCCCTTGCCGGCCTGGCCGAACTTGCCCACCACCGTGCCGTTCAGCTCCAGCTTGTAGATTTCCCCGCCATGCTCCAAGTCGTTCTGGGGATTGGAATTGGAGCTGTAGAGATACTGGTGCGATCCCGGGCTGATGCAGATGGCTTCCGGATCGCCGCCGCTGGTGATGCTGCTCTTGTAGTTGCCGTCATTGTCGAACACCTGGATGCGGCCGTTGCCGCGGTCGGCGACATAGACATTGCCGCCGGCGTCCACCGCGATGCCGTGGGCGGTCTTGAACTGGCCGGGCTCGGTGCCGCGCGAACCCCAGCTCTTCACGAACACGCCGTCGGGCGTGAACTTGGCGACGCGGGCGTTGCCGATACCGTCGGCGACAAAGATGTTGCCCTGCCCGTCCCAGGCCACGTCGGTGGGCGACTGGAACAGGTCGCTGGACGCGCCCGAGCCGGGCGGCGTGCCGCGCCCGGTATCGGGCGAGGACGGCACCGTCACCGCTTCGGGCTTGCGGCCCAGCAGCATCGCCACGTTCCCGGCCGGATCGAACTTCATCACCATGGAGCTGTAGCGATCCACCACCCAGATATTGTCCCGGGGATCGACGCGCACCTGCTGGGCGGCCAGGAAACCATAGACCTGCTTGCCGATCTGGCGGACGAATTTGCCGTCGGGGGCGAACTCATACAGGCTTGAGCCACCATGCGCGAAGGCGCGGCTGCCGGCCAGCGTGACGGTAGGCTCGCCGTTGCGGGTATAGACGAAGACATGGCCTTTGGAATTGGTGGCCACGCCGGCCGCCATGCCGAAGAAGGTATCGCGCGGCAGCTGCAGCGGCTGCGAATTGGTGTAGCCGATATCCTGGGCCGCGGCAGGAACGCCGACCAGCGCGCCGGCGGCGAGCAAAAGGGTTGCGAGACGCTTCATGTTACTTGCTCCCCTTCAGCACGAATTTCTGCATGCGCCACGATTCGATTTCGCCGGTGATTATCTGATTGGGATTTCGGCAGTCCATCATGTGAACCACCTGAAAGCCCGGCGCCAGCTTGCCGGCATGGCCGAACTTGCCCAGCACGGTGCCGTCCAGCTCCATCTTGTAGATCTGTCCGGTCTTCGCCCAGCTGCCCGGCGAATTGCCGTTGGGATTGGAATTGGAAACGAAAAGATACTGATGCGCGCCTTCGGAAATGCAGTCCGACCAGGCGGTGCCGACATTGGTGTAGGCGGTCTTCCATTTCAGGTTGTTGTCCAGCACCACGTAACGGTTGTTGCCGCGGTCCGCGACATAGACATTGCCCTGATGATCGACCTGCAAGGCGTGGGGCAGGTTGTATTCATTTTCGCCCTTGCCCGGCTTCTCGCTGCCATTCTTGGCCAGGAAGCGGCCTTCGGGCGAGTATTTCAGCACCCGGTTGTTGCAATAGCCGTCGCTGATGAAGATGTTGTCCTGCTGGTCCCAGGCGACGTCGGTGGGACGGCACAGGGTGTAATTCTCGTCCGGCGGATTGGGGCCGTGCGGCGTGGCATAGGGGCCGTCGGCCTGGCTGGGGCGATGGCCGATGATCATCAGCACCTTGGTGCCTTCCGGATTGAACTTGGTGACGACATTGGTGCCTTCGTCCACCGTCCAGATATTGTCATGCCGGTCCACCCGCACCGAATGGGCGAACTGGAACCCGTAGAAGCCCTTGCCAATTTCCTTGACGAACTTGCCGTCGGGGCCGAATTCCCAAAGCCGGGTCTGGGGCCCGCGGAAGAAGGCGAAGGCATGGCCCTTGGAATTGGTGGCGACGCCCTGCATCTCGCCCATGGTGTCGTCCGGCGGCGTCTGAAAGAAACCCGGCACTGCTTCATAAGCAAGATCGGGCGCCGTGGCGGCAGCGGTGGCGGCGGCCTGCGCGAATGCCTGGACCGTGCCGAGCAAAAGGGAAACAGCGGCCGTCGCCGCCAGATATTTCTTCACCTGAATCCTCCCCAATGAACCCGCGCTCTGATGGCGCCCTAGGCTGCGGTACGGGAGTGTATACGCCAAGGGGACAAGGGCAAGACGCCTTCGCATCTTGCACTGCGGTGGGAAAAGGCCGTGGCGCTTTAGATCGAGATCGGTGCCTGCGTCGCCAGGCAAACGCCGTCCGCCGCAATGAGGATGGGCTGGGACTCGTCGCCGGCCGGCACCGTCTCCATGTCATCCAGGCAGGGCAGGACGTCCGAGGCCCGGATCAACCCGGCGTCCTGCGCCGTCTGCGGCAGGGCGACGCCAAGCGCCAGGACCCAGCTTAATCCCCAATGACAGGAAATTTGCCTCATCGCGACAGCCCGCCTCTTGCGCAAGCCTTGCCGCGTCCGCCCCCGGACGCGTGCCGAAAGACTTGATTGCAGAAATCATGACAGGTTTTTGCAGTGCAGCATGGCATTTTCGCGGTTCCGGGCGCGGCAAAAGTGCTGCCAAAATCCGCTGCCGGGGGGACGGGAAGTTTCTCATCTGCTAGGAAGCCGGCTGTCGTCAGAAACGCCTCGCGGGATGAAAACCATGAAAAGCCTGCTTCTTTGCGCCGCCCTTGTGCTGGCTGCCGCCTCTTCCGCCGCCGCCCAGCCGGGGACTTCCGCCTTCACCACCCGGCTGCAGGACCCCCGCGCCGTCCATCTCACCGGGGCGGCGGGCGACGGCAAGACCGACGACAGCGCCGCCATCCAGGCGGCGATCGACAAGGCGTCGGAAGACCGCGGCGAAGGCATTGTCTTCATTCCGCAGGGACGCTACCGCCTGACCCGCACCATCTATGTGTGGCCGGCGGTGCGGGTGATCGGCTGGGGCGCGCACCGCCCCGTCTTTGTGCTGGGCGACAACACGCCGGGCTATGCCAAGGGCGTGGCCGACATGGTGATCTTTGCCGGCTTCCGTCCGGGCGCGGCACGGCCCGGCCGTCCGGCCTTCAAGGTCCCCTTCCCGCCGCCCGGCAGCGTACCGCCCAATCCCAATATCGCCGATGCCAATCCCGGTACCTTCTATTCGGCGATGAGCAACATCGACTTCGAAATCGGCAAGGGCAATGCGGGCGCGGTCGCCATCCGTTTCCACGGTGCCCAGCACGACTATCTCAGCCATATGGATTTCCATATCGGTTCGGGCCTGGCCGGCATAAACCAGGTCGCCAACGAGGCCGAAGACCTGCGCTTTTTCGGCGGCCGCTACGGCATCCTGACCGAGAAGCCCTCGCCCGCCTGGCAGTTCACCCTGATCGACAGCCAGTTCGAGGGCCAGCGCGAGGCCGCGATCCGCGAGCATGAGGCGTCGCTGACGCTGGTGAACGTCACCTTCCGCAATGTGCCGGTGGGAATCGACATCGATGCCGGCTATTCCGACTGGCTGTGGGCCAAGAATACGCGCTTCGAGAATGTTGCCAAAGCAGCGGTGATCGTCAGCAACGAGAACAGCGTCTATACCCAGATCGGTTTCGAGGATGCGGTGGCCTCCCATACGCCGGTGTTCGCGCGCTTTCGCGAAAGCGGCAAGACGCTCGGGGCGGCTGGCGCCTATGAAGTCAAAGCCTTCAATCACGGCCTGATCCTGAAGGCGCCGGGCACGCTGGGCGAGACCGGCACCCGCTGGGATGCGGCGCCGCTGTCCGCGCTGCCCCCGGCCCTGCCGCCGGCGATCCGTCCCCTGCCGCCGACCAGCCAGTGGGTCAACATCCGCAGCCTGGGCGTGAAGGGCGACGGCACAAGCGACGACACCGCCGCCATCCAGCATGCGATAGACACCACCAAAGTGCTCTATGTCCCCAGCGGCCGCTACATCGTGCGCGACACCATCCGCCTGAGGCCCGACACGGTGCTGATCGGGCTGCATCCCTCGATCACCCAGTTCGACCTGCCCGACAACACGCCGGGCTTTGGCGGGATCGGCGCGCCCAAACCGCTGCTGGAAACCCCCAAAGGCGGCGACAATATCGTCAGCGGCATCGGCCTTTTCACCGGCGGCATCAATCCGCGCGCGGTGGCGGCGCTGTGGCAGTCCGGCGCCAATTCCCTGATGGACGATGTGCGCTTTCTGGGCGGGCACGGTACCAACAATCCCGACGGCACGCGCTGGAACCCCTATAACGACACCCACAGCGCCGATCCCGACATGCACAAGCGCTGGGACGGCCAATATCCCTCGCTGTGGGTGACCAATGGCGGCGGCGGCACCTTCACCAATCTGTGGTCGGTGGATACCTATGCCCAGAGCGGCATGACGGTATCGGACACCAAGACCCCCGGCCGGGTCTATGAATTGTCCAACGAGCATCATGTGCGGGTGGAGATCGCGCTTAACCGCGTGGAGAACTGGGATTTCTACGCCCCCCAGACCGAAGAGGAAGCCGGCGAAAGCCAGGAAGCGATCTCGCTGGAGATCGCCAATTCCCGCAATATCACCATCGCCAACTGGCATGCCTATCGCGTGACGCGCACGGTGCGCCCGGTGGATGCGGCGGCGCGCATCTTCAATTCCTCGGACATCCGTTTCCGCAATGTGCATGTCAATGCGGAAAGCGGACTGGGCACCTGCGACGCCAATGGCTGCGGCACTTTCCTGCGGGCCAGCAAATTTCCCGCCGAAAACAGCATCGCCGACATGACCCATCACATCCAGACCCGCGAGCGCGAATTCGCGGTGCTGGACTATCCCGCCCAACCCGCGGCGCCCGCGCCGTCCGACATGGGCAACAGGGTCGAAAAACTGGAGGATGGATTTTATTCCATCTCGGGCGCGGCGGTGGACGCGCAGGGCAAGCTCTACTTCGTGGACAAGCACCAGCAGCGTATTTACGGCTGGTCGCGCCAAGAAGGTCTTTCCATCGAGCGGGACAATCCCGCCGATCCGGTGAATCTGGCGGTCGACAGGAGCGGCAATCTGCTGGTGCTGTCGTCGCTGGGGGCGGAAGGAACGCTCTACACCTTCAAGCCGGGCTCGCCCGCCACCGAACTGACGGTGATCGCGCCCACGCCCATGGCGGCGCATCCAGGCGCCACCGCCCTGTTGCCCGCCAACTACTGGAACAATGGCGAGTTCAAGGACCAGCTGGACCCCAAAACCTACCGCTACACCACCCTGAGCGAGATGTTCGCCCGCGACATGGCGGCGCCCGCGACACGCGAATATGTCTCGCCCGACGGCAGCCTGTTCCTGCCGGCCAGCCGCACCTTCCAGCAAGGCCCGCCCGACGGCGTCGGCTGGCGCTTTTCCGACGACCTGGACACCTACGGCTTCGTGACGGCGAAGCCGGGCAGTCGCGTCTATGTCAGCAACGAATCCGAGGGCCGCACCTATAGCGGCCTGGTCGGCGACAATGGCAGCGTCACCGACCTCAAGCCCTTTGCCGACCGTGGCGGCGAAAGCGTGGCGGTGTCGGCCAGCGGCAATGTCTATGTCGCCAATGGACAGGTGGTCGTCTACGACCCGTCCGGCAAGCAGATTGGCCAGATCGACGTGCCGGAGCGCCCCTTGCAGATCCTGTTCGGCGGCGCGGACGGACGGACCCTGTTCATCCTGGCCCATCACGCGCTGTATGCGGTAAAGACCTGAAAAATCCGGGGAGGCGGCAACAACCGCCTCCCCGTTTCATGCCTTGTGCGGATCGCTCAGAGCTTGCCCTTCAGATAGGCCGCGCTGGCGGTGACCATGCCGATGGGCGAAGGATCGTAAGGCTCCTCAAGTTCCAGATAGGCGGTCTGCACGCCGCTCTTCTTCACGGCGGGCAGCACCTTGCCCCAGTCGATGATGCCAGAGCCGATAATGGCGCTGGTCATCTTCATGTTGGTGTTGGGGATGCCCACATTCTTGAGGTCCTTGATGTGGACCGAAATATAGCGGCTGGGGTATTTGGTCAGATAGGCGATGGGGTCAGCGCCGCCGGCCACCACCCAGCCGATATCCATCTCCATGCCGACCAGCGCCGGGTCGGTTTGCTGCAGCAGCAGGTCGTAGGGCAGGACATCGCCGATCTTGCGGAATTCCAGATTGTGGTTGTGATAACCGAAGCTGAGGCCCGAATTCCGGCACAGCTCGCCGACCTTGTTGAAGGCGTCGGCATTGCGCTTCCAGTCGTCCACCGTCGGGCCCTTCATGATGACGGCGCGGTCCTGCGGATAAAGCGGGAAGGAACAGGTGATGTTCTTGATGCCGGCCGCCTTGGCTTCATCGATGGTCGCTTGCGGGGACACGCGCAAAGCGTCGCCGCCGGCATGGATACTGTCCCAGATGAACCCCATCTCGTCATAGAGCTTGCGCTGCTGCTGGGAGGTCTTGCCGCTCATGGTCAGGTTGGCCTGCACCTTGCGGATGCCGGCCGCCTTGACCTGTTTCAACGTGCCTTCGTAATCCTTGGCCAGGTCGGCGCGCACCGTATAGAGCTGCAGGCCCAGCGGAATATGGCGCTGGGCAAAGGCCGGCCCCGACGCAAAGGGGGCTGCGGCAAGGGCGGCGGTCCCGGCGAGAAATTGGCGGCGGCTGGTCATCATAAGGCTCCCTGTCAGATCCGCCTGGGCGGATGGTTTTCGATGAAGTCCATTCGCCCGGGGCTCAGCAATTCGACCGTCGTACCGCCGCCGCCGAACACCAGGCGCTGTTCGTGGCTGGGATCATAGCGCGGAATTTTCGTCTCCGCAGTCACCGGATTACCGATACCGGCGAAGGCATGGGCGGCGCCGTGACAGGAACACGCCGGACGGGCCCGCGCGGGTGCAGTGCAACAAATCAAAAAACCAAGCGTCCCATTTCCCGTTCCCGTTTTCGGGAGGTTCTAGGCCGAATCGCCCGTCCTTGCACGCTCCGTTTGGCCGCCCTAGGCTTTCGGCAAAGCGTGTCGCTGGAGCGACCAATTCGGGGGATAGGAATGCGCAAACTTCTGCTGACGACGGCCCTTCTGTGTGGCGCGGCGGCGCTGGCCGCCCCGCGCGGCGACGCCGCGCCGTCGGACACATCCTTTACCGGCGCGACGGCCAATCTTGCGCCCGGCGATCCGCCTGGGCAATGGACCCGCCAGGCGCGCGACTATGCCAACACCCGCTATAGCCCGCTGACCCAGATCAACAAGGCCAATGTCGCGCGCCTGCGCATCGCCTGGACCTTCAGCGACGGCCAGATGTACGGCCATGAGGGCGCGCCGCTGGTGGTGGGCGACACCATGTACCTGGTCACGCCCTTTCCCAACATCGCCTATGCCCTCGACCTGTCCAAGCCGGGCGCTCCGATCAAGTGGGTGTTTCAGCCCAATCCCGACCCGCGCGCCATCGGCGAGGCCTGTTGCGACAAGGTGCTCAGGGGCTGGGCCTATGCCGACGGCAAGCTGATCTACAACCTGCTGGACGACCACACCGTGGCGGTGGATGCCAATACCGGCAAGGAAGTTTGGCGCGTCAAGCTGGACGACGTCACCAACGGCACCACCATGACCCAGTCGGCCTTCACGGTCGGCGACAAGGTCTATGTCGGCTCCAGCGGCGGCGAGCTGGGCACCAATGGCTGGTTCCAGGCCCTGGACGTCAAGGACGGCCACACCGTGTGGAAGGCCTTCACCAACGGTCCCGATGACGGAATGCTGATCGGGCCGGACTTCAAGCCTTTCTATCCCTGGATGCGCGGCAAGGATCTGGGCGTCAGCACCTGGCCCGGCGAGATGTGGAAACAGGGCGCGTCGGCGCCCTGGGGTTTTGTCTCCTACGATCCGGACCTGAACGAAATTTATTACGGCACCTCCAATCCGGGGCCGCGCACGCCGTCGCAACGGCCAGGGCTGAACCTGTGGAGCTCGGCGGTGTTCGCGCGCGATGCCGCCACCGGCGCCGCCAAATGGGCCTATCAGTTCACGCCGCACGACGAATGGGACTATGACGGCATCAACGAGAATGTGCTGATCGAGATTCCCTGGAAGGGCGCGCGCCGCAAGGTGATGGTGCATTTCAACCGCAACGGCTTTGCCTACACCATCGACCGCGTCAGCGGCGAAGTGCTGGTGGCCCAGCCCTTCGGCCACCAGAACTGGGCCAAGACCGTGGATCTGTCCACCGGCATGCCGGTCGTCAATGACGCGGCGCATCCGATCGTGGAAAAGAAGGTGGAGAATATCTGCCCGCCCGACATCGGGGTGAAGAACTGGAACCCGTCCGCCTTCAGCCCGCGCACCGGGCTGCTCTATGCCGGCATCTTCAACACCTGCATGGACCTGACCAACCACATCGTGAAGTACATTCCCGGCGCGCCCTATGACGGGATGGAGATGACGCGCCATGCCGGTCCCGGCGGCAACTGGGGCGAGTTCATCGCCTGGGACCCGGTGAAGGGCAAGCGGGTCTGGTCGCTGAAGGAAGACATGATGACCTGGAGCGGGGTGGTCGTCACCGGCTCCGACCTTGTCTTTTACGGCACGCTGGACGGCTGGTTCCGCGCCGTGGATGCGCGCAGCGGCAAGGTCTTATGGTCGCAGAAGGTCGGCAGCGCCATCATGAGCCAGCCCATCGCCTTCCTGGGACCGGACAAGCGCGAATATATCGCGGTCTATACCGGGGTGGGCGGCGGCGCCGGCGTCAACCGGCGGGTCAATGGTTTCCCCCCCGGCGGCAACACGCTGTACGTCTTTTCGGTGGACGGCGCGGGCATCGGCTCGGGCCCTTCGCAACTGAGAACCGACGCTGGTGCGGCGGCGCCGGTCTCGGTGCCTCCGGCGGCGGCGCATAACTGATGTGGCGTGTTGCTTTGGTCCTGGCGGCGATGGTGTCGGGGCCCGCTGCCTTCGCGCAAGTGACCGCGGACAGCGCCAATCCGCTGGCCGGCAATGCCGATGCGATCGAGGCCGGTCATGTCTTGTTCGGCGCCATGAACTGCGCCGGCTGTCATGCCTATGACCTGACCGGCGGCATGGGGCCGGACCTTACCGATAACAGCTGGCAATATGGCGGCAAGCCGGGCGAGATCTATCGCACCATCGCCGACGGCACCCCGCGCGGCATGCCCGCCTGGAACGACAAGCTGACACAAGAGCAGATCTGGCAGATCGTCAGCTATATTCAGAGCCGGCACGCCAACTAGGAGGCGACATGCGCAAACTTTCATTGGCGCTGGGATTGCTGTGCGGGCTGGCGGCGGGCGCAAGCGCCGCGCCCGTCCGCACCGCGGACGGCCCGGTTGACGGCATTGCCAAAAACGGTGTCACCCAATTCCTGGGTATTCCCTATGCCAGGCCGCCGGTCGGCGCCTTGCGCTGGATGCCGCCGCAACCGGCGGCCAAATGGAGCGCGGTGCGCAAGGCCGACAGGTTCGGCCCGACCTGTGCCCAGATCACCACCCTGGGCCCCTTCGCCGGCCCGCCCAACAGCAACGAGGACTGTCTTTATCTCAACGTCTTCACGCCCGACACAAAAGCGAAATTGCCGGTGCTGGTGTGGATTCACGGCGGCGGCTATTTCGATGGCGCAAGCAATGACTATGACGCCTCCCGCCTGGCGGCGCAGGGCAGGCTGGTGGTCGTCACCCTCAACTATCGCCTCAACCTGTTCGGCTTCCTGGCCCATCCGGCCCTGGACAAGGAAGGTCATGCCTTCGGCAATTACGGCATCCTGGACATGCAGGCGGCGTTGAAATGGGTTCGGCGCAACATCGCGGGCTTCGGCGGCGATCCCGGCAATGTGACCCTGGGGGGCCAGTCGGCGGGGGCCGGCGCGTCCGGCGCCAATGTGGTATCGCCGGCCGCCGCCGGGCTGTTTCACCGCGCCATTTTCCAGAGCGGCGGCTATACGCCCTTCGCCACCCGTGCCATCGCCGAGGAGCGCGGCAGCAAGTTCGCCGCCGCCGCCGGCTGCAAGGGCGAGGCGATCGCCAAATGCCTGCGTGCCTTGCCCGCCTCCAGGATCGTCGCCCTGGCGGGCACGCCCAGCGCCACCAGCCCCTTCGTCAACGGCCCGCTGGTGGACGGCCAGGTGATCCCACAGCAGATGATCGATGCCGTGCGCAGCGGAAAATTCAACCGGATGCCGATCATGATCGGCACCACGCGGGACGAGGCCAATTTCACCATCGGCATCGCGCAATATTTCCGCAACGACCATGCCGCCACCAGCGCGGCCGATTTCACGGCCGCCATGAAACGACTCTATGACGGCAATGCCGGACCCGGCGGATCGCCGCCCGCCTACGCCAAGGGCACGCTGGAGGCGGTACTCGCCCATTATCCCGTCAAGGGCGCGGCGCAAGCCGCCTGGACCGCAGCCGCCACAGACAATCTGGCCTGCCGCGGCCAGTATCTGGCGGGCGCCCTGGCACCGCATGTGCCGGTCTATATGTATGAGTTCGACGATCGCACCGCGCCCAGCTATTTCCCCAAGATGCCGGGTTATGCGTCGCTGGCCTATCACACCGGCGACATCCCCTACATCTTCACGGGCTATCATGGCGGTCCCGACGGCCTGCCCACAGCGCTCAATCCCACGCAACGCAAATTGTCGGACCGGCTGATCGCCGCCTGGGCGGGTTTCGCGCGGGCCGGCAACCCCAACGGCAAGGGCGACGCACCCTGGCCGCGCTGGAAAAAGGACGGCGCCGCCTATTTCCTCCAGGACGATGCCTGGCGCCACACCCAGACCAACGCCCAGTTTTCCGCCGCCCATCAATGCCCGTTCTGGCAAAGCATTCTTCTTTACCGATAGGATATCCCATGCGCCTGCCGCTTTGCGCCGCCCTGCTCGCCCTGCTTTCCACCGCCGCCCAGGCCGACATCAAGGTGGTGGCGCCCGGCTTTGTATACAATTCGGCGCTCAAGGAACTGGCGGCGGACTTCACCAAGACCACGGGCACCAAGGTGGAGGTGGTGGAGATCGGCATGAACGTGATCGTGGGGCGGATCAAGACCGACACCCCGCCCGCCGACGTGATCGGGCTTCCCGCCGACCTGATGAACACTTTGGCCCTGGACGGCGGCATCGTGGCGGGCAGCTATACCCCGCTGGGGCGCGACGAGCTGGGACTGGCGGTCAGGAAAGGCGCCCCCAAGCCCGATATTTCCACCGTGGAAAAACTGGCGGCGGTGCTGAAGTCCGCCGGCGCCGTGGAGGTCAACGATCCCAAGGCCGGCACCATGCAGGGCGTGATCATTGACGGCATCCTCAAGCGCCCGGAATTTGCCGGCGTCCATGTCGTGCCGGTCGCCAAGGGGGAAGGCGCGGGCGCCCTGGCGCGCGGCGAAGGCGACATGGCGATCCAGCTGGTGCCGGAAATCCTCAACAAGCCGCCGATCGAGCTGGTGGCGCCGCTGCCGGTGGAACTGGGCGGGCACATGGACGCCATCCTGGCGGTGTCGGCGCGCTCCACCCATCAGGCGGAAGCGGCCGCCTTCATCAAATTCCTCACCAGGCAGGAGGCCAAGGCCGCCTGGAGCGCCAAGGGCATGAAGCCGTTCTGACTATTTCGGCGGCGTTTCCACAATGCCGCTGGCCTTCCACACCGCCGCCGCCTGCGGGCGGGTGACATAGCGCAGGAAGGCTTCGGCCTCGGACGGCGCGGCGGATACCTTCAGGACCGCCGCCGATACATCGACATGCAGGCCCAGATCGTCGGGGAACGGGCCCACCACTTCGGCGTCCTTGGCCATCAGTTCCTCGGTGATGGCGCCGCCGCCATATTCGGCGTCGCCGCGCACGATAGCATCGCCGATCATGCCGCGGATGGGCCGCCGTTCCACACCGGCGAATTCCGGACGCTTGAGCATTTCCTCGACCATCCCGCCGGTCAGGCTGCCGACCTGCGGATTGGCATAGGCCAGCACGCCCGCCTGTTTGACGAAGGCAACGAATTTCTCATGGCTGGAAATGTCGGGATGGGCGCCGCCGGCCTTGACCACGATACCGAAGAGGATGCGGCCCAGCGCCCGTTCGCTGCCCGCCACCAGCTTGGGCGCGAAGTCCGCAAAATCGCTGGTGGGAGCCACCACCACGTCGCCCGGATCATCCTTGCCGAGGGCGGTGCGGATGCGACCCACATTGTTTCCCGCGAATGTGACCTTGTTGCCGGTTTCCTGCGTCCAGGCGGCCGCCAGCGTCTTCAGGGCGCCATTGACGATGCCCGGCGAGTAGACCGTGATATCGGCCGCGCGCGCGCCCCATGTCGAAAGCGCAAGAAACGCGGCCACAAGGCCCAGATGGCGCATGGTTTCCTCTCTCCATATTCGGCCTGCCGCTTCACTGCCCGAGGCCGATATTTTTATGACATTCAGTCAAGCGTGAATTGCCGGGCTTGGCAATGCGCCTTAAAAAGAGACCGCTAACAGGGAGCGGATAATGGCGGAAAACAACATAGCGGACGCGACACGGCGCGAGGCCTTGCTGCTGGGCGCGGGCGGCTTGCTGGCGCTGGCGCCGTTCGAGGCGCCCGCTTTCGCCATGACCGGCGACATGGCGGGCCTGCCCTGGGCCAACAATGCGATGCGCTGGGCCCAGGTCGCCTTCACCGAGGAAGACCCGCCCAGCTATGACCCCGACTTCTGGTTCGACCTGTTCAAGAAAACCCATGTCGAGGCGGTGTGCCTGTCCGCCGGCGGCTGCATCTGTTTCTACCCTTCCAAGGTTCCGCTGCATAACCGCGCCAAGTATCTGGGCAATCGCGACATGTTCGGCGAGATGGTCAAGGGTGCGCGTGCGCTCAACATGAGCGTCATCGCCCGCGTCGATCCCCATGCCATGAGCGAGGAGGCCTTCGCCGCCCATCCCGAATGGGCCGCCTGCACCCAGGACGGCAAGCCGCGCCGCCACTGGGCCGCCGCCGACATGTATGTCACCTGCCAGAATGGCGGCTTCATGTTCGACTTCATGCCCGCGGTGCTGAAGGAGATTGCCGACGTCTACGGGCCGGAGGGATTCTTCGGCAATCGCTGGGCGGGCAGCGGCATGTGCTATTGCCAGACCTGCCGCAGCAAGTTCCGCGCCGCCACCGGCATGGAGCTGCCGACCACCAACGACCCCCAGGACCCGCAGCGCAAGGCCTATATCCAGTGGAATGCCGACATGCGCTGGAAGCAGTTCAAGCTTTGGGACGACACGGTCAAGGCCTCGAAGAAGGACTGCTTCTTCAGTCCCAATGGCGGCATGAACGATCCCAACAATGTGGTGATCCCCATCGTGGCGGTGGACCGCCAGGGCCGCAAGGACACCACGCCGGTGTGGATGATGGGCAAGTATGCCAAGCAGGTGCGCGCCTATATGCAGAACCTGCCGGTGTGCGGACTGTTCAATGTCGGGGTGGAAGACGAGAACCGCTGGAAGGATTCGGTGCAGCGCGGCCCGGAACTGGAAGCCTGGGCCCATGGCGGCATCGCCCAGGGTTTCCGGCCCTGGTACTGCAAGTTCAATGCCCGCATCTTCGATGCGCGCTGGGTGGCGCCGGTCACGAAGATTTTCCAGTGGCATTACGCGCACGACAAGTACATGCGCAACACCGCCAACCTGGCGCGGGTGGCGATGCTCAACTCCACCCAGTCGGGCATCTTCACTGCCGGCGGTACCGCCTTCACCGCCGGTGACGGGGTGCGCGCGGCCCAGCGGGTGACCGATTCCCAGAACGGCTATTACCAGGCGCTGGTGGAAGCGCGCATCCCCTTTGAGATGGCCGACGACCGCCAGTTGGAGCCGGGGCACATCGCGCGCTATCGCGTGCTGGTGATGCCCGATATTGCCGCGCTTTCGGACAGGCAATGCCAGCAGATCCGCGACTATGTGATGGCGGGGGGGCGCATTGTCGCGACAGGGGAGACCTCGCTCTATGACGAGCTGGGCAAGCGCCGCGCCAATTTCGGCCTGTCCGACCTGTTCGGCTGCGATTACGTCAAGACCGACACGGGCGTGAAGAACAGCTATCTGACGCCGCGCCATCCGCACATGCTGACCCGCGGGCTGGAAGATGCGCCGCGCATCATTGCCGCCACCCAGCAGATCACGGTAAAGCCGCATGACGGCGCCTGGCAGCCCCTGACCCTGATACCCAGCTATCCCGACCTGCCGATGGAGCGGGTCTATACCATGACCCCGGAGACAAATATTGCCATGGTGTTCTGCCGCCAGGTCGGCAAGGGCCGGGTGGTGTATTTCCCCATGGACCTGGACCGCACCTTCTGGGAGGTGCTGGCGGCCGATCACATGCTGCTGCTGAAGAACGCGGTGGAATGGGCGGCCGAGGAATCCCAACCCATGACGGTGACCGGCCCCGGCATGGTGGACATTGCCTATTGGCGACAGAAAAATTCCCTCGCCGCCCATGTCGTCAACATGAACAACCCGATGATGATGAAGGGCCCCTATCGCGAAGTGATGCCGGCCGGGCCCTACACCGTGTCGCTGGCGATTCCGCCGGACGCGACGGTCGGCGCGGTAAAGCTGCTGGAAAGCGGCGCCGTGCCCAAGACGTCACGCGACGGCGGCCGCCTGGTGGTGGAAGTGCCGCGCATCCGCCTGCACGAAGTGGTGGCGGTGGACCTGGCCTAGGTCCCGGCTACTTCTTGGTCCAGGCCCCGCCCAGCGGCTTGAAATACTGTCCGCCCGGGACCTTGGCGATCAGCTGCGCGCCGGTGGCCTGTCCGGCGGCATCCGGCGTGACGCCGGACTTTGCCGCCGTCTGGGCATAGACCCCCCGGCGGCCGGCATTGATCTCGTTCACCGCCGCGGTGACGGCGGCATCGGCGGAGCCGCTGACAAGGCCGAGATAGCCATCGGCCTGCTCGCCCACGATGCCGGCCGCCTTGGCGGCATCGACGGCGGCCTTGTCGCTGGCAAGATCGGCGAAAGCCGGCGTGGCCAGCAACACAAGCGCGGCGGCGGCGAGGATGTTCTTGAAAATGCGCATAATGGGGCTTCCTTCAGGCTAGAAAAGATCGGGATTTTGCGAAATGGCGCTCTGGACTTCCTTGTCCAGCCGCACCCGCACATCGGCGTCCAGCTTGGCATAGATGTTGATCGGCGCGACCTCGACCCGGATGGTCGGGGTACAGGCACCGAGCGCCACAAGCGCACAGGCGGCAAAAAGCATTCTTTTCATGGCTTTGCTCCAGGCATGGTGTCCGGTCGCCCCTCCGGACTGAGACTCTTTGACCATGCTTCAGTATAGGACTTCAAGAGTTCGTCAAAATTAAGGGAGGTATCCAGGGTCAGGTCGATGGGGGTGCCGCCCGGGAGCGGGATGGACTTGTTAAAGGCCG
The DNA here is from genome assembly GCA_963835715.1 of uncultured Alphaproteobacteria bacterium. Classification (GTDB taxonomy): domain Bacteria; phylum Pseudomonadota; class Alphaproteobacteria; order Micropepsales; family Micropepsaceae; genus Rhizomicrobium. Next base: position 208,369 of record CAWIGN010000002.1, read on the forward strand.
TACCGTTGATGAGATCGGCAAGTGCGACTTCGGCCGCCTGCGGCTTGGGCGGATCGCTGCGGCCCTTGATGTGAAAGACGATCTGCAACCGTCCGTTGGCGACGGAATTGATGTCGGCCGACATCTGCTCAAAGGCAAGATTTTCCAGCGCCTGATAGGCAAACCCCTGTACCGCATTGGTACTGACCGCCGCATCGCCCTGGGCCCACAGCGAGCGGTCCACCGACAGCCGGCCCGGCCCATCGGCCGCGATATGGCCGTTGGCGATGCGAAAGCCATCCGGTCCCGCCACGAATGGAATTTTCCCCGAAACCTTGCCTTCCACCTTCACCTTGTTGCCCAGGTTCGACGCCGCCACCAGGGCATTGAGCGCGATGCCGTCGATCTGCGCGGCGCCGGCAATGCGGCCGGGGTTGGCGACGGAAATTGTCATGGCGCCCAGCGCGACATGACCCTGGGCGATATCGGTATCGGCCTTGGCGATCTGGATGGTGGCGGGGCTGAAGCCGAAGCGCACATCCACGGCGCTGAACGGAATGGTCCAGTCGATGCGCGAGATGGTGAGCCCCTGGCCCGGGGCGGTGACAGGCGGCAGCAGGGAGGTGAAGGCGATATCGCTTTTCACCGCATGCGCCTTGCCCAGCGGCGTCATGAAGTCCAGCGTCGCGATGGCGAGCTTGCCATGGCTGGTGATGGCGGCCTGTGTCCAGCTGATGTCGCCGGTCAGGGCCGCCGTGCCTTCGGCACGGCGCAGCACCGCCAGCAGGGGCGAAAGATCGACGGGCTGAAGCTGGTCCGGCGCGAAGGCGATATGGGGCGCGTCGATATGGGCCGTGCCCGCGCCCGTTGCCATCGTGTGGACAAAACTGGCCGCGCCCAGTGCGACATTCTTCTGGTCGGCCATGGTCATGCGGCCTGTCCACACGCCCTTGGCCAGCGACGCGGTGCCGTGGGCCAGCAGTGGCTTGAAACGCAGGGCGGCGGCACGGTCCACAATCTCGCTTGTGGTGACGGTCGCAGTGCCGCGCAGGGGCGCGCCCTCGCCTTCAAAATCCAGGCCGGCGGCAACCTTCTCGGCCCGCGCCGTCGCCAACGGCAGATCGGCGGAGCCATCGCGCGCCTGGCCGGTCAATTTCCAGCGCGCACCCTCGCCCGTCACCAGCGGCCGGTTTTTCACGCCGCAGATTTCGGCGCGTATATCCTTCGCCAGATCGCTGGCGCCGGGATGAAAGGCGGCCAAGGTGGCATGCACGCAGCCCGCCGGCATGAAGCCGTAGCGGCCGTCCTGCCAGGACAGTTTGCCATGGGCGCCGAGGACAACGCCCCGCAACATGGCGAAGCTGAAACGCGCATCCAGTCGGGCGTCGGCCGTGACGCCGCCACCGCTCCACACCAGATTATGCAGGGCCAGCCTGGTGGTGGGCAGACCGGGGCCGACAAGATTGGCCTGCAAATCCGCGTTCAAACTGTCGGGCGTCCCCGAAACCGCCAGGGCGGGGACGCGCAGGATGCCGCCTTTGGCGCCCGTCACCTGCAATGGCTCGCGCGCCGCGAAGCGGGCGATGCCGCCGCGCCGTTCCAGATGACCGGCGAGCACCAAGGACAAATGCTGGAGGTTTCGGCGAATTGCATTGGCCAGCGCCGGATCGGCCGCCTGCAACGGCGCCAGCGCGGCTTCGAATCCGGCCTCGGCCGAGACGGCAAGATCGGCGCCGGCATCGAGCCCGCCATCTGCGGATGTGAGCGTGAGGTTGCGGGCCGTGACGTCCAGGCGCGGTTCAGCGAAAACCGCGGCGGCCGCAAGCGATGCCGCCACGGCTTGCAGATGAAGCGACGGCGCCGTGACGGACAATCGCCGGTCCGCCGAACGCCATTTGAGACCGATGACGTTCACCCGCGCATCCACGCCCCGGGCGTCGAGCGCGGGATTTTTGATGGCGCCGGAAAATTTGGCCGCGAGCGCGCCGCTGCCCTGGTCGAACGAAAGGCCGGCCGCCTGCAGGACCACAGTCAGGTCGCGGTAAACAATTGTGGCGGGCCGGGCCGTGAGCGTCAGGGAAACCGGCAGGTTTTTCACCAGCCTTGCATCGCCGTCCACTTCCAGCGCACCGCCCGGCGTGGACAGCAGCAGGCGCAGTCCCGTGAGCGAGACGGCAAGATCGTCGCTGACAAAGCGTGATTGTCCCTGCTGGCGATTGAGGGACTCGATCCAGTCCTGCAACGTGCCCAGGCTGACCTTGCCGTCCGCGTCCAGCCGCGCCCGCACCACCGGATTGACCAGCCGCACTTCCACCACATAGGGCAGCCAGTGCAGCGGATCGAAGTGCAGCTCGACCCGGTCGGCCGAGATATCGGGCGCCCCACGCGGTCCCAGCGCAAAGCGGGCCGAAGCGCCCGAAAGACCCAACGCGCCGATCTCGACCGAGGACTCGATGCCGTGCTCGCGGAAATAGGCGCGGGCAAGCTGCGCCGCGAACTGGGCGCGCGCCAGCCAGAGCAGCAGCGCGATTGCCGCAAGCCCAAGAAAAATGGCCACCATCCAACGCCGGATCAAGAACAATGCTCCGATACTGTTCGCACAGGGTATCGTGGATAGGCGAAGTTGGCGACCAATTCAGGCACGGTTGTGGCGCGAGAGGCGATAAATGCGCATGGCATTGCCGCCCATCAGGGCGGCAACCGCGCCGGGATCCCGGGCCGCGACGGCGCCGCGCGCCAGCGCAAACCAGCCCGCATAATCGCCGGCCGCCGCGAAGCAATCCGCCAAGGTCAGCACCGGCCAGTCGCTGCCCCATACCAGCCGGCTGGGTCCGAACAGGTCCAGCAGCAGCACGATGGCACGGACAACATCGTCCCTGCCGCCGCCGGAGCGCACTTCCGTCAGCAGGCCGCTGACCTTGCAGGCGACATTGGGCCGTCCTGCGAGCACCGCGATCGCGCGCGCCCAGTCCGCCATCGCACCGGCATCGCCCAATCGCGGCTTGGCGGCATGGTCGAGCACGATGGAGAGTTGCGGATGGCGGGTGGCCAGTTCGTCAATCGCCGCGATCTGGTGCGGCAGGATCAGGGCGTCGAAAACCAGTCCCTCGGCGGCGATGGCCATCAGGGCGCCGTCCAAACCGGGGCGCAGGATCCAGTCTGGATCGGCAAGGTCCTGCAGCATCGGCCGCACGCCGACAAACAGCGGATCGGCGGCGCGGCGACGCACTTCATCGCCGGCATTTTGCGCTTCCAGGTCGATCCAACCCACCACCCCCAGCACCCAGGGCGTGGCGCGGGCAATGGCGAGGATATAGTCGGTCTCGGCGGCGGTCGGCGCCGCCTGCACGATGATGGTGGCATCCACCCCCGCCCGGGCCAGCAGCGGCCGCAGGTCGTCGGCGCCGAAAGCGCGATGAATGGGATTGCCCGGCTTCAGCCAGCCGTAATCGCCGCGCACCGGATCCCAGAAATGCTGGTGGGCATCGATGATCATGGAACCCCTCTAATCCGGGATCGGTGCGTCGGGACGCAGGAGGCTTTCGGCGCGCAGCTCCCGCCACAGCGCCGGCGGAATCTTGTGCCGGTACAGGGACACCGCCTGGGCCACGCGCGCGGGCGAATCCAGTCCCGGGATGACACTGGCGACCAGGGGATGGGCCAGTGGGAATTGCAGCGCCGCCGCCGCCAGCGGCACGCCATGGCGGCCGCAGACCGCCTCGATCGCGTCGCACCCTGTCGATCACATGGCCGGGCGCGGGTTCGTAATCATAATAAAGCGGCGCGGCCGTTTTCGTCCCCACCGCCAGGATGCCGGAATTGAACGGTCCGCCCACCACAATGGCGGTACCGGCCGCCGCGCAGCGCGGAAACAGATCGTCCAGCGGGGTCTGTTCCAGCAGGGTGTAGCGGCCCGCCAGCAGGATCACATCCAGCCGGGCATGGTCCATCACCTCCAGGCAGGCGGGCACCTCGTTCACGCCCATGCCGAACCCGGCGATCGCGCCTGCGGCGCGCAACGCCTCCAGCGCCTTCAACCCGCCGCCCGTGGTCAGTTCGGCCATCCGCGCCACGTTCTGCGCGCCATGGGTGAGGCGGCCGATGTCGTGGATATAAAGAATATCTATGCGCGAAAGACCGAGCCTTTGCAGGCTCTCCTCATAGGAGCGCATCACCGCGTCATAGGAATAGTCATAGACCGGCTCGAACGGCATGGGCGTGGCATAGCCATGGCGCACCACGCCCTCATCCACCGGACCCGGCACCGGTTTCAGCAACCGCCCGACTTTGGTGGACAGGACGATATCCTTGCGCGCGCGCAGCGCATCGCCCAGCCGCCGCTCCGACAAGCCAAAGCCATAAAAAGGCGCCGTATCGTAATAGCCGAAGCCGGCTTTCTGGGCCGCCGCCAGGCTCTCGCGCGCCGCCGCGTCCGCCAGGGGCCGGAACAGGTTGCCCAGCGGGCGCGGTACCGAAGCCCAGTTCGGTGACGCGAAGTCCGGTGTTGCCCAGCGGGCGAAGGGGAATGCTCACTTTCGAAAACTCATGCCTGCGTATGCCCCATCCGGGGCGCCATCAGCCCAAAGCTCGCCACCACCACATAGCAGATTGCCGGGAAGAACAGGCTCCAGTGCAGCGCGCCGGTCCGGTCGGCGGCATAGGCCATGATCGGCGGCACCACCGCGGCGCCGGAAATCGCCATGACGATAAAGGATGGAGGCAAACTCGGTCTCATGTCCCAGCTCCTCCATCCCCAGCGCGAAGATGGTGGGGAACATGATGGACATGAAGAAGCTGGTCGCCACCATGGCGTATATGCTGGCAAACCCGCCCAGCGTCGCCGCCAGGCAGCACAACACGATATTGCAGCCGCAATAGATCACCAGCTGGCGCGCCGGATCGATATAGCGCTGCAGGAAGGCGCCGGCGAAGCGGCCGACGCAGAAGGCCACCATGGTGGAGAACAGATAGACGGTGGCGCCGATGCGCTCGGGCACATTGGCGGCTTCCTTGGCGAAATCCACCAGCAGGCTCCAGATTCCCACCTGCGCCCCGCAATAGAAAAATTGCGCAATCACCGCGTAGCGCACGCGCGGCTTTCTCAGAACGCTGAACGGCGAGCTGCTGCCCTGCGGCGTCACGTCGCCGCGCAGGGCCGGATAGCGCGTATAGGCAATGGCCAGGGCGATCAGCACCATCAGGCAGCCCAGCACCAGATAGGGCAGGCCCACGGCCCCCGCCTCGCCGGCGCGCCAGCTGTCGATAGCCTGCGGCGTCATCCGCGCGAGCTGGGCCGGCGTATATTCCACGCCGGAAAAAATCACATAGCCGCCGACCAGCGGCCCCAGCACGGTGGCGACGCCATTGAATGCCTGGGCGAAGTTCAGCCGCGGCGAGCTGGTGGCGGGCTCGCCCATGATGGCGATATAGGGATTGGCGCTGGTCTCCAGAAAGGCGGCGCCGAAGGCGATGATGTAAAGCGCCACCAGGAAGATGCCATAGACCCGCAGATGCGCCGCCGGCACGAACAGGAAGGCGCCGACGGCATACATCGCCAGGCCGATCACCATGCATTTCTTGTAACCCAGGCGGCGGATGATCATGGCGGCCGGAAGCGGCGCGCAGAAATAGCCGATATAGAAGGCGAACTGGGTAAAGCTGGCGCGGGTGCGGCTGATGTCCAGCGCCTTCTGGAAGTGATGCAGCAGAAGATCGTTGAACTGCGATGCCAGGCCCCAGGCGAAGAACAGGGTGGAGGTCAGCGCAAAGGCGACGACATAGCGTTTTTCGACAACCGGCAGCTTCTTCATTTCCCCCTCCGCCCCCGCGCATTGTCTGCGATGCCACGGGCACCTCCCCCGCTTTCGCGCTCCCGCGCCTGCGGGGGGAGGCGGGGCCGGCTTTTCTTGTCACGCGAGTTAAGCGGATTTTGGCGGACGGCGCTACATGGTCGCGCCGATCTGCCAGGGCACGAATTCGGCATCGCCATAGCCCAGTTTTTCGGACTTGGAACGCGCGCCCGAGGCGACCTTCAGAATATGGGAGAAAATCTCCTTGCCCTTGTCGGCGATGGAAACGCCGTCCAGCACGTCGCCGCAATTGATGTCCATGTCGTCGATCATGCGTTCATAGACCGGCGTATTGGTGGCCAGCTTGATCGACGGGGTGGGCTTGCAGCCATAGGCCGAGCCGCGCCCGGTGGTGAAGCACAATATGTTCGCCCCGCCCGCCACCTGCCCAGTGGCCGAGACCGGGTCGTAGCCCGGCGTGTCCATGAACACAAAGCCTTTGGCGGTGACGGGCTCGGCATATTCCACCACCGCCTTCAGCCGCGTGGTGCCGCCCTTGGCCGCCGCGCCCAGCGATTTCTCCAGGATGGTGGTCAGCCCGCCCGCCTTGTTTCCCGGCGACGGATTGTTGTTCATGCTGCCGGCGTTGCGGCTGGTATAGTCTTCCCACCAGCGGATGCGCTCGATCAGCTTTTTGCCGACCTGCGGACTGGCGCGGCGGGTGAGCAGATGCTCGGCGCCATAGATTTCCGGGGTTTCCGAAAGGATGGCGGTGCCGCCATGGGCGACCAGCAGGTCCACCGCCGCGCCCAGGGACGGATTGGCGGTGATCCCCGAATAGCCGTCGCTGCCGCCGCATTGCAGCGCCAGCATCAGTTCCGAGGCGGGCGCGGTGACGCGCTTGACCGCGCCGGCGGCCGGAAGCATGTCGCGCACCGCCGCGACACCGGCTTCGATCGCCTTGGCGGTGCCGCCGGAATCCTGGATGGTCAGGGAGCGGAAGCTGTCGCTTTCGGCGATGTTATAGGCCTGTTTCCAGCGCGCGATCTGGAAGGTCTCGCAGCCCAGCCCCACCATCAGGACCGCGCCCATGTTCGGGTTGGCGGCATAGCCCCATTGGGTGCGCTTGAGCACTTCATAACCTTCGCCCTTGCTGTCCATGGCGCAACCATGGCCGTGCACCAGGGGGATGATGCCGTCGATTTGCGGATAGTCGTCCAGCAGGCCGCGCTTTTCGACCTCGCGCGCGATCAGCCGCGCCACGGTGGCCGAGCAGTTCACGCTGGTGAGAATTCCCAGATAGTTGCGGGTGCCGAACCGGCCATTGGCGCGGGCAAAGCCCTGGAAGGTTGCACCCGTCAGCGGGGTGGGATCGCGGGCATCGACTTCAAACTGATAGTCGCGGTCCACGGCGTGAAAACCGATATTATGCTCATGCACCCAGTCGCCGGGCGCGATGTCCTGGCTGGCAAAGCCGATGACCTGGCCGAACTTCAGCGCAGGCTCGTCCTTCTTGATGGGCCGTACCGCGGCCTTGTGGCCGGGCGGAATGCGCCGGGTGATCTTCACATCGTCGACGATGTCGCCGGGCGACAAGCCATTCACCGCAACGACGACATTGTCGCTGGGATGCAACCGCAGGAACGAGGCCATGAAAACTCCCAAAAGCGCGAGGGCCCCTTTATAGTCCAAACGCCCATTCGAAAGAGCAACAAAATGAGCCGCCGCCTGTGCTTTGCCCTGGACCTGATCGACGACCCGGCAGGAATTGCCGAATACGAACAGTATCACCGCCCCGGTGCGGTATGGCCGGAGATCGTGGACGATATTTATGCCCAGGGCATCGAGGGCATGGAAATCTGGCGCACCGGGGACCGCATGGTGATGATCGCCACCGTGGCCGACGACTATCCCAGGGACCGCGACATCCCCGCCAAACATGACGAATGGGAAAGCCTGATGTGGACTTTCCAGAAGGCCCTGCCCCACGCCGCGCCCGGCCAGAAATGGGTCCCCATGACCCAGATCTTCGACCTGGCCCGGCAGAAGGGCGTCACAGCATCTTGAATTCGGGGTCCAGGCGCTCCTTCACCGCGGCCTCGTTGAGATCGATGCCGATGCCCGGCGCATCGGGAACCGTCAGGAAGCCTTCGGCATCCAGCGTCACCGGCTCGCACAATTCGGTGAAGGGCTTTTCCTGATAGTGGGTGAATTCCTGGATCAGGAAATTCGGGATGACCGAGCAGACATGGGTGATGCCCAGGGTGCCCAGCGGCGTGCAGACGCCATGCGGCGCCACCGGCACGTTGTAGGTTTCCGCCATGGCGGCGATCTTGAGGCCTTCCATCAGCCCGCCGGCCTTGGTGAAGTCGGGCTGGATGATCGAAAGCGCCTGCTTCTCCAGATAGGGCCGGAAACCGTAGCGGGTATAGATATTCTCGCCCGCCGCAATCGGCACCCGCGTATTGTTGCGGATACGCAGCATGGAATCGACATTGTCGCTGGGCACCGGCTCTTCCACCCAGAGCGGACGATAGGGCTCGACCTGGTTGCAGATCTGGATGCCGGTCTCGGTGTCGTAATGGGCGTGGCATTCCAGCGCGAATTCGTAATCCTTGCCCAGCTCCTTGCGGAAGCCGGCGAAGAAATTGACCACGTCATCCACCTGGTTGTTGGTCATGTGCAGGGCGTAGGGGCGGTCGGGCTCAAAGCCCTTCTTGATCGACCAGTCGTCGGGCGCGTAGTCCAGGCCCACCTTGACGGCGCGGGTCTTGGTTTGGTCGAACACCGTGCGGGCGATCTGCGGATTGGCGGCATGCAGATAGACCGGCACCCGGCTGCGCATCTTGCCGCCCAGCAGGTGATGGATGGGAAGCCCGAACGCCTTGCCGGCCAGGTCCCACAACGCCATTTCGACGCCGCTGACCGCCGTGAGATAGGGCCCGCCCTGGCCATGCACGAACATCACCGATGGCGCGCCGGCCAGGTTGATTTTGTGATAGCCCCAGAAGTCGGCAAGGATGCCCTGGATATCCAGCGGATCGCGGCCCTTCAGCATGACATTGAAGTTGTTGTTGATGATGTATTCGGTGCCGATCGAATCCACGCATTCGCCGGTGCCGGTCAGCCCTTCCTCGGTATAGATGCGCACAAAACGGCTGTTGAACCCGTTCCTGAGGCGGATGGCGCGCACCTCGCGAATGCGCAGGCGCGGTGCCCGGCTGGTGCCGGCGGCCCTGGCGTCGCCCAGAAGCGCCGCATAAAAGCCCGCACCCAGAAAAGAACGGCGGTCCATCTTTGCCTCCCGCAAGAATTTTTCAAACTAAAGCATGACCCGTCTGGTACCGCTAACGATTTTCCTTGCGCAAGGCCGAGGTGCAGTGATTATTCCCGCAAAGGGCTTTGATGGGGATGACAATGAAAAATCTGGCATGCGCGGCCCTGATGGCCTTCGCAGTTGCAACACCGGCGCTGGCGCATCAGGGATTCGTGCCGCGCGAAGAGGTCATCCACGACACCCCGGAATGGAAGGGCGAACGCTTTGCCGACGGCCGTCCCAAGGTGCCCGACGCCATACTGGACCGCATGAAAAGCGTCACCCTGGAGGAAGCCTGGGCGACGCTGCGCGCCGCCGGCTATGAACAGCAATATGAAGACGGCTGGTTCACCCTCTATCCCGACAAGATCCTGGTGGGCCGGGCATTGACCTCGACCTGGATTCCGGGGCGGCTGGACCTTCAGCGGGTGATCGAGGCCGACGGCAAGGTGGACGGCCGCAAGGGCGGGCCCAATGCCTGGCCGGTGGACATGCTGCAGCAGCGCGACGTCTATGTCAGCAATCACTTCGGGCTGAAGGTGAACGGTCCGTCCATCGGCGACAATGTCGCCAATGCCATCTATGCGCGCTCCGGCAACGGCATCGTCTATGACGGGGCCATACGCGACATCAACGGCCTCAAGGAACTGCCCAACTTCATCGCTTTTGTGCGCGCCTACGATCCTTCACACCATTATGGCAGGATCGGCGACGAAGGCCGCCCGCTCAATTCCACCATGGTCGCCATCAACGGCCCCACCCGCATCGGCCACGCCGCGGTGATGCCGGGCGATGTGGTGCTGGGCCGCGACGGCGGCGTGATGTTCATTCCCCCGCAGCTGGCCGAAAAGGTGGTGCAGGATTCCGAGCATACCCGCCTGCGCGACACCTTCGGGCATCAGCGCCTGCGTGAAGAGAAATACACCGCCGGCCAGATCGACCGGGAATGGACGCCCGAGATCGAAGCCGATTTCCGGCAATGGATGAAGGACAATATCGACAAGCTGCCGGTCGACCACGCCGCGGTGCAGGAATATATCGACGCGCTCGAGAAGCGCGCGAAGAAGTAGCCCTTAACCCTTCGCCACGGCCTGCGCCACCAGGTCGCTCACCAGATGGGTGGGGTGGGGGCGCACCGCCGCCTCGTACAGCGATGTCAGAACCACGCAGACCGTGCCGGTGTCCGGATCGGCCCAGGACAGCGTGCCGGTCGAACCATTATGACCGAAGGTGCGCGGCCCGCAGGCGGGCGCGCCCACGCTCGGCGGCAGGTCGAAGCCCAGGCCGCTGGCCTTCACGCCGGCGGGACTTTGATTGACGATCATCATCTGTTCGGTGGCGGGCTTGAGGATGGTGCCGCGCCGCGCCAGGAATTCGCGGTAGAAACGATTGACATCGGCGGCCGAGCCCAGCGCCCCGCCCCAGGGCGCCCCCAGGTTGCGCCAGTAGGCGCTGTTCCAGTTCCAGCTGTTCCAGCTCTTCTTGCCGGCTTCAGTCATTGCCGGCGCCGCCTGGCTGGCCACGGTGGCGGCATTGTCGCGGCCGCGCAGGCCATAGCCGGTGCGGTGCATGCCCAGGGGACGAAACACCCGTTCCTCGACGATGTCGGCGATGGACTTGCCAGTGATCTTCTGGGCGATTTCCGCCGACAGCAGGATGCCCATGCTGGCATAGGAATAACGGCTGCCGGGCGGGAATTTCAGCGGTGCTTTCAGCGCGCCGTCGCGATAGTCGGCCAGGCTCGCATGCTGCTCGCGCAGCATCTCGTCATCGGCCAGCATGTCGGGCAGGCCGCCGGTATGGGTCAGAAGATGGCGGATGGTGATGGTTTCGCGGCCCTCGCCGGTGAAGGCGGGGAAGAATTTGACAACCTTGTCGTCCAGGCTGAGCGCGCCGGAATCCACCAGGGTCATCACCGCCGCCGCCGTCATCGGCTTGGTGATGGAGGCGAGCAGGAAGATTGGTTCGCTGCCCTTGGCGGTGCCGAAATTGCGCGCGAACTGGCGGGGGCCCTGGGTCACCAGGATGGAGGCGCCCTGCACCCGGCCATCGGCGATCCAGCCGCCCATCAGCCTGGCGGCCTGGTCCAGCTTGGCTTTGTCCCAGTTGCCCATGCCGGTGGCGGCCTGGGCCGGCAACTGGCTGGCGATCATGCTGGCTCCCGTGGCTTTGATTAAATCCCTGCGGTTCATCCGCCCCCCTTTTCTTGTCCTTGTGGGACCGTTCCTACCATGGCCATGCAAATTCCGCATCGGTCGATAGCGTGTTTGGCTTGGACCCGCTAAAAGCCCGTCACTAGGTTGCCGCGGGCTGCACAAAATTCGGGAGTGACGCATGAGCAAGATGTCGCCGCAGGAAATGGCGAAAATCCTGGCGAAGGGCCTGCTGTCCTTTCCGGTTACCCATTTCGACAAGAATTTCCAGTTCCAGGAAGGTCCCTATCGCGAGCATTGCGCCTGGCTGCTGGGCTTTGGGCGTCTCACGGGCCTGTTCGCGGCCGGCGGCACCGGCGAGGTGTTCTCGCTGACGCCCGCGGAAGTGGAGACCGTCGTGACCGCGGCCGTCAAGGAGACCAACGGCCGGATCCCGGTGATCGCGGGCTGCGCCTACGGCACGGCCATCGCCGTGGAGATGGCGAAGGCGGCGCAGAAGGCGGGCGCGGACGGCTTGCTGCTGCTGCCGCCCTATCTGGTGGTGACATCGCAGGAAGGCCTGATCGCCCATATCGAGGCGGTGTGCAAGGCAACATCGATCGGCGTGATCGTCTACAACCGCGACAATGCCGTCCTGAACGAAGACAGTCTGGCCAAATTGTGCGAGCGCAATCCCAACCTGGTGGGCTTCAAGGATGGCGTCGGCGACATCGAACTGATGATGCGCGTCTATGCCCGGATGGGCGACCGCCTCACCTATGTCGGCGGCCTGCCGACGGCGGAAACCTTCGCCCTTCCCTATCTGGAGATGGGCGTCACCACCTATTCCTCCGCCATCTTCAACTTCATGCCGCAATGGGCGCTGAGCTTTTATGACGCGGTGCGCGCCAGGGACCATGCCAGGGTGATGAAGGGGCTGAAGGAATTCGTGCTGCCCTATATCGCCATCCGCAACGAGAGCCGGGGCTATGCCGTCTCCATCGTCAAGGCGGGGATGACCGCGATTGGCCGCGGCGCCGGACCGGTACGCCCACCGCTGACGGAACTGAACCCGGACCAGTTCGGGCGGCTGAAAAAGCTGATCGAGGCCGCCAGGCCGGTCTGAGGTTTAACAAGCCGGCTGTTCCCGCTATAGGGTGCGGCCATGACGGGCGCATCCTTCTGGGCGCAATTCGAGCTTCGCCAGCTTCGCTGCTTCGTTGCGGCCGCCGAGGAATTGCATTTCGGCCGTGCCGCGGCGCGCATGAACATGACCCAGCCACCCTTGTCACGACAGATTCAGCTGCTGGAGCATGTGCTGGGTGTCAGGCTGCTGGACCGCACCAGCCGCGCCGTCAAGCTGACCCCCGCGGGCCGCGTCTTTCTGCTGGAAGCCCGCCGCATCCTGCGCCTGACCGAAAGCGCGGCCCTGGCCACGCGCCGCATCGCCAGCGGCGAAGCCGGCACCATCGCCCTGGGGTTCACCGCCGCCAGCGGCTACAGTTTTTTGCCACAGCTGCTGCTGCAGCGCGCCTCTCATGCGCCCAATATCGACGTCGCGCTGAAGGAGATGGTCTCGAGCGAACAGGTGGAAAGCCTGCTCACGGGGCGCATCGATGTGGGACTGCTGCGACCACCCATAGCCCGCAGCGAATTTACCACCCTGAAAGTCGCCAGCGAAGGCCTGGTGGCGGCGCTGCCGGTGGGCGACCCGCGCCTGGGCGAAGCCACGCTGACGCTGGGCCATTTCGACCGCCGGCCCCTGATCACCTATGCCGCCGAAGGCGCGCGCTATTTCCACGACATGCTGGCAGGGCTGTTCGAGGCCCAGGGCGCCGCCCCCATTTCCATCCAGTCGCTGAGCCAGATTCATTCCATGCTGGCCCTGGTACGCGCCGGCATCGGCGCGGCCCTGGTGCCCGAGGCCGCCCAATCCCTGCATTTCGACGATGTACATTTTCGTCCCGTGGAAACAGTGCCCCCCGATCCCGTGGAACTGTTCGCCGCCTGGCGCAGCGACAATGACAATCCGGCGCTGGGGTCGTTTCTTGACCTGCTGCGGCCGCATTCGCAGGAAGAGTTGGCGGCGGATTGATGCAAACAGCGCATAGATCGCTTGAACCTTTGGCTTGGACGGGCCAAGCTTGTCGCGCCTATTTTGGCCAATAAAGCCCGTCTCGCGGGCGCAATCAGGGATATCACCATGAGCGCCGCCCAGGCTGACACGCGCAACAGTCATGTCCGCTTCTGGATCATCGCGGTCCTGTTCATCGTCTCCTCGATCAACTATGCCAGCCGGGCCACCCTCTCTTTCGCCGCCGTGCCCCTGTCCAGGGAGATCCAGATCTCCACCGTGCAGCTGGGCTACATCTTTTCGGCCTTCGGCTGGTCCTATGTGATGGGGCAGATCCCCGGCGGCGCGCTGCTGGACCGCTATGGCTCGCGCCCGATCTATCTGTGGTCCATCACCCTGTGGGCGGTGTTCACCGCCGCCCAGGCCTTCGTGTCCTCGCTGTCTTTCGTCCCGGTCTTCATCAGCCTTTTCGCCCTGCGCTTTGCCCTGGGATTTTCCGAGAGCCCCTCTTTTCCGGCCAATGCGCGCATCGTCGCCAACTGGTTTCCCCATGCCGAACGCGGCACGGCCAGCGCCATCTTCAATGCTTCGCAATATTTCTCGCTGGTGGCTTTTGCGCCATTGATGGGCTGGCTGGCGCAGAATTTCGGCTGGCGCAGCGTCTTCCTGGCGATGGGCATCATCGGCATGGTCGGCGCGGCGCTCTTCTGGCTTGTGGTGCATTCGCCCTCGCGCCACAAGCACATCAGCAAGCGCGAATACGACTATATCGAGTCCAACGGCGCGCTGGTGAATCTGGACCGCCCCGCCGCCGCGCCGCAGCCGATCCGCTGGGGCATTGTCGGACAGCTGCTGGCCAACCGCATGCTGCTGGGCATCTACCTGGCGCAATACTGCATCACCGCGCTGACCTATTTCTACGCCACCTGGTTTCCCATCTACCTGATCAAGGCGCGCCACATGTCCCTGGCCCATGCCGGGCTCGCCTCGGCGGGCCCGGCCATCGCCGGCTTTGTCGGCGGCGTGCTGGGCGGGATTTTCTCCGACTTCCTGCTCAGGCGCGGCATGGCGCTGTCGCCGGCGCGCAAGATCCCGATCTTTATCGGGCTGGTGATCTCCTGCGCCATCCTGCTTTGCAACTATACCGACAGCCAGACCTGGATCATGGTGTTCATGTCGTTCGCCTTCTTCGGCAAGGGCGTGGCGGCGCTGGGCTGGGCGGTGATGAGCGATGCCGCGCCGCGCGAAGCCACCGGCCTGGCCGGCAGCGTCTTCAACCTGTTCGGCAATGCCGCCGGCATCTTCACCCCCATCGGCATCGGCTACATCCTGGCGGCGACCGACAACAACTGGAACATGGCGCTATTGTTCGTGTTCACCCATTCGATCATCGCGATGATCAGCTATGGCTTCATCTCGGGCGAGATCAAGCGCGTGGTCCTGAGAACAGCCTGAGGAAATCCATGTCCAATTCCGTGACCGGCGCGCCGCGCGTAACCGCAATGACGGTCATCCCGGTGGCGGGACAGGACAGCATGCTGCTGAACCTGTCCGGCGCGCATGCGCCCTATTTCACCCGCAACCTGGTGATCCTGAGCGACAGCGCCGGCAATAGCGGTGTCGGCGAGGTGCCGGGCGGCGAGAATATCCGCCGCACCCTGGAAGAGTCCCGCGACCTGGTGATCGGCGCCGGGTTGGGCACGTGGAACAATGTGCTGAGCGAGGTGGGCCGGCGCTTTGCCGACCGCGATGCGGGCGGGCGCGGCCTGCAGACCTTCGACTTGCGCGTGACGGTGCATTGCCAGGCGGCGCTGGAATGCGCCTTCCTGGATTTGCTGGGCCAGCATCTGGAGGTTCCGGTCGCCGCCCTGCTGGGCGAAGGCCAGCAGCGCGACCAGGTGGAGATGCTGGGCTATCTCTTCTTCATCGGCGACCGCAACAAGACCAACCTGCCCTATCGCGGCAATCAAGAGGGCGACGACTGGATCAAATTGCGCGACGAGGAGGCCCTGACTCCGGACGCCATCGTGCGCACGGCCGAGGCCGCTTACCAGCGCTATGGCTTCAACGACTTCAAGCTCAAGGGCGGCGTTCTCGCAGGGCTTGAGGAAATGAAAGCGGTCGAGGCCCTGGCCAAGCGCTTTCCCAAGGCGCGCATCACCCTGGACCCCAATGGCGCCTGGTCGCTGCGCGAAGCCATAGACCTGTGCAAGGGGCGCGGCGACGTGCTGGCCTATGCCGAAGACCCGTGCGGCGCCGAGGCCGGCTATTCGGGGCGCGAAATCATGGCGGAGTTCCGCCGCGCCACCGGCCTTCCCACCGCCACCAACATGATCGCCACCGACTGGCGCCAGATGGTGCATGCCGTCGATCTGGGCTCGGTCGACATCCCCCTGGCGGACCCGCATTTCTGGACCATGCGCGGCAGCGTGCGCGTCGCCCAGATGTGCGCCGACCGCGACCTGCGCTGGGGCAGCCATTCCAACAACCATTTCGACGTCTCACTGGCCATGTTCACCCATGTGGCCGCCGCGGCCCCGGGCAATATCACCGCCATCGACACCCACTGGATCTGGCAGGACGGCCAGCGCCTGACCAAGGAACCCTTCCAGATCAAGGGCGGCCTGGTGGCGGTTCCCAAGCGCGGCGGGCTGGGGGTGGAGATCGACATGGCCGAAGTGGAAAATGCCCATGCCGTCTACAAATCGCTGGATCTGGGGGCACGCGACGATGCCGCCGCCATGCAGTTCCTGATTCCGGGCTGGAAATTCAACCCCAAGAAACCCTGCCTGGTGCGTTGACGGGTGCTATAGTCAAATCATGAACGTCCAGAGCAAGCCGCCGCATGAGCCGCCGCGCCGCATCCAGGTGAGCGCGGGCGACAATGTGGCGATCATCGTCAACAGCCTGGGCCTTCCCGCCGGTACGCAATTTTCCGACGGCCTGGTGTTGAATCATTTCGTGCCCCAGGGTCACAAGGTGGCGCTGGCCGATATCGCCGATGGCGGCAATGTCATCCGCTATGGCGAAGTGATCGGCACCGCCCGCGGCGCGATCGCGCGCGGCGACTGGATCAATGAAGACAATGTGGTGATGGGAACCGCCCCGCCGCTGGACCAGCTGGACATGGCGACCCGCCCGCCGCCCCAGCCCAAACCGCTGACCGGTTATACCTTCGAAGGCTATCGCAACGCCGACGGCACGGTGGGCACCAAGAATATCCTGGCGGTCTCCACCAGCGTGCAATGCGTGTCGGGAACCATGGAGTTCGCCCTCAAGCGCATCAAGGCCGAGCTGCTGCCCAAATACCCCAATGTCGACGATGTGGTGGTGCTGACCCATGCCTATGGCTGCGGCGTGGCGATCAACGCGCCCCAGGCGATTGTGCCGATCCGCACCCTGCAGAACCTGGCCAACAATCCCAATTTCGGCGGCGAGGTTCTGGTGGTGGGACTGGGCTGCGAGAAGCTGGTGCCCGAACGGCTGCTGCCCCCAAAAACATCGCAAGGTGTCCAGGAAGGCGGCACCCTGCGCCTGCAGGACGAAGCCTTTGTCGGCTTCGGCGCCATGATCGACGGCATCATGGCAAAGGTCGAGGAGCGCCTGAAGATCCTCAACCGGCGCAAGCGCGAAACCGTGCCGGCCGCGGAACTGATCGTCGGCATGCAATGCGGCGGCAGTGACGCCTTTTCGGGCCTCACCGCCAATCCGGCGCTGGGCTTCTGCGCCGACCTTTTGGTGCGGGCCGGCGCCACCGTGATGTTCTCGGAAGTCACCGAGGTGCGCGACGCCATCCATCTTCTGACCCCGCGCGCCGCCACCAAAGAGGTCGCCGACGCGCTGGTGCGCGAGATGCGCTGGTATGACGACTATCTGGCCAAGGGCGAAGTGGACCGCGGCGCCAACACCACCCCCGGCAACAAGAAGGGCGGATTGTCCAATATCATCGAAAAATCGCTGGGCTCGGTCGCCAAGTCCGGCACCAGCGCCATCAATGCGGTGCTGTCGCCCGGCGAGAAGGTGCGCCAGCGCGGCCTGGTTTTCGCCGCCACGCCGGCCAGCGATTTTGTCTGCGGCACCCTGCAGCTGGCCTCGGGCATGAACCTGCATGTCTTCACCACCGGCCGCGGCACGCCGTACGGCCTGGCGGCGGTGCCGGTGATCAAGGTTTCCACCCGCAGCGAATTGGCCAAGCGCTGGAACGACCTGATCGACCTGGACGCGGGCCCCATCGCCACCGGCGAGGCCAGTATCGAGGATATCGGCTGGAAGCTGTTTCACCTGATGCTGGAGGTGGCCAGCGGACGCAAGCAGGTCTGGGCCGACCACTGGGGCCTGCACAACGACCTCACCCTGTTCAATCCGGCGCCCGTGACCTGACTTTTCCAGCCATCTCGCGGCTAGATTTTCCCGAAGAAAGAGCGAGGATTTTCCACCGTCATGGTGTGAATATCACTTTCCGACACGCCAATCTGTTTGAGATGGGAAATAAGGTGTTGGGTCGTGAACAGCATTCCCCCTGGAGGATCAATTTTTTCTCTCCAGTCTCTCGCATCCTCCGGAAGCAGCGAGCCGCCGAACTCCGCATCCTGGGAGAGAAAGATTTTGCCCGCAAAACCTGCATCGATCAGCAACTTGATGCATTCCGCACGCCTTTCAAATGAAGGCTTGGAATCTGGGCCGGTCCCGCGATGGACATGGTCCATGCCCAGCGAATAACCCCGTTTCACCAGACCCAAAAAATAATCCATGTCGCCACTGCCATCGCTGTGGTCGAAAGATACGCGCGCAGGATTTATGCCCTCATCCTCCAGGATGGCGGCATGGCTCTCACCGGCGCGATGGGCCGCATCGGTATGGGTGCGTATCGGCACGCCAGTCAATTTGCTGGCCTTGGCTGCCGCCCGCAAACCGATCTCTTCCAGGGCTGTTGGGTGATTGGTAATGATACCTATCTTGATCACGCTGGCCTTGATGCCGGTGCCATCAATTCCCTGCTCGATTTCTTTCGTGAAAAACTCGGCAAGACCCGCAATCGTGCGAGCCGGCATGGAGACATGCGGATCTTGCGGCGGAAAAAATCTCTGGCCGGTGCATGCAATCATGTTCAGTCCGGATTTCCGGGAGACTTCTTCCAGGAATCGAATGTCACGCCCGACGTCATAGGTCGTCAGGTCAACGATGGTGCTGACACCCGCCGCCCTTACAAGCTTGAGTTTTTCGACGGCCTTGGCGACGAATTCCGCTCGGCCGCCCCAGGTCTTTGGCCATCGGTTCAGAACGCCCGGCCCATCGGCGACATGTTCATGCGGGAGCGTGACACCGAGCTTCGATGCATCCAGCGGCCCCAATACGGTTTGAACCAATCCCGTTCGGCGCGGCACAGGGCCTGACCCGATCGTGCCGATGGCCGCCAGGGCGCTGGAGCTGAATTGGGCGATTGGCGCGGTTATTCCTGCAACCCCCGCCCATTTCAGAATAGCCCTTCTGCTCCTCATCGCCTAGCGCCTTGCATCCTCCAGCACCATCTGAGCCCCCTTGGCCGCGATCATGATGGTGGGGGTGTTGGTGTTGCCCGAGGTGATGGTCGGCATCACCGAGGCATCGATCACCCGCAGGCCATCCAGCCCATGCACCCGCAGCCGCGCATCGACCACGGCAAAAGGATCGCTGGCCAGCCCCATTTTCGCGGTGCCGACGGGATGGAAGATGGTGGTGCCGATATCACCCGCGGCATGGACCAGATCGGCGTCGCTGTCGGAGACGGCTGGCCCGGGGCGGAATTCGTCCGGCCTGTATTGCGCCAAGCGCGCCTTGCGCCATCAGCCGCCGCGTCAGGCGCAGGGAATCGGCGGCGATGCGGCGGTCCTCGTCGGTCGACAGATAGTTGGGCGCGATCTCAGGTGGCGCATCCATCGCCGGCGAGGTGATCCGCACCGTGCCGCGCGCGGTGGGGCGCAGGTTGCAGGGACTGACCGTGATCGGCGGGGAAGCGGTGCAGCGGCGTGCCGAAGCGGTCCAGCGACAAGGGCTGGATGTGAAACTGGATGTTGGCGCGCTCCTGCGACGGATCGGACTTGGTGAAAATGCCCAGCTGCGAGGCCGCCATGGTCATCGGCCCGCGCCGCAGCAGGGCATATTGCAGCCCCATCAATGGGCGCCCCAAGCGGTGAATAATAGATCTCGTTGAGGGTCTTCACGCCGCTGACCCGGTACATGGCGCGCAGTTGCAGATGATCCTGCAGGTTGCGGCCGACGCCCTTCGGCGGCGTGCAGCACCCCGATACCGAGATCGTTCAGCCAGCCCGCCGGCCCGATGCCGGAGCGTTGCAGCAGCTGCACCGAACCGATCGCGCCGGCGCACAGGATCACCTCGCCCCTGGCGCGCGCCTCGACGCTGGCATTGCCGCGGCGAAAACGCACGCCGCTGGCGCGCTTGCCTTCGAACAGGACCGTTTCGACCCGGACGTCGGTTTCCAGCCGCAGATTGGGGCGCCCCAGCACCGGCCTGAGAAAGCCGCGCGCCGCCGACCAGCGCCGCCCGCGTTTCTGGTTGACGTGGAAATAGCAGCTTCCCGTATTGTCCCCGGTGTTGAAATCGGGCGTCTTGGGAATGCCGATTTCTTCCGCCGCATCGGCAATGGCATCCAGGATCTCCCAGCGCACCCGCGGCGCATCGACGTGAAGCTCACCGTCGCCGCGATGGTGCTCGCTGTCGCCCAGGAAATGATGATCCAGGTGGCGGAATACCGGCTGCACATCGTCCCAGCCCCAGCCGGTCAGGCCCAATTGCCGCCAATGGTCGTAGTCGCCCGCCTGGCCGCGCATGGCGATCATGGCATTGATGGAGGACGACCCGCCCAGCGCCTTGCCGCGCGGGTAATTGAGCTTGCGGCCGTTGAGGCCGGGCTCGGCCTCGGTCTCGAACATCCAGTCGCTGCGCGGATTGCCGATCAGGTACAGATAGCCGACGGGAATGTGAAACCAGATCCAATCGTCATGGCCGCCGGCTTCCAGCAGCAGCACGCGGTTTTTGGGGTCCGCGGACAGGCGGTTGGCCACCACGCAGCCCGCCGAGCCCGCTCCCACCACGATATAGTCGTAGTCGCCGTCCAGCATCAGCGTGGATAGGGGCGGTGCAGCTTGACATCGCGGTTCAGCTCGACGCCGAAACCGGGCTTGTCCAGTGCCGACAATTTGATACGCCCATTCTGCGGCACCGGCTCGCCCAGCAATTGCGGCGCGAACATCGGCACCACCTTGTCCGCCTTGGGCGCCATCATCAGAAACTCCGCGAAGGGGCTGTTATGGCGGGTGATCACGAAATGATAGGAATAGACCGATGAGCCATGCGGCACCATCAGCTTGCCGTGGCTTTCGGCCAGGTTGGCGATCTTGATCAGTTCGGTGACGCCGCCGCACCAGCCGACATCGGGCTGGATGATGTCGCAGCAGTCCATTTCCAGCAGCATGCGGAATCCCCAGCGGGTGGCGTCATGCTCGCCGGTGGTCACCAGCATGCCGGGCGGCACGGCTTTCTTCAGGTCGCGATAGCCCCAGTAATCGTCGGGGCTCAGCGCCTCCTCGATCCATTTCAGGCCCGACTGCTGCCAGGCCCGGGTCGCCAGCCGCGTGGCATAGTTCAAGTCCAGCGCCATCCAGCAATCCAGCATCAGCCAGAAGTCCGGCCCCACCGCCGCGCGCATGGCGGCGATTTCGGCCAGCGCCTTGTTCATGCCCTCTTCGCCTTCGGCGGGGCCGTGATGCAGCGGCATCTTGCCGCCGATGAAACCCATCTGCTTGGCCAGGTCGGGCCGCGCCCCCGTGGCATAAAAGACCAGCTCGTCGCGCACCGCGCCGCCCAAGAGCTGATGCACCGGCTCGCCTCGCAGCTTGCCCATCAGGTCCCACAGCGCCAGATCGACGCCGGAGATGGCGTTGATCACCAACCCCTTGCGTCCATAATACTGGGTCGAAAAATACATCTGGTCCCAGATCATTTCGACCTGGCAGGGGTCGCGCCCTTCCAGGAAGCGGGCGAGATGCTTTTCCACGATAAAGCAGGCGGGCTCGCCGCCGGTGGTGACGGCAAAGCCGGTGACCCCGTTCTCCGCCTCGATCTCCACCACCAGGGTGCCCAGGACATTGATGCCGAAGCTCTGGCGGCTCTGGCGGTATTGCGGATAGCGCGACATGGGGGTGGCGATGTGATCGTCGATCCAGTGGCCGCCGCCCTGGTCGTGGTAGTCGGCGCCGCCGCCGCGCACCACGAAGGCACGAACGCTGCGAATCTTCGGAAAATTCACGAACTATCCTCCACCACGATCTGGTTTTGCGGCAGCGTATCGCCTGAAAAACGCGGTGGAAAGGTGCTTTCGGACGCAGCCTAGACCAGGCCCTCGCCCGAAATCTTCAGGGCGATGCCGAAGTCGTGCGAAGCGCCCGGCGGCACATTGACATGCAGGCCGGTTGCGTCCTGGGTAAAGGCCAGGGGCGCGTCGTCACCCACCACTTCGACCCGCTTCACCGATCCCATATTGGCCAGCGACGCGATGGTAACGCTTCCCGACGGCCTGCCCAGGGTCATGGCATACAGCACCGGCCCCTTGGTGGTGAAGCGGATATCGGCGGCCTCGAACGGCTTCATCTTGCCTTCGCCAAACTGGCCGGAAGCGATCTGGGTCGGCCCCTCGCCCGAAAGTTTCCAGGGCCGCGAGCCATAGATCGCCTCGCCATAGCGCTGCGTCCAGGTGGCGATCTGTTCGACGATTTTGCGTTCCTCCGAATCGATGGTGCCGTCGCCGCGCACCGGAATCGACAAAAGCAGGCAGCCATTCTTGGCCACCACATCGCACAGCCGGTGAATGACCGCCGCGGCCCCCATATAGGATTTATCGGTATAGCGGGCTCGGTTGTAGTGCCAATCGCCGATACAGGTATCGGTCTGCCAGGGATGGGGCACGATGTCGGCGCGAAAGCCGCGCTCGACGTCCTCCACCACGGCGGCGCGGCGGTTTTCCGGCAGGGCCTTGCAGTTGACCACCGCCTGGAGCGAGCCGTGCCAGGCAATCGCGCTGTTGTAGTAATGGGCAGTGATGTCCAGCCCCGCCTGCCCCAACGGCAAGTCGAAATTGTCGAAATAGACCAGGTCGGGGCGGTAGGAATCGATCAGGTCCTTGCAGCGCAGATACCACAGGCGGACGAAGGCGGGATTGGCCAGCGGCGGCACCTCACTCCACACCCGGTCATGGCTTTCGTGGAAATCGTTGGCGGCCTTGATGGACGTGATGCCATCCGGCATGGGCATCACCGCGCCGGCATAGAGCTCCTGCGGGTCCAGCCCTTCCCACCATTTGCCCTTGCCGTCATACTTGGTGAGCTTGAAGGCGTCGTAGCGCTCGCCCGCGCGGGCGCCTTCGGGGTCATAGCCATAGGCGACCTGGAACCAGTGCCAGCTGTGCGCCGAATGGTTGGAGACGCCGAATTTCAGGCCGCGCGCCCGCGCCGCCTTGGCCCAGGTGCCGACGATATCGCGCCTGGGTCCGACCCGAACGCTGTTCCAGTCGTGAAAGCGCGAATTGAAATTGTCGAAATTGTCGTGATGATTGGCCAGCGAAACGAAATATTTCGCACCGGCCTTCACATACAGGTCCAGCAGCGCATCGGGATTCCAGTTTTCCGCCTTCCAGCGATTGTCCATCTCCATGAAGCCGACATCGGCGGGATGGCCGTAATGCTGCAGATGGTGCTCATACTGCTTGTGGCCCTGGATATACATCTGGCGGGCATACCAGTCGCCGGCTTCGGGCACGCATTGCGCGCTCCAATGCGCCCAGATGCCGAACTTGGCGTCGCGGAACCAGTCCGGCGCCTGATACTGCGCCTTGAGCGAGTCCCAGTCCGGCTGGAACGGTCCCGGCGCGATCTCGCCGAAGCTCGCGCCCCGCGCAGAGGCGGGCAGGCCGGACGCAAATCCGATGCTCGCGGTGGCTTTCAGCAGGTC
This sequence comes from uncultured Alphaproteobacteria bacterium, assembly GCA_963835715.1. Taxonomy (GTDB): domain Bacteria; phylum Pseudomonadota; class Alphaproteobacteria; order Micropepsales; family Micropepsaceae; genus Rhizomicrobium. The sequence continues at coordinate 231,662 of CAWIGN010000002.1, forward strand.
GCGCTTGGAGATCATGACTGTTCCTAGTGGAGGGTTGCGCCGTCATCTGGACTTGGCACCGGCCGCGGCCAGGAGGTCCAGCGCGAATCCAGGTGGGTATCGCCCTGCGGCGCGGTCCAGGGCAAGGCTTCCAGCCCGTTCAGGTCATAGACGATCTTGCCGTCCTTGATGGTCAGTTCGGCGACCAGCTTCTGGGTGCCGTCGACGCGGGTATTGACCATGTCGGTGAAACCGAACTTCCCCTTCTGGAGGCTGAGCACCGTGACGTCGGCGACGCTGCCCGCCGACAGGTTGCCCAACTCGTCATGCCTGATCTCGTGCGCCGGATGCGCCGTCATGTCGGCCACCACTTCGCGCAGGCTCAGCCCGATCGCCATGAACTTGCTGGCGACGTTGAGGATATCCTTTGTGGAGCTGTTCATGCTGCCGACATGCAGGTCGGTGGAAAGGGAATCCGGCTTGAACCCCTGGCGGATCATCGGCACCGCCAGCGAGAATTTGAAGCTGCCGCCGCCGGTGCCCGCGTCGAAATAGATGCCGCGGGGACGGCCGTCGATAAACGCCTTGCTGGGGCCCAGGGTCGCGGGGTCCTGTTCCTGGCGCAGGCCGGAATACATGTGCGTATAAATGTCGCCGGGGCGCAGCTTCTTGTTGAGCAGGTCATAGAGCGGGCGCGTCGGGCGGTCGGCGCCGAAATCCACCATCACCGGAAGATTGGCCCTGGTGCCGGCGATCACCGCCTGTTCCACCGGAGTCCATTCCGGACCGTTGAAATGCGCGGTCTTGATGCCGACGATCAGCCCGGGATAGCGCGCCGCCATCTTCGCGGTGGCTTCGCCGTCCATGTCGAAGATATTCTGCTCATAGCGGCCGCCGCGCATGCCGGCCCCCACGATATTGAGCATGGCCAAGACGCGGGTCTGGGCGCGATCGATGATGCGATCCTTGAAATCCTCGAAATTGCGCCAGCCGGCACAGCCTGCATCGACCACGGTGGTGACGCCGGCGCGAAAGGTAAAGCCATCCGGCGGCAGGCTGAGATCGCCGGCATAGGAGCCGCGCTCGCCGGTGCCGGTATAGACATGCACGTGCAGGTCGATCAGTCCCGGCGTGACATAGAGGCCGCGCACATCGATGGTCTTGATCGCGTCACCCGGACTGAGGCCGGGCGCCACGCGGGCGATATGGCCGTCCTTGATGGCGACGTCCATCACCGCATCGATATTGTTTTTGGCATCGATGACATGGCCACCGCGCAGCAGCAGGTCATAGGCCGGCAGCGGCTGCGAGGCCGCGCCCGCCGTCAACAGCGCCAGCGCGGCACAGGCAAGCAGGAGCCTCATATCCGTGCCGCCTTCCAGCTGGCGGGGCCGTATTCGCCCATGTCGGCCGCCCCCGACATGGCGTTGCCCTGCGCAGTTCCGGTGAAGGTCCAATGGATGGGATTGCCGGGAACCTGCATCGCTGCGCGCAGCCGGACCTGATCGCCATGCACTTCGCCCTCGAGCTTGCCGCTGTAGATCTCCCCGTGATGCATGCCCGTGATCTTGCCGGCGGATTGCTCAAGGACGAATTTCTGATCGCCCTGCCCAAGCAGGTACTGGACGGTGACAGCCCATGTCCCGCCGATGGCCGCGGGCGCACCGCCCGGAACGACCGGATTGTCGTAATGCCCCGGGTTGGTCAGGACCGCATGCATGGCGTCGGCGATGATGCGGTCTTCGCCCGGGTCCATCATATAGGGCATGATGACGACCGAGCTGGCCATCTGATCCGGCCTGCGGCCGGCGCCGGGATCGATCAGGATGCGCGGCGTTCCGGCATCCAGCCTGGCGACCAGTTCGGGGCCGGTGATACCCAGCACATTGGCGTCCCACCTTACGCGCAGGCGCGTCGCCTTGTTGGAAAGATCCGCGGGCTCCAGATATTCAAAGCTGGTGGACGGCAATGGCTTCAGCCGGTTCTCGATGGTCTGCATCCAGCCGCGCCACATGCGCTGTTCGCCGGCATGATCGCGCTTGTACCATTGCTGCACCGCCGCCAGCAGGCCCATGGATTCTTCCTTGCTGCATTTGAGCGCGCGGCCATAGGCGTGATGGGGGGCGGCCTGGAAATAGGCGGCTCTGCAGAGGGACTTGTCGCCGATCAGGATGCCGGAAGATTGCGGCCCGCGCAGGCATTTGCCGCCGGAATAGCAGACCAAAGTGGCGCCTTTGGCCAGATGGATGTTGGGATTGAGCGGTTCCTCGGCCGCGGCATCCACCAGGATGGGTATCCCATTCGTCCTGGCGATGGCACAGAGATTGGCGATGCTGAGCGGACCCGTCTCGGCGGGCGGCCCCGACATCACATAGATCATGGCGGTGCGGGACGATATTCGGTCCTGCATCTCTTCGGCGGTTTCAACCTCGACGATTTCGACACCCGCCATGCGCACGCCCAGATCGTAGGGGTTGCGCGAATATTTCGGGATGATCACCTGGTCCTTGACCTTGACATAGGGCAAGGCCTGGCACTTTTCGATATTGGTACCCGCGATGCAGGCGATGGTGGCCAGGCAGATGGCGGCTTCCGCGCCGTTGGTGACGATGCCCCACGGCGCGCCCATCAGCCTGCCCAGCTCGGCGCCGATGCCGTTCATCATTTCGTCCATATCCACGTAATAGTGGGAGGCCTCGAACATGGCCTGCTTGACCTGCGGCAGCGAGCGCGAGCCGCTGATGATGGTATAGGTGCCGCGGCCGTTGATCAGGGGCCTGACCCCGATGCGGGTGAAAAGATTATCCGCCTCGGTGCCGCTGCGCGCCGGCAGGGCCAGCGCCGCCGCGGGCGCAGCCGCCGCCGCAACCGGCGCGAGGGCCCCCGCCGCCATGCCGGACGACTTGAGCAGGTCGCGGCGCGACCATCTGCCGAACAGCCCCATGGTCGGCCCCTTCAAATATAGGCGATGCAGTCGATTTCGATCAGCGAATTGCCCGGGATGCCGGCCGCCGGCGCCACCGTGGTGCGCACCGGCGCGACATCGCCCCAGTTGAAACTGCGATAGACCACATTCATGCGGTCATAGTCCTTCAGGTCGCTCAGATAGACATTGACCTTCAGGCATTTTTGCAGCGAGGAGCCGGCCTCGACCAGGTTCTTCTCGATTTCCTGGAGCACGCCGCGGGTATGGTCCTCGATCGTGCCCGGCTTGTGATAACCCACGCCCGACAGGAACAGCATATTGCCGTAGGCGACGGCGCGCGAATACATGGACGGCTTGGCGTCGGGATAGGGCGAGCGCTTTTCCATCTTGGGCTGGGCCTGGGCGGCTTTGCCGGCCAGGGTGGCGCCGGCGGCCGCGGCCACCACGGTGGCGCTGTTCTTCAACAAACCGCGCCTGGAGTTTTTTTCCATGTCCCATTCCCCATCTTGTTGTTGCATAGAAGTACGCTTGTTGAGGCCATCTAATCACAGCCCCACCCAAGGGGTCGAGGGGGCCGCAAACACCGCAAATGGCAGCGCTTGCCGCTTGGACCCGGCCTGCCCTGCCTATTTCTCCGGCCGGTAGCCGAAGCCGCGCAGAAACACATCGGTGGCATAGGGTATATAGGCCGCGATTTCCGCCTCGCTCATCGGTTCGCCCATCGCGGTGCGGATGCGCGCCATGTCGGTGAGCATGCTGATCAGCAGCATGGCCGCCATTTGCGGGTTCTTCAGTTCCGGCAACAGTCCGTCGGCGTGCCACTGCGCCAGCGCCGAACCGAAGATGCCGCGGCCCCGCGCCAGGGTGCCGTTATACATCCTGGCAATGACGGGGAACCGCCGCGATTCCGACAAGGCGATATTGATCAGGCCGGCGCCTTCCTTGCCGATTCCCGTGACGATCCTGGTTGTCAGGGCGATGATGAAGCTGCGCGGGTCGGTGCGGCCAGGATCCAGCGGCGTGGTCGCGGCGACCGCGGCCAAGGAGCGCTCAATGATGCGATTGACCACCGCCTCCACCACCGCTGCCTTGTCGGGATAGCGGGCGTAGAGCGTTTTGGTGGAGGCCCCCGCCCGGCGCGCGATCTGCTCCATGGTGGTGTCGGCGAAGGTGCGCTCATTGAACAACTCCAGGGCGGCATCCAGCAGCCGGTCCGGCAGCTTGGCGGCTTCCTCTGCCGGCAGCCGCCCCGGGCCGCCACGTGCTTTGGCCGATTTTTTTTTCGTCATATCAACCCTTTACAAAAAACTTGCGAATTTGCGCAGATTAGCGCTTGACGGAAAGAAAAGAAACTGTTTCTTTCCCCGCCGCCAAAGGAAAAGGAATGGTTTCTTTTCTTTAATCGAGGGGATCTGAGATGACAGACATCACCGCCCAGAGTGCCGATTTTGTATCCGACGGCGGCGCCAAGCCCGCCGGAAAGAGAAAATTGCGCAAGACCCTGCTGATCGGCCTGGCCCTGGGCGTGGCCAAAATCGGCCTCGCCTACGGCGCCTATTACGTCCTGGTCGCCTCCAACTATGTCACCACCGACAATGCCTATGTCGGGGCCTCGGTGGCCCAGATCAATTCCCAGGTCAGCGGCCCCATCGCCCGGGTGATGGTCGACGACACAAGGCAGGTTCACAAGGGCGACGTGCTAGTGACGATCGACGACAGCGACACCAGGCTGGCCCTGGCGCGCGCCGAAGCCGACTATCAGCACACCCTGCAGCGGGTCTCGCAATATTACGCCCAGCGCGCCGCCGCCGCCGCCACCGTCCAGGCGCGTATCAGCGACGTGACGCGCACCGCCGGGGACTATGGCCGCCGCAAGAACCTGGCGGAAAGCGGCGCCATCTCGCGCGAGCAGCTCAGCGCCGCGCGCACGGCCGCCGAGGCCGCCGAGGCCAATCTGATGGCGGCCCGTGAAACCTTGCAGGCCCAGAGCGAAATGGTGAAAGGCGTGAGCATCACCAATCACCCCGAATCCGTCGCCGCGCGCGCGGCGCTGGAAAAAGCCCGGCTCGACCTGTCCCGCACCGTGATCCGCGCGCCGATTGACGGCATCGTGGCGCAGCGCAAGGCGCAGGTGGGACAAAGCGTGCAGCCGGGCCAGACACTGATGACCGTGACCCCGCTTGCCCAGGCCTATGTCGACGCCAATTTCAAGGAAGGCCAGCTCGGCGAGGTGCGCGTCGGCCAGCCGGTAACGCTGACTTCGGACCTGTATGGCGGCAAGGTCGTCTATCACGGCAAGGTTGCGGGAATGGGCGGCGGCACGGGCTCGGCCTTCGCGGTGATCCCGGCGCAAAATGCCACCGGCAACTGGATCAAGGTGGTGCAGCGTGTTCCGGTGCGCATTGCCCTGAACCCGGCGGAAATGGCGGTGCATCCTTTGCGGGTCGGGCTGTCCATGACCGCGACCATCGACACCCGCCGGGTTGACTGACCATGTCCGCCACCGACCAGACACCGCTGCAGGGCGCAGGCTTGTGGCTGACCGCCGTCATGCTGGCGATGGCCAATTTCATCGCCGTACTGGACATGACCATCGCCAATGTCTCGATGGCCAGCATTGCCGGCGGCCTGGGGATCAGCAGCAGCCAGGGTACCTGGGTGATCACCTCCTATTCGGTGGCCGAGGCCATCGTCGTGCCGCTGACCGGCTGGCTGGCGGCACGATTCGGCGCGGTGCGGGTCTTCACCACGGCGATGACGATGTTCGGCGTCTTTTCGGCGCTGTGCGGGGTCTCGCACTCGCTGGAGATGCTGGTATTCGGCCGCATCATGCAGGGCCTTTCCGGCGGCTGCCTGATGCCCTTGTCCCAGACCCTGCTGATGCAGATTTTTCCCAGGGAGCGCGCGCCCGCCGCCATGGCGCTGTGGGCGATGACCACGCTGGTGGCGCCGGTGCTGGGTCCCATCCTGGGCGGCGCGATCTGCGACAATCTCTCCTGGCCCTTCATATTCTTCATCAATGTCCCCATCGCGCTGGGCTGCGCGCCCCTGATCGGGCGCCTGCTGAAACGCTTTGAATCCGCGAAGGTCCGCGCCCCGATCGATATCGTCGGCCTGGTGCTGCTGATCGTCTTTGTCGGCGCGCTTCAGGTCATGCTGGACATCGGCAAGGACCATGACTGGTTTGCCGCGGTGGAAATCCGCGCCCTGGCCGCCATCGCCATCGTTTTTTTCCTGGCCTTCCTGGCCTGGGAACTGACCGACGATAATCCCATTGTCGATTTAAGGGTGTTCCGGCACCGCGGCTTCACCGCGTCGGTCTTCACCCTGAGCCTGGGCTATGGCTCGATGTTCGGCGCCAATGTGCTGACCCCGCTGTGGCTGCAAAGCTATATGGGCTACACCTCGACCTGGGCGGGCATGACCACGGCCTGGAGCGGCACCACCGCCGTGCTGATGGCGCCGGTCGCCGGCCTTTTGATGGCCAGGAAATTCGATCCGCGGCGCATCGTATTCTTCGGCCTGATGTGGATCGCGGCCGTGATGCTGCTGCGCACCTATGTCACGGTGGACGTCACCTATTGGCAAATCGCGATTCCGTTGATCCTGATGGGTCTGGGGCTGCCCCTGTTCTTCGTGCCGCTGACCACCCTGGCACTGGGCAGCGTGGAGGAGCAGGAGACCGCATCGGGCGCCGGGCTGCAGAACTTCCTGCGCACCATGTCCGGTGCCGTCACCACCTCGCTGGTCACCACGGTCTGGGACGACAAGACCACCCATGCCCATGCCGAACTGGCCGGACTGGCGGATCGCAGCGGCGACACGCTGCGGGCCCTGGCCGGCTCCGGCATGAGCCAGGACGCCGCGGTGAGCCAACTCAACAACATGGTGCAGGGCCAGAGCGTGATGATCGCCACCAACCAGCTGATGTTCGCCGTGGCGGTGGCCTTCGCCATCGCCGCCTTCGCCATTTGGCTGGCGCCCCGGCCCAGCCGCGCCATAGACCCCGCCCAGGCCGGCGGGCACTGACTTCAACTCGCTTTTTCAAGGAGGAGATTGCAATGAGCAACACCATCGTTCCGGGCATCGCCCACACATTGTCGCTGCACGTCAATGACCGGCTGCTGGTCACCGCTTTCGCGCCGGACTTTTCCGGTGTCGCCGGCCTGCCGCCGGTTTTTGCCACCGCCTTCCTGGTCGGCTTCATGGAATGGGCCTGCACCGAGGCGCTGCGGCCCTATCTGCCGGACGGCCAAAACACCGTCGGCAGCCATGTCTATCTCAGCCATGCCGCGCCCGCGCCGGTGGGCACGAAACTTACCGCCCATGTCGAACTGGTGGAAGTGCGGGGCCGCACCCTGCGCTTCCGGGTGGACTGCTATGACGCATGCGACCTGATCGGTTCGGGCTTTCACGAGCGCACCGTGATCGACACCGGCCGCTTCCCGGCCAAGGCCCGCAGGGAAAAGGGCCGGGCGATGCTGCTGGCCGCCTAGCGGCTGAGAAAAAATTCAACCGGTACCACCGCGTCCAGGGTACGGGTGGGATAGTCCGCCGGCAGCGGCGGCAGCGGCTGGGCACGCCGGACCAGCGCCAGGGCCTCGGCGTCCAGCACCGGGCGCCCGCTGCTCCGGGCAATTTCGACGCTTTGAACGCCGCCTTTCGCATCCATCACGAAATGCAGCAGGACGATACCCTCGATATGGGCCTGGCGCGCGGCGCGGGGATACTGCTTGAAGCGGTTGAGCTGGGCCAGGAGCCGGCCCAGGTAACTGTCCCGGGTCTCGCCGGCCGCTGCCTGCGGCGCGGCCACCGGCGCGGGCGGCATCGGCGGGGCCTGCGCCAGGCGCGCCGCGACCGGCGGCGGGGTCTGGGGCCGGATGATTATTTCCGGCGGCTGCACCGTGACGGCCGCAGGCACCGCCAAATTGGGCGGCGGCAGGGCCTCCTGCACGGCCCTGACTTTCCTTTCCGGCGCGATCTGCACCGACAGTTCCTGCATCATCCTGGGCCGGGCGACATGCACCGCACTCAGGGCCATGGCTGCGATCAGAACATGAATGGCGACGGTGATTGCGATACCGGTCAGCCTGTCAGGACCCAGCCCGGAGCGCCGCGCCCGGCGCACCGGCAGGGTGTGATCGAAGGCTTGGCGCGGATAGGAAACGGTCATTCCTAGGTCTCGTCCACCGTGACGTCATCGGTCAATGCGGTCATGGGCACATGGCGCTGGCGCTTCTTCCACCACATGATCATGCCGGTGACGACGAACAGGGTGGGAACCAGGCCCGAAAGGAATACCAGGAACTTCCATATCCCGCCCAGGCCGCCGTCATGGACCGGGCGCATCCAGGCCAGGAAATGCTCGGAGGGATCGCGCACCACCAGCACCTTGCCGCTGTAGGGATCCACCACGGCTGCGGCGCCGATGGCGTCGTGGCTGAGATAATAGACGGTGATCGGCCGGTCCGCCCGTCCGGGAAGGGCGATCCGGGTGGGCTTGAAGCCCGGGACCACCGCGCTCACGGCACTCACGGCCTCGGTGGCGCCCAGCCGCCTGCCGTTCACCGGTTCGACCGCCGGCAGCGTGCGCGGACCGAATTCCGGTCCGTCCAACCCCATGGTCCGGGGCCAGGCGATCACCACGCCGGAATAGCTGACCGCCATGAAGATCAGGAATATCCAGATGCCGGTGGCGGCGTGCAGTTCGCGATTGAACCGCAGGCCGCTGGCGCCGCGCCGCACCTTGAAGGCGTATTTCCACTGACCGCGCCTGGGCCACCACAGAACCAGGCCGCTAAGGCCCAGAAGGCACATGGCCACGCCCAGCCAGCCGACGACAGGGCGCCCGAATTGGCGGCCCATCAGGAAATTGCCGTGCAGCTGATGCGCAAAAGTCAGGATGGACGGCTGCGCAAATCCGCGGGTGCCCAGGACTTCGCCGGACACCGGGTCCAGGAACATCTGCAGGCCGCGCGCGCCGCGGCCCGCGCCGCCTTCGCCACGCGCCGCACCACGCCTTTCACCCGCCTGCGCCGGCGCCGCGCCCATGGGCGAAAGGCCGTTGAAGCGCACCACCACGGCCTCGCCCGGCTTTTGCGGCAGGATGAGCTGCATCGCCCCGCCGATAAGGCCCTGCTCATGCGCGGCCTGTCGGGCCGTATCGGCAATCATGGTCAGCGGCAATGGCATGCCGGCGGTGGTGGCCTTTGGCGGCGGCGACAGAAAGTCGGAGATGGCCTGGTCATAAACCAGCAGGCTGCCCGACAGGCCCAGCGCCGCCAGCAACAATCCCAGGATCAATCCGACCCACATATGCACGGTGAAAAGCGTGCGGCGGACGCTTGCAAAACTCATGGTTTCCTCATGCTTCCGCCCAGCGGCGGACAAGATTGTGATAGAGCCCGGTCAGGCTGACCACCTGCTCCGTGTCGCCGATCTGCTTGCGCAGGCCCTGGACGGCCCCGTCAAGCGCAAACAACATGCCACGGGCGGCCTCGTCGCGCACCATGCTTTGGATCCAGAAAAACGAGGACCAGCGGCTGCCGCGTGTCACGGGGGTGACATGATGGCGGCTGGTGGCGGAATACAGAACCAGGTCCCCGGCGGGCAACTTGACCGCATGGGTGCCAAATGTGTCTTCGATCACCAGTTCGCCGCCGTCATAGTCCGCCGGGTCGGTGAGGAACAGGGTCGCCGACAGGTCGGTGCGAACCCGTATCGGCGCGCCCGCGCCCAGCGACGGCTTCACGACGCGAATGGCATTGTCGATATGGGGGCCGAACCCCATGCCCGGGTCGTAGCGGTTGAACAAAGGGGGAAAGACCCGCCGCGCCAGGGCGGCGGACATGAAGGCTTCGCTGTGACCCAGCGCCGTCAGGATGATCTCGCCCAGGGCGCGGGCGGCGGGCGCATCCTCGGGCACCTGAAGGTTGCTTTTCAATCCCGCCGATTGCGCCCCCGCCGTCGTCCGGCCGTCCACCCAGTCGCTGCCGCCAAGCACACCGCGCATATGCGTGACCTGCTGAGGTGACAGAAGATTGGGAATTCGCACCAGCATGGCTACAGATCGATCCCCGCCGAAAAGATGAAGCTACGCCCCGGCGACGGCGTGCCGCGATTGCCGAAGGACTGGGCATAGTTCCGTTCGTCGGCAAGGTTGTTGATGTTGAACTGGAAGTGGAAATTGCGGATGTCGTAGGTGCCGACCGCGTCGAATTCCAGGCTGCGCGGAATGACCGCGATACGGCTGAGGCCGGTCGGATTGGGCGCGGTGCCCGCGATGGTATTGCGGACAAACAGCTTGGACTGATAGACCACGCCGCCGCCCAGCCCCAGGCCGGGCACCAGATCGTCCAGCTTATAGGACGACCACAGCGAAAAGGCGTTCCTGGGCACGAAGATGACCTGGGTGCCGACGGTATAGGGATTGGGATTGCAGACCTGCGTGGCGTTGCTGCAGCTGTTGTCCGCCGTCACCTTGGAATCCAGGTAGGTGTAGGACGCCAGGATGTTCCATTGCGCGGTGATCTGGCCGGTGGCGGACAATTCCACCCCCTGCACCCGGTCGCGCTCGCCCGACTGGGCGGTGACGGTGCCGCTGACCGGATCGGCGATCAGGGCATTGCTTTTCAGCACCTTGAACAGCGAACCGCCGAGGCCCAGGGCGCCGCCGAAAAAGCTGCGCTTGGCGCCGGCTTCGAGGGTTTCGCTGCGCTCCGGATCCAGTCCCTGGTTGGCGGTGGTAATGGGCCTGGGCGATCCCACGATCGACGTGCCCTGGGGAACCGCCGACTTGCCGTAGGAGAGGTAATAGGTGCTGGCCTCATCGGGCTCAAACACCAGGCTGGCGCGCGGATTGACCAGGGTGGACGGCGAACGGGCCGTGCTGGCGGCGCCGTCCGCCGCCGTGGATGAGAAGTTCGCCATATAGCGATCGACGCGAACCCCGCCGATCAAGGACCATTGCGGCGTGAAATAGAAGCGGTCGGTGGCGAAGAAGGCCAGGTCGGTGGAATCGCCGCTGGAGAAGGTCACCGTGGTCGCCGAGGCGGTGGAATTGGCCAGGGTTGCGGCGGTGGGCAGGAACACGCTGTAGCCCGGCGGCGGATTGGGATCGGGATTGAACAGGCTGCGCCCGATATTGGATCGGCTCTGGCTATGATCGTTCAGCGTGTAGGCGAACTGTGAAGCAACCGGCAAGGCATAGGCATAGATGGTGCGGTCGGCGCGCTGATAGGAAACATCGACGCCCGCTATCGCCACATTGCGGTAGCCGCCGACGTTGAAATCCGCCTTGGCGGTGGCGACATCCTGCGCCCCCCAGCTGTTCTGCCGGTAGGGGCCGCCGCCGCCGATGCCGCCCAGCGTCGCCGCCGGCGTCGCGCCAAACAGCATATCGGAACAGAAATTGGTCGCGGCCGTGAAATCGCAGCGGTCGATGGTGGTGTACTGGAAATAGCGCGCATAGGCGGAAACCCGCACATCATTGCTCAGGCTCAGCCATGGTGCCGCCTGATGCGCCAGCTTCATGGTGACGATGTCGGCATCGTTGCGGTCGCGGTCGGTATTGTAGCCCAGGAAAGTGTTGCGCGGCACGCCATATTCGCTGGCGGGTTCGGCGATCAGCTGGCCCGGGCGTTGCGCCACCGGGATGCCATAGTCGGGAATGCCGGTGCTGTGCTGGTGCATATAGGCCAGCGACCATTGCGTGTCGGTGCCCAGGCCCAGCGCTATGGTGGGGGCGATGCCCCAGCGCGTGTTGTGCACCAGGTCGCGGCCCACCACGCCGGTATCGGTGACCATCAGGTTCAGGCGCACCGCACCGGTATCGGAAAAGGCATAATTGAGGTCAGCGGTGGCGCGGACATGATCGCCATTGCCGCCTTCGACGGCGGCGGCGTAGCGGTCCTTCAGGAAGGGCGCCTTGGAGATGGTGTTGATGGCGCCGCCGGTGGTGCCGCGGCCGAACATCAGGCCGGACGGCCCTTTCAGCACCTGCACTTCTTCATAGTTGAAGCTGTCGCGGGTATAGGCGCCGAAGTCGCGCAGGCCGTCGAGATAGACATCGTCCTTGGCGTCGAAGCCGCGGATCTTGAACTGGTCCCCGGCCAGGGTGCCCCCTTCGCCGATGGCGATGGTGATGCCCGGCACATTGCGCAGGGCCTCGCCCAGGCTGGTCGTTGCCTGCTGCTTCATGATCTGGGAATCGACGACGGTGACCGCCTGGGGCGTGTCCTGGATGCTGGTCGAGGGCATCGAGGCCAGCGGGGGGCTGTGGCTGAGCCCGTTCCTGTCGGCCTGGTCGCTGACCGAGACCGGACCCAGTTGCACCGGGCCGCCGGAATCGCCCTGTGCCGATGCCGGCCGGGCCAGCAGCAAGGCGCCCAGCACGCCGAGCGAAGCGCCGGAGAGCGCGATATTTTTGCGGGAAGCGAACATGATGAAATGACCCCTTCAAGGTTCAGCACTGGTTTGTTGGACCTGGCTGGCATCCTTGGTGGCCTTCTGGCGTAAGGGGCTGGCTTGGCATGTGACGACTGACGGCAATCCGGTCCTATTTGGTAAGGATCAGCTTGCCGTTGCTTGTGAGGCGCAGACGGTACTCGTCGCCGTCATGCAGCAGGACCGCTTCGCGCCCGCCGCCAAGCAGGTCGCTGACCACGATCCGCTTCATCGGCTTGGCGGAATAGTCCGGCGGTTTGACAGGCCTGGCTGACATGCTGCTCCTCATTCACGAGAAGCTTTCAAACATACGCCGCCTCTATTTGCAAGTGACTTGCAACTGCATTCTTAAGAAGAAGCCCGGCCGGAGAAATTTATAGCTATATCAATAGGATAATGTTTCCGGTCCCGGGAACATTTCCCCGGGAAACCGGTGAGGGGATGGCGCGGTGGTCGTGCACCCCAGGCGCGACGACCAACTTGAACCTCAGATGGGGGTCGCCACCACATCCCAGCCCCAGCCGGGCGTGCGGCTGGGATGCATATAGATGCCTTCCGGCCCGCGCGTGATCTCATATTCTTCTTCGAACATGTCATAGACCTTCTTGGGGCCACCGGGCGCCGGCAGGAACAGCTCCGCCCACACGCCATTCACATGGGAGAGCGACCAGTGGCAGGCGCCGTTGGTGCCGCCGGTATGCGGATTGACGGTGATGTCATAGGCCTCGGCCAGGGCGCCGATCTTGCGCAGCTCGCTCATGCCGCCGCACCAGGTGACGTCGGGTTGCCAGATGGACGCGCCGTCGGCTTCCAGCAGCTTGCGGAAACCATAGCGGCCATAGACATGCTCACCGGTGGCGATATTGGTGGAGGTGATCTTGCGGCGCAGGCGCCCGAAACCCTCGAAGTCGTAGGGCGGCAGGACTTCCTCCACCCATTTGACGCGATAGGGCTCCATCAGCTTGCACATCTCGATGGTGTACTGCTCGTCCCAGGACATCCAGCAGTCGCACATCACATCGCCGTCCGGACCGACCGCCTTCCTGGCGCTCGCCACCAGTTCGACATTGGCGCGCTTGCCCTCCTCGCCGCGCGGCGGGCCGGCCGGCATCGCCACCTTCACGCGCTTGAAGCCGAACGCGACATGCTGGTCGATGTCGTTGCCGGTGCAATAGGCCGGAATGCGCGCCTTGGTTTCGCCGCCCAGCAGCTCATAGACCGGCACGCCCAGCGCCTTGCCGACGATGTCCCACAACGCATTGTCGAAGCCGGAAATCGCGTTCATGGTGACGCCTTCCTGGCCGTAGGATTCGGTGACACGCCAGTTGATGTCCCAGTTGCGCTCGATGTCGAACGGATCGCGGCCCATCATCAAGGGCGCCAAATGCCCCATCACGATGGCGCCGCCGCCCGCACCGCCCTGGCCATAGCCGGTAATGCCCTTGTCGGTGGTGATCTCCACAGTGAAGCCCGGCACATTCTTGGCCGCGAACAGGCTGCGCGTGGGGCGGAATTCCGGATAGATATTGGGCGGCGCCGAGACTTCCACGCCCTGCGTCGACCAGGACCCCGGCGCCGGCGTAAAGGACGGCGGCGGATTACGGGGCCGAAGCCGCACCAACCGGATGCCGGTGATCTTGAGCTTGGATTTTTCCTGCGCCCAGGCCAGCGGCGGCAAGGAGATTGCGCCAGCGGCCATGGCCGCCGCACCGGTCATAAAATCACGCCGTTTCATTCTGCTCCCCGTACGGATATGCGCCGCCGCGCGGCGCCCTTGTGCGGCAAGCCTAGCGTCCCTATTTGGCGGGCACCAGCCGAATGATCGATCCGCCCTTGGGATCGCCGTTCATGTTTTGCAGCAGCACATAGAGGAACCCATCCGGCCCGGTCTTGACGTCGCGCACCCGGCCATGATCCTGGATCACGGTTTCCTGGCCGACGATCTGGCGGTCCTTGATCTCCATGCGGATCAGCTTCTGGCCGACCATGCCGGTGATGAACAGCGCGCCCTTCCAGCCCGGGAATTTGTTGCCGGTGTAGAACGCGATGCCGCTGGGACCGATGGAAGGATTAAAAAAAGTGATGGGATCGGTCATGCCGGTGGCATGGAGGTGGTTGACCCCCGGCTCCAGCCCCATGGTCGCCACGCCCCAGCCGTAATTCTTTCCGGGCTCGATGATATTGACCTCATCGCCGCCGGTGGGACCATGTTCGGTTTCCCAGAAGATGCCGGTGGCCGGATCGAAACTCAGCCCTTCGGGATTGCGGTGGCCGTAGGTCCAGATGCTGGCCAGTGCGCCGGGCGTATGCACAAAGGGATTGTCCGCGGGGATGGTGCCGTCCTCGTTCAGGCGATGGATCTTGCCCAGCGGCGAAGCCAGGTTCTGCGACATCTGCATGTCGTGGCGTTCGCCCATTGACCAGAAGAAGTGTCCCTTGCCGTCAAACAGAAAGCGCGAACCGTAATGGTCGGCGCTGTTGCGGTAGGAATCCGCCGGCGGACTGAACAGCATCTGCTGGTCCACCCATTCATTGCGGGCATTGACCTTGCCGCGCACGATATAGGTCATGGTCGGCGGCGCCAGGTTTGGCGCGCGCTCGCTGCCCGGCTCGGGCGTATAGCCGGGCGGCACGCTGGAATAGGACAGATAGATCCAGCCGGTGCTGGCGAAATCGGGCGGCAGCGCCACGTCCAGCATGCCGCCATCCTGGCGCTCAAACACGCCGGGCGTGCCTTTCACCGGCTCGGAGATTTTACCGTTCTTGTCCAGGAAGCGCAGCCGGCCCGGACGCTCGGTAAAGATCAGCCGGCCATCCGGCAAAAACGCCATGCCCCAGGGCTGGTCCAGCCCCTTCACCAGGGTCTCGGCCCTGAAGCTCGCCTTCTGGCTGTTGAAGACCTTGCCGTTGATGTCGGGCACCGGCCCGACATGGCGGTTCACGATGCCGCCGCGGATGCGCAGATAGGCGGGCAGCTGCGCGATCTCGTCGGCAAAGAACAGGGTCTTGAAGGCGGGCATGGCGGTGCCGGGCACGCCCTCGGTGATGGCCTGGACGATCTGGGCATCGTTGCGGGCGGCGAGAAAATCGGACGCGAACAGGCTGGGGCCCTTGGCGCCCGCACTCGCGCTCATGCCATGGCAGCCCGCGCAGGTGGTGGTGAAGATTTCGTGGGCTCTTGTCTGCAGCAAGGCGGGCACCGGCGCCGCCAGCTTGCGGGGCGGAATCTGGATGTCGGTGGAGGCTTGATCGGCGCCGCCGCCCGGCTGCGCCAGCGCGGCGCCGGACAGGATCAGGGCCGCCGCGGCCAGCCAGATGCGTTTCATGCAATTCTCCCCTGAAATCCCTTGTGGGTGGATTTTTTCGACTATAGCGGCTTACCAGACTGCGGCAACGGCGCTCTCAAACTGCTCCAGCGTGAACTGGACGTCGGCATCGCTGTGCGCGGCAGACAGCGAACATTGCTTGGTGGCAATGGGCACAAAGAACACGCCGCGCTGGATCAGGGCCCGGCGCAGCGCCACGTCGCGGGCAAAGTCATGACCCCCGACGATATCGTGCAGGTCGGACGGCGGATCTGGCATCAGATAAAAGGAAAAGGCCGAGCCCTGGCGCGCCACGCAGGCGGTGATGCCGCGCCGGGCGAAGATATCCATGATCCCCGCCTCCAGGCGGGCGCCCATCGCCTCCATCCGGGGATAAAGGGTATCCTTGTTGGCGACCAGATAACGCAGGGTTTCGGTCGCGGCGGCGACCGCGACGGGATGGCCGTTATAGGTTCCGGCGACAAAGGGCCGGCGCCCCGGATCGGGATCGATGATGGAGTCCATATACTCGCCCCTGCCGCCCACCGCCGCCAACGGAAAACCATTGGCCACTGCCTTGCCATAGACCACCAGGTCCGGCGTGACACCGCACAGCTGGCTGTAGCCGCCCAGGGCGTGGCGGAACCCCGTCTTGACCTCGTCGAAGACAAGCAGGAAACCGAACTCGTCCGCCAGGTCGCGCAAACCTTCCAGATAGCCGGGCTGCGGCCTCACCACGCCGATATTCTGCAGCAGCGGTTCGGTGATCAGGGCGGCGACCGGGTAACGGCGGCAGACATAGCGCACCGATTCCAGGTCGTTGTAGTTCACCGCATGGGTGAAATGGGTCTGGGTGATGGTGGTGCCGGCCCCCAGCGGTCGCAGGGGATATTCGCCCGGCGACACGCGCGGCCCGATCTCAGCCAACGTGTTGAACACATTGCAGGCCAGTTCGTCGTGATTGCCGTTATAGCCGCCCTGCATCACGATGACGTGCGCGCGGCCAGTGACCGCGCGGCCGATGCGGATGGCGAGCGATGTCGCTTCGCTGCCGGTATTGAGAAAGGTGATTTTTTCGGCTGCCGGAACATTCTCGCAGATCAGTTCCGCCAGACGGCCCTCCGCGATGGAGGGGCCGGCGCCGAACAGGCTGTCGCCGCCCGTCAGCGCCGCCGCGGCCGCCTGGTTCACCGGCGCGAAATTATGTCCCAGGAAATAGGGCGCGAAGCCGGCGTGATAGTCGATGTAGCGCTTGGCTTCGCTGTCCCACAGATAGGCGCCCTCGCCCTTCACGAAGGTGATCGCGGGATCTATGGCGCGATTGACCGAGGAAATGCCGCCGGGAATATAGCGGCGATTGTGCTGCAGCACGGATTGCGGCGACATGTCCTTATCCATGGGCGGTTTCGAGCGCCTTGAGCGATTTGGCGGTGTCCTCGACAACCTGCTCCATGCAGCCGGGACGGAACAGGGAAATCTTGATCTGGTAGAGCCCCGGCTTGTCATAGGTCTCGGCCGGCGCGAGATAACCGACATTGCCGTTGACGATATTGAGAACCATCACGGCCTGGCCGGGGAAGCGCTTGCGGATTTCCTTCTGGAAGGCGCTGTAGGGTTCCGCCGGGGCGCCGACCAGGAAGGCGTCGCCGATCTGGAGCAAGGTGGTGCGCACCTTGCGCGACTTGCCCTCCCCGACATCGCGGCGGACCATCAGCCGGCGTTCAAGCCGCTCCTTCAAGGGACGGTCGGTGCAATTTTCCAGCGCCTGCAACAGTTCCCCTTCGGTGGGCAGATCCACATAGGGCAGCTCGGTGTCCGATACCGTCGCTTTCAGGGTGGTGTTGGCGGGTTTGGGACGCAGGCTCCAACGACCCAGCCGCGCGCCGGAATCCTCGATGCGGTCAAAGGCGATTTCCTGCTCCGGCGGCAGCATGCCGGTCAGGGTGGAAAGCGCGGCATAGCCCAATTGGCGCCCATTCTGGTCGGCGATGGCGGCGTCGCTTTCATAGGAGCGCAGCGGCGTCATGTCCCCGGACGCCCCGTGCAGGAAAAAGCAGGGCGCGCCGCCGGTATCGCGCTCCACCACCTCGCGCATGGCGCCATAATAGTCGGGCGAGATCAGCTTGTTGCCCCCGCCCAGCGAGACGGGATGGCAGGCATAATTCACCATGGTGGCGATGATCTTGCCCGTCATGTCGGTGACGCGGCCCACCAGCACGGTATCGTCGGTCGGTCCGTCGGGATTGATGCCGCACAGGAAGGTCTCGCTGTCCAGCACCAGGTCGCGGTTGCGCGCCAGATTGCAGCGCCCCTCCGCCCAGGACGCGACCGCGGGCTGGGCGTCGGCCTTGGAGCCCAAAATCGCCGCCACCGCGCCGTCCACGATCTTGTCGCGATAGGCTGGGATCAGATGCCCGCCCGGACGCTCGAGATTCTGCAAGTTCGAGGCCGGACCGGCATGGGTGTGTCCCATATGGGTCACCAGCTGGTCTTCGCGGATGCCCGCCTTGTCCAGGATGCGGGCGCGGATCTCGCGCTCATGGGCATTGTCGTACCACCAGCCCAAATCGAAACAGAGCAGGTAGAGTTCGACTTGCGGATCGCCGCCGCGAAAGAACAGGCAGCTGGCCACCAGCGGGCGATGGATGCCCTCGGCCGCGTCATGCCGGGCGCTGCCCCAGGAGCGGGCATAGATATTGGGAGGCGGGGTGATGTCGGCGCGTGCCACGCCTATCTCGCCTTTGAATTCGGACTGCCGGATCACCAGATCGGCGAGGTTTTTCTTGTTCATGGGCCCGTCCCTGTCGGAAAGAAGAGTTGAGAGAATATCATCATGGCGGCCAAGGTCAGCACCAGCGACAGGCCGGCCCACAGCACCACGCTTTTGTACCATTTCTCGCCCAGCCCCTGGGACAGGGTCTCGCCGGAGTTCCAGAACGTCACCGGGTCGGCCTCGGTTCCGGGGGTGGGGGCGGGATGGGCCAGGGTGCCCAGGATGCAGGCCAGGACCGAAACCAGCAGGCACACCGGCGCCTGGTTGCCGAAGGGGTAGAACCAGCCGGGCATGGCCCAGGCATAGCCGATCAGCTTGAGGGTGATGCCGGTGGCGAAACCGGCAATGATGGAGGCGATGGCGCCGGCCCCATTGGTGCGCTTCCACAGCAGTCCGACCCACAGGATCGCGGCGAAGGGCGGCGCGACCAGGGCATTGATGGTCTGCATATATTGATAGATGCCCTCATCCATCCGGCTGATGGCGATCGCCATGGCGATGCCCGCGACAATGGCGGCCAGCGATGCCCAGATGCCGAAGCGGACTTTCTGGGTCTCGCTGGCGTCCGCATTGATCAGGGGCACATAGATATCGAAAGTCAGGATCGCGGCGGTGGCATTGACCACCGAACTGACCGTTGCCTGCACGGCGCTGATCAGGACCGCCAGCAGCAGTCCACGCAGGCCGACGGGAAAGAATTCGCGCACCAGAACCACGAAGCCGCCATCGGCGCGGTGGTTGGCGGTGGCCCAGTCGGCCAGCATGAATTCGGGATGGCGCGCGAACAGGATCAGGCCGGGCAACACGATGATCAGCGGCAGGAACAGTTTGGCGTAACCGGCCATCACCATGCCCATGCGGGCATGCCAGATGTCGCGCGCGCCCAGCACGCGCTGGACGATGAACTGGTTCATCACCCCATACCACACCCCCACAGCCAGGAAGCCGAAGAAGGTGCCGGTCCAGGGCACCAGCGGATGATCCGGCGGCTGGAACACGGTGAGGCGGTTATAGGCGCCATACTGGGTCAGGTGCGATGCGCTGGCGTTCAGCGCCTGGTGCCAGATGCCGCTGTCGGCGATGTTCTTCTGGATCACATAGTGGAAGCCGTCGATCATGCCGCCGGACGGCGTCATCGCCTTGAGCGCCAGGACGGTCAGCAAGGTCACGCCGCCGATCTTGACGATCGCGGTCAGAACACCGGTCCAGGCCACGGTGTTGAGGCCGCCATAGACGGCCCAGGCGCCCGCGAAAACGCCGGTGCCGATGATGCACCACAGAAGCGGCCAGCCGAAGAAGCCGGCCAGCGCCAGGCCGCCGGCATACATCACCGCCGCCATGAAGATGGTGATATTGGCGAAGATGGTCAGCAGCGCGAAGGCCAGCCGCACGCCCGGACCGAAGCGCCGCGCCAGATATTGCGGCACGGTGACCACATGGGCCCGGATCAGGAACGGCACGAACAGGAAAACGATGACGATTTCCGCCAGCGTGGTCTGCCACTGCGCCAGGGCCGGCGCCACGCCCAGGATATAGCTGGCGCCGACCAGCCCGATGAAATGCTCGGTCGAGACATTGGCGGCGATATAGCTGCCGCCCACCGCGTACCAGGGCAGCCGCCGGCCAGCCAGGAAATAGTCGGTCGAGGATTCCCGCTCGCCCCGCCCGGAGAGGAAACCGACAAGACACAATGCCGCAAGAAAGACGAAGAACTCGATATAATCGAGCGGCAGCATCGCCAAGGTGGAATCCAAAGCCACTATTTTCCCCGCCCGGCGCTTTTTTCGCCGCCCCTTTTGAGGCTAGTCTAACCGACTAGTCTCGCCACCGGCAAACCCGTGACCGAACAACCCAGAATTCCCCGCGAAGATCGCGCCTCCATCCGCCTGCTGGGCCGGCTTCTGGGCGAGGTTATCCGCGAGCAGCACGGAGACCAGGCTTTCGCGCTTGTGGAGGGCATCCGCCGCCAGTCGGTGGGCGAATATCGCTCGGGCAGCGAAACGGCCAGCGAGACCGCGCTCGACCTGCTGCGGGGCCGCGGCCAGCCGGAGATCCAGTTGCTGATCCGCGCTTTTTCGATTTTTTCCCAGTTGGCCAACATCGCCGACGATCATGCCGCGCGGCGCGAGACCAAGGCGCTGGGTTCCGGCGCGGCCCAGCGGATGGAATTGCATCCCGGCCTGACCCCCAAACGGGTTCGCGCCTACTTGAAAGACGCGCTGTTCGTGCCGGTCATTACCGCCCATCCCACCGAAGTGCGGCGCAAATCCATTCTGGACCGCGAAAATGAGCTGAGCGAATTGCTGGAGCGGCGCGAGGGGGCCAGCATCCAGACCGCGGAGCGCGACGAAATCGACGTGCAGATCAAGCGCGCCATCCGCATCCTGTGGCAGACCCGCATGCTGCGCGCCAATCGCATCGCCGTGCAGGACGAGATCGAGAACAATCTCGCCATTTTCGCCCGCACCTTTCTGCCGGGCCTGCCGCTGGTCAAGCGCCGCCTGGCGCGCCTGTTCAAGCTGGACGGCGAAATCATGCCGTTCCTGCGCCCCGGCTCCTGGGTGGGCGGCGACCGTGACGGCAATCCCAATGTCTCGCCCGAGACCCTGGATTATGCGGTTCGCCGGCAGGCCGAAGTCGTGCTGGACTATTACCTGCGCGAAATTCACGCCCTGGGGGCGGAGTTGTCGCTCTCGGACTCCCTGATCAAGACCAGCGCGGCCTTGCGCAAGCTGGCGGCCAAAGACGACCAGGTTTCGATCCATCAGGAGGATGAGCCCTACCGGCGCGCCCTGGTCACCTGTTATGCCCGGATGGCGGCGACCCGCACCGCCCTGCTGGGCGCGGGCCCGGTCCGGCCGGCGCGCTTCAAGGCCGAGCCTTATGCCGCGCCGGAGGATTTCGCCGCCGACCTGGATGTGATCGCCGCCTCGCTGGCCGAGAATGGCGACGCCGATCTGGGGGACGGCCGGCTGCTGAACCTGCGCGAAGCGGTGGGCGCCTTCGGCTTTCATCTCGCTGCCATGGATGTGCGCCAGAACAGCGACGTGCACGAACGCGCCGTCGCCGAGCTGCTCAAGACGGCCGGGGTGGCCGATTACCTGGCGCTGGACGAAGAAGCGCGCGCGGCGCTGCTGCTGGGCGAACTGGCCCATGCCCGCCCCTTGCGCTCGCCCTATGTGGAATATTCCGCCGAGACCGCCCGCGAGCTTGCCATTGCCGACAAGGCGGCCGCGCTGAAGAAGGCGTTCGGCCGGAACGCCATCGCCCAGTATGTGATTTCCAAGGCCGCCACCCCCTCCGACATGCTGGAAACCGCGATATTGATGAAGGAAGCGGGCCTGTTCCTGCCCGGCGAAAAACCAGGCGCGCGGCTTCGCATCGTGCCCTTGTTCGAAACCATCGAGGATCTGCGCCAGAGCGCGGCGGTGATGGGCACCTATTTCGACGCGCCGCTGGCCCGGGCGATGATATCGGCGCAGGACAATCTGCAGGAAGTGATGATCGGCTATTCCGACAGCAACAAGGATGGCGGCTACGTCACTTCGAACTGGGAAATCTATTCCGGCATCGCGCGGTTGGTGGCACTGGGCAAGGCGCGCGGCATGCGCATGCGCTTCTTCCATGGCCGGGGCGGCGCGGTGGGCCGCGGCGGCGGCTCCAGCTTCGACGCCATCCGCGCCCTGCCCGCCGAGGCCTCGGCCCACGGCATCCGCATCACCGAGCAGGGCGAAGTGGTGGCCTCGAAATACGGCGACCCGGAAATCGGCCAGGCCAGCCTGGAAACCATCGTCGCCGCCGCCCTGCTGGCCGAGCTTTCGCCGCAGGATGACGCGGTCGATCACGACGGCGGCGCCGTGCTGGCGCAGCTTTCCCAGACCGCCTTTCGCACCTATCGCGGGCTGGTCTATGACACGCCGAATTTCGAGAATTATTTCCGCCAGGCGACACCGCTGCTGGAAATCGCCGACCTCAAGATCGGCAGCCGTCCGGCGTCGCGCACCAAATCGCCCAGGATCGAGGATTTGCGTGCCATTCCCTGGGTGTTCTCCTGGTCCCAGTCCCGGGTGATGCTGCCGGGCTGGTTTGGCTTCGGCAGCGCCGCGGCCGAAGTGGGCGTGGAGCGGCTCAGGCCGCTTTACCGGACGTCCGCCTTCTTCCGCACCATGCTGGCCAACATGGAAATGGTGCTGGCCAAGTCCAGCCTGCCGATCGCCCGGCGCTATAGCGAGCTGGTGGAAGACCGCGCACTGGCCCAGAGCATCATGGCGCGGATCGAGGCGGAGTGGCATCTCGCCCACGACGCCATGCTGGCGATCACCGAACAGCCGGAATTGCTGGCGCGCAGCCCGCGCCTGGCGGAATCGATCCAGAGCCGGCTGCCCTATGTCAACGCGCTCAATCATCTGCAGGTCGATCTGCTGCGGCGGCGGCGCGAAGGCGACGCCGGCAGCGACATCCATGCCGGCATCCACATGTCCATAAACGGCGTCGCGGCGGGTTTGCGCAACAGCGGCTGACAGGGAGAAACACATGAAGAAAATTCTCATCGCGGTCTGGATGCTGGCGCCCACGGCGCTGATGGCACAGGATGCACCCCCCGCCCCGCCGCAAACCGCCGGCGACAGCCGCGAATTCCCGCCGCCGCGCCTGGTGGAGGGGCTGAGCTGGGACGCCCGTCCGCCGGAAAAGGCCGACGACAAGCCCTTGTTCCGCGAACAGACCCGCGCGCCATACCACAAGACGGAGTCCTACAAGGTCACCACCATCACCGACAAGCTGCGCCTGCCCTGGTCGCTGGCCTTCCTGCCGGACGGCAAGATGCTGGTCACCGAGAAATTCCCCGGCCAGATGCGAATCGTGGACAGCAACGGCACGCTGTCGGAACCGCTGAGCGGGCTTGCCATGCTGGCGCCGGCCCGCAAGCTCGGGCTGCTGGATGTGGTGCTGGCACCCGGCTTCGCCGCGAGCCACCGCATTTATTTCTCCTTCTTCGAAAATCTGGGGCCCGGCTACAGCAACACCTATCTGGCACATGGCGTGCTGGATGAGGCGGGCGGCGCGGTGCATGACGTCACGGTGATCTATCGCGGCGTGCCGGCGCTTCCCGAGAAGAACTTCTCCAGCAAGCAGGGTGGGCGGATCGTCTTTGCCCGCGACGGATCGCTGTTCATGACCGTGGGCGACCGCGACGGCAACAACCAGCATGACTATGACGAGGCGCTGGCACAGAAGCTGGACAATGACGTGGGCAAGATCATCCACCTGACGGCGGAGGGATCGCCGGCGCCGGACAACCCGTTCCTGGGCAAGCCCGGCGTGCGCCCGGAAATCTGGGCCTATGGCATCCGCAGCCCGCAGGGCTTCGTCATGGCGCCGGACGGCGCGCTGTGGGAAACCGAGCATGGCCCGCGCGGCGGCGACGAGCTGAACCGCATCCAGAAGGGCAAGAATTACGGCTGGCCGATCATCACCCACGGCGTCGATTATCCCGGCGGCCCGATCGGCGACGGCATCACCGCCCAGCAGGGGATGGAACAGCCGGTCTATTACTGGGATCCGGTGATCGGCCCGTCGGGCCTGGCCTATTACAACGGCACGCTGTTCCCCAAGTGGCGCGGCAGCCTGCTGGCGGGCGGCCTGCGCGGCGTGGGCGTCTATCGGCTGGAGCTGAAGGGCGGCAAGGTGGTGGCCGAGGAGCCGCTGCTGACCGAGCTGCGCACCCGCATTCGCGACGTGCGGGTGGGACCGGACGGGGCGGTCTATGTCCTGACCGATCAGAAAGCCTTGTTGAAACTGACGCCGGGTTAGCGGCCCGGACCATCGGCTGGAGCGGATTCTGCGCTCAAGGTAGCGCTAACGGTTGCACGCGCCCGCCGAATAGTCTGAAATCTGTGCCTTAAGCCCCGCCAAGGGGGCGTTGGGAGGACCGTCATGAAGGCCAGGAGCAAGTCATGAAAGTAGGTGTGTTCACGCCATTGCTGTCGGCCCTGCCGCTGGACGCGGTGCTGAAAAAGCTGAAATCCCTGGACATCGATACGGTGGAATTCGGCACCGGCAATTATCCCGGCGACGCCCATGCCAAGCTGTCCATGCTGGACAAGCCGGACGAGCTTGCCACCTTCAAGGGCAAGATCGCCGATGCCGGAATGACGATTTCGGCCCTGTCGTGCCACGGCAACCCGCTGCATCCGGACAAGGAAATTTCCCGAAAACACGCCGAGACCAGCAAAAAGACCGTCCTGCTGGCTGAGAAACTGGGCGTGAAAACGGTGGTGGATTTCTCGGGCTGCCCGGGGGATTCGCCGAACGCGAAATTTCCCAACTGGGTCACCTGCCCCTGGCCGCCGGATTTCCTGGACGTGCTGAACTGGCAGTGGGACGAAGTGGTGACGCCCTATTGGAAGGCGCATGGCAAGTTCGCCGCCGACCATGGCGTGAAGATCGCCATCGAGATGCATCCCGGCTTCGTGGTCTACAATCCCGAAACCATGCTGAAGCTGCGGGCCATCGCCGGGCCTTCGGTGGGCGCCAACCTCGACCCCTCCCACCTGTTCTGGCAGGGGATCGATCCCATCGCCGCCATCCGCGTGCTGGGCGACGCCATTCATTACGTCCACGCCAAGGATACCCAGCTGTTTGCCGCCAACATGTCGCGCAACGGCGTGCTGGACACCAAGTCCTACACCAACGAGCGCGACCGCTCCTGGATCTTCCGCACCGTCGGCTATGGCCACAGCGCGGAATGGTGGAGCGAGTTCATCTCCACCCTGCGCATGTACGGTTATGACGATGTCCTGTCCATCGAGCATGAAGACAGCCTGATGTCGCCGGACGAAGGCCTCTCCAAGGCGGCGGCGCTGCTGAGCCAGGTCGTCATCAAGGAAAAGCCCGCCGCGGCCTGGTGGGTTTGAGATGGACCGTATCCGCACGGCGGTGATCGGCACCGGCTTCATGGGCCGCGTGCATCTGGAAGCCTTGCGTCGTGTCGAAAATGTCGATGTGGTGGAGGTCGCGGCCACCAGTGCGGACAAGGCGCGCGCCGCCGGCGCGGGCTATAATGTCCTGAACGTCACCGGCGACTGGTGCGATGTGATCAACGATCCCTCGATCGAGGCGGTGCATGTCGCCACCCCCAATGTCTCGCATTTCCCCATCGCCAGGGCGGCGCTGGAGGCCGGCAAGCATGTGCTGTGCGAAAAACCGCTGGCGATGAGCGTTGCCGAGGCGCAGGCCCTGACCGAGCTGGCGGCGGCCAAGAAACTGCGCGGCGGGCTGTGCCACAATCTGCGCTATTATCCGATGGTGCAGCAGATGCGCCGGATGCGCGAGGCGGGCGCCTTCGGCGACATATTGGTGGTCCAGGGCACCTATTCCCAGGACTGGATGCTGTACGAAAGCGACTGGAACTGGCGGGTGGACCCCAAGGTGAGCGGCCCCTCGCGGGTGATGGCCGATATCGGCTCGCATTTCTTCGACATGGCCGAACATGTCACAGGGCTGAAAGTCTCGGCGGTGTGCTGCGACCTGCAGATATTCCACCCCACCCGCAAGCAGCCCAAAAGCGGCGGCGAGAGCTTTTCCGGCAAGCTGGGCACCGCCGGCGAGACCGTGGACACACCCATCGTCACCGAGGATTTCGGCGCCACCCTGTTCCGCATGGCCGATAATGGAAGAGATCGCGCGCGCGGGGTGATGACGGCCAGCCAGGTTTCGGCCGGCCGCAAGAATGGCCTGGTCCTGGAAATATACGGCAGCAAAGGCGGCGCCAGCTGGCGCCAGGAATGCCCCGAGGAATTGTGGCTGGGCCACCGCGACGCGCCCAATCAGGTACTGCTGAAGGACCCATCCTTGATGGACCCGCAGGCGCGCGCCTTTGCCGATTTTCCCGGCGGCCATGCCGAGGGCTATCCCGACACCTTCAAGCAGCTGTTCCGGCGCTTTTACGCCTCCATCCACGATCCGTCGCTGGCTCCGGACTATCCGCAGTTCGCCGATGGCCTCAGGCAGATGCAGATCCTGGAGGCGGAGCTGGCCAGCCACAAGGCGCATGCCTGGGTGGACGTTTCCGCCTGACGCCGTCTACCAGTCCAGCTGCAGCAGCGAGATGGAATGATGCGGCATGACGGTGCTGACGTTCAGCACACCATCCCGCACCACCGCCCAGCGCGGCGATTCCAGCAGCTGCAACCCGTCCTTGCTCTTGAGTTCGGCGATCTGCGCGGCGCTGGGATTTTGCGGCGAGCCCATCGCCTTCCACACCGTATAGGCATTGGAATGGCTGTCATCGATGCGGTAATGGGTCAGCCGCACCCGGGACGCGCCCTTGGGCAGGCCCGTCACCGTGATGGCGGCGGGCACCGAGGAATCGGCTTTTTCCGCATCGTGATAATTCCACACCATGATGGCGGCTTCGTGCGCATCGGCCGTCGCAAAGGCATCGACGTCGGCGGCCCCGCGCACGCCGCCGGCCATGATGTCGTCCAGCTTGACCTGCCCGGTGCTGGAAACGGCGACGCGGCGGCCCTTCATCAGCGCCGCCATGCGGAAGAAATTCAGCACCGGCTTGTCGATGCCGTTGGTGGACAGCGAGCGGAAGCCCTCGAAATACTCCTTATTCTCGAACTCGAACGACCAGCTCAGCATGGAGATGAGATTGACCTTGTGCCGGTCGGCCAGCTCGAACAGGCCCTTATAGGCGGCCGCGGTATAGGAGGGATACAGCGTGCCGTTGCGGTAGCCATTGGCCGGATTGACCTTCATGGAACAGGCGGCGCAGCCTTCGGGGTCGGCCTCGCTGAGGATGATCGGCAGCTTGCCGAATCCGTGGCGCGCCACGATCTCGAACCCCTTGTCCACATCGCTCAGCTCCTTGGCGATTCCCATCACCACTTCGCCGTCCTGGATGCTCGGCCGCCCCTTGGCATGGAAGGAGATGAAATCCAGCGGCACCTTGGCGGCGGCGACGTGGCCCAGAAAATCATCGAGGAACGTGTAGGCCTTTGGCGTGTTGGGGCCGGTGGTGGCGGGGCCGCCGACCTTGGCGTCCGGCAGCGCGGCGCGCACGCCGGCCACGGCGCGGTCATAAAGCTCCCAATATTGCTGCGGGGTGCCGTGCCAATAGTCGATATCCGGCTCGTTCCATACCTCGAAATACCAGTTGCGCACCGTCTGCGCGCCGTAGCGCGAGACCAGATGCGCCGTCACCACCCGCACCAGCTCCTGCCATTTGGCATAGTCCTTGGGCGGCGCCTGCACGCTGCCCGAAGTGGTGCGCCCGGGATAATGGACCTGATAGTCATTGGTGCCGCTGGTCAGGTCCTTGGGCATGAAGCCCAGCTCCACCATCGGCACCACCCCCGCCGCTTTATATTCGTCGAAGATGCCGTCCAGGATGGTGAAATCGTAGACCGGCTTTCCGCTCGCATCCTCGCGATAGACGTTGGTCGAACTCCATTTCAGCTCCGCCACCCCATCGCCCGAGGTCAGCAGATGATGCGCCCGGATATAGACCGGCACCGGGCTGAGATCATGCAACTCGCGCAGCAGCTTCTTGCCGTCGCGGCCGGTGGTGAAATTGGCTTCGTCATAGCCGAACCAGCTGTAGATCGGCTTGTAGGGCCCCAGATTTTTGCCCAGGTCCACCGAAATGGCCGCCGAAGGCTCCTGCGCCAGGGCACCGCCACAGGCCAGCATCGCGGCCAAAGTCAAAGCCTGAAGTCTCATGATTTCCCCCCCTTGAGGATTTTTGGGCGCCGGTCGCGCCGTCTTGGTTCCCCATGCTAGCGTGGCCCCGGGGAAGAATCGCCATGAAAAAACTTGTCCTGCTGCTGCTCGGCGTCCTGGCACTCGGCGCCAGGGCCGCGCCCGCCTCCTATCCCGGCTGGGCCTATGCCATCCCGACGCCCGAAAATGAAGCGACGGCGCCGCGCGACGATGGCACGGTATTCAGCCTGCCGGGATCTGGCGGTCACTTCACCCGCAGCCAGATCAGCGGCGCCGGACACCGGCCGCCGGCCGACTGGTACCCCGGCGACCATCCGGCCATGCCCCGGCTGATCGCCGCGGGCGATCCGGCGCGCGGCATTACCGCCTGCATTGCCTGCCATTATCCCAACGGCAAGGGTCGGCCGCAGAACGCCAATATCGCGGGACTGCATGCGGTGTATCTCGCCCGCCAGCTGCGCGAGATGAAATCGGGCATGCGCATGAGCGCCGAACCGCGCAAGCACAATGCGCAGCAGATGGTCGATTTCGCCAAGGCGATGACGGAGGCAGAAATCGCCGGGGCGGCGGCCTATTATGCGTCCCTGCCCCCCACCGTCCCCATCCGGGTGATCGAGACCGCCACCGTCCCGAAAATGCGCAGCCAGGAAGGCATGTGGCTGCCCCATGAAAGCGGCATGCGCGAGCCGATCGGCAACCGGGTGATCGAAACCCCGGCCGATGTGGCGCGCGAGCAGCTGCGCGATCCCCATGCCGGTTTCATCGCCTATGTGCCGCCGGGCGCGGTGGCAAGGGGGCGGCGCCTGGCGGCCCGGCTGGACTGCGCCAGCTGCCATGGCGAAGGACTGCGCGGCAGCGATGACAATGCGCCCGGCATCGCCGGGCGCTCGCCCAGCTATCTGGCGCGGCAATTGTACGACTTCCAGCGCAGGACCCGGCATGGCGAAATGGCGGCGGCGATGCAGCCGGTCGTCGCCAGTCTGACCGGCGCCGATATCGTCAACCTGACGGCCTATGCCGCATCCCTGAAGGCGCAGTGATGAAAAAACCTGTGGTGGCCGTGACCTTCGGCGACGCTTCGGGCATCGGCCCGGAACTGGTGGCAAAGCTGCTCGCTCGCCCAGAGGCGCTGGCCGCGGCGAGGATCGTCCTGGTGGGGGACGGCTGGGTGTGGGCGCAAGGCCAGCGCATCGCCGGGGTCGCGCCCACGGTCAGGTTCATCAAGGGCTGGGACGAAGCGCGCGGCGACGGCGATACCCCGATGCTGCTGGAACTGAATACCGTGACCGAAGCGGACATCATGCCGGCACAGGTCGCCGCCGCCGCCGGCCGGGGCGCCCGGCTCGCCTTGACCGCCTGCCTGGACGCGGTGCAACGCGGCCAGATCGACGCCATCTGCTTTGCCCCCCTCAACAAGCAGGCGATGAAGAAGGGCGGCATGGCCTTCGAGGACGAACTGCACTTCTTCGCCGATTATTTCGGCGTGAAGGACTATTTCTGCGAGTTCAACACCCTGGGCACGCTGTGGACGTCGCGCATCTCCAGCCATATTCCGCTGGCCGAGATTCCCAAATATGTCACCAAGGACCGCATCAAGGCGGCGGCGCGGCTGACCTACCAGACCCTGAAACGCGCCGGCTTCGCCGATCCGCGAGTGGCGGTGGCGGCACTCAATCCCCATGGCGGCGATGGCGGCACCTGCGGGCGCGAGGAGATCGACATTATCGCGCCGGCGGCGCGGGAACTGAACGCGGAAGGCCTGCCGATCCAGGGACCATTTCCCGCCGACACGATTTTCCTGAAGGCGCGCGACGGCGCGCTGGACGCCATTGTCACCATGTATCACGACCAGGGCCAGGTCGCCGTCAAGCTCCTGGGTTTCGAGCGCGGCGTCACCGTACAGGGCGGCCTTCCGGTGCCGATCACCACGCCGGCGCACGGCACCGCCTTCGATATCGCCGGCCAGGGCAAGGCCAATGCCGAAGCGATGACCCAGGCCCTGCTGCTGGCGGCAAAGATGGGTGCTGCCGCCTGAGCGCCGGCTATTGCGGACCCGGCAAGGGCCGCCAGGCAACGCGGTCCATCTGGAACGAGCTGATCCACAAGGTCTTGCCGATCACCAGGGCGGTGGCGATGCCGCCGAACGCCGGATTGGGCTCGCCGTATGCCAGGATCTTCCAGGTCATCGCCTGGGGATCGAGCTGGGAGGCGACCCAGCCGCGATGGCAATTGAGATTGCCATGGGCGTCCTGGATCTCCTTGCGGGTGCCGCCGCAGGCGGGCTCGTCGAACATCATGCCCGCCGCGATCAGCCGGTTGCCGCTCCAATGGATATTGTCGAGATTGTACCAGGGCGTGCGGATTGTCCGCAGCGGCCTGGAGGTATCGGCGCGGGCATAGATCGCCACCGTCTGGGTGCCGGAGACGGCGATATAGAATTCCCTTTCGTCCGGCGAAAGCTCGATACCGTTGTTGCCGGCCAGTTCGGTGCCGGGCAGCAGGCGCAGGGCCTTGTCCTTCGGATTCCACGCCCAGACCCCGCCGGTGATCTTGCCGCTGATGAAATCGGTGGCACCGTCATGCATCTGCACATTCGCCAGGATGGTGCCGTCCTGCGTCGCGGTCACCGAATTGGTGCGAAAGTCGGCGGGCAGCTTGACGCAACCGGTCCAGCTGATGGCGGGGTCGGGCCCGCGCGCGTCCACGGCAAAGACCTGGATGCTCTCGAACGGCAGATGGGTCACCGTATAGAGCGTGTAGGTGTCCGCCACGGCCGTTGGACGCAGCGCCAGGCCATGGCTGTTGAAACTCTCCGGCACGTTGGTGCAATCGGGATACATATTCCTGTCCGGCTTGCTGTCGCCCGTGAAGAAGCGCCGGGCCGTCTTGGCATCCGTGTCGATGAGCGAGATGCCGCCGCCCGCGCCCATGCCGCTGGCGATCACCCATTTGCTGGTGCCGATCTGCAGCAGGTCTTCGGGCTGGTTCAGGCCGCAGACGAAATTCAGGCCCATGGACGGAGCGCAGTTTGCAGGCGCCTCGGTGCCGGGATGGGGCATGCCGGCAGGCTGTTGCGCGGACGCGGCCAGCGGCAGTGCCGCCAGCAGGCCGAGGGCGAATGGAAATTTCATCAACACTCCCTTCGCGGCGTTTGGTCCGCCTTTGCCGGGAATGCTAGCCGTTATTTCGCCGGCGGCAAGGTGGTCAGCACGCCATCGGCCACCATCGGGTCCATCGCCGCCAGATCGGCGCGATAACTCACCGTGTCGGCGGTCGGAAAGGTCTTGGGCACTTTCTGGGTAACTTTCCCGGTTGCCGCCCATTCGGTGCCGCGCTGAAACGTCGTCATGAAGCCGACGCCGGAAAGCGCCAGGGCGTCATGGCCCATGGTGGTATGAAAGATGCGGCCCTTCCCCCAGGTGATGGCCATCAGCATGGGCTCATCGAAGCCGGTGCCGCGGTTGGCGGGATCGGCATAGGCCGTGGCCAGCACGGTCATGTTCTTTCCCGGGCCGCGCAGGCGGGTATAGAGTTCGTCGGCGACGTGCATCCATGTGGCCGGGAGCCCGCGCATGATCGGGTGCTGGGGCGCGCGCACCGTGAGAAGGAACGGCCTGCGCTTGCCGTGCAGGCCGGCGGGTCCGGGCGCGCTGTCCGAGGTCAGCTTGCCGTTCTGGTAATACCATTTGGGTCCGGCGGGCGCGTCGCGCTTGCGCCAGCCGCCGACGCCGGTCATTTCGTTGAAGGCGGGCCAGTCGGGAAAGGCGTTGTCGGCACCATGCACCACCACCAGCCCGCCGCCGTTCTTCATATAGGCCTCGAATTCGGCCTTCAGCGAAGCGGGCCAGTCCTGGGAATCGTAGTTCGACACCACCACCTGGTATTTTGCGAAGTCGGGGTGGAAGCCGGAAAAATCGCCGTCCGCGGGCGGCGCGGTCACGACCGTCACCGCGAACAGGCCGGTCTCCTCCAGTTCGCGCTTCATCACCTGGGTGGTGAGCTTCCAGTCGTGATAGGCCGCGGCGCTGGCGCCATCCAGCAGCATCACCTTGATCGCGGGCGCGGCCATCGCCGCGCCGCTCCAAAAAGTCAGCAAAAGGGCAAAGAACCACTTCATCGCATTTCTCTCATTTCTCCGGATCGGCCGCCGTGAAGGCCGAGCAGCAGGGCTTGCCGATGGCATGCAGTTCCATCACCTCGGCGCGGGTGCCGTCGGGGTCCAGCAGGTTGAGCTGCCATTTGGCGTCGCGCCCGATCTTGGGGACGGTCTGCTGCCCGCGCGCATCAACCTGGCCCTGCAGCCGGTCCTCGTTCCACAGCACGGTGTAAGCCGCCTCCATGTTGGGGACACCAAGGGCGAAATGATTCAGCACGCCGGTCTGCGCCTGAGTCAGGGTGTTGGAGGTGATCATATATTCCAGCCAGTCGGGGCCGTCGGGCACCTGCTGCGATACCCAGCTGGGCGGCGCATCGTCCTTCATGCCGCCGTACCAGTAGGGACGAAAACCCAGGATATCGCGGAAAAACGTGTCCTCCAATGCCCGGTCATGGATCACATATCCGACATGGATGATGTGGCCGAACAGGGGATCGGTGGGAATGGCGGGAAGCGGTGACGGCGGCTGCACGAATTCCACCACCGTGCCTTGCGGGTCCTTGACCCGGAACCACTGGCTGCCGTCCGTGCCTCTTGTCACGGCCCCGGGCACCGCGACTTTCCGGGACGCGAGGTATTTCCGCATGGCCTCGGCATCGGCGGTGTTGAAAGCGGCGTGATCCAGGCGATTGACGCCAGCTCCCTCGGGCAGCGGCAGGACCTCCACAAACTGGGTGGGCGAGAAATAGTACCGCACGCCCTGGGGATTTTCCGGATCCGCCATCTTCACCGCGCCCAGGTCATGGACATAAAAGCGTTCGGCCTTGGCGGCATCGCCGTCATAGACGGACAGGTGCGAAACCGAGGTGATGGGCGGACGCGCCGGGGTGGCCGCCATCGCCGTGCCGCTCACCATCGCACCGGCCAGGGAATAGATTGCAATCCGTCTCATTGCGTCGCTCCATTATCGTTGGCGGGCAGCATCTGGTAGCTGACCAGCATCAGGTGGTTGTTGTCACCCCAAACCGGCATTGTGAAACTGCCGCGATTGCCCTGAAAATGCATCAAGGTCCGGATGACGCCGTCCTTGAGCGACAAGAGCTGGATGCTGGCATCCTGGACACCGGTTCCGCCGCCCGGCGTCATCTGCAGCCAGGCAACATGGGCGCCATCGGGCGAGACATGTGGCGACTGGTCTTCCATCCCGTCATCGGTGATCTGGATCGCGCCACTGCCGTCGGCATTCATGCGCCAGATCTGCGAGGAGCCCGAACGCGAGGAATCGAAATAGATGAATTTCCCGTCCGGGGTGAATTCCGGCCCGTCACTGCGCGTGTCGCTGGTCAGCCGATGCTCGGCTCCCCCGGCCGCCGGCACGGTGAAGAAATCCGCCGCAGCCGCCTTGCCCCGGGTGAACAAAAGCGTGTTTCCGTCTGCCGACCAGCCATGGAAAAAGCTGGCCACGCCTTGCGTCAGCCGGCGCGGGGCGCCGCCGAAGGGCAGGACATAGAGATTGCGGATGCCGCCCTTGGTCTCGGCGCAGGACAGGGCGATGGATTTTCCATCCGGCGACACGCCGTAATCGCCGGCACAGTCCACCAGTCCGGCGGTATCCACCACCTGCGGCGTGCCGCCGTTCAACGGATCGCGCAGGGGGATGCGCAGGATCTGGCCATCCTTGTAGACATAGACGCTCTTGTGACCCGCCATCCAGTCGGGCGAACTCAGCCGCCCCGGCCCGGTCCAGATCACCACCGCCCGGCGCGCCTCATCCTCGGTCTGCAGGATCTGCAGGCTGCTGTTCAGCACCAGGCCGGACGGCGCCGCCGCCGGCGGCAGCGCCTGAAGCGTTACATTGCGAAACACGACCTTGTCGGTGGTATCGGCGTCATGCGAGGTCGCGCCCAGGCCGACATAGAAGGGCTCGGCGAAATGCAGTTTCACCGAGGCACCCACGGGATGGAGCGGCTCGCCCTTGCGCGACAGGAACATGGTGAAGGTATCGCCGCGCTTTTCCAGCCGCACGGTCCGGGGCAATGCGTCAAGATTGATCTCGATGCTTTGGGTGTTGGCGCCGCGCCGGTCGCGGTGCTGCAGCGCGGTCATGCCGATACCATGGACGTGAATGGAAACCTGCTGGCCGCCGGGGTCCAGGGTCTGGCGGATCATCAGCATACCCTTGCGATGTTCGGCCGGCGGATGGCTGTAGGCGGCCGGCGGAAAAGTGACGTCGGCGGTCAGGGCCACATCGCCCGACATCTTTTTCCACAGATAGTGGAAGCCATCGACCCGCGCCCAGACATTGGCGCCCGCCGAGGTGAGGGTGTAGTCGCTGCGCCCCGCGTCATGGCTGGCGGTGCCGGGCGGCACCACAGCGCCAACGTCGGACTGGCTCTCGAACAGGCCCAGATCCTGTGCCACCGCCGCCTGCGCCCAGAACAGCAAAATACCCGCGAAAACCGCCGCCCGCATCCGTCCTCCCACCTTATTATTGGGCAGCACTATAGCGCGTTACGGTATCGCTAACAGATGTGTTGACAAATTATCAGTTTAGAGGACCGGACCGCTATCCGCCGCGCTGGCGGCGGCCATAGAGCATGGTGATGTTGATGCGCCGGTTCTCGTAGCCTTGCGCGAAGGTAATCGCGTCGGTCTTGTGAAACAGGTTGGAATCGAAAATCACCGCCCGGTTGGCGCGATACGCAACCTTGATCGGCCTGGCGCCGCTCTTGTCCAGGAAGTCATAGGCGGCCCTCTCGTCGGAATTGAATTTGGCGAAATCCCATTCCAGGGGCGCCTGCTTGTCCCAGATCACCAGGCCGCCGCCTTCGGGATCGAGATTGGCCGCATCCGGCGTGATCCAGAAATTCACGTTCACTGCCGCTTCATCGGCATGGATGCCGATGCCGTCCAGCTCGCTGTCATACTTGAATGCCCAGTGGTAGCGCAGGGGATGGGCGGCGAAAATCTCCCCGAAACTGGCGCGCAATTCTTCGGCCACCTGCGCCAGCAGGGGGGCGGCGAATCCGGATTCGGGAAAGGCGCCCAGGTAACCCTGGCTGTAGGCGGTATGCCAGATATTCGAGCCGCGGCAATAGCGGCGCAGGCCCTCCAACGCCTCGGGCGTCAGAAGATTGTCGATCACCACGATCCTGGGATCACTGCCGCGCCAGGCCTGTGTCACTTCCGCCGTATTCTGGGGATTGATCGCCGGGCCCGCCAGCTTTTCGCCGCCGATGAAGCGCGCCCCCGCATCTTCCCCGCGCGCGGTGAGCCACTGCTGCTGCTCGCGATCATGCGCGAACTGGTGCGGCAGCTTGGCGTGGTCGGGCTGGTCGCCATAGGCCAGTTCGCCCGCCTGGCGAAAATCCCGAAAACCATCCTCCAGCCGGTTCATCTCGCTGAGCAGCTTGCCGCGGACCGCCAGTGCCGGGACATTGTGCGGCTCGATCGCCAGGGCACGGTCCAGGCTTTCCAATGCTTCGTCGAACCGCGCCAGCTCGCGCAGGGCGAAGCCGCGGCTGCTCAACGCCGCCACCATATCGGGCTCCAGCACCAGGGCGCGATCCAGGCTTTGCAGCGCCTCCTGCGCGCGTCCCATCTCCGACAATGTGGCCCCGCGGTTGGTCAGGGTTTCGGCAAGATCGGGATGTACCGCCAGGACCGCGTCATAATCCTTCAGGG
This sequence comes from uncultured Alphaproteobacteria bacterium, assembly GCA_963835715.1. Lineage (GTDB taxonomy): Bacteria > Pseudomonadota > Alphaproteobacteria > Micropepsales > Micropepsaceae > Rhizomicrobium. The sequence goes on from CAWIGN010000002.1 coordinate 267,595, forward strand.
CCTGATCCAGGCGCTTCGTCTGGCGCAGAATATTGCCGCGGCGGTGAAGCGCCCCGATGTCGCCGGGCCTTGTTGCCAGAAGCAGGTTGACGCATTCCAGCGCTTCTTCCTGGCGCCCCAGACCCCATAATACGCCCGCCAAGGCGTCCAGCACGGCGGGTTCGCCGGGCGCCAGCGCCAGCGCCTTGCGATAGCTGGCGAGCGCTTCCTCGGGGCGGCCGGCCGCCGTTTGCACATGCCCCAGATTGATCCAGGCATCGGCCACCTGCGGGTTCAGTTTCAGCGCGGCGGCGATCAACTCTATCGCCTCCGGATTGCGGCCCTGCTGGAAGCGGATCACGCCCAGCATATGGCGCGGCGCGAAACTGGCGGGTTCTATCAAAAGCACCTGCTGATACAGCCGCTCGGCCTCGGCCAGATCACCCCCCTGGTGCAGGGCAATAGCCTGGTCAAAAAGCTCCTGGAGCGTGGCGCGGGAATGGTTCATGGCCCACGGTTCATACAGGAAAAACACAAATCGGTAATGCTGCGCCGCCACCTGGGATCCGGTGCCATTAAGGGCTTTACCGGCTCTCATGCCCGTCTATTATCCCACCCAAAATATTGGGGAATTCGCCATGCGTTTCAGGACTTATGCCCTTGTGGGCGCCGCCATCGCCGTGTCGGTCGCGGCGGGCCTGCTGGTGACCAAACTGACCGCCAGGCATCCCCTGACCTCGCAGCTGGACCGCCCCTGGCCCGCCGCCGTCGAAACCAATCAGCCGCAATACCCGCCGACGCTTTCGGCGGAGGAAGAGTTGAAGACCTTCCATATGGCGCCGGGCTACCAGGTCCAGCTGGTTGCTTCCGAGCCGCTGGTGCAGGACCCCATCCTGGCCGAGTTCGACGGCGATGGCCGGTTGTGGGTCGTGGAGATGCAGGGCTACGCCGTGGGCGAAGAAATGATCAACATGACCGATCCGGTGGGCGATGTGGCGATCCTGGAGGACACCGACGGCGACGGCATCTATGACAAGCGCACCGTCTTCCAGGACAAGCTGGTCCTGCCGCGCGCGCTCAAGATTCTGGACCATGGCTGCGCCCTGATCGGGGAGCCGCCCAACCTTGTCAAATCCTGCGACACCAATGGCGATCTGGTCGCCGACACCAAGGAAGTGATCAAGGACGACTTCGGCCGCGTCGGCAATATCGAGCATGCCGCCAACGGGCTTTATTGGGGCATGGACAACACCATCAATGTGTCGGAGCACACCTATAACGTGCTGCCCAAGGATGGCGGCAAATTCGAGATCGTGCCCAACCTCAGGCGCGGCCAATGGGGCATCACCCAGAACGACGATGGGCTGATCTTCCGCAATTTCAACACCGACCCGCTATTCGTGGATTACATCCCGCCCAAATATTTTGTACGCAACCCCGATGTCACCCGCACCGTCGGGCTGTATGAGAACCTGGTGGACCAGGAAAAATCTGCGGTATGGCCGGTGCGTCCGACCCTGGGCGTCAACCGCGGCTACCGCCCGGAAGTGCCCCGTCCCGACGGTTCGGCCTACTATTATCAGGGTGTGTCCTCGCCGATGATCTATCGCGGCGACGCGCTGCCCCAGGAATTGTACGGCAATGCCTTTGTGGTCGACAGCCCCACCAACCTGGTGCACCTGCTGAAGTTCAACAGCGACGGCGCCGGCAACTTCTCTGCCGCCGACTACTGGCCCAAGGGCGAATTCCTGGCTTCGACCGACGAACGGTTCCGCCCGGTTTCGCTGACCCCCGGCTGGGACGGCACCTTCTATATCGTCGACATGTATCGCGGCGTGTCGCAGGACGAACCGATCCAGACCGATTACCTCAAGAACTACATCATGCAGCACCGCCTGTGGCAGGGCATCCACAAGGGCCGCATCTATCGCGTCATCCATACCGGCATGAAGCCGGCCCGGGCCAAACCCAAGATGATCGAGGAAACGCCGGCACAGTTGGTGACGCACCTGTCCGATCCCAATGGCTGGTGGCGCGACACCGCCCAGCAACTCCTGGTGCAAAGGAACGACAAGTCGGTGGTGCCGGCCCTGAAGCAACTGGTGATGAGCGCGCCCGACTTTCGCACCCGCCTCCAGGCAGTCTGGACACTCTCGGGCATGGGTTCGCTGGACGCCGAGACCGTGATGCGGGCCCTGGGCGATGCCGATCCGTATGTGCGCAACGCAGGCCTGCGCGGCGCGGAGCCGTTCCTGGCCAGCGGCGATGCCGCCATTCAGGCGGCGGTGCTGAAGAAAGCGGACGATGCCAACTGGCAGGTCCGCCGTCAGCTCGCCGCTTCCTTGGGCGAGCTGCCGAACGAAGCGCGCGTCGCCCCCATTGTGGCGCTGATGAAGAAATATGGCAGCGACCAGATAGTCGTGGACGCCGGGGTCAGCAGCCTGAAGGGTCAGGAGGCCGAAGCGCTGGGCCAGCTGCTCGCACAGCCCGATCCAAGCGCCGACGCGGTCCAGATGCTGGCGGGTGCCGCCGCCAAGAGCCGCGACACAGGCCAGGTGCAGAAGCTGATCGGCCTGGCCACCGATGCCAGACAGCCGGCGGCGCTGCGCGCCGCCATGCTCGAGGGCGCGGCCACCGGATTCAGCGGCGCGGATGCGCGCCGCCCAAGCGGCAGCGTTGCCGGCGGCCGCGCCGGCGGCGTCGCCGGTCTGTTTGTGCGGCCCCGCACGGCTGTGAAACCCATGGCGCTTCCGGCCAGGCCGGTGGCGCTCGCGGCGCTGGCGAGCGGCAGCGGCAATCTCGCCGCCGCGGCAAAAACGGTGATCAACGACCTGACATGGCCGGGAAAACCGACGCCGCCGGCGCCGAAGAACAATCGCACCCCCGAAGAAGAAGCTTCATTCAAGGCAGGCGCGGGCGTTTACGCCACCAACTGCACCGGCTGCCATCAGGATCGGGGCCAGGGCGCGCCGAATGTCGCCGCCGCGCTGGCCGGCTCCAAGATCGTCACCGGCCGGCCCGACGGCGTCTTGCGCGTGCTGCTGAACGGCAAGGACGGCTCGATCGGCGAAATGCCGCCGCTGGGCCAATCGTTGAGTGACGATCAGCTGTCGCAGGTTCTGACCTATATCCGGGGCAGCTTCGGCAACAATGCATCGCCGATTCATCCCGCGCTGGCCAAGGAGTACCGCCAGCTCTACGCCTATCGCAAGAAGCCCTGGACCGACAAGGAACTGGAGCAGCCCTCGCGCTGATGGCGGCCCTCATCGCCGTGCGGGACCTGTCGCGACGCTTCGGCGCGCTGCAGGCAATCGACAGCGTCAGCTTTGACGTCGCGGCGGGCGAGATTTTCGGCCTGCTGGGCCCCAATGGCGCCGGCAAGACCACGGCCCTGGAATGCATCCTGGGCCTTGCCGCGCCGGACGAGGGACGGATCGAAATCTGCGGCATCGATGCCCGCCGCGACCCGCGCCGGGCGCGGGAGAAAATCGGCGCCGTGCTGCAGGCGACCGGCCTGCAGGACAAGATCACGCCGCGCGAGGCCCTGGAGGTTTTTGCCGCCCTTTATGCCGCGCCGCCGAACAGCGATGCCCTGCTGGAACGCTTCGGGCTTCTGGAAAAAGCCGACGCGCGGTACGAAACCCTGTCGGGCGGCCAGAAGCAGCGGCTGGCGCTGGCGCTGGCCTTTGTCGGCGATCCGCAGGTCCTGCTGCTGGACGAGCCCACCGCCGGGCTGGATCCGCAGATCCGCCGCGAGGTGCAGGCCCATATCCGGGCCATGAAGGATAAAGGCCGCGCCGTCCTGCTTGCCACCCACGACATGGAGGAGGCCGAACGCCTGTGCGACCGTATCGCGGTAATCGCGCGGGGGCGGATTGTGGCGACCGGCACGCCGGGCGAATTGGTCGCGGGCGGCGGCGACAGCCTGGAGGACGTGATTTTGCGGCTGGCGGGCGGATGAGCGCCCTGCTGCGCCCGACTGGCGCTCTCACCCTTCTGGGCCTGAAGCTGAATTTCCGCAACCGGATGGCGATCCTTTATGGCTATCTGTTTCCCCTGATCTTCCTGGTCGCCTTCTGGACGATCTATCGCAACGATCCGGTGCCGCTGGCGCTGCATGTGGGGCAGCTGCTGACCGTGACCATCCTGGGCAGCGCCTGTTTCGGGCTGCCCACCACCATCGTCAGCGAGCGCGAAAGAGGGGTGTGGCGGCGCTACGCCCTGGCGCCGGTGCGCCGCTGGGTGTTCGTGGTCGCCGTCTTGCTGGCGCGGTCCGTGCTGCTGTTGACGGCGGCATTGCTGCAACTGGCCCTGGCCTTCGGCTTCGGCCTGCCCCTGCCGACCCATCCCTTCGGACTGCTGGTGGCGTTCGCCGTCACCGCGGCGGCGTTCCTGTCCTTCGGCATGGTGATCGCCATGCTGGTGGACAATGTGCCGGCGGTGCAGGCGCTGGGCCAATGCATCTTCCTGCCCATGCTGATGATCGGCGGCGTGGCGGTGCGGCTGGAAAGCCTGCCCGGCTGGGCGCAGCACATGTCCGCCTTCTTTCCCGGGCGTTACGCGGTGGAGGCGATGCAGCTTTCCGCCACCGGCAGCGGACTTGCAAGCGCCGGGTTCGATCTGCTGGCGCTTGCGCTGATCGCTGCGGCCGCCGCAATCGCGGCTGCGGCGATGCTGCGCTGGGACAAGGCGCGGCCGCCCCGGCGCGGCTGGCTCTTGCTGGCCCTGGGCATGTGGCTGGCGGTGGGCGTGATGGCCGAGATGCGCGGGGCCGTCACCATTGGCGCGCCGCAGGACACCCGCGCGGTGGGACCCGCGACGGATTATGTCACCTGGCCCGCAGGGAGGGGCACGGCACGATCGTCCTGGCAGGACGTGACGGATGCCGACATCGCGGCCATCGCGTTCGACCGCCTGCCGTCGGACGAAGGCATCGTGTCGCCGGTATCGCGCAGCGACGAGAAACCGGATCCCGCCATACTTCCCCAGCTTGACCGGATCGCCGACGCGCTGCCCGGCTGGGCGCCCGGCAATGTGACGGACCCGGTGCAGCGGGCGCGCAACCTGCTGATGATCGCGGCGGTGCCCGATATCCTGCAGATGGAGCAGATGGAGCGTTTTGTTCCCCGGCTGGTGTTCGCGCGCCTGCAGGCGGTAATTCCGCCGCGGGACCTGCCGAAGATTCTGGCCTGGATCGCCCTGCACCCCGATGCCGGCAGCGATGCAGCAATCCATCAGTTACAGGTTTTCGGACTGCCCGATATCACCGGCCCCACCGGGCCGGTGCGCCGCCGCGTCATGCTCTATGCCTTCAAGCTGCTGGGCCGGCTGAGCGGTCATATTCCGACAAATTAGAGCGAGGCGCTGACGCCGCCGCGCAGGCCGGAGCCGGAGCGGCCCTAAAATCTAGAGTGTAGCGCTAATTCCGCCCCGCACGATGGCGCCGGGCGCCGCAAACCCGACCACGTCCTCATACTTCTGGTCGAACAGATTATCCACGCCCAGATGCAGTGCCAGATTGGGCAGCACGCGGTATTCCACCGCCAGGTCGGCGCGCGAATGACCCGGCAGGGTCACGTCGCCGGTCGGCACGGCATTGTCCACCATGGCGCCGACATGATGGAGGTCGAAGCTCACATCCCAGGCCGGATTCGGTTTCCAGATCAGGGTGGCGCCGGCCAGCCAGCTGGGCACATCGCGCAGGGCCGCGCCGGTCAGCTGGTTGCGCGCATTGGTGTAGGACAAGCGCGGTGTCGCGGTCAGTGTGCCAATCCCTATTTGCATGGGCACCGCCAGCGAGGTCTCGAACCCGCGCACATGCACGGTGGAAAGATTGACCAGCTTGGGTACGGCGCCCGGGCGGAAGTCGATCAGATCGCGATAATTGGTGGCAAAGGCTTCCAGTTTCCACAGCCCGAAATCCCACAGATGCTGGCTGACGCCACCCTCGAAATTCTCCGCCTCTTCCGGCTTGAGCGTAGGATCGCCGACAATCGGATTGCCCAGGGCGTAGAAGCTGGGAAGCTTGTAGGCCCTGGCCCAGATCGCCTGAAACTGGGTCCCCCAACCGGCCACGACATAGTCGGCGCGTAGCTGCGGGCTGAAATGATGGGTATCGCCGGTGTCGTCATAGCGCGCGCCGCCCGACAGGCTCAAGGCCGGCGTCACCCGGTAACGCGCCTCGGCAAATCCGGCCCACAAGGTGCGGTTCAGGGCGAAATGGGTGGGAAGCTTGCCGGAGCCGAAGGCCAGAAAGCCGTCATCGACGCCATGCTCGGCCTGCATGTCCATGCCCAGCGCCGCGTCCAGGCCGGGCAATGGCGCAAGATGGTTGGTCCAGGTCACCTCGTGGCGGGTAAAGCGGGCATTGTCGCCATTGGCGGGAATGCCGAACGGCGTCTGGGCGCTGGGCGCCACGCCGGGCGAAACCGCATCGGACCCGCGGTCATAAAGGCCGTAATCCAGCGCCATGCTCCACCAGGGCGCGATTTCGCGCGCGGCATGGGCCCCCAGAACGCCTTCGTGAATGTCGCGATGGTCCAGGCTGCGCAGCACCGCCAGGCGCGGTCCGCCGCTGGAGTCCGGAAATGACGTGGCGATGCTGCCGCCATAGCGGCCATTGAAGCTGATCGCCGTGCCGGCGATCTGCGGCAAGTCCAGCGTGGCATCGACACTGGTGTTTTTCAGGCCGCTGCCCGAAACCGGCATGCCGTTGTCGGTATAGGACAGGCCGAGGTTCGCGCGCGCCCCGCCAATGGGACCGCCGACATGGCCGGCAACGCGGACATAGCCGAAACTGCCGCCTTCCGCCTTCAGGCCGGCCTGCGGCTCCGCGCCGCCGCGCCGGGTCAGGATGTTTATCACCCCGCCCATCGCGTCGGAGCCATAGATGGCCGAAGCCGGCCCGCGCACGAACTCGACCCGCGCGATGTCATTCAGGTCCAGGGTCGAAAAATCATAGGAGCCGCCCCGGGTATTGGTGGGATCGTTGGCCTTCACCCCGTCCAGCAGCACCAGGGTGAAGTTCGGTTTGGCGCCCCGGGTGAACAGCGACACCACGCTGCCGCGCCCACCCGATTGCTGCACGAAAACGCCGGGAAGATCGCGCAGCAGATCGACCACGCTGCCCGGATTGCGCGCGCGGATCGTATCGGCATCGAGAACCGAGACATTGCTGCCGGCATCGACTGCGCCAAGCCGGGTCGCCGTGACAACGACATTTTCCGGCGCGGCCCGGGCAATGCCTGCCGCGGCAAGATAGGCCACGCCCAAAAGCGATGCGCGGGCAATCCTGTCTAAAATTCTTTTCATCGAACATTGGGCCGCTGTTGTGCGGCCGGGAACCTAGCTTCGCACCCAAGTGAAGGCAAACGCCATCACTGTGGCAGGGCGAAGACATAGACCATGTTGCCGCCGCTCAGTTGGTCCAGGTCGGGACGAAGCGCTACCGGCGCATTGTTGTAGCCGCCGCCCGCGGCGACCGCGATGTATTGTCGCCCCGCGACGCGAAAGGTCACCGGCGCACCGAACACCTGCGAACCCAGCCGCGTCTGCCACAGCACCTTGCCGTCGCTCTGGTCAAAGGCGCGCAGATAGCGATCCATCGAGCCGTTGAACAGCACGCCGCCGGCGGTCGCCAGCACCGGCGAATAGTTGGACGCCGGCGTCTCCCAGCTCCACAGCGTCCGGCCGGTTTCCACCGATATGGCATCCAGCCGCCCGATATTGGTGGAGCCGTCGGCGATCAGCGGCTTGCCGGTGGTGTTGTACTGGTCGCGCGGCTTGCTGGGGATATTGTTGGCGCGCACCTGATAGTCGGTGCAGAGATTCTGCAACTGCACATACAGCACATTGGTCTGCGGACTATAGGCGGAAAAAGGCCAGTCGCGCCCGCCGGCATGGGTGGGGCACTGGTGATAGACCTTGTGCAAATCGCGCATCACCTGGTCCGGATTGACCGTGACCCGGCCCCGCGCGTCGATGCCGTTGACCAGATTCTGGAACACGGTGGACTTGGCCCAGAGGAAATCGCCCTTGGCCGCGTCGAAGCTCCACATGATCGACGTCTTGCAAGGCACGCCTGTCAGGGTCTTGCGGCTGGGCGAAGCCGCACGGCGGCCGATCGCCATCATGCCCTTGGCCTTGGCATCGGGATGCACCGCCGTGGGGATGGGCATCATTTCGAAGGTGCATTCCTGGTCCCAATTGTCCTGCGGCAGCACCTGGTGTTTCCAGACGACCTTTCCGGTCCTGGGATCGACGGCAAAGCGGGTATTGGTGCCCGCCAGGGTCGCGTCGCCGCTCACGCCACGTTGAACGTCCGCCGCCGGACCCACGCCGCTGGAACCATAAAAGGCAAGGTTCAGGTCGGGATCGTAGGTGATCGGTCCCCACACACCCGTCATCCAGCGTTGCTCGAACGGCATGCCGCCCCAGGTCTCGTCGCCCGGCTCGCCTTTTTTGGGGATCAGGGAATTGCGCCACAATTCCTGCCCAGTCTGGGCGTCGTTGCCGGTGACAAAACATCCGAACGGCGCTTCCTGGCAATTGCTGCCCGCGATCACCACGCCGTCCACCACGATCGGCCCGGTGGTGTTGGTGACATAGAGATCGCCGCCGCGGTCGACCTCCCACAATTCCTTGCCGGTCTTCGCATCCAGCGCGACCAGGAAATTGTCGCGCGTGACCGTGTAAACCTTGTCGTCATACAGAAAGACGCTGCGCTTGCGCTGGCCCCAGAAATTGTTGTGGAAAGCTTCCTGCGACGGCAGGTTGCGGCGATATTGCCAGAGCAGGTCGCCGGTGGCGGCGTCGATCGCCTGGATCACATCATTGGGATTGCCCAGGAACATCACACCCTTGTAGACGATGGGCGTGGCCTCGTTGATGCCCGGCTCCATGGCGCGCGACCACACCAGCTGCAGGCCCTTCACATTGGCCTTGTCGATGGAATTGAGGCTGCTGTAGCCCCAGCCCTGGTAGTTGCCGCGCATCATGATCCAGTCGGAGGAATCGGGATTGCGCAGCATCGCTTCGGTCACCGGCGCATAGCTCTGAAGCGGATGGGGCGCGATGGTGGTGCCGTTGAGCGGCGCCGGCGATTGCGCCAGCGCGATCCCCGCACAGGCGGTCATGGACAACAAGGCAAGGACCAGTTTTCCCCGGTTCATCGTTCCCCCTTCGCGCAATGGCGCTTGTTATTGGGACGATGATGCCGGTTTTTTTCCGGTCTGGCTATGCCGGGCCCGGCCGCAAATTCATTGTGTGCAGATGCTAAGAAAGTTCATCCAGCAATAGCGCGACATGGCGGACCTGGCGGCCGCTGCCATGGGCGATCTGGTGGCGGCAACTGGTGCCGTCGGCGACGATGATGGCGTCCGGATGTTTGCGTACCGCCGGCAGCAGGCTCAATTCCGCCATCTGCATCGAGACGTCATAGTGATTGGTGTCATAGCCGAAACTGCCGGCCATGCCGCAGCAGGAGGTCTCGATCAATTCCGGCGCCGCGCCCGGGATCAGGCGCAGGACCTCCAGTATCGGCGTAACCGCTCCGAACGCCTTCTGATGACAGTGACCATGCAACAGGATGGGGGCGGGGGCCGGCCTCAGCGGCAAGACGAAACGTCCCGCCTTGGCCTCGCGCGCCAGGAACTCCTCCAGCAGCAGGGCCTGGGCCGATACCACCCGCGCCTTCTCGCCGAAGCCCATTGCGAGGGCCTCGTCGCGCAACGTCAGCAGGCAGGACGGCTCCAGCCCGACAATGGCGACACCGGCGCGCGCCAGCGGCAGGACGTCATCCAGCAGCGCGGATAATTTTTCCCTGGCCTTGTCGACCATCCCGGCCGCCAGGAAAGTGCGGCCACAGCAATGCTGCCCCCGGTCCTTGGCCACCAGGTACACGGTATAGCCGGCCTTCTTCAGGACTCGCGCCGCCGCCAGCGCATTCTCGCTTTCGAAGTTGCCGTTAAAGGTATCCACGAACAGGGCCGCCGCTTTCGGGGCCGCCGCCATCGCCTCCGCGCGGCTGGAGAACAGCGCGGTGTCATGCGCGGCCCAGAATGTGTCGCGGCGCCAGTGCGGCAGCGGCCGCCGGGCGGAAAAGCCGGCAATCTTCTCGCTTGCCCAGGCCAGGCCCGGCAGGCGGTCGCGCAGGTTCATCAGCCCCGCCAGCCGGCTGAGGGAAGCGGCGTAATCCGGCAGATGCGCCACCAGCCGGTCTTTCAGGGTGAAGCCGTGCTTGTCTTTATAATGGGACAGGAACTCCACCTTCATCTTGGCCATATCGACGCCGGTGGGACATTCGCGCTTGCAGCCCTTGCAGGAGACGCATAGATCCAGCGCGTCGTGCATCGCCTTGCCGGTCAGGGCGTCCTCGCCCAACTGCCCGGACAGGGCCAGCCGCAGCAGGTTGGCGCGGCCGCGGGTGAGGTGCTGCTCGTCGCGGGTGACGCGATAGCTGGGGCACATGGTCCCGGCATTGAATTTGCGGCAATGGCCGTTGTTGTTGCACATCTCCGCCGCCTTGGCGAAGCCGTGCGCCGGATCGCCGCCGCTGCCGGGCGGCGACGTCTGCTCGGTTACCGGATCGTTCTGGACGTCCCACTCCGACCAGTCCAGCGCCGTTTTCAAGGGACGCACCGTGTAGGGATGTTCGCTGCCTGGCGGCGGAAAGCGGAACAGCGCGGCCTCGTCCATGCGCGGCGGATCGACGATCCGGTTCGGGCTGAACAGGCCAATCGGATCCATCTCCTTCTTGATGGCGCGGAACGCCTGGTCCAGCCTGGGACCGAACTGCCAGGCCACCCATTCACCGCGGCACAGCCCGTCGCCATGCTCGCCGCTGAAGGCGCCCTTGTATTTTCGCACCAGGGCGCTGGCTTCCTCGGCAATGCCGCGCATCTTGGCGGCGCCGTCGCGCCGCATGTCCAGGATCGGGCGTACATGCAGCGTGCCCACCGAGGCGTGCGCATACCAGGTCCCATGCGTGCCGTGACGGGCAAAGACCTCCGTCAGGGCCGCCGTATAGTCCGCCAGATGTGCAAGCGGCACCGCGCAATCCTCGATGAAGCTGACTGGCTTGCCGTCGCCTTTCAGGCTCATCATGATGTTGAGGCCTGCCTTGCGTACCTCCCACAGGTCCTTCTGCGGCGCCTCGGCCTGCATTTCCACCACGCTGCCCGGCAGGCCCAGATCGCCCATCAGCGCCACCAGGTCCGTCAGTCTGCGCACAAGGTCCGGCTTGTCCGCGCCGGAAAATTCCACCAGGAGAATGGCATCGGGCCGCCCGATCAGCGCGGTTTGCATGGTGGCGCGGAAAACCGGATTGGACAGCGCCAACTCGATCATGATGCGGTCCACCAGCTCCACCGCGCTGGGGCCCAGCTTGACGATATGCTGGGCGGCATCCATAGCGGCATGGAAGCTGGCAAAGTTGACGACACCCAGTACCTTGTTGCGGGGCAACGGCACCAGTTTGAGCGTCAGCTCCTTGGTGAAAGCCAGCGTGCCTTCCGAACCCACCAGCAGCTGCGCCAGGTTCACGCTGCCATCCTCGGTGTAGGGCCGCTCACTCTGATTGTCGAAGATGTCCAGATTGTAGCCGCCGACCCGCCGCAGCACCTTGGGCCAGTTGGCCGCGATCTCGGCGCGGTTGGCGAGCGCCAGGTCGCGCACGAAGGCGGCGATCTCGGCCGCGCGTCCGCCCAGTTCCTGAACCGGGCCGAACACCGCCTCGCTGCCGTCCGACAGCCACGCCGTGGCGCCGACGACATTGTGCACCATGTTGCCATAGGCGATGGAGCGCGAGCCGCAACTGTTGTTCCCGGCCATGCCGCCCAAGGTCGCCTGCGCGCTGGTGGAGACGTCCACCGGATGCCACAGCCCGTGCGGTTTCAGGGCCGCGTTGAGGTGGTCCAGCACCAGGCCGGGCTCGACCCTGGCGGTGCGGTTTTCCGCATCCACCGCCAGGATGGCGCGGCGGTATTTGCTGTTGTCGATCACCAGGGCGGCGCCGACGGTCTGGCCGCACTGGCTGGTGCCGGCGCCGCGCGGCAGGATGGGAACCTTCAGCTCGCGCGCGATATCGATTGCGACCGCCACATCGCGCGCCGTGCGCGGCACCAGCACGCCGACCGGCATGACCTGGTAGATCGAGGCGTCGGTGGCATAGCGCCCGCGCGCGGCATCGTCGAACAGAACCTCGCCCTGGGTTTCGGCCAAGAGGCGGCGCGACAACAATTGGCTGGTTTCATTGGAGACCGTGGCGGATGCGGGTTTGATCAACACGCGGATTTGGTCACAAAAGGGGCCTTGGATGGCGCGGCTGCTTGATGCGGCCTGTTTGCAATTCTGATGCAACAACCATAGCATTTTGACCAAAGAACACAAAGTTCGGGGAACCACATGCTGACGCTCGATTTCCACCCCACCGGGCATCATTTCCTTCAGATTCCCGGCCCCAGTCCGGTGCCCGATCGCATTCTGCGCGCATTGAGTCTTCCCACCATCGATCATCGCGGGCCGGAATTCGGCGCCCTGGGTCTGAAGCTGACGGCCGGCATCAAGCGCATCTTCAAGACCGCCCATCCGGTGATCATCTATCCTTCGTCGGGCACCGGCGCCTGGGAAGCGGCCCTGGTCAATGTGCTGAGCCCAGGCGACCATGTGGTGATGTACGAAACCGGCCAGTTTGCCGCGCTGTGGGCGCGGCTGGCGGGGCGGCTGGGCCTGACGACCGAGGTGCTGGAATGGCGCGGCACCGATGCCGCCCTGCCCGAAGCGCCGGGCTGGCGGCACGGCGTTCAGGCGGCGCTGATCGGGGAGCGGCTGGAACAGGACAAGGCGCATCGCATCAAGGCGGTGTGCGTGGTCCATAACGAGACTTCCACCGGCGTAACCTCCGACATCGCCGCCGTCCGCAAGGCGATCGATGCCGCGGGGCATCCCGCGCTGCTGATGGTCGACACGATCTCGGGACTGGCCAGCGCCGATTACCGCCATGACGAATGGGGCGTGGACGTCACCATCAGCGGCTCGCAAAAGGGACTAATGCTGCCGCCGGGACTGGGCTTCAACGCGCTGTCGCCGCGCGCCATCGAGGAATCCAAAACGGCGAAGCTGCCAAAATCCTATTGGGCATGGGACGAAATCATCGCCATGAACAAGACGGGCTATTTTCCCTATACGCCCAACACCAACCTGCTCTACGGCCTGCACGAAGCGCTGGAGATGATCGAGGCCGAAGGGCTGGACGCGGTCTTCGCCCGCCACAAGAGATGGTCGGCCGGGGTTCGCAGCGCGGTGGAGGCCTGGGGCCTGCCGGTGCAATGCGCCGATCCGGCGCTGCATTCCCCGGTGCTGACCGGCATCATCGTGCCGGCCGGGGTCGATGCCGATGCCCTGCGCAAGACCATCCTTGCGCGCTTCGACCTGTCGCTGGGCGCGGGCCTGGGCAAGCTCAAGGGCCGCACCTTCCGCATTGGTCATCTGGGCAACAGCAACGATCTGACCTTGCTGGCCACCCTGGCCGGCTGCGAGATGGGCCTGAAACTGGCGGGGGTCAATCTGGCGGGCCGGGGCGTGGAGGCGGCGATGGAATATTTCGCCGGCCATCCGTCACAAACCGGTGCCACAAAAGCATCATAAGTACCAGGCGCCACCAAGAGCGCGGGAGGCACCGGCATGAAGCTTTTTCGTCCCACCGGCATCGTGCTGGTGATGCTCTCGCTCATGTACCTGATCACCTATGTCGACCGGGTCAATGTCAGCACCGCCGCCGCCGGCTTCGCCAGGGACTTCGACTTGTCGAAGACCCAGATCGGTTTTGTCTTTTCGGCCTTCGCCTATCCCTATCTGCTGTTCCAGATCATCGGCGGCTGGGTCAGCGACCGCTTCGGCACTCGCAGGACCTTGATTGCCTGCAGCCTGGTCTGGGCCTCGGCCACGGTCCTCACCGGGCTTGCCGGCGGACTGGTATCGCTGGTTGCGGCGCGGGTGCTGCTGGGCCTGGGGGAAGGGGCAACCTTTCCCGCCGCCACCGCGGCCATGGCGCGCTGGGTCGCCGCCAAGGATCGCGGCTTCGCCCAAGGCATCACCCATGCCGCGGCACGGCTGGGCAATGCCCTGTCCCCGGCGCTGATCGTGGCGGTGATGGCGGTCTATGGCTGGCGCGCCTCCTTCTTCGTCTGCGCCGCCATCAGCTTTGTCTGGCTGATTGCCTGGATCTTCATATTCCGGGAAAACCCGGCGGAGCATCCGGGCCTGACGCAGGAGGAACGCGACGCGCTGCCCCCGCCCAAGATCAAAGGCCAGGCGGTGCCCTGGGGCCGGCTGCTGGCGCGCATGGCGCCGGTTACCGTCGTCTATTTCTGCTACGGCTGGACCCTGTGGCTATTCCTGAGCTGGATTCCGCAATATTTCCTGCATAGCCAGAACCTGGATCTCAAGAACATGGCGGCCTTCTCCTCCAGCGTCTTCCTGGCGGGCGTGATCGGCGATTCCCTGGGCGGCATCGTCACCGACCGCATCTATGCGCGCACCGGCAACCTGCGCCGCGCCCGCAGCCTGATGGTCTCGGTCTGCATGGGCGCGAGCTTCCTGTCGCTGCTGCCGCTGATGTTCAGTCACGACCTGATGGTGTCGGTGGTGTGCCTGTCTGCGGGCTTCTTCTTCGCCGAGATGACTATCGGACCGATGTGGGCGGTGCCGATGGATATCGCGCCGCAGGCCTCGGGCACCGCCAGCGGCATCATGAATTCCGGTTCCGCGCTGGCGGCCATCGTCAGCCCGGTGGTCGGCGGATACCTGATCGATGCCACCGGCAACTGGCAACTGCCCTTCCTGGGCAGCATGGTGCTGATGCTGGTCGGCATGGTGCTCAGCTTCCGCATGCGGCCGGACCGGCGGCTGGACGCCGCCTGAGAACGCCCCCAGAAGGATATTAACGGCTTGTAATTGAATGTTTTTTGGCCCGGAGCGCCCCTGCCGGGGCGGCTGGGCCTTTTGCCCGCCTTTGGCCGGGGCTAGTATGGCCGCACAGGGAAACAGGAAGCAGCCGGTCAAATCCCCGGACATGCTGAAGAACACGCGCACAAGGGCCAGCAACGCACAAAGCTGAATCATCCGTCAGACGCTGGTCCGCATGGGGCATGTCATTGGGGAATAGTCAGCATCATGAGTAGTGCAGCAGTGAGTGAAGCGTCCCGGCCGGTGTCGGGCGCGTCGAATGGTCAGTCTGCCGGCGGAATGAAACCCACCGACATTGCCGATCCCGGTTACTTCCACAAGGTGGTGGACTGTCAATGGGCGTGCCCCGCCCACACGCCTGTGCCCGAATATATCCGCATGATCGCGGCAGGGCGCTATTCCGACGCCTATATGGTCAACTGGCACTCCAATGTGTTTCCCGGCGTGCTGGGCCGCACCTGCGACCGGCCCTGCGAGCCGGCCTGCCGCCGCGGCCGCGTAGAAGAAGTCACCAAGAAAGCGGAGCCGGTCGCCATCTGCCGCCTCAAGCGCGTCGCCGCCGACAACAAGGACGACGTCAAGGCGCGCATGCCGACGCCGCCCGCGCAGAAGAACGGCAAGCGGGTGGCGCTGATCGGCGCCGGCCCCGCTTCGCTGACAGTGGCGCGCGACCTGCTGCCTTTGGGGTACGAGGTCGTCCTCTATGACGGCGATGCGTCGGCCGGCGGCATGATGCGCACCCAGATCCCCAAATTCCGCCTGCCCGAAACCGTGCTGGACGAGGAAGTGAATTACATCCTGGACCTCAAGCCGCTGCTGCGCCTTGGCCAGAAGATCACCTCGCTCAAATCCCTGCTGGCGGAGAATTACGACGCCATCTTCGTGGGCTGCGGCGCGCCGCGCGGCCGCGAACTGGACATTCCCGGCCGCCAGGAGGCGGGCGCCAATATCCATATCGGCATCGACTGGCTGTCGTCGGTCTCCTTCGGCCACACCACCGCCATCGGCAAGCGCGTGATCGTGCTGGGCGGCGGCAACACCGCCATGGACTGCTGCCGCACCTCGCGCCGGCTGGGCGGCGAAGAGGTGACGGTGGTGGTGCGCTCCGGCTTCGAGGAGATGAAGGCCAGTCCCTGGGAAAAGGAGGATGCGATGCACGAAGGCATCCCGATCCACAATTTCCTGGTGCCCAGGGAGTTCCTCCATGCGGGCGGCCGGCTGACCGGCGTGAAGTTCGAGAAAGTGCGGGCCGAGTTCGACACCAGGGGGCGCCGCAGCCTGATCCCGTCCGGCGAGCCCGATGTGATCCTGGAATGCGACGATGTGCTGGTGGCGGTGGGACAGGAGAATGCCTTCCCCTGGATCGAGCGCGATATCGGCCTGGAATTCGACAAATGGGACATGCCGCACGTCAATCCCGCCACCATGCAATCCACCAACCCCCGGGTGTTCTTCGGCGGCGACGCCGCTTTCGGGCCCAAGAACATCATCTGGGCGGTGGCGCATGGCCATGACGCCGCGATTTCCATCGACCTTCTGTGCCAGGGCAAGGATGTGGGCCAGCGCCCGCCGCCCATGGTCACCCTCAGCAGCCAGAAGATGGGCATCCATGAATGGAGCTATGCCAACGATATTTCCAACGACCACCGCTACAAGGTGCCGCACGCGCCCATCGAAAAGACCCTCAGGGACGTGAAGCTGGAAGTGGAGCTGGGCTTTGACATCCGGCAGGCCTTTCTGGAAGCCGAGCGCTGCCTCAATTGCGATGTCCAGACCGTGTTCGACACGCCCAAATGCATCGAATGCGACGCCTGCGTCGATATCTGCCCGATGGACTGCATCACCTTCACCGCCAACGGCGAGGAAGGCGAATTGCGCACCCGGCTGACGGCGCCGGCGCTGCATGCCGACCAGGACCTTTACATATCCGGCGCCCTGAAGACCGGCCGCGTGATGGCCAAGGACGAAGACCTTTGCCTGCATTGCGGGCTGTGCGCCGAACGCTGCCCCACCGGCGCCTGGGACATGCAGAAATTCCTGCTGGAAGCGCCCAAGACGGAGTACGCATGCCGGCGATAAAATCCGTCAACGACTTTGTGGTGAAGTTCGCCAACGTCAACGGCTCGGGCTCGGCTTCGGCCAACGAGATGTTCGCCCGCTCCATCCTGCGCATGGGCGTGCCGGTGACCTCGCGCAACATCTTTCCCTCCAACATCCAGGGGCTGCCGACCTGGTATGAAGTGCGGGTGTCGGGCAAGGGCTGGCTGGGCCGGCGCGGCGGCGTCGACCTGATGGTGGCGATGAACCCCCAGACCTGGGACAAGGACGTCGCCTCCATCGATCCGGGCGGCTATCTGTTCTACGATTCCTCGCGCCCCATCCCGCCGTCCAGGTTCCGCGACGACATCACCATCGTGCGCATGCCGCTGACCGAGATCTGCAACGCGGCGTACAGCGACCCGCGCCAGCGCCAGCTGTTCAAGAACATCATCTATGTCGGCGCCCTGGCCCAGCTGCTGGGCATTGAGCTGGCGGTGCTGGAGCAGCTGATCGGCGAGCAGTACAAGGGCAAGGATGCACTGATCGCGCCCAACCACAAGGCGCTGCGCATGGGCTACGACCATGCCCGCGACCATCTTTCGAACCTGTGCGGACTGAATATCGAGCGGGCGAATGAAGTGGGCGAGCGCATCTTTGTCAGCGGCAACGATGCCGCCGGGCTGGGCTGCGTCTATGGCGGTGCCACGGTGGCGGCCTGGTATCCCATCACGCCGTCCACCTCCGTGGCGGAAGCTTTCGCCAAGCATTGCCGCAAATACCGGGTCGATGCCCAGACCGGCAAGAACAAGTTCGCCATCGTGCAGTCGGAGGACGAAATATCGGCCATCGGCACGGTCATCGGGGCCGGCTGGAACGGCGCGCGCGCCTTCACCGCAACCAGCGGCCCGGGCATTTCCCTGATGCAGGAATTTCTGGGCCTGGCCTATTTCGCGGAAATTCCCGCCGTCATCATCGACGTGCAGCGCGGCGGGCCCTCCACCGGCATGCCCACCCGCACCCAGCAGGCCGACCTGCTGATCTGCGCCTATGCCTCCCACGGCGACACCAAGCATGTGGTGCTGCTGCCGCAGGACCCGGGGGAACTCTTTGAATTTTGCGCGCTGTCCTTCGACCTGGCCGAGCGGCTGCAGACCCCGGTCTTTGTCCTGGAAGACCTGGATATCGGCATGAACGACTGGCTGTGCGAACCCTTCCGCTGGGACGACAGCCGCGCCTATGACCGCGGCAAGCTCATGACCGCCGAAGAGCTGGAAGCGGGCAAGACCTTTGGCCGCTATCTGGACGTGGACGGCGACGCCATCCCCTACCGCACCCTGCCCGGCACCCACCCCACCAAGGGCGCCTTCTTCACGCGGGGCACCAGCCGCGACCGCTTCGCCAAATACAGCGAGGAAGGCGCGGCCTATCAGGACAATATGCAGCGGCTGCTGCGCAAGTTCGAAACCGCCAAATCGCTGGTGCCCGCGCCCGTGGTGCGGCGCGCCAAGGAGAGAGCCAAGTGCGGCGTGATCTATTTCGGCTCAACCAGCCCGGCGATGAACGAGGCGCTGGCCGCCCTGGAAGCGGACGATATCCATCTCGACACCCTGCGCCTGCGCGCCTTTCCGTTCAGCGACGCGGTGGTGGATTTCATCAACAGCCATGACCAGATATTCCTGGTGGAACAGAATCGCGACGCCCAGATGCGCTCGCTTCTGGTCAATGAATGCGGCATCGACCCGGCCCGCTTCATTTCCATCCTGCATTATGACGGCACGCCCATCACCGCGCGATTCATCAGCGCGGCCATCGCCGAGCGCATTGCGCTGAAATCCAAGGAAGCCGCAGAATGACCTATATCGCCAAGCCCCGGCTGCGCCATCCCGGCATCGCGGTAAACAGGCTGGGCTTCACCCACCGCGACTATGAAGGCTCGGTCTCGACCCTCTGCGCCGGCTGCGGCCATGACTCGATTTCCTTCGCCATCATCCAGGCCTGTTTCGAGCTCAATATCGAGCCGCACCGCGTCGCCAAGCTGTCGGGCATCGGCTGCTCTTCCAAGACGCCCGATTACCTGCTGGGCCAGAGCCACGGCTTCAATTCGGTGCATGGGCGCATGCCCTCGGTGCTGACCGGCGCCAATCTCGCCAACCGCGACCTGCTTTATCTGGGCATTTCCGGCGACGGCAACTCCGCCTCCATCGGCCTGGGCCAATTCGTCCATTGCGTGCGGCGCGGCGTCAACATGGTCTATATCACCGAGAATAACGGCGTGTATGGCCTGACCAAGGGCCAGTTCTCCGCCACCGCAGACAAGGGCTCCAAAAGCAAGGCCGGCGGCAGCAACCTGGATTCCCCGCTCGACCTGGTCAGCATGGCGCTGATGGTCGGCGCGACATTCGTCGGCCGCAGCTTTTCCGGCGACAAGGCGCAGATGGTGCCGCTGATCATGGCGGCGATGAGCCATCCCGGCCCGGCCTTTATCGACATTGTCAGCCCCTGTGTCGCCTTCAACAATCACGCAGGCTCGACCAAGGCCTATGATTTTGTCCGCGCGCATAATGAGGCGGTGAACCGGCTGGATATCGTCGAGCCCCGCGAGGCCATCACGGTGGAATACGCCCCCGGCACCACCGAGGAGGTGGCGCTGCATGACGGCTCCATCCTCCGGCTGGCAAAGCTCGCCGCCGACTATGATCCCTTCGACCGCGTCGGCGCGATGAATTACCTGCACAGCCGCGCCGCCGCCGGCGAACTGGTCACCGGGCTGATCTATATGGATTCCGGCGCCACCGACATGCATGCCAATCTCAACACGGTCGCGGCGCCGCTCAACCGGCTTTCGGAGAAGGAACTCTGTCCGGGCAGCAAGGGACTGGAGGCGTTCAATGCCGCGCATCGCTGAAATGAAAAAATCCCTGACCGCGCTGATCCTGGCGACCGGTTGCCTGGGCGCCACCGCGCAACCGGCTGTGGACGCGCATCTGGCGGCGGCCAGGAAGGCCGCGGGCACCGATTTCCCCGGCACAATCGCGCGGCTTTGCATCCTGCCGGACGCGCCGGTCGCCAGCCGCCCGCGCGTGCGAACCATTCCCGACCGTGCCCGCTGGTATGCCGAGCCGGCCCGGATGTTCGACAATCTTTATTGGGTCGGCACAAAAATCCACTCCGCCTGGGCGCTGCAGACCAGCGAGGGCATTATCCTGATCGATACCCTGTACAATTACGCCGATGAGGCCGAGATCGTGGAAGGCCTCAAGAAACTGGGCCTCGACCCCGCCACCATCAAATATGTCATCATCAGCCACGGCCATGGCGACCATGACGAAGGCGCACGGTTGCTGCAGGACCGCTATGGCGCCCATGTGGTGATGGGCGCGGCGGACTGGGACTCGGTTGAGAAAAATACCGCCATGCCGGGCGGCCCGCCCAAGCGCGACATTGTGGCCAAAGATGGACAGAAGATCACCCTGGGTGACACCAGCGTGACCATCGTGACCACGCCGGGCCATACGCCCGGCACCTTGTCGCTGATCTTCACCGTCAAGGATCGCGGAAAGCCGTTGACCGTGGCCTATGCGGGGGGCACCGCCTTCAACTTCCCTCACGATGCCGCCCATTACGACATCTATATCGCCTCCCAGCACAAGATGGCCGCGGCCGCGAAAGCCGCCGGCGCCACCATCATCATGTCGAACCATTCGGAGTTTGATGACGCCTGGGAGCGCGGCCGGCTGGTGCGCCTGCGCCGCGCTGGCGAGCCGCATCCCTTTGAGGTCGGCGCCGACGCCGTGCAGCGCTATTTCACCGTGACCGGCGAGTGCGCCGAGGCGGCGCGCGCCAAGCTGGCCCAGCCCTAGGCCCGCGCCGGTTACGGCAGCGCGAAGACCACCAGGCTGTCACCATTGCCCGGGCTGTGCAGGAACGATCCGCCGGTCGCCACCACCGCCACATATTGCTTGCCGTCGGTGCCGCGATAGGTGATGGGCGAGGCATGGGCGGAATAATCCAGCCGGGTTGTCCAGATCTCCTTGCCCGTCGCGGTTTCAAAGGCGCGGAACCGGCTGTCGTCGGTGGCGCCGATGAAGGTCAGGCCGGACGCCGTGGTTAGCGGCGCCCCCAGACTGGGACGGCCGGTATTCTTCTTTCCTTCGGGCATGCTGTCGGTCACACCCAGATTCACACGCCAGGCAATCTTGCCGGTATTGACGTTCACCGCATAGAGATTGCCCCAGGGCGGATTCTGGCACGGCATATATCCGCCTTTCTCCTGGATGAAGAAGCTGTCCGGGCCGGTGGTCGAACCCCAATAGCCGCCCTTCTTCTTTTCCAGCTGCTCGATCGAGCCCATCTCGTTGGTGTTGACGATGAAGTAACCAAGCTTGGGATCGAAGGCGCCGCCGCCCCATTCCGGCCCGCCGCCGCTGCCGGGAAACCGCGCGATCTGCGAATCCATGGTCAGCGGCGAGAACGGCACACTGTCATGCAGCTTGTGGGTGGCGATCAGGTTCTTGCAGAAAGCCTCCAGCTCCGGCGTCAGATTCACCGTGTCGGTGGCGGCCGTAAAGCTCTGGCGCGCCAGCGGCGGGGGCGTGACCGGAACGGGCTGGGTCGGCGAGGTCTCTTCGTCGGTCACCGTGCTGGCCGGCACCGGCACTTCCTTGACGTCATAGATCGGCTTGCCGGTGACCCGATCGAGCAGGAACAGGTAGCCCGACTTGTTCATCGCCGCCACGGCGGGAATGACCTTGCCGTCCTTTTTGACGTCCAGGAGCATGGGCGGGGTCGGAAAATCCCAGTCCCAGACTTCGTGGTGCAGCAGCTGGAAGTGCCACAGCCGCTTGCCGGTATTGGCGTCCACCGCCACCAGGGCATTGCCGAACAGGTTGGCGCCATGGCGGTCGCCGCCCCAGCGGTCCGCGGCGGGCCCGGTGAACGGCAGGTAGGCGATGCCGCGCTTGTCGTCCACGGTGATCATGTTCCAGATGTTCACGCCGGAACGGTTCTGCCAGCCGTCCTTGGGCCAGGTGTCGTTGCCGAATTCGCCCGCGCGCGGCACGGCATGGAAGGTCCAGACCAGCTTGCCGGTGCGCACGTCCCAGGCGCGCTCGTCGCCCGACACGCTGCGCGGCTCTTCCGGGTTGGACGCACCCGTCATCACCAGATTCTTGAAGATGCCCGGCGGCGAGGTCAGGGCATAATTCTTGTCAAAGCCGCGCATGATCTCGGGCGTGCGCAAATTGACAAAACCATGGTCGCCGAACGCCTCCGCCGGCTTGCCGGTCTTCACATCGATCGCCACCAGCTTGCCGTCATTGGTGCCGAACAGCAGTTCCGGGGCAAAGTCCTTGTCGCCCGGCCAATAGGCGATGCCGCGCGCGGCGGGGCGCGTGTTGCCCGGCAGCCTGTAGGTCCACAATTGCGTGCCGGTGGTGGCATCCAGCGCCACGATCCGCCCATAGGGCGAGCCCAGATACATGACATTGCCCACCACCAGCGGCGTGGTCTCCGAGGTCGCCACCCGCGTCGCGTCGGCCGGCTTCATGTGATAGGTCCACGCCACCTTCAGCGAAGCGACATTGGCGGGCGTGATCTGGGTCAGCGGCGAATAGCGCATCGCACCGCGATCATTGCCGTAGTTGGGCCAGTCCTCTCCCGGCGCGGCCTGGGCGAAATCGCCCGCCAATACGGCGCCGCCGAAAAGTCCGGCGGCCAGCAGGCAGATTCGAAAATTCGATCGCGGCATTGTGCTCCCCCAACTGGCGCTTGCGCCTTTTCCGGCAGATTTGCAGGCCGGGCCGGCTATTGCAAGGCGAACGCCGTCACCGCATCGGCGCCGGCCGGCTCGCCCCAGAAGCCGCCGGTGATGACGGCGGCGACATATTGCTTGCCGTTCCGGCCCTGATAGGTCAGCGGCGTGCCATAGATCGAGGCCGGCAGCTGGAAGCTCCACACTTCCTTGCCGGTCCTGGTATCGAAGGCGCGCAACCTCTTGTCGTCGGTGCCGCCGATGAAGATCAGCCCGCCGCCGGTGGCGATCGGCCCGCCGACATTGGGGCGTCCGGTATTCGGATCGGCCAGCCCGTCAGTCACGCCCAGCGTGCTGTGCCACAGGATGGCGCCCGTGTTGACATTCACGGCATACAATTCGCCCCAGGGCGGGATCTGACAGGGCATCCGCGAAACCTTGTCCCAGAACCATTGGTAGCCGTCGCGCATGTCATAGCTGCCATCGGATTTGCGGACCATCACCTGCGGCGAGGCCATGTTGGAAATGCTGAGGACATAGGTTCCGCTTTTTGGATCGAAGGCGGCATGGCTCCAGTCGATGCCGCCCCAGGAACCGGGGAAGCGCGCGATGCCGGAATCCACCCGCGGCGGCTGCAGGAACTTGGCGCCGGTAATGTTCATGGACTGGATGATCCTGTCGCAACCGGCCTTCTGCTGCGGCGTCAGGTTGGCCAGTTCGGACATCTCGAAGGCGGTGCGCCCCAAGGGCGGCGTCACCGACATGGGCTGAGTCGGCGAGGGCGCCTCGCCGATCATGTCGGTATCGGTGGGAACCGGCACCTCCTTTATGTCGTAAATCGGCTTGCCGGTGACGCGGTCCAGCAGGAACAGCAGGCTGGCCTTGCTCATGACGGCGATGGCGGGGACGGTGCGCCCGTCCTTTTTCACGTCCACCAGGGTGGTCAGCGGCAGATCATAGTCCCACAGATCGTGATGCAGCGCCTGGAAGTGCCAGAGATATTTTCCCGTCGCGGCATCGACCGCCACCAGGGAATTGGAAAACAGCGATGGGCCTTTGCGGTCATTGCCCGACTGGTCGAAGGTCGGCGCGCCGAACGGCAGATAGGCGATGCCGCGTCTGGCATCCAGGGTCAACCCGGCCCAGACATTGACGCCGGAGCGCTTGATCCAGCTGTCGCCTTCCCAGCTGTCGTGGAATTTCTCGCCCGGCTGGGGTACGCCGTTGAAATGCCAGACCTCGCGCCCGGTCCGCACATCGAAGGCGCGCACCTGGCCCGACGCGCCCTGCTGCGGCATCTCCTGGTTGCGCGATCCGGTGATGACCAGGTTGCGGTAGATCACCGGCGCGGATGTGACGCCCAGCGCCGCCTTGGCGAAGCCCTGCATCACCGCGCCGCTGTGCAGATCCAGCACGCCGTCCTTGCCGAAGCTTTTCACCGGCGCGCCGCTGCCGGCTCGCAGCGCGATCAACAGCCCCCCACGGGTGCCGAACAGGATTTGCGGTCCGCCTTGCCGTCGCCGGGCCAGTAGGAGACGCCGCGCGTTGCGGGCTGGTCGCCACCCGGCACGGAATAGGCCCAGCGTTGCCGGCCGGTCTCAGCATCCAGCGCCACCACCCGGCCATAGGGGGTGGAGACAAACATGACGCCATGGACCACCAGGGGCGTGTTTTCCGATGCGGCAAAGCCGCGCGATACACGGTCAGGCGGGCGCATGTGATAGGTCCAGACCGGTTTCAGCCCCGCGACATTGGCGGGCGTGACCTGGGCCAGCGGCGAATAGCGCGTGTCGCCAAAGTCATGGCCATAGGTCGGCCATTCTTCCAGCGCGGCGGTCCTGGCGGCTGACGGAATGGCCAATCCAGCGGCCAGCAACAGGGCCCATATCCGGTATCGGTTGCCGCAAACTTGCCTGGTCATGCCGTCCCCAGGGCCGCCTTGATGGGCTGCCTCTGCCGCCACTCGACAACGCTTGTGGGAACCCCGTCAAGCTCGGTTCCCCGGCGGGAGCTCAGAGGATCGCCACCGAGACTTTTCCCAGAACGCCCAGTTCGCCTTCGATCCGGTCGCCCGCGGCAATCGCCACGGGCTTGACGCAGGTGCCGGTGGTCACCACCTGACCCGCCTTCAAGGTCAGGCCATGGCGGGACAGCTCATTGGCAAGCCAGGTCAGGGCGATCCGGGGGTCGCCCAGCACATTGCTGCCCAGGCCCTCCTGCGCCAGCGCGCCATTGCGCGAAATCCGGCCCGGGTGCGCGGCAAGGTCCAGGCGGCGCCATTCGGCCTTCGCCGCCGGCCCCAGGACAAAGCGATGGGCGCAGGCATTGTCGGCAACAAGCTGCGCCAGGCCGGCGCTTTCAAAATGCGCCAGGCGCGAATCCGGCAGTTCGATCGCGGGATGCAGGCTTGCCACACGCTCCAGGACTTCCGGCTGGGAATAGGGCGTCTGGCGCGGGGCAAGATCGCCCCCCATGCGGAAGGCGAATTCCAGCTCCGCCACCTTCATCAGATTGTTGCCCAACACGCAGGTCCCGCCGTCCGCGATGACCCGCTCGGCCAGAATCCGGCCCGCCATCGGCCCGTCCACGCCGATATGACGCTGCCCCGCCAGGCTGGTCGCCGCGATTTTCCAGCCATAGAGCGGCTTGGCGCTGAATTGCTCAATATAGGCCTGAACGCCATAGGCCTCGGCCCGGTCCGCAGGGCGCAGCGCGCCCGGCAGTTCTTCCAGCTGCGTGCCGTCGGACCAATGCCGGTACAGCAATTCACACGCCGCGCGCATCTGTTCTGGCTGCATCGGGTTCGACTAGCATACCCGATGCCGGAAGCGAAGAACCCCGGCGGTGTCACCGGCGCCGGGCAAGTTCGGCGCGCGCGGCCTCCATCTGGGCCTGGAACACCGGGTTCTGCATCAGGCGCAGCGCCAGCACCGTTCCGAACTGCTCACCCGCCGCTATGTCGCTGCGAAAATGCACGCCGCAGACCAGGCGGTTCTCGGCATATTCCGACGCCCGCGCCAGAATGGCCTGAGACCTGGCGGGTACAAGCGACGCCAGCACGATGCCCATCGAATAGGCCATGGTGGAATGGCCGCTGGGATAGGAATTCGATGTCTTGCCCGGCTTCACGGGGGTGCAGGTCTTCAGCGCCGGATCCACGGCATAGGGACGGTCGCGATGGAAGAAGGTCTTGGCTATCTTGGAATCGTCCTCTTCTTCCTCAGCGACCAGCATCAGCAGCTTGTTTGTCTCGGGCATGGCGGCGATGTCGAAGCCCACGACATTGTTGAACACGGTGGGCGTCTCGTTCTTTGCATCGCGGGCCGCGGCGGCGACCATCGCGGGCGTGCTGCGGGCCGCTATCGCCCTCAGCTCGGCGAACTCCGACTGGTTCAGCGCCGAACCGGCCGGCGGCGGCGGCGGAAGAAGACGCGACGGATCGATGGATGCCGGGTCCAGCATTGCGGCCCGCGCCGGAAGCGCCGCGAACAGGCAAAGGCCAAGCAGTGCGGAATGAAATTTCATGAGTCTTTTCTCCTCTAGAAACGGGCCTTGACGGTGAACTGAAAGCCGCGTTCGGGCTGGTAGTAATACTGGTCCAGGCTCGAGCCGCGGTTTGCGATGTCATGCACATTCGCGCCGATCGTGTTCTTGTCATTGGCCCCGACGGCGCCCAGGCTGCGCGAGTTCAAGACGTTGGAAACGCCCGCAACAAATTCCAGCGGTCCTTCGGTGAAGCTCGCCTTGAAATCCATGTTGGTATAGGCGCCGAGCTTGTAGAATTGCGTGTTGGCGGAGTCCGTGAACTGCTGGCCTACAACCTTGTCTATCAGCGAAACCTTCCAGGGGCCGCGCTTGTAGAAAACGCCCTGCGCCGACGTCCACATGGGCGCGTTCTTGATCCATTTGCCGCCGGTCTTGGCGGAGCCCACGGAACCGTTCAGGAATACGGAAAATCCTTCCAGATCGCCGCCAAAGGCATAGGTACCCTCGCCCTCGATGCCCTTGTAGGTGGCGGTGCCGGTGTTCACCGCGCAGGTCTCACCGGGCGAACCGAAGAACGGCGCCTGACTGCAGGGCTGATAGACGATATTGTTGTTTACCCCGATATAATAGACATCCGCGTCAAAGGTGAATTGATCGGCGTAATAGACCGTACCGAACTGATAGTTGGTGGTGGTCTGCGCCTTGGGAAATATCGTGGTCGGGTTTTTCTGCTCGAAGGCCTTGATGTCCGGGACGTAGATGCCCTGGGCATATTGGGCGTAGACGCTCCAGCTCGGTTGAATCCTGTAGTTCGCCGTCATGAACGGCAGATCGCGCGTTGTCGTGAACGAGGCAAATACCGGTGCGACCGGAACCGACTTCTGCTCCAGCGGCGCCGCGACACTGCGGGCCCAGTTCACATACTTGAAGCCCGGCGTAAGGGTCAGGTCCTGCAGCGGATGCAGTTCGAGTTCGACGAACGGCTCATACTGGTTCCAGTTGGAATGCTCCTGATATTCGAAGAACCCGCCGCCATAGGGTGCCGCCTTGCCGGACGCCACCAGGCGCGAATCAGCGAAGCTCTGATCGTGCCAGGGATTGCAGTTGGCCGAAGCAAAGCATTTGGTCGCGTCATAGTCGGAGCGGGCGCGCTGCGAGCTGGACCCTTCCCACCACAAACCCGTGCGCAGCTGGCCCGTCAGCCATCCGAAGTCAAAGTCCTTCGACAAGCGGAAAATGTTGCCATAGACGCGAAAGGCATTCTGCTTGGTATAGCCCGGCACATCGTTGGCGAACTTGACGCCGCCCACGATGGAGCCGTTGCCCTGGGTGATGCCGGCCGCGATATTGGCCGTGGTCTGCTGAACCGATACAGTGCTCAGCGTCTTGTTGCGATAGTCGTAGGTGTAAAGCGTATTGTCGATGGCAAAACCATTGCCGAGATCGCCCTGAAGGCGCGCATAATCCATGTCCGTCTTCTTGTGGACATGGTTGTAGGGCGCATAGGTGCCGGCGGCGGGGTTGGTGTTTTGCAGGGCAAAATTCTTGCCGTAGGCGAGGATCTGGGCCGGCGTCACGCCGTCATTGTCTTCCAGGGTCTGGAACAGCGCGTTGTAGTTGGCGAACAGGGTCAGGGTCCAGCCGGGCGCCAGGTCGGTCTGGGTTTTGACAAGAATGTTCTTGGCCGCGCTGCTCTGCAGCGTCAGGTAGCCGAAAGAATTGGTGTCCTGGAAATTGATCATGGCGCGATGGGTCAGGCCGCCCAGGGAAAATTCGCCGGTCTGATAGTTGGCGACAAACATCTTGGTGCCCCAGCTTCCGCCGGTCACCCCGACCTTGCCGTGCCTGTCGGGGGTCAGGATATCCGAGAACATGTTGATCGAACCGCCATAGGTGGCGGCGCCCAAGTTGCCGGCATTGCCGGGCCCACGGTCCACATCGATGCTACCGATGGTCGAGCCGGGAAAATAGGATTGGGAGTGGTGCGACGGGCCGTTGGTGTCGCCAAAGGGGATGCCGTCATAGGTGATGCCGTAGCTGCCGTCGGGAAGGCCGCGCATGGTGTTCTTGACGCCGCCATCCGAAAGGCCCGGGCCGTTGGCATCGAAACCGGTCATGCCCGGCGCGATGGCAAGGATGGTGGTGTAGTCCGCGGTTTCGGAGACTGAATCCTCGATATAGGACTTGTTGATGATGGTCTGCGGCTCCGTCGTCTCGAGCCGCGCCTTGGCCGGTGCGGTCTCCGGGTCGAAGGCCGTTCCGGTGACCACGACGGTTTCGATGCCGCCGGCTGCGGTGGAACTGGCGTCGGCCAGTTGTTGCGCCTGCGCGCCGTGCGCGAACAGCGCGCCCGTGACCAGCGCCGCGGCAGCGCTGCGGCAAAGCAGATTGGATTTGATGGACATGCAAAGAACCCCTTGAATTCGAAATAACCCCCGGGGCCAGGCAACCTCGTTTGCGCAATCGCATATCTGCGAAAGCGCATTGGCCGGACTGACGTTGGCTGGTCCCGTCTTCGCGGCAGCAAATGCCACGCGGCAGTGACGGTGCGGTGACGCTGCCTATACGAAAAATCAATTGAGCCGCGACATTGCGTCCCCGCATCCCGGCGATGAAAAAATGGGCTGGCTCCAGGCGATCACGGCCTGTGAATCGGGCAGGACGGCGCAATCACCGGCCAGGGCCTGTTCGGCCGCGACCAGAAACGGATCACCGCCGGAGCCGCGATGGCGATAAGCGCCTGCCTTGTGTTGATTTTCCTGCGCGGTTCGCGGCGCCTTGGGCCCCAACATTGGGAAAATTTATCCCCGGTCCGCCGGAGCATCTCATAGGCCCGCCTGTCCTGGCGTGGGACAATCGCAAAAAAAGGGAGGATTACCAGATGCGCGCCAAATTCACGATCTGCTGGGTTGCGGCTTTCTGCGCAGCCCTGACAATGCCGGCGCTTTCCCAGGCCGGTGGAGGATACCGAATCCTCAAAACCTTTACGCTCGGCGGCGACGGCGGTTGGGATTATCTCAATCTCGATCCGGCGAGCGGCCATCTTTTCATCACCCGCGGCAGCCATGTCATGGTGGTCGATCCGGCAAGCGGAAAACAGCTTGCCGATATCACCGGCCTGCAGGGCATTCACGGCACGGCCTTTGTCGGGGATCGCGCCTATGTCAGCGAAGGCGGCGCCAACGCGATAGCCGTCATCAATCCCAAAGACTTTTCAAAAATCGCCGAAATCGCCGTGGGCATGCGGCCCGACGGCATTCTCTACGATGCCTTCTCCAAGCGCCTCTTCACCTTCAACTCCATCAGCAAGGACGCCACGGCGGTCGATCCGGCCGGCGGCAAGGCCGTGGGCACCGTGCCGCTGGGCGGCAAGCCGGAAGCCGCGGTCAGCGACGGCGCCGGGACCATCTTCGTCAATATCGAGGACAAGAGCGAATTGGTTGCCTTCGACGCGGTGACCCTGGCGGTGAAGCAGCATTATTCGCTCGCCCCCTGCGACTCGCCGTCCGGCATAGCGGCGGACCTGGCGCATGGCCGGATATTTTCCGGCTGCGACAACAAGATGATCGCGGTGACCGACATGAAGACCGGCAAGGTGGTGAGCCAGATCCCCATCGGCGAAGGCGTGGATTCCAATCGTTTCGATCCGGCCACCGGTCTGGTCTTCAGCTCCAATGGCGAATCCGGCACCCTGACCATCGCGCATGAAGACAGCCCCAACACGTTCACCGTGCGCCAGAATATTGCGACGGCGGAAGGCGCGCGCACCATGGAGCTGGATGCCAAGTCGCACCGCGTCTATGTGGTGACGGCCGACCGCAAGCCCGGCACCCCGACCGCCGCGCAGCCCCATCCCCGTCCGGTCCCGGTGCCGGGCACCTTCCGGCTTATCGTCCTGGGACGCTGAGCTACTCGGTTGGTTCCCGCGGCGTGTTGCGGAATGGCGTGGAGGTGATGCCGGGGTTACCGGGCGCATAGGGAATATAGATGGCCTTATAGTATGCCAGGTCGTGCGGCGGCGGGGCGTGCCCCGCCGGCATCGCCATGTGCGAGAAGGTTTCGAAATAGGCGATACAGGCATCGCGCCACCATTGCGCTTCTTTTTCCTGGATCGCCAGGTAGGCGGCGGTCTGCGACCAGCGCTCGTCGTCCACATAAGGCTTCATCGCCGCCCAGGTCCCGCGCATCTGCCGCACCGTGGCGATGCCGGTGTCGTAATGGGTGACCAATTCGTCCCACAGGCTGCGGCCCGACCGCATCTTGTGATCCCAGGCGACATGCTGGAACCACAGCAGATAGCGGTCGGGAATATCCGGGCCGGCGAACAGCCTGGCGATGGGCGGGGCATATTGGGAGGTCGCATCGCTGCCCGACGGCGTGCGGTCGAAGCCCAGGCCGGTTGCATCGGCGTGGTTGTAGTAGGTGGGATTCCATTCGGGACGGGACAGATCGCTGATCCAGGGACCGGGGCCATAGTGATGGCCCGTGGCGAACTGGTGGTGAAGCCCCAGCGGCGTCATGTAGTCCACCACCGCCTCGCGGCTGGCGATCATCATCGGCACAACCGCATTCACAAAGGCGGGATCGTTGGTGAAGGTCATGCCCAGCCATTCGCGCGCGATCTGCTCGGCGCTGAGATTGAGGTCCCAGGCCAGGCGGCCGAAACCGTACCAGTCGGCCTGCGCGAATTGCGCCCCCGTCCAGTTGCGGTCGTCGCCGATATTGGAGACTCCCACCATGGCGGACGTGTCATGACCCTCCAGCGAACCGTCGATCACCCTGGCCACCGTCGAGCTCTTGCCCTTGGCCATCGTGTCCCAGTCCAGCACCTCTTTCCAAAGCACCGGCAGGTAGACCAGATGGGTGGCCTGGCCCAGATATTCCTTGGTCAGCTGCACTTCCATCGCCATGTTGGTTCTGGGCAGCGCCCCGAACAACGGATGGGCCGGTTCGCGCGGCTGGAAGTCGATGGCGCCATTCTTGGTCTGGACAAAGACATTGTCGCGGAACTTGCCGTCCAGCGGCTTGAACTCGTTATAGGCCTGCTTGGCGCGGTCGGTGGGATCCTTGTCGCTATAGACAAAGGCGCGCCAGAACACGGTGCCGCCATGGGGACGAAGCGCGTCGGCGATGACATTGGCGCCCTCCGCCTGGGTGCGGTCATAGTCACGCGGCCCCGGCTGGCCTTCGGAATTGGCTTTCACCACAAAGCCGCCGAAGTCCGGAATGCGGCGATAAATGCCGTCAGCCTCCTTCTTCCACCAGGCCTGCACGGCCGGATCGGCGGGATCGGCGGTCTTGAGCTTGCCCAGCTCCACCGGGGCGCTGAACTTGGCGGCGACATAGACGCGGATGCCATAGGGCCGCAGCACATCGGCCAGCGCCGCCAGCTTCTCCAGATACATCGGCGACAAGATCCAGGCGTCGGCCGCGACATTGTTCACCGAGATGCCGTTGATGCCCACCGAGGCGTCGGCCCGCGCCATCACGGTGTAGCGCGGGTCCATATAGTCCGGCATCTTGTGCCAGTCGAAAATGGAATGGCCGGCATAGCCGCGCTCGATGGTGCCGTCCAGATTGTCCCAGTGATCGAGCAAACGCAGCTTCAGGCGCGGGGCGCTGGCGATGTCGAGATGACCGGCCGGCTGGCGGGTCTGGATCAGGCGCAGGAAGGCAAAACTGCCATAGAGGACGCCGATATCGCTGTTGGCGGCGATGACGGTGACGGCATGACCGTCCAGCGACGTGCTGCGGATCAGATACCCTTCCCTGCCCAGGCTGTTCAGCGGCAGCTTCAGGGCGGCGATCCGGGGCGAGGTGGCCGGCGTGCCGATCACCACCGCGCCGTCCGCCACCGCGCCGGCGCCGACCGGCCTGTCCAGCAGGCCGCTGAGACCTTGCGTCAACTCGTTCCGTGCCGCGCCCAAGGACGGCGAATTGCCTTCCGACACAATCGCCGTCGCCAGCGGACGATAGCGCGCCTGGGCGGCCGCCTCCATCGGGCGGTAGCGCAGCCACAACGCATAGCCGTCCTCGGCCCGGACCGGCATCGTCAGCGCCGGAACCGTCAGCAATAGCGCGAACGCCACCGTGAAAAGACGGGACATGGGCCTCTCCTCAGGCGCGGGGCGGCGCGTTGCGCAAGGCCGCGGCGATAGCCTGGCGCAACGGCTTGGGCTGGTAATTGTCGTCATACAGCGACGGCCGCTTGAGCATGCCATCGGGCCGCCTGCTGCTGACATTCTGCAGCCAGGAATAATGATCCATCATGCCCCAGGCCATCAGGTAATCGGTCTGGCGGTAGGCGAACATGAAATCGAGATAGCGCCCCGCCAGCTCGGCCATGTCGCGGTCGCGTTCGGCGATGTCCGATGGGGTGCCGCGTTCGCTAACATCGAATTCGGTCAGGCACAGCCGCAAGTCCATCGCCACCACCGCATCGAGAAACTGTTTCCAGGCCGCCTGGTCGGCGGCGTTGAAGGTGTTGGGGCCCTGGGATTCCGGATTGGTGCCCGGACCGATGTGGCTTTGTACCCCCAGCAGCTGCACCGGCGCCTTGTTGGCCTTGAGCCGCGCCAACAGTTTCAGCACGCCGTCGCGGTGCCGGGCGCTGTTGGCACCCCAGCCCATATAATCATTGTAGACCAGCTTGGCATGGGGCGCCGCCTTGTGCGCCGCGTCGAAGCAGATATCGACGACATTGTCGCCCAGATATTTGGTGAAGGGAGTCTGGCGCATCTCGCCGTTGGTTTCGTCCACCGTCTCATTCACCACGTCATAGGTAAAGATACGCGTGCCGAAATGATTGCAGACGGTGGTGATATGGTCGCGCAGGATGCGCTCGGCCTCGCTGGCGGGGCGGCTGCCGAAATCGTAGTTGACCAGCCATTTGGGGAAATATTGCGTCTTCTGCCACAGCAGCGTGTGACCGCGCATCAGCATGTTATTGGCCAGGGCCCAGTCCACCATGCGGTCGGCAAGATAGAAGGTGTATTCCTTGGGGTTCGGCCGCAGCGCCACCCACTTGGTCTCATTCTCGCAGACCAGGATGCCGCAATCGCGCTGGTGGATGGCGCGCACGCCAAGATCGTTGAACGAGGACGCGAAGTCTTCCGCGCCGCCACCGATGCAGCTGCCGAAACCGGTAAAGCCCCTGGCCTTGGCCAGGGCATCGAGGGAATCGGAGCCGGTGGCGGCCTGGGCCGGGATCGAACTTGTGCCCGTCAATCCGGCGGCCGCCGCGCCCAAGACTGCCAGCCCCGCGAGATCGCGGCGTGTCACGTCCTCCATGACCTGCTCCTTTTATTTGTCTTTGCGAGCTTGGAAGTTAGCGTTACCATTTATCCGCCGCCCGTCAACCGGGCGATCAAAGCGCTAGACTGAAAGATAACGACAAGCCCGCCTGCACGGGCAACAGGGAGGGAATCATGCGCCGCTTCATGGGGCTACGCTGGCTCACCATCGGGCTGATCATGTTGGGGGCGATGGTCAATTTCCTCTCCCGCGCCACATTGGCAGTGGCCGCGCCCACCGTGATGTCGAGCCTGCACATCACAACCGAGCAATATGGCTGGATCACCGCGGCCTTCCAGGGGACTATCATGCTGCAGCCGGTGGTCGGCTACATCATCGACATATTGGGGGTGAAGACCGGCTTTGCGCTGTTCGCTTTCGCCTGGTCGATCATCTGCATGGCGCACGGCCTGGCCGGCAGCTGGCCCAGCCTTGCCGGTTTGCGCGCCGCACTGGGATTTGCCGAGGGCGCCTTCTCGCCGGGCGGACTGAAGGTGGTATCGGAATGGTTTCCGGCCAAGGAACGGGGCATGGCCGGGGGCCTCTACAATATCGGGCCTTCGGTGGGACAGATGCTGGCGCCGCCCTTGGTGGTGTGGGCGATCCTCAACTACAGCTGGCAGGCTTCCTTCGTCATCGTGGGCCTGATCAGCCTGCTGTGGGTCATACTGTGGCTGGTCTTTTATCATCCGGTGGCCACGCACCCGTCCTTATCGGAGGAAGAGCGCCAACTGATCGTGTCCGGCCAGGAGCATTTCCTGAAAGGCGAGGACAAGAAGCCCTCCATCGTCAGCATCCTGTCGCGCCGCAATTTCTGGGGCATCGCCCTGCCCCGCTTTCTCGCCGATCCGACCTGGGGCATGCTGTCCTTCTGGGTGCCGCTGTACCTGACCACCGTGCGCCATTTCGATCTGCAGCAGATCGCGCTGTATCGCCTGGCTGCCGTTCCTCGCCGCCGACCTGGGCTGCCTGTTCGGGCCCAGCGTGGTGTTGTTCCTGCAGCGGCGCGGGCCTCGACCTGATCGATGCGCGGCGCGGCGCCTTCACCCTGGGCGCCTTGATGATGACGGCGATGGCCTTCGTCGGCACGGTGCAGAGCGCCTATCTGGCGGTGGCGCTGCTCATGCCTCGGCGGGCTTCGCGCACCAGACCCTGTCGGTCACCGTGCATCACCATGGCGACCGACCTGTTCCGCCGCGATCGAGGTGGGCGACCGTGGCCGGCATGGCGGGGACCTGCGCCAATCTGGGCGTGCTGATCTTCTCGCTGCTGATCGGCGGGCTGGTGACGACGATCGGCTACACGCCTTTCTTCATCGGTCTGGCGGCCTGTGGATCTGATCGGCCGCCGTGGTGGTGTGGACGCGTGATCAGCGAAACCGGCATGACGCAACATACAGATACGAAATCCGATCCTGCGGGGCTTCAATCCCGATCCCTCGATCCTGCGGGTGGGCGATGATTATTATATCGCCACCTCGACCTTCGAATGGTTTCCCGGCGTGCAGATCCACCATTCGCGCGACCTGAGGAACTGGCGCCTGCTGGCCCGGCCGCTGACGCGCGCCAGCCAGCTCAACATGCTGCGGCGATCCCGATTCCTGCGGCGTCTGGGCGCCCTGTCTCAGCCATGACGGCGAGCAGTTCCACCTGATCTACACCGACGTGAAACGCTATGGCCGTACCTCGGTCGGCGGCGCGGCGGGCGCCTCGCTTGCGCGACTTCCACAATTATCTGGTCACCGCCAAGACGATCGACGGCCAATGGTCGGATCCCGTCTATCTGAACAGCAGCGGCTTCGATCCCTCGCTGTTCCACGATGACGACGGCAGCAAATGGCTGCGTCAACATGCTGTGGGACCATCGCCCGGGCGCAGAATCGCTTCGCCGGGATCGTCGCCCAGGAATATTCGGCCAAGGAGCAAGAGCTGGTCGGCGAGCGGGTGAACATCTTCGAGGGCACGCCGCTGGGGCTGACCGAGGCGCCGCATCTCTACAAGCGCGACGGCTGGTACTATCTGCTGACCGCCGAGGGCGGCACGGCCTGGAACCACGCCGTCACCATGGCGCGGTCGCAGAAAATCTGCTGGGACCGTATGAACTGCACCCGGACACCACCATCCTCAGCGCCCGCAACCGGCCCGATGCCCCGCTGCAGCGCGCCGGCCATGGCGATCTGGTGGAGACGCCAGGATGGTGAAACCTAGCTCGTCTATCTTTGCGGCCGCCCCCTGAAGAACCGCGGCCGCTGCATCCTGGGGCGCGAAACCGCGATCCAGCAGATGCGCTGGGGCGCGACGGCTGGCTTGTATACCGAAGGCGAGGCGGGGGTGCCGCAGCTGGAGACCCCGGCGCCCCGGCTGGGGCCGCATCCCTTCACGCCTGCGCCGGAACGCAGACGATTTCGACGTCGCCCGTGCTGCCGCTGGATTGCAGTGGCTGCGTACGCCCTATCCCGAAACCATCTTCAGCCTGACGGCGCGCCCAGGGCATTTGCGGCTCTACGGCCGCGAGACCATCGGCAGTCTTTTCACCCAGGCGCTGGTGGCGCGGCGCCAGCAGGCCTACTGCTATCAGCGCCGAGACTGTGATGGATTTCGAGCCCGCGCATTTCCAGCAGGCGGCGGGTCTGGTCTGTTATTACGGCGGCACCAAATTCCATTATCTGCACGTCACCCATGACGACAGGCACGGCAAGCATCTCCGGGTGATGTCGGCACTGCCCGATGCACCGATGGGCGATGCCTTCACCGCCCCCATCGCACCTGCCCGCGGGCCCGGTCGGACTGCGGGTGGAGGTGGACGAGGAGCGGCTCGATTTCGCCTACCGGCAGGGGGCCGGTCACTGGCAGCGCCTGCCCGAGACCTTCGACGCCTCGCATCCTGTCGGACGAGGCCCAGATGCCGGGCTCGCCCAACTTCACCGGCGCTTTTGTCGGCATGGCCTGCCAGGATATGGCCGGCACCGCCGCACCGGCGGATTTCGACTGGTTTTGCTACCGCGAGCGCGGCTTCCTCGCCGATCCCTTCCCCGGGGTCTGAGGAATCGCAAGGCCCGCGAAACGCGATCCCCCGCTTTGCTTGCGTTCAACCGACCAAAGCCCGCCAAAAATCCGCGGACCGGCTGCGGGCGCATGAAAAAGGGCGGCAGTTTTTTGAAGAACTGCCGCCCAAGTCAGCGCGATAAACGTCTAGGGGAAAACCGCGCGTAACGGTCTCAGAAAGGCCTTCGAGACCGAACAGGTGAAACTGATGTGGATGTAAAAGCTGTGATGCGCCGCTGTGCCCCCTTATGGTAGCGGTCCCATTTTTCAAAAAAGTACCCCTGATGCGGGAATGCCGTCAAGAGGTGAAAAATTGCGCCTGCCCGGGCACGTCAGCCTGGAAGCGGAACAGCCCGCCGGCCAGGGGCTGGGCTGCCAGCGCAGCGCGGTCCAGCCCTTTGCGGGCGGTGGTGGCGTAGACCGTTGTCAGGTCGGCGCCGCCAAAGGCCAGCTTGGTGACATTGGCGACGGGAAAGGGGACGCTTTGCAGCAACTGCCCCTGGGGCGAGTAGCGCCGCGCGGCCCAGCCGCCGAACAGTCCGGTCCAAAGGCAGCCTTGGCTGTCCACCACCGGTCCGTCGGGATAGCCGGCGCCCTCCTCGATGGTCGCGAAGACCCGCTTGGCGCCCAGCGCGCCGTCGGCGTGCAGATCGAAAGCATAGATGCGCTTCTGCAATGTGTCGGTGTGATAGAGCGTTGCGCCGTCGGGGCTGAAGGCCGGTCCGTTGGTGATGACATAGCCGCTGTCCATCGCCGCCAGGGCGCCGCGATCCAGGCGATAGAGAACGCCACTGGCTTGTTGCTCGGAATCGTCCATGGAGCCGAACCACAGGCGCCCGCCAGGGTCGACCGCCCCGTCGTTCAGGCGGTTGAAAGGGCGTTCGGGCTCGATGGTGCGGACCAGGGTGAACGCGCCGGTGTCGGGATCAAAGTCGAGCAATCCGGTCTTGGCGCCGGCGAGGAAATGGCCGTTGTCCAGGGGGGCCAGAAACCCCACTTGCGACGGCGCCGGCCAGCTCTTGCCCCCGGCGCTCCCAGGGTCGAAGCGATGCACCGTCTTCTGCTTGATGTCGGTGAACCACAGCGCGCCGCGCCACCAGATCGGCCCCTCACCCAGTTCGCAGGCAAGCGGCCATACACAGGCGACCGGGCTCAGCCCCATCCCGCATCGATCCAATATTCATGGCCGGTACACATGCGTCCGTCATCGGACGCCAGGAACAGCACCAGGGACGCAACATGCTCGGGCATGATGCGGGCCTTCAGGCACTGCTGGTCCACGATTTCGGCTTCGCCGTCGCGCGTGTACCATTTCATCTGGCGCGGGGTCTTCACATTGCCGGGCACCACCGCGGTGACGCGGATATTGTCCGCTCCCAGTTCGCGCGCCAGCGCCCGCGTCATGCCTTCGATGCCGGCCTTGGCGGTTTCGTAGAGCAGCAGTCCCGGCAATCCCAGGTGCCAGGAAATCGAGCTGAAATTGATGATGGCGCCGCCGCCCCGCGCCTTCATGCCGGGCACCGCGGCCTTGGCGGCGAACAGCATGTGCCGCAGGTTCACCGCCATGCGCTCATCCCAATAGGCGGGCGTGACCTCCTGCAGGGTATGGCGATCGTCATTGCCGGCATTGTTGACCAGCACATCGATGCCGCCCAGGGCGCGGATGAAGCCTTCCAGGGCGGTGAGATTGGTGAGGTCAAGCTGATGAAAAACAGTCTTGATGGGAGCATCCTTCAGGCGCTCGACCAGCGCCACGCTTTCGCGCTCCAGCAAATCCACGAAGATGGTCTCGGCGCCCTGGCGCGCGAAGGACTCCACAAGGGCCGCCCCGATACCGGAGCCGCCGCCGGTAATCACCACGCGTTTGCCGGCCAGGCTGGGATAGACGGCGGACCGCGCGGAACCGGGCGCGACATGGGCTGCGACCGCGCGCGGGGGAACGTCTTTCATGGGAAGATACTGCCCCCAATTATTGGTTGCGCTAACAATAACAGCATGCCGGTTCTGTCAAGGCGCCGACCGCCATCAACCCTTGCGCCCGCGGGGCCGCGTTTCCGGCGGCGGGGCCTTCAAGGGGGCGGTAGATTTGCGCTTGATCAGGGTAAATTTGAGCATTTTCTGCACCACCTGGG
The DNA here is from genome assembly GCA_963835715.1 of uncultured Alphaproteobacteria bacterium. GTDB lineage: Bacteria > Pseudomonadota > Alphaproteobacteria > Micropepsales > Micropepsaceae > Rhizomicrobium. The sequence goes on from CAWIGN010000002.1 coordinate 306,282, forward strand.
GCGTGGCCGCCGTGCGCCGGGCGCGGATCTGTTCGACCAGCAGGCGCACGGCCTCGCGAGCCATTTCGGCGATGGGCTGGTGCACGGTGGTAAGGGCGGGCCACACCGTGGTGGCGAGCGGCGTGTCGTCGAAGCCGGTCACCGCCAGGTCGCCCGGCACGTCCAGTCCCCTGCGGTGCGCCACGGCCATGGTGGCTGCCGCCATATCGTCGTTGGACGCGAAAATGGCGGTGGGGTTGTAGCGGTCCAGCAGCTTTTCGGCGGCTTCCAGCCCGGAGCGATAAGTGAAATAGCCCTGCGCCACCTGGTGGGTGCCAACCGACAGGCCGGCTTCGGTCATGGCTTCCACATACCCCAGGAAGCGCTGGCCGGTGGCGGTCTGATTGGGATGGCCATTGATGAAGGCGATGCGGCGGTGGCCCAGCTCCAGCAGGTACCGGGTCATGGCGCGCGAGGCCTCGAAATTGTTGATACTGATTGCGGAGAATTCCGGCGCGGGCTTGCCCGAAGCCACGAGCACGGCGGCGAGCCCCGCGTCCCGCACCGCCTTGAGCGACACTTCGGAGTTGCACAGCGGCGCCGGCAGGATCACCCCGCCGACATTGCCTTTGACCAGCCGCTGGATCGCCTCATATTCGCTATCGGAATCCTGGCATTTTTCGATCACCAGCTGGCAGCCGCTGAGGCTGGACTGTTCCATGCTGCCGAGCAGGAATTCGCTGAGATAATTGGCGCTGGGATTTGCATAGATGATGCCGACATGGATGGTGTCGGCGCTGGCCAGGCTGCGCGCCGCCTGGTTGGGCGAATAGCGCAAGGCCTTGATGGAGACCGCGACGCGGGCCCGGGTCTCCTCGCGCACATTGCTTTCCGAATTGATGACGCGCGACACCGTCATGGGCGAAACGCCGGCATGGCGTGCCACGTCATGAATGGTAACGACACTGCCGCTGCGGCGGGTGTTTTTGCGAGCCACGTCCCTCTCCCCGAGCTTGTCCATAGCAAAACCCGGACAAAATGGACATCCGTCCGTTGGCGCACCGCTTGTTGACTTGCGGTCCTGCCCCGGAATATCGATTTTCCGCAGATTTCATGGGAATTTCGGCATGGCGCGGACACTCTATGGCCGGATGGCCGACGGCAGGGCGGTCCATGGCTACTCGCTTGGAAGCCCCGCCGGGAAGCTGAGCGCGACGATTCTCGACTTGGGCGGCACGATTGCCGCGATCGCCGCGCCGGATCGCCAGGGCGGCACACGCAATGTCATTTTGGGGCTGAGAGATCTGGCCGCCTATCAGGCCAGCGGCTGGTGGAATTGCCTGATCGGCCGCTACGCCAACCGCCTGAAGAACGGCTTCACGATCGCGGGGCGCCACTACCCCCTGGCGCAGGACGCCCATGGCGTGACCCTGCATGGCGGACGCGGCCAGTCCTGGGGCGCGCGCCTCTGGGATGTGGTTGCGGCCGGCGATACGGCGCTGACCCTGCGCCTTGTCAGCCCGGACGGCGACCAGGGTTTTCCCGGAACCGTGACGGTTGAGGCCGCCTATTCGGTGATGGGGGATCATTTGCAACTGGACTATACCGCCACCACGGACGCCCCGACCGTGATCAACCTGACCAATCACGTCTATTTCAACCTGGCCGGCCATGGCTCGGTATTGCCGCAGCTCCTGCAGCTCAATGCCGATGGCGTGACGCCTACCGACGCACAGCAGATTCCCACCGGCGCGATCGCGCCGGTGGCGGGCACCGCCTTCGATTTTCGCGAAGCCCGGGCGATCGGCGCCATGGTGGACTGTAGCGAGCCGCAAATGGCCATCGCCCGCGGCTATGACCACAATTTCGTGCTGAACAGGCAGGTGCCCGGTGCGCTGGAATGGGCGGTGCGGATGCGCGATCGCGAAAGCGGAATCGTCCTGGAGGTCTTCACCACCGAACCGGGCATCCAGGTTTACTCCACCAATAATGTGAAGCCCGGCCAGTACAACGCCCAGGGCGTGGAAATCCAAAAGCGCGACGGCCTGGCGCTGGAAACCCAGCATTTCCCAAACAGCCCCAACCAGCCAGGCTTCCCGTCCACCCTGCTGGCGCCCGGCGAGATTTTCCGCTCCACCACGCGCTTTCGCTTTTCGGTAGCCTGAGAATTTTTTGCCGATAGCCGCGATGCGCATTGGCCGAACTGTCCGCGACACGCACAATGGCGCGCGGCAGCGGAACGAAAAATGCTGCACTGCGTTCGCTGATGTTGTGAAGTGTTAAGGATACCTGCCGGAATGGTTAGCTGTATACAGAAGAATGCGTTAGGAGTGCGCCTTCATCAGGCTTGGGGATAGTGCGGGTCCTTTCCTTGGCGTCGGTGCCGTTGGCTTGCATCTTTGACGCATTGATTCTGCCGGACGTCTTTGCAACAGAGCAGACGTCATATTTTGACCAATGTTTTTTTGGAATTAGTCTCAGGGATGAGGAACCTTCCATGACTGACACCGCGCACGGCCTTGGCCGTCACGGCTTTCGCAACCTGAAGACCGTCAACTGGAATCTCGGCGCAGCGGCGCTTTACGAAGAGGCGGTCCGGCGCGGCGAAGGCCATGTCGCCGCCAACGGTCCCCTGGTGGTGCGCACCGGCGCCCATACCGGCCGTTCGGCGACCGACAAGTTCGTGGTGCGCGACGCCGAGACCGAAAGCCAGGTGTGGTGGGACAACAACAAGCCGATGAGCCCGGCGCAATTCGATGCCCTGCATGCCGACATGATGGACTATGCGCAAGGCCGTGAGCTCTTCGCCAAGGATCTGTTCGGCGGCGCCGACCTGACGCATCGCATCAGCGTGCGGGTGGTGACCGAATATGCCTGGCATTCGTTGTTCGTGCACCAGCTCCTGATCCGGCCCACGGCGCAGGAGCTGAAAAGCTTCGACCCGGAATTCGCCATCATCGACCTGCCCGGCTTTGCCGCGGACCCGGCGCGCCACGGCTGCGCCAGCCAGACCGTGATCGCGGTGAATTTCACCAAGAAGGTGATCCTGATCGGCGGCACCTCCTATGCCGGCGAAATGAAGAAGTCGGTCTTCACGATCCTCAACTACCTGCTGCCGGCCAAGCGGGTGATGAGCATGCACTGTTCCGCCAATGTCGGGGTGGATGGCAGCTCGGCGATCTTCTTCGGCCTTTCCGGCACCGGCAAGACCACCTTGTCGGCGGATGCCTCGCGCACCCTGATCGGCGACGACGAACATGGCTGGAGCGAGAACGGCATCTTCAACATAGAAGGCGGCTGTTACGCCAAGGTGATCCGGCTGAGCCGGGAAGCGGAGCCGGAAATCTTCTCCACCACGCAACGCTTCGGCACCGTGCTGGAAAATGTGGTGATGGATGAGGCGACAAGGGCGCTGGATCTGGGTGATGCGCGCTATGCCGAGAACACCCGCGCCGCCTATCCGATCGATTATATCCCCAATGCCTCGGCGACGGGGCGTGCCGGCCATCCCAAAAATGTGATCATGCTGACGGCGGATGCCTTTGGCGTGCTGCCGCCCATCGCCCGCCTGACCCCTGGCCAGGCCATGTATCACTTCCTGTCCGGCTTCACCGCCAAGGTGGCCGGGACCGAAAAGGGCCTGGGCAAGGAACCACAGCCCACTTTTTCCACCTGCTTCGGCGCCCCCTTCATGCCGCGCCACCCGTCCGAATATGGCAACCTGCTGCGCGCCCTGATCGCCGAACACAAGGCCGATTGCTGGCTGGTCAATACCGGGTGGACCGGTGGCGCCTTCGGCACCGGCTCGCGCATGCCCATCAAGGCGACGCGCGCCCTGCTCAACGCGGCGTTGGACGGCAGCCTGGCGCATGCGGAAATGCGGATCGATCCGCATTTCAAGTTCCGCGTGCCGGTGGCGGTACCGGGTGTGGATGCCGCGATTCTCAATCCGCGCGACACCTGGGCCGACAAGGCGGCCTATGACGCCCAGGCGCGCAAGCTGGTTTCCATGTTCCGCGACAACTTCCGCAAGTTCGAGGCCCATGTCGGCCCGGACGTGCTGCAGGCCGCCCCCCAAATGGCGGAAGCGGCGGAATAGGTCTCACGGCCGCGCGATCGCGTCTCCCCGCCGGGCTTCAGCTGCCCAGACGGTTGGGATCGCGCCAGGCCCGTTCGAACGGCAACCGCCAGGCATGGGGCGCCACCAGCTGGTGGATGGATTTCGGCCCCCAGGAGCCTTCCGGGTACAGGCGGACGGGCGGCGGCGATTCCAGCAGCGGTGTCGAAACCTCCCAAAGCCGCTCGATGCCTTCGGCCGTGGTGAACAGGGTGCGGTCGCCCCGCATCGCATCCAGGATCAGCCGCTCATAAGCCTCCAGAACATCGCCGACCATGCCGGTGTCGTGCATGGCGAATTGCAGACTGAGCTTGTCCAGGCGCATACCCGGGCCCGGGACGCTTGCCATAGAAGGACAGCGACATCTTGGACGCGTCCGCCAGATCGAATGTCAGATGATCGGGTCCCTGGGCGCCGACACCGGAGCCGGTCGGAAACATGCTTTTGGGAGGCTCGCGGAAGGCGATCGAAATGATCCGCTGCCCTTCGGCCAGCCTTTTTCCGGTGCGCAGGAAAAATGGCACGCCCGCCCAGCGCCAATTGTCGATCTCGCACCGCAGGGCGATGAAGGTTTCAACGTCGGATTCCGGATCGACGCCGGCCTCGGCGCGGTAACCGTTATATTGCCCGCGCACCACATGCATCGGATCCAGCGGCAGCATGCTGCGAAACACCTTGTTCTTTTCCTCGCTGATGGGCGCCGGCTCCAGCGAGGTCGGCGGCTCCATCGCCATGAAGGCCAGGATCTGGAAAAGGTGGGTCACCACCATGTCGCGAAAAGCGCCGGTCTGCTCGTAGAAACCGGCCCGCTTGCCCAGCCCCAGTGCCTCCGGCACGTCGATCTGGACATGGTCGATGAAATTGCGGTTCCAGATCGGTTCGAAGAGCCCGTTGGCAAAACGGAAAGCCAGGATGTTCTGGGCCGGCTCCTTGCCCAGGAAATGGTCGATCCGGAAAATCTTGTTCTCGGTAAACACCTCGTGCAGCCGGGCATTGAGTGAGCAGGGCGCTGGCGAGATCGGTGCCGAACGGCTTCTCCATGATGATCCGCGACCGTTCCACCAACCCGGCCTCGGCCAGCAGATGCACCGCCGACAGGGCCGCGTCGGGCGGCACGCTCAAATAGTGAATGCGCCGGCATTCGCGCCCCAATGCGGCTTCCGCTTCCGCGACCGCCGCCTTGAGCTGCGCCGCCCCCGATTTCATCGGCACATAGTGCAAGGTCTGGGCGAAGGCGTCCCAGTCGGAATCCTTGAGAGGCCGCATGGAATGTTCGACGACCGCCTCCCGCGCGATCTTGCGAAAGCTGTCTACGTCTATGTCGTCGAGCGACACGCCGACGATCCGGCAGCCCGGGATGAATCCACTGTTGGACAGATGAAACAGACCCGGCAGCAATTTTCGCCGTGACAGGTCGCCCGTGGCGCCGATCAGGACCACGACCTGGGGATGTTTCGGACCGACACCCGGAGGAATCTTTGCCACAACGCATCCTTTGCTGTCAGTGCGGATGAACGACCCGCTTCATCCGCCGCATTTTCACATGGTCCAGCGTAACCCGAATGCAAGCTTGCGCGACAGTCGGTTCATAAAGTCATAATTTCCGCTCGGGCAATTCCAGAATGCAGGCCGCCAGACCGCCCAGGGTCCCTTTATCCGGATCGACCCGTCCGTTGACGAACAGAAGCTGGCCCAATTCCAGAAGCGCGCAATCGTGATCGGCGTCACTGAGATTGAACAGGCACCGCAGCCGGCCCCGGCCGCTCACCCGGTCGAAGCCCAGCAAGGGCGGCGGCAGGTCGAGGGGGGCGAACGCGCCGATCCGCAATTGCGGGCTGGAACGGCGCAGCTCGATCAAGTCGCGGGCAACCGTCAGAACCGAGTTCACCTCTGCGTTCTGCCGGGAAACGGCACGCGCGACATGGTCCGGCGGGATGGGCAGCCACGGTTCGGCATCGGAAAACCCGGCATAGGGCAAGGCATTCACCCACGGCATTGGCGTGCGCGCACCGTCCCGTCCCAGGGTGAGCGGCCAGTTGGCGATCGCCTCGGGATCGCGCAGGCGCTCGAAAGGAATTGCCGCCTGGGCCAATCCCAGCTCCTCGCCCTGGTACAGAAAGACATTGCCGCGCAGGCACATCAGCAATGACAGCAGCAGCTTGGCCCAGGCATCCTCGGACCCCGGCGTCCCCCAGCGGCTGACCACGCGCGGCGCGTCGTGATTGGAAAAAGCCCAGCTGGGCCAACCCTCGCCCTTGGCGCCCGGCCATTGCGCCAGCGTGTCCAGAACCAGGCCGGGGGAGAGCTGTTCGGCATATAGGAAATCGAAGCCGTAAGAGGTGTTCAGGCGCAAATCCCCGGCCGTGTACAGTTTCATCTCGGCCGGCGCCCGCTCACCACCGACTTCCGCAACGGTGAACCGGTCGGCGCCGAATTCGCGCATGACGCCGGCCAGGGTCTCGATGAACGGCACGATTTCGGGCTGGGATTGATTGTAGAGGTGATGCTGGAAATCGAACGGCCGCTTGAGAATGGCGGGCCGTGACACCGCCGGGTTGTCCGCCAGCGACGGATCGTGCATGGCAAAATTGATGGCATCCAGGCGAAAGCCGTCCACGCCGCGCCCGAGCCAGAAACGCGCCGTCTCGAGCAGCGCATCCTGTACCGCCGGGTTGTTCACATTGAGATTGGGCTGGGAGGGCAGAAAATTATGCATATAATATTGGCCGCGCCGGCCGTCCCAGGTCCAGGCCGGGCCGTAGAATACCGAAAGCCAGTTGTTCGGCGGCGTGCCGTCAGGCTTGGGGTCCGCCCACAGATACCAATCGCTCTTGGCGTTGGTGCGATCCGAGCGGCTTTCGTGAAACCAGGCATGGGCGTCGGACGTGTGGGCGTAAACCTGATCGATCACCACGCGCAGGTTCAGCGCATGGGCGCGGGCGATCAGGCGGTCGAAATCCTCCAGCGTGCCGAATATCGGGTCGACCGCCCGATAGTCCGATACGTCATAGCCGAAATCCTTCATCGGCGATGCGAAAAAGGGCGAAAGCCAGATCGCATCCACCCCCAGCGAGGCGACATAGTCGAGCTTGGAGGTGATGCCGGGAAGATCCCCGATCCCGTCGCCATTGGAATCGCAAAAGCTCCGCGGATAGACCTGATAGATCACCGCGCCGCGCCACCAGGGCACCGCGCCGCCTTCATCTTGGGAATCTGGTTAACTCATGAACGCTTCGCCACCCCCGGATCGGCATGATCGTCCAGGAGATGCCCGCCGCCGTCACACAGACACATCGTCGCATTTGCGGCCGGCGGCCGGTTAAACATGCCGAAATCCTTCGCGGATAGGCTCCTATGAGCTTGCCAAACGCCCCATGGCTTTGCAAACCTTGCTGATCGGCGGACCAATGACGCTTCCAGTGCAATCCCTCCCGCTTCGGCCCTTAAGGGACCGGATCCTCGACGCGCTCCTTCACCGCATCGGCAAGGATGAGAGAGCGGCCAAGCCGCATGACTGGCTCGCGGCGACCATCTATACGGTGCGCGACCAGGTGATCGATCAGTGGATGGCATCCACCCGCGCGATGCACGCGGCCGGCGCCAAGCGGGTCTATTATCTCAGCCTTGAATTTCTCATCGGCCGCCTGCTGCGGGACGCCCTTTCCAACCTCGACCTCAATGAGGAGATGCGGATCGCCCTGGAGTCCTTCGGCGTCAACCTGGCCGACATCGAAGAGCTTGAGCCCGACGCGGCATTGGGCAATGGCGGCCTGGGCCGGCTCGCGGCCTGCTTCATGGAAAGCCTGGCGTCGCTCGACCTGCCCGCCTGCGGCTATGGCATCCGCTACGTCAACGGCATGTTCCGCCAGCGCATCAAGGACGGCTGGCAGCTGGAATATCCCGAGACCTGGCTGATGCACGGCAACCCCTGGGAATTCGAGCGGCGCGAAACTGCCTACCTGGTCGGTTTTGGCGGCGAAGTGGTCGGCAGCGAAACCGGCCATGTCCATTGGCAGCCGGCCGAGGCGGTACGCGCCGAGGCAATCGATACCCCGGTGGTCGGCTGGCGCGGGCACCGCGTCAACACGCTGCGGCTATGGAATGCCACGGCGATCGATCCCATCCGGCTGGATGCCTTCAATGCCGGCGACCATGTCGGCGCCCTGGCCGGCGAGGCGCGGGCCGAAAGCCTGGTGCGCGTCCTCTATCCGGCGGATTCCACGCCGGCAGGACAGGAGCTGCGCCTGCGGCAGGAATATTTCTTCTCCAGCGCTTCCATCCAGGACATCCTGCGCCGGCATCTGCAGTATTTCGGAGACGTCAAGACGCTGCCGCAGAAGGCCGCGATCCATCTCAACGACACCCATCCCGCCGTCGCCGTGACCGAATTGATGCGCCTGCTGATCGACCAGCACAAATGCAGCTTCGCCGAGGCGTGGGACATGACCCGCGCCACTTTCGGTTATACCAACCATACCTTGCTGCCCGAAGCCCTGGAGAGCTGGCCGTTGCCGCTGTTCGAGCGGATGCTGCCCCGGCACATGCAGCTTGTCTACGCCATCAACGCCGATTTGCTGCGCACGGCGCGGCGCAAGAAGAAGATGGACGAAGCCGCGATCGCGTCGGTTTCACTGATCGACGAACAGGGCGAACGTCGCGTGCGCATGGCCAACCTCGCCTTTGCCGGCTCCCATAGCGTCAACGGGGTGGCCGCCCTGCACACCGAATTGATGAAGCAGACCGTATTCGCCGATCTGCACCAGCTTTACCCCGATCGCATCAACAACAAGACCAATGGGATCACGCCGCGGCGCTGGCTGCAACAATGCAATCCCGGCCTGACCGGCCTGATCCGGGAGGCGATCGGCGACGACTTTCTCGAGGATGCCGAGAAACTGGTCGCCTTGGCGCCCATGGCACAGGATGCAGCCTTTCTGGAACGCCTGGCGCAGATCAAGCGGAACAACAAGGCCTCCTTGTCGCAGTACCTCAAGGAACAGTGGGGCTTTGTCCTTGATCCCGACGCGCTGTTCGACGTCCAGGTCAAGCGGATCCACGAATACAAGCGCCAATTGCTCAACATCATCGAGACCGTCGCGCTTTACGACCAGATCCGGTCTCATCCCGAACGCAACTGGACGCCGCGGGTGAAGCTGTTCGGCGGCAAGGCCGCCCCCAGCTATCACAACGCGAAAATGATCATCAAGCTCGCCAACGATGTGGCGCGCCGCATCAATTCCGATCCGTCGGTGGACGGGCTCCTCAAGGTCGTGTTCATTCCCAACTACAATGTCTCGCTGGCGGAAAAGATCGTCCCCGCCGCCGACCTCTCCGAGCAGATTTCAACCGCCGGGATGGAAGCTTCCGGCACGGGCAACATGAAATTCGCCCTGAACGGCGCCCTGACCATCGGAACGCTGGATGGCGCCAATATCGAGATCCGCGACCATGTCGGTGCGGAAAATATCGTCATCTTCGGCCTGACCGCCGATGAAGTCGCGGCAAAGCGGGCACAGGGCCATCATCCCCGCGCGATTATCGAAGGATCGCGGGAATTGTCGCAGGCCCTGGCGGCGATCGCCTCCGGCGTGTTTTCTCCCGACGATCCCGCGCGCTATGCCGGTCTGGTCGGCGGACTTTACGACCATGATTGGTTCATGGTCGCAGCGGATTTCGATTCCTATGCCGCCGCGCAGCGCAGGGTGGACCAGCGCTGGAGCGATCCGGCCGGCTGGTCCGCCGCGGTGGTCCGCAACATCGCCCATATGGGATGGTTCTCCTCGGACCGCACCATCCGTGAATACGCCAAAGATATCTGGGGCCTTTTGTGAAACCCGCAGCGGGCGCGCTCGAGGCCCTGCTGGAAGGACGCCACCCCGATCCGTTTTCGCTGCTGGGTACCCATGCCGGCCCGGGGGGAACATTTGCGCGGGTTTGGATACCCGGCGCCGAGACCGCGGAGGCTTTTGATCTCAAGGGCCGCAGGCTGGGGGCGTTGGCGCAAACCGATGGTCGCGGCCTGTTCGAAGGCAGGATTCTGGGCGCCCCGGGACCGGTCAAATACAAGGCGCGCGGCTTTGGCGCACAGTGGTGGGTGACCGACCCCTACAGTTTTGGACCGGTGCTCGGTCCGGTCGATGACTTCCTGATCGCGGCGGGCACCCATTGGCGCCTTTACGACAAAATGGGCGCGCACCTGATTTGCCATGAGGGCGCCAGCGGCGTTCATTTCGCGGTCTGGGCACCCAACGCCAGGCGGGTCTCGGTGGTCGGCGACTTCAACGACTGGGATGGCCGCCGCCACGTCATGCGCCGCCGGGCCGATATCGGCGTCTGGGAGATTTTCATCCCCGACATCGCGCAGGGACGCGCCTACAAATTCGAGGTGATCGGCGCGGACGGCCGAGCGCGACCGCTCAAGGCCGATCCCTTCGCCTTCGCCGCGGAGATGAGACCCGCCACCGCTTCGCTCACAACCGCGCCTTCAACCCATCCGTGGGGCGATGAGGCCCACCGTGCCTACTGGGCCAAGGTGGATGCGCGCCGCCAGCCGATCTCCATATACGAAGTGCATGCCGGATCGTGGGACCGCGACGCGCACGGGCATTTTTTGTCCTGGGACGCGCTCGCCAGCCGCCTCATCCCCTATGTCGCCGACATGGGCTTCACCCACATCGAATTCCTGCCGGTCAGCGAACATCCCTACGACCCCAGCTGGGGCTATCAGACCACCGGCCTCTATGCGCCCTCCGCGCGGTTCGGCGACGTTCAGGGCTTCGCCCGCTTTGTCGACGGCGCGCACCGCGCCGGCCTGGGCGTGCTGATCGACTGGGTGCCGGCGCATTTCCCAACCGATCCGCACGGCCTGATCCGCTTCGACGGGACCGCGCTCTACGAGCATGAGGATCCGCGGCTGGGCCACCATCCCGACTGGGACACCGCGATCTACAATTTCGGGCGGCGCGAAGTGGCCTCCTTCCTGGTCAACAACGCGCTGTTCTGGGCGCAGCGTTATCATGTCGACGGTCTGAGGGTCGATGCCGTCGCCTCGATGCTGTATCGCGACTATTCGCGCAAGAGCGGCGAGTGGATTCCCAATGCGCAGGGCGGCCGGGAGAATTGGGAGGCGGTGGACTTCCTGCGGATCATGAATCGGGAGGTCTACGGCAACCATCCGGGTTTTTTCACGGTGGCGGAGGAATCCACCTCCTGGCCCGGCGTCTCCAAACCGGTGCATGAAGGCGGTCTGGGGTTCGGCTTCAAATGGAACATGGGCTTCATGCACGACACGCTGCAATATATGGCGCGCGAGCCCATTCACCGCCAGCATCACCACCAGGACCTCACCTTCGGGCTGCTCTACGCCTTCAGCGAGAATTTCGTGCTGCCGCTCAGTCATGACGAGGTGGTTCACGGCAAAGGATCGCTTCTTGCCAAAATGTCAGGTGACGATTGGCAGAAATTTGCGAACCTTCGGGCTTATTATACGTTGATGTGGGGATACCCCGGCAAGAAGCTGCTCTTCATGGGTCAGGAATTCGCGCAACGGCGGGAATGGAGCGAGAACAGGCCTCTGGACTGGGACCTGCTCGATGCCGGTGCGCATGCGGGGGTCCGCGCGCTGGTTCGGGACCTGAACCGGGTTTACCGCGAAAAGCCCGCCCTTCACGCCCGCGATTGCGAAAGCGAAGGCTTTTCCTGGGCCGTTGCGGACGACCAGAAAAATTCGGTGTTTGCCTGGATTCGTCACGCCCCCGGGGCCGCCCCGGTGGCGGTTGTCGCCAATATGACGCCTGTCCCACGGCACAATTACCGCGTGCCGGTGCCGGCGGACGGAACCTGGAAAGAGATGGTTAACAGCGATGCGCTACAGTATGGCGGCAGTGGCGTGGGCAATCTTGGCGCGGTCACGGCCCAAAACGGCGAAGCCGTGCTGACGCTGCCGCCGCTGGCGACGATCATGTTAGAGTTTACCGGTTAAGGGAACCGAAGACGCGGGAGAGGAGACGATGGCCGACCGGCGGGGACAGCCCCTGGCACGCGATGCGATGGCCTATGTCCTGGCCGGAGGGCGGGGAAGCCGGCTGGCCGAGCTGACCGAGCGCCGCGCCAAGCCGGCGGTCTATTTTGGCGGCAAGGCGCGCATCATAGACTTTGCCCTTTCCAATGCCATCAATTCCGGCATCCGCCGCATCGGCGTCGCCACCCAATACAAGGCGCATTCGCTGATCCGGCATTTGCAGCAAGGCTGGAACTTCCTGCGGCCGGAGCGCAACGAGAGCTTCGATATCCTTCCCGCCTCACAGCGCGTCTCGGAGACGCAATGGTATGCGGGCACCGCCGACGCCGTGTACCAGAACATCGACATCATCGAGGGCCATGGCCCCGAATATATGGTGATCCTGGCGGGCGACCATATCTACAAGATGGACTATGAGCTGATGCTGCAGCAGCATGTCGACCAGCAGGCCGACGTGACGATCGCCTGCCTGGAAGTGCCCCGGCACGAGGCAACCGGCTTCGGCGTCATGGCGATTGACGAGAATGACCGCGTCACCAGCTTCCTGGAGAAGCCCAAGGACCCTCCGGGTACGCCGGGCAATCCGGACGTGTCCCTGGCTTCGATGGGGGTCTATGTTTTCCAGACCCGGTTTCTGTTCGAGCAGCTGCGCCGCGATGCCTCCACGCCCGGCTCCGCGCGCGATTTCGGCAAGGACATCATTCCCTGGCTGGTCGCCAACGCCAAGGCCGTGGCCCACCGCTTCTCACGCTCCTGCGTACGTTCCAACAATGAGGGCGAATCCTATTGGCGCGACGTGGGCACGGTCGATGCCTATTGGGAGGCCAATATCGACCTCACCGACGTGGTGCCGCAACTGGACCTGTATGATCGCAGCTGGCCGCTATGGACCTATGCCGAGATCCTGCCGCCCGCCAAATTCGTTCACGATGTGGACGGCCGGCGCGGATCGGCCGTCTCATCGCTGGTGGCCGGCGACTGTATCGTCTCGGGCGCCCATATCCAGCGCAGCCTCCTGTTCTCGGGGGTGCGCGCCCACAGCTTTTCGACGCTCGAGGAGGCCGTCATATTGCCGCGTTGCCAGATCGGGCGGGGCGCGCGGCTGCGGCGCGTGATCCTGGACCATGGCGTCGTCATTCCCGCCGGCCTGGTGATCGGTGAAGACCCCGAGCTGGACGCGGCGCGCTTCCGCCTCACGGCCAATGGCGTGTGCCTTGTGACACAGGCGATGCTCGACCGGCTGGCATGATGCAGGTCCTGTCTGTTTCGTCCGAGGCCTATCCGCTCGTGAAGACCGGCGGGCTGGGCGATGTCGTCGGGGCGCTTCCCGGCGCGCTGGCCGGCCACGGTGTCGTGGTGACAACGCTGCTGCCGGGTTATCCCGCCGTGCGCGACCATATCGGCGCCGCGCCCCTGGTCCATCACTATGACAATCTGATGGGCGTCGAGGCCCGGATATTGGCCTCGCATATCAACGGCTTCCCGCTGCTGGTGCTGGATGCGCCCACCCTGTTTCTGCGCGACGGCGGCATTTACGGCGACCGCGGCGGAGCCGACTGGCCGGACAATTGGCGCCGGTTCGCCGCGCTGGGGCGGGTTGCCGCCGATCTTGCCTCCGGCGCGGTGCCCAACTGGCGTTTCGACCTGCTCCACGCCCATGACTGGCATGCCGGTCTGGCCCCGGCCTATCTGCGCTTCGCGCCGGGGCCGGGCCCGGCCGCGCCCAGCCTGATGACGATCCACAATATCGCGTTCCAGGGTCGCTTCGACGTCTCGATCTTTCCGTTCCTGGGCCTGCCGCCGCGCGCCTATACGATCGACGGCATTGAATATTATGGCGGCGTCGGCTTCCTCAAGGCGGGCCTGGCGAACGCCCAGGCGATCACCGCCGTCAGCCCCGGCTATGCCCGCGAAATTCGCGAGCCGGCCTTTGGCATGGGGCTGGAAGGGCTCATCCGTTCGCGCGGACCCGATGTGTCGGGCATTCTCAACGGCATCGATCCACAGGTCTGGAATCCGCAAACCGATACCGCGCTGGCGGCCCGCTATGACAGCCAGAGCCTGGACCTGCGGCGCACCAACAAGCGCGCCATCGAAAGCGGCTTTGGACTGATACCGGGCGACGGACCGCTCTTCACCGTTGTCAGCCGGCTGTCCTGGCAAAAGGGCATGGACGTCCTGGCCGACCAGATCGACATGCTGGTGGCGCTGGGAGGCCGCCTGGCCCTGCTGGGTACCGGCGATGCGGCGCTGGAGGCGAAATTCCGCGCCGCGGCAAGCCGGCATTCCGGAAAAGTCGCCGTGGCGCTGGGCTATGACGAAAAGCTTTCCCATCTGCTGCAGGGCGGCGCCGACGCCATCGTGATCCCGTCGCGTTTCGAGCCCTGCGGACTCACCCAGCTTTACGGCCTGGCCTATGGCTGTGTTCCGGTGGCGGCCCGCACCGGCGGCCTGGGCGACTCGATCGTGGACGCCAACGAGGCCGCCCTGGCCCAGGGCGTCGCTACCGGCATCCTGTTCGATCCTGTGACCGCCGAAGGCGTGGCAAACGCCCTGCGGCGGGCGGTCTCGCTTTACGCCCGGCCCGCCGCCTGGAGCCGGATGCAGGCCGAAGGCATGCGGGCGGACTTTTCCTGGCACCAAAGCGGCGCGCGCTATGCCGATCTCTATACCAGGCTCATCCGGGGGCGTGGGACCGCCCAGGCATGACGCTCGTGCCCGGCGCAAGCCCCGCCGCCGGGGGCACGCAGTTCGCCGTGTGCGCGCGGGACGCCGAGCGGGTCGAGCTCTGCCTGTTCGAGGGCGAAACCGAAACCCGCCTGCCGATGCGGCGGCAAGGCGCGTTTCATGTCGCCCTTGCCGGCGTCGGGCCGGGCCAGCGCTACGGCTATCGTGCCGATGGCCCCTGGAGGCCAGAACAGGGACAGCTGTTCGATTCCGCAAAATTGCTGGTCGACCCCTATGCCGTGCGGCTCGACCGCCGGTTCCAATATGATCCGCGGCTGGCGATGCGCGGCGTGGATACCGCCAGGCTGGTGCCCAAGGCGATTGTCCCGCCCCCCGTGGAGGCGGATGCTCCCCTGCCTGCGGTCTTTGCCCCCGGCGGGCTGATCTACGAATTGAACGTGCGGGGATTCACACAGCGTCATCCCGCAATACCGGCGCACATGCGCGGCACGATCCGGGCGCTGGCCCACCCGGCGATCATCGCGCATTTCCACAAGCTCGGCGTGAAGGCCGTGGAATTGATGCCGATCGTCGCCTGGATCGACGAGCGCCACCTGCCGCCGCTGGGACTGTGCAATGCCTGGGGCTACAATCCGGTCGTGCCCATGGCGATAGACCCCGGCCTTGCGCCGGGCGGTATCGAAGAACTGCAGGATACCGTCGTGGACCTGCGGCGCGCCGGGATCGGCGTGATCCTGGATCTGGTGCTGAACCATACCGGCGAAAGCGACCTGGCGGGACCGACCTTGAGCCTGCGCGGCCTGGACAATCGCTGCTATGCCCGCAGAGCCGACGGAACGCTGGTCAATGATGCCGGCACGGGCAACATCCTGGACGCGGCCGATCCGGTGGTCCGCACCATGATGCTGGACACCATGCGCCATTTCGCGCGGTTGGGCGTCGACGGCTTTCGCTTCGACCTGGCGCCCATCCTTGCCCGTTCGCCGGCCTTCGATCCCCATGCCCCCATTTTCACCGCCATTGCGCAGGACCCCCTGTTGCGCGACAGGATCATGATTGCCGAGCCCTGGGACGTGGGACCGGGGGGTACCAGCTGGGCCGGTTCCCGGACAGCTGGCTGGAATGGAACGACCGCTATCGCGACGATGTCCGCCGGTTCTGGCGCGGCGATGCCGGCATGCTGGGAACCCTGGCGACGCGGATGACCGGCTCCTCCGATATTTTCGCCGGCGAACGCACGCGCAGCGTGAATTTCGTCGCCTCCCATGACGGCATGACGCTTGCCGATACCGTTTGCTATGCGGTCAAGCACAATGCGGCGAATGGCGAGGACGATCGCGACGGCCAGCAGGAGAATTTTTCCTGGAACAACGGCATGGAAGGCCCCAGCAAGGACCCCGAAATCCTGGCGCGCCGCGGCGCCGACATGCGGGCCTTGCTCGCCACCCTGTTCGCCACACGCGGAACCATCCAGCTGACGGCGGGCGACGAATTCGGCCGCAGCCAGCGCGGCAACAACAATGCCTATGCCCAGGACAATCCGATAACCTGGATCGACTGGGACCACCGCGATACCGAACTGGAGGATTTCGTCGCGGCCTGCGCGGCGATGCGCGCCGCATGCCCGCCCCTCACCGACACAAGATTTCTGACCAGCGCCAACTGGTACGACCTCGGCGCCGGCGAGATGACGCCGCAAGCCTGGGAAGACCCGCAGGCTGCGGGATTCGAAGTTCACATTCCCGCGAGCGGCGGCTTCGTCTCCATCCGAATCGACCGGCATGCCCGGCGCTGCACCGTGCGGCATGAACGGCGGCCCGCCACGGCCGCGAGCCAGGAAGCCTTTGAAATATAGCGGGCAGCCGCCCCGGCCAAGGCGATTTCGGAACCACGTGGGCGGCCCGCACGTTGAACAGGAGAACAACCAGGATATTCTCCCATGCGCTCGGCACTCTTGTGGCTCATCGGCATTCCATTGCCGATCATCATCATTCTCTGGCTGGTTACCGGCCACGCTTAGAGGAACTGCCTTGTCTCAATCGGGCGCGGGGCGCCTTGTATCGAGCGCCGCAGCGATTTGTCCTGCGAGACAATCGGCGTCGAACGGCTTTTGAATGATGGTGGCGCCGGACAGTTCGCGCGGCAGTTCCATGCGCAGATAACCGGTCAGAAAGACCACCGCCATGTGTGGCCGGAGTTGCCGGGCGGAAAGGGCGAGCGAGATGCCATCGATTTTCGGCAGGCCGATATCGCTGACGACCATGTCGATATCCGGATCGTCCGCGATCAGGGCCAGGGCCGCCTGCCCGTCGGGCGCTTCCAGGACGGTATGGCCGGAATTCTCAAGCGTCTCGACGACAAAGAGCCTGATGCAGGTCTCATCTTCCGCCACCAGTATCCTGGCCATTGCCCGATGCCTTTTTGTTGGCGCCCGCGTGGCGCCTGCCGGCCCTTCAAGTCGGCGCCGCGAAATCTTCTGACCCGTGGTGGGTGCAGCCACCGACAGAAGGGCAAACCGGCATCCGGTCTGGATTTGGTGGCGCGAGAGGCCGCGCAATCACACCTGGATTTCTCCAAGGCCGTTATGCCACCTTCCGGGCCGGACTGTGAAAGAACAGGGCCTGGGCGACCGTCGCCTGGATGGACTCCGGAAGAAACGGCTTGGCGACCAGATAGGTCGGTTCCGGCCGTTCCCCGGTCAGGAGTTTCTCCGGATATGCCGTGACAAAGATGACGGGGATGTCGAAGCTGTCGAGGATCTGTGAAACAGCATCGATGCCCGAGCCGCCTTCGCCAAGATTGATGTCCGCCAGCACCAGGCCCGGCCGTTCGACAAGGGCCTTGGCAACGGCTTCGTCGCGCGTGGCGGCGGTCCCCACCACCTTGTGGCCCAGCTCGGTGACCAGGGTCTCCAGGTCGAGGGCAATAATGGGTTCGTCCTCGATGATAAGAACGCGCGTGGCGAGCTGACGCTCGATCAGGCCCTGAGCCGCGACGATTGCGCGCTCGACCGCGTCCGGCGATTCTTCGACAATGAAGGCAACCTCGCTGGCGCTGAAGCCCTCCACCGCCGTCAGGAGGAGAATTGCCCTTTTTTGGGAATCCAGCGCGGCAAGGCGCTCCGACGGATCCAGGGATCGCTCGGCATTGACCAAACTCGGCACGTCATTCTGGATTTCATCGGACGCGCTCGCCCAGATCGCGTGAAAGACCTTGTAGAGTCCGGCGCGGGCCGAAGCGCCGGTTTCGATATCGGCTTTCCCGGCCAGGAGCGCCGTCAAGGCCGCATGGACATACGCGTCGCCGCTGCGCTGCGAACCCACCAAGGCACGCGCGTAGCGGCGAAGATACGGAAGATGCGGCGCGTATTGCTGCGTCATGGTCATTTATTAAGGCCCTCCGACAGGTTGGCGGAATTCTGTCATATCGCGAAAGCGTGCCAAGGCCCCAAAAGTTCCCTGCGAAGCGGGAACTTTTGAATTGGTCCGGCGTTGATATGGCAATCAGGAATGTCGCCACGCAGGGGCTTGGCGGTAAGTGTATGATATAGTGAGATTTTTTGAAGTTCGGTTGTAACTGGCCAGCGGGCGCGACGGCGGAAGGTCATCAAAATGTCCAAAGATAAGACTCCAATTGCCGACAAGGCCCGTTACGCCCGTCTGCGGCGGGAAGTTATCGGTCAGGGTCTGCGCCGCCTTTATGACGGCGTGGTGCAGGAACCGGTGCCGGACGAATTTATGGAACTTCTGAAAAAAATCGACGAATCCGCGGACTCCCAGAGCACCGACTCATGAACGGACGCCTAGAGATGGATCGGACGACAAAGTCGACTTCCGGCGCCGACGACACCTTCAAGTCGGAGCTGCTGTCCCTTGTGCCGTATCTGAGAGCGTTCGCCCGCTCGCTCTCCGGCAGAAATGAAGGGGCGGATGACCTGGCGCAGGAAACGCTCGTCAAGGCATGGCAATCGCGCAGTTCCTACCAGCCCGGAACAAACCTGAAAGCGTGGCTGTTCACGATTCTGAGAAATCAATTCTACTCGGAACGCCGGCGCGCCTGGCGCCAGGAGCAGTGGGACAGCGAGAAGGCGGCCACCCTGCGCTCCGAGACGGAGGGCCAGGCCTGGGCCGCGGACCTGTCGGACATCGTGCGTGCTTTACGCGCACTCCCGAACGAGCAAAGGGAGGCCCTTATCCTGGTCGGAGCCGGGGGCTTTTCGTACGAGGAGGCGGCGAAGATCAGCAACTGCGCGGTGGGTACGGTCAAGAGCCGCGTGGCTCGCGGCAGGCGAGCGCTATTCGCCATCCTGGACGGCGATCAGCAATTGCCGAAGTCCGATCGTCCGCCTGAAGGAGACGCCGCGCGTGATATCATGTCGCAACTGGATCGCATCGCACCAGCCCAGATCCCCGGACGCGACAAGCCCAGGTGACGGCGCGCCGCGGCACAGCTGGTCGCTAAGAACCCGTCTGCTGGTTTTCGTTTCCATCGCCCTCTGGCCTATTGCCGTTGTCAGTATTTTTCAGGGCGTGGAGCGTGCCAACCTGGACCGCTCCAGCATCCGCGACAGAATGGTGCAATCGGCGCGCGCGCTTGCCGGGGACGAGGACGACCTGCTGGCGTCCGCGGAGCAGATCACGCGCGCCATCTCCAACATTTCGGCCGTTCAGGACGTGAAGCCCGGATGCGATTCCATCCTGCGAGAGGCTTTGATCGGGGTGAGCTATTTCAGCAACCTGGCGCGAATCGATCCGAGCGGCGCCGTCGTGTGTTCGGCATTGCCCGTGGCGAAGGATTTGAATGTTGGCGGGCTCCCCATCTTCAATCGCGTCAAGCAATCGAATGGCTTTGTCGTCAGCGGAGAAATGCCCAGCGTCATGCTCCACAAGCCGGTAATCGCCGGCATGCTTCCGCTCCGGAACGCGCAGGGGATTTTCGAGGGTGCGCTGTCGATTGAGCTCGACACCGGGTGGCTCGATTCGCTGATGCGCGTCCATGCGCGTGCCCCGGGAGCCGTCGTCTTCATCTACGACGCGGATCATCACCTCCTTGGCAGCAACAATCCGGCCGTCGCGCAGGCCTTGATCCGGGGGGGAACACCCCGCGTTAGCCCGGCGGTTCTGCGCGAGGCACAGGACGCATCCGGAACCAGCTGGCGATACGCGGAAATCTCCCTGCAGGGCGGGCCGCTTTTCATCGGCTACGCAATGGAGGAGGCGGCACTGTTCAGCGCCACCTACCTCAGCGTCGCCACCGATTTTCTGACGCCGGTGCTGATGATCATGCTCGCCTGGGCGGCCATCTGGCTGGCGACGGAACAGCAGGTGACCCGGTGGATCAATTACCTGCGGCGGATTTCGGCCGCGTACCGGGGAGGCCACTACTCGGTTCGCCCCAGCCTGGTCGGAGCACCCGCGGAATTTGCCGCGTTGGGCCAGGGATTCGCCGACATGGCGAGTTCCATTCAGGACCGGGACCGGCGCCTGCGCGATGCCGTAGATCAGAAGACGGCCCTTATTCGGGAAATTCACCACCGCGTGAAGAACAACCTGCAAGTGGTGATGAGCCTGCTCAGCCTGCAGGCCGGGCAAGTCCACGATCCGGCCGCGCGCGAGGCGCTGCTGCAGGTCCAGGCGCGAATCAATGCGCTGGTGGTTGTTCATCGGATATTGCACGAGATTGAATATCAGCCGACCGTGGATCTCAGGCGCATCATCTCCGAATTGGCCCATCACATCGCGGAAAGCCTGGTGGGCACCAACAGGCACTTGCACATCACCGAAGACCTCATATCGCTTCAGGTTACCGGGGATCAGGCCATACCGCTCGCGCTTTTTGTCACCGAGGTGCTGACCCATATCGTCAGGCACGCCTATCCGCCCGGGCGGGCGGGCATTATTGCACTCAGCCTCACCGCGTCCGCGGACGGCCAGCTGCATCTTGTCATCGCCGACAACGGCAAAGGCTATGACGACGCGGTCCATTTCGATGGTCTCGGCCACCGGCTGATTCAATCTCTTGTGCTGCAGGTGCGTGGGCAATTGAAAATATCGACCACGCCGGAGCCGGGGACGCGCGTGGAGCTGATCTTCGAGAACCCCCGCGCTGGCGAAACCACCGCGTAGGACAGTCCGCACCGGCAAGCGCCGGCGCGGCGCCACCCGGCTGCCTAGAGATTCACCGACAGATTCAGCGTGCCGAACTGGTCGAAGTCGCTCTGGCGGGCATACTCCGACGAACGGAATATATGCACGAACGACAAGCGAAAATCCCGGAAGGCAATTGCGCCACCCAGCATGAAATCGCCGACCAGCCAATTTCTGTCGACGCTGCCGCTGGCATGAAAACTGTTGCCGTCCAGGAATATGTTGCGGGCCACCAGCCGCGCTTCGGTGCCGGCGAACAGATAGGCCCCGAATGCGCCTTCGGGACTATAGAAGTAGGCGCCGGGAACCGCGGGCTCCATGCGCGGCGGACCGTCGTCGCCGGGCAGGTTGAAGCCAAGGCGGCCCACAAGGCCGCTGCTCAGATAGTCGAATATGTTTCCCGCCGCGCCGCCATAATGGGCGGCGATATCCATGCCCAGCCCGCTTTCGCCGCGCTGCGAGTCCAGGGTGCGGCTCTTCTGATAGGAAATCACCAGGCCCGGCTCGTCGCGCAACTGCGTGCTCCAGCCCTGCGGAAAGGCGATCCCGCGCAAACCGTGAATCAGCCTCTGACTGTCGGCGGCCAGCGATGCCGGGCCGACCATGCCGAGATCCACGCGAAGCTGGCTCTGGTCCGTGCCGGTCTGTTCCCTGAGGGTGAGCGCCCCATATAGAAAACCCGCATAAGGCCGCTCGCCGGCAAGCGGGCTGGCCAAGGCGGTATGTTCGGGCGTGAACATCATCTGGCCCAGGCTGTAGCTGACGCGCGACCGCTCCAGATCCAGGATGTTCGCGATATTGCGCGTGATCGCGTCCGGCAGGATATCCGCGGCGCTTCCTGCCGGGCTCCAGCTTGCCTCCACCCCGTTCGTATAGTCGCGATCGGTGTGATAGAAGAGATCATTCTCGAATATGACGGAGAGCGTCGACCGGGCGTCCGCCGCCTGGGCGGCAGGCGCCGCCGCGACCGCCAGCACCGCGGCCGCCATTCTGCAAAGGACAGCCCTCACGTGATCATCCCGCCGATCCGGGCCATGACGCTGAGGGTGATGACGAGCAAATTCGTGCAAAAGCCGATGACGAAGCCCAAATCGTACCAAAACCCGTCATTGGGAAAAGCATAGATCCTCACATCCAGGAATATGCTGCCGATCAGGGAAATGATGGCGATAAAGCCGTGGAAAAATCCCACCAGCAGTCCCGGCGCGTCCGGCGCCAGCGGTCCGGGCTGGTGGGCGCAAGCCGCCAGGAGCAGCAAGGCGGCGGCGACCAGGGCGGCCCGCTTCATCGCTCAGTGCTGGGGATGCGGATTCGCAACCGCATCCTCATTCCGCCGGGACAGGATGAAGGAAACCACCGCCGTCAGGTCGGCCGGATCCCAGTTTTGTTCGGGCATGGGGTGGACCGGCGCCAGGATGAACCGCCGCAGCGCCCAGGGCCGGTGGGCGTATTTCCTGGCGATCGCGGCAAAGCTGGGGGCAGCGACATTGGCATATTCCTCCGGGTTAAAGACGGGGGGGCGGGGTTTTTGATCCGCGGTGACCTGATGGCAGGCCGAGCAGGCGTCGATGGCGACCTCGCGCCCGGCCCGGACATTCTGGGCAGCCTGGACTGTATGCATTGCCGTGCAACTCCAAAGGACGGTGCAAAGCAGGATGGTCTGAAGTCTTACTCATTATCGCACGCTAAATAGCCCCCGCCCAGGCCGCCTTGAGACAGATCAACCGCATGGCTGACCGGCCGGCCGCCTAGAATTGCTCCTTGCGGAAAGGCCCGTGCAGGGTCGCGGCACGGACCAGAAAGGCCGTCGACCAGCCGATCAGGAGAAAACCATTGATCCCTTCCAGGGCCGTAAGCAGGCGCCAGGCCGGGTTTATGTCCATCTCGCCATAGCCGATGGTGGAGAACATGGCGGTGGAAAGATACAGGGCATCGGCAAAGCCGCCGGTCGCGCCCAAAGCATCATAGGCGAGCGCCCAGCTCCAGACCTCGATCGTGAGAATGGCGAGGATTCCCAGCACCGTGGCGGTCATGACCAAGGTGCGGCCGGCATCGTTATTGTGCAGCCTTAACCGCCGCGCACAAATCGGGGTCACGGCGGCGATAATGATAAGGCCGCCCGTATGGATCAGGACGTTCAGCGCGACAAGCACCGATCCCGCGGCAAGATTTTGCAACATCAAGATTCTCCCTCATTCATCCTACCCGCGGATTTCCGGACCGCGTTGCGCAGGGTCAAACCCGGCTTTTCGCTCGCTTCCGGTCGGCGCCCGGGGGCGGAGGGGCCGGGGCCGCAACGCCGCCCGGCTTTGACGGCGTTCAGATGCGCTTGATCCAGCGCAAGGCCGAACATATGGCCCTGTCTTAACATCACCCTCGGAGTTGTCCCGTGAAGCACGCCGTCATATTTTCCCATCCCAATCCGCACAGCTTTACCGCTGCGGTTGCGGCTGCCTATAGCCGGGCCTGCCAGGCGATCGGGCATCTGGTTGTTACGCGCGATCTGTACGGCATGGGTTTTGATCCATGCCTCAAGCGCGGCGAACTGCCTTTTTCGGACAGCTTCGCGCCCGCGCCGGATGTCGTGGCGGAACGCGCGCTGCTTCAAGATTGCGGTGTGTTCACGTTCATCTACCCGCTCTGGCTGAACACCCCGCCCGCAATTCTCAAAGGCTACATGGAACGCGTTTTCGGCTTTGGCTTTGCCTATGGGGCCGGCGGCCACAGCTATGTGCCCTTGTTGACGGACCGCAAGATGATCAGTTTCAGTTCTTCCGGCGCTCCGGCCGAATGGCTCAAGCAGACCGGGGGCATGGATGCGGTGCGGGCCCTGTTTGACGAATATTTCGCAACCCTGACCGGCATGAATTTCCTGGATCACGTCCATGTCGGCGGCCTCAAGCCCGGGGCAAGCGAATTCTTCGTCGATGCGCGGCTCAAGGATGTCGAGACATGTGTCAATAAACATTTCAGGAGGCAAGAATGTCATTGATGACCATCAGGCTGGAATTGGGCCGGACGCGGGATTTTCCGGAAGGCGATCCGGGCCACGGTTACGAATTCATCGCACCCTTGAACGATCACGGCCATCTGGACGCGGACCTCTGGAACGCGGAAAAGCAGAAATGCGGCGTTCGCAGCTTCCATCCCGGCCAGGCGGATCGGCGCGGCCTTCTGCGCCATGTCGGCCGCGGTTGGCGCTTCGATTATCTGCCGGGGCGCCGCGACGACGACGAGCCGTTTTTCAAGCTGGATCGCCACGTCATCGCGCCGGGCCTCTACGTCACGATAACCGAGGAGGATGGCGTGCAGCGCCCATTCAAGATCGTATCGGTCACGCCGCTGAAAGTGGCCGCATGAGTCCGGTATTCCATCTGGTGGTCTGGATCGATCACAAGGCCGCCCACCTGTTCGCCATCACCCGCGAAAAGGCGCAGGAAATGGTTACAATTCACGCGCCCAACCGTGACCGTGGTCATATCCATCACCGGTCCGGCACGCGCGGCGACGGCCATGCCGGCCCCGACCCGGAATTCCTGCGAAAGGTGGCGGATGCCATGGCCGAAGCGACCGAAATCCTGATCGTCGGCCCCGCCGAAGCCAAGACCGAATTGAAGAGCTACCTGGACCTCAAGATGCCGCTTCTGGCCGCGCGGGTGATCGGCGTGGAACCCATGGGGCGGCCGGGCCTGGGAGATGTCCACGACTTTGCCACTTTGTTTTTTCATCAGCGCGACCGGATGATGCCGAACCCGCCGCGATGAAGCGACATGTACTCATCATAAACGGCAACCCGGATTGTGCGCCGGAGCGCCTGTCGAGCGCGCTGTGCGATGCCTACCGGCAGGGAGCCGAAGCAGCGGGCTGCACGGTGCGCCGGATCGATGTCGGAAATCTGCATTTTTCGCTTCTGCGCGACGCGGGCAGATTTTCGGCCGCACCCCAGGACCAGGCCATAATCGACAGCCAGGACGCGTTTCTTGCCGCGGACCATCTGGTGTTCATTTTCCCCCTCTGGCTCGCTGCGCCGCCGGCGTTGTTCAAGGCGTTCATGGAGCAGCTCGCCTGCGGTGAATTTCTCCTGGGCGCACAAAAACGCGGCTTTCCAAGCGGCAAGCTGAAGGGCAAGTCGGCGCGCGTGATCGTAACCATGGGCATGCCGGCGCTGGCCTATCGATGGCTGTTCGGGGCGCAGGGGGTGAAAGCCTTCAATCGCGGCATTCTGGGCCTTTCGGGGGTCGGCCCGGTGAAGACCAGCTATTTCGGCGGCGGCGATATCCAGCCGCCCCGCAGCGCCGCAATTGTGAAAAAAATACGCGATCTGGGAAGGAGGGTTGCATGACAAGGCCGCTCAAGACAGTTGCGAAAATAACCGTCGCGCCGGACCTGTGGTCAACCAGCATCATGCCCGAGGGCCTGCTGGAAAAATGGCTGTTCAACGACGGCAGCAGCGTCAGCGCCGGCGATCCGGTCGCCACGCTGCGCATTGAAGATGCCTTGCATGACCTGCTCGCCCCCAGCACGGGCCGACTGTCGATCACGGTGAAGGCCAACAGCATGGTCGAGCCCGGCGCGGTCATCGGCGACATCACGCGCGAGGTCTAGGCGCCCGAGATGCGCCCTAGTGCGAAATAAGCACGCAGAAATCCGGATTCAGCAAGACATCCCGGGTTACGCCCCCGA
This sequence comes from uncultured Alphaproteobacteria bacterium, assembly GCA_963835715.1. GTDB lineage: Bacteria > Pseudomonadota > Alphaproteobacteria > Micropepsales > Micropepsaceae > Rhizomicrobium. The sequence goes on from CAWIGN010000002.1 coordinate 331,915, forward strand.
AAATCCATTCCCCGATCCGGCCGTGGCCATAGGCGCCCGCCACAAACAGGTCACACCCGCGATCCAGCAGCGCGGTACGCAGACGCCCCGCTTCCAAGTCGCCGGCGGCCAGTGCCAGCGGCTCGGCGCTGACGCCGTGTCCGGCAAGCCAGCCCGCGACATCGGCGAGGCGGGCCTGGACCGGGGCCAGTTCATCGACATCGGCGATCTCCAGCACGCCAACCTGCCCCGCCAGTTGCAGAAGCGGAAGCGCGTCGGCCGCGGCGCGGCGCGCCTCGCGGGTCTCCTTCCAGCCCACAAAGACCCGGTTGAGCGGCAGGGTGGTAACGCCCTGCGCGACCAGCAGCATCGGACGTCCGGCCCGCATCGCCAGATCGCCAATATGGACGCGGCGGCTTTCATCGAACAGCTTGGGGCCCAGGTCCTTGCCGGTAATGATGAGATCTGCCGCCCGCGCCTGTTCGGCAATATAATCGGCCAGCGGCGCATAGGTGATGCAGGATCGCCATTCCAGGGCGTGCCCGCCAAGAGCCGCGCGGAACTGGCTTTCCGCCGCCGCCAGCTCCGCCGCGATTTCGGCCCTGTCCTCGGCCAGGATATCGCCTGCGGCGAAGCCTTCCTCGTATACGGGTTGAATGGGCCGGCAGGCGGCGATGCCGATGACCTTGGCGCCAAGCCGCGCGGCAAGCTCGCCGGCGATACGCAGCACGCCCTGATTGTCGCCCTCGAGCTCCAGATGCACCATCAAACGCTTCCAGCTCATAGCCACCTCCTTCGCGCGCTGCGCCGTTATTTCGCATCCCGGGCGCGCCCGCGTTGATACTGCGCAATCCCGGCTGCTGCCGCAAACCGCCCGAGATCCTTCCGGTCGGCCAGCCGTTCGCAAACAGGAGCGTCCTGGCGGCACCCCAAAGGGGCCGCGCGGTCAGGAAATTCCGGCCAGCAGCCCCATGCGCACCAGCTCCGACAGGCTCGTGACATTCATCTTGTGCATCACATTGGCGCGATGCACTTCGACCGTGCGCGGACTGATGCCCAAATAGTTGGCGATCACCTTGTTGGAATGTCCCGCGAGAAGACCTTCCAGAACCTCGCGCTCGCGCGGCGACAGCAAGGCGATTCTGGACTGGATGGCATCGACGTCGCCGTTTCGCCCCGCCGCCGGCTGGCCGGAAAACGCCGTCTGGATAGCTGCCAGCAGGACTTCATCGGAAAATGGCTTCTCGATAAAATCGATGGCGCCTGCCTTCATGGCCTGGACCGCAAGGGGCACATCGGCGTGGCCGGTCATGATGATGACGGGAAGCCTGGCGCCGTTGGCGTGAAGGCGCCGCAACAGTTCCAGACCGTCCATCCCGGGCATCCGCACGTCACTGACAACGCACCCGGACCGAATCCCTTCATTCTTCTCAAGAAATGCCGAAGCCAATTCATAGACCCGCACGGCAAATCCGGCCGTTCCCAGCTGGAACGCCACGGCCCGGCGCACGTCTTCGTCGTCGTCGATCAGATGGACCGTACCGCTGCCAGACATCGATCAAGCTCCCATCTTCATGCTCTTGAGGGTCAAGCGAAATACCGTGCCGCCGCCGGCGTTGGGTTCGGCCCAGAGCCGGCCGCCATGGGCCTCGACAATGGTTCGGGAAATGGAAAGGCCGACACCCATGCCCTGGCGCTTGGTCGTCACGAAAGGCTGGAACAGCCTGGCCGAAATTTCCGGCGCGAGGCCGGGGCCGGTATCGGCAACCGATACCTCCACCGTTTCACCGTCCACCTGGCTGGTCGCAATCGTCATTTCCCGGCGATCGACCTCCTGCATGGCTTCCATGGCATTGCGCATGAGATTGAGGATTACCTGCTGGATCTGTATCTTGTCCACCAGCACGAACTGCATGACGGTGTCGAACGCGAAATTCACCTGAACGCCGGATTCCTTGGCGCCCACCAGCGCCAGGGCGCTCGCCTCTTCGATCAGTTTTCGCAGGTCCTCCTCCACGCGGTCGCTTTCGCCGCGCGCCACGAATTCGCGCAGGCGCTTGATGATCTGACCGGCCCGCAAAATCTGATCGGACGCGCTGCCAATGGCGTCGCGCACGACCGCGATGTCTTCGCCGCGCTGGGTTTGGAGAAGCCGCCGGGCGCCGTTGAGATAGCTTGCCGACGCCGTCAACGGCTGGTTGAGCTCGTGGGCGAGCGTGGAGGCCATTTCGCCAAGCGCCGTGAACCGCGACATGAAAATCAGCTCGGATTGAAGTTCCTGGAGCCGCTGCTGGGTTTGCTGCCGCTCCGTGAGATCCCTAATGAATCCCGTGAAGAATCGCCTGTCGCCGGAGCGCATTTCCCCCACCGCCAGTTCCATGGGAAAAGTCGAGCCGTCCTTGCGCCGCCCGACCACCACGCGGCCGACGCCGATTATGCGCCGCTCCCCGGTCGCCATGTAGCGCGCCAGATAGCCGTCATGCTGGCCCCGATAGGGCTCGGGCATCAGGATGCTGACATTCTGCCCGACCGCTTCCTTTGCGCCATAGCCAAACAGGCGCTCGGCCGTGACACTGAAGGACTGCATGACACCGCGCGTGTCGATCACCACCATCGCGTCGGGCACCGTGTCGAGAACCGATCGCAGATGCGCTTCGCGCTCCAGCAGCGAGGCTTGCGCCGCCTTCGCGGCAGTAATATCGCGCGCCACCTTGGAGGCGCCGATCAGCGTGCCGTGTTCGTCCCAAACCGGCGAAACCGTGACCGAGACATCTATGATTCCACCATCCTTGCACCTTCGGCGGGTTTCGAAATGGTCGACTTTTTCGCCCTTTCGAATGCGCGCCAATATGCGCTCTTCTTCGTCCTCGACTCCGCGCGGAAATAACAGCGCGACCGGCTTGCCGATCATTTCATCCGCGCGATAGCCGAAAATCGATTGCGCCGCGGGGTTCCAATCGGTGACGATTCCATCGACGGTCTTGCCGATAATGGCATCGTCGGAGGACGCCACGATGGCGGCAAGCCGGCTGTTTTCCGATTGCCCGGGCGGGCGGGCGCCGGTTTCGAACAGGACGCCGTGTGCCACATCCCGGCCGGGGGCGGCCTGGCCGCGCATGCGGAGACCTTTGGCGGTGGGCGTGACGCGAAATTCCAGATCGCACATTTCATGCGCGTTCAATTGCCCGCCCAGGGCAAGCCCAACCGCCTTGCGGTCGAGGGGATGCAACAGGCCGAGAAACGCCTCGCGCGTCAAAAGTGTATCGTCGGCGCCAAGCAGGGCGGCGCTTTGCGCGCAAAGCGTGAGGCGCTGCGACGCCAGATCCCACTGCCACACGCCGATGCGGGCCGCCTGCAGGGCGGCTGCCGCAAGCTCCTGAAACTCTTTGAAGTCCGCCGCGCCCGTGCCCATGGCCGCAGCCTAGCCAACCCGCGCAGACACCGCCACAACAGGTTGGTCCCCGCCGGCGCGAACCAGGCAGCGGACGGTCAATTTGGTCTGCAGAACCGTCTGCCCCCAACTCCTGAAAGTCCCGTTTTTCGTGGTCCGGTCCGCGGGCCTTCCCGGACCCCGGCGGACACCGCGACAAGCTGTACCGGCCGCCCCGGCGGTGTGGCCACTTGATGCCGGGCGGCATCCCCGCGCCCGCGCGCCTTCGAAACCCGCAGAAACCAGGGCTTTGCGGGGGGCACCGCGGCCCGGCTACGTAGATATCCTTAGTAGTGAACCGAATTTTTCACACGGTTTTTTGCGGCTAGAAAACAGGAGCGGGCAGTTTTCGAGGAGATGACGATGACGGTTCAACTGGCGATAAGTGATCATGTTTCCTCCATGGCGGCTCTCCATGCCCAGTCCGGATGGATGGCGGATTCGGAGATCCAGGAGCCCTTGCGCGCGGCCGGGACGGTTGTCCATGTCGCAAGTGGCCGGGAAATCTTCGCCGAGGGCGAGGAAACGGACGTCTTCTACAAGGTGATTTCCGGCGTGGTACGGGTCTGCAAATTCCTCAGCGACGGGCGCCGCCAGATCGAGGCCTTTCACGTGGCCGGTGAAGTCTTCGGCTTTGAGCTGGGTCGCAATCACCTTCTTTCCGCCGAGGCCGTGAGCGAGTGCACCTTGGTATCCTATCGCCGCCGCACCGTGGAAATGCTCGCCAGGAAAGATGACAGGATCACCCGCCAGCTTTTTCAGTACGCGATGCAGAATCTCGCGCAGGCCCAGAATCATTCCCTGCTGCTGGGCCGGCGCGGCGCGGTCGAGAAGGTCGCAAACTTCCTGCTGGGCTGGGCCAGCCATTCGGCACCCAGGCGCGTCATCGACCTGGCCATGACGCGTCAGGACATCGCCGATTATCTCGGCCTGACGATCGAAACCGTTTCGCGCAGCCTTTCCCAGCTTGAGCGCGACGGCGTCATCGCCCTGCCCAATACCCGTCAGGTGCGGGTCCAGAATATCGAGGCGCTGGAAGAGCTCGCGGCCTGAAGCCGGCCCGGTTTCGCCGCGCCGGGCGTTGTCGCGGAAATGCGATGTGGAAATGCGATGTCTGGGGCTACTGCCGGATTTCCGCCCGATGCGGCGGTCGCGGGATACCGCCCGCCCAGCCTGGCGCATACGGCCGCGATTGATCGGGATCAACGCGCCCACCCATGCGCGGTGGCAGAGTTTTTCAATCGGAGGAGGGACACATGTCAGCAAATGATATCGGCTTTTTGATTCTCGTGGTGGGTACCTTGACCGCGTTCGGCGGAGTGCTCGGCTGGGCGTCCTGGGATGAATCCCGGCGGGCGCACCGGAGCGGCAGATGAGATGGCCGCCGTCCGTTCGGCGTCCGGCCGATCATGGCCACAGGCGGACGACACCGCACTCTGCAATGGCGATCCTGGCGGGCATGACCCTGTTCGCGGCCATCTACACCTATTCGGGCGATGCTGACCTGCTTTACGCCGTCGGCAGCGGGATGGGCGCCAGCCTGATCCTTTATCTGCTCGCCAGCGTCGCAGGCGTTCGGCGCAATTTCAAAGGTTAGCCGGGCCGTGGAGCTTCTTGCCGCAATCCGCCAACGCCGTGCCATCCGCGACTATACTCGGGATCCGGTGGCCGCGTCGGTGCTGCGGCAGCTTGTTCTGGCGGCAAGTTGGGCGCCCAGCGCCATGAACGAGCAACCCTGGCATTTCACCATCCTGACCGAACCCGCGCTGATGGACGAAATATCGGCGCGCTCCAAGCTCTGGATGCTGGACCATGTCGCCGAAATGATCCGTCCGGGCCATTTTCGAGACCTGATGAACGACCCGCAATTTCATATTTTCTATCACGCGCCCGCCTTGATCGTCATTTCGGCGCCGAAAGCCGGCCAATGGGCCGCCGAGGATTGTGCCCTGGCCGCGCAAAATCTGATGCTGGCGGCACTGGAATTTTCCCTCGGCAGTTGCTGGATCGGCTTTGCGGAAGGCTGGCTGAATTCGGACGAGGGCCGAAACCTTCTGGGACTGTCGGACCACAATCGGGTGGTCGCCCCGATCATCGTCGGCCATCCGCGTGCCGTGCTCCCGCCAGTGGCCCGCAAGTCCCCCCTCATGACCTGGGTGGGAAAGCTGCCGGTGCCCTTCCCGGATGAAGGCATGGACCCACAGAACGCGCACAATGCCTTGAGTCATCCCTGACGCCCGGCGATCTGCCGCAAAGGCGCCGCACCCCGCGAAACGGATGCCGCCGTCCGGCTGCTTGGCCCCGTCCTTTCCGGGCTGATATGCTTGTGCGGCATTGTGTCATTGTCTTTTGGGTCTTTTGATTGAGCGAAAATAGTGGGTGAAATCGAACTTCTTCAGCGCGCCGGCCTGGCCGTCGCGATTGGCCTGCTGATCGGCATAGAGCGCGGCTGGCAGGAACGGCTGGCCAAGGACGGCACGCGAGTCGCGGGCATCCGCACCTTCACCCTGATCGGAACATTGGGCGGGATTTGCGGGCTGCTGCCCGGCACGGCCCTGCTCGGGCTCTGTTTTGTGGGATTTGCCGTTCCCTTCGGCATTTTTGAGTGGCAGTCGGCGCGCAAGACCGGCAGCCTGTCGGCCACCGGATTTGTGGCGGCGGTCCTGACCTTCGCCCTGGGCGCCTATGCGGCACGCGGCAACATGGCGGTCGCGGCCGGCGGCGGCGTGGTGGCGGCGGCCATACTGGCCGAACGCCGCGCGATGCATGCCTTCCTGCGCCATCTGAAATGGACGGAACTGCGGGCCGCGCTGGTACTCCTGGTCATGACCGCGGTGCTGCTGCCGGCCCTACCCGACCGGACCATCGACCCCTGGAACGCGCTCAATCCCTATCAGATATGGCTGATGACGGTCCTGGTCGGCGTGGTGAGCTATGGCGGCTACATCGCCGTGCGGCTGGCCGGCGCCAAACGGGGCCTGCTTTTTGCCGGGATCATGGGCGGACTGGCCACCTCGACCACGGTGACCTGGACCTTCGCGCGGCTGGCACGGCGCAGCCCCGGCGCGATGCCCGAGGTTCTGGCCGCCATCCTGGCGGCATGGATCGTGTCCCTGCTGCGCATGACGACCCTGGCCGTCGTGATCGCCCCCAGCCTCCTGCCGGCCCTTGCTTCTCCCATCGTGGCCGCCTCGGCGGCGCTTCTCATACCCGCTGTGCTGGCCTACCGCGCGGCGGGACGGTCGGGCGACAGTGCCCTTCGCCTGGAGAACCCCTTTGAACTGCCCTTGATGCTGCGCTTTACCGCGCTGCTGGCCGTCATCATGCTGCTGGCGAAGCTCTTTGCCACCGGCCGCTCGGGGCTTTTTGCGCTGGGAGGGGCTTCGGGCCTGCTGGACGTCGATCCCATCACCCTGTCCATGGCCAGGCTGGCAGGCACCGGCGTGGCGCCCGGCATAGCGGTTTCCACCATCCTGATAGCGGCCTCTGCCAATGGCCTGGCCAAATCGGTGCTGGGATTGGTCTTCGGCGGCATGCGGCTTGGCCTGATCCTGAGCGCGCTGGCCGTGCTGGCCTTCGGCACCGGCGCGCTCGTCTATGTCACCGCCAGCTAGGAATTTCAGCCAGGGGGCGCGCCATCCGGCCCATCATCGTCCAGCAGGATGCGCGCGGCATCGCCATCGAGATCCTCATACTGGCCGCTGCCCAGCGCCCATAACAGGATCACCAGCCCGCCGAGCCCCACCAGCAGCGCCGAAGCAATAATAAGCGCGATACCGTTCATGTGCGCTTTCCACCTCCAAGACGCCCCCCCACCAGGCGCAATGCGTTCAGGGTGACCAGCAGGGAAGAGCCCGCCATGGTCGCCGCCGCGATCAGCGGGGGTGACAAGACCCAGCCCCGCCAGCGGGAATGGCCGTGAGATTATAGACGGCCGCCATGGCGAAATTCTGCAGCACCAGCCGGCGCGCCATGCGCGCCACATCATAGGCCTCGACAATGGGCATCAGACTATTGCCGCGCAGTACCATGTCGGAAGCAAGCTGACTGATATCGGTGGCCGTGCCGGGGGCTATGGAAATATGCGCCAGCGCCATCGCCGCGGCGTCATTGATGCCGTCGCCCACCATCAGCACGCGATGTTCTTGTGCCTGCAGGGCCTGCATCCGCGCGGCCTTCTGCTCCGGCGTGACCCCGGCCGACCAGTCGGCGATGTCCGACCTGGGCGGCCACCGCGCCGGCAATCGCGGCATTGTCGCCCGACAGCATTTCGATGGCGATATTCCGCGCGCGAAGGGCGCCGATCAACGCGGCGCTTTCCGGGCGCACTGGTCCTGGAGGCGGAACCCGACCGGGCCGGTTCGTGCCGCGACGATACCAGAGCTGACCAGATCGCCAGCCGTCGCGCCGCACCAGGCGGCGTTTCCCAGCCGCTCGATATCGCTCGTCGGCCGCCGCTTCCAGTCCCGGCGCCGGCCACCTCCCGCACGCCGGGCGCCACCGGCCCGGTGCCGGCGGCGGCGGCCAAGGCCTGCGCCAGCGGATGGCGGCTGGCCCGCGCCAACTGCGCGGCACGCTCGAGTATCCCGGGCGGAAATGCCGGCGATGTTTTTCAATACCGGCACGCCCCTGGTCAGTGTGCCGGTCTTGTCGAAAATCGCCATATCGATCTCGGCCAGGCGTTCCAGGGCATCGCCCGATTTCACGAACACGCCCCGGCGGAACAGCCGGCCGGTCGCCACGATCTGCACGGCCGGAACCGCAAGGCCCAGGGCGCAGGGGCAGGTGATGATCAGAACCGCGATGGCATTGGTGATGGCCGTGGCGAAGCGGCGCGCCGGCCACCAGCCAGCCGGCACAACACCAGCAAGGCAAGCGAAAATACCACCGGCACATAGGCCCGCGCCGCACGGTCGGCGAGGCTGACATACAGGCTGCGGGATTGCTGCCCCGCCTCCAGCAAGCGCGCCAGGTCGGCCACCAGCGAATCCTCCACCCGCGCGGTGGCACGCAGAGATCACCGGCGATGCCGGTAATGATCGCGCCCGCATACAGCACGGCGCCTTGCGGCAAGGCCTGCGGCATGCTTTCGCCGGTGACCATGGACATATCCAGCTCGGTGCCGCGGTCCTCCAGCACGCCGTTGACCGGCACGCGGTCGCCGCTGGCGAGAAGCAACCGGTCGCCCGGCGCAAGCTTCGCGCGCCGAGACGGTTTCGACCGCTGCCGTCCTGGCGAATCCGGCGAGCCAGCAGGGATTGCAGGGCAAGCAGATGGCGCGCGGCGTCGCGGGCGCGATCGCGCAAGCGGAAATCCAGATACCGGCCAATCAACAGCAGAAAGGCCAGCATGACCGCGGCGTCGAAATAGGTTGCGGCGCCTTGCCGCGCGGTTTCATAAAGGCTCAGGCCCAGGGACAGCAAGCAGCGCCAGGCTGATCGGCACATCCATATTGGTGCGTTCGGGCGGCCAGTGCCCGCCAGGCCGAGCGGAAAAATGGCTGGCCGGAATAAAGCGTGGTCGGGAATCGCCACGGCGGCCGCAAGCCAGAAGAAAATCTGCCGCAGGGGCCGCTCAGGTCCTCGCCCCCGTACCAGATCCCGTCCGTGAGACCCATCGTAAAGACCGTGCCGAATGCCGCGGCGGCCAGGCAATGCAACAGAAACCGCCCCTCGCCTCCCTCGGCGGCCAAGGCCCCGTCGGCATCGAAAGGCTGGGCATCATAGCCCAGATCGCGAACCCGCCGCAGCATGGCGTTGCGCCGGAACATGCCAGGCCCGGACCGTCAGTTTGCCGGTGGAAAGATTAAGGCGCGCATTCTCGCACACCCTGATGGCGGCCACGCCCTTCTCGATCTTGGCGATGCAGTTGGCGCAGCGCGCGCCCTTGACCGCGATTTCGAATTGCTCGCGGCCATCCCCGCGCCGGTGGACATGGCGGGAAAGATCGTCCGCCACATCACTGCGACGGGGTGAAAGGTCATGGCACCCATAGCCCTGCTCGCCTGGAATGGCGCGTTTGCCATTGTTGGTAAGCACGACGTCCCATTATCCGGCCGGGATACTGGCAGCTTCGCCGCGGTAGTGGCCGGGCGCTGATCTCGTTAAAGCGCAGCTGCGGTCAAGATATTCGTCGGCCGGATGGCGCAATTCGCCGGTCAGCGCCGGGCCCCGTTTCGGCAGAGCCGTCCGCGCCAGCCAATGTCACAGCAATCGTCACGACTTGCCCGGAGGCAAGCCGGTGGCCGGCGATGGTTGCGCGCCAGCCCAGCTGCGCCTGTTCGGCCCGGCGCGAAAGCGTCTCATTGTATTCGATGCCTTGCAGGTAGGGTTTCTGCTCATCCTCGCCGCTGAAAGTCTCGATCGCCACGGTGATGAAAATCACATTGGTGGCGAAAATAATGCCGAAAAAGCCAATAAGCCAGAGCAGGACATCGCGGCCCGTCAACGCTTTTGTTCATTGGGTGTCTCCCGAGAAGAAAGCCGCCGTCGACCGTGCCTGGTTTCCTTGCCGTCGGCCAGCGTGAAGGAGACGGCATGAGATGCGGAACGCTGCGCCTTGGTCCACCGTGAGCAGGACACGCAATGGTGCGCACCCGGTCGGCGTCGACCGCCAGATGACGGGCAAAACGACCTTGCCGAGGCCGATGACATTGATCGTCGCTCGGCTTCAGCTGTGATACCGTCAGACGCAGGGTGCGGGCCTGATCGCTCCGGTTCATCAGTTTCAAGGTATAGCCATTGCGAACGGCGCCGTCGGCCAAGGTGACGAAATCCGGATTTCGGTCCCGGATCACATCCAGGTCCACGGTGCGCCGGGTGGCGAAGCTGAACAGCATGATCGCGTGCCGACCACCGCCAACACGGCCGTGTAGAGAATCGTTCTGGGGCGCATGAAGCGGAAACGACGGCGCCTTGCCGGCGAGCCTGCGCACGACATTGGCTTCGGTATCGAAGGCGATCAAGCCCGGCGGCTGACCGATCCGGATCATCACATCGTCGCAGGCATCGACGCACAAGTGCGCAATTGATGCATTCCAGCTGGGATCCGTCGCGGATATCGATGCCCATCGGGCAGGCGGCGACGCATTGGTTGCAATCGATGCAGCTGCCGCGCCCATCCCAGGGCTCGCCTTTCTTGTGCGGCGCCGCGCGGCTCGCCGCGATCCCGGCGATAGGTGACCGACAGCGCTTCGCTATCCGTCATGGCCGCCTGGATGCGCGGCCAAGGGCACATATAGGTGCAGACCTGCTCGCGCATCAGCCCGCCCGAGCGTATAGGTGGTGAAGGCAAGCCCCGCGATGGCGGCGTAGGTCGCCGACGCTCGCGGACGCCGGTGAACAGCTGATGCGCCAGGGTCGGCGCATCGCTGAAATAGAAAACCCAGGCGCCGCCGGTGGCCACCGCGAAGACCAGCCAGACAGCATGCTTGGAGACGCGCTTGGCGATCTTTCCGAGCCGTCCAGGGCGCGGCGGCCAGACGAATGCGGGCGCCGCGGTCTCCTTCGATCTTGGTCTCGACCCAGATGAACAGATCGGTCCAGACCGTCTGCGGACAGGAATAGCCGCACCACAAGCCGCCCGAACAGCGCATTGATCAGAAACAGCGGCGACCGCCGCCAGGATCAGGAGCCCGGTGATGTAATAGACTTCCTGCGGCCAGATCTCGATGAAGAAGAAATAGAGCCGCTCATGCGCGAGATCGACCAGCACCGCCTGGTGCGGCGCCGACGGACCCCGGTCCCAGCGCAGCCAGGGCACGAGGTAATAGATGCTGAGCGTAAAGGCCATCATCGCCCATTTGATGTGGCGAAACCGGCCATCCACCTCCTTGGGATAGATCGGCACCCGCGACTTGTAGAGTTTGCGATTGGCGGCACTGTTGCTGGCCTGCGGCCGTCCGACCGCGCCACGCCTTCGGCCGCCAGTCACCGCGCTAGCTTCCGTGTTTCGAGCGTCGATGCCGGCATGCGCGGTCATGGCGCTTCCCGCGCTATTCGCCGCCGCCCAGGCTGTGGACATAGACCGCGAGCGCCTTGATCGTCCTCCGGCGACAGCCGCCCCTCCCAGGTCGGCATCACGCCGCCATGGCCGTTCCAGATCTGATCATGGATATCCTCGCGGGTGGAGCCGTAGAGCCAGTCATTGTCCGTCAGGTTCGGCGCGCCCATATTGCGGTCGCCCTTGCCGGACGGGCCATGACAGACGGCGCAATTGTCGGCGAAGAGTTTGGTTGCGCGCTTCACCGCCGCCGCGGTCGGCCGGGCGGCCGGAAAGATGCATCGACATATTCGGTCAGATCGTCGACCTGCTGGGGCTTCAGGATCGCGTCGCGGCCGAAGGCCGGCATCTGGGATTGGCGCGTATTCGCGGCTGGTGGAGCGAACGCCGACCGTGATGGTATGCTGGATATCCGCCGAGCTTGCCGCCCCACAGCCAGACATCGTCGTTGAGATTGGGATAGCCCTGGGCGCCCTGCCCGCCCGCGCCGTGGCACGGCGCGCAATTGTCGCCGAACGCGGACTTGCCCTCGGCCAGCGCGAATTGCAGCAGGTCCGGATCGTTCTGTATCTGCATCGAGGCTGGCGTCACGCGAGCTCGCGTTCCCGGGCGGCGCGCGCGCCTTCAGCTGCGCCGACCTCGTCGGTCACGTCGTCGCGCTGCGAATGGTCGAGACAGCCATGGGTATAGCCGATGCATGGTCGGCCAGGCCGGCATGACGATCCAGTAGCCGATCGCCCAGACGATGCAGGCGTAGAAAGATGGTCAGCCACCAGCGCGGCAGCGGCGTGTTGAGTTCCTTGATGCCGTCCCATTCATGGCCGGTGGTTTCCGTGCCCGAAACGTCGTCGATTTCCTTTCTTCGGGACATCAGGCATCCTCGTCTCTCGAGAGGAATGTGCGCGCGCGTCTGAAATGCGCCTGGTTCTTCGGCCACAGCGCGTAGGCGCAGGCGCCACGGCGAACATCAGCGTGAAATAGACGGCGCCCCAACTTTGCGCGAAGGCGAGCACTTCCTCATAAGCCCAGCGTTCCATGCTATCTCCGGTTTTCCGGCGCGTCGGCCTGGTAGGTCTTGAAGTCGACCAGCGTGCCGAGCATCTGCAGATAGGCGATCAGCGCATCGGCCTCCGTGATCTGACCGGGATTGCCGTCGAAGTCGCGGGCCTGGGCCTTGGGATAGCGCTTCTGCAACGCGTCCAGCGCCGTCGCTATTGGGATCGGCCTGCGCCTCCAGATCGTCCTTGGCATGGGCGATCTGGTCGTGCGGTATAGGGCACGCCCGACCTCGCGATTGGCCTCCAGCAGCTGCTGGATGTCGCGATAGTCCAGCGGCGTCGCTCCAGGAAGGCATAGGGCGGCATGATCGATTCCGGCACCACCGACCGCGGATCGGCCAGATGGGCGCGGTGCCATTCGTCGGAATATTTCCCGCCGACGCGCGCCAGATCCGGACCGGTGCGCTTCGAGCCCCATTGGAAGGGATGGTCGTACATGCTTTCCGCCGCCAGGCTGTAATGGCCATAGCGCTCGACCTCGTCGCGCAGCGTGCGGATCAGCTGGCTGTGGCAGACATAGCAGCCTTCGCGCACATAGATGTTGCGGCCCTCCAGTTCCAGCGGCGTATAGGGCCGCATGCCGCTGACCTTCTCGATCGTGCCATTCGACCCAGAACAGCGGCGCGATCTCCACGGCGCCGCCGATGGCGACCACCACGATAGAATCCCGATCAGGAGCAAGATCGAGTTGCGTTCCAGCCAGTCGTGATTCATCGCGCGGCCTCCGGCGGCAAGCACTTCGGCGCATGCGCGGCAACCGGCGTCGCCGCCGCGCTGCCGTGCTCCACAGATTGTAGGCCATGATCAGCGTGCCGGCCAGATAGAGGCCGCCGCCGAGCGCGCGGATGATGTAATAGGGATGCATCGCCTGGACGGTTTCGGCGAAGGAATATTCCAGGAAGCCGAAATCGTTATAGGCGCGCCACATCAGGCCCTGCATGATGCCGGCCACCCACATCGAGGTGATGTAGAGCACGATGCCCAACGTCGAGATCCAGAAATGCCATTCCACCAGCGCGTTGGAATAGAGCTTCTTCTTCCACAGCCAGGGCACCAGGCAATACAGCGCGCCGAAGCTGACATAGCCGACCCAGCCCAGCGCGCCGGAATGGACATGGCCGATGGTCCAGTCGGTGTAATGCGACAGCGCGTTGACGGTCTTGATCGCACATGACCGGACCTTCGAAGGTCGACATGCCGTAGAACGCGACCGACACGACCAGCATGCGCAGCACCGGATCGGTGCGCAGCTTGTCCCAGGCGCCCGACAGCGTCATCAGGCCGTTGATCATGCCGCCCCAGCTGGGCATCCACAGCATGATCGAGAAGGTCATGCCCAGCGTCTGCGCCCATTCCGGCAGCGCGGTGTAGAGCAGGTGATGCGGGCCGGCCCAGATATAGATGAAGATCAGGCTCCAGAAATGGATGATCGAAAGCCGGTAGGAATAGACCGGCCGCTCCGCCCGCTTGGGAATGAAGTAGTACATGATCCCCAGAAAGCCCGCGGTCAGGAAGAAGCCGACGGCGTTGTGGCCGTACCACCACTGGGTCAGCGCATCCTGCACGCCGGAGAACAGCGAATAGCTCTTGGTCTCCAGCAAGGACACCGGCATCGCCAGATTGTTGACGATATGCAGCACCGCGATCGTGACGATGAAGGCGAGATAGAACCAGTTCGCCACATAGATGTGCGGCTCCTTGCGCTTCCAGATCGTGCCCAGGAAAGTCAGCAGATAGCAGACCCACACGATGGTCAGCCAGATGTCGGCATACCATTCCGGCTCGGCATATTCGCGCGACTGGGTGATGCCCAGCAGATAGCCGGTGCCCGCCAGCACGATGAAGGTGTTATAGCCCCAGAACACGAACCAGGGCAGCGAGCCGCCGAACAGCCGCGCCTGGCAGGTGCGCTGCACGACATAGAAGGAGGTCGCGATCAGCACATTGCCGCCAAACGCGAAAATCACCGCCGAAGTGTGCAGCGGCCGCATCCGCCCGAAATTGGTCCAGGGCAGGTCGGGAAAATAGAACAGATGGGGAAAGGACAGCTGCAGGGCGATGATGAGCCCACCAGCATGCCGGCAATGCCCCAGAACATCGACGCGATCACGCCGGCCTTGACCACGCCGTCGGCATAGGGCCGCGTTTCGTCGTGCGGCGCGCGGCCGGACATACATCCACATGTACCAGACGCCGATCACGGCCATGCAGGCACGCGAAGGTCCAGGCCTGCACCACCATGCGCGGATCGGGCGAGCGCGCCGCCTCGGTCAGGGCGGCGACCAGGCCCAGGAAGACAACAAGCGGCGTGAACAGATGATCGAAGCGCCACGGCGGCGACTGGGTTTCAGCCGGCATGGGGTTTGTCCTGCGGCAAGGCGTCTTCGCGCGCCGGCTTGCGCGTGACAGGGGTACGGAATTGGCGCGGGATGCCGCGCGCGCTTAGGCACCAAGCGGTCCAGCCGCCCACATGCAGGTATTGCTGATTCTCAGGCGTGGCCAAGGATTTGCCCCCTCTTGTGACTGTTTCTCATTGCGCGATTTTTCCCGGCGCGGCCTTGACCCCGATCAAGCGGGCCCTCATGGACCGGGCAAAAAGCTGCAGATGTGGTGGAATGACGCGGCCGGGCCGGGCAAAAGCATAAGTAGAAATACGCATACCGGCAGCATCGCGGCGATCAGGGCCACGGCAATCCAGACCGGGCCACGGCCGCGCGATTCGCAGCAAGGCGCCCCGGCCTGCGCCCGTGCGCGCGGCAGCAGCCAGACCCACAGCGGGCCGAGGGCTGCCGCGGCAAGAACACAGCACAGCATGCTAGAACCGCATTCCCACGCCGGCGCCGATCAGCCAGGGATTCAGGCGGGCGGACGCCTGCACCGCACCGGCCGCGGCCTGGACATGGGTACCAATAAACACCTTCTTCACGTCGGCATTCAGGAAGTAGGGACCATCGCCCAACGGGACATCCGTGCCGGCCTGGAATGCCCAGCCGAAGCTGTTCTTGAATCCGATGTTCGGCAAGGCACTTTGGGGATCATAGAAGAATGTGTAATTGACGCCGACGCCGACATAGGGACGGAACACGCCCACCGGATCGAAGTGATACTGCGCCGTGATGGTTGGCGGCAGCAGCCAGACGCTGGAGATGGTTCCAGCCACCGAATTTCTCACGGTATGCTTGGTGACGGCTGCAATGACTTCTACCGCGATATTATCCGTCAGGAAGTAGGTAAGGTCGGCCTCCGGCACCAGGGCGTTGCTGGCCGCGGTTGTGCCCCCGATATCGGTGCCGGAAATGGTGATGGTTGCCGAAGTGTCGGGCAGGACCGCCACGGCACGCAGCCGCGCCTGGATGTGTCCGGCCGGTCCGCTTGCCCCCGCTTCGTCCGCCAGCGCCGCACCGCCCAACACCAGAAATGCCGCGGCCAATCCCATGACTTTCATGCTCAGTCCCCTCTTGATCGGAACCGTGATTGTCATGCGGCCGGGCGCCGCCGTTTGATCTGTGTCAATAAATTGCCGGCGCGCGCTATTTGTCGCGTCTTGCGCGGCATCAAGCCGGTCCGCCGCGATATCGCTTATGGAGAGATCAGAGGTGTCGCATGCTCACGGCTTCGCAGATTTTTTCCGCGCGCGTACCGCGCTATACGAGCTACCCGACCGCGCCGCATTTCCAGCCCGGCATGTCCGACTGCCTCTATCGGCAATGGCTTGCGGCCCTGCCCGCCGACGCGCCCCTGTCGCTCTATATCCACATTCCCTTCTGCGACACCCTGTGCTGGTTTTGTGCATGCCACACCACGGTGGTCAACAATTACGCCCCCGTGCGGGACTATTGCGACCTCCTTTTGCGGGAGATTGCCTTGGTCGCGGCGGCGCTCCCGCGCCGCCACCGCATCTGCCATATTCACTGGGGCGGCGGATCGCCCACCCTGCTGGCGGATGCGGACATGCGGCGGTTGGATGCGGCGATCCGCACCCATTTCGACGTCACCGGGACGGCGGAGGTCGCCGTGGAAATCGACCCGCGCGGCTTCGACGCGGCGCACGCCGCAACCCTGGCCGCCTGCGGCGTCACGCGCGCCAGCATCGGGCTGCAGGACTGCGACCCAAAGGTGCAAAAGGCGATCAACCGCATCCAGCCCGATGAAGACCTGGGGCGGACCACCTACCTGCTGCGCGAGCGCGGCATCGCCAATCTCAATCTCGACCTGGTCTATGGCCTGCCCTACCAGACGCCGGACAGCTTTGCGCGCAACCTCGACCTGGCCCTATGGCTCGACCCCCAGCGCATCGCGATCTTCGGATATGCCCATGTGCCATCCTTCAAGAAGCACCAGGCGCTGATACCGCAAAGCGCCCTGCCCGATGTGGAACTGCGCCTGCGCCTGGCCCAACAGGCGGAACAGACACTGTGCGCCAGCGGCTATGACGCCATCGGGCTGGATCACTTCGCACACCCGGGCGATTCCCTCGCCCTTGCCGCCCGCGCCGGCACCTTGCGGCGCAATTTCCAGGGCTACACCAGCGATACGGCCGCCGCTCTTATCGGGGTCGGCGCCTCGGCCATCGGCGCGCTGCCGCAGGGATATGTGCAGAACGCGCCGGCGGTTCCGGCCTACCGGGGCCTGTTGGAATCAGGCCGCCTTGCCGCCGCCAAGGGTATTGCGCTGAGCGACGAAGACCGCCTGCGCCGCCACGTGATCGAGCAGATCATGTGTTTCCTGCAAGTCGATCTTGGGGCCTGCTGCGCGCGCTTCGGCAGAAGGCGCGATGCGCTGGATTGGGCGCTGGCGCGCCTGCAGCCGCTTCAGGCGTGCGGCGCGATTTCCCTGGCGGACCGCCTGGTGACCATCAACCCGGGCCAACGCCCGGCGGCGCGGCTGGCCTGCGCCCAATTCGACGCCTATCTGCAGGATAGCCCCGCCCGGCACGCGATCTCGGCCTGAATTGCCGAAAGACCCGGGGCGGGCGGTGTCCGGCGGAGCGGCCAGGACCGTGATGGCCTATTTTGTCCACCGCAGCGCGTGCCGATAATGGCGGCGCAGCGCCCGCGCGCCCTGTGATACACTGAAACCGGCGGCAACCGGCCGATCGAATGACAAAGGGCGGATCAATCACAAAAACAGGGGTGTCATGATGCGAACAATTGCACTTGCTTCAATTCTGGCCGTTGTGCTGGCAAGCGGCGTCCACGCCGAGGACCTGTCGCCGCAATATGCCACGCAAGCGGAAGCCACGCAGACGGGAACGGCGCCGGGGCTGAAAGCCACCGAACTCAGTCCCAAAACACGGACCTTCCACCTCGTCTTCGCCAAGGGCGACGATGTGCGGGCCGGGCTTGCGGAATTCGCCGCGAAAAACAATCTGACGAACGCCCATTTCTCGGCGATCGGAGCGCTGGATTCGGCGGTGATCGGTTGGTCCGATCCCGAGAAAAAGGCCTTCAAGGTCGTCAGAACTCAATGAGGAGATGGAGGTCGCCTCCTTCCTGGGAAACATTACCCGCAATCGTGACGGCAAGCCGGTGGTGCACGGGCACATTGTCGTCGGGCTCCTCAGCAACGGCGCCGCCTATGCCGGGCATTTGCTGCATGGCCGCGTCAGCCTCACCATGCAATTGTACCTGACCGATTCCGAGCCGCTTTCAGCGACCCAGCCCCCGGCAAACTAGGGCGCGACGGCGCCCAGATTGCACTGCGGCAAACCCGTCCCCCCGGTCTGCGGGCCGCATAAAGACCTGGAGGTGCCGGTCCGGGAGATGCCCGACAGTTCTGTTGCCTCCGCCGGATGCACGGTTTAACGATTGCCACACGCGACCGGCCTACCCGGCCGCAGGGGGAATGCATGAAAACAACGTTGGCCGCCTTGGCATTGACGCTTGTCTTTATTCCGGCCGCCTGGGGCGAGGAACCGGATGGCCTGATCCTGCCGGCAGGCTTTCACGCGAGCGTCGTTGCCGACGCCATCGGACCCGCCCGCCATCTGGCGTTTCGCGCCAACGGCGACCTTTATGTCTCGACACGCCACGGCGGGGACGCGGCGCCGACCGGCGTGATCGCATTGCGTCTGGGGCCGGATCACCGGCCGATCGAGGTCGAACATTTCAGCACTGTGGAAAACGGTACCGGTATCCGGTTCGATCGCGACACGCTCTATGCCTCCTCGCCGACCGCCGTTTACCGTTTCCAATTCGCCGGAAAGGAATTGGTGCCTCTCGCCCCGCCGCAAGTCGTGGTCGAAGCAATGCCGTCCGGCGGATTTGCAAACCGGCCGCTGGCGCTGGACGGCAAGGGGCATCTGTTCGTCTCGGTCGGGGGTTCGGGCAACCTGTGCAACGACACAAACCTGCCCAAGGGCGCCAAACCGGCGGGGCTCAAGCCTTGTCCGTCGCTGACGGGCCGCTCGGGGGTGTGGCGGTTCGATGCCGGCGCGACCGGCCAGCATTTCCCGGACGGCGGGGAACAGATCGCCACCGGCGTACGCGACATCGATGCGCTGGATTTTTCACGCAATCTCGATGGGCTTTACGCGGTCATGCATGACCGCAATGGCACGCACCGGTCCTGGCCGGATCTTGTCAGCGAAGCGGATGAGGATGCCATCGCCGAGGAGATGCATCGCATCGTCAAGGGCGCGGACCTGGGCTGGCCCTACACCTATTACGATTCAGCGCGCAAGGAGCGCCTTATCGCGCCCGAATATGGCGGCGACGGCAAGACGGTTGCGCCCGCAGGCGTCTATTCGACGCCGCTCATGGCGTTTGCTTCCCACAGCGCGCCGCTGGATATGGTCTTCTACGACGCAGCGCAGTTTCCCGCCCGGTATCGCGGCGGCGCCTTTGTCGTGTTCCATGGCGGCTCCGGGCCGCATCTCGCCACCGGCCATGGCGGGTACAATGTCATGTTCGTTCCCTTTGACCGCGGGGGCATGGCCGGCACGCCGGAAGTATTCGCCGACGGCTTTGCGGGCAGCGGGCCCGATGCCCGCAACAACGACAGTGCCAGATACCGTCCGGTCGGCGCGGCGGTGGGGCCCGACGGGGCGCTCTATATCGCGGATTCACAAAAGGGCCGTATCTGGCGCATATCCTATGGCGGCGGCTAGCCGCCCCTTCATCCGGCAATCGCGGCGCACCGTCATGGACAGAAAAACCATATTGATCTCGGGCGCGGGGATTGCCGGACCGACACTCGCCTTCTGGCTGAAGGCGGGCGGTTTCGAACCCACCCTGGTCGAGGAGGCGCCGGCCCTGCGCCGGGGCGGCTATGTCATCGACTTCTGGGGGCTCGGCTACGACATAGCCGAGCGCATGGGCCTGGAGCGGAAAATAAACGACGTCGGCTATCACATGCGCGAGCTGCGGATTGTGGACGACTCGTGGCAGGCGCCGCGCGGGTTTTGGAACCAGGGTTTTCAATGAACTCACCGCCGGACGCTATGTCACCCTCGCCCGCAGCGACCTTTCACGATTGCTGTTCGACCAGGTCAAGGATCGGACCGAAGTCATCTTCGACGACGAGGTTGCCGGCCTGCAGGAACAAACCGATGGCGTGCAGGTGCAGTTCAAGCATGGGGGTGCGCGCCGCTTCGACCTGGTCATCGGCGCCGATGGCCTGCATTCCAACATCCGCGGGCTGGCATTCGGGCCGGAGCGCGCATTCGAAAAGCGGCTCGGCTATACGGTCGCGGCATTCGAGATTCCCGGCTATCGACCGCACGACGCGGACATCTATGTAATGTACGGCCAGCCGGGCCGGATGGTCGGACGCTTCGCCTTGCATGACGATCGAACCTTGTTCCTGTTTGTCTTTGCCGCCGGCGACGCCCCCCTGCCGCAGACGATTGACCGTCAAAAACAGATGCTGCGCGAAATCTATGGTGACGGGGGGTGGGAGTGCCGGAAAATCCTGGGCCAGATGGACCGCACGTCCGAGCTGTATCTCGATAGAGTCAGCCAGATCAGGATGGAGAGCTGGTCGAAAGGGCGCATCGCCCTTGTCGGAGATGCCGCGTTCTGCGTATCCCTGGTGGCGGGACAGGGTTCGGCCCTCGCGATGATTTCCGCCTATGTGCTGGCCGGCGAGTTGGTCCGGGCAGAGGGGCGCTACGACGAGGCTTTTCGCAACTACGAAAATGTCCTGCGAGCCTATATCGGCAAGAAGCAGCAGGCCGCCGAACGCTTCGCGGCCGCCTTCGCGCCCAGGACCCGATTGGGCCTGTGGTTTCGCAACCAGGTGATGCGCGCATTCGCGCTGCCGGGATTGGCGCGTCTTGCGATCGGCACGGACATTGCGGATTCGCTTCAGCTTCCCGATTACCACTGGCCGTTCGCGTAGTCGAACAAGAAAATCGCGCCGTATTGCCATATCCGACCTCGCAAACCGCGCAATAACGTGCCGCCATCCTGGCCCGATACCGGTCTCAATATCGCGTTTGCCGCGGCTCGCCGACCGGCGCAAATTTCGGCATTTGCCAACCGTCCGGTGGCCTCTAGACTGGGTGAGACAAGAGGCAAATCAGACCTTGTGGGGTTGACATGACTCAGCGGCGTTCCGTTCTGCAGGCCTTGGCGAGCGCACCCTTTGCATGGAATTCCACATTCGCGGTTGCGGCGGAACGCGAACGGCCCAAGCTCACCATCTCCGAGCTTGAGATCGTGCATGTGCGCGTCAACCGGCGGGGAAACTGGACCCTGCCGCGCCTCAAGATTGCCGGCGGCCTGACCGGGTTGGGCGACGCCTCCCAGAGTACCGATGACGACGATTGCATTGCGTTCCTCAAACAGTATCTGGAATTGATGCGCGGCCGCAGCATTTTCGACGTGGCCTGGTTTCGCCGGGCTGCGGCCTCCATCTGCGCGCGCAATGGCGGCAATTTCGGCCGCACCCCGGCGGCCGTTGCCGCCAGCGGGTTTGAGCAATGCCTGTGGGACCTGCAGGGCAAGGCCCTGGGCGTGCCCGCCCATGAGCTGTTCGGCGGTCGCATCCAGGAGCGGATCCGGGTTTACGCCAATATCAATCGCTCTACCGATGAGCGCACCCCGTCCGGCTTTGCCGCCAACGCGCGCCGGGCGATCGACGCCGGTTTCGATGCCATCAAGCTGGCACCCTTTGACGACATGCCGCGCAAGGTGGCCGACCGCGCGCAGATGGACCATTTCACGCAGCTGGGAATTGACTGCGCCCAGGCGGTTCGCGATGTCATCGGTCCGGGCCGCGATTTGCTGGTGGACGCGCACAGTCATTTCGGCCTGGAGGATGGTCTGCAACTGGCCAAAAAATTTCGAGCCGCTGAACCTCTACTGGCTCGAGGAAGTCACGCCGCCCGAGCCGGTCGAAACCCTTGCCGCCATCAACAGGGCGGCCGCGATGCCGACCGCGGGCGGCGAACAGATCCACGGGGTCAAGGGATTCTATCCCTACATCAAGGCCGAAGCCGTCGACATCATCATGCCCGACGTGAAGGTCGCCGGTGGCATGGCGGCGTTGAAGATGATTGCCGCCCTGGCGGAAGGGGCCGGTGTGATGACCTCGCCGCACGGCCCGGCAAGTCCGGTCGGCAATGCCGCCGCCGCCCATGTCATGGCGGGCGTGCCCAATTTCGAGATCTTCGAATTCTCCTTCGGCGAAGTTCCCTGGCGCGCCGAACTGGTCGATCCGCCGGAGCGGGTGGAAAACAGCGCATTGATCCTGCCCGACCGGCCGGGACTCGGCTACACGATCAATGAAAAGGTCGCCGCGAAATACGCCGTGTGACTTTTTTGGCTGGATTTGCGGCAAAGCCAGTGTGGCCACGCGGGCCGATATTGCGGCGTGCCCGGATGGCATCGCCGTCACACCCAATGACCCACGGCACGTCACAGACCGAAGGAGGGGGAAATCCCGTTGCGCATAATTATGCTGCTATTTCAAAGTCTTACCGAGAACGCCGCCCGGTCCTGCCAACACGCATAGCAACCGGGCCAATTGGCCGCTTTGCGCCGATTGCGGACATCGCCATTGTGCCTGGGTGGATTACGCCGGGATGCAGCAAGTCTCCTTCCGGAGCGCACGGGCGAAAGAAGGGCACTCGGAACGTCAATGACCTTGTTTTCCATCAGTCCGGCTTACGTGTTGCTGGCCGGCGCCATTATTTTTCTTTCCGCCATTTTGCGCGGCTTTACCGGATTCGGTTTCGCCCTTGCGGCCGTCCCATTGCTGACACTGATCTTGCCGCCGAGGGACGTGGTGATCGTCTCGCTGCTTCTCCAATTTGTGACCGGCGGCATCGAATTCCAGCACGCCTCGAAACTGGTGGACGGCAATTCCCTAAAGGGCCTGATGGCCGGTGCATTGGTGGCAACACCTGTCGGATATCTGGCGCTGGTGGCGATGACGCCGGACGCCGCCCGCCTGGTCATAGCGGGCTGTTCCATAACTGCTCTTTTGGTGACATCGGCGAAATGGTGCGAGAAATACATCAAATTCATCCCGGCATTTGCCATCGGTACCGCCTCGGGCGTCATGAACGGGATGGCGGCAATGCCGGGCCCGCCGGTTGTCGCCTACTATCTGGCGCACCATGTGCCGCGCAATACCGCCCGGGCCTCAATGATCATTTTTTTCTTGATGACCGCGACAATTGGAATCTGCAGCGCCCTGGTGGTCGGGGGAATTTCCCGGTCTCAAGTGATATTGGCCGCGGCGATGACGCCCTTGTTGATCCTGGGAAACAGGCTGGGAAAAATGATTTTTGACCGGGCGTCCCAGGAGATCTACCGCAGGGTTGCGTTCCTCATCCTTCTGATCTCCGCCGCCGCCGCCTCCTGGAAGGGCATCGGCGCGTTTTGACCGGGCGAGACCGCTGCGGGCAGCGGCGGCGGGATCACTTTGCCGGCGCAAGCCGATGCCGGCCTAGGGACGGGTGATTGCGAGGTCGCTGTCCAGCGAACGCACATCGTTCTGGCCGGTCAGCGCCATGGCCACTTCCAGTTCCTCTTTGACAATGCCGAGCATCGCGGCGACGCCGGCCTCACCCCTCGCCGCCAAGGCCCAGGCCCAGGCCCGTCCCAATAGCACCGCGTCCGCGCCCAGCGCCAAAGCCCGCAGAACATCCAGCCCGGATCGGACGCCGCCGTCGAGCAGGATGGGAATGCGCCCCGCAACGGCTTCGCGCACGGCCCCAAGCGCAGCTATGCCGGACAGGGCGCCATCCAGCTGCCGCCCGCCATGATTGGAGACCACGATCCCGTCCATACCCTCTTCGGCAGCCTGCACCGCGTCGCCCGGATCGGTAATCCCCTTGAGAACCAGTTTTCCCTTCCAGTGGCCGCGCAGCCAAGCGATATCCTTGTAGGTCACGGAAGGATCGAAATTGCGCGCCACCCAGGCCTGAAACCGCTCCAGGCCCGCGCCATTGGGCATGGCGGGCGCGACATTGCCGATGATATGCGGCCCGCCCAAAAGCCCGACATCCAGTGCCCAGGCGGGATGAAACAGGATGTCGAACAGCCGGTCTGGCCGCGCCAAAAGACTTTGCGAGCCCGCCAGCCCCCCAATGCGATCGCGATAGCGTATGCCGTTGATCGCCAGATCGACGGTCAGGAACAGCGTGTCGATGCCGGCGGCCTCGACGCGCCGCAACAGATCTTTCATGAAGCCGCGATCGCGGATCATGTAGAGCTGCATCCAAAAGGGCAATTTGGAAGCCGCGCGCACTTCCTCGATCGGACAGCAGGACATGGTCGACAGGATCATCGGAACGCCGGACGATTCGGCCGCCCGTATTGCCTGAACCTCGCCGCGGCGGCGATAGAAGCCCGCAATGCCGATCGGCGCCAGCGCCACCGGCATCGCCATGTCCCGGCCAAAGAGCCGCGTGGCGATGCGAATATTCGACACATCGCGCAATACCCGCTGGCGCAGGGTTACGGCTTTGAAGTCCTGGACATTGCGGCGTAGCGTGTACTCGTCATAGCTGCCTCCATCGATATATTCGAACAGGAACCTGGGCAGGCGCCTTTGGGCCGCGCTGCGGAAACCGGCGAAATTGACGATTTTCATGGCTTCAGGCTGCTTTGGCTGGTTCGCGTGCGGTTAGTGGCGCGATATCGACGATCACAAACATGTAGACCGCCGCGCCAAGCAGGCAAAAGCCCCCCGCCGCCATCAGCGGCACGACAAAGGAGCCGCTGGTGATCGTCAGCATCAATCCGGTGAAGGTGGTCGTTATGATCCCGGCCAGATTGGCCGCGAAATTCTGGATTCCGCCGATGGAGGCGACGTGCGCGGGTGTGGGGGCCACATCCGCCGGCAAGGACCAAATGCTTGCGGCCGTGAATGCGAGGCTGCCATAGGCCACGGCGAAGAAGAACAGAGCGACATAGGCGTTGGACGCAAAAACCGAAAATGTAATCACGGACGACATCAGCATCCCCCCGACCAGGCATGTCTTTCGCGCCGCGGTCAGGCTCCAGCCGCGCCGATAAAGCGCGTCGGAGGAAAATCCGCCAAGCCACCCGCATGGTATCGAAACCAGGCCCGGCAGCAGGCCCAACGTTCCCAGCTGCGCCAGCGAAAAGCCGCGGGCCTGGATCAGATAGGTGGGAAACCAGGTGATGAAAAAATAGATCACGAAATTCAGGCAGAAGAAGCCGATCATCATGCCCCAGATGGTGCGGTAGCCGAAAAGCGAGGACCACGCCACCTTGGGACCCGTTTGCGGCGTTCCGCGCTCGGCCTGCAGGCGTGCGAGTTGCTCCGGCGTCACCGAGGGATGCTTCTCCGGCGTGCGGTAGGTGATGAGCCAGAAGACCGTCCATACGATGCCAAGAACGCCGGTCGCCACGAACGAAATCCGCCAGCCGAAGCTGCCGATGAGCCACGCGACCAGGGGCAGCGACAGGGCCGCGCCGATCCGCGATCCGCTGTCGAATATGCTGGCGGCGATCGCTCGTTCCTTTCGGGCAAACCAGTCCATGTTCACCTTGGCGCCCGACGGATAGGCGCCAGCCTCGCCGATACCCAGCAACAGGCGGTAGCCCGTCAAAGCCGCCACGCTGTTGGCCGTGGCCGTGAGTGCCGTGGACACCGACCACCACAGCACGGCGATAGCCAGGGAAATGCGGGCCCCGACCCGGTCGGCGAACCAGCCGAACGGCATTTGCATCGGGGCGTAGGTCCAGAAAAATGCCCCGAGTATGACCCCCATCACGGCGGCGTTGATGCCAAGTTCGTGACGGATGGCAGGCGTCGCGACGGCGAGGTTGGCACGATCGATGTAATTGATCGCATTGGCCGCACAGCCCATGAAGATCATGGTCCAACGTATCTTGGGCATGCATCCCCACTTTCATTATTGTTATCGCCGCCGGGGGCAAATCATATTTTTGCAGGAATCCCGTCGCTCTTTTAAAAGAATTTTTCACACGCGACATTCCGGATCAAGGTGTTTCGTACAAGGACCGTGGCCCTGGCTGCGATGCAAAAGTCCTCATTGCCCCGGGATTCGGGGCGCCGGGGCCGGCGGCGGCACTTGGGCCGCCCGATCCGGCTTTCACCGGCCAGGTGGCGTGGCCGCCCTGCCTGAACTAACCTCACGCCCGGGCCATTTGGCTGGGACCGCTCACTCCCGGTTTTGCGATCGGCGGCGGATCGGACGGCCCAAACAAGGGGGATAGAAGATGCCTGAAGGCAGCACCCGCACCTTTCGATCCCGGCCGACCGACAGCGGCACCTTTTATCCGCGCGTGTTTGGCAGGCAGGGCGCCGTCGCCGCCGAGCACTACAGCGCCACCCTGGCCGGAATCGAGATTCTCCGGCTGGGCGGCAATGCGGTGGATGCCGCTTGCGCCGCCACCCTGGTGGAAGGCGTGGTAAATCCGCACATGCATACGATTGGCGGCGAGCTTCCCGCCCTGGTTTCCGTGCCAGGCTCTGGCGCGGTGACCTGCATAAACGGAAACATGATGGCGCCGGGCGCGGCGACGCCGCAGGCATTCCGCAGCCTGGGCCACACCGAGATTCCGTCCGAAGGAGTTCTGGCCGCCGGCGTGCCGGGCGCCCTGGGGGCCATCGTCGCGGCGCTGTCCCGGTTCGGGCGTTTGCGTTTCGAGGACGTATCCGCGCGCGCGATCGACCTGGCCAGGAATGGATTTCCCGCCCATGCCGGCCTGCTGCGTCAGCACAAATCCGGCATCGCCGAAAATTTCGAGAAGTTCCTGGGCTGGCGGGGCACCGCCGCGATCTATCTGCCGAACGGCAAGATACCGCAGGAGGGCGAGCTTGTTCACAACCCGGCCCTGGCGGACATGTTTGTGCACCTGGTCAAGGCGGAAAAGGCATCCGCGGGGAACCGCGCGGCCGGGTTACGCGCCGTCTTCGAAGAATTCTATCGCGGCGACATCGCCGCCGAAATCGTGCGTTTCGTCAAGGAACGCGGCGGGCTTCTCGAGCGGTCGGACTTCGACGCATTCGAGATTCCGATAGAAAAAAGCGCTTGCGTCCAGTTTGCGGGTGCTGAAATTCACAAGTGCGGCCCCTGGAATCAGGGGCCCGCGCTGCTGCAGTCCCTGACCATTCTCAAGAATTTCGACCTGCGGGCCCTCGGGCACAATTCGGCCGGTTACATTCATGCCGTGCTGGAGGCCATCAAGCTGGCGTTTGCCGACCGGGAACAATATTACGGCGATCCCGACCAGGTGACGGTCCCGCTGGAGACGCTGCTGTCGGACGCCTACGGCGCCCTGCGCGCCGGGCTGATCGGACCCTGTGCCAATTGCGAGATTCGCCCGGGCGATCCATTCCAGAACGCGGCCCTGCTCCCCGCACAGGAACGTCTTGGCGGGGCATCGTGGGGAGCGGGAACCGTCCATGTCGATGCGATGGATTCGGAAGGCTTCACCGCGGCCTTCACCCCCAGCGGCGGCTGGATACGATCGTCGGAAGTGATCCCGTCCCTGGGCTTTGCATTGTCGATGCGGCTGTCGAACTGTTACCTCGAGCCGGCCCGGCATCCCAACATTGTCGCACCCTTCAAGCGGCCGCGCACGACGATCAGTCCGTCACTGGTCATGAAGGACGCAAAGGCCTGGATGGCGTTCGGCAGCATGGGCGGCGACCAGCAGGATCAGTGGCAGTTGCAATTCCTCTTGAACCGCATGGTGTTTGGCATGTCCCTGCAGGAAGCGATCGAGGCACCGAAATTCAGCAGCGAGCATTTTCCCGGGTTTTTCGCGCCCCATGACTTCTACTTGAATCGCGTCCGGCTGGAGCCCGCGATCGGCGGCGGCGTGTTCGAAGAGCTGCGGCGGTGCGGTCACGAACTTGATGTGGCGCCGGCCTGGAGCGAGGGCTTCCTGTGTGCCACCGAACGCAACCCGCAAAGCGGCATCCTCGAGGCCGGCTGCGACCCGCGCGGGACAAAATCCGAAGTGTTTCCCGCCTGCGCCCTGGCGATCTAGGCAATCGCCGCATGAGGGATTTCGCGTTCATGGAAATCCGTCGGCGGGGCCTGGGCTTGAGTTCGGGCGGCGTGAGACGTGCCGCTCCCTGGAACCACGCCTGTCCGTTCGAAATGCGTTGGCGGCCGCTCCGCGACGTCCCCATTGCGCTGATGGCGGACATCCGGCCCTGCCAGCAGTGCACGGGTCGCGCTCCGACCGGACGCCTGTTCCGTCGACGATTTTGTCAGGGCGTTCTTTTGATTTCGGCGTGCGGTTTTTGCGTCCGTCAGCGCCATGCCGGTATCACGGCGAAAAATGTCGGCAGCGCGATCGATAAGCGCCAAAAAGATCGGGATGCCAACACCCTGGAACACCCCGCGGGGCCGCAACCAGCTGATCTTGTTCGGATATTTCTATCATGTCCGAGCGGGCGTGAACCGCGACGATCCATGTTGGTGGGCCCGGCAGAAACCACATCGCCCAAAATTATTTCGTTATTTCAAAGCCTTACAATAGCCGTCTCCTGACCATACCAACACGCATACCAACAGACCTCAATATCCGCTTTGCGCCAATGGCAGACATTCGAATTGCAAAAGAAGCCGCGCCAGCTCGCGATACGGTCGACACTTAGGTTGGCCCAACACCTACCCCAAGACAAACTTGCGCAAGGATTACGGTTCTGATCGTGACGCTTGTCGTCGGTCATGGCGAGAGTAGTCGCAGAAACCAAGGCTGCTACCGGAGCCCGCGACCGGCTCACGCGGGTAGACACCCGACCTGCTAATGGTCTGGGCCACGGTACCGGAAATCCGCTGATCATACCTATCGTGCCGCCCCCCAAAGGCCCCAGACCCCGACTGGGAAACGGACGGTCGGTACAGTAGAGTGGGCGAATGAATATCCCTACGCATTCCACGGCGATTCGGAATGTTTTGACGGCAGCCACAAATGCCTTGCAAAAGGGTGATTTGATAGCCGCAGAAATTGCCCTGGTGCCTTTTTTCAGCGGCAAAATGCCTGCCGACCCCCATCTGCTGAACATCGCAGGCACCCTGCGGATGCATCAGGGACGTTTGGGCGATGCCGCCGATCTATTCAATCGGGCGGCAACTGTTGCGCCAAGCGAACCGATATTTTCTTTCAATTTTGGACTGATGATGTCCCGTCTCGGCCGGATCGAAGTGGCCGAAACGGCCCTGCGCGCTGCTTTGAAATACGCACCTGATTTAGTGCCGGCGCTTTTCGAGTTGGGGGTGCTGCTGCACCGGGCGGGAAAATTGGAAGAAGCGGAGAAAAACATTCGCCACGTGCTGAGGCAAGTGCCAAGCCATCCACATGCCGAGCTGGCTCTGGCCGCGATTCTGGTGGACGATAACCGCCCTAGCGAAGCCGAAATGGCGTCGCGCCGGGGGCTGGCGCTCAAGACGGAGCCACGCCTTAAGGCGCAATTATACCTGCAGCTGGCGCAGGCTTTGCGGCGGCAGCGCAAAGACAGCGAGGCACTGGCAGCCCTCGATAGTGCGGGGGCAATCGATTCGGCCCTGCCGGATCTTGCACGCCACCGCGCCGAAACGCTCCAGAATTTGGACCGTTTTGACGAAGCATTGGCGATTTTTGAAAAGGAAATTGCACGCGCGCCCGCCGATCCCGGCCTGCATCTTGACTACAATGCGCTGCTCTATCAGTTGGGCCGCAGCGGAGAATTCCTAAAATCCTATGATCGCATACCCGAAAGCCGCGAACTTCTGCTGGGAAAGGCTTATCTGCTGGCTAGGGAAAAGCGCCATGCCGAAGCGCATGCCATATATACGCGGCTGCAGGTGCGCGATCCCGACGACCGACTCGCCGCCATTGGCGCCGCAGAGGTGATGACGATGATGGGCCGTTACGCCGAAGCGCTCGCGCAGTTCGAAGACGTCCTGGTGCGTCATGGCAATGAAGCAAAGCTGCTTAGTATCGCCGCTGGGCCTGCTCTCTTGAGCGGCGATCCGCAGAAAGCGGCATGGTTGTGTGAACAGGGACTGGATTCCTCACCAAATGATTCATCTTGCCTGGCAATGTTGAGCATCGCGTCGCGGATGATGGAGGACGGGCGGGACGAGGCGCTCAACCGCTACGACACCCTGGTGCGAAGCTTCGACCTCGAGCCGCCGGAGGGCTTTTCAGACATGGCAAGTTTCAACATCGAACTGAATGCGTCGTTAGACCGCCTTCACCCCAAGAGTCGCGAATTCATCAATCAAAGCCTGCGCGGCGGCACCCAGACGCCAGGCCACCTGTTTCCCGCGGGCCAGCCCCTGGTGGCTAAGCTGATGCGGCGGATCGACGAAGCGGTAGCACGCTATATTGCCGGACTAAACGAGGACCTTCGCCACCCATTTCTGTCGCGACGGGCGGAAAGATTCCGCTATTCCGGATCCTGGTCGTCGCGCCTGCACGACAGCGGTTTTCATGTCAATCACGTCCATCCCGACGGCTGGATCAGTTCTTGCTACTACGTGTCTGTGCCGGAAGTCGTGAAGGATGGAACGGCGATGCAAGGCTGGATCAAATTCGGCGAACCGGCGCTTGACGTTGTGCTGAAGCATCCCATCCGCCGCACTATCCAGCCGGTACCCGGCAGGCTGGTGCTTTTTCCCTCCTACACGTGGCACGGCACCGTGCCCTTCACTGACAAGGCGGCACGCACCACCATCGCCTTTGATGTGGTGCCCCTGGCCTAGCCCGAAAAAAAGACCGGCGCCGCTTTCGCGGCGCCGGTCCCTTGCAAGTCGGTAAGGGCGATTTTACAGGTCGCCCTTGAGGCCGATGGTGAAGTACCGGCCCATGACGTTGTAGATCCCATTCGTCGGATAGAACAGGCCGGCGCAGCAGGCGTTGGCCCCCTCAAGCGGCGGTTGCGTATTGCCGATATTCTGGACGGAGAAGTACAACGACGAAGAACCGCCCCACATGTCGAACCTGCGGTTGATCGTAACGTCCAATGTGTCGTTGCTGTGTATGCGCGGGATCGCATAGATCTGGCCGGGGCTGGTGGCCCTCGTGCGGCCGGACATCCAATTGTTCTGCAGGTTGAAGCCCCAATCGCCGACCTGGTAACTGATGAAGCTGGTCATGCGGGTCTTGGGGATGGAGGACCAGTTAAAGGTGGTGCCCGGCAGGTTCTGGGTCTCAAACACCGGCTGGTAGGTCACCAGTTGCCGCAAGCTCACCGAACCCGGTATGGCGCTCCACACATCGGCAAAGTCAAAATTGTAATCCGCCTCGAAGTTCCAGCCTTCGGTCTGGACCTTGGCGCTGTTCAGCGGCGAGCTCAGGACCTGGGTCGGATAGTTCGCCAGCGAAGCATAGCCAGGCTGGCCCGGAGCGATCGGCCTGACCGCCAGCGTGCAGAACGGCGAATCGTAGCTGGGAGCGCTGGCGATACAGAGATTTTGGACCGTCGGGCTTTGATAGCTGATGTTGGTAATCGCGTTGGACATATGGGTCTGGTAATAGTCCAGCGAGGTGGTCAAGCCGGGGATGAAATCCGGCGTCAACACCACGCCCAGCGTATAGGTATGGGCGACCTCAGGCGACAAATTGGGGTTGCCCTTGGTGACCAGCTGGAGGCTGTTGTTACCCGTGGTCAACAGGTCGGGGAACCCGGTCGAGGAGATACCCGTCGGCTGGTACAGGTCGTTCAGGTTTGGCGCGCGATGGTCATACGACATGGTGCCGCGAATACGGATGGCATTCGGTAACCCGGTCGTTCACACCGATTTTCCAGGTCTGGGCCGGGCCGGAGATGGAATAGTCGGTATAGCGACCGGCGATGTCGACGCTCAAATCCTGCGCCAGCGGAAAGTCCTTGAGGAGGGGGACGTTAACTTCCAGCGCGGTCTCCCAGACATTGTCGGAGGCACTCACGGGCGCAACGACATTCTGGGTCCACAGCGCGGGTGCGGCCCCGCCATTGACCGTACACATGCGCAAGCCGGTGCAGTCAACTAAGTCCGCCGGCAGGGCGTTGGACTTGTTGTCATAGGTTTGCCAGCGCATTTCCGCCGAAAGCGCGCCAGTGATCTCGCCGGCCGGCAGACCCAGGCCGAACAGACCACCCGAGATGCTGCCGCCAACATTGTCCAGCTTCTGCGTCAGGGTCCAGAAGGTATCCTTCTTCATCCAGTTGAAAGCGTCCTGGGAAATGCCCCTGGTGGTATCGAACACGTTCGCCGGCACGCAGCCCGCATAGAGGGCAGCGTATTGCGGCTGAATTGCGCTCCAGCACTGGACCGTGCCGCCGACATCCACGCCGTTCACCTTGGTGCCGGCGGGCGCAATAACCGCGTCCTGCGACGCCATCCACCTGGCGTTGTTGGTGTTCTGGGGATCGCTGACAGTCTCCCGGTTTTCCTGGTGGCTGTAGTAGAGATCCCAGGCAAAACCGGCCAGGTTGCCGTCCAGACCCGCAGTCAAGCTCAGAATCCGGTTAACACCCTTGGTCGCATAGATGTTGTCGTGGGCGCCGGCACGCGCCCCATCCACCGTGTTGATATAATGGGGGTCGGCGAAGATGGGCCGACCGGCCGCAGCGACCTGTGCGGCGTTGGAGCCGGTGGCGTTCAATGCCACGGCCGGCAGTAAATTACCCGCAGCCGTGGCCGCCGCCGTCAACGCGGCTGACGTCGCCGGGGTCAGGTAGGCGTTGTCGGTGAAGAAGCGGTTGGGGCGCGATCCGGCCGAACTCACCAACAGAGGCGTCCAAGTAGAGTAGTTCCGCGACTCCGCCGCGCTGGCTTGGATATAGCCAGTGACGTCCGGGGTGAAGTCATAGCTGAAGCGGTTAAAGAATTCGGCCTGATGCTGTCCGGCGATGATCGTTGTGTCGGCAGGGGTCGCATAACCGCCGTCACCACCCACCTCTACGCCCGAGGTACCGGTGGGAATGCCGTGGGTCAGGGGAACGATGTCGCCACCTTGGTTGAACGTGTGATAGTTCAGGGGACAGTTCGTGCCGCACTGGATCGTGCCGGTAATCGACTGATTGATGAGCCGGCCGAAGGGAGAGTCGGTAAACGGATTCGCTGCGGTGCCGGTGCCGGTCTGAACCCAGGTGTTGTTCTGGGAGCCGTAAGGACGCGTGTCCATCGCAATCTTGTCCTGCTGGAAATAGCGTACGGCCATTTCGTAATGACCGCGGCCGCCAAACAGGTCGGTGCCCCAGGCAAGACCGATTCTCGCTTCCGCGCCATCGGTATAATTCGAGATGCCGGCATTCACGTCGTACTTGAAGCCGTTGAATTTCTTGTCGAGGATGAAATTGACCACGCCGGCGACGGCGTCGGAGCCGTAAACCGCCGAGGCGCCGCCGGTCACCACGTCAACCCGGCTCATCAGCATCTGGGGCAACGAGTCCACATTCACCGAACCGTTCGCGTTCGCCGGCGCCACGCGGTGGCCGTCAAGCAGGATCAGGGTGCGGGAGGGGCCGAGATTGCGCAGGCTCAGCGTATTGGAGCTGCCGTTGCCGGAGCCATTGCCCTGAGACCGCGGTGTGCTGCCGCCGATGAAGTCGGGCAGCTTGTTCAAGGCGTCCGGGATGGTGGTAGGCGTGGTGGCCTGCAGCTCTTCAGCGCCGACCACGGTGATCGGCGTCGGCGACAAGGCGATGTCGGAAATGACGCGCGAGCCGGTAACCGTGACCGATTCCGCTTCCGCAGTATTGGTCGCCTCCTGGGCGCGTGCGCCCGCAGTCAGAGCCAGCACGCTGGCGGCGCACATCAGCGCGAATTTGTTGGCTTTCCCCGTATTCATAGGTACCCCCTGAAGGTTTTGCGTAGTTTTGTTGGGCCAAGAGCTACAGAGAAATCGACGGGCTGCCAAGAAAAATGACAGCGCTACCATTTTCGGTTAGATCTGAGATAGTACAGTAGAATTAAGAGGTTAAGGCATTAACCCACTGATTCAGCTAGACTATTTGGTAGCGCTGCCAAATGTTCCCAGTTGACCGCTAACATGGGTGCTACAGATATTTGGGGGGTGCGGGAATTTTGCAACATCCTTGGTCAAGATGCTGTGGGGCAGATCAAGTCGTTGCGCCCACCACGAGTTCAAATCCGACGTCAACAATAGTTGAGGGGCAGCCCGAAAGCAGACGGTTGGCGCCCTCCTTGCCCATGGCAATTCGCGGCGTGCGGATGGTCGAGAGAGGTTGAGGTGTCAGCCGGGCGATTTCGAGCCCATTGTATCCGAACAGGGCAAGATCTGAGGGAACTGAGATGTCATGCTCCATGCAGTGGAAATAACCGCCCAGCGCCAAATCATCGTTTGAGAAATAGATCGCATCCAGTCCAGACTGCCTCTTCAGCAGCCGCGCCATGCCGATCCGGCCAGCCTCGACCGAAGAGCCGCCGCCGGGATAAAACTCCTGATCCACAAAGCTCAGGCCATTTTCACGCATCACGGCGCGAAAGCCCTCCAGTCTTTTTCCAGCGCGGATATCGACCCGGATGTCGTGGCCGACATAGCCGATACGCCTGTAGTTGCGCGCCAGAAGATGCTCGGCGCTTTTTCGGCCCGCCATGCGTTGTGAAGAACCCACGACTATGTCAATGCCCTCTCCGTCTACGTCCAGAAGCTCCACCACCCGCACTCCACAGCCCTTCAGCATCGCCCTTGCGCGATCGGTATGTTCCAGCCCTGCCACCATTATGCCTGCGGGCCGCCAGCGGAGAATCGACTCTATAAGGACTTCCTCGCGTTCCGGGGAATAGTTCGAAACCCCAATCGCCGGCTGGTATCCAGCGTCCTCCAGCACCCTGCTCGCTCCGGCAAGAACCTCCGGTACGACGGTATTGCCGACAGACGGGATGATGATGCCGATCAACTTGGACGTCTTCGAGGCTAAGCTGCCAGCAATCCGGTTGGGCACATAATTCAACTCAGCGGCGGCCTTGAGGACCACATCGCGTGTCAGCCGCGATACTACCCCGTGGTTGCGCATCACTCGCGAGACGGTACTTTCGCCGACCCGAGCCCGCTTGGCGACATCGGTGATGGTGACCTCCCTAGTCCGGTCGCCGCTTGTCGCGGCCGGAGCCATTGTCGAGGAAGACGCCAGATCATTTTTCGCCGCTTGGCGCCTTATTTTTTTCCTTTGTGGATGCGGCGCTGGGACACGACGGCGTTTCACTTTTCTTGGCCGGGCTTCCGCATCACGCTATGCGGGGTTTGTTTTTGTACGAAACGTGCTGGGACATTGTCTCAATGTAACAACAAAAGATGCTCCCGCCAACGCACTGAGACGGGACAAAGCCGCCCTCAAAGAATTTAACTGCTTGCCCGATCGGTTGACCATGGCGACAGTTACTACCTTCACTGTGAATTCGCCCTTCGATTTCGCCCTTCGCGAGAAGGATGTCACCGCGCCCCATTGTCCGAGCCCTGAATAGCAACCCGATTGGAGCGGGAAGGAACCGGACCAATATCGGGAACCTGCATTCCTCTTCTATGAGGTCAGCAGTCGAGGATCCATTTGCCATGAACTTTTCGCTGCTGGATTTGCTAGTGGACCCGCCAAAGTGGTCGCCCCCCTCGCATTGCCCAGTATGTCGCTCTGAATTTGGCCGACGGCGCTCACCCGCGGCAGCGGCTTGCTGTTCGAAATGGTCAGCTGCAGCGTATCGGGATTGAAATCGATCTGCGCATTGGCCATGACGGAATTTTTGTCCCAACCCTTTGCATCGCGCCAAGCCGTTAGATCGCGATATTTTATTTGGCGCCAGGCCTCAGGATCATATTGCAGCGTCGGGGCTCCCTCAAAGAAGCCCTGAAACTCTTTCGGCATGTCCACGTAAACATTTCCGTCGGACTTGTTATTGGAATTGAGGAAGACGATGGCGGATTTTCCGCACTTGGCGAAGATATTATTTGCGACATTGTTTCCTGTCGCCGTGCCGCTGTTGGCCCGATCCGGACGAACGATGGCAAAGATGCCGGCATTATCGCAGCGACCGATCAAGTTCTGCGCGATGATGAGATTGTCCGTCGCATTGTCGAAGATGCCCGATCCCGCGCACCCACGCTGGCCGGGCGTGCCCGGCTCGGCGTTGCGAACGTCCCAGATGATATTGTTGTCGATCGAGTTCTGTGCCGGGTTCATCTCCATGTGTACGGCGGCGCTGACCGTCAGCACATCGGCAAAAACATTTCTGGTGATGCGGCAATTGGTGTTGCCGACGTCCCACCAGGCGGCATTGGCATGGCGCATATGCCGGATGACATTGCGGCGGAACAGCATGTTCTTGGCCGCGGTGGAACTTGGCGCCGGCGGCTTCCCAGCCGCGTTCGGCATCGGCCCAGCCGCACCACTCGATCAGATTGTCTTCGACCAGCGTGTCGGTGGTTCCCATGCCGCCGATGCCCTCGATGCCGCAGTAGCGAATCGTATTGCGGCGGATGATGTGCGAGGCACCGGCTTGCCGCGCGTTACCGCTATATCCGTCCCTCCCGATTGACGAGCCCGCCGCCATTCGCCCATTCCAAGGTGTTGTCTTCGATGATCCAGTGATCGCCGCCGGCGAGCGAGACCATGCCGTATTGCGGGAACGGGTAAGCGTTGCCGGCGTGCTGGAAGGTGAGGCCCTTCACCCGGATGAAGCCCAGACCACTTTGCGCGGGCACAAAGGTATGCTTGACGGGTGGTGACTTCGATCAGGTGATCGGCGGGCGTGCCCGAGGTCAGACGGATGTAAATCGCCGTCCCGGAGGTTTCGACCCAGAACCGCGCATCGGGCGAGCCGCCAACTTCCTGCATGATCGGCCCGCCGCGTCGGCGCGGCGGCATCCCAAGCTGCGGCTGCGGCGGAACAGTGAAGTCTGGGATTGGCGGCAGCTTCGGCATCGCCAGTTCGCGAAGTTGTTCCATCGGTTCAAGCGGCTTGCCATCGACAAACACCAATCCGCGCCGGCGAAGAAACGGGCCCATGTCGACCATCTTGGGATCCAGCCATCCCCAACTCCCATGATGCTGGGCAGCGCGAAGGGATTATAGACATCGGGAAACATCGCGCCGGTTAGGTCGTGCCGCCAAACTGTTATACCGGTTCCAGGCCGCCGGCACGAAAACCATCCGAGACCGTCTCCTGCCTCCAGCCGTCCTTCAAGACTTCGGAGCCTTTGATGAAGACCTTCGCGCCCGGCGCGGCCTCGTAGCTGATCATCTGCGCCGGGCCCGTACCGCCGCGCGCCGGGCGAACGCATTCGCGGTAGGTGCCCGCGGCGATGACAACGCGTTCGCCGGGCTGGAGTACCTGGGCGGCCCTGTTGATGGTGCGGAAGGGCCGCGCTTTGTCGCCGGGACCGTTGTCGTCGGCATTGGGCGAAGTGTTGTCGACGTAATAGGTCTTGGAGAAGGTCAGCGGCTGCTCCCAGCTGGCAAACATCGGTCCCGTCGGGCAAGCGAGAGTCTGCGGAAGCCGTGCTGTTGGGCTGTGCTGCGGCTGCCTGCCCCCAGATGCTTGCTTCCACGCTCAAGATTGTCCCCACCGCCGCCGCACTTTCCATAAAGCGCCGCCGATCCAACCGTTGGCTGGCGCTTTCATTTCTTGACAAACGTCTATTCCCGCCCAATTGCCATTTTTCTGATTTCATTTTTGTCCACCCTGTTTGAGGTCACGCCGACCAAATTTCTATTCCTGCACGGCAAAATCGATCTCTTCGCCGGTACCGGCGGCAGCCTATTCCGACGTAACTTCCGGTCCGGGATCGCCTGCTGTATTCAGAACGCTGTCGCTGCAAAATCTGACCGCATCCTACGCGAATCCTATTCTCGGACAATATGCTTTCACTGCCCTGCAGGCGCTGCTGGCCTAGGCTGAACTTTCGCGGGGATGAACACCATGGACCGGGATAAACCTTCCTTCAGCCGTCGTACTGCCCTTGCGCTTTCTGCAGCTGCGAGCGCGGCGCTGGTCAATCCGGCACACGCCGCCGACGGCACAAAATCGGCTCGAATCAGGACCCAGGCAACTGCAGCACCCCGCGTTCGGCAATCGCCAATATCCAATATGGAAATGTTCGTGGCTATCTGGACGACGGCGTTTTCACCTTTAAGGGTGTGCCTTACGGCCAGGATGCCAACGGCGCCAATCGTTGCCTGCCGGCTAAGCCACCCACGCACCGGACCGACGAACGCCATGCCCTGATTTATGGCCCGAATGGCCTCCAAACGCTGCACGACTTTAGGGCTATCTAGACGTCATTCCTGTTCGATTGGGTCGATGGTTATCTCGGCGAGCAATTACTGAAGCTGGACATCTGGAACCCCAGTTTATCCGACAAGCGTCCGATGTTGGTCTAATAGCGCATCGCCATGAGAAAGCGTTGGCGCCGGCGACCATCGCTAAATGATTGCCCGGAGTGACGCCTCGAATGACCACTTTGCTCCAAAAGCGGTCATTCGACCCCGATCGGCCCAATGTCCGTGGCCTGATGTATTTTTTGTACCAAGGTAATCGGGACTACTGCATTGCTAGCGGCTCATCGAGTTGGGGCGGTATTGTTCCGGTTCTTCGCCAGACCCGGCTACAATTCGAAGTCAAACTGAATTGCCACCCAGGCGAGAGCTCCTCCAGAGTAATTCCATTTTGTATCAATGAGATAGATAGCTTCCTAATGCTGGCGCGGCCCTGGGGCGGAGCTGCTGTCATTTTTTTACGCCGCCCGCCAAAGTTCTCAGGCCTGTCCGTCTTCATGGTCATAACCAGCCAAGGAGGCTTGAAACGAGAAATATCCTTCGCCGCGGCTTACCATTGGCACCACACTCGCCACTACCCTTGTGCGGCTCATCACCACGGGCTTTATTATTTCTTAAACGCCCTGCGCTGGCCAAATAGCGATACAAAAGGCAAAAGAGGAAACGATGAAACGCTTTTGGATCGTCTGCCTGATGGCTGTACTGGGCATTGCGGGCTTGGGCGCGGCGGACGCCCACCCCCCCCCCGCGCAGACCGCGCCCACGGCTACTCAAGACCAACCCTCTGCACCTGCGCCCGCGAGCCCTGTTGTACCGGACGCCACGCCGGGCGTTTTCACAGCGCAGCAGTCCCATCCGACGCGCTTTCATTTGGTCGTGACCGGCCATGCTTTCACGTCGCGCGAGGCGATCGAGAAGTATCTCGCCTATCGCGCAGCAAAGATAACCAAGGATCAGCATTTTTCCTGGTTCAGCTTTGTGGAAGGCCGCATCAAGGGCGATACCGCGCCCGTGCCCAAGCCCGATCCGTCCGGCCCGCGCTACAGCTTCCGGCTGGATTTCTTCCGTCCGATATGGCGCTACAAGACCGCGGCCTCACCCGCGATGCAGAGATGGAGTCCGTTTTCCGGCGCAGCCTTCTTCGCCGACGATGCCAAGAGCGTTACCCAATATGAGGTGAGCGCCGACATCGTGCTGCACAAGGGCATGGTGGCGGACGACAATCCCCTTGCCTTCGACGCCAGCGCGCTTTCCCAGTTCCTGGCCAACCAGGTCGCCCCGCCGCAATAAACGACTGCCAGCAAGGAGACATCGCCATGACCATGCATCGCCGCACATTCGCCGCCCTCGCCACCGGATTCAGCCTAGCTGGAGGCACTGCTCACGCCGCCGGCAAGACAGTCGAGGTGAGCATGCAGCAGGCGCCCAAAGGCCTGTTCGTGCCGGACATCATCACTATCAGTGTCGGCGACACGGTGAACTGGACAAATCCCGGCGTGATCACCCATACAGTCACGTTCGATCCCGCCCAGGCGATCAAAGCCAGCAATGTCTCGCTGCCGGCAGGCGTGTCGCCCTTTGGCTCCGGCGATATGGAAGAGGAAGCGACCTACAACCATACCTTCACCGTCAAGGGCACTTATAAATACGTCTGCAAATACCATGAGGAGATGGGCATGGTCGGCACGGTGATCGTGTCCTGAGAGGGATCGACCGCCGCGCGATGGTGGGCGCCTCGGCGGCGCTGGCGGCGGTACCGTTGGGCGCACGTGCGTCGGCGGGACTGATCACCACCATTGTCGGCACCGGCGTGGCGGGGCTGGCGGCGGATGGCGAACGGGCCGCGACAGCGGCCATTAACAACCCTTTCGGTGTCCTGATTGGCCCCGACGATCAGCTATACTGGGCCGACTTCGCCAGCCACCGCGTGATGCGGCTCGACCTGCGCACAAGACGCGTCGCGGTGATTGCCGGGACCGGCGAGAAAGGCCATGCCGGCGATGGCGGTCCGGCGGCAAAGGCGCTGATCAGCACCCCGCACGAGATCCGATTCGACCGCGCGGGAAACATGTTCGTCGCTGAACGCGACGCCCATGTGGTGCGCCAAATCGACATGAAGAGCGGCGTGATCTCCACCGTCGCGGGCACCGGCGTTCGCGGGTATAGCGGCGATGGTGGCCCTGCTGCGGCGGCGCAGTTGGCGCAGCCGCACAGCATTGCGCTGGACCGGGACGACAACCTCTATATCTGCGACATCCTCAACAACCGCATCCGACGGCGCGATCCGAAAACCGGCATCATCACCACCTTCGCGGGTACAGGTGAAAAAGGGGAAACCCCTGACCAGGCATCTCTGGACGGCACCCCCCTGCTGGCGCCGCGCTCCATCGATGTCGGGCCGGACGGCACGCTCTACCTGGTGCTGCGCGAGGGCAACAAGGCCTTCACCGTCGATCCCGCGCGGCGCACCCTGAAACGCCTGGCCGGCACAGGCGCGATGGGTTATGCGGGCGATGGCGGCCCCGCGCTGGCGGCGCAGTTTCGAGGCCCCAAGGGCGTGGCGCTTTCACCGGATGGTTCGCTCTATATCACCGACACCGAAAATCATGTGATCCGCAAGATCGTGCTGGCGAGTGGGATTATTTCCACCGTCGCGGGCACGGGCGAACGCGGCGACGGGCCCGATGGCGATCCCCTCGCCTGCAAGCTCAACCGGCCGCATGGCCTGTTCGTTCACAACCACATGCTTTATATCGGCGATTCCGAAAACAATCGCATCCGCGCGCTCGCGCTTTGACCGTCACAGCACAATCAGCCAGTCGCCTCAGGCCATGATCTCGGAGACGGGTTTGCTGGTGAGGTTGGATTCGCTGCCCCAGTGATCGACCGAAAGGCCCATCAGCTGCTGTGTCGTGAGGCCCACGCGGGTGACGGTCTCGCTGTTGCCCACAACGTGCATCCCCGTCTTCATCCTCCCATTGGCCGAACCGGCCAGGAACATGGGAATGCCGTCCACCGCGTGCAGCTTGGCGAAGCTGGTGTCGGTATAAGCCATCACCAGACTGTGATCGAGCAGTGTGCCATCGCCTTCCTTGATGTCGTCCAGTGCCGCCAGCAACGCCGCGAAACCTTCCATGCTATAGGTGCTGAATTTCGAGGTCACCGGCTGATAGCCGAGAGTCCCGTCCACCGGCTCCTCATGGGTCGCCTGATGGAAAGGCTGGGAGTCGCCAGGCATGTAGATGGTCGAGGCGGGCTCGGAGAAGGCCATGTTGAACACGCGCGTCTGGTTGGTGGCCAGACCGATGGCCAGGAGCTTGGACATCACCGGCGTCACGTTGCGCAGCACCGGTACCGACTTGCTGGCCGGCATATCCTCCGGAGCATCGGGGATCGACACTTTGCCAATCAACTCCGGACGCTGCAGCTGCACCGCCAGGGTCTGTTCCAGCTCGCGCACCGAGGTGAAATACTGGTCAAGCCGCGCCTTGTCGGTGGCGCCGAGATTTTTCATCAACTGCTTGCGGTCGTCCGCGACCACCGTCAACACGCTCTGTTGCAGCATCACCTGCGGATCGGGCTTCCAGTCGCCCTTGGACGGATCCTGGAATCCGGGCCCGAACAGCCGCGTGTAGAGGCCGAGCGGTGACGTTTCGGGCGGATTGGCATTTCTGCCGCCCAGACTGGAATAACTTTCGCGCTTGTTACCGCAGCAGGATACTTCGATGGACTTGAAGCGTGTGCCATGGCCGATGGCATCGGCGATGGTCTGGTCGATAGTCTGGGCCTCGAATATGGTGTCGCTCTTGGGCGCAATGCCGGTGGTGATGGCGGCAAGACCCGTCCAGTGCTGAATGTTGGGCCTGTTGTCGACATAGGCGCGATAGCCGCTCAAAAGGTTCATTTTCGCCTTGAACGGCTTGAGCGAAGCAAGCTGCGGCGTGTCCTCGTAATTGACGCCCGCGCTCTTGGGCAGGAACAGCGCCTTGGTGAGGCCGCAGCCCCAGAAGAAGGTGCCGAAGCGAGTGGGAATCGGTTTGCCGGTGGCCGCCAAGGCACCGCCGCTGCTGTCCAGGAAACAGTCCAGGAACGGCAGTGTCACCATGGTGGCGGAGCCCTGGAACAAGCCACGAAGGAGGGTTCTGCGGTTATGGGCCATGGCGATCTTCCTGTTCAGCGCGAAACTTCGTTCATTGCAGTCTTGGCTTTGGGTGCCTCGGGCGGCGGTGCGCTGAAGAATTGCGGACTTGTGGCCAGCGCCTTCAGCAACACCGGCAGCCGATAGCCTCCCGCCGCGAAGCTGTCCAGCTGCGTGCGCACCATGGCGGCGCTGACACGCTGGCTGTTGGCGCCAACGCCATAGGCGTACATTTTGCGCGCGAAGCAGGCAGCGACTTTTGGATTGTCATGCAACACCTTGCCCAGGCCTGTCGCCCCGACGAAATTCTGGCCCTGCAGCGTGGCCGATACATCGATGGGCTGGTTATTCTCCAGCAGCCTCCGCCCCCCGATGCTGTCAAACTGCTCAAGCGAAAGCCCGATGGGGTCGCTGTGGGTATGGCAGGAGGCGCAGACGCCATTGGTGGCATGGGCCATCAGCCGCTGGCGCTGTGTCTTGAGCTTGGGATTGCTCACATCGTTGATGATGGAAAAATCCACATTGGCGGGCGGGCTGGGCGTGGGTTGGCAAAGGAAAATGTCCAGCACCGCCACGCCGCGCTTGGTGGGCGAGGAGCGGCCCGGATGGGAGAACATGCCGAGCATTGAAACCTGGGTCAGCAGTCCGCTGCGCCCTGCATCTTCGGGGAATTCGTACGGCATCCAGTCCGACTTGAAATTGAACGGCACGCCATAGATCGAAGCAAGCGTACGGTTGATGAATGTCTTGCGCGTGGTCATGAGATCGCGCACGTCGCCGTTCCGTATCAGGGTCAGGTCGATGGCCGTGCGCAACGTCTCTTCCGTGGCCGAGTCGGCTACGCTGCCCAGGAATTTGGGATAGACGGTGGGGTCTTTTGTGATGTCGCCGAATGTGTCCAGTTCGAAATAGTCGGCAAAAAACGCGCGCATGCCGGTTTCCAGCCGTGGCGAAGCCATCAGCCGGTCCACCTGCATTTTCACGCCGTCCGGCGTGGCGAGCGCGCCGCTCTGTGCCGCACCCAGCAGCTCGGCATCAGGTGTCGTGTCCCAGAACATGTAGCTGAGGCGCGTGGCACGGCTGTAATTGTCCAGCGCATAGTCCTCGCCGTTCCCCGACGCGGCTTCAACCCGGAACAGGAATTGGGGAGAAGCGATCAGGCTCGCCAGTGCGTAGCGCAGGCCGGTGTAGAAATTGCCGGACGATTTGGAAAGTTTCGCAGCCAGGATCACGCGTGACTTGAACTCCGTGCCTGTGAGCGGACGGCGAAACAGCATAAGCCCGTAATGGGAAACGACATCGCCCGCACATTTGTCATCCGGCGCAGTTGCGGTTTTCGGGGCACAGGAAATCAGCTTGCCGCGATTCTTCTCATTCACGACCTGAGCGGCAATGCTGTCGGCCATTTTGGAATAGCCTTCGAAACCGGACGGCGTGATGGACAGGAT
This sequence comes from uncultured Alphaproteobacteria bacterium, assembly GCA_963835715.1. Classification (GTDB taxonomy): domain Bacteria; phylum Pseudomonadota; class Alphaproteobacteria; order Micropepsales; family Micropepsaceae; genus Rhizomicrobium. The sequence continues at coordinate 375,634 of CAWIGN010000002.1, forward strand.
CGCGGAGCTTGAGGCAAGCAGCCCACCGACGCGGCGCTCGGGTTCGAAGCGGCCCTGCACATCGATACCGGAACCGAAGATGTCGGCGATGGAATTGCGATACTCCGTCTCCGTCAGCCGGCGCATATTGGCGACATAATTGACGGGCTCCGCCGCGAACGATGCCGTTTCAAGAGCGATGCTCATCAATCCCGCACAGGCGAAGGCGATCGCGAGGGTGTGCCGCCAGGTTTTCATGTCTTTCATACGGCCTAATCCAATTTCCTACTGGTCCGCGGAAGCGACGGTCGATGGTGCGCCGCCATTGACCTGCAAGCCGTCCTTCGTTTTGGGGGGCGGCGCGGATCGGCGGAACTGCGGCTCGGGCGAGATCGTCCCGGTTGTGACGGCTTTCCAGAACAACGCGCGCTGAATCTCCGCCCGGTCGCTGGTGAGCGGTTGATCGATGACGGCCGGCGTTTCCGGATCGACCACAAAGGCAGGGCGCGCAAGGAAGCGATAGGCGGTGGAAATAGCGGTGTTTTCGCCGGTGTTCGGGTCCGGCATGCCGTCCGCATTGCGCTTCAAAGCGTAATACATCGCGATCTGGTTTTGATAATAGGTCGTCTCGCGCGACTGGCCGCCGGAAGGAACATTAAAGGTGTCCCGACCGTAAACGACGCGAAAGTCCTGATAGCCGCCCGCCAGGCCGGTCAGCCCGCCATCAGGGTGCATCTGCAGCTGCAGGCGGCCTTTGAACAGCACGGCCTCGCCACGGTTGGTCTCGTACCAGGCGAAGGCCGGCATGTGCAGCTCCGCTATCTGCTCGGTCTTGATCACGCCATTCTTGATCGTTGCCTTGAGCGACGAATATTGCGCGGTCTTGACGATGCGGAAGGAATAGTCCGACACCACGTTTGCAACGGAATCCTTCACGACATGGTCGGGGGAATAGCCGACCTCCACCCGCGCATCATTATCATTCATGGGATCCTGGTTGCCGGAGATGCGCACAACCATGGTGTAGAGCCCCTCGAGCATCTTGTCGTTGCCACGGTTGCTCAGATAGCCGTGATAGGCCACGCCGCGATAGGAATTGCCGCAGCCCATAACCCGGTAAAAGGCGTTGTCGATGCCGTGACGCCCGTCCGGGCTGGTGAACCCGCCGGTTTTGGCGTTCCCGTCAAGGTCGAAACCCTCGGCGATCTTGCCGGTCACCTCCTGCACACCCGGATCGGGCGCGCCGAAGGGATTGATGTAGGTCTCGATATCCTTGCGGAAACCACGATGCGCGAGCGCGTTGTTCATCACCGAGGTCGGATCCTTGCCGGTTTCGGTCACCGAACGGGTGAGTTCGCGCACCTCGTCGTCGCTGCGCCAAGCAGTCTTCAGGAGGAGACGATAATTGTTGTCCGGGTTGGCGCCCTTCGGGCAGTCGGAACCGGGATCGGTGGTGCCGGTCTTTGCCCCGTAGAAGAAGGCCGGTTCATAGTTACCAACAACATACCCGCGCACCCAGGGGGCAGAGATCGCCGGTGTCGCAAACAAGACGGTCATCGCCGTGACCAGCATGGCTTTCTTCATGGCGTTTCCTAGGTTTATGGGCATCTATCGCGCTTTTTGGGAATCTTTCACGCCGCCTCGGCCAGACAATAATCCAATTTTCTTTGTTCAACAATCCGCCGATGACGGCCGTTCTCTCGTGTGGGGCGGATCTGATTTCCACGACAACATGCACAATGTGGCGGCGTACCGGAAATGCCTGCTTAACGCCATCGCCTGGATCGCCGGACTCGAAGTGCCGGCAGAGGGGATCAACGCACCTGCGCCGCCGGCAGATGATCCGCCCATTCCAATATTCCAGCCCGGACGCGCTGGGCTTGGACCTGGACGGGGACCGGCCACACCCTCCCCTTAAGGGGCGCTGGCAATCAATTCAATGCGGGAATGGCTGCTTTGGGTCAAAAGCGATTATTCGACGCCTACCTGCCCGATGTCCGCATTGCACCAATAACATTCATTCGCGCTCGGTCCGCCCAACGTGCGCTTTGCGCCATAGGCGGACATTCTATTTTGGCTAATTTCGAAGCCCTAGTGCGCTTTAGAAGCTGCCCTTCCCAAGGCAATTTCAGGTTTGCTAAACCCCATTGCAATCCAGGCGACGGCCAGCTTCAACAAGAACTTGCCGGAGTGTTTGCTGTAATTCGGCACATTTTTGACTAGTTCGACACCGCCGAGCCGCTCGCTTGTCATGACGCGCATTTCCAGGGGCGGTGCGCCCGTCGGAAAACGGTTCCAGTACATCGACAGCCAGTGACCTTTCGTAATGTCGAGAAACATCGCTGAATCGCAGCATGTCGCAACAACCCGCCGGGTCGGGGAACCAGGCTTAAGTCGACGCTCTTCAAGGTAATCCTGCCCCGTTATGCATTGAACCCGGTCCTTTCGATAGAAGACGACAGATGTTCCACCGTCCGGATCGAGCACGAAGGGCGCAGAAGGTGCCTGTTCAATCTGACGCCCGGCTTCCTGGCACCTAGTTCAAAACAGGAATCCGTCAGAACGGGCGGGCCGACCGCAATGAACTTCACATTGCCACATAGGCAAGCCGCGGAAAGGATTTCGGCCTGCTTGTGGTCCATGGCGCCCGTCCGTAATTGCTTTGAGCGTATGCTCCGTCGGCATCCCGACGTGTCCGCAACGGCCAAAATCCAGACCTTAGTCAACGTCCGCTTTGGGTCAAAAGCGGTCTCAGCCTCTGATCAGCCCTAAAGCTGAGCAAATCATTCTCGATCAAAAGTTTGATGCAGATAAGAACCGTCCGGTGAGACTCGTGAAAAAATCGATCTGCTCATTCATGAAATCGAAGTCTATCAGGCTTGTGGCGCTCTTATCTTCATTCCACAATTGGAGAAGATGTTCTCCGTCCGCAAATGCCGCGATTGAAGGGTAGTCATTCTTTGTATATGTGCCTTCTCCGTAGAGATTTCTGGGCGGTAGCGTTACAAGCAGCTTGGTGAAATTCCTCTTCTTGAGCTCGTCCAGCGAGATGGATTTGAGTGTCTGGTTGTCAGACATTCCCAAAATCCACATGTCGCGTTCTCCCGTCGCCGTGTAGCTCGTCTTATCCGGACTAACGCGCCATTCCTTGCCGCCAAGGTGCTCGATGGTGAATATGATGGCGATGTCTTTTGCAATCGCTGGCTGCATTTCCAGGAATGCGGCGGGGTTCGTGTTTTCGGAACCGTTCTTCATGTGACAAGCGGAAAAGATGAGGAAGATGTCCCGTTCACGCTGCGCAGCCGGAATGCCGGAAAAGTGTTTGGCTATCGCGAGCATGGCCGGACCGCCATTTTCTTCGATCGCATTCTGGCCATCGGTGTGGGTCAACAGGCACACCGCTCCTTTGTATTTGCCGTTGCCTGGCAATTTTGCGATCAGGTAATCGGCCGTCGCGCCATCATCTTTTTTAGCTTGCAGGACGAGTTTGGCGCTCACCGGGCCGGTCGCCATCAGCGCGCGCAATTTTGCGCCCTGAACCCGATCCAGGTTGAGGGCGGGAAAGTTGATTTCCCGCTGTTGATGCGGCGTGAACTGTCGGGCAGCCGCCTCTGGCGGCAGGTCCAGGACGATGACTGCCGCAGATGCTCCGTTTGCCTTGGCCGTCGCCAGCAGGACACTGATATTATTGCCCCCACCGCTGGCGGGACGGCCGACGAGACTGAGGTGGCTAACATCCAGATTGGGAGGATATGTCGCGATAAGAGGCCCGATGTAATCCTTGGCGGATCTGTCGCCCGGAAAGGTCTTGTCAATCAGGGCGATTTTTCCGCCAACGTTCTTGTTTGTGTAGTTGGCGGCCGCGCCCGGTCCAAGGTCGACCAGCTGCGCGCTTATACCCTCGGCAGATGTCTCTCCGGCATACGGGACATAGTTGGCGACGGGAATCGACGTCATTTTTCCCAAGTGATCTGTGACGTCAAGCGACCACGCGGTTGCTTCCCAATAACGGACCGGCACAGGATACCGCGTCGCATGCAAACCCATTTCCGATAACCTGCTGACCAGATACGTGATCCATTTCCGGTGGGCCTCTCCACATGTGATGCGCGGTCCCAACGCCGCCATGGCATGGGTCCATTTCTCCGCGTCCGACATCCGTGTTGCGGCGAAAGCCGTGTTACGGAAAATGATGCCTTGCATCACTGCCGTACTGGCCATGGCCGAAGCGGATGTCAGGAAGATGCGTCGCGTGGCAGTGTTATCAGCCTTCATAACTCTCCCTATCGGCCAACCTGCCATATAATAACTGTTGCGCCCAGTACCCGCTACCGACCCCGTCCTGACCACAAGCACCGGTTTCCTCTGTGCCAGGTCGGCCTGTTTTGCGGGCTCTCCGTCCGCTCATGCGCGGCTTCGCATCCTCACCAGTTTGGCTTTTTTCGCCTCGGCACTGACAGGGCCGACCTCCCGGAATGTCCGCATTGCGCCAAAAGCGGTCGTTCAGCCCCGGTCGGCCAAATTCCGCCTTGCACCAAAAGCGGACAATGCTTTGATTTGCAGGGCAGTAAGTCACTTTTAGCCGTCCGCTCCTCCGGGTTGGCCGGCACGTCTCTTAGCCTGGAATTGAGCGCGCCTGCGCAGAATAAGCGTCATCAGCGCCGCCACCAAGATTCGGAATGTTGAACCAGCACCGCGCTAGGCAAGATTTCTCGGATCCGCATTCCACGAACGGGTCTGGTCAAGGTCGGCTATGGGTCCCGGAAACCGCCTGATTCCCGTACCCTTGCCAAACAGGTCGTTGTCGATCCCGTTGACGAGCGGCACAGACGACAGCGGACGGCTAGTCGAAATCGTCAACTTCAAGGTCTTGGGATCGAAATCGATATCGCCCTCCATCTTCACTGAGTACTGGTCCCAGTCCTTGATCGTGCGCCAACTCGCCAAGTCGTAATGCTTGATATGTGTCCATGCTTTCGGATCGTAATCCACGCTTGGCGTTCCTTCGAATAGCCCGAGAAACTGGGTGGGAAGACCGATATAGACGTTGCCATCCGACTTGTTGTTCTGATTGAAGAAATTGATCGCCGAACCCCCGCATTTGACGAAGATGTTGTTCGATACGGTATTGCCATCGGCTACCGGGTGACCGCGGTCTGGCCGGACGATGAAAAACACGCCGGCGTTGTTGCAGGCGCCGATCAGGTTCTGAGCAACAATCAGTTTGCTTGTCGCATTGTCGAAGACCCCGGACCCCGCTGATCCGCGCTGGCCCGGGGTTCCCGGCTCGGCGTTCTGAACACCCCAGATGATATTGTTGTCGAGTGAATTCTGTTCGGAATTCATCTCGAAATGAACGGCGGCTCCGACGCTGACGATATCAGCGAAAATATTCTCAGTTACGCGGCAATTGATATTGTCGACATCCCACCACGCCGCATCGGCGTGGCGCATGTGGCGGATCACGTTGCGCCGGAACAGCATGTTCTTGGAACGGTGGAATTTGCAACCCGCCGCTTCCCAGCCCCGCTGGGCGTCGGCCCAGCCGCACCATTCGACCAGATTGTCCTCAATCAAAGTATCAGTGGTCCGCATCCCCGCAATACCTTCGATGCCGCCGTAGCGGACGATGTTGCGCCGTATTATATGCGAGGCTCCCGGATTGGGCGCTCCGCCACTGTTGGCATCGATGCCCAAATCGAGGCATGTGCCGTTGGCCCATTCCAGCGTATTATCTTCCACGATCCAGTGATCGCCGCCCGCTGGCGAAACCAAGCCGGACTGCGATTGCGGGTCTGGATAGGCATTGCCCGCATGCTGAAACGTCAATCCTTTAATGCGAATATAGCTAGTGCCGCTTTTGACCGGGAGGAAAGCGTTTTCGCGGGCAGTCACCTCAACAAGCTGATTTGCAGGCGTGCCCGATTCAAGGCGGATATAGATCGTTCGCCCCGAGTTTTCGGTCCAGAAGCGTGCCGTAGGCGATCCGCCGATTTCCTGCATGATAGGACCGCCGCGCCGCCGCGGGGGCATACCGAACATTGATTTGGGCGGAACGGTAAAATCCGGCACGGGCGGCAATTCTGGCATCGCCAGTTCGGCGAGTTGCTCCATCGGTTCGAGCGGCTTGCCGTTGACAAACACCAGCCCGCGCCTCCGCAGGTAAGGCCCCATGTCAGCGATGGTGGGATCGAGCCATGCCCATGATCGCATGATGCTGGGAAGAGCGAAGGGGTTGTAGAGATCGGGAAACATGCTCGTGTCGAGATGATGGCGCCAAACCGTAACCTCCGGCGATACAGGCGCGTTAGCGCCGCGTGGCCGATACTGTGTGGTCGCACGTTCCCAACCGTCTTTGAGGACCTCCGAACCGCGAATATAGACTTTCGCGCCGGGAGCGGCCTCGTAACTGATCATTTGCGAGGGGCCGGTTCCTCCCCGGGCCGGTCTCACACATTCGCGATAAACCCCAGCAGCAATGACCACGCGCTCGCCCGGTTGCAAAACTGCGGCTGCCTTGCCGATGGTCCGAAATGGTCGCGAACGGTCGCCTGGACCGCTGTCGTCAGCGCCCGCTGACGTATTGTCGACGTAATAAGTCTTCGTGAAGGTCAGCGGCTGTTCCCAGCGCGAAAATTCGCTGCCATCAGGTAGGCGCGAGCTGCCGTACGGGGACTTACCGCCACGCGACCTGGCTGGGAACGCGTGGCCCGGCATCACGACATCGACACCTGCGATAGCACCCGTGAATGCGGCGCCTTCCATAAAGCTGCGACGATTGATCGAGGTCGAGTTTTTTTTCGACATGCTTTGTGGTGCAACGTGCTTCTGCTCCAAGGCCATCCATCCCTCTCCTATTACTCGTTACGTTCCCTGATTGCGCGAGAACGGCTGTAGCAAAATGACTGTTTATCTGGGTAAATATCAACCGGCTAACTTTGTTTGGGACTTTTGTCCATCCGACGCCACGCCGTCTCATGTCTCCTTTGCGCCAAAAGCGGACAATCAATCGACACCCCAACACAGAGTTTACCGGCCCGCAATCCCCTGTTCCGTGCGGTAGGCGATCTCATCTTTCTGCAGCCCCGGCACTTTGTCGGGATTGGCAGCATAGACGGCCTTGAGATAACCCAAGTCGTTGACGGTAACTGCCGTTGCGGCCTGCATACAGTTCTTCGCCAGCAAGCTGGTAATGCTGGGAAGGGCCTGACACGTGTCCGGCGAACCGAGTAGATCCATAGTCGCGGTGCTGTACCAGGCCTGGATCGGCCTAGTCACAGTCCCCAGCCGATCCAGTTCTTCCGAACTGGAATAGTAGCCAAGCCATTCCCTATGATCCTCGCGGATATTGTCCAGCAAGGCCTGGGGCGTGCTGTAAAGGCGATCACGATGTTGGGCTTGCAGACCGGGTTGCTGCTGACCCGCGCGCCGGTCTGGACCGCCACCTCTTTCACCCGTTTCACGACCAGAGCGGTAGCATCATCCGGCAACCCCACGGCAGCGGGGCAGATAGGCGTCTCCCAGCGCGCAACCTTGCCGATGATGTGCGTCGGAGTGGCCGCCGCCTCGACGAAGTGATTCACAGCCTCAGAGCTTGCCCCGGTTACGGCGGCGGTCTCAACCGGAACCGTAGGCTGAGCCCCCCGCCCCGGGGATGGCTCCGCTAACGCATTGGCGGCACCAAGAAGGAGTGCAAGCAAAATTCCATATCTTGTTCTGACGATGCGCGTGCGTCCTCCCAGCAACTTGGGCGATACAGATGGTACCACCTCTCCCATGCTTCTTCAAAGATTGCGAGACCTGCCCACGGCTGGGGTTCTCCGCGCACCGGACCAGAATAGGCACTCGGCTCATGTCCGGTTTGGGTCAAAGCGGTCATGAGCCAAAAGCTGACTCGCTTCCCAAGTTGGGCGTGAAGCGCGCTCAACCATCGTGGAGATTAAGACCTTGGGTTTGTGGATTTTTCCGCCATTCAATTGTGCGCGCGTCGGTGACAACGGCTTTAGGGCCTTTGCAACGCGGCGGATTTGCTCCAGCATCCCCGCAAAACAATGGGAGAACGCCATGTTAGACAAACGCGCATTCCTAGTGGCCGCCGCAGGTTCGATCGCCGGTTTTGGCTGGGCCAGGGCGCAAGGCTCGGCGCCAGTTAAGAAGATCGTCTTCTGGGCGGGACCGAAGGAGCACGGCATCCCCGGTCGGCATGAATATGAGCGGGACCTGACTGAACTGGCCTGGCAACTTGAGCACGCCACCAATCTGCGCGGCATGGAGACGGTTGTGAAAGTCGTCACCAAGCCGCCCAGGGACATCAGCGAACTAGAAGACGCCGACGCCCTAGTGGTCTTCGGCAATGGCGCCTGGCTCAAGACCGAGACCGGCATCCTATTCCCGCAGGATCAGGATACCGACGGGCGCTCCTATGACGCGGAGCATACTGGTTGGCTAAACAAGCTTGACGCGGTGATCAAGCGGCGGAAGATGGGATTGGCGATCTTCCACTACACCATGTGGGTGGACAACTGGGTCGGTAAGCGCTTCCTGATGGACTGGTTCGGCGGCAACTGGCTTCCCTATTCCTCACACAATCCGGTGGACACTTGGACGGTGTCACCGCTGCCTGTGTCGTCATCCCATCCTCAGTGGCGTACAGCCCTGGACCTATCGTGACGAAATGTTCTCGCGTTATTTCCTCTACCCGATCCGCGGCGCACCGAGTTGCTAGAGGCCACGCCCGCCACCGCGAGCAATGGCGGGCCCGATCCGGTGTCTTGGGTCTTTAACCGTCCCGATGGTGGCCGTCCATTCGTGTGGGGCGGATCTGATTTCCACGACAACATGCACAATGTGGCGGCGTACCGGAAATACCTGCTTAACGCCATCGCCTGGATTGCCGGACTCGAAGTGCCTCCAGAGGGGATCAACGCACCTGCGCCGCCGGCAGATGATCCGCCCATTCCAATGTTCCAGCCCGGACGCGCCGGGCTTGGACCTGGACGGGGACCGGTCATACCCTCCCTTTGAGCGGCGCTGGCAATCAATTCAATGCGGGAATGACTGCTTTGGATCAAAAGCGGACCTTCCATGGTCGTCAAGCTGGGTTGGCATACGGCTGCATAGTTGGTGCCTAGTCAGAACCCGCTGATGCGCGTTTAGACGCCTTACAGCGACGATCTCGCCATCTGGCCTGCCGTTGGCACCCACGAATACGGCGTGAACTACGAAGGACTGCTTGCTCCGAAAAAATTTCGGCGGTAACAGCAATGCAAATACAGGCACCACCAAGCCAATCAGGGTCCTGGCATTCAGAGCGGTGGCCTGATCGAAAACGGCAAAGAATTCTTTCAACGTGGTGCCTGTGGCGTGCAGTCGCGCATTGACAAGGTACGCCGCAACCGGGCTCCAGAATTGATTGTATAGATGCATTTCGAGTGGCGCGGAAAATACCTTCACGCTGGCCGCTGATTGCACCGCGAAGAAGATCCCGTTCGCAAACAAGAATAGATTCATCGGCAAGAAATATTGTTTGCGCTGGCCATCGCGATAGCTTGCCGTTAGCGCGCCAGGGCGAACTAGTAAATTCCTGAAGGATCTGACCAGTCGACTGTCGACGCTTGTCAATGCGCTGAAGAGCTGACCTGCAAATCCGCGAAGTGTCAGATAGCCCGCGGTGGTGACTTCTTCGCCGCATGTTGGGCAGAAATTGCTGTAACGGATGACCGAACATGTTGGACATGTCCACTCTGTCCCATATGCGTTTGGCATCGCCCCCACCAAATTGGCCCGTATAACGGTACATCGTCGGGTATAGCAGAGAATGCGTCCTCAGCTATTTGAGCGCTGTCGCTGCCAACCAGTCAAATTCCATTCCCACCGCAGCAAAACCCGCCGCCAGCATTGAAAAAAACGAAGACGAGAAAAATTGTTCTTGTTCTGATGTAAAAATCTACCCACCCAATTGAGGATACACTAACGGACATTGTGATCCTGCAAAGCGAAAGCCATTACGTAATCCGCGCTGGCGGGCACTCCTGCATTGTTGCCGCCCGTAGCGACAATCGCGATGTACTGACGGCCATCTTTTCCGCGATAGCTTACGGGACCCGATGATGCAGTCGCCGGCAGCATCGCTTCCCAACGCAGATTACCCGTCTCCGTCTCGAAGGCACGAAAGCGGCTATCGTCCGTGGCACCGACGAACGCCAAACCTCCGGCCGTAACCATGGGATTTCCCAAATTCACACGGCCCGTATTGCGACGGTCGATAGGGAGGTCGTCGCTCACACCAAGCGGCACCTGCCATTTGATCTTTCCCGTATTGACGTCTACCGCGCTGAATTGCCCCCAAGGCGGCGCGTTGCATGGCTGCCGCGTCTTCGGATTCCAGAAATAGAGATATCCGTCCTTCATACTGTAACTGCCATCGGGACGGGAAACCATGGTCGGCAAAGCTGCGAGGTTATTAGTGTTCGCGACTAGCAACCCACGCCCGGGGTCGAAGGCGGCGCCGCCCCAGTCTATGCCACCCAGACTGCCTGGAAAGCTGGCGACAGCCGAATCCGTCCGTAGTGGCTGAAACAACTTTGACGCGACCACATGCTTGTCGGCGATCAATTTCTCGCAATAAGACTTCAGCTCGGGCGTGACATTTGCGACATCGCCTTGTTCATAGATCACTTTCGCCAAAGGCGGCGTGACCGAGATGGGCTGAGTGGGCCAAGGCTTTTCGCCGGGAATATCCGTGTCCGTCGGGACCGGCACTTCCCTGACCTCGTACAGCGGCTGACCAGTGACCCGATCAAGCATGAAGAGGATCGCGGTCTTATTCATGACGGCGATCGCCGGAATGATTTTCCCAGCCTGCTTGACCGCTATCAACGTGGCACTCGGCAAATCCAGATCCCAGATATCGTGATGGACGGTCTGGAAATGCCAGAGATATTTGCCGGTTTTGACGTTCACCGCGACGATGGAATCGCTGAAAAGATTCTGCCCATGACGATCGGCGCCCCAGCGATCGAATGTCGGTGCTGCAACTGGCAGGTAAACGATGCCGCGTTTTTCATCCCCGATGATGGTCGTCCAAACATTTACGCCTGACCGGCGTTTCCAACTATCGCCTTCCCAGGTGCCAAATCCGGCTTCTCCCGGCTGGGGAATGGTGTGAAAAGTCCATAAATGCTTCCCGGTGCGGACGTCAAAAGCACGAACATCGCCCGCCGCCCCGAGCGTGGGCGCTTCCTGCACCCGGCTCCCCGCCACGATAACATTGCCCAAGACCAGCACCGGCGATGAAAATCCGAAATACGCGCTTGGAAACCCGTTTAGCACATCGGGCGTTTTAAGTTTGATCGTACCACCAGTGCCGAAGCTCTTAATCGGCTCACCCGTCGCCACATCGAGCGCGACCAGGTTTCCGTTCCGAGTGGAAACAATGACGCGGGGTTTTTCGGCGCGACTGCCGGGCCAATAGGAAATACCCCGAGTCGCTGGTGCATCCTTTCCAAAGAAGTCGTAAGCCCACACTTGTCTGCCGGATGTGGCATCCAAAGCCACAACACGACGATATGGGGTTGCCAGTATCATCAACCCATTCACCACCAATGGCGTCATTTCCGACCCGATATATCTTGAATCAGGCCGGCTGCGTTCCGAAGTCGCCACTTGCGGATTGGCTGCCGCTACGTCCAGGCTTACCGGCCGCATGTGAAAGGTCCAGGCCAGTGCCAGGCGGTCGACATTAACAGGGGTGATTTGTTTCAGCGGGGAGTGACGCATATTCCCCGGGTCATGACCATAACTGGGCCATTCATTCGCACCGGCCGCATGGCTGGGTGGTGACAGCAAGCAGCCGACTAGGGCACAGGAAACACAAAACGACCAACCGGGGAGAGCCATGTCTTCAATTCCGTCCAGATGGCACAGATTTGAAGGCATCTGCAACGGCCCCCGGCGCGTCGTTTGCACCACGCAATGCCGAGCGTTTCAACGCGCGCAATTCTTCGCGAGAATTGAGGGCGTGTTCGGGCGAAGGCTCCAGCGACACCAGTCGGAAATCCTCAAATTCTCCAAGCGATATCATGGGCACAACCCGAGCATTGCGCGCCGGGTTCAGCGCGATGGAAGTCGCAGTCTGCGCCGCATTTTGTCGAGGATTACGAACGCTCTCCACATCATCCAGCGCGGCAAGCCGGGAATACATCTTCTGTACAATATCATCGATGTCGAGATCGTGGGTGCGCTTGCCCAGCCACGACCGGATAGCCCGTTCGTGGGGAACGACGTATTGCGCGAACCACTGCGCCCGATCATTAGATGGTTGCCTCATGCCTCAAGAACATTCCATTGCGCACGAAATGGCAAGACCGGGTGGCAAAACTGTTGTTCGCCGGACGCAGCCTCGCGATATTTCGAACTGCCGTAGGGTTTTTCCGGCCAGAGGTGTAACGGCGAGTTAGGCCGCCGGCATTGTCTTTGCTGCAGGGCAGCAAATATCCATTAGCGCAGTCCTTCAATGCCATGCGTGGTTATGGGGGGCTATGTCGCTGCGTGCACTGTCCGTACTGTCTGTTCTCCTGGCCCATTATTGTGCCCTTACCCCAAAGCGGACATTCGTCCCGGGGCAGCCCAATGTCCGCCTAGCGCCAACAGCGGCCATTCAAAGCGGCCGCTTTTTGGCACTCACCACGTCGGATCGACCGGCCGTACGACGCCTTCTGCAGCGTCGATCACAACTCCGGCGCCTAGGGCCATAACTCTTCTTGATCTTGACATAGTCAGCCCATAGCCGTGCGATGCGAGGCGTTACCCGCCCGTCGCCGCTGATGACCTGACCGAAGGCAGCCACGGGCTCGTCATACTTGCCTTGTGCCGCCAACGCCTGGCCAAGCACCATCGGCGCTTCTGGAGCCGGCGCAAAGGGTGATTAAAGGCAGCAATTGACTGCGCAGCCCGCGAAAATGTGAACGCCGCCGACCTCTAGTTTGGGGTTGCACGCCGGCGGGCCTGTTGCCACAATAACTCGGACAAGCAGCCGCAATAAAGCGATATGAATAGGGGCTCGGGAGGCTCTCAGTGGATGCATAGCCGCGCGCGCTTTTTGCTGCAATCACTCGTTGGTGGAGCGGCAGTTTTCAGCGCGGCGGTGATATGGCCCGGCCATTGGGGACGTGCCGCGGCGCAAGATGTGGCTCTCCCGCCGAATTCCCATCCCATCTTCGACAAGCACATCGCGCCCATTTTCAACAAATACTGCGTCGTCTGTCACTCCGGCCCCCAGCCCAAGGCCGACATCATGCTCAAGTTCAAGGACGAGGATGACGCCCGCAGCCGCATGGCCACCAATGACGAGTTCTGGGACAAGGTTACGACCATGGTTGGGGGCGGAATGATGCCGCCCGCGACCGTCAAGAACCGCCCCAGCGACGAGGAGCGCAAGCTGCTGGTCAACTGGATCAAGAACGACATGCTCACCATGGGCGGCAAGCCTGACCCGGGTCCGATGATCGTGCATCGCCTCAACAACCGCGAATATGCCAACACCATTCGTGAGCTGCTTTACCTGCCGCCCAGCTACGACCCGACCGTCGATTTCCCGGCGGACGAGCGCGGCGACGGCTTCGACAACAACAGCGAGACGCTGGTAATATCGCCGGTGCTAATCGAGCATTATCTCGATGCGGCGGAGAAGTCCGTGCGCCGGTCCTTCAAGCCGCTGAATGAAGACAAGGGCGTGCTGTCGGAAATCCCCGCGCAGAAAATCCTGGACGCCGGCAAGGGCTTCAAGGCCGATTTCGCCAACAGCCAGGCCAAGGTACGCATCAGTATCGAGGCTTTCCTGCCGCGCGCCTGGCGCCGCCCGGTGACGAAAGAGGACGTGGACGGGGTGATGAAATTCGCCGCGCTATCCTTCGCCCAGGCCGGCGAGTCCAGTTCCGAAGCGACGGCACTGGCGATCCGCGCCTCGCTGATGTCGCCCAACTTCCTGTTCCGGCTGGAGCAGGACCCGCATCCGGACGGAACAGGCAAGGTCTATCCGCTCACCGAATTCCAGCTCGCCTCGCGGCTGTCCTATTTCCTTTGGAGCACGATGCCGGACGAAGCGTTGTTCGCCGAGGCAAAAGCCGGCACCTTGCGCCAGAACCTCGACGCCGAAGTGGCGCGGATGCTCAAGGATCCCAAGGCAATCTCGCTGACCAAGGACTTCATGGGCCAGTGGCTGGAAATCCGCGGCCTCGACCAGACGCCGAATGTCGACAAGGCGCTTGCCGCCTCGATGCGGGGTGAGACCGAGCATTTCTTCAACTATATCGTCACCAACAACCGGCCCATCACTGACCTGCTGGACGCCGATTACAGCTTTGTCGATGAGCGGCTGGCCAAGCTTTACGGCATCCCCGGCGTCACCGGCGACGATTTCCAAAAGGTGCAGCTCGATCCCAAGCAGCGCTTCGGCCTGATCACCCAGGCTTCGATCCTGACGGTGACCTCCAAGCCGCTGGGCACGGGCCTGCGCACTTCACCGGTGGTGCGGGGCAAGTACATCCTGGAAAATCTCTTCAATCAGAAAATCCCGCCGCCGCCGCCGGATGTGCCGCCGCTGAAGGTGGATGACGATCATCCGCTCACCGGCACCACCCGCCAGATCTTCGAACAGCATCGCACCAATCCAATATGCGCCGGCTGCCACGCCCGGATGGAGCCCTATGGCTTCGCGCTGGAGAATTATGCCGGCAACGGCGCCTGGCGCAGCCAGGAGAACAACATCCCCCTGGACGTCTCGGGCGAGATTAACGGACACAAATTTACCAACCCGGCCGAGTTTCACAAGGTTCTGGAAACCCGCCGGGGCGATTTCCGCCATGCCGTGGTGCGCAAGGTCCTTTCCTATGCGCTGGGACGCGGTATCCAAGGCACCGACCGTCCGGCTATCGAGCAGATCGTCGCTAAGGTCGGTGCCGATGGCGATACCTTCAACAGCGTTATCCTGAATGTAGTGAAAAGCTTCCCATTCCAGAACGCCAAGGGCGGCGCCGTCAACGCCACCAGTGAAAACACCAATTCCAAGCCCCAGCAGGGCCTGCAACCGATCAGCCTGTCCGCCGGAGAAGCCCGCAAATGATGATTTCGCGTCCACCAATGAGCCGTCGCGCCCTGTTGAGAGGCGCCGGCTCCATTGCCATCGCGCTGCCGTTCCTGGATTCGATGGTTCCGGAATGCCTGATCGGCTCGGCAGAAGCGGCGGAGCGCACCGCCAAAGCGATGCCGAAAAACCGCTTCGCGCTGCTCTATTATCCCAACGGGCTGGAATCCGATCACTGGTACCCGAAAACCGACGGCGCCGATTACGACATGACCGGCCTTTCGATGGAGCCGCTGAAGCGCCATCAGAAGGATTTCCTGCTCTTGGGAAACTTGGCCGTACCCATGGCCCTGTATGACGCGGCCGGTGACCATGCCAAGGCGATCGGTTGTTACGGCACCGGCGTGCGCATCAAGAAGACTGCGTCCGACGAGATCCAGTGCGCGATCTCCTTCGATCAGGTGATAGCCAACAACATTGGAAACCGCACCCGTTTTCCGTCGCTGGAACTCGGGCTGGATTATGGCCGCATGGAAGGCGGCTGCGATCCGGGTTACGCCTGCATCTATTCCAACAATGTCTCCTGGAAGGACGCTAAGACCCCCGCTATCAAGGAGGTCAATCCCCGCGTGGTCTTCGACCGTCTGTTCGGCGGCGCCCAGGCTTCGGACCACGCCGGTGAATCACGCGACCAGCAGGAGACCTATAACCGCTCCATCCTGGACTACACCAAGGACAGCCTGACCCAGATCAACACCCAGCTTGGCCGGAATGACCGCCATCGGGTGGATGAATATCTCACCAGCATCCGCGAGATCGAGCACCGTCTCGACGCGCCGCCGTCCACCCTCAAATTGCCCAAGGGCGTGGTGCGGCCCACCCGCGTGCCCGACACATTCAAGGAACATTTCCGCCTGATGTCGGACCTGCAGATCCTGGCCTTCCAGATGGACGCCACCCGCATCTCCACGTTCATGCTGGGCGTGGAACAAAGCCGACGAACCTATAACGAAATCGGCATTCCGGAAGAACATCACGGCCTGACCCATCACGCGGGCGATCCGGCCAAGATCGCCAAGGTGGTGAAGATCGACACCTATATGGCCGAGCAGTTCGCATATTACCTCGACAAGATGAAGTCGGTGAAGGAAGGCGACAAGACCATGCTGGACAATGCCATGGTGCTGTTGGGCAACGGCAATGGTTTCGCGGCCAGGCACGACCATATCAACTGCCTTTCGGTGCTGGCGGGCCGAGGCTGCGGCACGCTCGATCCCGGCCGTTATGTCAAATACGCGGAAGGCACGCCGATGACCAACCTGTGGCTGTCGTTGATGGACCGGATGGAAACCAAGGTGGGACGCCATGGCGATTCCACTGGCCGTCTGACGGGACTGAGCGCTTGAGATTGACGCCCTCCTTGTGGGTGGTTCCAGGGCGGTGTTGCGAATTTGCGGGGATGCCATGAAGTTTCGAGTGATGAGTGTTGCGGCGGCCTTGGCTCTTTTGCCCTTGGCTTCGGCTCATGCAGTCGATCTGGCGGTGGAGAAGATTGCCGCCCAGATCACGGCGCGCTCGGCCTCGCGCAATGTTTTCAAGATTGAAGATGTGCATCAACGCATGCAGAGCGCGATCAATTGCCTGGTGGGACCCAAGGGCGAGGGGTTCGATGCATCCGCGCCCAATCCCTGCGCCGCTAGCGGCAACGGGCTGATTCCGGACTCCGATCCGGCCAAGAAGGATCAATATATGGAAGTCGTGGCCAAATTGAAGACCGGCATCACCACCACCGACCGGGGCGCGGCGATGCAGATCGCGTTGGATGCCGCAGACACGATCGTGTCGATTTCCGAGGAGTAGACGTTACCCAAAGGTGCGGTTCGCGCTGCTGCCGGTGCGTCTTTGACCGCTACTATTGCCCGCGAACCATGCGCTGGAACAGTGGCGCCAGGATGGTCTGCTGCCCAAGCTGACCGATCCTGGGATGGGGACTATGCTGCTAATCAGCATGCTTAGTGAGATGGCCCGCATTCGCACTGCGATGGGACGACCTAAGGAGGAAACCGGCACTTCCATACCTTAGTCGCCACAATTTCCCGCCGCTGGGTGTAACCAAAAGATAGAGGCCTTCGCTGTCGGTCACCTTGTATTGAGCTTTGGCCGCTTTCAGCGAGCGCACTTTTGCGTCGGTCAAAGGCATGTTGGTCTTTTCCGGAATCGTGTTGGTCTTTCCAGCAAAACATACCAACAGAAAAGCCGGCTGCCAAAACACAGCCACGAACACATACGAACATAAGTGATTGATGTTATTGGATGTTCTCGAACATCGGCGCGCGCGCGCAAACCGCGACGATCCATGTTGGTGGGCCCGGCAGGACTCGAACCTGCGACCTAACCGTTATGAGCGGTCAGCTCTAACCAACTGAGCTACAGGCCCTTACCGAAAGGGGGTATAACAGGATTTTTCCGCACGCCAACCCGGCGCGCCCGGCACCGCAAGGCGCCCGCCGCCACGGCCATCAAAAGGGTGGCCATGCCCAGAATTCGCCCCGGTTTGCCGCCAGTATCGCCGCCGGACGGGTGCCCAAACAGGAAAGCTGACAGCATGAAAACCTCTTCTTTTGCCGGCCTGCTCTGGCTTGGCACTGGCCGTCGCCCTGGCCGGCCCCGCTTGGTCCGACCCGGCCCGCACCATCACCATGAACGGTCATGGCGAAGCCCGCGCCGCTCCCGACATGGCCCAGGTCAATGCCGGCGTCACCACCAGCGCCGCCACCGCCGCCGCCGCGCTGGCCGCCAACACCGCCCGCATGCAGGCCGTGCTGGCGGCGCTGGAGAAACTGGGCGTGCCGGAAAAGAACATCCAGACCACGAATTTCTTCGTCTCGCCGCAATATGCCAATGGCGAGAACAACAGCCCCGCCGCCTGACCGGTTATCAGGTCAACAAGAAGTGTCAGTGCGGCTGGAAGATGTGCGCAAGCTGGGCACCGCGCTGGATGCGCTGGTGACGGCGGGCGCCAATCAGATGAACGGCATCAGCTTCTCCATCCGCGACAGCGCGCCGATTCTGGCGCAGGCGCGCGCGCTGGCCGTCGCCGACGCCCGCACCCGCGCCGAGACCTATGCCAAGGCGGCCGGCGTCGGCCTGGGACCGATCGTCTCCATCGGCGAAGCCGGCAGCGAAGCGCCCCGGCCGATGTACCGGATGGCGGCCGCCTTTGCTGCGAGCCCGCCGCCCGGTGGCGGTGGGCGAACAAAGCGTCACCGCCGACATCTCGATGGTATGGGAAATTCACTGACCCTATATTGACGCATGACCATGCTTTTGAAGACTGGACGGGCCCGTTCGGCGCGCCGCCGCTGGACCGGGTCCAAGCCGGAGCATTTCGCGCCCGCCTATGACCGCGCGCTGGCCGAGCACAATGCCGAGATAGTCGGCATCGCCGGAGATCCGTCCCGCCCAACTTCGACAACATCGTCATCGCCCTGGAACAAAGCGGCCAATTGCTGGCCCGGGTGGACGGCGTGTTCTCCAGCCTGTCATCCGTCTGCCACCAACGAAGCCCTGCAGGCGATCGAGCTGGAGATGGCGCCGCGCCTGTCGGCGCATTGGAGCGCGATCTACATGAATCCCGCGTTGTTCGCGCGGCTGGATGCGTCTGTACGCCGGCGCGCGGACCTGGAGCTGGATGCGGAATAGCTGCACGTCCTGGAGCGCTATCATCTGGATTTCGTGCGCGCCGGCGCCCGGCTGCAAAGCCGGCGGCCCGCGACAGGCTGGCCGCGATCGGCCAGCGCCTGGCGGTGCTTGGCACCCAATTCACCCAGAATGTGCTGGCGGAGGAGGAAAATTGGGTCCAGCCGCTGAGCGAGGCCCAGGTCGCGGGCGCTCCCCCCTGCCGTCGCGCGATGCCGCCGCCGCCCAGGCCAGGGCGCTGAACCTGGACGCGCCTTATCGCCGTCACCCTGTCGCGTTCCAGCGTCGAACCCTTCCTGCAATATGCCGACGACCGCGGCCTTCGCGAGAAACTGTTCAGCGCCTGGACGGCGCGCGGCGATCAAGCCAATGCCCGCGACAACAATGCCATCATCGCCGAGACGCTTGCCCTGCGGGCCGAACGGGCCGGCTGCTGGGCTATGAGAACTTCGCCGCCTACAAGCTGGCCGACACCATGGCCGGCACGCCCGCCAAGCGCGCGCGCCCTGCTGGAAAAGGTCTGGGCGCCGGCGCGCGAGCGCGCGCTGGAGGAACGCGATGCGCTGCAGGCGTTGATACGCGCCGAGGGCGGCAATTTCGCGCTGGCGCCCTGGGACTGGCGCTATTATGCCGAGAAGCTGCGCCAGGAGAAGTATGATTTCGACGAGCGAGCGCTGCAAGCCCTATTTCCAGCTTGACAACCTGATCGCGGCGGCCTTCGACACCGCCGCAGAAACTGTTCGGACTGTCGTTCCAGCGAGCGCCACGACATCCCCGTCTATCACCCCGATGTCCGCGTCTGGGAGGTGCGGCGCGCGACGGCAGGCGATCGGGCTGTTTTATGGCGATTATTTCGCCCGCCCCGGCAAGCAGGGCGGCGCCTGGATGTCCAGCTCCGCGACCAGCAGAGGCTGCATGGCGAGGTGCTGCCGATCATCATCAACAATTCCAACTTCAGCAAAAGCGATCCCTGCCTGCTGTCGTTCGACGATGCGGTGACCGCTGTTCCACGAATTCGGCCATGCCCTGCACGGCCTGTTGACCCAGGTGCGCTTCCCGCGCCTGTCCGGCACCAATGTGGCGCGCGATTTCGTCGAACTGCCGTCGCAGCTGTTCGAGCATTGGCTGGAGGAGCCCGCAGGTCCTGGCGCGGTTTGCCCGCCATCACCAGACCGGCGAACCCATGCCCACAGCGTTGATGGACAAGCTGCTGGCGGCCCGCAATTACAGCCAGGGCTTTGCCACCGTGGAATTTCTGGCCTCGGCGCTGATCGACATGGATTTCCACAGCCTGCCGCCCGGCGGCGAGCCCAAGGCGGCCCAGGCCAGGACACCTGGCCCGCATCGGCATGCCGGAAGAGATCGCCCCCCGCCACGCGCGCGCCGCATTTCGCCCATATTTTCGGCGGCGACGGCTATGCCGCCGGCTATTACTCCTATCTGTGGTCGGAAGTGCTGGACGCCGACGGCTTCAAGGCATTCACGGAGGCACGCGATCCCTTCGATGCCGCCACGGCGCAGCGCTTGTACAAATTCATCTATTCTTCCGGCGGCACGCGCGATTTCGCCGCCGCCTATCGCGCCTTTCGCGGCCGCGATCCCCGGGTCGAAGCCTTGCTGGAGGGGCGCGGCCTGCTCGCGCCGGCGGCATGAAAGGCGCTCTTGCCGCCCTACTGCTCCTGGCGGCCGTCCCCGCGCTGCGGCCGCAACCGCGCCAAAGCCTTCGATTGCCAGCTGGGAGCAGCTGGCCGTGGTGACGTTTCAACCCTATGACGAAGCCGCCAATGCCGATGCCCAGGTTGCCGCCGCCTTTGCGCGGGCACGAAAATCCCACAAGCGGGTGTTGATCGATCTGGGCGGCAATTGGTGCGTCGACTGTCTGGTGCTGGCCAATTTCGTCCGCCTGCCCGAAATGCGCCGCTTCCTGGAGGCCCATTATGAGGAAGTGCTGGTGGATGTCGGCCGCTTCAACCGCAACCTGCAGATCCCGGCGCGGTTCGGTGTCACCAAAAGGCTGGAAGGCGTGCCCGCGCTGCTGATCGCCACGCCCGACGGCAAGCTGGTCAATGGCGACAATATCTTCGCCACCGCCGACGCGCACGCCATGACGCCCCAGGCGCTTGCCGCCTATCTGGCCAGATACGCGGACTAGCGTGCCCTAGCCCTGCCCTTCCAGCGCCTCGCGTTCCATCTCCAGCGCCAGCCAGCGCTCTTCGTCGGCGTCCTTGCGGAGGCGCAGCTCCGCCAGCGCCGCGGACAGCTTGGCGAATTTGGCCGGGTCGCGGGCATAAAGGCCGCTGTCGGACAATTGATGTTCCAGCTCCGCCATTCGGCGCTCCGCCGCCGCGATCTGCTCCGGCAGGGTCTTGAGCGCATGCGGGTCGGCGAAGTTCATCTTGGGGGCGCCGACCCGGGTACGCTTTTGCGCCGGTGACTTGACCGCGGGCTTGCGGGTCTCGGCGCGCGGCGCCGGCATCTCGCCGCGCTGCGACCAGCATGTCGCAATAGCCGCCGGCATATTCGGTAAAGCGGCCATCGCCTTCCGCCATCACGATGCTGGTCGCCACCCGGTCCAGGAAATCGCGGTCATGGCTGACCAGCAGTGCGGTGCCGGGATAATCGGCGATCACTTCTTCCAGCAGATCCAGGGTTTCCAGGTCCAGGTCGTTGGTGGGTTCGTCCAGCACCAGGAAGTTGGAGGGCGTGGCGAACAGCTTGGCGAGCAGCAGCCGCGCCCGCTCGCCGCCCGACAGCACCTTGACCGGCGTGCGCGCCTGCTGCGGCGTGAACAGAAAATCCTGCAGATAGTTCATCACATGGCGCGGCTTGCCCGCCACCATCACCGTGTCGCCGCTGCCGTCCGGTGACCGCCGCCGCCAGAGACTGTTCCGGATGCAGCGCGGCGCGGCTCTGGTCCAGCTTGGCCATCAGCAGGCCCTGACCCAGCTTCACATTGCCCTTCTGCGGCGAAAAGCTCGCCGGTCAGCAGCTTGAGCAGGGTGGTCTTGCCCGCGCCATTCGGCCCGACGATGCCGATGCGGTCGCCGCGATGGATGCGCAAGGTGAAGTCGCGCACGATCTCCTGCTCGCCATAGGAGAAAGCTGGCGACGCCCTTGGCATCGATCACCTTGGTGCCGCTGCCGCGCGCCTTCCGCCGCTTCCATCTTCACGCTGCCCAGGCTGCGCAATCTGTCGCGCCGTTCGGTGCGCAAGCCCGCGCAGCCGCTCCAGGCGCCCGACATTGCGCTTGCGCCGGCCCGACACGCCATAGCGCACCCAGTCCTCTTCGGCGGCGATGCGCGCGTTCCAGCTTGTGGCGCTCGATCTCTTCCTTTTCCAGCATCTCGTCGCGCCACGCCTCGAAGGCGGCAAAGCCTTTCTCCAGCCGGTGGGTCTGGCCGCGATCCAGCCACACCGTGGCGCGGGACAGATTTTCCAGGAACCGCCGGTCATGGCTGATCAGCACCAGTGCGCCCTTGCATGGCTTTGAGTTCGCCTTCCAGCCATTCGATGGCGGGCAGGTCCAGATGGTTGGTGGGCTCGTCCAGCAGCAGAATGTCGGGGCGCGGCGCCAGCACCCGCGCCAGCGCGGCGCGGCGCGCTTCGCCGCCCGACAGGGTGGCGGGATTTTCCGCGCCGGTCAGGCCCAGATGACCCAGCAGGTAAAAGGCGCGATTGGGATCCTCATGCGGCTCGCAGCCCCGCCTCGACATAGTCACGGGTGGTGGCATAGCCGGTGAGATCCGGTTCCTGCGGCAGATAGCGGATGGTGGCGCCGGGCTGGGCGAAGCACGTGCCGCTATCGGCCTCCATCAGCCCCGCCGCGATCTTGAGCAGGGTGGATTTGCCCGAACCGTTGCGCCCCACCAGGCACAGCCGGTCGCCCGCGCCGACGCTGAGTTCGGCGCCGTCCAGCAGGCGCTGGCCGCCGAACGCGACGGAGATGTCTTTCAGATGCAAGAGCGGCGTCATGCGCCGCTATGTGCGGTCTGGGCGCGCGCTTATCAAGCGGAATCTAGCGCGATTTCGCCGTGGCAATGGCGCCGGGGCGGGATTGAAAGGTCAAGGTCGCGCTCCCGTCGCGGCTCAGCGCCTTGCCGTCAAAATGGTACACCGCGACCGCGCGCTCGACCGAGCATTGTCCCAGCACCATCTTGCCGTCGTCGCTGAAGGCAGCACCCTGGCAGGCATGCCCCATATCGGCTTGCGCCACCCTGGTCAGCTTGCCGTTCGCCACGCCGAATACCATCAACTGCCCGAACACCGTGTCGAAATCCTTGCCGTCCTTCGTCGTCGCCGAACCGTTGCTGACCACCGCCAGCAGGAACTTGCCGTCCGGCGACAGCGCCACATGTTCAGGTTGCGGGCCCACTTCATAGGCGCCCGCCGGCTTGCCGGTCCTCAGATCGGTGACGGTTATCGCGCCCTTGCCGTTCGTGCCCGGCGCGCCGCCAAAATTGGTGTTGATCAGGTAGCGGCCATCGGGGGTGACGATGGCGCCGTCGGGATTGACGCCGACGGAAAAATCGCCGCCGCGGCTGATGCTGGTGCCGCTGATGACCAGCTTGGTGATCTTGCCGTCGCCCCACCGCACCACATAGGCCGATTTTCCGTCCGGCGCGAACACCACGTCGCGCGGCTCGGATTTGGCCTCCAGCTGCACCTTGCCCGCCGCGGTCAGCTGGCGGTCCTTGATGGTAAAGAGCGTGACCGTATCGTCGGCAACGGCCGAGACCAGGGCAAGCGTGGCCTGCTTGTTCATATAGACGCCGGTGGCGCCCATGCCCGCATGCGCCGTTTGCAGCAGCCTGGGATGGGTGGGATCGTCCAATCCGATCACCGAGACGATGTCCTCAGGGGCCAGCTTGTTGTCCGCGCCCAGCTTCTGAGGACAGCTCGCCAGGGCGAAGCTGTAGTCGGGAGCCACGGCGACCGAAACCGGCGGACCGATCATGGTGGCACAGACCGGAAGGCTGCCGATCACCATCGGGGGGTGCGCGCCCCCGAAGGCGATAACCGAGATCGAGTCCGGCGTCGGCGCCATCGGCACGTCGCCGCGGCGAACCTGCTTGCCGTCATTGGCGGATATGGCCAGGTCGGCGAAGGCCGTCGCCGGAGCCAATGCCAGAACCGTCGCCAGAAGAATTGTCCGCAATGCCATGATCCGCCCCGTTTCTTTTCCTGGAATGCGAGGACTTTAGCGCCCGCTTCCGCCAAAAGAAAAGGGCGGCTTTCGCCGCCCTTTTCGAATTGCGCTGCAGCAATGGATTACGAGAAGGAATAGGCGGTCTTGATCTGGGTGAAGAACTCCACCGCCGCGAAACCCTGCTCGCGGGCGCCATAGGACGAACCGCGCGAGCCGCCGAACGGCACATGATAATCCACGCCCGCGGTCGGCAGGTTGACCATCACCATGCCGGCCTTGACGTTGCGCTGGAAATGGCGCGCATGCTTGAGGCTGGTGGTGACGATGCCGGCGGAGAGGCCGAAATTGCCGGCATTGCGACAGCGCCAGGCCTTCCTCATAATCCTTGATCTTGACCACCGAAACGACCGGGCCGAACACTTCTTCCTGGTTGATGCGGTCACCCGGCTTGGTGTCGACGATCAGGGTCGGGCTCATGTAATGGCCCGGCGTTGCCAGCTTCAGCGCTTCGGCGCCGCCGGCCAGCAGGCGTCCGCCTTCCTTGATCGCGATATCGACATAGTTGAGATTGCCGGCCAGCTGGGTGTCGGTGACGGCCGGGCCCATCTGGGTGCTCGGGTCCAGCGCATTGCCCACCTTCAGCGCCTTGGCGCGTTCGGCCACGGCAACGACGAACTTGTCGTAGATGCCTGCCTGCACGAACACGCGGCTCGAGGCGGTGCAGCGCTGGCCGGTGGCGAAATAGCCGCCGTCCACCGCGATCTGCACGGCGCGGTCGAACTCCGCATCGTCCAGCACCACCAGCGGATTCTTGCCGCCCATTTCCATCTGCACACGCGCCTGGCGCGACACCGCCGCCATCGCGACCTTGGCGCCCACGGTCTGCGAACCGGTGAAGGAGATGCCATTGACGTCGGGATGCTTGGAGAGCGCGTCGCCGACCACGCCGCGGCCCAGCACCAGGTTGACGATGCCGGCCGGCGCGCCCGCTTCATGGAGGATGGAGATCAGCGCATGGGCGGTGGCGGGCGTCGGGATTGGCGGGCTTGAGCACCACCGTGTTGCCGAAGGCCAGCGCCGGGCGCCATCTTCCAGGCGGGAATGGCGATGGGAAAATTCCAGGGCGTGATCAGGCCATAGACGCCGACGGCCTCGCGATAGGTCTGGATCTCGACGCCGGGGCGCACCGAATCCAGATTCTGGCCGTGACGGCGCAGCGCCTCGCCGGCGAAATACTTGAAGATGCGGCCGGCGCGCACGGTCTCGCCGGTGGCTTCGGGCAGGGTCTTGCCTTCCTCGCTGCGCCAGCAGCTTGCCCAGCACATCCTTGCGCTCGATGATCAGGCTGCCCACCTTGTCGAGCAGGTCGGCGCGCACTTCCGGGCGTGGCACCGGACCAGCCCGGGTAGGCGGCGCGGGCGGCGGCCACGGCGTCATTGACGTCTTCGGCGGTGCCGTCCGGGAAGTGGGCGATCGTCTCGTCGGTGTTGGAGGGATTGATGCTTTCCAGCGGCGCATTGGTGCCGACCTTCTTGCCGCCGATGAAATGGGTCAGGGTCTCGGTCATCAAAATCTCTCCTGGGATGGGGGGCAAATCTGGTTGGGTGTATTTAAGGGGTTGCGCGCGACATTCCAACCCTGGGCCGGTCCCCGGACCGCATTCCAGAGCTGTGGTGGGGTTATAGGTCGCAGGCGCCTCAGGCGTTCAAAAGCCCGCGCTGCACAAGGTTTTTCATCAGGTCGGAAATGCCGAAGTTCCAGGGCGGCGCGGCCTTGGAGGTGGTGACCCGGTTCTCCAGCACACCCAGCTTGGGGGTGGAAATCCGCACGACATCGCCTTCCTTGTGGGTGAAGCCGGAGCCCTTGACGTCGCGGTCCTGGGTGGGGGCGAACAGGGTCCCCAGGAACAGCACAAAGCCGTCGGGATATTGGTGCTCGCTGATGGTCTGTTTCACCAGGTCCAGCGGATCGCGGCTGATCTCGGCCATGGTGGACTTGCCTTCCAGCCGGTAATTGTCGGTGCCGACGATCTCCAGCTCGACCACCGCCTGGCGCACATCATCGATGGTGAACTTGTCGTCGAACATGCGGATGAATGGCCCCAGTGCCGATGCGGCATTGTTGTCCTTGGCCTTGCCCAGCAACAGCGCGCTGCGCCCTTCATAGTCGCGCAGGTTCACGTCATTGCCCAGGGTGGCGCCCACCGTCTTGCCGGTCGCGGTCCACCACCACCACGATTTCGGGCTCGGGATTGTTCCAGGTGGACTGGGTGCGGATGCCGACATAATCGCCCCAGCCGACCGACGACAGCGGCGGCGCCTTGGTGAAGACTTCGGCGTCGGGGCCGATGGCCACTTCCAGATATTGCGACCACAGCCCGTCGGCGATCAGCGCCTCTTTGAGCCTGGCGGCTTCGGGCGATCCGGGCACCACCTTGCGGATGTCGGTGCCGATGCGCGCCGCCAGTTCGTCGCGGATCGCCTGCGCCTTGGCCGGCACGCCCTTGGCGCGTTCCTCGATCACCCGCTCCATCGCCGAAACCGCAAAAGTCACGCCCGCCGCCTTGACGCATTGCAGGTCCACCGGCGCCAGCAATTTCACCTTGGGCGCGCCGCCATCGGACCAGGCGGTCCGGAGGCCCAGATCATTGATGTCCCCCAGATCCCGGCCCTGGGGTACGCCATTCCACTTTTCCAGCAGTTCCGAGACGGTGGGCGCGGTCCTGCCGACGTCGAACACCCGGCCCTCCTGGACCACCACGGGTGTGGGGCCTTCGCCCATGTCGATGCGGCCCACCAGCACGGCATCGCGCCAGTCCTGCGGCAAGGGAAAAGCACTCTTTGTCATGGCGGGTTCTTACAATTCGATCTTCAAGATGTTGCGGATGTAATTGGCGGTGATACGCGCGCTCTCCTTGGGCGGGCGCCAGGGGGACGTGTCCAGTTCGACATTCAGATGACCGCGCCAATTGATGGATTTCAGATAGGCGACGATGGCCGGAAAGTCCACGCCGCCCTCGCCCAGAGGATAGAAATAGGGATCGTTCATCATGTCGCGGGTCGGCGGGGGCACATGCTTGGTGCCGCCGCGATCTTCCTTCTTGGTGTCCTTGAAGTGGAATTCGACCACGCGATGGCCCAGCTTTTTGGCCAGCGCCACCGGGTCCATCCCCGCCATGGTGATATGGCCGGTATCCAGCACAAAACCGACATTCTCCGCCCTGGTATTCTCCATCAGATACAGGGTTTCCTGCTCGTTCTGGATCTGGCTGCCCAGATGCGCATGGACGCCGAAACGCATGCCCAGCTCCTCGCGAATGCGCCGGCCCAGCAGATCGCAGGTCCTGGCGATTTCCTTCAGGTCTGCCAGCGGCGTGCCGTTCGGCTGCTTGCGCGGACCGGTGTTGGTCTTCTGGTGATCGCAGCCGAAGCGCCGCGAAAAGCGCGTCATGTTGAAATGATTGTCCACCACCGCCTGGCGCTGGGCCGGATCGTGGAAGGCGACACTGCCGTCGGCCGCCCCGCCGGTGATGGCGGTGAACTGTGCCCCGATCTCGTACATGCGATGCTGAAGGGCTTCCCAGCGCTCGGGATAATAGACCTCCCGCTTGGGGCGTGGGCCGGTGGGATATTTCCAGCTATAGCCGTTTTCCCAACGCTTCATCTTCTGGGTGTCGCGCGGGGCGGGTTCCAGCCCGTCGGGGGTGGCGCAGAAGGACGACCCGAAAATCTCGAAATAACGAAAACCGACATCGCGCGCCTCGGAGATGCCGACAAAGGGATCGCCTTCCCAGCCGCCGCGCGTGTTGGTGGTGTAGCCGATCCGAAATTGCTGCTGCTGGGTGAGCGGTTTTTGCACCTCCAGCCTGGGGGCGCCGGCATAGACGGGGCCGGCAGGCTGGGCCCATGCCGCCGGGGCGGCCAGCAATCCGCCCGCCGCCGCCGAAAGGCCAAAGAATCTCCTGCGGTCCATATCCATCGTCCTTCCCGGGGGCTTGGCGCCTCTGTGGACGCACAATGCACAGAGTTTAGACAGTCGGGAACGCTATCGCCATCCCGGCCTGTCGCCGCAGACCGGCGGGCGACAGACGCGCGGTCCATCGGGGGCCTCTCTCAACTAGCGCTTGCCGGACGGATATATTGCAGCGCAACATTAGATTTTTGTGGTTATAACCGGCGCCATTCGGAGTGGGGGACATCGGCATATGATTTACACAGGGCGCTTTTCTGGGCGCAACGCGATCATCACTGGCGGCGCCTCGGGCCTAGGCCTGGAAGCTGCCAAGCGCATCATCGCCGAAGGCGGCAAGGCGTCTTTGTGGGACCTCAACCCCGAGACCCTGGCTGGCGCAAAAAAGGAAAGTGGCGCCCTGCATACCGTGGCACTGGATGTCAGCGACGCCGCGGCGGTGGAAGCCGCCACCGCCGCCACCCATAAGGCGTTGGGCGCGATCGATATCCTGATCAACAGCGCCGGCATCACCGGGGCGACACACACGGTGATCGGCTATCCCATCGACAGCTGGCTGAAGGTGATGGACGTCAACATCAATGGTCTTTTCTATTGCTGCCGCTTTGTTGCCCCGCTGATGGTGGCACAGGGCTATGGCCGGATCGTCAACATCTCGTCGGTCGCCGGCAAGGAGGGCAACCCCAATGCAAGCTCCTATTCCGCATCCAAGGCGGCGGTGCTGGGCTTCACCAAATCGCTGGGCAAGGAACTGGCGACCAAGGGCGTGATCGTCAATGCCGTGACACCAGCAACCTTTGAAAGTCCGATCCTGAAGCAGGTGCCGCAGAGCCATATCGACTATATGCGCTCCAAGATTCCCATGGACCGTTTCGGCACCGCCAGCGAAATCGCCGCCGCGGTGTGCTGGCTGGCCAGCGAGGAATGCTCCTTCACCACCGCCAGCGCGCTCGACACCTCCGGCGGCCGCACCACCTATTAGATCAGGGCTGCGCAATATCGTAGACGGCCGAGACTCTCCGGGCGCCGTCCCGCGATATCCCGGAAATGACGCGCACCCATGCCTTGGTCGGCCGGCGCGACCACGATACCTTCTCTAGGGGCGCTTCATCCGGAGCATGAAGCGGTCGCTGGCAAAATGTCCAGATTCGGAATTGCGGGCCGTGCGGTCGTCCGCCGGGTTGCGCAACAGGTTGCTCTCGCCATCCAGCTTGAAGCCCGCGGCGGTCAGTTCGCCCTTGGCGACGGCCTCGTCCATGCGGTGAACCTGGGTGGTGGCGGCAAGACCCGCGCCGGGCGCGGCATTGTGGTCCTCGACATAGAATATCCCACCCGGCTTCAGATTGTTGAACACGGCCTTGTCGAGCGCAGCGATATCGGCGGTCGGTCCGTTGTGAAAGTCGTGATAATTCTCCGTGGTCCAGAACAGGTCGGCCTTCTCGGGCAGCATCATGGTGGCGTAATCCACCGTCACGACATGGATGTTGGGATAGTCCGCGGCCAGGGCATTGAGCGCGTCGAGGCCGCCGGGGCGGGCCGCCTGTGCCGCGGTGGCGATGGCATAAACCTTTCCGGCGGGACCCACCGCCTTGGCCAGGATGCGGGTGTAATAGCCGCGGCCCGGGCCCAGTTCGGCCACGACCATGCCGGGCTTGACGCCGGCGAAGGCGACGGTCTCGGCCGGCTTGCGCGTGGCGTCGCGTTCCTTATCGGTCTCTGGCCTTGCAGCATCGGCGACCGCGGCGGCAATGGCGGGCGGCACACTCTGGGCTAGCGCCGGCGCGCAAAGCAAGCTGGTGGCGAACAGGGCGGCGGTGAGGGGGCGGATCATGACGATCAATCTCCTGGTTGGGTTCGGCGCTTGATGGCGCTCCTTGTCGAGACAATCGAACCCTAGCACACCAAAGCTGTGAAATGCGACCTCCACGACAAAGCACTTTCGTCCATATCGTCCTCACCCCGGGGGCAACTGGTCCGGTCCCGGATTGTCAGTCGCCGGGCTCGGTGAAACCGTTGCTGGCAAATGCATCGCGCTGGAAGATATGGCGAAGCCGGCGTTGCCAGCACTCGCACTGTACCCCGGCGTCAGCGCGCCACCCTGGTGTCAGCGCGCCGGCGAAAAACAAAAGCCCCAAATTCTACCGGCGGAATATCCGTTTCGGGTCAAATGCGGTCGTCCGCGCCGGGTCAGCTCAATGTCCGTTTTGGGTGGTGGGTTCAATTGGTCGGCGCAACACCTTCTAATCTGTCCAGATCAGGAGGTAAGCGCATGGAGTGGAGGGCCCGGCTAGGGTTTTCGGCGCGTCAGAAGGCCGAACTGTGGGAACGCTGGAAGAGCGGTCAGAGTGCGGCGGATATCGCTCGCGCGCTCGGCAGGCGGAACAAGTGCAGGGTTTGCCGTTTACTGGCTCTGGATGGCGGCATTGCCCCGGGCACATTCATGGCTCGACCAGGCTAGGTTGATCCCAACCAACGGCAGGCACCGCCCTTCATGAAATGGCGGCGTATTGCTTTCATCCCGTTGAATCCCCTGGTCACAAAGGCGCCCTCGTGCCGAGGGAGCAGATAACCCTCCGGGCCGTCTTGAACGCCCCCCTCACTGGCCATAGTCTATTACTCAGACAATACCTCCATCGCTCTCCCCCGCAAGCATGCGGGCGGCAGAAGAAGAGAAGGAAAAACAATGTCCTCACAATCCCTCCCCCTCGATCGCCGCGCCGCGCTGGTTCTCTCCGCAACCGGGGGGCTCGCCGCTCTTGCGGGCGAAGCCAAGGCTGCCGACGGCACCAAGATCGGATCGCATCAAGACCCCGGCAATTGCAGCACTCCACGCTCGGCGATTGCCAATACCCAGTATGGCAAGGTTCGCGGCTTTCTGGATGGTGGCGTTTTCACCTTCAAGGGTGTGCCTTACGGCCAGGATACCGGTGGCGCCAACCGCTGGCTGCCGGCCAAGCCGCCTATCCCCTGGACTGACGAGCGCCACACGCTGATATATGGCCCCAATTGCCCCCAGACGCTGCACGACTTTAAAGCGATCGAGACCTCATTTCTGTTCGACTGGGACGATGGTTACCTCGGCGAGGATATGCTCAAGCTGAATATTTGGACGCCAAGTTTGAGCGGCAAGCGGCCGGTAATGGTCTATTTTCATGGCGGCGGATTTTCCTTCGGCTCCGCCTATGAGCTGCCCTCACACGATGGCGCGCAGATGGCGCGGCATCATGATGTGGTGCAGATTTCCGTCAATCATCGCCTCAATGCACTGGGCTTCCTGGACGTGTCGGAAATCGGCGGGCCCAATTATGCCGAATCCGCCAATGTCGGCATGACCGACCTGGTGGCGGCGTTGCGCTGGGTCCGTGACAATGTGGCCAACTTTGGCGGCGATCCGGACCGGGTGATGATCTATGGCCAGTCGGGTGGCGGTTCAAAGGTCACTTGTCTGATGGGCATGCCATCGGCCAAAGGATTGTTCCATCGCGCCGTGGTGCAATCGGGCGGCGGCGGCAATTTCGCCGATGCCGAGCAGTCGCGGGCCCTGGCGCGCCAGCTTATGGTCGAGCTGAGCCTGAATCCAAACGACATCGCCGCGCTGCAACAGACGGAATGGACAAAGCTTTACGCGGCCGGGCAGGCTGCAATCGCCAAGGTGAATGCCGGACTGCCACCTCGCTCATTCTTTCCGCCCAGTTCTGTACGGCGCGCCGGCTGGGCACCGACAATGGACGGTCACGTCGTGCCCACACGCCCCTTCCATGATGCGGCGCCAGAACTTTCCAGGGACATTCCGCTAATCATCGGCTCGGTAAGTGAAGAAGGCTACAGTTATCATTCCAATCCGAATGAAGCAGAATGGCGAGCCACGCTGGCCAAGACCTACGGCGCGGACAAGGCGGGCCGGTTGGTTGATGCGATGAAGGCCGCCAATCCAACCAAGAGCATACGCACACTGTCCTATGGTGTGGCAGGCCTGGCGCAACGCAACAATGTCGATCGCATGGTGCGGCTGAAACAGGCCATCGGTGGCGCACCCGTCTACCAATATTGGTTCACCTGGCAGTCACCACAACTGGATGGCGTGGCGGGGGCTTGGCATACCTCCGAGCTCGCATTCTGTTTCGACAACACAAAGCGGTGTGAACAGGGGACGGGCAATACACCCGAAGCGCAAGCCCTGGCAAAATCCATGGCCACGGCCTGGGCCAACTTTGCCGCCAGCGGCAATCCCAGCCAGCAGGGTCTTTCATGGTTGCCAGCGGATCGCAGCAATATGCAGACCATGATCTTCGATAACCACTGCCAGATGGTCAACGATCCGCAGAGGGATGTTCGGAGCATATTACTGTCCTAGTAACCTGCTGCAGCGGCGTTTGGGTAGAGCGTGCCGTAGTCGAATGTCCGCTTCGCGCCATAAGCGGTCATTCATTGGCGGTTGGTGAAACGTCCCCGCCCAAACGAAAACGGCGGCACGATGGAGAGAAGGGCCCTGCGGTTACAGGGCTGACCAGGGCTTTTCCGGCGCAATAGGCGCTAGTTATTCGCCTCTTCCTTAAGGACCAGTCCCGCATTGGCCATGGTGTCAATCGCGGCCGCCAGCATGCCAACCAGCTGCCGATCTGAAAGCATGGCGGCGAGGTCCTTGAACGACACGCTTTCATGGCCCGACAGGCGCCGGAAAGCCGGAATGAATTGAGGCTGTATGAACCAATAGGTGCCCGCGGCGAAGAATTTCGCCATCGGCTCGCCCGGCTCCTTCTCGACATGGAGTGAATCCTGCGATGCCAGACGAATGCGGGTCGAAAGGCTGGCCAGCGGCTTGTGCTGTTCGTTGGGGGCCACGGGCAGGCGAATGCGCGGCCTGGTGCGCCGGCTGGCCTTCTGGCCGCCCAGGAATTGTCCCAGCGGATCGCCGGCCCCGGATGCCTCGATGAGCTTTATCATCCGCGCCACGAATTGCTTTCGCGTTCCGGGATCTTCCATCTGGGCAAGGCTGATGCGCGCCTCCGGATGGCGGCGCAGGGTGCGCATCCACCAGGTGAGGAACTCCACGGCGGTTGGGGGCTGGGCGCTCCAGCTTACATGCAGGGAAGGTTCGTCCAGCGGATAGGCGACGTGCCAGAAGCCGCGCGGGAGATAGAGGATCTCGCCGTCATTCAGTATGCCGTCCCAGATCGGCGGGGCGGTGGGCGGCTGCGCGGTTTCGCTGTCATCGCCCAGGGGATAGGTGCGGGTGGGGGCAAAGACCTGCCAGCGCTTGCGGCCGGAGAGCTGCAGCACAAATATATCCTGCGCATCCCAATGCACGTTGAAGCCTTTCTGGGTGCGCCAACCGGCATAGAGATTGGCAACGCAGGCGCAGGAGAACGTGTCTTCAATGGATTCCGTGAGATGGGCCACAGCTGGCGAAACTTCATGCAGCGAATCCAGGACCATGGTCGCGCCCTGGCCCAGAAGCGCAATCAAACCGCCGGCATTGAGCTTGAGCGAGCCCACCGGCCCGTCAATATAGCGGCGCAAATCCACCATCACACCTTCCTGGAACATCCGCAGCTGCGGCTGGGGCGGCGGGTGCCATTCCAGGATGTGGCTCAATTCCTCCCATGGCAGGATGGGGGTAAAGCGTCCTTTGGGGCCGGCGAGATGCAGGAATTTCTTGGTCCAATATTCGGCCAGGAAGCGCTCGCGGGTCAGCGGCGCGATTATCTGGTCGAAATCAATAGCCGGGTAGGACATTCGTCGGATGGCTGCCGGAACGGGACAGGAATCCTTTAATAGCCAAAAGGCCACGGCGCAAATGCCGGGGCCTTTTTGTTGTCTTGGGATGTCTCGCGGCCAGTTCCACCTGGTAGAGGCCTCGAATTTTGTCCTGCAAAGGGCACTTGGCGGAGGCGTCACCCGCTCCCCGGCGCTCGACGCGCATGGGAAGTGCTTTGCCGCCCTCCCATTGAACCTGGAAATTCCTGGCCGTTCAGGGCGGTAAATACCCCGGGCAACCAAAACAATTTTCGGGCACCTAGGATCGAAATGAGCGCCAAGCGACGAATGTCCGCCTTGGGTCAAAAGCGGCTATTCGTGGCGAACCAGGCCGAACGCCCTCCGGAAAAGCGTGCACGCATTCAATGCCTGGGCCTGCACGATGTACCGCCTGGCGTTGGCTGACCTCGCGTTGATGCGCGCAACGCGAACTGCTGAAGACCGCTGAGGCACAGCCAGCGCCAATCGAACTGAACCGCAGCCTGAACTGTTTTCAGTGGTCCGACGCTTGTGCTGTTTTCCAGTATGCGTGGCGCAAGGAAGGCTGGTGAGGCGATGCTTTCTCGTCCTTGCTCGTCCTTGAAATGCCGCCAAGGGGTACCCCTGCGGTACCCTCAAGGATTTCTCAAACCGGCGGCGCAGCCAGCTTGAGATTAAGTATTTGATATCATTGATATAATTGGAGCGGGCGAGGCGAATTCGAACGCCCGACCCTAACCTTGGCAAGGTTATGCTCTACCCCTGAGCTACGCCCGCACTCCAAGACGGCGGGGTTATGGCCCATTTCCCCGGCCGGATTCAAGCAGCATTTCCTTAGGTTTCGGTTGCGTCCGGCCCGCCGATTTCCCAACAATCCGCCCTGGCAAAGGGGGCATGTGTGCGCAGGCAAAAAGCGGGCGGAACACGAGCGAAGGCTATGGCCTGCTGGCCCCTACCCTGGTGGTGATGGGCCTGGTGCTGGCCGCCCCCCTGCTGCTGATGGCAATCACCAGCCTGAAAAGCCAGAGCGGGCTGGGCTACTCCCAGCCGGCTGGACCCTGGCCCAGTATGGCGCGGTGCTGGGGCGCGCCAGCTATCGCGCTCTGTTCTGTGCGCTCGGTGCCGATTTCGGGCGCGGTGACCCTGGCGACCGTGGTGCTGGCCTATCCGATGGCCTATTTCGTCGCCTTCCACGCCGCGGCGACAAATTCCTCTGGCTGGTCCTGCTGACCATCCCGTTCTGGACCAGCTATCTGCTGCGCGTCTTCGCCTGGAAGATCATCCTGGGCTACAACGGGCGTGATCAATTCCGGGCTGATGCGGCTGCGCCTGATCGACCAGCCGCTGGAGCTTTCTGCTCTACAATCCCTTCGCCGTGGTGGTGACCCTGGCCCATGCCTGGGCGGCGTTCGCCATCCTGCCGATCTATGTCAGCCTGGAGAAGATCGACCGCTCGCTGCTGGAAGCCGCCGGCCGATCTGGGCGACGGGCCGCTGCGCCGCTTCCTGCGCATCACCCTGCCGCTCTCCTGCCCGGCGTGATCGGCGCCGCCGTGCTGATCTTCGTGCCGACCACCGGCGACTATGTCACGCCCGCCCTGGTCGGCGGCACCGGCGGCACCATGATCGCCAATGTGATCGAGGTGCAGTTCAGCAGGGTCGGCAACTGGCCGCTGGGCGCGGCGCTGGCGCTGGCCAGCATGGCGGTGGTGGCGGTGATTGCGCGGCCTGTCTGCGTGGCGGCGGCGCGCGCGCGGCGCGCGAAGGCGGCGCGATGAGAAGCCGCGCGCCTGCTGTCCTATGCCGTCGCCTATCTGGCCTTCCTCTATGTGCCGGTGCTGTTCCTGCCGCTGTTCTCCTTCAACAATTCCGCTTCATCGCCTTTCCGCTGTCGGGCTTCACCACCCAATGGTACGGGCAGATGCTGGCCGACACCGCCATGCAGCACGCGCTGGGCAACAGCCTGAAGGTGGGCCTGGCGACGGCCGCTGCTGTCCACCATGCTGGGGCTGCCGGCCGCCAAGGCCGTGACCCGCTACCGCCTGCGCGGCGCCGGCGGCGGCGCTGGGCTTCATCTCCCTGCCCCTGTTCATCCCCGACATCGTGCTGGGCATCTCGCTGCTGATGCTCTGGACGCGGTCGGGCATGCCGCTGTCGCTGCGGCGCGTGGTGTGGGCCATCTGCTGGTCTGCGTGCCCTTCGCGCTCACCGTGCTGATCGCCCGCTTCGAAGGCTTCGACAGGAGTCTGGAGGAAGCCGCGCCGATCTGGGCGAGAACGGCTGGATGACGTTCTGGCGCGTGACGTTTCCGCTGGTGCTGCCGGGCATCATCGCCAGCCTGCTGCTGACCTTCATCGTCTCGTTCGACGAATTCCTGATCGCCTATTTCCTGTCCGGCACCGAAGCGACGCTGCCGATCTATATCTGGGGCCAGCTGCGCTTCCCCTAGCGAGCTGCCGGTCGTGCTGGCGCTGGGCGCCATCATCCTGTGTGTCGTGGCGCTGGTGGTGTTCGCCGAATGGGTGCGCAGTCTGGGCGTGGCACAGGCAAACGCGATGGTCGGCGCATGAGTGGCGATTTCTCGCCATCGAACAGGTCACAAAGCGCTTCGGCGGGTGCACGGCGGTGGATGCGCGTGAGCCTGGAGGTGCCGCGCGGCGAATTCTTCTCGCTGCTGGGGCCATCGGGCTGCGGCAAGACCACCTTGCTGCGCATGATCGCGGGCTTCGAATTCCCGACCGACGGCGACGATCTCGATCGACGGCGCGGCGATGACCGACGTGCCGCCGCACCAGCGGCCCACCAACATGGTGTTCCAGTCCTACGCGATCTTTCCGCACCTCAATGTGTTCGACAATATCGCCTATGGCTTGCGCAAGCTGACGGCTGCGCCAAGGATGCGCTGCGCGCCAGGGTCGAGGCCATGCTGGCGATGGTCAAGCTGGAGGGTCTCGGCAGGCGCAGCGCCGACCAGTTGTCCGGCGGCCAGCGCCAGCGCGTGGCGCTGGCCCGTGCGCTGGTGCGCGAGCCCAAGGTGCTGCTGCTGGACGAGCCCCTGGGGGCGCTCGACAAGAGGCTGCGCGAGGCGATGCAGATCGAGCTGCGCGCCCTGCAGCGGAAGGTCGGCATCACCTTCGTGTTGGTGACCCACGACCAGGAAGAGGCGCTGTCGCTGTCCGACCGCGTGGCGGTGATGGAGAGCGGCAAGATGCTGCAGGTGGCCGCGCCGCGCGCGCTCTATGAACGCCCGAGTCTGCCGCGAGGTGGCCGATTTCATCGGCGAGATGAATTTCTTCCACGCCACCGTCAAGGACATGACCGGCGACACGGCGACGGTGAATGCGGGCGTGCTGGGCATCGTCACCCTGCCACGCGCCAATTTTGCGCCGGGCATCCAGATCGATCAGCACATCCTGCTGGCCATCCGGCCCGAGCATATCCGCTTTTCGTCCCAGGGCGTGGCAGGCGAAATCGTCACTTCAACCTTCCTGGGCGAACGCAGCCACTTCCATGTCCGTATCGCCGGCCGCGGCGAACCGCTATCGATCAGCGGCGGTGGCGGCCATGCGCCGCCCGCGGGCGCGGTCCATCTAACCTTTCCGCCGGAACACCTTATCTGGACTGCCATCAGGCGATTGAAGATCGCCCGTGTCTGGCGCTGCAGGCCTTCCAGCATCTCCTGCGCTTGCGCAAAACCGCCGGTATCCGCCGCCCGGCTCGAGCAAGGCCTTGAGGCCCGGCGTCGCCTCCTCCATGATCGGGCGTTTCGTCCAGGGCGATGCGCAATACCTGGGTCAGGGCGTGCTGCAGCCGGGCCGACGCGATCAGCACGCCGGCATCGGCCGCCGCCAGAAAGCCCGCGAGCTGCAGATTTCTCCAGCGCCGCGATGGTGTTGGTGCTCAGAATATCGGGCCGCGCGGGCGCATGCACCAGCTGCAAGGTCTGGGCGATGAATTCGATGTCCACCAGCCCGCCAGGGGCATATTTCAGGTCCCAGGCATTGCGCCCGGGAAAAGTCTCGGCCATGCGCGCGCGCATGGCGCGCGCGTCGGCGATAATGGCGGCCGGCGCGCGTTTCTGCGTCAGTCTTTTGCGGATTTCCGCGGCAATGCGCGGTTGCAATTGCGGCGTGCCGGCCACCAGGCGTCCGCGCGTCAGCGCCATGTGCTCCCAGGTCCAGCTTTCGCTGGCATGGTATTCGGCAAAGCTCTTCAGGCTGACCGCGACCGGGCCCTTGTTGCCGGTGGGGCGCAGCCGCATGTCCACGTCATACAGGGTGCCCGCCGCCGTCGCGGTGGTCAGGGCCGCGATCAGCCGCTGCGCCAGGCGCGCGAAATACAGGCTTGGCGGCAGCGGCCTGGAGCCGTCCGAGGCCTCCACGCCCACCGGCACGTCATAGATGAACACAAGGTCGAGGTCGGAACTGGCGGTCATTTCGCGTCCGCCCAGCTTGCCCATCGCCACCACCGCAAAGCCGGAATTGGCGATGCGGCCCGCGCTCGCGGCCAATGCGTCTTCCACGTGCGGCAGCAGCCCGGCGATCACGCATTCGGCGAGGTCGGCCAGCGCCGGCCCGGCCTGGTCGGCCGTAGCCGTGCCTTCGACGATCTGCACCCCGACACGAAAGACCGCCTCGCGCGCAAATCGCCGGGCCGCATCCAGCATCTCTTCGTAGCTCCCGGCCAGCGCGCTGGAAAAGCGTGCGTCCAGCTCGCGTCGCGACGGCAGACGGGTGAGATATTCCGCGTCCAACAGTGCATCCATGATGACGGGGTGACGCGCCAGATAGGTCGCCAGGCGCGGCGTCGATCCCACGATCCGGGCCAGCAGGTCCAGAAACTGCGGCCGCGCGAGGAACAGCGAGAAAAGCTGCACGCCGGACGGCAGGTTGGACAGAAAGCGGTCGAACTGGGCGAAGGCGACATCAGGATCGGCCGCCCCCGCCAGCGCCTTGAGGATGGGCGGGGTCAGCTTGGTCAGAAGCTCGCGTGCCCGCTGGCTGCGCATGGTGCGAATGCGGCCATGATGCCAGCCGCGGATCGCGGCCGAGACATGCGCCGGCTCGCCGAAGCCCATCGCCGCGAGGGTCTTCAGGGTCTGCGGATCTTCCTCGACCCCGGTGAAGACCAGATCGCCCTCCGCCGACGCCAGATCCGGTTCGCTCTCGAACAGCCGGGCATAGTGATCGCGCACATTTTCCAGCACGCCGGTCAGCGCGTCGCGAAAATCACCCGCCCGGTCATAGCCCATGAAGCAGGCGATATGGGACACGCCCGCGTCGCTGTCCGGAATCGCATGGGTCTGCTGGTCCTCGACCATCTGCAACCGGTGTTCCAGGGTGCGCAGATAGCGATAGTCCCGCTTGAGCTCTTCGCCCGCATCGGCATCGACATGCCCCTCCTTCACCAGCGCATCCAAGGCGCCTTGCGTGGAGGCGACCCGCAAGGCGGGGTGGCGGCCCCCCAGAATCAGCTGCTGGGTCTGGGCGAAGAATTCGATCTCGCGAATGCCGCCGCGGCCCAATTTGACATTGTGGCCCCTGACCGCAATCTCGCCATGGCCGACATGGGCATGGATCTGCCGCTTGATGGACTGGATATCCTCGATGGCGGCGAAATCCAGATAGCGCCGCCAGATAAAGGGCCGCAAGCCGGCCAGGAACTGCGCCCCGGTCTGCGGGTCGCCGGCGCAGGCGCGCGCCTTGATCATGGCGGCGCGTTCCCAGTTCTGGCCCATCGCCTCGTAGTAATCCAGGGCCGCGTCCGTCGAGATGGCGACCTGGGTGGCGCCCGCATCGGGGCGCAGGCGCAAATCCACGCGGAATACATAGCCGTCACTTGTGGTCTCGGACAGCAGCTTGACCAGCCCGCGCACGATATCCACGGCCGCGCCGCGCGCATCGCCGCGCTTGGAAAAGGGAAATTTTTCGGCGTCGTAAAACACCGCCAGGTCGATGTCGCTGGAATAGTTCAG
Source organism: uncultured Alphaproteobacteria bacterium (assembly GCA_963835715.1). Taxonomy (GTDB): domain Bacteria; phylum Pseudomonadota; class Alphaproteobacteria; order Micropepsales; family Micropepsaceae; genus Rhizomicrobium. Next base: position 415,219 of record CAWIGN010000002.1, read on the forward strand.
CTCCAGGGCGCCGTATTTTCCCAGGGCCAGCACGGTGAGGCCGCACGCCTCTTCCCCCACCGGCGCGCCGCCGGTCCGGGCCGCCGCCACGCCCAGCAAATAGCGCAAGGCGCTGGTGACACAGGCATCGGCAAAGCGGGTCAGTTCCGCCATGACCTGATCCACGTCCCAGGTTCCCGCGATGTCGGCCATGGCGATTGCCAGCGCGGCGCGCCGCTTGGCGGTCCGCAGATCCTTCATCGCCTGGGCTTCATTGTCGGCGCGCCCCGCGGCCTCGGCCAGCAGGATCGCGGCGTTCAGCACCGTCCGGGGCCCGGCCGCAAAATACTCCCCCAGCGCCCCGATCTCGCGTATCGCCGTCCGCCCCAGATAGGCGCTGTTGCCGAACACCGAATCCAGCAGCGGCTCGCCGCTGGTGAAGCCGGCCTGCGCCAGCGCGTCCTTCACGCGCCCGGCGCGGGCGATATCGAAAGGCCAGGGTGGAACATGAGGGCCGAGCATGCGCCCAGTTTAACGTGGAAAACGCGTTTGTCGCCGGGCCCTGGCGGCCTTCATCCATGTCTCCGCTCGGGGCGGCAAAGCGCCCTACTCGGCGGCGCTCTTGATCGGTGCGCCCGGCAGGGACCGGATCGCCGTCCGGGGGAAGCGCAGCACGGCTTTAAGCCCGGTCGGGATATTGTCTTCCAGCACCAGTTCCGCCCGGTGGAAATGCGCCACCGCCATCACCAGTGAAAGGCCCAGCCCCGTGCCGGGAGAATTGCGGCTGGCCTCCAGCCGCACGAAGCGTTCCGTCACCCGCTGCCGGTCCGCCGGCGGGATGCCGGGGCCGCTGTCGGACACCGACAATTCCACGCCCTGGCCGGTGACGGCGGTGCGGATCTGCACCTTGCCGCCGGCGGGCGTGTACTTGATGGCATTGTCCACCAGGTTGGCCAGCGCCTGGGCGATCAGGCTGCGATTGCCCTCGATGAAGACATTGGCGCCCGGCATCAGGACCAGCGCCACATTGCTCTCCTCGGCAAGCGGTTCGTACAATTCGACCACATCGGCGGCGACCCCACCCAGATCCAGCGCCGCCATGGCGGCGCGGGTGGTGCCGGCATCGGTTTCGGCGATCAGCAGCAGGGCATTGAAGGTGCCGATCAACTGGTCGGTCTCGGCAATGGCCCGCTCGATCTCGTCAGCCTGCGCGCCGCTGGCATTCAGCCGCGCCACCAACTCCTCCAGCCGGTTGCGCAGCCGGTTGAGCGGCGTGCGCAGGTCATGCGCCACCGAATCGGTCACCTCGCGCAGCCCCCGCATCAGCCTTTCGATGCGGTCCAGCATGCGGTTGAGGTTTTCCGCCAGGGCATCGAACTCGTCCCCCGAACCGTTCAGCGGCACCCGGCGGGTAAAGTCGCCGGCGATGATCTCGCCGCTGGTGCGGTTGATGGTGTCCAGCCTTCGAAGCATGTTGCGGCTCATCAACGCCCCGCCGGCGGTGCCCAGGACCAGGATCAGCAGCACTGTCCAGGGCAAGGTGGTGGTGAACATGCGCTCGGTCAGGTAGCGGTCGTGCACGTCCTGGGCAACCAGCAGCGCGAAGCCGCCCGGCAGCTCGAAGACCCGCCCGCGCGCGCGGCGGGCTTCCAGCTTGCCGTCAATCGGGCGCTCGAAATCGAACTCCACCATCTGGCCGGTGCTGCCGGAAATCTGCGGCCAGGAATCCAGATTGCCCGCCACCGAATGCTGCAGACTGTCCGACAGGAGATAAAGCGACTGGTTGCCGTGCAACGAACGGGCCCGCACGGTCTCCGCCAGGCCCTGCAGGCCGAAATGCTGATATTCCTCCTGCAGGCCGGTGATCTCGGCCTCGATGATCTGGTCGGTCTGGGCGTCCAGGGTGCGCCTTGTGTTCCAGTAGGTGAAGAACAGCAGCGCCGTCACCGAAAAGGCAAACAGCAGGACATAGACGAGAACGATACGGAACGCCTGGGTTCGGAAGATACCGGGCTTAGTGCGCACGGATCATGTAGCCCGCGCCGCGCACGGTGTGCAGCAACGGCGCCTCGAATCCCTTGTCGATCTTGGCCCTGAGCCGGCTGATATGCACATCGATCACGTTGGTCTGGGGATCGAAATGATATTCCCACACGCTTTCCAGCAGCATGGTGCGGGTCACGACCTGGCCGGCATGGCGCATCAGATATTCCAGAAGGCGGAATTCGCGCGGCTGCAATTCGATATCGGTGCCGCTGCGCTTGGCGGCGCGGGTGAGAAGATCGAGCTCCAGGTCGCCGACATCCAGCCGCGTCTTGACGCCGGCCGGCGCGCGCCGGCGCATCAGCGCGTCGATCCGCGCCAGCAGTTCGACAAAAGCGTAAGGCTTGGTGAGATAGTCGTCGCCGCCGGCCTTCAGGCCCTTCACGCGATCGTCGACTTCCGACAGCGCCGAGAGGAACAGCACGGGCGTGGAATTGCCATGCTCGCGCATCTCGGCGACCACCTTCAGGCCGTCCAGGGCGGGGAGCATGCGATCGATCACCGCCACGTCATAGGGGCGCGACAGGGCCAGGCTCAGTCCCGTCTCGCCGTCCGCCGCCTCATCCACCACATGGCCCGACTCCTTCAGGCCCTGCACCAGATAACGCTGCGCTTCCAGATCATCTTCGACTACGAGAATGCGCATCATCTCTCCCACTCATGCGTGATTCAAGAAAAATTGCGCGACGCCGAAACGCCGCGCCCTGGGACCATCACGTCTTGTCGATGTCGATGGCGACAAATCCGGTGCCGCCCTGGCTATGTGCCACCAGCAGCAGCACATTGGTGCGGCCGCCTTTCTTGGCTTCGGCCACGCCGGTCTGGAAATCCGCCGGGCTGCGCACGACGCGGTTGCCGACGCGCAGCACCACGTCGCCGGGCTGAAGGCCCTTATCGGCGGCGTCGCTGTCGGGATCGACCTTGGTTATGACCGCGCCGGTCATGATGTCGTCGGAGATGTTGAAGTTTTTCTTGGCTTCCGGCGTCAGGGACGACAGGCCAAGGCCGGCCGCGTTGGCGCTTGACGGCGACATCATTCCGTCCCGGTTTGGCCCAAGGGATGCGAGCTGTTGCGGATCGGGCCGCGTGCCGATGGTGGCCTTGACCTGGAGCGGCTTGCCCTGGCGCGACACGTTGAAGGTCGTGACCTGGCCGGCCGGCACATCGGCGACCTTCCGCGTCAGGTCGTTGGCATCCGCGATCGCCTTGCCGTCGATGGAGACGATAATGTCGCCTTGTTGGATGCCGGCCTTGGCCGCGGGACCGTTGGGCACCACTTCGGCGACAAGCGCGCCTTTGCTGTCCTTCAGGCCCAGTGAGGAGGCGATATCCGGCGTCACGCTCTGGATATTCACGCCCAGATAACCGCGCGTGACATGGCCATGCGCCTTGAGCTGAGCCACCACGTCATGGATCAGGCTGGCGGGAATGGCAAAGCCGATGCCGATGCTGCCGCCCGAGGGCGAGAAGATCATCGAGTTCATGCCGATCACCTGGCCGCGCAGGTCAAAGGTCGGGCCGCCCGAATTGCCGCGGTTGATGGGGGCGTCGATCTGGATGAAGTCGGTATATTGCTGGCTGCTTTCGATATTGCGGCCCAGCGAGGAGACGATGCCGGCAGTCACCGAGTTGGACAGGCCAAAGGGATTGCCCACCGCCACCACCCAATCGCCCACGCGCAGCTTCTTGTCGTCGCCGAATTCCACCGTCGGCAACGGCTTGTCGCTGTCGATCTTGAGCAGGGCCACGTCGGTAACGGGATCGGTGCCGATCAGCTTGGCGATGAATTCGCGCTTGTCGGGCAGGGTGACGGTGATCTTCTTGCTGGCATCCACCACATGATTGTTGGTGACGACGTATCCGGCCTTGTCGATGATGAAACCGGAACCGGCGCTGAGGGCCCGATGCGGCTGGGGCTTCTGGCCGTTGTTGAACTGGTTGAAGAAGTCGCGGAACGGCGCGGGAACATTGTCCAGATCGCCGTCGCTTTCGGTGGTGGTGGTTTCCGACCGTATGGTGACCACCGCCGGGCTCACCCGCTCCACCAGATCGGCGAAGCTGAAGGGGGCGCTGTTTTCCAGCATGCGCGGGGCGCGCGCGTCACTGGTATTGGCCGCCAGCATGATGGGCGTGCCCACGGTCTTGATCTGGTGAACCGGCGGCAACAGCGCGAAAGCACCCAGGCCCACAACCACGATGGCGGCGGCGGTGCCCATGGCAACCAGGCGGCGCTGGCGCAGCGAGGGCTTGGGGATTCGGGAGAAAATACCGGTGTCGGGCGTGTTGGGGTCGTTCTGCATCGGAGCTCCTTGGGGCGGGCTTATCGCGGCCCAGCCGTGGGTGGTATACGGCTCTAACATGGCTGGATTACGTCTAACAGATTACATGATTGTAATCTTTTAGCTCTCGCGGGACGCCGCCTTCTTGATGGTCACCCAGGCAACCGTGCCGCCCGCGCCCAGCACCACAAAAGGCGCCAGCCACAACAGCCAGGTATCGGGCTGGAGCGGCGGCTTCATCAGGATGACGTCGCCATAGCGCGCCACCAGAAAATCCTCGATCTGCCGGTCGCTTTGTCCGTCCGCGATCTGCTGGCGCACCAGGTGGCGAACATCGGCCGCAAAAGGCGAGCCGGATTCGTCGATGCTCTCGCCCTGGCAAACCAGGCAGCGCAACTGGCGTTGCAGATTGCGGGCACGCGCTTCGGTGATGGGGTTGGAAAAATTTTCACCGACGGTCGCGGCCGGCGCGGGCCGGCTGTCCACGGCCGCGGCCATCACCATCAGCAGAAGGAAAACCGGCACTTTCATTCGGCGGCCAGCGCGACGGTCGGCGCGGCAGGCTTCGGCTCCGGCGCGGGTGCGCGCAGGCGGCCCCACAGACTCAAGATGCCACCCAGCGCCATTACCAGCCCGCCCAGCCAGATCAGCGGCGCCAGCGGCGAGACATAGGCGCGCATGGCAAAGCGGCCGCCGCCGCGATCGTCGCCCAGCGCCAGATAAAGATCGCGCAGCCCCGTGGTGTGAATGGCGGTATCATTCATGTCCTGGCCTTCCGCCGGATAGAAACGGTGCTCCGGCAGCAGCATGGTCTGCACCCTGTCGCCGTCCATCAACGCGACATGGGCCCGGTCGGCGACAAAATTTGGGCCTTTCTCACGCGTCACCCCGTCGAAACGCAGCGTATAGGGGCCCACCGTCATCTTCTGCCCGGGCGCCACAACGGTCAGCGCCTCGCTGCGCCAGGCGGTGGTTCCGGCAACCCCCATCAACGAAATTCCCAGGCCCGCATGGGCCAACGCGGCGGCAAAGGCGCTGGCGCGCGCGCCCTTGCGCTTGCGGATGTCGATCAAGGACGCGCCGATCAGCCAGCCGGCCACGGCAAAAGCGCCGGTGGCGGCAAGCGTCCGCGGCGATACGATGGCCAGAACGGTGAGCGCCATGATCGCCGCCAGGCCCAGCGCCGGGTACAGCGAGCGCCAGGCCGCTTTCAGGTCGCCGCGCTTCCAGCCCAGCCGCGGCCCGAAAGGCACCAGCAGCAGCAGCGCGAAAAAGATCGGCGCGAAAGTCAACGCATAGTAGGGCGGGCCGACCGAAATCTTGGTGCCGGTCAAGGCATCCAGCACCAGCGGGTACAAGGTGCCGGCAAAGACGCAGGCACAGGCCGCCAGCAGGAAAACATTGTTGAGCAGCAGCGCGGTCTCGCGGCTTTTCGGCTCAAAGGCCGCGCCGCCTTGCAGGGTCGGCGCGCGCCAGGCGAACAGCGCCAGCGCCCCGCCGATCGCCAGTGCGATCAGCACCATGATGAAGAAGCCGCGGGTCGGATCGGTGGCAAAGGCATGCACCGACGACAACACGCCGGAACGCACCAGGAAGGTGCCGATCAGCGACAGCGAAAATCCGGCGATGGCCAGGAGCAGCGACCAGGTCCGGAAGGCCCCGCTCTTCTCCGTCGCCAGCGCGCTATGCAGCAGGGCGGTGGCGATGAGCCAGGGCATCAGCGAGGCGTTCTCCACCGGGTCCCAGCCCCAGAAACCGCCCCAGCCCAATACGTAATAGGCCCACCAGGATCCCAGGGCGATGCCGCAGGTCAGCGCGATCCAGGCGATCAACATGAAGGGCCGCGCAGCGCGCGCCCAGCCGGCCTCGCCGACCAGCAGTGCCGCCGCGGCATAGGAAAAGGACGCGGACAGCCCGACATAGCCGACATAGAGCATGGGCGGATGCATCGCCAATCCGGGATCCTGCAGCAGCGGATTGAGGCCGGCGCCTTCGAACGGCGCCGGATCAAGGCGCAGGAAGGGATTGGAGGTAAAAAGAATGAAGAGCAGGAATGCCGAGGCCAGCAGGCCCTGCACGCCCAGCGCCGCACTGGTCAGCCGCTCGCCGCCGCGCTGCAATCCCGCCACCATCGCGGCGTAGAGCGCCAACACCAGAACCCACAGCAGCATGGAGCCTTCGTGATTGCCCCACACGCCGCTGATTTTGTAGACCAGCGGCTTGAGGGTGTGACTGTTGTTGGCCACCGCCGCGACGGAAAAATCCGAAATCACGAAGGCATAGACCAGGGTGCCGAAGGCCAGCGCGACAAAAACCAGAAGCCCCATCGCCGAACTGGTGGCGGTCTTGCGGGCGATCGCGCCCGAAGGCGCGCCGCCCATCAGCCCGGCGACGGACATGACCAGCGCCAGCGCCAGCGCGAAACACAGCGAAAGCTGTCCCAGTTCGCCGATCATGCCAGTGCACCGATCATGATCATGGAAGTCTCCTCATTTGGCACCTTCCTGCCAGCGGCCGCTGCGCTTCAGGGCGTCGACCACTTCCGGCGGCATGTATTTTTCATCATGCTTGGCCAGCACTTCGTTGGCAACGAAGGTGCCGTGGGAATCCATCGCACCGGTGGCGACCACGCCCTGGCCTTCGCGAAACAACGCCGGCAGCACGCCGTTGAAATCGGCCGGAATGCTGCTCTTGCCATCGGTGACGCGGAAACGCACCTGCGCGCCCGTACCGTGCCGAACGCTGCCGTTTTCCACCAGTCCGCCCAGACGGAAGGCCACGCCCGTGCCCACCAGGTGGTCCGCGACGTCGCTGGGGCTGCGGAAATACATGGTATTCTGTCCCAGCCCATAGACGATCACGCCGGCCACGACCGCGCCCACCGCCAGCAGGGCGGCAGCAAAAGCCAGGCGGCGTTTTTTCTTGGCATTCATTCAATGATGTCCGCTCTGCAACAGGATCTGGTCGGCAATGCCCGTGTCATAGGCGAGGCCCGCGGGGGTCAGCGCGATCTGGTCCGGCCATGCCGCCTTGACCAAGCCCTTGCGGTCCAGCGCATTCCACACATTTTGGTTTTCCAGGCCGGTGGCGTCGCTGGCCCGCACCGTCGCGTCGCCAAGATGAAAATGATCGCCATGGGCGTGCGGAAACTGGGTGATGGCGGTATCGCCATCGGGCGTGAGGCTGGCGGCGCCCGGAATTTGCGCGATGGCCTGCAGCAGGGTCAGGGTGCGCAACTGCAACGGGTTGAGCTTGGACGGATTGGCTTTCGGCGGCATCGGACAACCATAAGGGAAAACGGCCGGGACCATACAGTCCCGGCCAGTTCCGCGCAAAAGCGTATCTTCGCCCTGTTAATGGCGCTCTAGTGGTGGCGCCCGCCGCCACCGAACCCGCGATGACCCCCGCCGTGACCCCAGCCGCGGCCACCGCCGAAACCAAAGCCGAAGGAAACGCTCGGGCCGTAATAATAGGGATAGTAGGGATAGCCATAGGCCGGCGGCGGGTAATAATAGACTGGCGGCGGTGGCGGACCATAGCCGTAGCCATAGCCGTAGCCGTATCCGGGCCGGGGGGCATAACCGGGCGGCGGCCTGTCATAGGCGGCTTGGCGGTTGTCTTCATGCATGCAGTCATAATAGGCGGCCGCATAATCGGCCTCGACATTACGCGCCGCCCGGCGCGCGTTGTCGGCGCCGACGGCGGTGCCGGCGATCAGGCCCGCGCCGGCGCCCGCTGCGGCGCCAAGGCCGGCATTGCCGCCGGCCGCGCCCAAAATGGCACCCAATGCGGCGCCGCCAAGCGTGCCGCCCACGGTACCGCGTGTCTGTTCGTCACGTGCCGCTTCGCGCGGCGTGGTGTAGCCGGTGCGCGCCGCCGCGTCGCGGCGGCAGAACATGTCGCGGTCCGCCTGGGCGCGGTCGGCCTCGGCGCGGTCGGCCTGGGCAACGGTGCCCCGTTGCGAATTGTCGGAATAGGCGGGAGGCGGCGGCCCGCTGTCATCATCTTCAAGGTCAGGCGCGTTGCGCGCGCTGTTGGACAGGTCGGTGGGCGGCGAACTCGCCGGCTGCGCCATCGCGGTCCCACCCAATAGGGCGACCGTCAAGGCGGCAATTAGAGGTGTGCGGAACATTGCGAACGTCTCCACGGAATGGTTTGCCCTTCCAGCCAGTGCAGATAGCAGACGCCCCCGCAGGATCAATGTCAAAGACAAGATTTGCTTTTTTTTGGGCGGTCCCTGCACCCTTGTTCATGCAGCGTTCAGGAAAGGTTTGAAACGCTGGCGCCTTCAAAAAGGGCCCAGTGATGGCGCGGCGCGCGCCGGCGGCATAGCCGCCCGTCGAACAATTGCGGGCGCGCACAAAATGGGGGTCAGGCGGCAGCCGGCAGGGTCGCGCGCCCCGGCGGCGGAGCCGCCCGTCAAACAAGTGCGCGCGCGCGTGAAATATTGGTCAGGCGGCAGCCGACAGGGCCGCGCGCCCGCGCCGGCGCAGCAATTCGGCCTCTGCATCGCTGAACAGAAGCGCCGTCAATTCCGCGCAAAACAGAAACTGGGCATTGACGACGGCATTTTGCGGATCGGTCTTCAATGCCTTCACCACATCTTCGTTATAGCGTTTGAGGAGCGTGCCGAGATCGTCGTCTGTCGCCTTCTGCTTGGCGGCAAAGGATGCGGCGGCGGCGAAGACCCGGCTGCCGGCCACCAGTCGGGCATAGCGCAGCGCCATTTCGTGCTTTTCCGCGCCGGGATGCCTGCTGAAATCGGCGCCTCTGCCCTTGGACATGGGCAGGGCCGCGCCAAACTCCCTGGGCGCGCGGTCCATGAAGGCTTCCATCACCTTGCCGATCTGCACGCGTTCCGCCAGCAGGCGTTTGCCCCATTCGCCGTCGCGCTTGAGTTCGATTTCCTTGACGATATGGCTGGAAAGATCGGCGAAGCTCTTGACCTCTTCGACCAGCTTGCCGGCATCGAACAGGGGATGACGGGCGGCCTGAATGGAACTCTTCAAAGCTTCCATGCGCGCGAACAGAATTTCACCGACCAGTCCCATATCCGTCTTGGAGATCAGGGTCTCGTCGGTGTGACGGGTGACCAGCATGGGCAGGCGCAGCGCCTCCCAGGGCCGGTTCAGGCGATTCATCACAATCACCGCCACATAGGGCGCAACGTCGGGCTGGTCCTTGGCGAGCTGGTCATAGATTTCGCGCACCTGCCAGACCAACTGCTCGTTGAAGGACGCCACCGGCATCGGCAGCAGGGCGGTCAGTTTTTCGATGGTTTCGCCGGCCGACAGCAGCAGCACCATGTCCGAAATATCTTCGACGGCGAAGGCATCGCCCAAAACCCTCTGGGCCGACTGGCGTCCCGACTCGGTGGCGAGCGCCTTGTGCATGGCCTCGGCCGCCAGCGGCCAGAATTTCATGGCGCGCGCCAGCGCAACATCGGGCTTGTGCGCTAGCACGAGGGCCTTGCATTCGGCGGCGTAGATGCCCGTCTCGGCCGGCAGCAGCGTCTGCGAAAGCCAGTTCCAGGCCGGTACCAGGGTACCGCGCGCGATGGAGCCTTTTTGTTTGGCGCGGCGCGGCATGGCGCTCAGCAGATCCTGGAACGGACGGCAGAACAGGCGCAACGGGGTCGGCGTGCGCTCGTAATTTTCCCGGCGCAGGATGGGCCGCAGCCCTTCCAGAATTTCGGTGTGCGGCAGGACGTGATGGTCCATCAGCTGGTCCACCTCCACCGCCATGGCCAGACGCGCCGCGGCTGCCCCCGGCAGGCCGCCGAGGAACGTCTTGAGCAATCCTGTCTTATCTTGCGGCATATTGGACACAACCTGCAGCCCCCCGAGCTGCCCGTGCCAACATTACGGGAGACATCCTTAACGCATTGTTTCTTTTAGCGAATTGCAGGCAATTCCAGGCGTGCCTGGACCCCGCCGAGGGAACTTTCTTCCAGGGAGAATATCCCCCCGTAAAGCTTGGCAATATCGCGCACGATGGCCAGGCCGAGACCGGAGCCCGGCACGCTTTCGTCCAGCCTCTCGCCCCGCTCGCCGACCTGGGCACGCTGCTCTTCCGTCAGGCCGGGACCGTCGTCCTCCACCGTCAGGATCAGCCGTCCGTCGGTTTTCTGACAGCGCACGCGCACCCGGCGCCGGGCCCATTTGCAGCCATTGTCGATCAGGTTGCCCAGCATCTCTTCCAGATCCTGGCGCTCGCCGCGGAAATAGGCGCCCTCGTCGCATTCCGCATCGATCACCACACCGCGCACCGCGTGGATGCGGGCGATTACCCGGGAAAGGTCGTCCATCACGGCGCTGATCTGGGTGCGGTTGCCCAGCACATCCAGCGAACCGGCAGCCCGCGCCCGGCTGAGATAGTGATCAACCTGGCGGCGCATGGAGAAGACCTGGCGTTTGACCGTCTCCGCCAACGGCGCGGCCTGCGGGTCATGCTGCAGCGCCTCGGCTTCGGCGGCCAAGACCGAAAGCGGCGTCTTGAGAAAATGCGCGAGATTGGAGACATGGGTGCGGGCGCGGCCGACCACTTCCTCGCTGTGCTGGATCAGCGAGTTCAGTTCCGTGGCCAGGGGCGCGATCTCGGTGGGGAAATTTCCGTCCAGCCGGCGCGCCTCGCCATTGCGAATTCTCGCAAGCCCCCTGCTGACCTGGCGCAACGGCAGCAGGCCAACCTTGACCTGCACCAGAATGGCGGCGATCAACCCAAGCCCCAGGAGCAGGAAGGACCAGAACAGGGTGGTATTGAATTCCTGCGTCTGGCGCTCCACCTCCGACATGTCGCCCGCTACGAGGAAAGTATAGTCGGCATCGCTGTTTTTGTCGGGCGTCAGATCCACGCGCCGCGACACCACGCGCAGCTCCTGGTTCTCGGGGCCCACCGCGCTGGCCCAGGTCAGCGCGCCCTGGCGGTGCGGATTGACCGGATTGATTTCCCGGTCGAACAGCGAGCGTGATATCTGTCCGCCGCTGCGCCCCGTCCTGATCTGGTAGTAGAGGCCAGAATAGACCCGGTCGAATTTGTGATTGAGAAAACGGTCGGCCAGCATCACCCCGCCGCCGGGATCGGGATCGGCGGCGGCGATCAGGCCGTCCATGTCGGCCAGCAGCGCCGCATCGAAGCTGTTCTGCGCCGCCATGCGGAAGGCATTGGACAGCACGGCGCCGCCCACCGCCAGCCCCAGCATGGTCCATACCGCCGCCGCCGCGATCAGGCGGGACGATAGGGACTCAAGCTTCAGCCGACGAGCCGCCCAGTTTGGGATCTTCAAGCGAATAGCCAAGCCCGCGCACCGTTTGAATGAGGCCCGCGTCCAATTTCTTGCGCAGGCGGCCGATAAAGACCTCGATCGTATTGGAGTCGCGGTCGAAATCCTGATCGTAGAGATGTTCCACCAGCTCGGTGCGCGACACCACCTTGCCGCGGTGATGGGCAAGATAGGCCAGCAGCCGGTATTCCTGGCTGGTGAGTTTCACCGGATTGCCGTCGAAGATGACGCGGCTGGCACGGGTGTCGATGCGCAGCTTGCCGATTTCGATGTCGGCGGTGGCGATACCGGCGGCCCGCCGCAGGAGCGCACGCAGACGCGCCAGCAGCTCCTCGGTATAAAAAGGCTTGGCCAGATAGTCGTCGGCGCCGGCGTCGAAACCCGCCACCTTATCGCTCCAGCGGTCGCGGGCGGTGAGAATCAGAACCGGCATGGTCTTGCCGCTGCCGCGCCATTTCTCCAGCACGGCAACGCCGTCCATCTTGGGCAGGCCGAGATCGAGGATCACCGCGTCATAGGGCTCGGTGTCGCCCAGGAAATGGCCTTCCTCGCCGTCCAGCGCCGAATCCACGACATAGCCGGCATCGGCCAGCGCCTTTTTCAAGAGCCGCTGCAGATCCTTGTCGTCCTCCACAAGAAGAATGCGCATGCACGTCCTCTTTCCTCGGTGGCCCTAGCGGTGGCGGCGGCCGCCGCCGCGGCCACCCCCTTCGCGATAGGGCCTAGCATAGCCGGGGCCGGGCCTGAAATTATGCTGGCGCCCATAGCCGCGGTCATAGGGATCGGCGGTGTATGGCCCGTAGGGGCCTGTGTTTTGCCGCGTGTAGCCGGGAGGCGGGCGGCCTTCGGAGCGTTGATCGTCGAAACTGTCCCGGCCGGGCGAGGAGCGCAGCACACGGCCGTTGCGGGCATCGGCGTCGAACCAGATGATGCGGCCGTCGGGCGTCATCCATTTCAGGTGATAGTGCGGATCGCCGGAAGGCCCGTAGGTGGGACCTTCGGCATCATAGAATTCACCCGGATGGGCGCGCCGGATACCCGGCAACAGCCGGTCCAGGGGCTGAACGCCGTCCTCGGCGCCGTCCCGACGGGGCTGCGCCAGGGCCGGCGGAGCCGGAGCCAGGATCAGCCCGGCGAAAAAAGCCAGGAAAACCGGGAAAAACACACGGGCGCGCATGGAGAATTTGTACGTCCTGGCACATGAACCCCGAATGAACATCGCGTCCAGACCCGGTTCAGTTTGGCATCCCTAAGGTGGGCCTCATGGACGGCACGCCTTTGTCATTGCGCCGCCCAAACGCACCAAGGAGATGACCATGTCTAGCATGAAAACCATTCTCGCAGCAGCGTCCCTGGCGGTTCTTTCGGCCGCCGGCATCGGTTCCGCCGCAGCGCAGCCCTGGGATCATCATGGCGGGCGCGCCCATGCCTGGCAGCGCCATGAGCGCCTTGCGCATCGCGCCTATGTCGATCGCCTGCGGATCGCCGATGCCTTGCGCTTTCATCACTACCGGGTGGTCGGCGCCCCCTATTTCGTCCATGGCCGCTATGTGGTGCGGACCCGTAACCGCTTCGGCCGCGTCGTTTTCGTTCAGGTGAACCCCTATAGCGGCACCTTCATCGGCGAGGTTCGCCTCTAGCAGATACTTGGAGCGCAAGGCCCATGGAATGCCCCTCCCCATAGGGCCCCAGGCATCAAGTGAAGCCCGCGTCGCAAGACGCGGGCTTCTTGCTATTGTTCGGGACTGCTGACGTCGTTGCCCGAATAGGTGATGACGGCGGGCTGGAAATCCCAGCCGCGCAATATCTTCACCGCCGCTTCCAGCGCGTCCTTCACCGTTCCGCGCTGAACCGCTGCCAGCATCTGCTCGGTGTTCAGCGACACGGTCGCCGCCTGATAGCCGCGCGGGCCGGGCAGCGACAGGAACAGGGGCACCGAGTTCATCACGCCAGTGACGACGAAATCCTGGAAGAATTTCTGCCGCACGATCTTGAGCGGATGGCCCACCAGCATCAGGCCGATGCCGGTGGACAGATCGAAGTCCTCGGAAATGCCCTCGGTCTCGACATAGGCCAGCACGCCGGACTTGTCCGGCCGCCAGTCCTCGCTGAAAATATCCACCGTCCGCCAGGCGCAGTAATAGCCGCGGCAGATCGGGGGGCGCGTCTCATAGATGGCGCAGCCCGCGGCGGCGCAGTGCCGGCAGGCTGCCCCGGACCGTTTCTGGATTTCCGGCTTGTTAATGGTCGGCCACACGCAGCACACGGTGCAACCGCCGCAATCGCGCCCCGGTACCAAGGTCATGCCGTCCCACATGGCCCAAGCTTGCCATGCCCGGCGCGCCCACCGCCACCTTGAAACTGCCGCAAATATCAGTCAGCAATCGCCGCAATGTCCGAACGTCCACACCCCAATATGATGGCATGGCGGCGGCTGTTGAAGGTGGCGGAGCCCTTTAGTCCTGCTTTCGCCATCATCATGGCGTTGATCGCCATACCGCTGGCCCTGCTGTATCTCACGCCCCTGGCGCTGGGCCTGTTCGCGCCCCGGCTGGACCCTGCCATCGACCTGTACGCCGTCAACCGCCCGCTGGCGTTCACCTTTCTGGACGTCAATGGCGCCGAAATCGGCCATCGCGGCGCCATCGTGGGTCAGCGGCTGAAACTGGAGGAGATGCCGGCCTATCTTCCCGCCGCCTTCATCGCCATGGAGGACCGGCGCTTCTACCACCATAACGGCATCGACCCGCTGGGTCTGGCCCGGGCCTTGCTGCTGGACCTGCGGGCACGGCATTGGGTGGCGGGCGGCTCCACCATCAGCCAGCAGACCGCGAAGATCGTCTACACCAACCAGCAGCGCACCATGTCGCGCAAGCTGACCGAACTGATCGACGCGGCGGGACTGGAAAAATCGCTCAGCAAACGGCAGATCCTGCAGCTTTATCTCAACCGCATCTATCTGGGCAGCGGCGCCTATGGCGTGGACGGCGCGGCGCGGGTCTATTTCGGCACCAGTGCGCGGCAACTGACCCTGGCCCAGGCTGCCATGCTGGCGACCCTGACGCGGGCGCCCATCCGTGTTCTCGCCCCGCCGCGATCTGCTCCGGGCGCAGCAGCGGGCCAGCCTCGTGCTGGATTCCATGGTGGACAATGGCGCCATCAGCGAAGCCGAGGCCGCCGAGGCCCGCGCCCACCCGGCCGTGATCATCGACCGCGCCAGCGTGGATTCGCGCAATTATTTCCTGGATACCGCCGCCGACGAGGCGACCCGGCTTGCGACGGTGAACGGCGTCGCGCCCGCATGCCGACATGGTGGTGCACACCATGATGGAGCCGAAAGTGCAGGAAGCCGCCCGGCTGGCGGCACTGCGCATCATCGCCCGGTACGGCAAGAAGACACGCACCACCCAGGCCGCAGTGGTGGTGATGAAGCTCGACGGCGCGGTCAGCGCCCTGATCGGCGGTGTGGACTATCGCGATTCGGTATTCAACCGCGCCACCCAGGCGCATCGCCAGCCGGGCTCGGCCTTCAAGCCCTTTGTCTATCTGGCGGCGCTGGAGGACGGCATCAGCGCCCTGGGACACGCGCGATGACGAGCCGGTGGACATCGGCGGCTACCGGCCCGCCAATTTCGGCGGCAATTACTATGGCACCCTGACCCTGGCGGACGCCCTGGCCCATAGCGTCAATACCATCACCGTCAACCTGGCGCAGGAAGTCGGCGTGCGCAATGTCGTAGCCGTCGCCAAGCGCGTCGGCATCACCTCGCCGCTGGAAGCCAATGCCTCCCTGGCGCTCGGCACCAGCGAAGTGACGCCGCTGGAACTGACGGCCGCCTATGCCGCCTTCGCCAATGGCGGCTTTCGCGTCGCCCCCTACCTGGTCACGCGAAGTGGATATTGCCGGCAAGCCGGTCTATCTGCGCCGCGTGCCGCCGCCGCCGCGCGTGATCGATGCGGAGGTGGACCGCGATCTGACCGCGATGCTGTATGGCGTCGTCGCCGGCGGCACCGGCGGCTATGCCTCGCTGCATGGACGCGAGGCGGCGGGCAAGACCGGCACCACCCAGGATTCCCATGACGCCTGGTTCGTCGGTTTCACCACGGACTATGTCGCCGCCGCCTGGGTCGGCAATGACAATTCCTCTCCCACGCGCGGCGTCACCGGCGGCACCCTGCCGGCCTATATCTGGCGCGACGCCATGCTGGCGGCCGAGCAGGGCATGCCGCTGCGGCCGCTGAACAGGTCGCTGCCGCCGCCACCGATAGAGCCGGAGTTGCTGGCATCCGGTGCTACCTGGGACGGCCGCGATGACGAAAGCCTTGGCCGTCTTCCTGAACTGCCGCCCGAAGAACCGCCGCCGCAACAGCCCGAGCGGCGTCATCGCGGCGGATTGCTGGGCTGGCTGTTCGGCATTGGCGATGACGACGAGGACAATGCCCCGCCCCCGCCGCCGCGGGGAAATTCCGGACGCTAGCCTCTGCGCGGCGAAATTCGCCGTTCCCAAAATATGCCACAAGAAAAATCTGCTATAAGACGGTCATGATCCGCCGCACCTTCCTTGCATCCGCGATGCTTGCCGCGCTGACCCGGCCGGCCGCGGCCGCCACCACCATCCGCTTCGTCACCGACTGGAAAGCGCAGGCCGAGCATGGCGGCTTCTATCAGGCGCTGGCGGACGGGCTTTACGCCAAGCGCGGCCTGGACGTGAAGATCATCCAGGGCGGGCCGGACGTGAATGTGCCTCAGCTTCTGGCGGGCGGCGCGGCCGATTTCGGCATGGGCTCCAACAGCTTCATTTTGCTGAACCTGGTGAAGACGGGGCGTTCCGATCCGGGCGGTGATGGCGATCTTCCAGAAGGATCCGCAGGTGCTGATCAGCCATCCGCGCCGCGACATCAATTCCCTGGCCGACATGCGCGGCAAGCCGGTGATGATTTCGGCGGCCAGCATGAGCGCCTTCTGGCCCTGGCTGCGGGCCAGGTTCGGCTTCAGCGACAAGCAGATCCGCAAATACACCTACAACCTGGCGCCCTTCATCCTGGACCCCAACGCCATCCAGGAAGGCTATCTCACCAGCGAGCCTTTCACGATCGAGCAGCAGGCCCATTTCACGCCCAAGATCTTCCTGCTCTCCGATTACGGCTACCCGGGCTATGCCAACATGGTGCTGGTGCCGCAGAAATGGATCGACACCAACCGCCGCGCGGTGCAGTTGTTCGTCGACGCCACCCGCGACGGCTGGCTGCACTATCTGGACAATCCGGCCAAGGGCAACACGCTGATCAAGCGGACAAACCCGGACATGACCGACGCCATCCTGCGCCAGGCGCTGGACAAGATGAAACGCTACGAGATGCTGATCAGCGGCGACGGCCGCGCCTTCGGCCTGGGCAGCATGACGCGACGTGCAGTGGAAGCGCTTCTACGACACCATGGCGGCGGAGGGGCTGTACCCCAAGGGCCTGGATTACAAAAAGGCCTACGATCTCAGCTTCGGGCGCGCCACTTTGCAGAAGTATCAATGATCGCGCTGTCGGGGGTCGCCAAGCGCTTCGCCAACGGGCCGCAGGCGCTTTCGGACCTGTCCTTTGCGGTCGGCGACGGGGAATTTGTCTCCCTGCTGGGCCCCAGCGGCTGCGGCAAGTCCACGGCGCTGCGGCTGGCGGCGGGCCTGCTGGCGCCGGACGCGGGCGACATCGCCTATCCCGGCGGCAGGCCGGAAATCGGCTTCGTCTTTCAGGAGCCGACCCTGATGCCCTGGGCCGACGCGCTCGCCAATGCGCGCCTGCCGCTGGATCTGAAGCGCGTGCCGCGCGGCGCGGCCAATGCGCGCGCCGCCGCCGCCCTGGCGCGCGTGGGGCTGGCGGGCTTCGAGCGTGCCTATCCCCGCGAACTGTCCGGCGGCATGAAGATGCGCGTCTCGCTGGCGCGCGCCCTGGTGGCGCAGCCCAAGCTGCTGCTGCTGGACGAGCCCTTCGCCGCGCTGGACGAGATCACCCGCGACGGGCTGGGCGAGGATCTGCTGCGGCTGTGGCGCGAGGACGGATTGACGGTGCTGTTCGTCACCCACAGCGTCGCCGAAAGCAGCTATCTCGTCCGAGCCGCGTGCTGGTGATGACGCCGCGCCCGGGCCGCATCGCCGCCGACATCGCGCTGCCGCACGGGACGCCAGTCCCGCCTGTCGCCGCCGACCATCCAGGCCCAGCGCGCGATCAGTGAGGCGCTCAACACGGCGACAGCGGCATGAGGCGCCTGCTTGACATCGCGCTTGCCGCTTGGCGTCGCCGCCCTGTTGCTGGGCGCCTGGGAATGGGCGGTGGCGCATTGGCAGGTGCCGGTCTATGTCCTGCCCGCGCCGTCGGCCATTGCCCGCGCCTTTGCGGACAATTTCTCGTCCCTGATGTCGGCACTGGCCTCGACCTTGACGGTCACGCTGGAGGCGTTTGCCGCCGCGACTCGTGCTGGGCGTCGCCGCCGCCATCGGCTTTTCCCAGAGCCGGCTGCTGGAGCGCACCTTTATCCCTATGCCGTGATCCTGCAGGTGACGCCGGTGGTCGCCATCGCGCCCCTGATCCTGATCTGGGTGGGGTTCGACCGCATCAATCTGGCGCTGGTGATCATCGCCGCCATCGTCGCCTTCTTTCCCATCCTGGCCGGCACCACGCTGGGATTGAAATCGGCCGACTTCAATCTGATCGACCTGACCCGGCTCTATGGCGCCTCGCGCGCGCAGACCCTGTGGCGCGTTCGCCTGCCCACCGCCCTGCCCTATCTGCTGTCGGGCATGAAGACGGCGGGCGGCCTGGCCCTGATCGGCGCGGTGGTGGCGGAATTCGTGGCGGGCTCCGGCACCGCCACGGGGCTGGCCTGGCGCATCGTGGAATCCGGCAACCGGCTGGAGATCGCCACTCTGTTCGCCGCGCTGGCCTTGCTGGCCCTTGACCGGGCGTGGTGATTTTCGCCGCGCTGTCGCTGCTGGAATGGGCGCTGCTGCGGCGCTGGCACGAAAGCGCGATCAGCGCCGTCTTGATCGGCGCGGTCTCGCGCATGCCGGCCATGCTGACCAGCCCCACCAGCAGCGCCCCGGCCATGTACCAGGCGGGCGCCAGGGGCGAACCGGTGACGGTCGTCAGCGCGGCAACCGCAAATTGCGCCGTTCCGCCGAAGATGGAGATCGCCAGGGCATAAAGCGCACCGGTGGCGCCCGATCGCGCGCCGCTGGGCAGGCTTTCCATGATCGACACCAGCATCGCCGGAATGGCCAGCGCCAGCAGCACCGCCATCACCGCCGCGGCCAGCAGCAAGGCCAGCCCCGTCTTCAGCGTCGCCATCGCCATGAAGCAGGGCACCACCACCAGCATCAGCAGACCCGCCGCCGTCAGCATGACCGGTTTGCGCCCGAGCCGGTCGCTCAGATGGCCGCCCACCAGGGTGAAGATCGTGCCGCACAGCCCGACGATCACCGTGGCGCCGAAGGCGATGCGCGGGGCCAGTCCCAGCGTGTGGCTGGCATAGGTGGTAAGATAGAGCAGCGTATAGGTGGCGATGGTCGCTGCCGCCATAATCAGCAGGCCGAGCAACACGACGCGCGGTCGGGGCCGCGACCGCCGGTGACGGGCCTTCCTGCCGGGACAGGGTTTCGGGCAACCGGTTGCGGACATAAAGGCCGAACGGCACCACCAGGGCCCCGATCAGGAATGCGACGCGCCAGCCCCATTGGGTCAGCGCATCGACGCTCAGCACACTGGCCAGGGTGAGGCCGACCACGCCTGCCGCCAAGGTCGCCACTTGCTGGGTGGAAAATTGCAGCGCCACATAACAGCCCACGGCGCGCCGGCGGCGCCGCCTCCATCAGGAAGGCGCTCGACGGTCCCACCTCGCCGCCCAGCGCAAAGCCCTGCAGCAGGCGGAAGAGCACCACCAACAGCGGCGCGGCGAGTCCGATGCTGGCATAGGAGGGCGTCAGCGCCAGCCCGACAACGCTGAAGCCCATCAGGCCAAAGGAAAGCAACATGGCGGGCTTGCGGCCACGTCTGTCGCCCATGCGCCCGATCAGGATGCCGCCCAGCGGGCGGACCAGGAATCCCACCCCGAAGGTCGCCAGAGCCAGCAGCAGGCGGCTGTTCTCGTTCTGGACGGGAAAGAACACGTTGCCGAGCTGGGTGGCGAAAAAACTGAAGGTCAGGAAGTCATAGAATTCCAGCGCATTGCCCGCCGCCACCGCGCCGACCTGCTTGGCCGACAGAGCCACCTGCCACTGTCTGTTGATTTTGCATGGTCATCCGCTCCCAGCTGCCCAAAGCCTATCCGATTCTAAAACAACATGTGATATTTGTACTTTATAAAAAACTACATTTTTGATATGTTGAAGTCTTGATTTCACGGCCCGCTCATGGTCTTTCCCCCCTCATGGCACACCACAACCAAGGCCCCCAGATGCTGACCGCGAACCGCCTGCGCGACGGCGACGTGCTGTACCGCAAGGACGGCGGCTGGGTGCCGATGCTGGCGGACGGCGAAGTCTATAACGACCCTGCCAGCGCCGAGGCCGCACTGGCGGCGGCCACCGCCGAACTGGCGCGCAACCAGATCATCGCACCCTATCTGTTCGAGGTGCGCGAAGTGAATGGCAGGATCACGCCGGTGAAGGAGCGCGAGGTCATCCGCGCCGCCGGACCGACGGTGCACCCCCACACCGGCAAACAGGCGGGCCAGGTCAATGCTTAACCCCCTGGTCAGGCCCATAGCGCCCAACATGTACCGCTATGACGAATTCGACGCCCAATTCGTCAGCGAGCGCGTCGACCAGTTCGCCGGACAGGTGGCGCGCCGGCTATCGGGCGAACTGACCGAAGACCAGTTCAAGCCGCTGCGCCTGATGAACGGGCTGTACCTGCAGCTGCACGCCTACATGCTGCGCATCGCGGTGCCCTACGGCACCCTGTCGTCGCGGCAGATGCGCAAGCTGGCGCACATCGCCCGCACCTATGACAAGGACTTCGGCCATTTCACCACCCGCACCAACCTGCAGTTCAACTGGATCAAGCTGGTGGACGTGCCCCAGATCCTGCGCGAACTGGCGGACGTGGAAATGCACTGCATCCAGACCAGCGGCAATTGCGTGCGCAACGTCACCGCCGACCAGTTCGCCGGCGCCACCGACGAGGAAATCGAGGACCCGCGCCCGCTGGCCGAGATCATCCGCCAATGGTCGATCGCTGCATCCCGAATTCGTCTTCCTGGCCCGCAAGTTCAAGATCGCGGTCGGGGCCTGCGAAGCCGATCGCGCCGCACTGCTGTATCACGACATGGCGGTGCAGATCGTCCGGAACGCGCAGGGGCGCGTCGGCTACAAGGTGATGGCCGGCGGCGGCATGGGCCGCACCCCCTATATCGCCCATGTGATGCGCGAGTTCGTCGAGCGCGAGGATATCCTGGCCTATCTGGAAGCGGTGCTGCGGGTCTACAACCAGGACAGCCGCCGCGACAATATCCACAAGCAGCGCATCAAGATCCTGATCAACGCCATCGGGCCCGAGGAAATGCGCCGCCGCGTGGCGCGCGAGTTCGAGGAAATCAAGCGCATGGGCACCTTGCAGCTGCCGAAGGAAGAGCTGGACCGCATCACCGCCTATTTCGCGCCGCCGGATTTCGAAACCGGCCTGCCGGACGCGATCCCCGATGCCGGCCCCGACTTCGCCAATTGGGTGAGGACCAACGTCCATAAGCACCGGGCGCCGGGCTATGCCATCGCCACCATCACCCTGAAGACGCCGGGCCAGGTGCCGGGCGACGCCACCGCCGACCAGATGGACGGGATCGCCGAGCTGATGGACCAGTTCAGCGTCGGCGAAATGCGGGTCACGCATGAGCAGAATCTGGTGCTGCCGCATGTGCGCAAGAAGGACCTGCCGGCGATCTATGCCAGGCTGAAGGAACTGGACTTCGCCGCGCCCAATGCCGGGCTGATCACCGACATCATCGCCTGTCCGGGCCTGGACTATTGCGACCTGGCCAATGCCCGTTCCATCCCGATCGCCCAGCGCATCGCCAAAAGGTTCGAAGACCTGGTCCGCCAGCAGGATATCGGCGAGCTGAAGATCAAGATTTCCGGCTGCATCAATGCCTGCGGCCATCACCATGCCGGCCATATCGGCATTCTCGGCGTCGACAAGAAGGGCGTGGAATTCTACCAGCTGGTGCTGGGCGGCAGCGGTGCGGAGGACGCCAGCATCGGCGAGATCATGGGCCCCGGCTTCGGCGAGCATGAGATCGCCGACGCGGTGGAGCGGGTGGTGAACGTCTATCTGAAGACGCGGCGGCCCGGCGAGCGCTTCCTGGACACCTATCGCCGCCTGGGCATGGCGCCGTTCAAGGACGCGGCCTACCAGAAAGAAGCGGCGTGACCAGACTTATCAGGAATGGCGGTTATGCGCCGGACAGCTATGCCCCCGTGGCCGACGACGCCCCGCTGCCCGAAGGCGCGGTGCTGGTTTCCCTGGCGCGCTTCCAGAAGGAGCGCGAGGCCCTGCTGTCGCGCAATGCGCCCCATCGGGCGTGCGGCTGCAATCGGACGAAAATCCCGAATTGCTGGGCGACGATGTGAACCGCTTTTCGCTGATCGCGCTGGAATTTCCCAAATTCCGCGACGGCCGCGCCTTTTCCTGGGCCCGGCTGCTGCGCACCCGGCTGGGTTTCACCGGCGAGATCCGCGCCGTGGGGGACTTTCTCTACGACCAGGTGAATTACCAGCACCGGGTCGGCTTCGACGCCTGGGAAGTGCCGGATGATTTCACCATCGAAATGTTCAACCGCGCCCTGACCGAGATGACCAACGTCTATCAGCCCAGCACGGACGGCAAGAAGACTATCCGCGAACTGCGCGCCGCCAAATAGTCCATCCCCCCGATACGCTTAGGCGCGCGCGCGATCAGCATGACAGCCCGGCCACCTGGACGGGCCGGGCCAGATGAACCCTCCGTTCATCCCAGGTTCATCTGGATTGCGCCTTATTTCGCGGCACAGATTTGCGCGGCCGCCCGGGCCGCGCCTGTCGCGAAGCCAGGAGACTCCATGCGCAAAGCCATACTTCCGATGATCGCCTCGCTGGCCCTGTGCGGCGCCGCCGTGGCGGCGCTGGTCGCCACCAATGCCCGCGCCGAACTGAGTGGGCGCAAGCCGGTACTGGCCCTGGTGGCAGCCGACAAACTTCCCGACGGGAACATGGCCGTGCCGCGCGCGACAGGCGGTCCTCCACCGGACAGGCGTCAAGCCATGATGGGACAGCGCCGCGAACAATTCTGCCAGGATCTGTATGCCCGCAAGGCCGGCGAACTGGCCTTTCTGGAAGCAAAATTGTCGCTGAACGCCAAACAGGCGCCGCTGTTTGCGCGCTGGAAGCAAACCGGCCTGGATATCGCCAAGCGCCGTCAGGGCGATTGCGCCACCGCCGCGCGCGGGCCCGGCGCACGCGGCCAGCGCCTCAGCATAATCGACCGGCAGGCCCGGGAAGAAGACCGGCTGAAAAAGCGCCTGGCCGATATCCAGACCGAGCGCCCGGCATTGATCGCACTCTACGACGCGCTGACGCCGGCGCAGAAGGAAGCGTTTGGCCGCGGCGGCATGCACCGCATGGCCCGGCACATGATGATGGGCATGAAGGACCGTCCGCGTCCAGGCATGGGCCCTGGCATGGGATCAGGCATGGGGCCGGGCCGCGATGGCCCCATGGACGAGCCGCCCGGGCCGCCGCCGGCACGCTAGGCGCGCAATCAAACTGTCACGAAAAGGCTGCGCCCTCCGGCGCAGCCTTTTTTCTTGCACGCAAGGCCCCCTTGGCTCACAACGCCAGACCATGAACGCACCCCTGAACCTGCCCGGACGCTTCGATTCGCTGCCGCGCTTCGCCTCGGCGCTCAAGGCGATCGAAAGCCTCAAGCCGGCCGAGCCGCTCTATCTGGTTCATCCCGACAGGTTCGCGGCCGCCGCCAAGCTGTTTGTCGACGGCTTTCCCGGCAATGTTCTTTATGCGGTGAAAGCCAATCCCCATCCCATCGCCCTGACCCATCTGTGGAACGGGGGCATCCGCCATTTCGACACCGCCAGCCTGGGCGAGATCGAAGCGGTCAAGAGCCTGTTTCCCGAGGCGGTCTGCCATTTCATGGCGCCGGTGCGCCTGCCGGGCCAGGCCAGGGCGGCTTTCGAAAAACATGGCGTCACCGATTTCGTGGTCGACAGCGATGCCGAGCTGGAAAAACTGCTGGCCGAAATCGGCAGCGCCAAGAAGCTGCGCGTGTTCGTGCGGCTGGTGGCGCAGCTGGGCGGGGCGTTGCTGGAAATGTCCAGCAAATATGGCTGCCGGCCCGAGGAAGCCGCCAAGCTCCTGAAGCGCGTGCGGGTGGCGGGTGCCGCGCCCTGCCTCACCTTTCATGTCGGCTCGCAATGCCTGTCGCCCTTCTCCTACGCCCAGGCGATCGAGATCGCCCAGCGCACCATCGCCCTTTCGGGCGTCGAGATCGCGGCGCTGGATGTCGGCGGCGGATTTCCGGCCGCCTATTCGGGACAGGAGCCGCCGCCCTATCACTGGTATTTCGACATGATCAAGGAGGCGCTGACCACCTTGAACCGTCCCGACCTCAAGGTGATGTGCGAGCCGGGACGGGCCCTGTGCGCGCCGGGCATTTCGCTGGTGACGCAGGTGGTGATGCGGCGCGGAGACCGGCTGTATCTCAATGACGGCATCTATGGCAGCTTCGACGAGCAGCGCTTCACCAGTTTCGACGAGGACTATCCGCCCAGCGGCATCACCCTGGATGCCAAGGGCAAGGCCAGGCCGCTGACGGGGGAAAAGCGGCCGTTCCGCGCCTATGGCCCGACCTGCGACTCGGCCGACGTGCTGCCGCGCCCGGTGATGCTGCCCAACAGCGTGGCCAACGGCGATTACATCCTGTTCGACGCCATGGGCGCCTATACGGTGTCGTCGCGTTCCAATTTCAACGGCTACTATCCGGACAGCTGGGCCGTGATCTCGGCCTGATTTCTTCATCTGTCGTTAAGCTTCTTCTCCGTTCGCATGGAAAACGGAACTTTAAGGCTGATGCGCGAGCATGTCCGGCAAAGGACATGCCCATGGCTGCCTCGCAAAAGCTGTCGCATTTGCTGCAACTGGCCGATCAGGGTCCGGCGCTGCGCGCGGCGCTGGCCGAGGAAGTGGCCGAACTGCTGGCGGCCTGGCCGCCCGACTATCCCCAGAACATGCGCAATATCTGCCAGACACTGCTGGTCAAGGCGGCGCGCGACCTGGATGCCCCCACCCGCGCCAGGCTCAGGGCGCAACTCGATTGCGATCCTGAACTCCTGGTCGGCGTGCTGCCGCGCGAAGCGGCCGTCCAGACCCTGATCGCGGCGGCCCGCAGCGGCGAAAACCTCCCCGCCACCCTGGCGGCGTGTCTGGGCGTGGACAGCAAAAGCGTGCACCGGATTCTGGCGGATGAAAGCGGCGCGGCGCTGGCCGCAGCCTGCAAGCGCGCCCGGATGGACCGCGCAACATTTTCGGCACTGGCCCTGATGGCGTGGCCGGCCCGCGACCGCACCCATGCCTTCGCCGTACTCGACGCCTTCGACACCGTGCCGCCGGGCACGACCGCCGCAAAGCGGGCCGATCAGCTCTCGGCGTGAACCTCGTGGCGCTCCCGCGTCTTTAGGAACTTTACGTTCGCAAAACGCTCGGCGACATAGCCGATCTCCCAGGCGCTCTTGGCCAGGAATACCGGCGCGCCGTCCCGGTCGGTGGCCATGCCGCCCTTGTTGGCATTGGCGAATTTCTCGAGCTCGGCCGCGCTGCCCTGCAGCCAGCGGGCACTGTCGTAAGGTGACGGTTCCAACTCCGCATCCAGGTCATATTCCGCCACCAGGCGGGACTTGAGCACGTCCAGTTGCAGGGCGCCCACCACGCCCACGATCCATTGCGAACCGATGACCGGCTTGAACACCTGGGTGACGCCCTCTTCGGCCAGGGATTCCAGTGCCCGCGCCAGATGCTTCTGCTTCATGGGGTCACCGAGCCGCACCCGGCGCAGAATCTCCGGGGCGAAATTGGGAATGCCGGTGAACACCACCTGGCCGCTCTCCGACAGGGTATCGCCCACCCGGAGCACGCCGTGATTGGGAATGCCGATAATGTCGCCGGGCCAGGCCTCGTCCACCGTCTCGCGCTCGCTGGCAAAGAACAGGATGGGGTTGTGCACCCCGATGGTCTTGCCGGTGCCGGACTGTTTCAGCTTCATGTTGCGCTTGAACTCGCCGGAGGCCAGCCGCAGGAACGCCACCCGGTCGCGGTGGTTGGGATCCATATTGGCCTGCACCTTGAAGACGAAGCCGGCGACTTCCTTGTCGCCGGGCTGTACCGCACGGCCGATAGCGGCCTGGCCGCGGGGCGGCGGGGCGTAGCGCGCCAGCGCGTCCAGCAGTTCGGCGACGCCGAAATTCTTCAGCGCCGAGCCGAAATAGACCGGCGACAGATGGCCTTCGCGATAGGTGGCCAGATCGAAGACGGGCAGCCCCTCGCGCGCCAGGCTGACATCCTCATCCAGCTTGGCTTTCATCTCTTCCGACAGGACTTTGCTCAAACTGGCATGGTCCACCCGCTCATTGCTGCTGAAGGGCACAAAGTCGTCGGTGGTGAAATCCAGCACGCCCTTGAAGTTCAGCCCCATGCCCGCCGGCCACATCATCGGCGCGGTCTCGATCTGCAATTGGTCGGAAATCTCGTCCAGCAGCTCGAAGGGATCGCGCGCCTCGCGGTCCATCTTGTTGACGAAGGTCATGATCGGAATGTCGCGCAGCCGGCAGACCTCGAACAGCTTGCGGGTCTGGGCCTCGATGCCCTTGGCGGCGTCGATCACCATAACCGCCGAATCCGCCGCCGTCAGGGTGCGGTAGGTGTCTTCGGAAAAATCCTCATGGCCGGGCGTGTCCAGCAGGTTGAACACCGCGTCCTGGTACTCGAAGGTCATCACCGCCGAGGTGACCGAGATGCCGCGCTCCTGCTCGATCTTCATCCAGTCGGACTTGGCCCGCCGCGCCTCGCCACGCGCCTTGACCCGGCCGGCGGCATGGATCGCCCCGCCCAACAGCAGCAGATGCTCGGTCAGGGTGGTCTTGCCGGCGTCGGGATGGGAGATGATCGCGAAAGTCCGTCTTCTGGCGGCTTCGCTGGCGGGGGTACGGCTCATGGCCGGGGGTTAGCAGCCCGCGCCGGCTACGGCAAGGCGGAGACGGTTCACCCAGGCGGGATGCTTTGCGCCCCCTGCCGCATCACCCGCCGCGCCCGGATATACATCTCGATGCTGCGCAGCGTGAACAGGGCGGCGGAAAAGACGATCAGGGCGTCGGAGATCAGCAGCGCATCCAGGTGCCAGGCTTGCCCTCCCACTTCCAGGCCCGTCCGCAGGCCGAGGCGGAACAGGATCAGCCCGACCAGGACCAGAATGGCCGCCTGGCCGCCGGTCACCATCAAGGTGCCGTCCTCGGGATGGACCTCGATCGCCATGGTGCGGCCCCACTGCCAGCCTGCCACGCCGCCAAGACAGGCGGCCAGCCCCAGCCAGGCCCAGTCCTGCGGCGCAAAGTGCCGCACGATATGCTGGCCCGGCTGTGGCGTGACCAGAACCAGCGCGGTCGCGGCCAGGAT
The DNA here is from genome assembly GCA_963835715.1 of uncultured Alphaproteobacteria bacterium. Taxonomy (GTDB): domain Bacteria; phylum Pseudomonadota; class Alphaproteobacteria; order Micropepsales; family Micropepsaceae; genus Rhizomicrobium. The sequence continues at coordinate 442,497 of CAWIGN010000002.1, forward strand.
GAGGGCGGGGCGGATCCACAGTCGCCCCAGCTTCAGCGGCTGGGCCCTGCTCATCCGGCGCATGCGGAAATACAGCACCGGCAGGATGACGAGGATTGGCAGGAAAAGCTGGAGTGCCTGCTGCTGGGTCATGTTGTTCGCCGCTGCCCGGCAAGGATGTCGTTAAACCACCGGTTCGTCCACAAAGGCACGGCCCTCCCGGTCCTCGATTTCCACGATCCACAGATCGGGATCGAATTTGACCTGCTTGTCGCACCATTCCGCCGCCCGCTTTTCGTCGGTCCAGCCGCCCAGCGCGCGCGCCCAGACCAGCGCGCCCGTGGCGTTGCGCGCCTGGTTCAGCACCAGCACGGTGCCGTCCAGCCTGTTCACCCGCAGGATCACCGCGCCCGCTTCCTCCGACCCCATGCGCACCACAAAGGCGGAGGCGCCCGCAACCTCGACCCGGCGCGTCAGGGCGCGCACGAAGATTCCGGCCTTGAGGCGCGGCGCGGCGGTCATGCCCCGACCCAGGCGAAGGCCCGCGCCAGCTCGGCGGCGCCGTCTTTGTCATACCAGCGGCCATGCGCCAGGATCACCCGCTGCGCCTTCCAGTCCAGCATACGCCGGACCCCGGCGCGCATCGCGCGGCGGTGGCGCAGGAATGTCAGCCGCATGTCGTAGGGCGCGCTGCCGTGCGGATCGGCGGCGTGCGCCAGCCTGACCAGCCAGCGCAGCCAGGGCTTTTTGATGCGGGCGGGTTCGAAATTCTCGATCAGGTCGGTGACCACGGCGCTGTGCGAGGCGCGGTGAAAGAAGACCGCCTCGGTGAGAACATCGCCGGCGAACAGCACCTGATCGATGTCCGCCGCCCAGTCCGGTGGTGGCGCATTGCCCAGGGTGGCGTCGATCGCCAGCGCACGCTTTGCCGATCCGGCGAGCCCCGGCACGGCATGGACGCGCGCGCGCGGATAGTGCGCCTTCCAGTCGGGAACCCACCAATAATGAATCGTGTTGGGCGCGATGAGATGGGTCACCGGCCCCAGCGCGTCCACCGCCGTCAGCAGGGCCGGATCGGGCGCGGTCGGCGAGTGGAGGAACAGTCCGCCATCGCAAAGCCGGATGACGGTCATGCGGGTGGGAAAGGGAAGTGTCACGCCCATGGTGCCGAATTCGATCTGGGGGCCGTCCACGATCCAGATATTCTCCGCCACCGGCTTCAGCGCGTTGAGGGGGCTGTAGGGAATGAAAGCATCGCGCATCGCTGCAGGATAGGATGCCGGCCTTGGGCCTGTCACGCCGCGCGGAAAGGCAGGACCTTGCCGGTCGTCAGCCGCTCGCCCTTGGCGTCCACCGCGGCGAAAGGCAGGCGCACCGTGACGGTGGTGCCTTCGCCCAGGATGGAGTCCAGCGTCGCTTTGCCGCCATGCATCAGGGCCAGCGATTTCACCAGCGCCAGGCCCAGTCCGGTGCCTTCCCTGGCGCGGGTTGCGGCATTCTCGACCTGCTCGAAGGGCGTGCCCAGGCGCTCCAGGTCCATCCTGGAAATGCCGATGCCGGTGTCGCTGACCGTGATCTCGATGCCCAGTCCGGCGCCGGGCGCCTGCGCCGTCACCCGCACCTCGCCGCCCCGCGGCGTGAATTTCACGCCATTGGAAAGCAGGTTGACCAGGATCTGCTTGACGGCGCGGTGGTCGGCATACACCAGCCGCGCGCCCGGCTGCACGCCAAGCTTGATCGCCACGCCCGCCCGCTCCGCCGGAATCCTCACGAATCGCACCGCGCTTTGCGCCGTCTCCTCCAGGTCGAACAATTCCTCCATCAACTCGAACTTGCCGGCTTCGATCTTGGACATGTCGAGCACGCTGTTGATCAGCTCCAGCAGATGGGCGCCGGATTCATGGATCAGGCGGGAATATTCCAGGTAGCGCGGCCCCACCGGGCCGAACATCTCCTGCGTCATCACTTCGGAGAAGCCGATGATGGCGTTCAGCGGCGTGCGCAACTCGTGGCTCATATTGGCCAGGAAGCGGGACTTGGCGCGCGATGCGTCCAGCGCGGCGTCGCGCGCTTCCATCAGGGCGCGCTCATGGACCTTGCGCTCGGAAATATCGCGCGTCACCGCCACGATATCGGCGGGTTCGCCCAGGCCCATCTGCGCCGGGCGGCAGCGAATTTCCGTCCAGACGAAATGGCCGTCGCGGTGACGCAGCCGGACTTCGGCCGTAGCGGAACGCCCGTGATAGCTGGACTCCATCAAGGCCGCCTGCACCGCATTCATGTCGTCGGGATGCACCAGCGCTGGGCAGCGCCAGTCCGACAATCTCGTCCGGCAGCCGCCCCAGCAGCGCCGAAGTCGCCGGGCTGGCGAAGCGGATGCGGCCGTCGGAGGAATGGCGGGTGATCAGGTCCATCGCATTGTCGGCCAGGAAACGGTACATGGCCGCCCCTTCCGCGGCGGCGGCGTCGGCGGCGCGTTGGCGGTCCTGGGCGGCGGCGGCAATCAGCACCGCCTGCACCAGCGCCGCCAGCATCGAACAGCCATAGACCGCCCACAGCGGCAGGGCCCCGGGAAAAACGAGCCGCGACGCCGGCAGCATCCCCATCGCCTCGATCCCGCCCACCGCCAGCAACGCCGCGCCTGCCGCGATTCCGGCGCGCAGCACGGCGGGGCGGCCACCGGTCAACGCCGCCTCGGCGGGAACCAGCGCAAACCACACCACCAGGGGGGACACGACGCCGCCGGTCAGAACCGCGAGAAAGCCGATCAGGGCCGCAAAACTGGCGAGCCCCACCTGCTCCAGGAAACAAAGCGATATCGGCGTCAACGCCAGAAGCGCCAGCAGGCCCGGAACCATCAGCCCCAGGAAAGCGGCCAGTTCGGCGACATCGGGACGCCCGACCATGCCGAAAAAGGCCAGGCCCAGCGCCACGCCGATGCCGGCCTTGGCAGCCTGCAACAGCACAAACAGCCGGCGCTGCGCCTTGGGGTCGGAAAATCTGTTCGTCTTGACAGTCATTTAAGCGTTGCCGCGCCGCAATTCAGACCTGGGCCAGTCTCGCCCCTCAGGCTTAACGAAATCTGAAGCGCGGCGCGCGCCGTTCAGTTCTCCACAACAATTGGGGCAGGCGCGCGATTCAGCCTTTGTTAGGAAAGATGGCGCGATTCGGGCGCAAGTGCGACAGGACGCTCCCCGGCATACACAGGGATTGCCCATTTCCTAACCAATCTGCAACGCAATGCCCCGCATCATCCGCCCGCGATCCGGCACAGAGCGAAAAAATGGCCGTGGCCAATCAGGCTCATATTGACCGCAGGGATGACCAAAATGGCCCGGCGGCGTATCTGCGCTCGCTGGATTCCCTGCGCACGGCCATCACCGTCTTCGATCAGCATGGCCGGCTTATCTACGCCAACGCCCACCTCAATTATCTCTTCCGTTCCTTTCCGCCGCACGATTCCCTGATCGGACAAACCTACGAAGAGCTGATCCGGCTGGAGATCGAAGGCGGCGAAATCGCACCCAGTGCGCTCGCGGTCGGCACCAAATCCTTCATCGCCCAGCGTCTCAGTCAGTTGCGCGATGCCCATTACGCGCCGTGCGATGTGGAGCTGCGCGACCATCGCGTGGTGGAGATCAAGGTGCGCCGCGGCGAGCACGGCCATACCGTGCTGCTATGGACCGATGTCACCACGGCCCGCGCCCAGATGACGCGCCTGCAGGAAGCCGTCGCACTCTCCGCCGAGGCCTTTGCCTTTTATGATGCCGACGACCGCCTGGTCCTGGCCAATGACCTGTATGCCCATCTGTGCGGCGTGAAGACGCTGGACGAGTTGATCGGCAGGACCTTTCCCGAAATCTGCGCCAGGGCTGCCTATGACGGCCGCATGGTCCTGGATGAAACGCCGGACAAATGGCTGGAGCGCCGCCTGCAGACCCATCGCTCCAACGCCGGCGCCGTGACCTTGCGCACCAACACCGGCGAGGCCTATCTGGTGCGCGACCGCGCCAGCCATGATGGCGGCCGCGTCCTGGTCTTCACCGACATCACCGACAAGGTCCGCGCCGAGACCGCGCTGGCCGAACAGGAACATGTCCTGGCCGACAGCCGCGCCGAGGCGGAAAAGCAGAGCAGCTATCTCGCCGACCTGGCGGCGCGGCTCGACCAGGCCAGCGCCAGCGTGCACAGCGCCAAGACCACCTTGCTGCGCACCATGGGCCATGAACTGAAAACCCCGTTGAACGCCATCCTGGGCTTTTCCGACCTGATGTCGACCCTGGCGGACAACCTGACGCCGGCACAGATCCGCGAATATGCCGGGCTGATCCATCAGGGCGGCACCAACCTGCACAAGATCATCAACCAGATCATGGATCTCACCAAGGTCTCGGCCGGCCGCTACGACCTGCGGCGCATGCCGGTGGATGCCGGCAGCGTACTGTGGCTGGCGCGCGACGTGTTCCAGGCGCGGGCCACGGCACGGGGCATCACCATAGATACCGACAATTGCCCGGTGGGGCTGATGGCCGACGCCGATGAAAGCGTCATCACCGCCATGGTGCACAGCCTGCTGGACAATGCCGTCACCTTTACCACCGGCAGTCGCATTACCCTGTCGGCGACCGCGACCGAGTTTGGCATCGCCGTGAGCGTCGAGGATGACGGCAACGGCGTGGCGGCGGAAGATATGGAGCGCATCCTGGAACCGTTCGAGCATGCCGGGCAAGGCGAAGGTTCCCAGCACGCCAAGGGGGCCGGCCTGGGCCTGACCCTGGTCAAGGCCTTTGCCGAACTGCATGGCGGCTGGCTGGATCTGGAAAGCCCGCCGGGTGGAGGGTTTCGCGCGACAATAACGCTGCCGCCGGCCCCGGTTCCCGCCGCCCCGGTTTCCACCGCTTCCTGATCCGAAGTTCCCAACAGCGCGCCAGCGCCGGGCCAGGACAAGTTAAAAATTGAAATTAATTTTAGGGACATCTGATTCAATCACGCGGCGATTTTGAATCGAAGCGGAACGATCCCGTCAGCATCACGTTCTTGTTGGGACGAGGAAGCGGAAACTAGTTCCAATTTTACGAATGCGACTAAGCGCCCGGGAACAGGGCGTGCGCAATGCTCCTCGCGTGGAACGCAGAAGGGCTTGGCATGATTTTCCGGGCGATATTCTGGATCGGTCTTGTGTCGCTGTTGACGCCGCACGAACCCGATCTCGGCCTGGGACACCCGGGCGCCGGCACATCGCACCCCTCTCCCACTTCAATCCAGTCTGCTGCTAGCGGTCTCTCGCGGACAGGCCAGGATTGTGGTTCAGCGTGTGCCGGCGGCCTTGGTCTGCTCTCTGTGTTCCACCTCAACACCAACCGCAGCCTGGCGGCCGGCCTGGCGGACATCAAAGCCCAGATCGAACAGGACCAGCGGGCCCGCCGCGCGAAGGCGATTTAGGCCCAAGACCGGCAGCGCCGCCGCGTCGGTTCCGGCGCGGCGGCCCAAACCATCAGGCAAAACAGCCCTCGCCCGAAATTCCGCGCCTTTGCTTTTAAACCGGGGTACAAGGGCCGGGTCAGCCCGGGATGGACATGCGCGCGATCTTCCTCATTCTCTGTCTGCTGCCGCTGGCGGCCTGCGGCCTTTTTGCCAACAAGGAAATTCGCGCCCTTCGCAAGACGCCCGATTACCGGGCCGGCTACCAGGACGGCTGCAACAGCGCCTGGGGTCCGGATGCCAACAAGCGTCACGACGATACCACCGTGCGCGACGACGAGCAGTATAAGAACAACCGGGCGTATCATGTGGGCTGGGATCGCGGCCTGAGGGCTTGCCGCAGCACCGGCTATACCGGCGGGGCCTTGCCGGGCACCGTGCCCAGCGGCCCTGTCCCCGACCAGAATCCGGGCAATGGCGGCCTGCCGCGCGGATACTAGCGCCTAAAAGGCGCAGAGCTTGGTGATTTCGAGGGTCTGCTCGGTCTGCGGATCCAGCGCGGAACGATCGGCGCAAAGCGGCGCGACGATCGTCCTGGCCTCCGCCGCGCGATTCTGCACCCGCACCGTCAGCGCCAGCAGCGCCCGGTTCCAGTCCTGGAAATTGCGCGTCATCACCGGGCTCGCCTCTCCCAGCCGGGCCGCATCGCGGAAATAGGGCTCGGCATCGGACACGTCATGCTGCTCCAGAAAATACAGGCCCCGGAACAGATGGGCGCGCGGGTCCCTGGGATATTTGTCGACCAGCGAAAGACTGCCGGTCTTCATCGTCTCGATGTCCCTGGGCATCTCGCCGGGTGGAATATAATCCAGGCCTGGCCGTGCATAGGCGACATAGGTGTGGCTGGAAGCCGCAAAGGCCCAGGCCGTCATCGCCACCCAGAATCCGGCGATGATCGCGGCAATGGAGCGGCCCGGCAGCGCCTCCTCCTCCTCGTTCCAGGCAATCAGCATGACGAAGGCGATGCAGGTGCCCGCCAGGCAGCCGCCCAGATGGGCATTGATGTCGGTGAGCGCGCCGCCGCGCGCCACCGTGGGAATCAACGCCGGAAACAGGGAAAATCCCGCCACCCGCCGCATAAGGTGCGGGCGCAGGGCGCCGGCATGAAAACTCAGCGTAAAAAGAGCGGCAAGGGTGGCCATGATGGCGCCCGAAGCGCCCACCGAAAGCGTGTCCGGCCCGTTCAGCATCATCGATGCCAGGGCCCCGACAAAACCGCCCGTGAAATAGATCGCCGAGAACCAGCCGATGCCGATCATCGGCTCCAGCAGAAAGCCCACGGTCAGGAAGGTGATGATATTGCCGATCAGGTGGGCCGGCGAACCATGCAGCGCGGTGGCGGTGAACAGCCGCCACCATTCGCCATGGTCCAGGACCTGGATCCGGTCGGAGGCGCCCAGCGCCAGCAAGGTGAAGTGCCCCGGCGCATAAGGCGCAAGATAGTCGCTGGCCGACCGCAGCTCCGCCAGAAACCGCGTCACCAACACGCCACTGAGCGTCAGGGTAAACCAGGGGATACGCGCCGCGATCCGGGCGGCAAGGCCGGGGGGCGTGCCGGCTTGCGGCATGGCGGCGGGGCGCGCGCGCGCGGTGCTTGCCGGCGCGGCCGCGGCCCGTTTTCCGAATGCCCTGCTGGCGGACAAGCTATTCCCGCGGCCGACCATGGCGCAACACTAGCCGTGCCCGGCTTTCCGCCGGGTAAAGCCACACCGTTAAGGGACCGCCAACCTTATTCGGCGGCAGCCCGCACGGCCTGGTCTTCCCTGGTCAGGTTCTGCGCGGCGAAATCCCAGTTCAGGAGCTTGCCCAGCACGGCCTCGAGATATTTGGGACGCGCATTCTGGTAGTCCAGGTAATAGGCGTGTTCCCAGACATCCACGGTCAGCAGGCAGTTCACGCCCCTGGCCATGGGGTTTTCCGCATTGCCCGTCTTTTCGATGGCGAGCTTGCCGTCCTTGCTGACCAGCCAGGCCCAGCCGGACCCGAACTGGGTCTTGCCGGCCTCGGCCAGTTTGGCGATCAGCGCGTCCTTGCTGCCGAAGGCGGCGGTAATGGCGCTGTCCAACTGGGCGCTGGGTTGGCTCTGGGAGGGGGTAAGGCTGCGCCAGTAGAAATCGTGATTCCACACCTGGGCGGCGTTGTTGAAGATCAGCTTGTCCTTGGCCTCGCCGGCGCCCGCGCTCTTTCTCACAATCTGTTCCAGCTTCATCTCGGCATAGGGGGTGCCGTCCACCAGCTTGTTGAGGGTATCCACATACCCCTGGTGGTGCTTGTGATAATGGAACGCGATGGTGTTGGCGGAAATCACGGGGGCCAGGGCATCTTCATTCCAGGGCAGGGACGCGAGCTTAAAGGGGGCAGGCATGGCAATTCCTCCGATGACAATGACGGTTTGCTGGTAACGCATATGGGGTCGTAATCGCTCCCAACAACCGATGATAAAAAATATTCGCGGCGCTTCCAACAATTCGTGATGCCTGTAACCCAAATGTCATTCGACATTCGCGCGCCGGTCGCGCAAAGTGGGGACAAGCGGGGCGGGTATTCACGATAGTTTTCGGAGCCGACCATGCCAGCATATGAAATCTTCTATCTCGATGAGGGTGGCGCCCTCACCTACAAATTTTCCGCCGATTGTGACAACGATCAGCGCGCCAAGATCCTGGCCCATGCGATGAAGGTGCCCAGCGCCAAGGCGCTGGAAGTGTGGAGTGGCGCGGCGCTGATCTATGCGCGGCCGGGCGTGGCCCAGGGGCAACATCAGGGCCAACAGATATCGCGCGCGGTCTAGAGCAATCCTTCGCGCCGCACCCAGTCGAGCGTGCGGTTCAGGCCGCGTTCAAAGCGGTCGAACAGTTCGTTGATTTCCGCCTCGCTGATCACCAGGGGCGGACACAGTGCGATACGGTCGCTGATCAGCGGCCGCACGATGACCCCCTCCTCCTGGCAGAATTGGCCGCACTTGGCGCCCACGCCCCTGGCGGCTTCGAAATTGCGCTTGCCGGCCTTGTCGGCGACCATTTCTATGGCGCCGATCAATCCCACGCCATTGGCCTCGCCCACCAGCGGATGAGCCGCCAAGGCCGTCAGCCGCGCCTGGAAAACCGGCGCCACCTTGCGGACATGGCCGAAGGTGTCGCGGCGCGCATAGATCTCCAGCGTCTTGACCGCCACCGCGGCGGCCACCGGATGGGCACTGTAGGTGAAGGCATGCCACAGCCCGCCGATGCGCGTGGCCTCTTCCTCGATGATCTCGACCAGCTCCGGCGACAGCAACACCGCCGAGATCGGCAGATAGGCCGACGACAGCGCCTTGGCGAGTGACATGGAGTCGGGCTGGTAGTTGTAGGTCTGGCAGCCGAAGGCATTGCCGGTACGGCCAAAGCCGCAGATCACTTCATCATCGACCAGCCGGATTCCGTATTTGTCCAGTACCGGCGAGATGGCCTCGAAATAACCGCGCGGCGGCACCATCGCGCCGCCCGCACCCATCACCGCCTCCACGAACATGGCGGCGATGGTATCGGGCCCCTCGCGCTGGATCATGGCGTCGAGATCGGCCGCCAGGCGCGCCGAATATTGCTCTTCGCTCTCGCCCGGCTCTGCGCCACGATAATAGTGCGGGCATGCGGCGCGCAGCGTGAAATCGAAAGGCAGGTCGAAGCTTTTATGGAATGCATCCAGTCCCGTCAGGCTGGCGCTGGCCAGCGTCACGCCGTGATAGGCGCGATCGCGGGCGATGATCTTCTTGCGCCCTTTCTGGCCGCGCGCATTGGCGGCGTACCACATCAGCTTGATCTGGCTGTCATTGGCCTCGGAGCCGGAATTGGCGAAGAACACCTTGCCGACAGGAAAAGGCGCCATCTCCTTCAGCTTCTCCGCCAGCGCGATGCCCGGCTCATGACTCTTGCCGCCGAAGATATGGGCGAAGGAGAGTTTGCGCATCTGCTCGGCGGCCGCTTCCACCAGCTCTTCCTCCCCCCAGCCCAGCGCCGTGCACCACAGCCCGCCCATCGCTTCCAGATAATCCTTGCCGTCGGCCCCGTAGACGAACACGCCCTTGCCGCGCTCCACCACCAGCGGTCCGGTCTGACGCAGGGTGGTGAGGTTGGTGAAGGGATGCAGCAAGCTCGCCATGTCGCGGGCCTGGGTGTTGGACAGAGGGACACTGGAAAGCGTGGTCATCGTGGCTCTCACTATCGCGGCGCGTGGAAATCTATCCTATGGTGAGCGGAATAAAACGCCCATTGCCGGATTTCACCCATGCGTTTGCAGCTCTTCGCCGCGCGGACGGCTTTCGCCGCCCTGCTCCTGGCCGTCCTGGCTGGCATGGGGGCGGTCGCCGGGGTGCGGCTGGGCCTGCTGACCGACACGGGCGCAAGAACCGTGATGCTGCCGGCCGCCGGGCTGGGCCTGGTGGCGCTGGCGTCGGCCCTCGTGTGGCTGCGCGCGGCCCTGGCGCGCAATGCCGGCGAGGGCAAGCGCGCGGGCCTGATCGCCCTGGCGGGCTCCGTGGTCTTTCTCTATTCCCCGCTCAGCTATGTCTATTGCGGATACACCGCGCTACCCATTCACGACGTCACCACCGACCCGGAAGATCCGCCCCAGTTCGTGGCGCTTGCCAAAATCCATCCCGCCGACGGCCGCGCCTTCGATGGTGCGCGCAAGATCCCCTACAAGGGCGAACAGGTCACCGTCACCTACGCCCTGCATGAGGAATTCCCGCTCCTGACCAAGCCCCATAGCGGGATTTTGGTATCGCCGCGCAAGGCCTTTTGGCGCGCCTTCGAAGCCGTGAAGAGACTGGGCTGGACCATCGTGGATGCCAGCGAGAAGGATCTGCGCATCGAGGCCACCGACAAGAGCCTTTGGTTCGGGCGCATCAGCGATATCGTGATCCGGGTGCGGCCCGCCGGCGCGACGGGCAGCCGGGTCGATATCCGGTCCCGGAGCCGCGACGGCGATCTGGACCATGGGCGCAACGCGGCGCGGCTCGAGGCGTTTTTTCGCGAATTCAGGTTCTGAGACGCCAATGCTCGTTCTCGCGCGCGGTCCGGCCGTCGGACTGCAGGTGCGCGAGATGGGCCGCGATCTGCTGCTGCGCGGCCCCGCGCAAGGCCGGTGCGATATCCGGATAAAGCAATTGTGCCAATTGCGGTATCGTGCGCGCTCCCGCCTTCAAGGCGGCCAGTATCTGGGCTTCGCGCAGGCGGCGATGGGCGATCAGGCGGGAGAGCCAGTGTGCGGGATCGGCGATCGGTGAGCCGTGAGTGGGATAAAAGATGAGGTCGTCGCGCGCCGACAGTTTTTCCAGGCTGGCGAGATAGTCGCCCATATTGCCGTCGGGCGGCGCGATCACGCTGGTCGACCAGCCCATCACATGATCGCCGCTGAACAGCGCCCGCGCCTGCGGCAGGCCATAGCAGATGTGATTGGCGGTATGACCCGGCGTCGCCACGCAAACCAGTTCAAAGCCGTCCGCGCCGATCCGCATGCCGTCATGGACCAGGACGTCCGGCACGAAGTCATGGTCGTGCGCTTCGTCCACCATGCCTTCCTCTGAAAGCGCAGGCCCGCCTCCCCCGCCAGCGAAGCGACCGGCGGGGGAGGTGTCCGTAGCACCGACCAGGTGCGAAGGGCGAAGGGGGAAACCATAAATCTTCGCGCCACTCCAGGCTTTCAGAGCCGCGGCGGCAGGCGAATGATCGCGGTGGGTATGGGTTACCAGGATATGACTGATCTGGCGCGGCGCCAGAACCCGTTTCAAGGCTTCCATGTGCTCGGGCAGGGCCGGGCCCGGATCGATCACCGCAACCCGCCGACCCGCGCCGACGATATGGACGCCGGTGCCCCGGAAAGTGAACGGGCCGGGGTTGGGCGCCAGCAGCCGCGACACCAGAGGCGACAGCCGCACTTCGACGCCGGCGGGCGCCTGCAGTGAATGGTCGAAGGTCAGCTTCATTATTCCAATCCTCGTGCGGCCATCCTCGTGTGGCCCCGGCGGCGCCCCGGTATCTTGCCGGCCTTCTTTCTAGCGACCTAAAATCCGCGTAATGTCGGCGCCGCGATTGATGCCCTTGCGGCCCCATCCCCTCCCTGTCCGGGGCCGCGATAAGCAAATATTAGTATCCAATCCCCAAGATGGCGCCGCTTTCCGGTGCCTATTTTTTCGGGGATTCGCTTGGCCAGTGACCGTTCCGTCCGCCTCCTGGAGACACTGGGAACGGCATCCACCAGCCGGGTGCTCAATCTGCGCCAGATTGCCAGGGCCAACCGGGACAATCCGGAATATGCCGCCAAGCCGCTTTTCCTCTCGCCCATCATCAACAACGCCTTCATCCTGAAGCAACGCATGCGCCCGGACGAAGCCTATCTGTTCGGTTCGGTACGCGCGATGGTGACGAAGATCATCTCGCCCTTCGATCCGTCCGACCTGCGCGCCGGCGGCCACTCGATCCTGGTGGACCAGCGCGGCTTCCTGGAATCCATAAGGACATTCGGCAACTATTACGGCGATGCGCTGGATCGCGACCTGAAAGTGCTCCAGCTGCTGAACGCGCTGCCCTCGCTCGATCCGTTCCTGCTGCGCGAACATCTGTGCAACCACAAGATCGACGTCGCCTCCTGCTATTTCGCCATCTCCGATAGCGACCAGCAGCGCATGACGGAATTCGTCACCGCGGAACTGGCGCGGCTTACCAAGCTTCTGGGCGGCGACGAGTCCGAATCGTCCAAGCGCATGGTCGCCGCTATGCTGTCGAGCGACGTCGCCGAGGAACTCGCACCCCTGCGCGAGACGCTGGATCTCACGGGTGAGGATTTCCGCCAGGGCGTGTTCAGCTGGCGCGGCTTTCTCTATTACAAATGGTCGATGGCCCGGTTCTGGCCGGACGTGATGGGCGTGCTGCGGCAGATCAAGGAGATCCAGCCGCAAGAAGCCGTCAGCCGCCAGGTTCGGGACGAACTGTCCGAAGCCCGCAATGCCATCATCATGCTGGTGCGCGACAACGGCAAGGACGTCAGCCGCATCCTGTCGGTCTATGACATGTCCTTCTCCGACCTGGTCGCGCAGCAGGCGCCCAAGGCCTTCCGCGACTTCCTGTTGTCGGCGCCCCGTACCTTCCTGGAGATGGGCGAGAAGATGGGTGCGATCTCCCACATCGTCAGCTTCTGGCATTACCGCTTCGCGGCCGGCAAGCCGGCCAATACCAATGCCGAGGAGCTGGGCACCATCTTCCAGGATTTCACCAGCGGTTTCGGCGAACGTATCAAGGGCGAAAGCTCGCTGATAAAGAAGCCGCGCGTCATTGACACCACCGCCGCCTAGCGGCTTGTCTGCCCCGGCCGGGGAGGCCCGCTTGAGAAATTTCGACATCATCGCCGGCCTTGTGCTGGCCACGGTCCTGTTCGTCCTTCTCAAGGTGGTCGGACTGGTGGTGAAATTCGCGCTGATCGGCGCTATACTGGGCTTTGCGGCGGGCTTGTTGCTGGCGCGCTCCTGGCGGCGCTGACATCAGGCCTAGGGAACTTTCCGCCGCAAGCCGCGTTGTTTGCGATATCAGACCCCATTTCGATATCCGACCCAAAAAGGATCCCCCCATGCTCAAATCATTGATAAAGCTGGCAACGGCCGCTGCCCTGGCTACGGCCTTTGTGGCGCTTCCCGCCCAGGCGGATGACGAGAAAAACGACCTGCTGCGCGACGCCAGCCGCGTCGTCGACCATCTGCGCAGCGACCCGGCCTTCGGCACCGCCCGCACCATGCTACAGGGCGCCGAGGCGGTTTATATCGTCCCCCACCTGGTCAAAGGCGGCTTCATCTTCGGCGCTGAAGGCGGCGATGGCGTGTTGCTGCACCGCACCGGCCGTGGCTGGAGCACCCCGCGCTTCTACGACATGGGCTCGGCGTCGTTCGGCCTGCAGATCGGCCTGGAAAAGGCCGAACTGGTCTTCATCATCAACTCCAAACGCGCCCTGCGCGGCATCGAGAAGGGCGAGATCAAGCTTGGCGCGGGCGCCGGCATTACCGTGGTTGACCTGTCCAGCGCCGCCGAGGGCGCCACCACCACCCATGGCGGCGACATCGTGGTCTGGGCCTCGGGCACCGGCGCCTATGGCGGCCTGACCTTCAACGGCACCGTCATCAAGCAGGACAAGGACATGAACGCGACACCCGCCACCGGCCCGGCGGCCCAGGCACTGCGCAAAAATCTGGCAAGTGTCTGGTAGCAGGCCCGTAAAGGGGCCGCGACCGGGCATCTGGTAACAGCCCCCAATTGGAGTAAGCTTTGGGCGCCCGGCCGATCCTCACGGATATGGCCGGACGCCCCTTTCTTTCCGTCATCCAGAGGAGACCCCCCCGTGAAAAAGATTGCCCTGCTTTCCGCCTGCGCGGCGCTGATTGCCACGCCCGTGCTGGCCGATACGGCTGCCGAACTTTCCATCGCCCAGACTCATGCCGGCCTGGCCGCCAAGGCCGCCGACCTCAAGGGGGTGCAGATGCACCTGCATCATGCCGTGAACTGCCTGGTCGGGCCCGGCGGCGCCGGCTTCGACACCGGCAACGCCAATCCCTGCGGCAAGGCCGGCAACGGCGCGATTCCGGATTCCACCGACGCCGCCCAGAAGGCCAAGCTGCAGGCCGCGGTGACCACCGCCGAGGCCGGCTTCAGCGCCACCAGCCTGGAGGCCGCCCAGAAAGCGGCACAGGAGACCGCCGAAGCCATCGGCGCCGCCAAGTAGGAAAAATTCCGCAAAGACCGAAAAGGCGCCCTTCGCGGGCGCCTTTTTTGTGTGCCGGCCGAACGGTCAATGTTCTTTCGGCTTCTCGGCGCGGTTGGCCACCCAATCCATGGAGGCGAATAGAAGTCCCGAAGCCACGAAGGTCAGGTGCAGCAGCACCATCCAGCGCAGGCGCGGCTCGTCCAGCGCGATATCGGGATCGGTCAATGTCATGAAGGCGCGCAGCAGCGAGATGGCGCTGATCGCCACGATGCTGCCGATCAGCTTCATCTTCAGGCCGGAGAAATCCAGCGTCCCCATCCAGCTGGGACGGTCCTCGGCATTGTCGGTGTTGATCTTGGAGATGAAATTCTCGTAGCCGGAAAAGATCACGATCACCACCAGGTTGCCGGCCAGCGACAGGTCGATCAGGCCCAGCGCCGCCAGGATCACCTGCTCGGGATCGGCCTCGGTGAAGCGCAGGGCGTTGGGCAGGGCGTGCAACAGTTCGGCGACAAAGGCGGCCAGCAGCATCGCCAGCGACACCACCAGCCCCAGATAGAAGGGGGCCAGCAGCCAGCGCGACTTGAACAGGGTCTGCTCCAGCACTTTTTCCACCAGGTTGCGTCGATGCATGTCTTGCCCTTTGATTTTTGTCGCTCCGGCTCGCGCCGACGCTCCGGGTTTCTTGGCCGCTCCGGCCCCGCCGGCGCGGCTCGGATCTGGCTATCCACAAATCACGCCGGAAACGGGGCGAAAGCCCTGCACAATTCCGGCGCACATCCTATATTACCCGCATGGCCCACAATAACGGCATGGTTCCCCGCGCCCGCAAGCGCCCCAAAGGCATGTCGGACAATGCCGCCAAATTCCAGGCGGCGGCCGACGCCGCGCCGGTGCCCGAGGCCGATCCCGGCATCGATCCGGCCTACCAGACCGTGCCGATCAGCGAATTCGTCCCCCACCGCCCGGCCCGCCCGGAAAAATCCGAAGGCGGCCGCCGGTTCAGGCTGGTGTCGGACTACACCCCGGCCGGCGACCAGCGCACCGCGATTCCGGAGCTGGTGGCGGGGGTGCAGGCCCATGAGCGCGACCAGGTGCTTCTGGGCGTCACCGGCTCGGGCAAGACCTTCACCATGGCCAAGGTCATCGAGGCCACCCAGCGGCCCGCTTTGATCCTGGCCCCCAACAAGACCCTGGCGGCCCAGCTCTACAGCGAGTTCAAGACCTTCTTTCCCGGAAAACGCGGTCGAGTATTTCGTCAGCTATTACGACTATTACCAGCCGGAAGCCTATATCCCGCGCACCGACACCTATATCGAGAAGGACTGCTCCATCAATGAGGAGATCGACCGCATGCGCCATTCGGCGACGCGGGCGATCCTGGAGCGCGACGACGTCATCATCGTCGCCAGCGTGTCGTGCATCTACGGCATCGGCTCGGTCGAGACCTATTCGGGCACCGCCGTCGGCATCGCGCGCGGCGACCGCATCGACCGCCAGGCCGCGATCCAGAACCTGGTGGCGCTGCAATACCGCCGCAACGACGACAATTTCACCCGCGGCGCCTTCCGGGTGCGCGGCGACACCATCGACATCTTCCCCGCCCATTATGAAGACCGCGCCTGGCGGGTCGAGCTGTTCGGCGATGTGGTGGACTCGCATCAGCGAGTTCGATCCCCTGACCGGCCACAAGGCCGGTGCGCTGGATGCGATCAAGGTCTATGCCAATTCGCACTATGTGACGCCGCGCCCGACCCTGCAGCAGGCGATGAAGGGCATCAAGGCCGAACTGGTCCGCAGCCCTGGCCGACTTCCGCGCCAGGGGAAAACTGCTGGAAGCCCAGCGCCTGGAACAGCGCACCACCTTCGACCTGGAGATGATCGAGGCCACCGGCTCCTGCGCCGGCATCGAGAATTACTCGCGCTGGCTGACCGGGCGAAAACCCGGCGAGCCGCCGCCCACCTTGTTCGAATACCTGCCCGACAACGCCCTGGTGTTCTGCGACGAGAGCCATGTCAGCGTGCCGCAGATCGGGGCCATGTACAAAGGCGACTATCGCCGCAAATTCACCCTGGCCGAATATGGCTTCCGCCTGCCCAGCTGCATCGACAACCGCCCCCTGAAGTTCGAGGAGTGGGACGCGATGCGGCCCCAATCGGTCTATGTCAGCGCCACCCCCGGCAATTGGGAGATGGAACGCACCGGCGGCGTCTTCACCGAACAGGTGATCCGCCCCACCGGGCTGATCGATCCGCCGGTGGAGATCCGCGGCGTCGAGACCCAGGTGGATGACCTGATCGCCGAATGCCACGCCATCGCCAAGCGCGGCTATCGCGCCCTGGTCACCACCCTGACCAAGAAGATGGCCGAGGACCTCACCGAATACATGCACGAACAGGGCATCCGCGTGCGCTACATGCACAGCGATGTGGAGACGCTGGAGCGCATCGAAATCATCCGCGATCTTCGTCTTGGAGCTTTTGACGTCCTGATCGGCATCAACCTGCTGCGCGAGGGGCTCGACATTCCCGAATGCGGCCTGGTCGCCATCCTGGACGCCGACAAGGAAGGCTTTCTGCGCAGCGAAACCTCGCTGGTCCAGACCATCGGCCGGGCCGCGCGCAATGTCGACGGCAAGGTGATCCTCTATGCCGACAGGATCACCGGCTCGATGGAGCGGGCGATGGCCGAGACCAGCCGCCGCCGCGCCAAGCAGGAAGCCTATAACGCGGCGCACGGCATCACCCCGGCCATCGGTCAAGCGCAACATCGCCGACATCATGGGTTCGATGTATGAGCGCGACCATGTCACCGTCGATGGCGGGGCGCTGGCCGCCGCCGAGGGCGGGCGCGAATTCGTCGGCCACAATATCAAGCAGGTCATCGCCGACATCGAGAAGAAGATGCGCGCCGCCGCCGCCGACCTGGAATTCGAGGAGGCCGCCCGGCTGCGCGACGAGCTCAAGCGGCTGCAGTCCGCCGCCCTGGCCATCGCCGACGATCCCTTCGCGCGGCAGTCCGACGTGGCGCCGGCTGGACGCGGAAATCACCTATTCCACCGAGGACAGCCCCTCCCGGCCGATCCCGTCCAAGGGCGGACGCAAGCGGCTGCAGCGGGCGGGGCGCCCCAATGTGCCCAAGACCTTCGGCTCGCGGGCCCGATGACGGACACCGCCGCCGGCCACGACGCCCACGACCTGGAAGACGTGATCGACCGCATCATCGCGCTGTGCGACCAGAACGGGGCGGCGCAGGACGGCCATGACCGCGTCTCGGTCGCCGAGCTGATGGCCTCCATCGGCGGACGCTCCTTCGGCCCGCTGCTGCTGGTGCCCAGCCTGATCGCGGTGTCGCCGGTGGGGGCGATACCGGGCCTGCCCGCCGTCACCTCGGTGGTGATCGTGCTGGTCGCGGCGCAGATCCTGCTGGGCCTGAGCCATTTCTGGATTCCCGGCTGGCTGGCGCGCCGCGCGATCGCGGCGCACAAGCTGGAGCGCGGACTGAACGCCTTTCGTCCGGTGGCGCACTTTGTCGATCACCTGCTGCGTCCGCGCCTGCTGTGGCTGACGCGCGGGCCGTTCTTCTATGCCATCGCCGCGCTGTGTCTTCTCATCGGCATTGCCACCCCGGTGCTGGAATTGATTCCGCTGGGCGGCATCCCGCCCAACGCCGCGGTGGTGGCCTTTTCATTGGCGATCACCGCGCGCGACGGACTGTGGGCGCTGGCCGCCTTCGCCTTCACCGGCGGCAGCCTGTGGCTGATGCTGGCCGCCTTCTAGCGGCCCCCGCGCCCGGACGGCCGGTTAAGTTGCTGTTTCCGGCCCATAAAAGGCCGAATGTTGTTTTTCGGCCTCAAAATGTCTATACAGGGTCCCACGTGGTTCTTGCGTCCCTGTCAGACGAAGCGCTTCTGTCTTTCTGACCCGCCAACGCGCGCCGGACGAACCGAAAAACTTCCTAACGACCAGATGTTCTTGTTTCCACGGCCGTCCCCGCATTTCGCGTGGGCGGAACCCGATGATTAAAAGGAATGACTATGACCATCGGCACCGTGAAGTTTTTCAACGCCAGCAAAGGTTTCGGTTTCATCTCGCCAGAAGGCGGCGGCAAGGACGTGTTCGTTCATGTCTCGGCCGTCGAAGCGGCGGGCATGCGCACCCTGAATGAAGGCCAGAAGGTCAGCTTCGACATCCAGCCGGATGCGCGTGGCTCCAAGGCCGCCAATCTGTCGGCCGCCTGACGAACTGACGGGGCGGCCGCCTGATTCAGGCGGCCGCCCCTTTGTTTTTGTGAAAGGGCACCGCCATGAGTGACATCAGAGGCTCGCGCAAGCGCGACGCCGCCCTGCGCACCCAGCAGGGCATCGCCCAGGTCTGGGAAGACCGCAAATCCCTGGCCCGGCAGGAAATGGCCGCCGCCAATGCCGCCAGCGACGCCAAGACGGCGCGCCTGCGCGCCCTGCGCCTGGAAAAGGAACAGCAGGAGGCCGAGGCCGCGGGTCTCACCGCCGCAGATGCCAAGCCCGCCGCGCCCAAAAAGCGCACCCGCCGCATCATCGCCGGCTGACGCGGCACGAAACAAGCCATTGGCATTTTTCCGCATCCATCATCGCACCCAGTATGACTACAACCAGCCCGTGCAGCTGGGCCCGCACCGCTTGATGCTGCGCCCGCGCGAGAGCCGCGAGCTGCGCCTGGTTTCCATCGACGTGCGCACCACCCCGCCTTCCACCATCGACTGGGCGGGCGACGTGTTCGGCAACGCCGTGGCCACCGCCAGCTTCCAGGCGGTGTCCGCCAGCCTGGTGATCGAGAGCGACGTGGTGCTGGAGCTCAACGCCGCGGCCTGGCCGGTCTTTCCCATCACCCCCCATGCCGCCAACTATCCCTTTGCCTATTCGCCGCAGGAGCGCACCGATTTGGGCGCGCTGCTGTCGCTGCAATATCCCGATTCCCTGGTGCGGCTTTCGGCCTGGGCCGCCGGTTTCGTGCGCGGCAATCCCACCGACACGCTGTCGCTGCTCAAGGATCTCAATGCCGGCGTCCCCGGCGCGGTCTGCTACCAGGCGCGCGAGGATGAAGGCACCCAGACGCCCGCCTACACCCTGAACTGCGGCCGCGGCTCCTGCCGCGACATGGCGGTGCTGTTCGCCGAAGCGGCGCGGGTGCTGGGGTTCGGGGCGCGGGTCGTGTCGGGCTATTCCTACAATCCGGCCCTGCAGGAAGGCACCGGCACCACCCATGCCTGGGCGGAAGTCTTCGTGCCGGGCGCGGGCTGGATCACCTTCGATCCCACCAACCGCCAGACCGGCGGCTTCAACCTGATCCCCGTGGCGGTGGCCCGCAACCTGACCCAGGCGATGCCGGTCAGCGGCAGCTATGTGGGAAGCAATACCGACCTGCGGCGCATGAGCGTGTCGGTGCAGGTCAGCGAACAACCCTCGTGATTACCAGGAGTAAGCATGCGTAACCGCACCAAGGCCGATGTCGAGATTTTCGTGAAGGGCTGGGTGGCCGCCAATGTCCGCAGCGTGCCGGGCCTTTCCAACCTGCCCTTCGAGGTGGACCGGCTGGCCGCCGGCCTGACCGGCGACGCGCGCGCCGAAGGCATCAGCGGCGGCGACATCAACAAGGCGCTGGGCGATATCGACGATTATCTCACCGACCAGTATCAGCAGGCCAGCGCGAACGTCGCCTGACTTTTCGTCAGCCGCACTTGTCTCAATCGTTCCCGCAATGGCGGAAATTCCGTTAGAGTCACGGAATGTCCCGCGCCTTCATAAAGGAAACCGCCGAGTCCGCCGCGCCGCCCGAGCGCATGGTCGATGAAGGGCCAAATCTCGTAACCCCCGAGGGGCCTTGCGCCCAGATCGACGCCCACATCGCCCGCATCGAGACGCAATGAAGACCGAAGCCAATGTGCTGCTGCGCGAGACCCTGGCCCGCGACCTGCGCTATTGGGAAATCCGCAAGAGCACCGCCGAAGTGGCGCCGCATCCGAAACTGACACCGTGTCATTCGGCTCGACCGTCACCATCGCGCGCAAGGGCCGCAAGCAGACCTTCCGCATTGTCGGGGTCGATGAGGCGGATGCCTCCAAGGGTATGATCTCGTTCCGCAGTCCGCTGGCGCAGGCCATCTTGGGGGCGCAACCAAGAGATATTGTCGAAGCTGCTGAACCGCTTGGCGAAATCAAAATCGTCTCTATCTCGCCTGACCGCCGTCCTTCCGCCGAAGCCTCGGCGAAGGCGTGACATGGTCGAGGTGGGGTAGCGATTGGGGGAGATACTCGGCATTCAGCGGCCACTTCATGAAACGCGAGTGGCTGATTTAGAGCGCTACGTTAATTTCGCAGACGCAACGTTTCCTACTTCCATCATCCTCCGAAATCGATGAAAGCGATTGCGTGTTCTACGATGAACAAACAGGGGCTCTCGCTTTGTCCAACGTCAAAGCAGGAAATACGCAGCCCGATATTGCCTTTTCAAATCTCTGCCGCGAATTATTGACGGACAGCACCGCATCGCCGGCCTCGAGAAGTTCACGGGCACCAATTTTGAGGTCATGGCAGCTATTTTCGTTGGCATCGACATTGCTGATCAAGCGTAATTTTTGCGACGGTAAACCTTGAGCAAACGAAGGTTCGGAAAAGCCTTGCATTTGATTTGTTTGAACTAGCAAAAACACCGAGCCCATATAAGACCTGCCATAATGTTGCGGTGGCTCTGGACAGAGCTGAAGGTAGCCCCTTTTAAATCATCTGAAGTCGAAAAATGGCTCGAGCACAGCCACCAAGGGTCGGGAGGACGACCCCGAGGTAGACGATCACGCAGTCAACATTTGTGGACGCCCTTGTTAGATATATATCAAGGGATCCAAAGGGTGACAGAGATTGGCTATTGCGCGGCAGAGAATTGAAGCTCGAAGATGCCGATACTTTGAAGAAGATGTGCCTTCGGAAATACTCTTTCATCAAAGGAGACGATTAACGATTGCACGCCTCATACGATCTTACTTTGAGGCAGTCCGAGAGCGCTGGCCAGTCGCTTGGAACGACTTCGGTCAAGGCGCGATGTTGAATAGAACAAACGGCTTTCGAGCTCTGATGAGTATCTTTGGCAGGCTGTATCTGCATTTGGCGAGGCCTGGCGAAAATGAAGAAGTCAAAACGTTTCTTGAGTTACTCAAGCGCTCACGCCTCGAAGATCAAGAGTTTAATATAGAAAACTTTAAACCCGGAACGAGCGGAGAAGCAAAAGGAACGCATGACGCTCGAAAACGAGATATTTGGATAGAGTGCGCTTAGAATAGAGTGCGCTTAGAGAAGTGGAGTGACCGTCTCCCCCGGCCGGCAGAGCTTGGCGCCCTTGGGCGTCACCACGATCGGCCGGTTGAGCAGGATGGGATGCATCGCCATGGCGGCGAACACGGTGTCCTCGTCGGCATCGGCCAGCTTGAGCTGGGCATAGACCGGCTCGTTGGTGCGCATCACGTCGCGCACCGGCAGCTTGAGCCGCTCATGCACCAGGTGACGCAACTCGTTGGGCGTCAGCGGCGTCTTGAGGTATTCGACGATCTCCGGCTCGATGCCGTGGGCGCGGATGATTTCCAGCGCCTTGCGCGAGTGGGAGCAGGAAGGGTTGTGATAAATTGTGACTTTCATTGCCGGCACCGCGTTTGCTGCCCTGCCGCTCGCCTGAACTCGCGGCGTTCGCGGCTCAAAACGGTCCGCAGGATCGTTTTGACCGCCTGCGGCGGTCGCCGCTCACTGTGGTAGATGGTGACATCCATGGCGGCACCTTAGCACCTGCGGGCGCCTGCGGCACGGCGCTTGTTGCCGGCTCGGTCCGGCCTCGTCGCGCGCAGGAATGCGCGCGCTGCCTGCGGCGTTCGGCCCTCAAAACGATCCACTGGATCGTTTTGACCCGCTGCGCGGGCCGGGCCTCACCCACCCGCCGCCAGGCGCGGCTCCACCAGCGCGGTGACATCCTCGGCGCGATTGATGATCCATTGCACGAAGCCGTCGGCGCCCAGGATCGGCGAATTGGTTACCGCCCAGTAGCGCGCCTGGTAGGGGCCGCTGGCGCCGCGTATGTCGTGGCGGAAGATCGCCATCACGTCGGGCTTGCGCGTCTTCATCACCCGAAGCAGGGATTCGCGCAGCGCGGCGAGCCCGCTGGCGCCGGAATCATTGGGATTGTCGGGATAGACGGCGAACAGGTTGCGGCCGATCACCTGCTGGCCCTGGGTCAGGGTGGTCCTGGCATGCTCGTCATTCTGGGCGACGATGGTGAAGGACGGGTCCAGCACCAGGCACATGCCCGGCATCAGCTGGAATACCTGTTCGAAATCCGGCCTGGAGACCGGCCTGGGCGCGCCTTGGATCATCCGCTTTTCTCCCGGCTTAACCATTCGCCCCCGGGGCAAGTATCGGACGAAACCGCCGGGCGCGCCACACGTTTCGGTACGGCACGGCCCGCGGCGGGGGCTGACGAATTGTCGGCCGCCCGCTTGCGGCGGCGCGCCAAATCGCGCCGTCTTCGCGGCTGCGGCAAGCGGCGCGCCCGTTGCCAAGCTTTGGCCTTGGGCGTATTGTCGCGGCCACGTGGAGTTACGTCCCGTCACAGTGAAGCGCACCTAAACTTATCCCTGCCCGCCTTGAGTGCGCGCCTGGACGACGGTTGAACTTCCTTCCCTGCGACACCGTAAGGCCCGTCCGTACCGGCATTTCGCCGGCACGGCCAACAGTGCAGGAAAACGACATGACTATCGGAACCGTCAAGTTCTTCAACACCTC
This sequence comes from uncultured Alphaproteobacteria bacterium, assembly GCA_963835715.1. Lineage (GTDB taxonomy): Bacteria > Pseudomonadota > Alphaproteobacteria > Micropepsales > Micropepsaceae > Rhizomicrobium. The sequence goes on from CAWIGN010000002.1 coordinate 465,478, forward strand.
CAAGGGCTTTGGCTTCATCGCGCCGGAAGGCGGCGGCAAGGACGTGTTCGTGCACGCCACTGCCGTGGAAGCGGCCGGCATGCGCAGCCTGAGCGAAGGCCAGAAGGTCTCGTTTGACATCGTGCCCGACGCGCGCGGCGCCAAGGCGGCGAACCTCAAGCCCGCCTAAGGCACGGTTGCGACGTCTACGGAACAAGGGCCGGCGGAGAAATCCGCCGGCCCTTTTATTTTTCAGAACATCGGCGAACTTGCCGTTGCGCAAGCGCTAGCGGACGGTTCGCGGCTACAGGAACGGGATCGAAAATTCCCGCTGCGGCCCCCGGCCGTCGGCGGTGAAGCGGACGCTGCGGGACCGGCCGCTCTCGTCGATCAGGGTGGCGGTGTAACGGCCAGGCGGCGGCTTGAGCAGGACCCAGGGCGCATCGCAGTCCAGCGCCGCCACCGCCTCGCCACCCCGGGCCAGGGCGACATGGGCGTCGGCAAGGCTGTCGCCGCCCGAGGCCGCCAGCACGATCTTGACCGGATAGGCCTTCCAGCGCGGATCGTCCCTGGACGCGCCGACGCCGGTGCACACCGTCTCGATGCCGCCGACGGTGGTGGGGGTATCGCGTACCGCGATGGCCGAGTTGGCCAGGGTGATGGTGGAAAGGGCAAATCCGGCCGCCGTCGCGGCCATCAGGAACAGGCGCATCTGCAAGTCTCCGTCACGACTCCTTTTAGAGCCCGGCGGCCTAAAATTTCCTCAACGCCGGGCGGTTCTGGGCGCCCGCCCTGCATCCAAAACGCATGAAGCGCCCAGGGGCTCCTGCGCATTGCGCGCCGCGGCGGGCAAAAACCCCCGCAGGGCCCGGCCGGGGGGCGCCCGGGGCCGGGTAGCAACCCGGAGTCCCCCATGACATGATCCACCCCGCCATGGGCCTGCAAAAACCCCAAACACTCGGCTTGCACGAGCTGATCGACGCCGACGCCCTGCGCCGCGCCCTGACCGCGCTGGCCAAGGAGACCGGCGATCCCGGCACCCTGCGCCAGGCGGGGCTGGGCCTGATCCGCCAGGCCTTCCAGGCGGGGCGCGACCGGGTCCAGTACGCCGTGCAGAAGGAGGGCCTGCCCGGCCTGCCCGCCGCCCGCGCCTTGTCCCAGCTGCAGGACGCCATCATCCAGGTGATCTACGACTTCGCCACCAAGCATGTGTACTACGCCCAGAACCCCTCCACCGCCGAGCGCATCTCGGTGGTGGCGACCGGCGGCTATGGCCGCGGCGAGCTGGCGCCGGGATCGGACATCGACCTGCTGTTCCTGCGCCCCTTCAAGCAGACCGCCTGGGGCGAAAGCGTCATCGAATTCATCCTCTACATGCTGTGGGACCTGGGGCTGAAGGTCGGCCACGCCACCCGCAGCCTGGCCGAAAGCGTGCGGCTGGCGCGGCTGGACATCACCATCCGCACCGCCATCCTGGAGGCGCGCTATCTGTGGGGCGACCAGGGCCTCTATGACGAGCTGCGCAAGAAGTTCTGGAGCGAGATCGCCACCGGCAACGGCCGCGGCTTTGTCGAAGCCAAGCTGGCCGAACGCAGCCAGCGCCACGAGCGCCAGGGCCAGAGCCGCTACCTGGTCGAGCCCAACATCAAGGAAGGCAAGGGGGGGCTGCGCGACCTGCAGACCCTCTACTGGATCGGCAAGTATCTCTATCACGTCGACGACGCCGCCGACCTGGTCGAGCATGGCGTCTTCACCCGCGAGGAATACCGCATCTTCCAGAAGGCCGAGGCCTTTTTGTGGAACGTGCGGGTGCATCTGCATTACCTGCTGGGGCGGCCCGAGGAGCGGCTCTCCTTCGACGTGCAGCCGGCGCTGGCGGCGCAGCTGGGCTATGTCGACGAGAACAAGCCGCGCCGCGCCGTGGAAGCCTTCATGCGCGCCTACTTCCTGGTGGCCAAGGATGTGGGCGACCTGACCCGCATCTTCTGCGCCGCGCTGGAGGAACAGCACAGAAAGCCGCGCCCTTCGCTGCGGCGGATCCTTCCCGGCTTCCTCAAGGCGCGCAGCCCCGATGACGAATTCTATGTCGAGAACGGGCGGCTGACCGCCAATCCCGCCATCTTCCGCCAGGACCCCGCCAATATCCTGCGCATGTTCCAGATCGCCGACGAAAAGGGCGTGGACATCCATCCCCATGCGCTGCGCACGGTGGCGCGCTCGCTGGACCTGATCACCGATGCGGTGCGGCACAATCCGGTCGCCAACCAGGCCTTCCTGGACGTGCTGACCTCGCGCCACGATCCGGAGCGCACCTTGCGGCTGATGAACGAGGCCGGCGTGCTGGGCCGCTTCATTCCCGAATTCGGCCATGCCGTGGGGCTGATGCAGTTCAACATGTACCACCACTATACGGTGGACGAGCACCTGATCCGCGCCGTGGGCAATGTCGCCGCCATCGAGCGCGGCACCCACAAGGAGGACAATCCCCTTACCAGCGACATCATCAAGCGCATCCAGTCGCGCAATGTCCTGTATTGCGCCATCCTGTTGCACGACATGGCCAAGGGCCTGCCCGGCGATCACAGCGACGTGGGCGCGGAGATCGCCCGCAGCCTGTGCCCGCGCCTGGGCCTGTCCGCCAACGAGACCGCCGCCGTCGCCTGGCTGGTGAAATACCATCTGGTGATGAGCGACACCGCCCAGCGCCGCGACCTGTCCGATTCCAAGACGGTGCGCGACTTCGTGGAGCTGGTGCAGACACCCGAGATGCTGCGCCTGCTGGTCATCCTCACCGTCGCCGACATCCGCGCCGTCGGTCCGGGGGTATGGAACGGCTGGAAGGGACAGCTGCTGCGCGAGCTCTATTACGCGGCCGAGAACATGATGACCGGCGGCGACCAGGCGCCGTCGCGCGGCAGCCGCGTCGCCGCCGCCAAGCAGGCGCTGGAAGCGCGCCTCGGCGACATGACGGCGGCGCAGCGCGAACGGGCGCTGAACCGCCACTACGACAATTACTGGCTGGCCTTCGATACCGACGAACTGGAGCGCCACGCCCGCCTGACGACCAGGGCCGATGCCGCGGGCCAGCTGCTGACCCTGGACGCGCTGACCAACAGCTTCCGCGCCGTCAGCGAGATCATTCTCTACACCCCCGACAATGCCGGCCTGTTCTCCCAGATCGCCGGCGCCATCGCCATGGCGGGCGGCTCCATCGTCGACGCCAAGGCCTTCACAACCTCCGACGGTTTCGCCGTGGACGTCTTCTCGGTGCAGGACGCGGAGGGCCGCGCCTTCGGCGACGCCGAGCGGCTGGAGCGGCTGCGCAAGTCCATCGAACGGACCTTGCGCGGCGAGGTCCGTCCGCGCCGCGAGCTCGCCCTCAAGGTCCAGCGCACCCGTGCCAGCGCCTTCAGCATCAAGCCCAAGATCCTGTTCGACAATGAGGCCTCGCGCATCGCCACGGTGATCGAGGTGGAATGCCTGGACCGCCCGGGGCTGCTCTACGACATCACCCAGGCGATTTTCGAGGCCGGGCTGTCGATCTCAACCTCGATGGTGGCGACCTATGGCGAACGCGCCGTCGACGTCTTCTATGTGCGCGACGGCTTTGGCCACAAGATCGTGCATCCGGCGCGGCTGGAAGCGGTCGAAAGGCGGCTGAAATCGGCCCTGGCACCCCTTGAAGCCCCGGCGCCCGCCAAGGCATAACCCGCACTCTTTATGGTCTACCGTTTCGCACCCTGAGCCCCCATGACACACAAACCACTGGTATTTTCGGGCATGCAGCCCACCAACACGCTGCACCTGGGCAATTATCTGGGCGCGCTCAAGAACTGGGTGCGGCTGCAGGAGGAAATGCCTTGCCTGTTCTGCGTGGTGGACATGCATGCCCTGACCCAGGATTTCGGCCTATGGCTTGCCGGACGCGCTCGCCCGCGCCACCCGGGAAGTCGCCGCCGCCTATATCGCGGCCGGCGTGGACCCGGCGCGAACGCCGATCTTCAACCAGTCGCGCGTGCCCGAGCATGGCGAGCTGGCCTGGATCTTCAATTGCGTGGCGCGGCTGGGCTGGATGGACCGCATGACCCAGTTCAAGGAAAAAGCCGGCAAGCACAAGGAGCGCGCATCGGTCGGGCTCTACACCTATCCGGTGCTGATGGCCGCCGACATCCTGGCCTACAAGGCGACCCATGTGCCGGTGGGCGAGGACCAGAAGCAGCATCTGGAACTGGCGCGCGACATCGCCGGAAAATTCAACAACGACTATCGCGCGCCGGATTTCTTCCCCCAGCCGGAACCGGTGATCACCGGCACCGCGACCCGGGTGATGTCCCTGCGCGACGGCACCAAGAAAATGTCGAAGACCGATGACAGCGACAACAGCCGCATCAACCTGACCGACGATGCCGATGCCATTGCCGGCAAGATCCGGCGCGCCAAGACCGATCCGCTCCCCCTGCCCGCCGGCAAGGACGAACTGAAGGACCGGCCGGAAGCGGAAAACCTGCTGAATATCTACGCCGCCCTGGCCGACCAGGACCGCGACGCGGTGATCGCCGATTATTCCGGCCAGCAATTCTCCGTCTTCAAGTCCGCGCTGGTGGACCTGACGGTATCCAGGCTTGGCCCGATCACCGCCGCAAATGCGCCGCCTGCTGGCCGATCCGGGGGAAATCGACCGCATTCTCAAGGACGGCGCCCATCGGGCGCGCGCCATCGCCACGCCCATCATGGATGAGATAAAGCGTCACGTCGGCTTCATCGCCTGAGATTTTGCGCTAGACTGCGGCCATGACGCTGGACCCGCTTGTCCTGTCGCGGTTGCAGTTCGCCTGGGTGGTTGCCTGGCACATTCTCCTGCCGGCGCTGACGGTGGGGCTGGCTTCCTTCATTGCCCTTTTGGAGGGCATCCATTTCGTTACCGGCAAGGACGTCTATTTCCGCGTTGCGGGATTCTGGACCCGCATCTTCGCCGTCGCGTTCGGCATGGGCGTGGTTTCCGGCGTGGTGATGCCGTTCCAGTTCGGCACCAACTGGAGCCGCTTCTCCGACGCCACCGCCAATGTCATCTCGCCCATGCTGGCCTATGAGGGCCTGACCGCCTTCACCCTGGAGGCCGGCTTCCTGGGGGTGATGCTGTTCGGGCGCAATCTGGTGCCGCGCTGGGCGCATTTCGGCTCGGCCATGCTGGTGGCGGCCGGCACCTTGCTTTCGACCTTCTGGATCCTGGTGACCAACAGCTGGATGCAGACGCCCGCCGGCTACAGGCTGGTCGACGGGATTTTCTATCCCACCAGCTGGATGCAGATCATCTTCACCGCCTCCTTCCCCTACCGCTTCCTGCACACCGTCGCGGCCTTCTATGTCACCACCGGTTTCGTGGTGACGGGCGTGGCGGCGTATCTGCTGCTGCGCGGAAAATCGACCGGCGAGGCACGGCTGATGCTGTCGATGACCTTGTGGCTGCTGACTTTGATGGTGCCGCTGCAGATCTTCCTGGGCGACCTGCACGGCCTCAACACCCTGCACACCCAGCCCGCCAAGCTGGCCGCCATCGAAGCCCATTGGGACCGCGAGGCGCGCGCGCCGCTGACCCTGTTCGCCATTCCCGACCAGCAGGCCGAGACCAACCGTTACGCCATCGATGTGCCGCTGCTGGGCAGCCTGATCCTGACCCATGACATCAATGGGGTGGTGCCGGGCCTCAAGGAATTTCCCCGCCAGGACCGCGCACCCGTCGCCATCCCCTTCTTCGCCTTTCGCATCATGGTGGGCGTGGGCCTGGTGATGCTGGCGCTGGTGGCGGTGGGCCTGTGGCTGCGCCTGCGCCGCAAATTGTATGACAGCTTCTGGTTCCTGCGGGCCTTGATGTGGAGCATGCCGCTGGGCTTCATCGCCGTGGTGGCGGGATGGACCACCACCGAGGTCGGACGCCAGCCCTGGACCGTCTATGGCGTCATGCGCACGGCGCAATCGGTGACGCCCTCGCTGAGCGGCAGCGACGTGCTGATTTCCCTGCTGGGCTACATGGCGGTCTACTGCATCATGTTTCCCGCCGGCCTGTGGATGGTGATGCGCATCGTGCGCGGCGGCGTCTCAAAAGATGAAGGCGGGCCGGTGGAGGGCGGCCGTCCCGCCGCGCCCGTCAAGCCGGTGCCGGGGGACGCGACATGATCTTCGATTTCGTGCCTTTGTGGACGCTGATCCTGGGCCTGGCGGTCTTCTTTTACGTTCTGCTGGACGGCTTCGATCTGGGCGTGGGCATTCTCTACAATTTCGCCGACACCACGACGGCGCGCAACTTGCTGATGAACTCGATCGCCCCCATCTGGGACGGCAACGAGACCTGGCTGGTGCTGGGCGGCATCGGGCTGCTGGCGGCGTTTCCCCTGGCCTTCGCCATCATCCTGCCGGCCGTCTATTTCCCCATCCTGGTGATGCTGCTGGCGCTGATCTTCCGCGGCGTGGCATTCGAGTTCCGCTTCCGCGACGCCGAGCACCGCACCTTCTGGGATCATGCCTTCGGCTATGGCTCGGCGCTGGCCACCTTCGCGCAGGGCGTGGTGCTGGGCGCCTTCATCCAGGGCTTTCAGGTGGAGGGGCGCCATTTCACCGGCGGCAGCTTCGACTGCATCACGCCCTTCTCGCTGTTCACCGGCCTGGCGCTGCTGTTCGGTTATGGCCTGCTGGGCGCGGGCTGGCTGATCCTCAAGACCGAAGGCCAATTGCAGGCGCAGGCGCGCCGTCACGCCCGCCTCTGCTTCCTGGGCACGCTGGCGGCGGTCGGCATTGTCAGCCTGTGGACGCCGCTGGTGGACGGCGACATCGCGCAGCGCTGGTTCGCCTGGCCCAATATCGCCCTGCTCAGTCCCGTGCCGCTGCTGACGGCGCTGTTCGCCATGCTGGAGTGGCGCGCGATCGCCAATCCAAAGTCGGAACTGAGTCCCTTCCTCTATGCCGTGCTGCTGTTCGCCCTGTCCTATCTGGGCATCGCCATCAGCCTGTTCCCGATGATCGTGCCGCATCACTATTCGCTGTGGCAGGCGGCGTCTTCGCCCGATACCCAGATTTTCCTGGGGGTGGGCACCTTGTTCCTGCTGCCGGTGATCCTGGTCTATACCGGCTGGTCTTATTGGGTGTTCCGGGGCAAGGTGCGCGCCGACACCGGATACCACTAGCCCATGCTGAAGACTGTTCTCGTCACCGGCGCGGCCAAGCGGCTGGGGCGGGCCATCGCCCTGGACCTGGCGGCCGACGGCTGGAATGTCGCGATCCACTATCACGGCTCGCACGAGGACGCCGACAGCGCCGCGCAGGCCGTGCGCGCCTTCGGCGGCGAGGCGGCGGCCTTGAAATGCGATCTGTCGAAGGAGAGCGAGACCGCGACCCTGGTGGCGCGCGCGGCCCAGGAGCTGGGTCCGCTGACCGCGCTGATCAATTCCGCCTCGCTGTTCGAGAATGACGATTGGCGCAGCGCTACCCGCAAGACCTGGGACGATCACCTCGAAACCAATCTGCGCGCGCCGATGCTGCTGTCGCAGCTGTTCGCCAAACAACTGCCGGACGGCGCCGCGGGCAATATCATCAACATCATCGACCAGCGGGTGTTGAAGCCAACGCCGCAGTTCCTGTCCTACAGTCTCAGCAAGGCGGGACTTCACTGGCTGACCACCACCCTGGCCCAGGGCATGGGTCCGCGCATTCGCGTCAATGCGGTAGGGCCCGGTCCCACCCTGAAGAATCCGCGCCAGGCCGAGGCCGACTTCGACCGCCAGCGCGACGCCACCATCCTGGGGCGCGGCGCCGACCCCGCCGACATCTGTGCCGCGGTGCGCTATCTTCTGGCGGCCGAGGCCGTCACCGGCCAGATGCTGGCGGTGGATGGCGGCCAGCACCTGATCTGGCAGACTCCCGATGTCCAGGTGGGCGAATGAGCAGGATCGAAATCCCCCGCATCGCCAGCGCCACGCGCGGCACCCGCCATGTCTTCATCCGGAACCTGGAGTTGCCCGCCCATATCGGGGTCTATCGCCAGGAGGAGGGCCGCACCCAGCCCGTGCGCATCAATGTCGACCTGGCCACCGACGAGGTCGCCGACGCCCAGGACATGCTGGAAAATGTCGTGGACTATCACGTGATCGAAAAGCGCATCCGCGCCATTATCGCCGAGGGCCATGTCCGGCTGGCGGAAACCCTGGCCGAACGCATCGCCGCGGCCTGTTTCGAGGACCAAAGGGTGCGCACCGTGCGGGTGCGGGTGGAAAAGCTGGCCGCCCTGACCCATGCCGAAAGCGTGGGGATCGAAATTGAGCGGACGCGATAATATATTGGCCGCATGAGTTCCCCCGAGACGCCCCTGAAGGGCGCCCAGCGCATCGCCGCCTATCTCAAGACCCTGCCCGACGCGCCGGGCGTCTATCGCATGCTGAACGCGGCGGGCGACGTGCTTTATGTCGGCAAGGCCAAGAGCCTGAAGAAGCGCGTGTCTTCCTATGCCCTGCGCGGCGGCCATAACGAGCGCATCAGCCGCATGATCGCGGAAACGGCGGAGATGCTGTTTCTGACCACCGAGTCCGAAACCGAAGCGCTGCTGCTGGAGTCCAACCTGATCAAGCGGCTGAAGCCGCGCTACAATGTCTCCTATCGCGACGACAAGAGCTTTCCCAACATATTGCTGCGCGAGGACCATCCCTTCCCGCAGCTGCTCAAGCACCGCGGCGCCAAGACCGTCAAAGGCGTCTATTTCGGGCCTTTCGCCAGCGCCGGCGCGGTCAACCGCACCCTCAATACCCTGCAGCGCGCCTTTCTGCTGCGCTCCTGCTCGGATTCGGTGTTCGAAAGCCGCACCCGTCCCTGCCTGCTGTTCCAGATCAAGCGCTGCAGCGCGCCCTGCGTGAACCGCATCGACTTGGCCGGCTACCATGCGCTGGTCGAGGAGGCGGAGCGCTTCCTCAACGGCAAGAGCCAGACGGTGCAGGACCGGTTGAAGGCGGAGATGACCAGGGCCTCCGACACAATGGATTTCGAGACCGCCGCCCGCTTTCGCGATCGGCTCAAGGCCATGAGCCATATCCAGGCCTCGCAGGGCGTCAATCCATCGACATTCCAGGAGGCCGACCTGTTCGCCGCCTACAGCGAAGGCGGCCACACCTGCATCCAGGTGTTCTTCTTCCGCGCCGGACAGAATTGGGGCAACCGGCCCTATTTTCCGCGCCATGAGCGCGACCTGCCGCCGGCGGAGGTGCTGGAATCCTTTGTCGGCCAATTCTACGACGAGCGCACCGCGCCTGGATTGATTCTAGTGTCGGAGGAATTGCCCGGCCGCGACCTGCTGGCCGAGGCCCTGGCGCTGCGCGCCGGACACCGGGTGGAGATTGCGGCGCCCCAACGCGGCGAAAAGCGCGAGATCATGGAGCGTGCGCTTGCCAATGCCCGCGAACAGCTGGGGCGCCGGCTGGCCGAGAACAGCGCCCAGGCCCAGCTGCTGGAGGGCGTCGCCGACCTGTTCGGGCTGGAGGCGCCGCCGCGCCGCATCGAAGTCTATGACAATTCCCACATCCAGGGCGCCCATGCCCTGGGGGCCTTCATCGTCGCCGGACCGGACGGCTTCGACAAAGCGCACTATCGCAAGTTCAACATCAGGAGCGCGGATCTGGCCCCCGGCGACGACTACGCCATGATGCGCGAGGTGCTGACCCGGCGGTTCTCCCGCATGGTGAAGGAGGAAGCCTCCACCTCCGAAAGCGGGCGGGCCGACGACGGCGGATGGAAGCGTCCGGACCTGGTGTTGATCGACGGCGGTCCCGGCCAGCTCTCCGTCGCCCGCCAGGTCTTTGCCGACCTGGGGGTGGAGGACGTGGCGCTGGTGGCGATTTCCAAGGGGCCGGACCGCGACGCCGGCCGCGAGCATTTCCACATGCCGGGCAAGGAACCTGTCCGTCTCGATCCCAGAAGCCCGGTTTTGTACTATCTGCAACGCCTGCGCGACGAAGCCCACCGTTTCGTCATCGGCGGCCATCGCAAGAAGCGCAGTGCCGCCATCGGGGCGAACCCGCTGGACGAGATTACCGGCGTCGGCGCCGGCCGCAAGCGGGCCCTGTTGCAGCATTTCGGGTCCGCCCGCGCCGTGGCGGGGGCCAGCCTGGCCGATCTGTCGGCGGTGTCCGGTGTCAGTGCGACGCTGGCCCGGAAAATCTTCGATTTCTTTCATTCGACGTGAGCGTCGGCCCAGCAGGCCGGACAGCAAGGGCTGCCCGGCCGTCCGCGCCAGGCCGCGCAACCAAAAACTAAAGGGTGACCCGAGGCTGGAGGGGTTCTAAACTGCCGCCATGTTCGCCCTGCCCAACGCCCTGACCATCCTGCGCATCCTGCTGGTGCCGGTCTTTGTCGTCGCTTTCGTCATTCCCGGCGACGTGGCGCGGCTGGTGGCCTTCCTGGTGTTCGCCCTTGCCGGAATCAGCGATTGGCTGGACGGTTTCGCGGCGCGCAAGCTGAAGGCGGGCTCGGATTTCGGCCGCATGCTGGACCCCATCGCCGACAAGGTGCTGGTGGGGGTGGCGCTGATGATGCTGGTCGCAGAAGGCACCTTCACCCGCTACAACCCCAATACCGGCATGCTCAGCCTGCTCAGGCTGGTGCCGGCGCTGATCATCCTGGCGCGCGAGATCCTGGTATCGGGATTGCGCGAATTCCTGGCCGGCACGCGGGTCAGCGTACCGGTCACCAACGTGGCCAAATTCAAGACTGCGGTTCAGATGATCGCCATCGGTGCGATGATCCTCACCCCGCTGGCCGATGTCCTGGCGCCGGGCATCCCGGCGCTGAGCTATGCCGCCATCGCCTATATCCTGCTGTGGGTGGCGGCGGCGCTGACCGTCTATACCGGCGTGATTTATTTCCGCAACGGCATGGCCTATCTGCGCCCCGGCCCAACGCCCGAACCAACCCGGCTGCGCGAACCCGTGTGATCCCGTGAGCTATCTGTGGGTCCTATTCACGCTGCTCGGCGCGGCGGGCCAGACCGCGCGCAACGCCATGCAGCGCGAACTGACGCCCAGGCTGGGGGCGCTGGGCGCCACCCTGGTGCGCTTCCTGTTCGGCTTTCCCTTCGCCCTGCTGTTCCTGGGAATCGTGCTGGCCGGGACGCAGGCCGGCCTGCCCGCGATCCATCGTGAATTCGCGCTGTGGATCCTGCTGGGCGCCCTGACCCAGATCGGCGCCACCGCCCTGATGCTGCTGACCATGGAGCAGCGCTCCTTTGTCGTCACCATCGCCTACCTGAAGACCGAGCCCGTGCTGGTGGCGCTGATGGGCCTGGTCTTCCTGCACGATCCGCTGAGCGCGGCGATGGCGTTGGCGATCCTGGTGGCGATGGCCGGCGTCGCCCTGATTTCCATCAAGCCCGAGGTACTCGCCGGCGGCCGCTTTTCAATTATAGGGGGGCCGGCTCTGCTGGGCCTGTCCTCGGCTGCCCTGTTCGCCGCTTCGGCGATCGGCTATCGCGGCGCCATCCTGTCCCTGCATCATGCCGGCTTTGTGATGGGCGCCACCTTCTCGCTGGCGGCGGGATTGACCGTGCAAACCCTGCTGCTGCTGGCCTGGCTTGTTTTCTTCGACCGCGACACCCTGGCAACGCTCGGCCGCTTGTGGCGGCCAAGCCTGCTGGCGGGCTTCAGCGGGGCTGCGGCATCGCAATTCTGGTTCCTGGCCTTTGCGCTGGCCACCGCCGCCAGTGTTCGCACCCTGGCGCTGGTGGAAGTGTTGTTCGCGCAAGGCGTGACGCATTTCGTCTTCCGGCAGAAGACGAGCCTGCGCGAGGCCGCCGGCATCATCCTGCTGCTGGCAGGCGCCGTGCTGATCGTATGGGTGAGCCCGAAAACCTAGACGCTGACCGTCGCCACGCCGCGCACTTCGTCGGCATAGGCAGTCATCAGGGATTCCGTCAGCGCGCCGGGCTTGAAGCGGTAGGGCCCGATCTCCGACACCGGCGTGACTTCCGCCGCCGATCCGGTGAGGAAACATTCGCTGAACCCGGTCAATTCGTCGGGCATGATATGGCGCTCGACCACCTTGATGCCGCGCGCCCTGGCGATGGCGATCACCGACTGGCGGGTGATGCCGTTGAGGAAGCAATCGGGCGTGGGGGTGTGCAGCACGCCGTCCTGCACGAAAAAGACATTGGCGCCGGTGGCTTCCGCGACATAGCCGCGATAGTCGAACATCAGCGCGTCGGCATAGCCCTTGGCTTCGGCTTCATGCTTGGAGATGGTGCAGATCATGTAAAGGCCCGCCGCCTTGGCATGCACCGGCTCGGTTTCCGCCGACGGCCGCTTCCAGCGCGAAATATCCAGGCGGATGCCCTTGAGCTTTTCCGCCGGGCTGAAATAAGACGGCCAGGGCCAGCAGGCGATGGCGACATGGATGGTGGTGTTCTGCGCCGACACCGCCATCATCTCGCTGCCGCGGAACACCACCGGGCGCAGATAGCCATCCTTGACATTCTGCACCGCCGCCGCCTCGACGCAGGCCTGGTTGATCTCCTCCTGGGTGAAGGGAATCTTCATGCCCAGGGTCTCGGCGGAGAAGAACAGCCGCGCGGTATGTTCCTTCAGCTTGTAGATCCTGCCGCCATAGATGCGCTGGCCCTCGAACACGCAGGACCCATAGTGCAGCCCATGGGTCAGCACATGGGTCTTGGCGTCCTTCCAGGGCACCAGCTTGCCGTCATACCAAAGCGAGCCGTCGCGCTGGTCGAAAGGGATCACGTCTGCCATCGTCACGTTCCTTGAAAGCCGGCCGGTTGATCTTGGCGGGCTTGCCCCCCCTGATGCGAGGGCCTAGTTTTTCTGGATGTATTGCAGCATGGCCGACGCGAAAACCGCAAGGGTCGCAAGGGGGTTTTCGCCCCTGTCCCGGGCATGGCAGCCATGAGGCGCCCATGAGTCTGGCCGGTCCCGACGAGCCGCACCTTTTGGTGGTCGATGACGACGAGCGGCTGCGCGCCCTGCTGCAGCGCTACCTGTCCTCCAACGGCTACCGGGTGAGTGCCGCGCCAGGGGCGGCCGAGGCGCGCGCCCTGATGAAAGGCATGGAATTCGACCTGCTGATCCTGGACGTGATGATGCCGGGGGAATCCGGCTTCGATCTGACCCGCAGCGTGCGCCAGGACTCCGCCGTGCCCATCCTGATGCTGACGGCGCGCGGCGACCCGGCCGACCGCATCGCCGGCCTGGAACTGGGTGCCGACGACTATCTTCCCAAGCCCTTCGAGCCGCGCGAATTGTTGCTGCGGGTTAATTCCCTGCTGCGCCGCGCCGCGCCGCCGGAAATCCCCACCCTGGGTCCGGTGCGCATGGGCGAGGCCCTGTTCGATCCCGGTACCTCGCGGCTGACGCGCTTGGGGCGGCCGGTGAAGCTGACCGGCGCCGAAGCGGCGCTGCTGCACCTCTTCGCCACCCATACGGGCCGCCCCTTCAGCCGCACCGAGCTTTGCAAGCGGCTGAATGTGGCGCTGGAACGCTCCATTGACGTGCAGGTGACGCGCCTGCGCCGCAAGATCGAGGAAGACCCCAAGCTGCCCTTGTATCTGCAGACGGTGCGCGGCATCGGCTACATGCTGGTGCCTGATCGTGGTTGAGGCGGACCGTGGCTGAAGGCTTTTCCCTGAAGCGTTTCCTGCCGCGCGGGCTGTTCGGCCGCTCCCTGATCATCATCGTCGCGCCGATCGTGCTGCTGCAGGCGATCATCGCCTATGTCTTTTTCGAACGCGACCTGGATACCACCACACGGCGCCTGGCCCGCGACGTGGCCGCCGACATGGCCATGCTGGTGGCGCTGGAAGACAATCACCAGGGCGCTGACCGTGAAAGGCTGCGTGCCCTGGCGGCGCGCCAGCTCGACTACCGGATCCGCTTCCTGCCGCACCAGAATCTCGCACCCTTCGAGGGCCTGCCGACCAGCACTATCGACGTGGCGCTGGACGATATCCTGGAACAGCGCATCGGCGCCGACCGCGACTTCCGCACCGCCCGCATCGGCGACAATTTCGAGATAAGGGTGGACGTGCATGACGGGGTGCTGGCCGTGCTGGTGCCGCGCGACCGCGTCACCGTCTCCAAGCCGGACATCTTCATTCTCTGGATGGTGGGCTCGTCGCTGCTGCTTATGGGCATCGCCATTGTCTTCCTGCGCAACCAGGTCAGGCCCATCGAGCGGCTGGCGCGCGCCGCCGACAGTTTCGGCAAGGGGCGGGCGGTGCCCGACTTCAAGCCCTATGGCGCCACCGAAGTGCGGCGCGCCGCCCAGGCCTTCATCACCATGCGCGAACGCATCGAGCGGCATGTCAACCAGCGCACCGAGATGCTGGCGGGCGTCAGCCACGACATCAAGACGCCGCTGACCCGGCTGAAGCTGGCGCTGGCGATGATGCCCGACGACGCCGAAGCCGGGTCCATGCGCGCCGACATCGCCGAGATGGAGCATATGCTGGATGATTATCTCGCCTTCGCGCGGGGCGAAGGCGGCGAAGACGCCAGCCTCACCGACCTCAGCGCATTGGTGCGCGAGGCGACAGCCGCCGCGCTGCGGGTGCGCCCGCGGGCGCAGATCACCGTGGCCGCGCCGGATCATGCCCCGGTCAGCGTCAAGCGCGCCGGACTCAGGCGCGTGCTGGCCAATCTGATCGACAATGCCCTCAAGCATGGCTCCAAGGCGGCCGTGAGCCTGAGCCAGGACGATCATCTGGTGGAGATCGCGGTGGAGGATGACGGCCCCGGCATCCCGCAGGCCCAGCGCGAAGAGGCCTTCCGGCCCTTTCACCGCCTGGACAAAGGCCGCAATCTGCAAAGCGGCGGCTCCGGCCTGGGCCTGGCCATCGCCCGCGACATCGCCCGGGCGCATGGCGGGGACATTGTTCTGGACCAGAGTGCGATGGGCGGCCTGAAGGCGACGATCCGCCTGCCGGTTTGAGTCATTTTAGCGTCGGCCCCCACCCGATTCACGCGCGGTCCGGAGCCGCTCGCTTGTGCTCGCGGCTTTCGCAGGTCCACCGGGCCCGCTCCTGCGCTGCGCGCACCGCTAGGCGAGATCTTCCGCCCGCCGGCGCGCCGCGGCGACCGCGCGCTTCATCAGCGCCGTCAGACCGTCATCGGCCATCAACACCGCCAGCGCCGCCGCGGTGGTGCCGCCGGGGCTGGTGACGGCTTCCCGCAGGGCGCTGGCCGGCGATTTGTCCGCCGCCAGCAGCGCGCCCGCGCCCGACACCGTGGCGCGGGCGAATTTCTCCGCCTGGGCGCGGGGCAGGCCCTCGGCGACCCCGGCCTCGGTCAGGGCCTCCGCCATCAGGAAGAGATAGGCCGGGCCGGAGCCCGACAGGGCGGTGACGGCGTCGATCAATGCTTCCCTGGCCACCCAGACCGTTTCGCCCAGCGCCGACAGCAGCGCGGCGGCACGCTTCCTGTCCGCCGCCGTGGCGCCCTTGGCGGCATAGATTCCGGTGATGCCATGGCCGATGGCGCCGGGCGTGTTGGGCATGGCGCGGATAATGCGCGCCTTGCGGCCCCAGGCCTGCGCCAATGCCGCGATCGAGGTGCCGGCCGCAATCGAGATCATCAGCGCGCCGCCCCGCGCGAAATCAGCCAGCAGGGAGGCTTCGCCCTTGAGGACCTGCGGCTTGATCGCCACCACGCAGACCGAAGGCTTGCGCCGGACCGCCGACGGCGCTGCGTACAGCGCGATTTTTCCTGCCCGGGCCAGCTGGCGCAACTGCGCCGACGGCTTGGGTTCAACCACGGCGATGGATTTGACGCCGGTCTTCAGCCAGCCCTTCAGCAAGGCCGACCCCATTCTTCCCGCGCCGATAAGAAGGACGCTCACCGCATCACGCCTGGCCGGCGCACTCCAGCACCGCCGCCGCGATCGCATCCTCGGCCGTCTTGCCGCCCCACAGCACGAATTGGAAGGCTGGGTAGTAATGCTCGCAGGCTTCCAGCGCCAGATTCAGCAGGGCCTCGCACTGGGCGGCACTGGCTTCGGCATCGGGGAAGATCATGGCATGGCGGAAGATGATGGTGCCGTCCTGCGGCCACAGGTCGAAATGGCCGATCCACAGCTTGGCGTTCACATGCATCAGCAGGTCGGCGACATTCTGGCGCCGCACCCCTTCGCTGATGCGCATGTCGAAGGCGCTGGACAGATGCAGCGACTGCAGGTCCTCGCGCCAGGAAAAATTGAAGTGATGGTCGCTCCATTTGCCCGCCACCGACAGGTTGAGTTCGTCCCGTCCCGCCCGCTCGAAGGCCCAGCCATTGGCCTCCACCGCCCGCTCCAACAGATCCAGCGGGTGCAGGGTGTCCAGCGGCTCGTCGTCCAGGTGGGTTATGGTCATCGGGGCAACTCCAGCCACAAAACGAAGCAGTCGCGACCCAAACTGGCACAAGATTTAGATAAAACAAGAGTCAGGGAGTCCTCATCCCCTCCTGCGGAAAAGATTCCACAGCTTTGGCATTGCTCACAGATTCGAACAGTGTTCGAACCGCGCCGGGTGGGGATGGATCCTGAAAATCGCCGCTAAGCGTCTGATTTGGATTCCAAAGCGGCGGCCTTTTCCAGTTTCTCCACACGCGCAGCAAGGGATTCATTCTCGGCGCGGGCCCTGGCGGCCATGGCCTTGACGGCCTCGAATTCCTCGCGCGGCACGAAATCCATGTCCGCCACCAGCCGTTCCAGCCGCTGGCGGACAAATGTGTCGATCTCGGTGCGCACGCTCTGGGCCATGCCGGCCGCGTCGGTGAAGGCCTTTGCCACGCCGTCCAGGAACGGATTGTCGGTCTGCGCCATCAAAACCTCCGTGTTTCCTGTCTATATGGCGGGCCATGTAACTTGACACAAGCAGCGAAGCACTCACGTTTACCCCTCCATGGTCCAGGCTCTGCTGCCCTATCCCCATATCGATCCGGTTCTGCTGCATCTGGGCGGACCCTTCGAGATCCGCTGGTACGCGCTGGCCTATATCGCCGGCATCGTCCTGGGCTGGTGGGGCGTCGCCCGGGCGCTGCGCAACAAGCAATTATGGGCCTATGCCCCGTTCAACGGCCGCCCGCCCGCCACCGAGGACGAAATCGGCGACCTGGTGGTGTGGGCCACGCTGGGCGTCATTGTGGGCGGCCGGCTGGGCTGGGTGCTGATCTACGGCACCGTCCTGTGCAGCGTCACCCCGGACTATGCGGCTTTCTGCGACGGGCTGCCGATGGGCTTCCTCACCCATCCCATCCGCATCATCGCGGCCTGGGAAGGCGGCATGTCCTTTCATGGCGGCCTGCTGGGGGTGGTGCTGGCGGTTTGGCTGTTCTGCCGGCGGCGCAAATTGCGGCTGATGCCGGTGGCCGACCTTGTCTGCGCCTTCACGCCCATCGGCCTGTTCTTCGGCCGGATCGCCAACTTCATCAATGGCGAGTTGTGGGGCCGCGTCGCCAGCGTGCCCTGGGCGATGGTCTTTCCGCGCGGCGGGCCGCTGCCGCGCCATCCCAGCCAGCTTTACGAGGCGGCGCTGGAGGGCGTGGTTCTGTTCGTGATGCTGCAGGTCGCGTTGCGGGTGTTTCGCGCTCATGAGCGGCCCGGGCTGGTATCGGCGCTGTTCTTCCTGGGCTATGGCACATTCCGCTTCATTTGCGAATTTTTCCGCGAGCCCGACACCCAGTTCATCGGCCCCGTCAGCATGGGCATGGCGCTGTCCATTCCGGTGTGGCTGGCGGCGGGCGCGCTGTTCTGGTTCGCCTACCGCAAGCCGAAAAAAGCATGAGCCTGAAAGCGCGCATTGCCGCCCTCATCGAGGCCCAGGGCCCGATGTCGGTGGCCCAGTTCATGACCATCAGCCTGCTCGATCCCAAGGACGGCTACTACGCCACCCGCGATCCCTTGGGCAGCGGCGGCGATTTCACGACCGCGCCGGAAGTCAGCCAGATGTTCGGCGAAATGATCGGGCTGTGGCTGGTGCAGGCCTGGTCCGACCAGGGCTGCCCGAAAAATCCACGGCTGGTGGAACTGGGCCCCGGGCGCGGCACACTGATGGCCGATATCCTGCGCACCGCGGCGGTGGCGCCGGACTTCATCGCCGATCTGGAGGTGGTGCTGGTCGAGGCCAGTCCCGTCCTGCAACAGATCCAGGCGGACAAGCTGCGCAGCCCGAACGCGGGTATCCTGGGCGCGGATATTTCCTGGCAGGCGCAGTTCGACGACAGCCTGGGCGACCGGCCCCTGTTCCTGGTCGCCAATGAGTTCTTCGACGCCCTGCCGGTGCGCCAATATGTCAAGACCGAGCGCGGCTGGTGCGAGCGGATGGTGATAGCACGGGGCGGCGAACTGGCCTTTGCCCTGGCCCCGGTGCCGGCGCCCCGCGCCGCCATTCCCGCCGACCGCGAAAAGGCGCCGGACGGCGGCGTCTATGAAACCGCACCCGCAGCGGCCGCGCTGGCCGAAGACATTGCCCGCATCATTGCCGCACGGGGCGGCGCGGCCCTGATCATGGATTACGGCTATGCCGAGGCCGCCGGATACTCGGAAACCTTGCAGGCGGTCAGCGGCCACCGCTTCGCCGACGCGCTGGACCGGCCGGGCGAAGACGATATTTCCGCCCATGTGGACTTTGCGGCGCTGGCCCAGGCGGGGCGGCGCGGCGGCGCCGCCGTGTTCGGGCCTTCGACCCAGGGCCTGTTCCTGGCCAATATCGGCATCGTGGAACGCGCCGAGCAGCTGATGCAGACCAATCCCGCCAGCGCCAGGGACCTGCTCGCTGCCACCGAAAGGCTGATCGGCAGCGACCAGATGGGGACCCTGTTCAAGGCCCTGGCCTTTGTCCCCTCTCCCATCGGCAATGTCGCGGGATTTGCACCGTGAAGCGGCTGACGGCGGAGGGATTGCATGCGCCCGGCATCGCGCACGGCTTTTTCGGCCGCCAGGGCGGTGTTTCCGCGGGACTTTACGAGTCGCTCAATTGCGGCCCGGGTTCGCGGGACGCTCCGGACGCGGTGGCGGAGAATCGCCGGCGAATCGCCGCCGCGCTGGCGCCGGGCGCCGAACTGGTCAGCCTGTCCCAGATCCACAGCCCCATCGTGCATGTCTTTGCGGACGCGCCCGCCCAGCGGCTGGAGGGCGACGCCATGGTGACGGCAAAGCCGGGCCTGGCGCTGGGCATTCTCACCGCCGACTGCGCCCCGGTCCTGCTGGCCGATCCCCAGGCCGGGGTGATCGGCGCCGCCCATGCCGGCTGGAAAGGCGCCCTGGGCGGGGTGTTGGAAGCCACCCTGGACGCCATGGAAAAACTGGGCGCCCAGCGCAGCCGCATCGGCGCCGCCATCGGACCCAGCATCAGCCAGGACAATTACGAAGTGGGCTGGGACTTTCGCGACCGTTTCCTGGAACAGGGACTCAGGCATCGCCGTTTTTTCATCCCCTCCGGCAAGGAAGGCCACTACCGCTTCGACCTGCCGGGCTATGCCGCCCACCGCCTGACCGCTGCGGGCGTGGGGTCGGTTGCATCACTGGGGATCTGCACCTATCCGCCCGAAAACGGCTTTTTCAGCTTCCGCCGCACCACCCATGCGGGCGAACCCGATTATGGACGGCAAATCTCGGCCATTGTGCTGAACGGGTAACAGCGGCCGGAGCGACAAAAAAGCTGCGCCGGTTGCGGTCGCACAGCCCAGCGGCTAAAAGCCCGTCATCAAAGTTACATGTGGTGCAGCAGCGTATCCTCCCCCCGGGCGCGCGTCGGCGCTGGCAAGGGGGAGGTGGCCGCAGTTGGCTCTTGAGTCAGCGAAGGCCGGAGGGGGCAGATGACGGATCTGAACGGATCGCGAGGCATGCGCCTCATCACCGGCAACTCCAACAAGCCCCTGGTCGACGCCATCGGCGCCTATCTCAGCCTGACCCCCGTCAAGGCGGATGTGCGCCGCTTTTCCGACGACGAGATATTCGTCGAGGTGCATGAAAATGTCCGCGGCGAGGACATGTTCCTCATCCAGTCCACCAGCGCGCCCGCCAACGACAATCTGATGGAACTGCTGATCATGATCGACGCGCTGCGCCGCGCCTCGGCCAGGCGCATCACCGCCGTGATCCCCTATTTCGGCTATGCCCGCCAGGACCGCAAAGTCGGCCCGCGCACCCCGATCTCGGCCAAGCTGGTGGCCAACCTGATCACCCAGGCCGGCGCCAACCGGGTGCTGACGGTCGATCTGCATGCCGGGCAGATTCAGGGCTTTTTCGACATTCCCACCGACAACCTGTTCGCCCAGCCGGTGATCGTGAAGGACATTATCGAAAATCTGGGCGGCAAGGCGCCCATGGTGGTGTCGCCGGACGTGGGCGGCGTGGTGCGCGCCCGCAGCCTGGCGCGGCGGCTCAACACCGACCTGGCCATCGTCGACAAGCGCCGCGAAAAGGCCGGCGTGTCGGAAGTGATGAACATCATCGGCGATGTCGATGGGCGGGTCTGCATCCTGATCGACGACATCGTGGACAGCGGCGGCACCCTGTGCAACGCCGCCGATGCGCTGATCCGCAACGGCGCCACAGAGGTCTATGCCTATTGCACCCATGGCGTGCTGTCGGGCAAGGCGGTGGAGCGGATCCAGAATTCCAAGCTCAAATCCATGGCGGTAACCGATTCCATCGCGCCCACCGCCGCCCAGAAGGCCTGTGCCAATATCCGCACCATCACCGTCGCGCCACTGCTGGGCGAGGCCATGCGGCGGATCAACAACGAAGCCTCCGTTTCCAGCCTGTTCGACTGACGGCGCACGGGGTGCGCCCGCCGGACCGGCGAAATCCATGGCCAGAAGGGCGCCGGCGCATTAGGCTCGCCCGCGGCTCCTTCATTTGCTGATCGGACAGGTCATGCTGAAGCTCTTCTACGGTCCCAACGCCTGCTCGCTGGCCTCCCACATCGCCCTGGCCGAGTCGGGTGCGGAGTTCGAGGCCATCCGGCTGGACCTGAAGGCGGGCGACCAGCGCAAGCCGGACTATCTCGCCGTCAATCCCAAGGCCCGGGTACCCGCACTGGTCACCCCGCGCGGCATCCTGACGGAAAGCGTGGTGATCCTGGGCTGGGTGGCACAGACCTACCCGCAGGCCCATCTCAAGCCGGAAGGCGATTTCTTCGCCTTCAGCGAGATGCAGGCGTTCAATCTTTACCTCGCCGCCACCATTCATGTGACCTTCGCCCACCTGTTCCGCGCCGAACGCTACGCCGACAGCCCTGCCGCCCTGGCGGAGATACGGGCCAAGGTGCCGTCATCCCTGGCAATGCAGTGGGAGTTGATCGAAGAGCGCCTGGGCGACGGGCGGCCCTGGGTCTGCGGCAAGCAATATACCGTCGCCGACCCCTATCTTTACGTCTTTTCCCGCTGGCTGGAACGTGACGGCGCAGGGGGTTCGGCGTCCATGCCCTTGACCCGCGCCCACCGCGCCCGCATGCAGGAGCGCGCCGCGGTCAGGAAGGTCCTGAGCGCCGAAATTATTCCGCCGCTCTAGGCCAGCAGCGCCAGCACCACCGCCTCGGCCGTGACCGCCAGGACCCAATGGCCGGCGTCGATCGCGGTGAGCATCAGGGATTTTTGCTGGAACATGTTGTTGACCAGGACCGAGGTCAGCAGGAACCCGACGCCGATGGTCAGGCCGGCTATGGCCGAATCCATGACCCCCAGCACCCCCAGATTGGTCAGGAGCTGGTAGAGCACCGCCGACATCACCAGCGCCGCCAGGAAGGACATCAGCATGGGCCCTTGGGGCATCTTCTGGCCCTTGCAGTCGTCCGGATTCTTGCCTTGGGCCGTCTGCCAGGCCCTGCCCAGGGCCCCGTACCAGACGGCTCCGAAAATCCACCCCGCCAGGGCCGCGCCGCCGATTGCAATGATAGGATTGTGCATGCCGTCTCTCCCGATCCTTGGCCCCGGGCTTTGACCCGGTTTTGCAGCAGGCTAACACGGCTTTTTGCCTCGCAAAGGCCCGGTTGCGTCCTTGGCCACCTTCGGCTACAAGCCTCGCCTTTCCGGGGGCTTAGAGCCTTTTGCCGGGCGGTGAAGGATCAGGAAAATGTCGCAAGTTCAAGAACTTAAGGTGGAAGCGCGCGGCGGCGTGGGCAAGGGCCCGGCCTTCCAGGCCCGCCAGAAGGGGCTGATCCCCGCCGTGGTCTATGGCGGCACCGGCAAGCCGGAGAATGTGGCCATCGATAGCCGCACCCTGGAACGTCATGTCGATGCCGGCCATTTCCTCACCACCCTGTTCATGCTGGAGCTCGGCGGCACCAAGACCCGCGTGATCCCCCGTGAAGTGCAGCTGGACCCGGTCAGCGACCGTCCGGTGCATGTGGATTTCATGCGCCTGGCGGAAGGCGCCACCGTGCGCCTGGAAATTCCGGTGCATTTCAACGGCCAGGAACTGTCCCCCGGCCTGAAGAAGGGCGGCGTGCTGAATATCGTGCGCCACTCCATCGCGCTGATCTGCCCGGCCAGCAATATTCCCAACACCATTGAAGTCGACGTGGCCGCGCTGGACATCAATGATTCCATCCATATCAACGCGCTCACCCTGCCCGCCGGCGTGAAGCCGGTGGTGCGTGGCCGCGACTTCACGGTCTGCTCCGTCGTCGCGCCGACCAGCGTGATCGAGGAGCAGCGTGCCGCCGCGGCCGCCGCCGCAGCGCCCGCCGCCGAAGCCGCGCCCGTCGAAGGTGCCGCGCCTGCCGCCGGCGCCGCTGCGCCTGCTGCCGGCGCCGCGCCGGCCGCCGGCGCCAAGGCGGCTGCCGCTCCGGCCAAGAAGTAATCCAGCGCCAAAGGGGGCGGCATGGAGACGCCGCTTCTTATTGCCGGGCTGGGAAATCCGGGCTCGCAATATGCGAAGAACCGGCACAATGCCGGCTTCATCGTCGTGGACGAACTGCACGCCCATTACAAATTCGGCCCCTGGAAAGCCCGGTTCGGCGGGCTGTTGTCGGAAGGGGTGCTGGCAGGGCGCAAGACCTATCTGCTCAAGCCCCAGACCTTCATGAACCTGTCCGGCGATTGCGTCGGCCCGGCGCTGCGCTTCTTCAAGCTGCCGCTGGCGGCACTGGTGGTGGTGCATGACGAGATCGACCTGGCCGCGGGCAAGCTGAAGGTGAAGCAGGGAGGCGGCGATGCCGGGCAGAACGGGCTCAGATCCATCACCGCCACATTGGGGCCGGACTATCGCCGGGTGCGGCTGGGCATCGGCCATCCCGGCGACAAGGATCGCGTCAGCGGCCATGTGCTGCAGAATTTCAGCAAGGACGACATTGCCTGGCTGAAGCCGCTGGTGATGGCAATCGTCGAGGCGGCGCCGCTGCTGGCCGGGGACGACGATGCCGGGTTCATGAGCCGGGTGGCCTTGCTGCTCAAGCCGCCGCCAAAACCGAAAAAGAAAGATATCGAGTAATGGGTTTCAAATGCGGAATCGTGGGCCTGCCCAATGTCGGCAAGTCCACTTTGTTCAACGCCCTCACCCAGACGGCGGCGGCGCAGGCGGCCAACTATCCCTTCTGCACCATCGAGCCCAATGTCGGCGACGTCGCGGTGCCCGACCCGCGCCTGGAAACCCTGGCGAAAATCGCCGGCTCGCAGGAGATCATTCCCACCCGCATCACCTTTGTCGATATCGCCGGGCTGGTGCGCGGCGCCTCCAAGGGCGAAGGGCTGGGCAACCAGTTCCTCGCCAATATCCGCGAGGTGGACGCGGTGGTGCATGTGCTGCGCTGTTTCGAGGACGACGACATCACCCATGTCGAAGGCAAGATCGATCCCATCAGCGACGCCGAGACGGTGGAAACCGAACTGATGCTGGCCGACCTGGAAAGCCTGGAAAAGCGCATCAAGCCGCTGGAGAAGAAAGCCAACAGCGGCGAGAAGGAAGCCAAGGAACAACTCGCCCTGATGATGAAAGCCGTGACGCTACTGCGCGAAGGCAAGCCCGCGCGGGTTGCCGAACTGACGGCGGATGAACGCGGCCCCTATTCCCAGTTGGGGTTGATGACCGCCAAGCCGGTGCTCTATGTCTGCAATGTCGAGGAAGCCTCGGCCGCGACCGGAAACGCGATTTCCGCCAGGGCCGAAGCCATGGCCAAGGCGCAGGGCGCCAGGAGCGTGGTGATTTCCGCGAAAATCGAGGAAGAAGTGGCGCAACTGCCGAACGAGGAGCGCGCCGATTTTCTTTCCAGCCTGGAGCTGGAGGAACCCGGCCTCAACCGCTTGATCCGCGCCGGCTATGAACTCCTGGGGCTTTTGACCTTCTTCACCGTCGGCCCCAAGGAGGCCCGCGCCTGGACCGTGACCAGGGGTTCGCGCGCGCCCCAGGCCGCCGGCGTGATCCATACCGATTTCGAGCAGGGCTTCATCCGCGCCGAGACCATCGCCTTCGACGACTATGTCTCCGGCAAGGGCGAAGCGGGCGCGCGCGAGGCGGGCAAGTTCCGCCTGGAAGGCAAGGATTACGTGGTCGCCGACGGCGACGTGATGCATTTCCGGTTCAACAACTAGTTCTTCACCCAGCGCCGGAAGTTCATGGTGTTGGTGAAGCCGGTATAGATGTTGCCGGCATCGTCCACCGCCACCGCCTCGATGGCGTTGTATTCGCCCCAGGGAACAAAGCCGATCACCTTGCCGTCGCGGATATGGCCCCAGCGGATGCCGTTGCGGAAGCCCGGATTGTTCTGCGCGTTGGACAGCGAATCCGTGACATAGAGCATGTCGTCCTTGGTGATGAAGATGCCGCTGGGCCGGCCGAACTGGCGCCATTCGGCCAGGAACTTGCCCTGCTGGTCGAAGATCTGGATGCGGCTGTTGGAGCGGTCGGCGACATAGAGGCGCCCCGCCTTGTCCATCGCCAGCCCATGCGGCGAATTGAATTCGCCGGGACCGGCGCCCAGCTTGCCCCAGCTGAGCAGGAACTTGCCGTTGCGGTCATATTTGAGGATGCGGTTGTTGGTCTTGTTGCTGTGGCCGTCGGCGACAAAGATGCTGCCGTCCGGCGCCACCAGCACGTCGGAGACGCCGTTGAAGCGGTCGGTGGCCTCGCCGGTGGTGCCGCGGACCCCCATGGTGCGCAGCAGCTTTCCGTCCTGGGTATATTCATGGATCACGTCGGACACCACGCCGCTGAGCGAGATGCCCTCCACCAGCCAGACATGATTGTCGCGGCCGATGAAGATGCCATGGGGATAGAGGAATTCGCCGGCGCCCCAGCTTTTCACCAGCTTGCCGGTGGCATCGAATTTCAGCACCGGATCCAGGGTCTTGTTGATCGCGCAGCCGTCATCGGACTTGCCGCAGCGTTCGAACACCCACACGCTCTTGCCGTCGCGGTCCATGTCCACCGCCGAGACGCCGCCAAAGGGGCGGCCCAGCTGCGCCCAGCCCTTATCCTCGTGATAGGGATTGGGATAGTCGTTGGGATCGTGCGGCGGCGGCATCGCCACCGGCTGGGCCTGGACCAAGCCCGCACCGGCGACCAGCGCCAACACGGCAAAAACAGCATGATGCAAGCGCATATGCCCCTCCCCCTTCTGGCCTGTTTTTATGGCCTTGGGGGCAGCCTAGCGTATGGAGGGGCGATGGCAAGCCGGTGGCCGCTTCCAAACTTGTCATTCCCGGCCGAGCGCCCCGGCACAAGGGTAGGGCAATCCAGGGGCATGGATCAGGTCACGCCTCTCCGCCTGGGTCCCCTTTCCTCGCGCGCACGGACGTTCGCGCGCCGGGGATGACAAGAGCGTTTAGCGCAGCGACGCCTCGATATTGCCGCCGTCCACGGTAATCACTGCCGCCGTGGTCTTGGAGGCGGTGGCCAGATAGACGAAGGCGTCGGCCACGTCCTGCGCCGTCACTTCGCGCTTGAGCAGATTGCCCGCCATATAGTCGGCTTCGGAAACTCCGCGCGCCTTGGAGCGCGCCGCCACCATATCGCCGGTCAGCAGGCCCGAGCGGATGCGATCGGCATTGACCGCATTGGCGCGGATGCCGTCCTTGCCATGGTCCAGGGCATATTGCTTGACCAGGAACAGGGTGGCCGCCTTCGGTAATCCATAAGGCCCGAAATCCTTGCCCGGATTGACCGCCTGCTTGGAGGTGTTGAACAGCAGGCAGCCGAAGGTGCCCTGGGCCTGCATGATGCGCACGGCGTGCTGCGCCACCGCCTGGTGCGCCCAGAAATTCAGCTCGAACGACTTGCGCAGGGTCTCGTCATCGACCTCGCCGATGGTGCCCTGCCAGGCCGCGCCGGCATTGGACACCACGATATCCACCCCGCCGAAGGCCGATACCACCGCGTCAAACGCCGCGCGCACGCTTTTGGGATCGGTGACGTCGCATTCCACCGCCAGCGCCTTGCCACCGATCTTCTTCGCCGCCGCCTTGGCGGCCGCAAGATCGCGGTCCAGGATGGCGACCTCCGCGCCTTCCTTGGCCATGGCCTTGGCGGTGGCCGCGCCGATGCCCGAGCCGCCGCCGGTGACCACCGCCACCTGGCGGGCCAGGGATTTTTCGTTGGACTTGCCCAGCTTGGCCTGTTCCAGCGACCAGTATTCCACTTCGAACATGTCGAATTCGCTGATGCTGCGATATTCGCCGATCGCCTCGGCATCGCTGATCACCGCGACGGCGTTTTCGGCGATGTCGGCGGCGATGGCAGCGTCCTTGGCGCTGGCGCCGACCCCGAACATGCCCACCCCCGGCACCAGGATCACGCGCGGCAGGGGATCGAGTTCCTTTTTCTTCACCGCGCTTTTGGCGTTGTTGTCCGAGAAATAACGGTGATAGCGCGCGACATAGGCGGCGACGGCGTCCTGCACGTCCTGCGACCACTGCTCCAGCTTGCCGGCCTGCGGCGCCGGCACGATCACCGGCCAGTTCTTGGTGCGGATGGTATGGTCGGGCGTCACCACCCCCACCTGGCTGTAGCGGGCCAGTTCCGCGCCATTCACGTAATTGAGGATCTGCGGGCTGGTGCGGAAATCCAGGATCTGGCGCTTGGCGGTCCCGGCGCTCGCATTCTTCTCGATCGCCACCGCGCCGCGCAGGATGGGCGCGATCTCGGGCACGGTCGCGATATCGGACGGCAGTTTGGCCTGGACCAGCGTCTTGCGCTGGCGGGTCAGCCGCTCCTCCGCCAGGGTGACGAACTCGATCATCCGCTGGTAGGCCTGTTTGGCGCTGTCGCCCATGGTGAAGATGCCGTGCTGCAACAGCACCAGCCCTTCGGCTTTGGGATTCTTGTCGAACACCTCGGCCACCACCTTGGCCAGGGCGAAACCGGGAATGGTGTAGGGCACATAGGCGACGCGCTCGCCATAAACCTCCTGCACCAACGCCTTGTTGTCGGGCTGGTCGGTCAAGCGCCAGCACGGCGGTGGAATGGACATGGTCGATGAACTTGTGCGGCAGGAAGGCGTGCAGCAGGGTTTCCACCGACGGATTGGGGGCGGAGGAATCCAGCAGGTTGATGCGCTGGTAGTTCACCATGTCCTCGTCGGACAATTTGTCCAGCTTGCGCAGCTTGCGCAGCGGCGCCAGCCGCACCGCGGGAAGGCCGGCCGGCTCGATCACCCCCATGTCCCAGCCCGAGCCCTTGATGCAGATCACCTCCACATCCTCGCCCAGCTGGTCTTTCACCACGGTCTTGACCGAGGTGTTGCCGCCGCCATGCAGCACCATCTTCGGATCGCTGCCCAACAGGCGCGTGGTGTAGGTGCGCACCGCCAGGTCGGCATTGACGCCGGAGGGCGCGTAGCGGGCGATGAAATCCTGGGCGTCCTTGTCGGACCAATCGCTCTGCATGGTCGAAAACCTGGTTTCGGGAAAAAGGCTGCGTAAGGCTTCGGGGGTGGCGGCGCAAGTGCCGCGTTCGGTGATGAAACCGGTCACCAGCCGCGCCGGGGTGACGTCGAAGCCGGGATTGGCGGCGCCGCTGCCGGGGGCGGCGATTTCCACCACCGCCACGGAGCCGTCGGCCAGGCGGCCCTGCATTTTCAGCACTTCGTCGGGCGAACGTTCCTCGATGGGAATCTCGCGCCCCTCGGCGATGGTCCAGTCGATGGTCGAGCTGGGCAGCGCCACATAGAAGGGGATGGCATTGTCCTTCGCCGCCAGCGCCTTGAGATAGGTGCCGATCTTGTTGGCGACGTCGCCATTGGCGGTGACGCGGTCGGTGCCCACGATCACCATGTCCACCCGTCCCGCCTGCATGTAATGGCCGCCGGCATTGTCGGCCAGGATGGTGTGGGCCACGCCATGGCCGCCCAGTTCGAAGGCGGTGAGCGCCGCGCCCTGGTTGCGCGGCCTTGTCTCGTCCACCCACACATGCAGGGCGATGCCTGCGTCATGCGCCAGGTAGATCGGCGCCAAGGCGGTGCCGTAATCCACCGTCGCCAGCCAGCCGGCATTGCAATGGGTGAGGATATTGACGGTCTGATCCCCGTTTTTCCGGCTCTTCTTCTTCTCCGCGATTTCGCGGATCAGCGTGAGCCCGTTCCTGCCGATCGCCTCGCTCATCGCCACGTCCTCGTCGGCGATCAGGGCGGCTTCCTGCCAGGCGATGGCGGCGCGCTTGTCGCGCGGCTGGTTGAGCAGCGCCCCGCGCATCCGCCACAGCGCCCATTTGAGATTGATGGCGGTGGGCCGGGTTTCGGCCAGCATCTCCACCGCCTTCTGGATATGTTCGTCGGAGGCATTCTCGCGCACCGCCAGCGCCAGCCCATAGGCGCCCACCGCCCCGATCAGCGGCGCGCCGCGCGTCTGCATGGTGACGATGGCGTGCGCGGCGGCTTCGGCGTCGCGCAAGGTCAGGGTGACGAATTCATGCGGCAGCCTGGTCTGGTCGATGATGCCGAACCCGTCCTCGCCGACGGGCCAGACGGAGCGGTAATGTTTGCCGCCGATCTTCATGTCACAAAGCCCTCATGCCACGTCACGGCGCCGCCGGCGCCGTCGCCTTCATGGACGGATATTCGCAGAATTTGGCATACCAGGATGACAGATTGGGACGCGACGATTTCCAGTCAAGATCGGGCATGCGGAATTCGACATAGCCGATGGCGCAGGCCACGGTGATCTCGCCGATGGTGGGGTCCTTGGCGAATTTGACCCGCTCCAGCACATCCAGGGTCGCCAGGATGGCCTGCATCTGGCGCTGCCGCGGACTTTCCGGAACCGGGGTCTCGCGGCCCAGGATCACCCAGGCCACCGCCGCGTCGGACAGTCCGTCGCCCAGCGCCGCGAGGCTCAGCGCCTTCCAGCGCCCGCTATTGTGCTTCCAGATATTCATGCCGGGAAAGAACTTGCCGCCGCCGGTATGGTTGAGATATTCGCAGATCACGGGGCTGTCGATCAGCACCGAGCCGTCATCCAGCACCAGCGCCGGAATCTTGCCCAGCGGATTGACCTTGCGGAACTCCGGGTCCTGCATCGGCAGGGTGCGGATCTCCTCCAGCGTCAGGCCCAGCTCATGGGCGATGACGCGGCACTTGCGCGCAAAGGGCGAGGCCGCGTTGGAGTAGAGCTTCAAGTCAGTGGCCCTCGAAGGCGACCAGCGCCGTCACCGGCTTGCCGATGGCGCGCAGCTTGTCGGCGCCGCCCAGCTCCGGCAGGTCGATGACAAAGGAGCAGCCGATGATATTGGCGCCGGCGCGCTCGAGCAGCCGGATGCCGGCAAAGGCGGTACCGCCGGTGGCGATCAGGTCGTCGACCAGCAGCACCCGCTCGCCCTTTTCCAGGGCGTCGATGTGGATTTCCACCCGGTCGGTGCCGTATTCCAGGTCGTAATCCTCGCCGATCACGGTATGGGGAAGCTTGCCCTTCTTGCGCACCGGCACGAAACCCACCGACAGTTGGTGCGCCACCGCGCCGCCCAGGATGAAGCCGCGCGCCTCAAGCCCCGCCACCTTGTCGATCTTCAGACCGGCATAGGGCTGCACCATCTCGTCCACGGCGCGGCGGAAGGCGCGCGCATTGCCCAACAGGGTGGTGATGTCGCGGAACATGATCCCCTTCTTGGGATAGTCGGGAATGGTGCGGATCGCGTCTTTGATGTTCATCGTTTCAAGCCTTCCTCAACACGCGGCCGGCCACCGCATCCAGTTTCGCCATCAAGGCGGGGTCGCGCTTGTCGGGCGCGGTGATCAGCGCGAAATCCAGTACCGTCTCGGGACGGTCCGGGCAGGTCGAGGGCTGGCGCTCAGGCCCCAGCTTGGGCGCCACCGCCTGGATCAGCCGCCGCGCATTTTCGGCATTGCGCTGCATCACCTTGATCACCGCCTCCACCGTCACATGCTCGTGATCGTCGTGCCAGCAATCGTAATCGGTGACCATGCCGACAATGGCGTAGGGCAGTTCGGCCTCGCGCGCCAGCTTGGCTTCCGGCATGGCGGTCATGCCGATCACGCTGCAGTCCCAGTCGCGGTAGAGGAAGCTTTCGGCGCGGGTGGAAAATTGCGGCCCCTCCATGCAGATATAGGTGCCGCCCTCGCTGTGATCGATCTTCTGCTCGCGCGCCGCCAGGGTCAGGGCGCCCGACAGTCTGGGACAGACCGGATGGGCCATGGGCACATGGGCGACAAAGCCGGGTCCGAAAAAGCTCTTCTCGCGCGCGAAGGTGCGGTCGATGAACTGGTCGGCCATCACGAAGGTGCCGGGCGGCAGTTCCTCCTTCAGCGAACCGCAGGCGGACACCGAAATCACGTCGGTGACGCCGATGCGCTTGAGGGCGTCGATATTGGCGCGGTAGTTGATCGAGCTGGGGGTCTGGACATGGCCGCGGCCATGGCGGGGCAGAAACACCAGCTCCACGCCGGCATAGGTCCCGGTCAGAAGCTGGTCGGACGGCAGCCCCCAGGGGCTTTTGACCGTCTGCCACTGGGCGTTTTGCAGGCCCTCGATCTGGTAGACGCCGGAGCCGCCGATGATGCCGAGCACGGTTCTGGTCATGAAAAAGGGCGCTTCCTGAGGAGAGCGCCCTTTTAACATGATGGCCCCCGGGGGCAAGTTTGGCGCCCGGTGACGGTTCGGTGAAGGCTAGTGGATGTCCTTCCAGACCTTGCGATAGGCGGCGAACAGCAGGCCCGCCAGCAGGATCAGGAACACCATCACCCCGAAGCCGATCTGCTTGCGCTCTTCCATCTTGGGTTCGCTCGCCCAGGCCAGGAAGGTGACCACGTCATGGGCTTCCTGGTCGATGGTGGCCTTGGTGCCGTCGGAATAGGTCACCGAATTGGCGGCCAGCGGCGGCGGCATGGTGATGTTCCAGCCCTCGAAATAGGGATTGAAATATTTGCCGTCCATCACCTTGAAATCGGCCGGCGGCTTCTCGTGGAAGCCGGTCAGGATCGAATAGACATATTGCGGACCGCCTTCGCGCGCCTTGACGATCATCGACAGGTCGGGCGGCAGGGTGCCGCCATTGTTGGCGCGGGCGGCATTCTCGTTGGGAAACGGCGAGGGGAAATGATCGGCCAGGGTGGCGGAGCGCATCAGCGGCGTGCCGTTTTCGTCGGTGGTCTCGCCCTTGTCGTTGGGTTCGGCCGGAACCTTGGCGGCGGCGGCCAGTGCCCGGGCCTCGGCCTCGCTGAACTCCGGACCGCCCGGCTCGGCCAGATTGTGGAAAGCCAGGTGGTTGGCGGCGTGGCAGGCGGCGCAGACTTCCTTATAGACCTGATAGCCGCGCTGCAGGGCACCGCGGTCATAGGTGCCGAACGGCCCCTCGAAGGAGAAGGATACGGCCTTGGGCGGCAGGCGGGTGGTATCCACCGCAAGCGCCGCGGTGGACGCCAGGAGCCCCGAGGCCAGTGCCAGGCTGAGAGAGAATGTGGTCAGGCGCATGTTGGGTCTCACTCGGCAGGGGCCGCGGCGGAATCGCCGAGCACGGATTGCGCGATCGATGCGGGAAGTTTCCTGGGGGTCTCGATCAGGCCGACGATCGGCATGATGAGCCAGAAGAAGGCGTAGTAATAGACCGAGGCGATGCGGGCCACCCACACCAGCGGGATGCCGAAGCGGGCCGCATCCACGCTCTGGGCGCCGCAATAGCCCAGCAGCACGCAGGCCACCGCAAAGGCCCAGAAGAACTGCTTCATCAGCGGGCGGAAGCGGCAGGAACGCACCCGGCTGGTATCCAGCCAGGGGATGAAGACCAGGGTCACGATGGCGCCGCCCATCACGATCACGCCCATCAGCTTGTTGGGGATGGACCGCAGCATGGCGTAGAAGGGCAGCAGGTACCATTCCGGCACGATATCGGGCGGCGTCACCAGCGGATTGGCCTGCTGGTAATTGTCCGGATTGCCGAAGAAGTCCGGGGCATAAAAGACGAAACCCGCGAACAGGATGACGAACAGCACCAGGTAGAAGGCGTCCTTCACCGTGTAATAGGGGTGGAAGGGCACCGTGTCCTGCGGGCTCTTGACGTCGATGCCCAGCGGATTGTTGTTGCCCGGCACGTGCAGCGCCCAGACATGCAGCCCCACCACGCCCGCGATAATGAAGGGCAGCAGGTAATGCAGCGAGAAGAAGCGGTTCAAGGTGGCGTCGCCCACCGCGAAGTCGCCCCACAGCCAGGTGGCGATGTGCGAGCCGACCACCGGAATGGCGCTGAACAGGTTGGTGATGACGGTGGCGCCCCAGAAGGACATCTGGCCCCAGGGCAGCACATAGCCGAAGAAGGCGGTGGCCATCATCAGCAAATAGATCAGCACGCCGATGATCCAGATCAGTTCGCGCGGCGCCTTGTAGGAGCCGTAATAGAGGCCGCGGAACATGTGGATATAGACGGCCAGGAAGAACATGGAGGCGCCGTTGGCGTGCATGTAGCGGATCAGCCAGCCGTAATTGACGTCGCGCATGATGGCCTCGACGCTGTCGAAGGCCAGGCCCGCATTGGCCACATAATGCATCGCCAGCACGACGCCGGTGAGGATCTGGATGCCAAGGCAGAAAGTGAGAATGCCGCCAAAGGTGTACCAGATGTTCAGGTTCCTGGGCGTCGGGAAGGTCTGCATCGTGTCGTGCATCAGGCGCGGCAACGGCAGGCGGGCATCGAGCCAACGCTCGAAACCGGACTTGGGATTGTAGGTCGAAGGGCCAGACATTGTTGTTCTCCTCAACCGACCTTGATGCGGGTGTCAGACAGGAACGCGTAGGGCGGAACTTCCAGGTTGCGCGGCGCCGGACCTTTGCGGATGCGCCCCGCCGTGTCGTACATCGAGCCATGGCAATGGCATAGCCAGCCGCCATAATCGCCTTCCGGCATCTGCGGCGTGGAAACGGTGGGGGTGCAGCCCAGATGGGTGCAGACGCCGATCAGCACCAGCCATTCCGGCTTGGTGGCGCGGTTGGCATCGGTGGCCGGCGCGCTGTCGGGCAGGTTGTCGTTGTTGGCGAGCGGATCGGGCAGCGTGCTCACATCCACCGCCGTGGATTCGGCGATCTCGGCCGGGGTGCGGCGGCGCACGAACAAGGGATGGCCGCGCCACTTGACCACGACCTGCTGGCCGGGCTGGACCGCGGTCAGGTCCACCTCGATCGAGGCCAGCGCCAGCGCCGCCGAGGTCGGATTCATCTGGTCGACGAAGGGCCATGCCGCCACGGTCACGCCCACGGCGCCGACCGCGCCGGACGCCACATAAAGAAAATCGCGTCGCGTGCCCGCGTCACTCGTCGTAGCTGCCACTGGGTCCACCCTTAAGAAACTTGGAAAGAAACATTCTCGAACTTTTGCCACAAACAAGCGCCGATACAGTACTGACGCGGTGACGCGCCAGGGCCTGGCCCCCGCTAGTGCATTGGGCCGGTAAAATAGAGAGTCGATTTTCGAGGGTCTTGCGGCACGATGACGCAGAAAATGCCTTGTCCTGCCGCGACTTACATCCAGAAGGGGACAAATATGGAGGTTTGGGGTGCGCCTGG
This sequence comes from uncultured Alphaproteobacteria bacterium, assembly GCA_963835715.1. Taxonomy (GTDB): domain Bacteria; phylum Pseudomonadota; class Alphaproteobacteria; order Micropepsales; family Micropepsaceae; genus Rhizomicrobium. The sequence continues at coordinate 499,410 of CAWIGN010000002.1, forward strand.
CGCTGTATGAGCCCGATATCCCGCAAAATGCGGGTGCCCTGATGCGGCTGGGCGCCTGCCTGGGGGTGGGGCTCGATATTGTCGAGCCCTGTGGATTTCTGCTGTCGGACCGCAATTTCCGCCGGGCCGGCATGGACTATCTCAAAAGCGCCGATATCCGCCGCCATGAGTCCTGGGCGCGATTCCATGCGGCAATCCGCCAGGACGCCTCCTGCAGGCTCCTGCTGCTCACCACCCGGGGGGACATGGCCTATACCGATTTCGCCTTTGCCCCCGGCGATGTCCTGCTGGTGGGGCGCGAGAGCGCGGGCGTGCCCCAGGCGGTCCATGATACTGTGGATGCGCGGCTGGTCATCCCCCTGCGCCCCGGCCTGCGGTCCTTGAATGTGGCGCAGGCCGCCGCGATGGTGCTGGGCGAAGCGCTTCGCCAGACCTCCCTCTTTCCCGGGGAGAGCCGGCCGGCCCGGCAAAGCGAAGGCGACGGTCCGGCGACCGGCGAAAGCAAGGAGTGAGCTTGGAACTGACCCTGTTTGAGCCCGGCGGCCTGGTCGCTCTCGCCCAGGTCCTGATGATCGACGTGGTGCTGGCGGGCGATAATGCCGTGGTGATCGGCCTGGCCGCCGGCCGGGTGCCGGCGGCCCTGCGCAAGAAGGTGATTTTCTGGGGACTGGTCGCCGCCGTGGTGCTGCGGGTGGGCCTGGCGGTCATCGCCGTGTCGCTGATGCAGGTGATCGGCCTCAGGCTGGCGGGCGGTATTATTCTGTTGTGGGTATGCTGGCGTTTTTGGCGCGACATACGCAGCGGGGCGTGTGGCGCCCATGGCGCGACAACCTTGGAGGCGGGCAGCTCCCTCAGGCGCGCCATCCTGCAGATCGTGCTGGCAGACGTCTCGATGTCGCTGGACAATGTGCTGGCGGTGGCGGGCGCGGCGGTCGGGCATCTGGATGTGCTGGTGATCGGCCTGCTGCTGTCGGTGGCGCTGATGGGCACGGCCGCGAACTTCATCGCCAAGCTCCTGGAGCGCTATCGCTGGATCAGCTATGTCGGCCTGGCGATCGTTCTGTATGTCGCCGTCTCGATGGTCTGGCATGGCGGCAATGACGTTCTGAACGCCATCAACTGACCTTCAACAGGATCGCGGTGGCATCATCGGACTTCTTGAATCGCGGAAACCTGTCGCCGCCGCTGTCGTCCTCCTCGATGGCGCGCAACGCCGCGCCCAGGCTCGCCAGGCCTTTTGACATCGCCGCCGCCATCAGGCTGTCGGCGCTATGGGCGCCATAATCGCTGGCCAGCGCCAGAAATCCGTCGGTGACCAGCAGCAGGCTGGCGCCCGGGGCGACTTTCATCACCCGGCGCGAGACATGCGATGCCGCCTTCGCGTCCGGGCTGAACAGCCAGTCATTGCCGCTGTTGATGCGGTTGCGGCTGCTGCGCAGGGGGCCGATGAATTCCGCGCGGCTGAGGCCCGCGGCGGGCGACAGATTTTTTTCCTTGGCCAGGGCCTGCGCCCGCCGGCCTTCGGCGGCGCGCTTGTCGAAATTATCGCCCACCATCGTCACCGGCGCATCGCCCTGCTTGATCAGGGCGGCGCAGTCGCCGAACCAGAGGAATTCCAGTTCCGCCCCCCTCCGGCCCTCACTGGTCGGGGGGCCTGCATCGACCGCCAGCATCATGGACGCGCACGGCATCTGCCACATCGCTTCGGGGGGATGGCGGCGCAGGGCTTCGAAGGATTTCTGCGCATCGCCCAGGGCCGCCCGCAAGGCCTTGCGGGCGCCGCCGCCATCCGCCAGATGCGCCATCAGCCGGCGCGCGCCGAACTGGGCGAGCCAGGCGGCGTCACTGGGCCCCGGCATCACCCCCTCGCCCAATGGCGTGGCGCCGTCGATCACCACAGCAGCGTGCCCGCCATGGCCGAAGGCGTCCTCATTGGCCTTGGCGGGATCGGCAGGCAGCGACAGAGAGTCCAAAATTTCCAGCGTCATGCCGGGCCCTGATCGATCACCGTCTTGAGCCGGTCGCGCAACGCGCCCTCGCCGGCGGCAAAATCGCCGTCCACCCACCAGTCTTCCACCTGGGCCAGGACACGTCCGACATCGGGCCCTTCCGGCACCCCGGCCTGCATCACATCACGCCCGCTCAGCGCAAAGCGCGGCCGCTGCCAGTTGTCCGCCATCTGCAGCAGCATGCGCCAGGCGCCGTCGCCCTTGGCCGTGCCGGCCCATTGCAGCATCACCCTGTCTTTGAAGCAGGGCGCGCCGATGCGATAGAGCAGCCGCCGCGCCGCCCGCGCCGACAGGTGCACGCCCAGGCTTTCGCCGCCCAGCGCCTGTTCCAGCCGGGCCCGGTTGGCATTGGACAGTTTCAGCGCATCCGCGGCGGCGCGGGCCGACGGCATCCCATCGGGCAGCAACGAGGCCAGGCGCAGCACGGCATCGCGGGGAAAAAGATTTTCGCCGTCCAGCCGCGTCAGCCTTTCCAGCCGCGGCAATTGCAGCGCCCCCGGCAGCAGCCGCGACAGGATTCCCGTCGCCGCCATGATCCGCAGCACGGGCGCGGGATTAGCCGCCTCCAGCAGGCGCAACAATTCCTTGGCGATCCGTTCCGCCGAAAGGGTCCCTAGCCTGTCCTTGGCTTCGGCGGCGGCGCGCAGGCCCTCGGCATCGATTTCGCCCTTGCCATACCAGGCGTGAAAGCGAAACAGGCGCAGCACCCTGAGATAATCCTCCGCGATACGCGCGCGCGCATCCCCCATGAAGCGCACCTTGCCCGCGATCAGATCCTCGACCCCGGTGGCATAGTCGAAAATCTCGCCGTCGGCCGAGGCATAGAGCGCATTGATGGTGAAGTCGCGGCGGCTGGCATCCTCGGCCCAATCGTCGGTGAAGGCCACTTTGGCGCGGCGTCCGTCGGTCTCCACGTCACGGCGCAGGGAGGTGATCTCGAAGGCATGGCTGCCGGCGATGGCGGTGACGGTGCCGTGCTCCAGCCCCGTTTCCACCACCTTGATGCCCCTGGCCCTGAGCCGCGCCAGCGCTTCGGCCGGCGGCATGGGCACGGCGATATCGACATCCACCACGGGAACGCCCAACAGGGCATTGCGAACGGCGCCGCCGACAAAGCGCGCCTCGCCCAGGGCGCCCATGACCGCCAGCGTCTCGGGGGCTGTCATCCAGCCGTGCTGTACCGGATCGATCCTCATAAACCGCCTATTTCATTGTCACGCGCCAAGGGCCACCACCACCGAACAACAATCGCACCGGCGGGCATTGGCCGTTCCGCGTGACGGGGCATCCAACCATGCTGTGCCGGATCGATTCTCATGGCGTGCTCATATCACTTATGCGCTGCGCCAGGTTGACCACGATCGCGGCGGTGGCGCCCCAGATTTCATGATGGCGGTAGGTGAAGGCATAGAAGGTGCGCTGCCGTCCGCCGATCTCTCGGCTTTCGCGCCGCCGGTTGGCGGGATCGCAGAGGAAAGCCAGCGGCACCTCGAAAATTTCCGCCACTTCACGCGGGTCCGGCGTCAGCGCGAAACCCTCGGCCAGCAGGCCGACAACGGGCTGAATATCGAAGCCGGTGCCGGTGAGATAGCGGTCGAGATAGCCCGCCACCGAGACAAAGGCGGGCGCGATGCCGGTCTCCTCGAAGGTTTCACGCAACGCCGTCTCCACCAGCGAAGGGTCCCCCGCCTCGCTGCGCCCGCCGGGGAAACTCACCTGACCGCTATGGCGCGCCAGGCTGTCGGTGCGGCGGGTGAACATCAATGTGGAGCCGCCCTGCGCGGCGGCCCGCGGGATCAGCGGCAGCAGCACCGCCGCCCGGACCGCGCCGAAGCCGGCGGGGCGCTGCCGCGGCGGCAGATCATAGTCGTCATGTTCCGTCAGTTCCGGCAACTGCTGCGGCAGCCGGGCGCGCAGATGTTCCGCCGCCAAGATCATGCGTGCCCCGCGCCCTGCGCCTTGAAAAAGCTGGTTGCCGTCATGACGCCACAATTCGCGCTTTTCTGTTGGATATTGTAGGCATATCCGGGGTTGCGCCGTTCACGCCCAACGGTGCAACATAATGGCCGACCCCGGCAAGCTTCAGGCCCCCGCATGAACAAAGTGGATATTCCAGAAGAGCGCGAGGCGGCCAAGCGGCTGTCGGCGTCCGCCGAGACCTTCGCCAAGGTACGCGCCGGGCTCAATGCCGTGATTTTCGGCCAGGACGACGTGGTCGAGCAGACCCTGGTTACTCTGCTGGCGGGCGGCCATGGCCTGCTGATCGGCGTGCCGGGCCTGGCCAAGACCAAGCTGGTGGAGACGCTGGCCATCGTGATGGGGCTGGACACGCGACGCGTGCAATTCACCCCCGACCTGATGCCCGGCGACATCACCGGTTCGGAAGTGATGGAGGAAAACAACAGCGGCGAACGCGCCTTCCGCTTCATTCGCGGGCCGGTTTTCACCCAGCTGCTGATGGCCGACGAAATCAATCGTGCCTCCCCCCGCACCCAGTCGGCGCTGCTGCAGGCCATGCAGGAACAGCATGTCACGGTGGCGGGCGTGCGCCACGACCTGCCGCGCCTGTTCCATGTGCTGGCCACCCAGAATCCGCTGGAACAGGAGGGCACCTATCCGCTGCCCGAAGCCCAGCTCGACCGCTTCCTGCTGCAGATCGACGTCGGCTATCCCGACCTGGAATCGGAGCGCCGCATGCTGCTGGCAACCACCATGGGCGAGGAAAAGAGCGCGGCCCGGGTGTGCGGCCCCGACGATCTGCTGGAAGCCCAGACCCTGGTGCGCCGCCTTCCCGTGGGCGAACAGGTCATGGAAGCCATTCTGTCCCTGGTTCGGGCCGCGCGTCCCGACGGCCATCGCGACTCCAGCAGCCAGATTGCCTGGGGCCCCGGTCCCCGCGCCAGCCAGGCGCTGATGCTGGCGGTGCGCGCCCGCGCGCTTCTGGACGGCCGTTTCGCGCCTTCCACCGATGACGTCGTGGCGCTTGCCGGACCGGTTCTGCGCCATCGCATGGCATTGAATTTTTCCGCCCGCGCCGAAGGCGCCACCACGGCAAGCGTGATCGAGCGGCTGTGCCAGGACTTGCTTTAAGATGAGTCTCTTTTGAGCGAATTCTCCGCGCTTCAACATGAAGCCGATGGCCTGTCCGCCGGGTTGCCGCCGCTGATGGTGGAAGCCGATCACCTGGCCGCCTCGGTCAGTCTGGGCGTGCATGGCCGCCGCCGCGCCGGCATGGGGGAAAGCTTCTGGCAGTTTCGCCGCTATGCCAGTCCCGATTCCGCCTCGGCGATCGACTGGCGTCAGTCCGCCAAGTCGCAGCATATTTTTGTGCGCGAGCGCGAGTGGGAAGCGGCCCAGACCGTGTGGTTCTGGCGCGATGCTTCCTCCAACATGCGCTTCAAGTCCGGCGCGGTGAGCAAGCGCACCCGCGCCGACCTGCTGGTGCTTGCCCTGGCATCGCTCCTGGTGCGCGGCGGCGAGCGGGTGGGATTTGCCGGCATGGAGGGCGCACCCGCCGCGTCGCGCCTGGCCTTGACCCGCATGGGCCGCGCCCTGTTCGCGGCCGGCCAGGGCAGCCTGCCGCCGCAGGTGCCCTTCGCCCGCGGCAACCAGCTGGTATGGTTCAGCGACTTCCTGGACGAGGACGTGTTCGAGGCCATGAAAAGGCTGGCCCAGCGGGGCGTGGAAGGCCATCTGGTGCGCATCGTCGATCCGGCGGAGGAGGATTTCCCCTATTCCGGCCGTACCCGCTTTGAATCGCCGCGCGGCGAGGAGGAGGAGATTTTCGGCCGCGCCGAGCAGGTGCGCGCGCCCTATCGCGCCCGCTTCATCGCCCATGGCGAGCGCGTGGCGCAGGCGGCGGCGCGGCTGGGCTGGACCTGCACGGTCCATCGCACCGATCACGCGCCGCAGGCTTCGCTGATCGCGCTGCATGCCGCCATCGGCGGCGCCTAACAGGAGCGCCGGCACGGGCCGGAGCGAGAAGGAATAGAATGTTTGGACTTCCGCTGAGCTTCGGAACGCCTCTCATCCTGGCGGCCCTGCTTGGCCTGCCGGTGCTGTGGTGGCTGTTGCGGGTGACGCCGCCCTTGCCCCGTCGCACCCTGTTTCCACCGCTGCGCCTGTTGCGCGGGCTGGAAGACGAAGAGCAGACGCCGGCCGCCACGCCCTGGTGGCTGCTGCTGCTGCGCCTGCTGGCGGCGGCCCTGTTGATCGTGGCGCTTGCCGATCCGCTGCTGGGCCGCAGTCCCCGGCTGGCGGCCGACGGTCCGCTGGTATTGGTGGTGGACAATGGCTGGACGGCGGCGCGGGACTGGGAGGCACGGCAGGAACTGATCGCCGACCTGCTGCACGGCGCCCAGGGGCGCGCGGTGGCGATCATTCCCACCGCCGGGTCCGCGCCCAGCGGATTGCTGAATGAAGGCGAGGCGGCGCGTGTCGCCCGCGAACTGAAGCCCATGCCCTGGCCCGGGGACCGGGCCGCCGCCGCCCAGGCGCTGGGCCGCTTCAGTTTCGCCGCCCCACCGGCGCTTTACTGGCTGAGCGACGGCATCGAGGACGCCAACAGCAAAGTGCTGCGCCAGGCCCTCTCGCGCTATGGCGGCGCCAGCATATTCGCGCCCGGCCATCTTGCGCTGGGGCTGTTGCCCGTGGTCCGCGACGCAAGCGGCTTTTCGCTCACCGCGATCCGCGCGCGCGCCGGCAGCCCGCTCGAGGTCGAGGCCGGCGCGATCGGGGCGCGCGGAGAGACCCTGGCCGCCACCAGGATCCGTTTCCGGCGCGGCGAAACCAGCGCCCGCGGCCACATCGCCCTGCCGATGGAAGTGCGCAACGCCACCACCCAGCTGGCCCTTGCCGGCGAAGACAGCGCCGGCGCGCTCCAGCTGCTGGACCGGGGTGCGGCGCAACGCAGCGCCGGCATCGTTTCGGAAAATGCCAGCGGCGAGGCCCCGCCCCTGCTCTCCGACGTCTATTACCTGGAACGCGCCTTGTCGCCCTATGCCGAGATCGCCAAGGGCGGCATCGGCCAGCTGCTGGACAAGCATGTCTCGGTCCTGTTGCTGGCCGATGTCGCCAAGATCAACAGCAACGACCTGGCCAGGGTGAAGGACTTTGTCAGTCATGGCGGTGTCCTGATCCGTTTCGCGGGCGAGCGCATGGCGGCAGGCTCCGACGACCTTGTCCCGGTCAGGCTGCGCGTCGGCGGCCGCTATCTGGGCAGCGCCATGGCCTGGTCGGCGCCGCAGCATCTGGCGCCCTTCGGCCCGTTGAGCCCGTTCAACGGGCTGGAAATCCCGGCCGAGGTGACGGTGACGCGCCAGGTGCTGGCCGAACCCTCCGCCGAAGTGGCCAACCGCACCTGGGCACGGCTGGCCGATGGCACGCCGCTGATCACCGCCGAGGCGATGGGCGCGGGCTGGATCGTGCTGTTCCATACCTCGGCCAGCCCCGGCTGGTCGTCGCTGCCGCTGTCGGGCCTTTATGTGGAGATGCTCAAGCGGCTGCTGGCGCTGTCGGCCGGCACCCCGGCGCGCGATCTGGCCGGACTGACCAGTCTGCCGCCGGTGTCGGTGCTGGACGGTTTCGGCCACATCATCGCGCCGGCCGCGGACGTGCTGCCGGTTGCGGCGGACGGATTTGCCCGCACCCGCGTCTCGCCGCGCCATCCGCCGGGCCTGTACGGCGCCCATGAAGTGGAAAGCGCCCTGAACATCGTCCATGCGGGCGACCGCCTGACGCCGCTGGCCGGCGGCGACATACAGGCCTACGCCAACACCCATGCCCGCGTCCTGGAACCCTTTCTGCTGGCGGCCGCCATGGCGTTGCTGCTGCTGGACGCGGTGCTGTCGCTGTGGCTGCGCGGCTTCACCCCGCGCAGGCTCAGATGGTCCGCCGCGGCGCTTCTCACCTTGGTGCTTTTCGCGCCTCCCGCGCGCGCCGACGAGGCAATGAACATGCAGGCGGCGCTGGACACCCGCCTTGCCTATATCAAGACCGGCCTTGCCGACGTGGATTCCGTCAGCCAGGCCGGGCTGACAGGCCTGGGCCTGGTGCTGCGGGCCCGCACCTCCTACGAGCCGCCGGAGCCGCTGGGCCTGGACCCGGAGCGCGACGATCTTTCGCTCTATCCCCTGCTCTACTGGCCGATGGACCCCCGCGAAAAGAATCTTTCGCCCCGGGCCGTGTCGCGTCTCACCGACTATATGCGCAACGGCGGCACCATCCTGTTCGACACGCGCGACTTAACCCTGGGCGCGGTGCGCGGCGCCGCCTCGACCGGCGAGCAGACGCTGCGCCGGCTGACGGCGGGACTGGATCTGCCGCCGCTGGAACCGGTGCCGGCCGATCATGTCCTGACCAAGAGTTTTTACATCCTGCACGATTTCCCCGGACGCTGGAGCGGCGGCAAATTGTGGGTCGAGTCGCTGCCGCCGGCGCCCAAGAACGGCGCCGCGCCGGCCCGCGGCGGCGACGGCGTGTCCCCGGTGATCATCGGCGGCAATGACTGGGCCAGCGCCTGGGCGGTGGACGCCAATGGCCATTTCCTCTCCACGCCATCGCCCGGCGGAGAATTGCAGCGCGAGATGGCGTTTCGCGCCGGGGTCAACCTGGTGATGTATGCGCTGACCGGAAACTACAAGGCAGATGTCGTGCATGCCCCCGCGCTGTTGCAGCGGCTGGGAAATGAGCGGGGCCAACCGTGACAAGGCTTGCCTTCGCCCCCGTGATTCCATTTTCCGTCCTGACGGTGCTGGTCGCGCTGGCGCTGCTGGTCACGCTCTATGGCCTGGCCACGCGCGCCAAGGGCGCCTGGGCGCGCGGTCTTGCCTTCGCGGTGCTGCTGTTCGCCTTGGCGGGTCCGCTGCTGGTGAAGGAAAAACACGCGCCCCTGCCGGACGTGGCGGTGATCGTCACCGACCGCTCGCAGAGCATGGCGCTGGGAAAGCGCGCGGCCCAGGCCGAGGCGGCGCGGGCGCAGGTCAAGCGCCTGCTGGCGCAGCAGCCGGGACTGATCGTGCGCGAGACCAGCGTCACCACCACAACCGCCGGCGAGAACAACGGTACCCAGGCCTTTGCCGCCCTGAACGCGGCGCTGGCCGACGTGCCGCAGGGGCGGGTGGCCGGCGCCATCCTGATCACCGACGGCGAGGTGCATGATGCGCCCTCCCCCGAGGCCCTGTCGCTGCATGCCCCGCTGCAGGTGCTGGTGGCGGGATCGCGCGGCGAGCGCGACCGCAAGCTCACCGTGCTGAACGCGGCCCGCTTCGCCATTGTCGGACAATCGGCCACCCTGCGGCTCAGGGTGGACGATCTGGGCGGCAGCGGCGAGACCAGCGCCATGCTGAACATCCGCATCGACGGCAAGCCGTTCGGTTCGCGCCTGGTACCGGTGGGCCATGATGCCGACATACGCGTGCCGGTGGCGCATGAGGGAGAAAATCTGATCGAGCTGTCGGCCGCGCCCGGGCCCGCCGAACTGACGCCGCAGAACAACCATGCCGTGGTGACGATTTCGGGCGTGCGCGACCGCCTGCGGGTGCTGCTGGTGTCGGGCGAACCCCATGCGGGCGAGCGGGTATGGCGCAACCTGCTCAAGGCCGACCCGTCCGTCGACCTGATCCACTTCACGATCCTGCGCCCGCCCGACAAGCAGGATTCCACCCCCATCAACGAATTGTCGCTGATCGCCTTTCCGTCGCGCGAACTGTTCCAGGAAAAGCTGGGTTCCTTCGATCTGGTGGTGTTCGACCGCTATCGCGAGCGCGGCGTCCTGCCCCTGGCCTACTTCCTCAACATTGCCTCCTATGTCCATGACGGCGGCGCACTGCTGATCTCCTCGGGTCCCGAATTCGCCGGTCCCGAAAGCATCTTTCGCACGCCCCTGAGCCAGGTGCTGCCGGTCCAGCCGACCGGCGAGATTTTCACCGCCCCCTTCAAGCCCCTGGTGACACCGGCCGGCATGGCCCATCCGGTGACGCGCGAGCTCTCGGGGCGCAACCAGGGCAAGACCCCGCCCAGCTGGGGCCGCTGGTTCCGCATCCTGGGCGCCAACAAGGTCTCGGGACAGACCGTCATGTCGGACCAGGCGGGGCGGCCGCTGCTGGTGCTGGACCGGATCGGCAAGGGCCGGATCGCCGAACTGATGTCCGACCAGACCTGGCTGTGGGCACGCGGCTTCGAAGGCGGCGGACCGCAGGCCGAGCTGCTGCGCCGCCTGGCCCATTGGCTGATGAAGGAGCCGGAGCTGGAAGAGGAAAATCTGTCGGCGGCCATTGTCGGGGACCGCATACAGCTGACCCGCCGCACCATGGCGGCGGAGACGCCGCCGGTGACTTTGACCATGCCGTCCGGCAAGACGGTGACCCTGCCGCTGACCCGCGTCGAGCCGGGCATCTGGCGCGCCGACACCAGGGCCGGCGAGCTGGGCCTGTACCGCGCGACCGACGGCATTCTGTCCACCGTGACCGCGGCGGGACCGCTGAACCCCAAGGAAGTGGCCGACATGCGCGCCACCGACGAAGTCCTCAAGCCGGATGCCGGGGCCAGCGGCGGCAGCGTGCATTGGCTGGAGGACGGCATGCCCCAGATTCGGCGCGTCGGCGTGGGCGATACCGCCAGCGGTTCGGGGTGGATCGGCCTGCGCGCCAACGGCGCCTATCGCGTCACCGCACTGGAGCAGGAAAAGCTGCTGCCGCAATGGCTGGCGCTGCTGCTGATCGTGGGCGCGCTGCTGCTGGCCTGGAAGCTGGAAGGCCGTTAGCCGACGCCCGCGCCGTCGGCGCAGACCGCTTCGTCGATCTGGGCGCGGCGCACCTGGCCCGACAGGGTCAGAAGCTCACCCGCCTTCAGCGACAGGCCCAGGATGCGGTTCTGGTCCACCGGCCCGGGAAACTTCACCCGTCCGGGCGGCAGGCGCGAAAAACCGACCCGGGTGTAATAGGGCTCATCGCCCACCAGCAGGATGGCCCGCCAGGGGCCGCCCCGGGCGGCCGCAATCCCCGCCTGCATCAAGGAGATGCCGATGCCGCGGCCGCGCTGGTCGCCCTGCACCGCCAGCGGTCCCAGCAGCAGTTCCGCATGACCGCCGACGCTGATCGGCCAGAAGCGCACCGAACCCCGCAGGATGGCGTTCTCGACCGCGACAAAGGACAGGCGCGCGATGGGGCTGACCCCTTCGCGCAGCCGGTAGGCCGATTTGGCAAAACGCCCCGGCCCGAAACTTTCCGCGTTCAGCGCCGCGACCGGCGCCGCATCCGCGGGCTCTTCCAGACGGACCTGCCAGGCCGTGGCCAGTTGCTTGGTCGGTGGTGCGTTCATGGGGATTTCGCTAATCGGCGGCGGCGCAAAAGGCAAGCCGCGTCCCGGGCCGGCCCGGCCTGGAAGAGGCCGGCGGGCCGGCAACCGGGCGCGGTCCGCCGCGGGACGGGCCTTGTTAACAAACGCCAAGCAGGGACCGCAAACTGTCCTGTAACGGTTCAATAACTTCCGCACATATACCCTGGGCAAACGCACCCCGTGACAAGGAAATGTTCGGTTTCCGAGACCGGCGCAGCCGGTTCTTCGAGGTGTGGCGAGGCAGTGAAACCAATGGCCCCGTGCGGATTCGAGAGCCTGAAGGCGCTTGTTGTCGAGGACAATGCGCATATGCGCTCCTTGCTGCGGGCCTTGCTGAATTCCATCGGCATCAAGGACGTTTACGAGGTGGCGAGTGGCGCCGCCGCGATCGCGGCGCTGCGTGAGTGCAAGATCGACCTGGTGCTGACCGACCTGGCCATGGCGCCGATGGACGGCCTGGAATTCACCCGCCATGTGCGCAAGGACGAGCACAGCCCCAATCCCTTCATGCCGATCATCATGATCACCGGCCATACCGAAAAATACCGGGTGGAAGCGGCGCGCGACGCCGGCGTCACCGAGTTCCTCGCCAAGCCGATAACCGCGCACAATCTGTTTGCGCGCATCACCGAAATCCTGGATCGCCCCCGCGCCTTTGTCCGCTGCGACGGCTATTTCGGGCCCGATCGCCGCCGCCACCAGATCGAGCAGTATGCCGGCCCGTGGCGCCGTGCGGAAGACCTCCAAGACGTGGGTATACGCTGATGTCCAAGACCGCCAAGTCTTCCGCCAAGGGCGCCCAGGTGATCGCTCCCGATTCCTATCCCCAGCTGATGAGCAAGCAGGGGGCGGCCCGCGCCCTGCTGACCTTGCGCACCGCCGAAACGGCGGCAAGAGCGCAAGCGGCGATGCAAGCCGCCATCCCGCCGATGCGCGCCGCCATCCTGCAATATGTCGAGGAGATGGACCGGGCTGCGGGCGACATGAAAAAACTGTTCGACAAGGCCCACGAGATCCGCGGCTTCGCGGAGACGGCCGGCATGATCACCACCGGGCGGATCGCCGAAATCCTTTGCCGTTACATGGACGACATGGAGCGCATCGGCAAGCCGCCGGATGCGACCATCGTGGCGCTGCATGCCTCGGCCATCGCCCGGGCCGCGCGGGCCGAGGACGACGACGTGCGGATGGGCGAAAAAGTCGCGGCCGAGCTGGCGGCGCTGGTGGCCCGCCGGCTTTCGGAGGCCTAGCGGCCCGGCGGCGCAAGGCCGTGGCGGTCACCAAGCGTTAACGTTTCAAGACCGCGCCGGCGCGACGCAATTCACGCCTCTTTAAGCCCTGGCGTTAATACTGTGCCCCGGGGATTTTCCGGGTTTTTCATGCTTCAGATTGGCGGCATCGTCGTTCTCTTTGCCTGTGTGTTCGGCGGCTACCTGATGACCGGCGGCTCGCTGGCCGTGGTGATCGAGGCCGCGCCGCACGAACTGCTGACGATTTTCGGCGCCGCCATCGCCGCCATGCTGATCGCCGGCTCCATGTACAACATGAAGAAGATCGCCGGTTCGCTGGGCAAGGTGATCTCCGGCCCGAAGTGGAAGCCCAAGGACTATAACGACCTGCTGTGCCTGCTGTTCCTGCTGACCAAGACGATGAAGTCCAAGGGCCTGATCGCCCTGGAAGCCCATATCGAAAAGCCCAGCGATTCCTCCATTTTCAAGCGCTATCCCAAGATCTGCAAGGATCATTTCGCGCTGGATTTCATCTGCGACACGCTGCGCATGATGACCATGAGCCTGGAAGACCCCCATCAGGTCGAAAACGCCATGGAAAAGCAGCTGGAAAAGCACCATCACGAAGCCCTGGTGGGCGCCAATGCACTGCAGACCATGGCCGACGGCCTGCCGGCGCTGGGCATCGTCGCCGCCGTGCTGGGCGTGATCAAGACCATGGGCGCGATCACCGAACCGCCCGAAGTGCTGGGCGGCATGATCGGCTCGGCGCTGGTCGGCACCTTCCTGGGCGTGTTCCTGGCCTATGGCATCGTCGGTCCGCTGGGCGACCCGGCTGAAAGCGGTAATCGACGAGGATGCGCTGTTCTATCACGTCATCCGCGACATACTGGTGGCGCATCTGCACGGCAATGCGGCCCAGGTGTCGGTGGAAATCGGCCGCGGCAGCGTGCCCAGCGAATATCAGCCCAGCTTCCAGGAGCTGGAAAACGCGCTGAACAATATTCCCCCGGATACGGCCTGAACGCCGCTATTTCGCGCCGCTATTCGCGATCGCGCCATTTGGCGCGAAACGCTTCCTGGGCTTCGGACAGCGAAACGAAAAACACCGCCAGCGCGCCCGCGAATACTCCCAGCGGCACGGCATAGTAAACATCAAGGTCGGTCCCGAAGGCGACGATGGCCGTCACCAGCATTCCTGTCAGCTGGGCCACACTCTTGGGAATTGGCAGACCGATGCGCATGACAGAAGTCATAGGAAGCATCCGTGCCAAAACGAAACAAAGTCTGCATTTGTGGTTAACCGCCGCGGGCTTGGCCCGCCATGGGCCTGTTCGGTGTCTTGGCGGTCGGCAGCGGCGGCGCATCCGGGCGTCTTGCCAGAATGGCTGGTAGCACCGGACGGATTTGAACCGCCGACCAAGGGATTATGATCCACGTGATCCTGTCAAACGTTGTTCGGCCAACCAGCCTAGATCGACGCAGCCAATCGCTCTCGCCGGCTGTGCGCTGACAGACATTTGGTCCAGCACGATAGAGGGGCCGTACTGCGGACATCGGTTGAACTCGCCCCGACAGCTTTGACCACCCTATTTGCAGACCGCACTCGCCTGGGGGCACCCTAAGCCGCCGCGCCTGGCACGGGTTCTGGACGTTCCGATTCCGCATCCCGCACAGCGCACCACACCTGAATCGAACTCATTCGCGATCGAAGAGATGATCCGCCGTCTTAATCACCGTCTTTTTAAAACGGCAGCCGCGGCTAAGTACTGGCGCGCCCGAAGAGATTCGAACTCCTGACCCCCAGATTCGTAGAATCAACACACTTGCCGCTGTGAAACGTACTGGGCCGCCTAAGCTCCTGTCGCCGTGTGCGGATCGGGCCGAAAAGAGGCTAGCGGCGGCCTAGGCTGGAATGGACCTCGCAGCCCCTTTGCCGGTATTCGCCGTCCTAATACCGTTCTAGGGCCTCCTGGGTGTGTCGGAACCAACGACATCCCTTACCTGCTGGTGAGCGCAGCGGCGGCGGGCGAAATACACTGATTTTCGACCACGCCGTCCCCATTGAGTCAAAAGCAGCCACTGGGCAGAACGGAAACGAATGACCGCTTTGGGGGGTAAAGCGGACATTGGGCCCAACGATCATGGAATTTGAGCTGACAAACCGTCAGCAACTGACACAGGCGGAAATGCCGAATGCTCAATAAGTAGACCTTCGATCGGATGCATGGTTTTATTGCTATCAATGTCTTCAACAAAAGTTGATCGCCGCAGCGTAATGGGTTGCGCGGCCCTTCTAGTGCCGCGCCCTGCATTAGCTCAGAGCTCAGTTTCTTCACTGGAACACCCCGGTTCACGGATCGGGGTTGCGGGGCTGGACACCGGGAATGGTCGGACAGTGTTTTACCGCGCCGATGAGCGTTTCCTGCTGTGCAGCACTTTCAAGGTAGCACTGGCTGCGGCGGTTCTGCATCGCGTTGAGCATGGCGAGGAATCGCTAAATCGAATCGTTCATTATGGGCAGAAGGATTTATTACCGGTCTCCCCAGTCACGAGCACCAACCCCTCCAATGGTCTCTCCGTCGAGGCGCTGTGCGCGGCAATCATCCACGTCAGCGATAATACGGCAGCGAACCTACTCCTGCAGAGCATTGGCGGCACTTCAGCCATGAACGCCTTTTTGTTAGCTGTTGGAGATACGGTCACGCGGCTGGACCGCAATGAACCTTCGCTAAATGTCCCGGATGGCGAAAAAGATACTACTACTCCCCGCGCAATGCTGAAGACTCTTCAAGCGCTTTTACTCGGCCCCGCGTTGCAACCGTCTTCTCGCGGGAAGCTGATACGCTGGATGGAGGAGGTCGCTACAGGTACCGCGCTTCTGCGCTCCGGCCTGCCTTCTGGTTGGCGCGCAGGAGACAAAACAGGCCGCAGCCAATCCGGGTCGATCAACGATGTGGCAATTGCATATCCACCGAATCGCCCACCAATCCTTATTTGCGCTTACACCGAAGGTGCGAGCGATAGGACGTTGGCTGAAGCGAGTCGAGCGGTTGCCGCGGCCTTCTTGAGCTAAACCAGCAATGAATGACCGCTACTGGCGCAAAGCAGACATTGGATCGGCCAGGGCGGAATGACCGCTCCTTAACTTCCGCGCCGAATTGTTGCGACGCCGCAAAAGCGCGTGCCCCCATTTTGCCCAAATTGGGAGCCCAAATGACTATTCTGAGGGGCTCATGAAAGACCGCATAGGCAGATCGGCTATCGCTCCGGCCCGGCGCATCATGGCGCGCGCATGAAATATCTCCCCCTCATATGGGCAGCATTGGCGCGGCGTAAGCTGCGGACCATTCTCATGCTCCTGTCCGTGACTGCGGCCTTCACCCTGTTTGGCGTCATGATGGGCACCGAAGCCGCGTTCCAACAGATGGTGGATGTGATCAACCGCAGTGTGGTCGTGATCGGGGCGCGTTTCGGCGATAATCTCACCGACGCCGTGGGCCAGCAGATCGCCGCCATGCCCAATGTCGCGGCGGTCTCGGCCAGCGGTGGGGTGTGCGGCTACTACCACAGTCCCCGGAATCGCGTCTGTGTCATGATGTTGGACAATGCCGAAGGCTGGCCCAATGCGCCGATGACAGCGGCACAGTGGGCACAGTTGCGGGCTAGGCCCGACGGGATATTTCTCAGCCGCGAAATTGCCGCCAAACAAGGACTGAAGAAGGGCGATATCTTCACTATTGTTACCTCCGCGATACCGCGCTCCGATGGCGGCACGGCATGGCGTTTCGAGGTGCTCGATGTGCTGGACGACACGCCCTATTGGGTGGGCGGCTTCAGCTTCGGCAGCTACCGTTATTACAAGATATCAAGGCCCGCCGCCGATCAGCCCAAGGCCGGCTGGTTCCAGGCGGTGGTGAAAGACCCGGCAGCCGCCGAGAAAACTGCTATCGCGATTGACGCGCGGTTCGCCAATTCCGCCATTCCAACCGAAAGCATATCCGAGCGCACGATGCGCAGCGACGACGGCACGGCCATCGTCAATGTCGCCGTGGTGACGCGGCGGGTGGCGGCGGTGGGGCTGTTCATGATCCTGCTGCTCACGGCCCATGGCATGGCCCAGTCGGTGCGCGAGCGCCTGGGGGAATTCGCGGTGCTGAAAACCATCGGCTATTCCGATTCGAGCGTGATCGCCCTGCTGTTCGCCGAAGCCCTGGCGCCCGCCATCCTGGGCGCGACCCTGGGGCTTGGTCTGGCCGCGCTGATTGCCGGACGCATACCCAAGCTCCTGCCCACCCTGTACCTGCCAGAACCGTACTTGTCGCCCGCCGTTATTGCCCAGGCACTCCTCGCCGTCGTCCTGCTGGCGTTCCTCAGTGTAATCCTGCCGGCCCTGAGACTGAGGCGGCTGGACGTGGCCGCCATCCTCGCAGGGCGCACATGACGTTCCTGCGCGCCTGCCTTGCCGCCGTCCGGCTAAATCTCGCCAGCCTCAGGGGACGAATCTGGCCGGCGCTGGTGGTGGTGCTGGGCATTGCTTGTGTGGTGGCGACCCTGCTCTCCATGTTGTCCATGACGGTCGGCCTGCGTCATACTTGGCAGCGTGCCGGCAGCCCCGACCGCGCCATCATCCTGCCCACCAACGCGCGGCAGGAAGGCGACGGGACTATTAGCCGTGCGGAAGCCCAGATCATCCAGGACGCGCCGGGCATCGCCCGCGACGCAAAGGGGCGCGCCATCGCCGATCCCGCGATCGTAACCACCCTGATCGTGCGGCGGCGGGACACAGGCGGACGCGGCTACATCTTGCTTCGCAGTTTCGGGCCGGAGGGGATTTCGCTCAGGCCGGAATTCCACATCATCGCCGGGCGCATGTATCGGCCCGGCAGGCATGAAATGGTGGTTGGCGCGGAAGCGCCCGGCCAGTTCCTGGGCGTGGACCTTGGCGACAGGATCACCATGCCCGACGGCTTATGGCCGGTGGTGGGCATATTCAAGACCAACGATGATCTGGTGCAATCCCAGCTAGTAGCCGACAGTGACACGGTGATGCCCGTGCTACGCAAGACCGATTACACATCGGTCACCGTGCGGCTGGCAGGCGCGAACGCGCTGGCGATGCTGACGCGGGCCATGACAACCAATCCGGCGTTGACGGTCAAGGCGGAGCGGCAATCGAATTACTATGATCGCCGTTCTGCGCAATTCTCCGACCTGAACGATGCACTGGTCTATGGCGTCAGCGGGCTGCTCGGCCTTGGCGCCCTTCTGGCGGCGGTGAATATTCTTTATTCCGCAGTCATGGCGCGTCGGCGCGAGATCGCCACCATGCGCGCGCTGGGCTTTGGCGCCGCACCGGTGGCATTGGCCGTGGCGGTCGAAGGGTTGCTGCTGGCGCTGGCGAGCGCGGTTATCGGAGTCGGCATCGCCTATGGCCTGTTCAACGGCGTGCAGGACGTCTCGGGCAATGTCGCCTTCCATCACATCATCTCGCCCGCGATGATCGCGCTGGGTCTCGTCTGGGCGCTTTGCATTGGGCTGCTGGGCGGCGTCTTGCCTGCTTTCCATGCCGCGCGCCTTCCTGTCGCCGACGGATTGCGCGCGAGCTGAAGAAATCTGGGGACGCCAACGGCAAGGCCGAATTTTGTGATTTGTGTATTCGCTACCGAAGATCCTTCAATGCGGGGCTCAGAAATATCCCCTAGAAGAGTAAGGGGCATGCGCTACCGGGCCGGCAAACTGTAATAAGGCCGGGGTTCGCACCCAATCATCCACCAGTGTTCTGCGCTATCGTCATCGACAAAGCGGGTTTTGTGGCCCATGTCCGCTTTTGGCGCAAAGCGGACATGGAGCTGACCCGGGTCGAACGACCGCTTTTGACCCAAAGCGGACATTCCCGAAGATTATCCACGAAAGACGCCATGTCGGTCGTGACAAATCATCAGGAGTGACCTGCGATGGGCACTGGATTGGATGCTACCGAGCAGATAAATTGTCCGACGACGAATAATTGCCTGAGCGGAGCCGGATTTTGAAAACGCCAAAGGTGGTTTGTTTGTCTTTCGCGCTTGCAGTCGGTAGTTGCCATGATCAAAATCCGATAATTTCGAAAAATGGACCGCTTCCCATTTGCAAAATTGATGGGCGCAGTTATTCAGCGACGGAGTTGACCGACAAGGCTCTCGGTTTTTTTATTAGACACAATATTCATCCTCAGTGCCGCAGATATAGCTCTTTGGCGGAATTCAAAAAGGCAAATCCAAACTGCTGCGACATTAAACTGAACGCATCCACCATCGGGGCAGATGGTAACGGAAATCCAATTCCGTTAGCTGCGCTGCCTCCCGATCCGGAGCGCGGATACCTGATTGGCCGATTCGATGTCGAATACTTTTGCGGTAGTAATAATCCAGATGTGGGGTCAGTTCGCGAATCAAAGTCCACAATAACGTCGTGCGGTTATGTTCTTGAGGAATCTTCTTCTCGTAGCTTTCTTCATGACCCGTCCCCACACTGAGCATTTGTGCCTATCCATTTTATCGCGGTGTTGCAGTTGCTGAATGTCCGCTATTGATGCTGTGGACGGCTCTCCACCAACCCGCCAGCCTATTAGAGGCTAGCAAGATGGAGGAGAGCCATGGAAACAGCGGTGACAATCGGCTTGGACCTTGGAAAGTCAGTTTTTCAGGTGCACGGTGTTAGTGCGGCTGGCGCGGTCGTCATCCAGCGGCGGCTGACGCGGGGCAAGTTGCTGGTGTTTTTCGCGAAGCAGCCAGCTTGCCTGGTCGGGATGGAAGCCTGTGCGGCTGCCCACCATTGGGGGAGAGAGCTCAGGAAGCTGGGGCACAGCGTGCGATTGATGCCGCCCCGGTATGTAAAGCCCTACGTGAAGCGTCAGAAGAACGATGCGGCTGATGCCGAGGCGATCTGTGAGGCAGTGACCCGGCCCAGCATGCGCTTTGTCGAGATCAAGACCTGCGAGCAGCAAGGGAATCTGGTCCTTCACCGCGTGCGGCTGATGCTGACACGGCAGCGCACGCAGCTCTCTAACGCGATCCGGGGCCATATGGCAGAGTACGGCCTGGTCGCTCCGGTTGGTCGCAACGGCCTGCAGCGACTGATCGCCATCCTGGGCAACCCGGATGATGAGCGTGTGCCGGCGGTGGCCCGCGCCTCACTGGCGCCGCTGGTCTGCCAGCTTGGGCTGGTGAATGACCAGGTGCTGGAAAATGATCGCCGCGTCAGGGCGAGCGCCCGTTCAACCGAAGTGGGCGTCCGCCTGATGGAAGTCCCCGGCATCGGCCCAGTGCTGGCCAGCGCGATTGTTGCCACAGTTCCAGATCCGGCAGCGTTCAAGACCGGGAGGGATCTTGCTGCCTGGATCGGCTTGGTACCACGGCAGAACTCCAGCGGCGGCAAGGAAAAGCTGGGCGGCATCACCAAGCAGGGCGACCGCTATCTGCGGCAATTGCTGGTGGCCGGAGCCCTGGCTGTCATCCGCTACGCCCAGAGGCATGGAACAAAGCGCCCTTGGCTGGTGCATTTCCTCGCCCGCCGGTCACCAAAGACCGCAGCGATCGCTCTCGCCAACAAGATGGCCAGGATGATCTGGGCCATGATGATGACCGGAGAACGATATAGAGAACCTGTGGTGGCTGCGGCCTAGCCAGCAGCACCAGGCAAAGTTTGGGAAGGGCAATCGCGATGTAATGCACCATCGGTCGAAACCGGGAACGGGAAAACCCATTTGCGCCATAGCGCCTAGAGCGCGTGCTTTTGACCGGGACCCGTCTTAGCGGAAGGCATTATGGCCAGCGGCCTCTGTGTGCCGCACAAACAGGCCGCACACATGGCCGCACCGACCGAAGGACAGAACATCAAAAAAGCCCTTGCCAACGGGGAGCCGTCCACACATGGCGCAAAGCGGACATTGGGCGGACCGGGCGGGAATGACCGCTTTTGACCCAAAGCGGACATTCCAAAACGCTAAGCTTATGAGATATTGCTCCCATCCTGGGAACAGCGCGATGCCACATGTCAGCCTTGCAGCATTGGCGGTTATCGGCGCGCAATTATTTGCCACCGCACAAGCCCAGACGCCCGAAACAGTGACGACCGAACTTGGTAATCTGTCGCCGGGATTTTATCCAGCTCCTCCATGCGCAAAACCTGTCCTAGAAGAGGACAAGGGGGAGATGGGTTTGCTGACCAACTCTTTGCCAGTCAACACGGGGTCAGCGCAGATTGCAGTGGATGATCGCAGCCGCCGAGTTGAGAAATTCAACAAGGCGGTCACGGTGTACAATGCATGCGCCCGGACCTATATCCAAAATTCGCGCTACGATATCGAGCGTATCATCAATACCGTGAATGCAGCAGTTGCCGAAGTGCAGGGAGCGCCGCCGCCCCAGCCGCCCGTCGGCGCGGGCAATCTGCCGCCTGATTTTTACCCGCATAGTCCCTGCGTGAATCCCGACCGCGCAGCCATCGGTCCGCAATTTGCCGTCACGGACCTCAAGGCCATGCAGGCCTATAATCAAAGGGTCGCAAGCTATAATCAGCAGGCCGAAGCATTGGGCACCTGCTTGAAGACCTATAAAGACCGGGCGCGGCACGACGTCGAAGTAATACAGGCGGCGGTGCTGCCCGCGACGGTCAGCGCCGCACCGGCTCGCGCGACACAAGCGGTGACACCGCCGGTGGAAAGCATCGTCGTCACCGGGGCACGCTCCCAGACTGTCAATCACTTCGTCCAGGCAGCGGCCACAGCGACGCATATCACCGGCAAGGTTGCGCGCTGGGACCTGCCGATCTGCCCATCTGCATTGGGCATGCCGGTCGACGTCACTGGCCTTGTGGTGCAACGGGTTAAGGAAGTGGCGTCATGGCCGGCGTGCGGGTCAGCAGCAATCCGGACTGCAAGCCCAACATCGTGATCGCCTTTTCCAGCACGCCCCAAGATCTGCTGGACAATATTCGCAAGGACCATGTGGAATGGCTTGGCTATCAATCCAGTTCCGCGGAACTGAATCGGCTGGCGACCGTCACCCGCCCCATCCAGGCCTGGTACAGCACCGCGACCGTGGACCTGCATGGCCACCGCCAAATCGACGGGGCTCGTACCGACGGCAATGGCCGTGGACTGCTGATCGTCGGGCCCTGCGATCTGGTGGGCGGCGCGGCTCCCAGGCCTGGCCCGGACGCCATATGCGTCGCCTGGTTCCCCAATGCCATTGAAGCCGAGGTCACGGGCTCGCGGGTGGAGGATGGTCTGCGCGCCGCTTTCGATCATGTCACGATTATCGCCAACCCCCTTGAGGTGCATGGGACATGGCGACGATGGCCGATTATATCGCCATGCTGGCGCTGGCCCAGATCAATTCGCTGGACACCTGCCAGGCCTTGCCCAGCATTACCAGCTTGCTGGCAAGCGGCTGTCCGCAGGCGGCGACGGCGATCACCGCCAACGATCTGGGCTATCTCAAGGCGGTCTATGCGGCCAATCCCGAGAAAGTGCCGGGCCTGCAGAAAAACGAGATCGCCTATCGCATGGAACAGGACATTGCGGGCAAGTGACTGGTCCTGCGCAGCGTAAAATTATTTAAATGTCCGCTTTTGGCGCAAAGCGGACATTGGGCTGACCTGGGACGAATGACCGCTTCTGACCCAAAGCGGACATCAGACAGGGGCCCCCATGCGCTGATAGCGTTGTCGCGCTACGGTCGGTCGGAAATTCGGTCCAGCACGCGCTCTAGCTTGAAAACCTGCCTACTTCCCCAGTTTCTGGGAGCGTAGCATCGCGGGCTCGTCGCTCTGCGATAGGTATTGTTCGTATCGACAGATGCCTCAAGAGTTCTTGCAAACTCTAAACATGAATCACGTTGCATTCGATAGCCGTGAGCCACCATGCACATCTCAATAAAGTCGGCAGAGACTTGCAACCTCCAACTTGATTTTCCAATGCCTAGTGCGCTCATACGTGCGTCGACGGTCGCCTTGCATTTTGTTAATTGAAATTCTTGATTAGTATAGCATCCCCCAAGAACGAGCAGGCCAATCAAGAACACGCCACCTAGAATTATTCGATTCATACAAGCGGCCCTGTCAACAAGCTGCCACGTTGGGTCTAACAATGGCACGGTGTAATTACACTGCGCCTGCGGGTACGGCTAATGAGATTAACATACGTTCCACTGCCTGCTCACTGAAAAACTGTGAACCGAAGCCTGGGTGCTAGCTCTGGGAAGCGGAAGGTGAATTCTGCTCTTGGAAATATCTGACCGCCAAAATATGGCCCTAGACGTCGGATAGGTGATCGAGGCTTCAGAAGGCGCCGTACGGCCGGTCGATCCAACCTAGTAAAAGCCAAGAAACGGGCGCTTTGAATGTCCGCTTATGGCGCAAAGCGGACATTCATTGTTGCCTTCTGATGACCTAGCGTCGGGGCTAGAAATACATGACAATCCGAAGTGTGCTTTTAGGATAAGACGAAATGAACGCAGCTCGGACCAATATACGTTGGAAAGTAATGTTCGCGGTCTTTCTGATTGCGAGTGTGAGCTATTTGGACAGAACAAATCTCTCGGTCGCTGCGCCGGTCCTTCGCCAGGAGTTGCATCTTTCCCCAACGCAACTCGGATTGATCCTGAGTGCATTTTCATGGTCTTACGCGCTGGCCCAAATTCCCGCCGGGATGATCTCGGCTTGGTTACTCCCGCGCCGGACCTATCTCATCGCCCTGTGGCTGTGGTGCATTCTTCTGGCTTTGACGACCACGGCGACATCCTTTGGCGCATGG
Source organism: uncultured Alphaproteobacteria bacterium (assembly GCA_963835715.1). Classification (GTDB taxonomy): domain Bacteria; phylum Pseudomonadota; class Alphaproteobacteria; order Micropepsales; family Micropepsaceae; genus Rhizomicrobium. Next base: position 522,782 of record CAWIGN010000002.1, read on the forward strand.
ATTTTCTTTCGCATTCCGTTTGGCCTTGCCGAGGCTGTCACTTGGCCGGCTGCGTCCGTACTGATGAGTCGATGGTTCCCACGCATCGAGTATTCGCAGGCCATGTCGCTGCAAAATCTCGGCTTGGTTGTGGGTGCAGCCATAGCGCCGCCCGTTGTCGCCTTTATAATAGCTTTTTGGGGGTGGAAGGCCGCCTTCATTGTGACGGGGTTCATCGCCGGATTGCTGGGAACGTTATTCTATTTCTTCACGAAAGATGATCCCGCCGCCAACTCTCGTGTTTCGCCTGAGGAACTTGCCTGGATTCGCCACGATCGGGTACCTGAGGACAATTCTCCCTTGCCTGATGGGTACGTCCGGATGCTGTTGGGCCGCCCATCGCTTTGGGCAGTCGGCATGGCGAATTTCGGTTTGGACTTCATCAACTTCATGTTTCTCACATGGTATCCTACCTATCTAACCGACAAATATCATATGTCGCTTGGACGGATGGGCATCATGGCGATGGAGCCTTATATGTTCGCTGTAATCACTGTGCTTGGCGCCGGCCGGCTGGTGCGCGCGCTGACCGATGGCGGCTTGGATTCTGTCACAGCGCGCCGGATAGTTATTTTTTGCGGGCTCATTATCGGGACCGCCTTTCTGGTTGTTACGGTAAATGTCTCGAATTTATATGCATCAGTAACGGCAATGTCGCTGGGCTATGCCTTCGTGATGTCAGTATTGGGGCCCATGTGGTCGACACCCGCAGAGATAGCAGGTCCCAAGGGCGTAGGATTTGCCGGCGGCTTCGTCAACTTTGTTGGCAATGTTGGCGGGATCGGTTCGCCAATTCTTATGGGGGTTGTTTTCCAGCATTTCCATTCCTTCACCCCAGCTATCCTCATCTCTGCAGGCGTAACTCTGGTCTGTGCGCTGCTGTTTCTTCTTTTGTTTCGCGCCAAAGCAGACAGGGAATTTGTAGCGGTCTTTCTCGCCCGATAGGCCCGCAGGCGTTGGGAGCGATACGGCCTCTTGGACATGACCGCTTCTAATGAAAAGTGGATATGGGGCTGGGCTCAGCGGATCTAGTCGCTCGAATGTCCGCTATTGGCGCAAAGCGGACATTTGGCTGATCGGCGCCGAATGACCGCTTTTGACTCAAAGCGGATGTTTGGCCCCGTTGTAAGATCAGAAGACGCTTTCCGTAAGACTCTGATACGGCGTTGTGATTTTTGGCTAAGCGTTTTCCTGCTAGGACACCACCACCTGATCGCCGCAGTCCGCGCCCTAAACAGTCTGTTCATGTGCGGTTCACCCAGCGGTGGCTAGATAGTTGCTAATAGGCAATGCCGCTATGCAGGCTGCACACGGGCGTATCCAGCGATTGCCGTCTGAGCACTTTTATGGGGAGCAAGCTATGATCACTCAGAGACTGAAGGGCACAATTTTCCAACGAAGCGTAGCGCTTGGATTGCTGCTTGCATTAGTCGGTTGCACGACGCCGTCGCCCTACGCCGTCCGGCTAGAGGGAAGGGACACCGGCTATACCGACCGGGCGTTGACCCAGAACCGCTATCTTATAACCTTCACCGGCAATAGCGCGACGCCACGGGAGACTGTCGAGAACTATCTTCTGCTGCGCGCCGCGGAAGTCACACGGGCAGCAGGATTCAGCAGCTTTGTATTTGATACGCGCAATACCGAAGCCAACACAACCTACCATGTTTCTCCCGGCTTTCCGTCCGACGATCCGTTTTATGGATACGGCGGCTATGGTGGCTACGGCGGCTATGGCCGTAGGAGAGGCGGCTTCTCGTTCGGAACTGGCGTGGGATTCGGCACTGGCGGCTATGGCGGTGATTTTGGATTTGGAAGTGGCTTTCCATATGATCCCAATGTCGACATCGTCAGGCGTACAAACTACCAGGCCTATGCCGAGATAGTGCTACTGTCGCCCGAGCAGGCAAAACAGGAGACGCGTTCCCTCAATGCTTTGGACGTCATTGAACATATGAAAGTCCAAGCTACGGTTCCCAAATAGAGCTTCGCAAATGGCTTCGAGGTTGGCGTCTGAAGCGCGGCTCGAAGAGTTTTCCTATTAGCGAATTTGGTACCTGGGTAGGTGCGCAATATCCCTATGAAACTCAATCGCAATTCTCGTCGATATGCGCTCTGACTAGGCCACCACTATGTATCAACCAGGGTATCTGTCAGGAATGTCCGTTTCTGGCGCGAAGCGGACATTTTTTCCTCGCGGTGTTATGGTCTGCCATGAAAAATGTCGTGCGGAGGACAGGGTGAGAACGCTGTTGCGCATCTGGGTCGCCATCCCTCTTGCATTTCTTGTGCTGTCGGGCTGTACCCGGCCCGAAGATAGCAGCTTCGGGATGCAGGCTGCTCGACGTGGAGCCGACTGTAAGACCATTGCCACAGGAAGCGCGATGGATGCCTACAGCCACGGTGTGAGACCTGCAGAGACCGTCTATGATGATGTGAACCACGACTGCCAGGAATGGTACCGAAGAGAGGCAGAGCGTTTAAAAGCCGCCGAGCAGAAATAGAGGGCAAAAAATGCCTTACGGGCGAAGTGCCGGCCTGGCGGAAATGACCGCTATTGGCGCAAAGCGGACATTACTGATTGACAGCTTGTCATTTCTCACGCCCAATTGGCTAACTGACAGTTAGCACAAGCTTAATCAGTCGAGGCATAGCCGGGGCTATCGATGCTATCGGTTACGCTGAAGCTAGCGGGTGGGGCGCCAGCCTGCTGTCTTGTGAACATAACCGTGAAAGCCATTTCCAAATTTCGCGTATAGCGGGCAGTGTCGAACAGCGGCTCCGTGACGCGATTGCGCATGAGCTTCTCCCTGATTGCCTCAAGCTGTTTGCGATCATGCGCGAGTGTGATGGCAAGCTTCTCATAGTCAGAGAGGGACGTCGTGACCAACTCTGGCAATCCCATTGCATATAATCCACTTGCGGCGACACGCCCGGGAAACGCAGTTCCCAGGCATGTAAGTACTGGCAATCCGCCCCAAAGCGCATCGCACGCGGTGGCGTGGGCATTATATGGTAGGGTGTCCAAAAAGAGATCGGCAAGGCGAATGCGAGCAAGATGTTTATCTCTCTGAACCGGGCGCGCGAAAATGAGTCGCTCTGGCGCAACGCCACGCGAAACGGCTTCGCGCCTCAGATTTTCCGCAGATTGCCGATTGAGCGACAGCGTCCATAACACGCTTTTGTCGACTGCCAACAAGATGCGCATCCAGACGCCGAATACTTCTGGGCCGAATTTCACTTCCTGATTGAAGCATGCAAAAACAAAGCCAATTTCCGGCAGCCCTTCTTCTCTTCGGCTCGGGGTATCATTCGATATTGGCTGTGTGTTGTCGGTTGGTTGATATGTGTGAGGGAGATACGCAACCTGCTCGGTATAGTGAATGCGATTTTCGACGGGTATAATTGTATGATCCCCGATTATATAGTCCATATACGGCGCGCCGCTCGTGCCAGGATATCCGAGATAATTGACTTGCACCGGCGCAGGTCGATGTGAAAAAATCTCAAGCCGACCCTCGCCGGCATAGCCGCTAAGATCGACCAAGATATCAATCTCCATAGCCTTTATGAGCTGTGCAATCTCGGCGTCATTCATTTCTTGAGCGTCAATAAAATGATCGAAAGACGCCTCGATCCTGCGACGCATTCCGCTATTGTCCGTCAATCCAAGCGATATCGCGACAAGTTCAAAGCGCGTCGAATCGTGATGTTCAAATACGCCAATTAGGGCGAATGCTATCGCGTGCTCACGAAATTCCGCGCAAATATAGGCCAAGCGGATCTTGTCGTGACAGTAACATTCACCCTTCCAGATGGCCTCTAACTGGGCCTTTGGCGCAGCGAGAAGTGCCAGAACAAGGCTCTCTTCCTCAGAATCGGAGATTCGTCGATGAGTTAGGGGAGGAATGGTGATGCGGCCTTTTTCTTTGAGGGCATTCGCAATTCTCAGCTTGTCGTCGTCCCGCTTGCGCCAGTCGCAGGCCTTGAGGCGCGATCTGATGCCAAGCCGCATCGCTGGAAAGTGGGTTGGATCCAGCTCTAACGCTCTGTCGCTGGCATGCGCTGCGTCTGAGAACAGCCCCCTCATTGCAAACGATCCAGCCAGCAATAACCAGGAATCCACGTCTCGCGGATTGACTACGGTATCGGGAAGGCGCACTTTTTTGCCAAGCGCCCGTATTGTGGCGGCACGTTTGTGCCAGAGCAGCTTGTCTTCTGGAGCGAGCGCAATAGCTCGTTCATAGCACTCGACGGCTTTCTGATAGCGATTTAGGCCTCTTAGGGAGTCACCGAGGTTGCTCCAGGCCTCCCGGTTAAGGGGCTCTGCCGCGAGTACACGCCGCGCCTCCGTACTTGCCGTTTCATAATGTTTCAACTTCTGGCGGTGTTCTGCTGACGCCAAGAGAGCGGCAAAAACGAAGCCACGCTTAATCAGCGCATTTTCTGCGCGCAATGAAGCCGAGCGTATGCTGCGAATAACACGCGTTATAATTTCTACCATCGAGCTAAACTCACATCTATCTCATTTTTGTTTCCACAGAGTGGATAAACCGCATGACACGCTGTTTCGCTGGGCGCGATCTTTCAGTGTTTCCTATTCGGTCCGGTCAACGAAGAACATTCTGGATGCATTCGAGGCCTTTTGCTTGCAAGTTCCGGCTGTACTCTTCGTTATGATAGTAGCTTTGAACGGCGAATCCGATGCGTATTTAGTGATATCAAACTATTCGGCTGAAGCGATTTTACAGCGCTGGCGGGCGCTTGGGCGGCGGCCCCTTAGGGTGCAAGCCACTTGCGAATGGGTGTAGCCTCAACAGTGTCAGCCTATCGAATGGTCAGAAGACTGCTAAAGGCAGCGTTAGAATTGCGCGGGTGGCCTGCCGGATATTTTGTACCAGCGTGAGTGAGACTACTGCATAGCTGGCGGTCCATCCAGATGGGGTGGCACGGGCATGTAAGTCTGCGGCGCTGGCGGTCGAATTCATTGACTTTGCGGAGTTGAAGGCCAAAACAACCTTCAGCGACGCGCTCGAATTTGCTCGAGCTTACGCTCAAGCAATCGGGTAATCGGTGGCGAGGTCCGTGTCCGGCCTGCAAAACCGGCGGCGACCGAGCCTTGGTGGTGACGGAAGGCAAAGGTTATTTCTGTTTCGCCGACCACAAAGGCGGTGATCAGATAGCCCTCGTGGCTCACATCTTGGCGATTTCAGCCAAGGACGCGGCGCAGGAATTGGCGCGGCATGTCGGGCTGGGAACAGTACCTAGGACCGTAGAAAGTACGGTGTCAACAGTTCCCCAAAGCGAAGGTGGTAAGGATGGCGAAAGAACCTTCCAGCCGCTTTCGTACTTGGAGCCGGAGCACGATGCAGTAATCGCCATCGGCTTCGACCCAGCATTCACCGCCAAACACGGCATTGGCTATGCACCGAAGGGAATCTTGCGTGGAACCGTGGCAATCCCGTTCAGGGACGAGAATGGAAACCTTCTCGGTTATGTGGGCGCGACGGACCTCAAGCTACCGCCAAGTTTCACGCCGAACGTCGTGGAGCTGAAGCGGCCAGCTTAAGCCTTGGTGCGCCTCGTGGGACAAAAGCCCACCAGCCCAGCAATGGGGCACATCCGGACAAGGCAAGGGGAGACCATTTTGGTCTCCCCTTTTTTATTGCCTCATCGGAGGCATATCGACACTACCGCCCGAAACTTCGGCCAGCTCTTCGAGCACCTCACCAGACCCAAGAAATGAAAAAGGCACCCCGTTTCCAGGGTGCCTCTTCTGTTAGAACAACCGGACTAGGCCGGCTACCATCGAAACGAGCCTAGGGGGCAGATAGCACCCTATCCCGAGGCGGTAGAACGTACCGTCCGGCTGGCTCTTCTCGAACACAAAGACCACCATTAGGTGACCTCCATCTTCGTGTGCGGTTTGCCTTATTCAGCCGATGCCGCACGGGAGCCAGCGATCTAAGGAGGGTTTTGCTTTTTTTTAAACATGCCTTCATGGCCCCCCGAACACGCTTCGGCTGTTCAGTACGCCGGAGGTATGCCCGATCCGGCCGAGTTCAAGGCCGGATCACCCCTAATTCGCTGTGGATGCTTTTGCCCGAGACAATGCCGAGACAACGGCGTACCCTCGGGGGGCCTAAGTATTGGTAGCACCGGACGGATTTGAACCGCCGACCAAGGGATTATGATTCCCCTGCTCTACCGCTGAGCTACGGTGCCAGACCGGACGGCCCCTTGACGCGCAAGGACAGGCCGCGGAGGCGGGGATGTAGGGTTGCGGGCCCGCACCTGTCAAGTTTGGCCCAGCCGGCGGTGCATTTTCGCGGCGATTCCGAACGGCAGCGCCACGGTTGCGGTGCGCACAAAGCCCAGTTTCACATAAAATCCCTCGGCGCAGGGATTGCCCAGAACCTCCATCACCGCCGCGCCGCCGGCGCGCGCCAGGGCGAAGGCATCCTGCATCAGGGCGCGGCCGATGCCGCGCTTCCAGCGGTCCGGCTCCACGAACAGCCCGTCGAGATCGCAGGTTTCGCCGTCGCGCGGCAGCACCACGGTAAAGCCCAGCACCCGGCCATCCTGCTCCGCCACCCGCACCCGCTTTTCCTCCAGCTGCGACAGCGGCAGATGGATGGCGCCGGGATTGGCCAGCAGCATGGCGCGATCGGCCTGGTAGATCAGCGAGGCGCGGCGCTGCAACTCTTCCAGCTGCAGCCGTTCTTCCGCAAAACCGTAGCGGAAGCAGAGCCCGCTCATGCCGCGGCCGGCGCCGCAACGTCCCGGGGCGGCGTGATCCAGCCGCCGCCCAGCACGCGGCTGCCATGGGGATCGTAGAACACGCAGGCCTGGCCGGGCGCGATGGCGTCTTCCGGCGCGGCCAGTTCCACCCGCGCCGCGCCACCGGCCAGCGGCGTCACCGTGGCGGCCACCGGCGGGCGCATCGAGCGCACCTTGACGCGGGCCGCGAACGGCGCGTCGTGCGCCGCAAGCCAGTTGACCTGGCGCAGCATGATGGTGGAGGACCCCAGGGCCGAACGCGGGCCCACCACCACCCGGGCATGAACCGGATCGAGCTTGAGCACAAACAACGGCTCGGCATTGCCGGAAAGATTGAGGCCCTTGCGCTGGCCGACGGTGAAATTGGCGATGCCGTCATGCCGGCCCAGCACAGCCCCCGAACGGTCCACGATATCGCCGGCACGCGCCGCATCGGGGCGCAGGCGGTTGACGATGGCCGTGTAACGCCCCTGCGGCACAAAGCAGATGTCCTGGCTGTCCGGCTTGTCGGCATTGACCAGCCCCAGTTCGGCGGCGATGGCGCGCACCGCGGCCTTGTCCATGTCGCCGAGGGGAAAGCGCAGATAGTCGAGCTGCGCCTGGGTGGTGGCGAAGAGAAAATAACTCTGGTCGCGGGCGCTGTCGGCGGCGGCATGCAATTGCGCGCCCTGCGGTCCTTCCACGCGGCGGACATAATGGCCGGTGGCCAGCGCCTCGGCGCCCAGTTCGCGGGCGGTGTCCAGAAGATCGGCGAACTTCACCCGCTCATTGCAGCGCACGCAGGGGATCGGCGTCTCGCCCTTGGCATAGCTATCGGCGAATTCCTCGATCACGGCCTTGCGAAAGCGGCTTTCATAGTCGAGGACGTAATGGGCAATGCCGATGCTCTGCGCCACGCGCTTGGCATCATAGATGTCGGCCCCGGCGCAGCAGGCACCCTTGCGCGCCGGCGTCTTGTCCTCCGGATAAAGCTGCAACGTGATTCCGACCACGTCCAGGCCCTGGCGCTTGAGCAGCGCCGCGGTGACGGAGGAGTCGACTCCGCCGGACATGGCCGCGACGACGCGGCTTCCGGGCCTGAGAGAATGGACGGTCATGGCCGGTGCTAATAAGCCCCGGCACGGGGAACCGCAAGAAAAAGAGGGGCTTTAGCCGCCGGTGCCGCTGATCGGCAGGTAATTCAGCAGGGACAGCTTGTGGAGCCCGGCAGTGACCTGCAGCGCCGCCTGAAGCTGGGTCTGGTTCAGCGACAGCTGCGTGGCGGCCTTGGCCATGTCGGTGTCCTGAATATCGGACACGAAGCGGTTGTAGAGCGTGTTCATCGAGGCCTGCTGGGTCTGGGCATCGGTCAGCCGGTTGGAGACATAGCCATTGGCCGCCGCGATCGCGTTCACACCGGTGCCCACCGTGGTGGTCTGGGCGATGGCGCCGGTCAGGAAGTTGTTCTGGGCCGCGGTCAGGCTCGAAGCCGCGTTGAAATTTCCGCTGCCGCCGGCATCGAAGGCGGCAATGTCCTTCAGCGCCTGCATCAGGCCGGTGGCGATGTCGGAGGCGGTGAGGCCGTAGCTGACGGTCACGCCGTCGGCCACCTGCACGGATTTTTTCAGATCGCCATTGGCGAAGGCTCCCGAAACCGCCGGCAGCGCCTGCAACGCGGCCAGTGAGCCTATGGTCACCGGCGGCACGTCGGTCCTGCCGCCGCTATAGATGTAATCGCCGTTGGCGTCCTTGGAATTCAGGATGGCGCTGGCCTGATCGAAGATGCTCTGCGCCTGGGTCATCAAGGTGGTGGCGTCATTGTTGGCGACGGCGTCGCTGACCGCTTTCTTCAGGGAGGCGGTCAGGTCGGACAGGCCGGCCAGCTGGGTGTCCTGCAGATCGGTCTGGGTAACGGCGAACTTGGTGGCGTTGGTATAGGCATCGTTGCGCGCATTGGCGGAGATGGTCGCGGTCAACACCTGGGTCTTGTCGCCGAAGCCCGCATAGGTATTGGCGTTCTTGCCCGAGGCGATCTGTTCCTGGACCGTGTCCAGCGCATTGCCGGCCTTCTGGATCTGGCTGAGGAAAAAGGCGGTCTGGGCCGCGGTGGAAACGCGATCGATGCTCATGGCTTGCTGGTCCTTACTGAATCTGCAGCAGGGTCTGGTACATCTGGTCCACCACCGACAACAGGCGCGCGCCCGCGGCATAGGCCTGCTGATAGGTCGTCAGGGCGGTCAGTTCTTCATCCAGGTTGACGCCGGAATCGGCGGCAACCCGCGATTTTGCCTCGGTCAACCGGTCGTCCTGGGTTGTCTGGTTGGCGGTGACCGCATTCGATTGGGTTGAGACATTCTGATAAAAGGTCGCGGCATAATCCGACAGCGACGCCGCCTGGGCGGCGATACCGCCGGCGGCATGGAAGCTCTGGGACTTGGTGATCACATTCTGCAGCGCGATGGCGCCGGAATTGTCGCCCGCCGACACGATGGTGTCGCCCGCCACGCTGGCGGGGGTGATGGCGGGGCTGGCAAAGCCCAGACGCGCCGGATTGGCGCTAATGGCGGAGGTCAGCGAAAAGCCGACCGCTTGCGATGCCTGCGCATTGGCGCCCAACCCGAAAATCTGGGTGAAGCTCATGCCCGTGGTGCCGCGCTGGGTGGTATCGCCGGTCACATTCAGCGAATAGCCGGGATAGAGCGCGCTGGTGGCGGTGGAGATCGAGCCGTCGGCGTTCAGGGTGAAGGTGGCAGCCCCGCCCAGCGCGGTGTTCAGCGCCGTCACCACATTGCCGATGGTCTGGCCGGCGGAGGTGGTGATGCTGACATTCTTGACGATATCGCCGTCGGGGCCCTTGAGCGACAGGGCAATCACGCCGCCCGCGGGCAGGCCGCTGGCATCACCCGCCGCCAGGCCGGTCGCGGTGACCGAGGGAACCTGCGACTTGAAAACGTCGTTCAGGCCGAAAAATTGCGAAAAGCCGGTGGTCCCGCGCAACGACGGCGTGGTGGCATCGTCCTGCACCAGCACGCCATTGCCGCCGGTCGCGGCGATCGAAAGCTGGCCATTGGCGAAGCTGGCGCTGCCATTGGCGCCCAGCGCCGTGTTCAGCGCCGTTGTAAAGCTGCCGATCGTGGTGCCGATGCTGACGGACGCGCCGCCATCGACCTTCAAGGTGCCGGCGGTGAAATCCACATCGATGCGCGACACCAGGCTGCCGCCGGGGCTGGTGACGGCGATGGTGGTCTTGCCGCTGAAGTTCAAACCGTCCGTCGAGAGCAGGCCGGTGTCGCGGCCGTCCAGGGTCGCCGGCGGCGGATAGGCGGCATTGGCATTGGCCTGGGCATTGAAGGCCAGCGCGGTCTGCTGGGCCAGATTGCCCAGGGTCTGCGACAACCCGCCCAGAACCTGGTCGCGCATGTCGATCAGGCCTTTCAGCGAACCGCCCGACAGGTGTGGATCCAGCGCCATCGGCGTGCCGATCGCCTGGCCGCTGGACGGATTGGTGTCCTGGACGGTGATGCTGCTATAGGCGCCGTTCTGGGCGCTGCCGGAATAGGACAGCTGGGCATAGGTGTTGGACACCAGATTGACACCATCGTCGGTCGAGACATTGACGCTGCCATCCGCATTGGTGCTGGTCTTGATCCCCATCACCTGGGCGAGATTGCCCAACGCCACATCGCGCTGGTCGAGCAGGCCCGAGGCCTGATCGCCGCCGGCATTGGCCGTCTTGATCTGGGTATTCAGGTCGTAGATCTGCTTGATCAGGGTATTGGTGGAGTTGATCGAATTGACCGCCTGCTGATCGATCTGGCTGCGCAGCGCCGAAATCGTGCTGGAGACATTGGAAAATGTGGACGCCAGGTTGCTCAGGGCATTCATCACCCCGGTCCGGCTGGCGCTGGAGGTCGGCGCCTGGGAGGCCGTGGCAAAGGCCGCCGCCAGGTTGGTCATGCCAGTGGCGAGCGACTGGTTGTCGCCGGGGCTGCCCAACAGGCCGTTCAGCTGGGAGAACAGACCGGCCATGGTGTCGTATTGCGAAGCCGAACCGGTCGCCGAGAGCTGTTCCTGGGCGAGAAACTGGTTGGCGACACGCTGGATGCTGGCGATATCCACGCCCATCAACTGGCCGCCGGCGCTCAGCGTCTGCTGGTTGATGATGCGGCGCGCATAGCCCGGCGTGTTGAGATTGGAAACATTGTTGGCGACCACACCCAGCGCAGCGCTGTTGGTCTGGAGGGCGGAGATGGCGCTGGCGGCGATTCCGTTCAGGCTCACGATCTTTGGTCCGGATACAATGTTCCGCGCAGACTGTCGCAAGCCCCATGCCACTTTGAGCAGGGGATTTTTCACCCCTTTTCCTGGCTTTTAACGGCGTTCGCGGGACGCCCGCGGGGCGGCAGAGTTTGCCGTACCGGCAGGTCCTGCCCGTCTTTTCGTGCTGACCGGCGGCGCGCGGCTGCCAAAAAATTCAACAAAATCGCGGCGGCGCATCTGGCCCGCCCTTTGCGTCTGGTTTCCGCGAGCAAAACTTTTTTTGCGCATCATCGTCGGACGGATTTGCGTGCGAGCCTCAGCCACATCCCGGATTTCTCCCTCTGCGGGCCTTCATGCCGCGCAGGCCAAGGCGGACGCCAACAAGGCGGACGCAGCTTCGCCCTTCGCGCTGCTGGTGGAAATGGCTTCGTCCAAGGACCCCGCCAAGCCGGCAAAGAAAGATGCGCAGGATTCCGGGCACAAGCCGGCGGACAACAAGTCTCCCGCCGGACCGGACGACAAGGCCGCCGCCGCAAACGCCGCGCCGCAGCCCAGAGCCACGGCATCTGCCAAGGCGGGAAAGGCGGACAAGAACAAGGATAAGGATTCCGATACGGACGGTGCCGCCGCCAAGATCGACGACACGGCAAGCGATAACAGCCAGGTCGCATCCGCCGCACCGCAGCTGATCGACCTGCAAACCCCGCCGCCCGCCCCGGTCATGCAGACCGCGATTGCGGCATTGCCCACCGATGCCACTGGCGATGACACGGGCAACAACATGCCGGTCGGCGGTGTTTCGGCCACAGACGCAAATCCGGCGGCAAAGCCGTCTTCGGACACACCGCCCGGCGTACCCGATCCCACGGACGCGCCGGCAACGCCTGATGACGTCGCGGCGGCCCCGCCCCCCGCTGCTGCGCAGGCCCCTGCTGCCGCCCAACCCGATGATGACCAGGCCGAAGAGCCCACGGCCCCGGTATCCGTAGCGGCGTCTCAGTCTGCGGCGGCACGCGCCGCAGCGCAGCCTGACGGCAAGGCGCCGGCACCCGGCAAGGACTCCACCAAGACCGCGGCGGCAAAGGCCGTGGTCCAAATCGCGACGGCGGACAATGCCAAGTCCGATGCCGCCGCCGCGGACGCCGTCAAGGCCGCAGCCGACGCTGCCGGCAACAATGCCGGCCCAGGGCACGGCGCAATAGACGACGTCGCCAACAGCAATGCCGCCAAGGATCACGCCGCCCAGGGCGACCCCGCCAAGGCCGCTGCCAACAAGAGCACGCCCAACAGAAGCGACGCCAACGCGGGCAACGCCCACAAAACCGCCGAATCGCAGCCCGATCCGTCGCAGCTCCAGGCCGACAGCGTCGACGGCGCCGCCGCGCCCAAATCCGCGCCCCAACCGGCGCCGACCGCGAATGCCAGCTTCGCCATCAATGCCATGGCCGCACCGCAAGCGGCGCAACACAGTCATGTGCTCACGCTCACGCCGCAAATGCAGGCTTCCGCGCAGGCCGCCGCCAATCTGCCTGCCCTGGCGGTGGAGATCGCCGCCAAGTCGCAAAGCGGCGCCAGGCAGTTCGACATTCGCCTGGATCCGCCGGAACTGGGACGGGTGGACGTGCGCCTGTCGATCGATGCCACCGGCAAGGCCAGCGCCCATCTTTCCGCCGACCAGCCCCAGACCCTGACGCTGCTGCAAAAGGACGCGCCCGTCCTGACGCGCGCCCTGCGCGACGCGGGCCTGGACGTATCGCAGAATGGGCTCAATTTCTCGCTGCGCCAGCAGTCCGACGGCCAGCAGAACGGCGCCGGCAACAATGGCCGCTTCGGCACATCGCGCGCCTTTGCCCTCACCGCAAGCCCCGCTATCGACGCCACCGCCACAACCATCGCCTATCGCGGCGTGGTCGATGGGCGATTGGACATAAGAGTTTAGAGGACCACCATGACCGTCACACCCGTCACATCGCCGACCAGCAGCGCGACCGCCCCCGACGCGATGAAGCAGCTGTCGGGCAATTTCTCCACCTTCCTCACCCTGCTGACGACGCAGCTGAAGAACCAGGATCCGACCAGCCCGATGGATTCCAATGCCAGTTCACCCAGCAGCTGGTGATGTACAGCCAGGTCGAGCAGCAGATCGACACCAACGCCAACCTCAAGAACCTGATCGCGCAGGGCACCAACAACACCGCCGCGTTTGCCACCGGCTATCTGGGCAAGAAGGTCTCGATCACCAACGGCAACGCCGCGCTGATCGGCGGCGCCGCCAACTGGACCTACAATCTGGGCAGCGCCGCCGCCGCAACCCAGCTGACCGTCACCGACTCCAGCGGCAGGGCCGTATTCAGCGGTCCGGGCCAGACCACCGCCGGCAACAACAGCTTTGCCTGGGACGGCAAGAGCAGCAACGGCAACCAGCTGCCCGACGGCAGCTACAAGCTGACGGTCACCGCCATCGATTCGGCCGGCGGCACGATCGACAGCTCCGTCGCCAGCGCCGGCACGGTCACCCAGATCGACATGACGGGCGGCACACCGCGGCTGATCATCGGAAGCATGGAAGTGGATCTCACGGACGTCGCCGCGGTCGCCAACTGATTTTGGATATTTGAACCATCGACGCCGAGAAGCGGCGCCAAACCTCAAGCGGACCCGGCCGAATGCCTCTGGACCGCCCTGAAGGAAAACTGACAATGAGTCTCTATGGAGCCTTGAATATCGGCGTCGCGGGCCTGGCCGCCAACAGCCAGGCGCTGTAGCGCCACCTCGTCCAACATCGCCAACGTCAACACCGTCGGCTACAAGAACCAGACGGTCGAATTTCTCAGACCTTCCTGAACGCGCCCGGCCTGGCAGGCAACGCCTCGGCCGGTGTCGGCGCGGTGATCGGCCAGGACGTCACCTCGCAGGGCCTGCCGACCGCGACGACCTCGGCCACCGACCTGTCCATCTCCGGCAACGGCTTTTTCGTGGTCGCCACCAACGCCACCGCAGCCGCCACCCAGGAATATACCCGCGCCGGCAGCTTCACCCCGGATGAGTTCGGCAACCTGAAGAATGCCGCCGGCCTTTATCTGCTGGGCTACAAGCTGGACAGCCAGGGCAATATTCCCACCAATTCCAGCGCCCTGAGCCCGATCAATGTCACCAGCCTGTCGGGCAAGGCGCAGGCCACCACCACGCTGGGCATCCAGGCCAACCTGCAGGCCAGCGCCACCACGGCCGCCGGCTACACCACCGGCGACATGACCTCTGGCACCGTGACGCCCGACTTCCAGCGCACCATCAATGTCTATGACAGCCAGGGCGGCAGCCAGCCCCTCACCTTCTCCTTCGTCAAGACGGCGGCCAACACCTGGGCCTATGAAACGAGCTATGCGGGCAATGCGGCGAACCTGTCCAGCGCCAACCCCATCGGCACCGGCACCGTGACCTTCAATTCCGACGGCACGCTGCAGAATGTCAATGGTGCGGCACCGGCCTCGGGCATTTTCAATCTGACCATCCCGTGGGCGGCAACCACCGGTCTGGCGGCGCAGTCCATCGCCATCAATCTCGGCACGGTGGGGGGCACCTCCGGCCTCACCCAGTTCGACACCGCCTCGACCCTGAACGGCACATCGCCCGACGGTTCGCCCTTCGGCAACGTCACCGGCGTGACCGTCGACAAGGACGGCACGGTGACGGCGCTGTTCTCCAACGGCCTGTCGCAGGACGTCTACAAGATTCCGATTGCGACATTCACCAATCCGAACGGTCTGGGCCAGGTGAACGGCAACGCCTATGTCGCCACCCGGGCGTCCGGGCGCGGCCAGCGTCAATGTGGCCAATACCGGCGCCGCCGGCGGCATCGCGGCCCGCACGCTGGAAGCCTCGACGGTGGATCTGGCCACGGAGTTCACCAATCTGATCACCACTCAGCGCGCCTATTCCGCATCGGCGCGCATCATCACCACCGCCGACCAGATGCTGCAGCAGCTGGAACAATTGCCGACAAACTAAGGTGAACGGAAAAGCCCATGAAAACGGGCTTTTCCGGCGCAACCGCCGAGGATTTGAGTGAAGCTCTTATGAGTTCGTTTACCACAAGTCTTGGCCAATTTTAAACGCGGGGCGGAGTATTTTCGCGGTGGACAGTGCCGGGAGTTTTCAAATGGAAGAGCGCAAAGGACGCGTGAGCTACGTCATCGGGCCCGATGGGTCGCCCGTTGACGCTCGCCGATCTGCCGCCGCCTTCGACGCGCCGTTGGGTTATTCGCCGCAAGGCCGAAGTTGTCGCGGCGGTGCGCGGCGGCCTGCTCAGCCTGGACGACGCCTGCAAGCGCTATACGCTGACGGTTGAGGAATTCCTTGCCTGGCAGCACGCCATCGACCGTTTCGGCCTTGCCGGATTGCGGGCGACGCGGGTGCAGCAGTATCGCAACTAACGGTGCGCGGACGGTCGCGCCAACCGCGAAAGAACCAATTGTCGGGAAATTCGTAAACGACCGGTTAAGCAAAATGACGCGCGCCATCCGCCGCGTACCCCGTTTCTCTTAAGCCAAACTTTACCGTACAGGCGGCAATGTTTGCCTAGCAGAACGGACGGAGCAGTTTCCGTCCGCGTTCCGCGAGGAGGACATTTTGCCCGAGTTTTTCAAAACGGTAGGCGCGGCGCGTTTCGGTGTCATGGCCGGCGTGGCTGCCGTTCTCACCGCGTTCTTCCTCTATATCGCGGGCGCCATCACCGAGCCGCCAAAGACCATCCTGTTCTCCGGCCTGGAGGCGCGCGACGCCGCCGCCGTGACCAGCAAGCTCGACGGCATGACCGTCAAGTATGACGTCAGGGACGGCGGCACCATTCTTGTGCCGGCCGACCAGGTCACCAAGCTGCGCATGGCGCTGGCGCAGGACAATTTGCCGGCCGCGGGCGTCGGTTACGAGATTTTCGACAAGTCCGACACCTTCGGCACCACCGCCTTTGTCCAGAATGTCAATCACCAGCGCGCCCTGGAAGGCGAGCTTTCGCGTTCGATGCAGACCATCGACGGCATCCAGTCCGCGCGCGTGCATCTGGTGGTGCCCGAGCGCCAGATCTTTTCGCGGGACGATCAAAAGCCCAGCGCCTCGGTGGTGCTCAAGACCAGCGGACGGCTCGATCGCGGCCAGGTACGGGCCATCCAGCATCTGGTGGCCGCCGCCGTCGCCGGCCTTTCCCCCGATCGCGTCGCCATCGTCGACGACCGCGGCAACCTGCTGGCGGGCGGCGACGACAAGTCCGGCCCCGACGCGCTGGCCCGCAACCAGGACGAAGACACTACCAACTATGAAAACGCGCTGCGCCAGCGCATCGAGGCCATCGTCGGCTCGGTGGTGGGGGCAGGCCGCGTGCAGGTCCAGGTCGCCGCCGACATCAACTATAACCATACCCAGACCACCAGCGAGACCTACGACCCCGACAGCAAGGTGGTGCGCTCGACGCAAACGGTGGAGCAGAACGCCTCCAACACCAGCGGCAGCACCAGCGCCGCGGTGTCGGTGGCCAGTGCCCTGCCGGGCGCCCAGCCCGCCAACGGCGCCGGCGATCAATCCAAGGACACGTCGGGCCGCACCGAAGAGACCACCAATTACGAGATTTCCAAGAAGGTCACGACCTCCACGGTGGACGGCGGCGACGTCAAGAAGGTGTCGGTTGCGGTGGTGGTGGACGGTTCCGGCGACACGGCCGCCGCCTACAAGCCGCGCACCCCCGATGAAATGGCCAAGATCACCGCCCTGGTGAAATCGGCCATGGGCTTCGATCCTGCCCGCGGCGACCAGGTGCAGGTCACCAACATGCAGTTCGCCCGCATGGACGAAACCGTCGGAACGCCGGCGCCAACGCCGCTGCTGGGGCTGGACAGCTCCTACTGGTTCAAGATCATCGAGGCCGCGATCCTGTGCGTCACCGCCCTGTTGATCGGCCTTTTCGTGGTCAGGCCGCTGACCAATCGCATGTTCGCGGCGCAGATCGCGGCGAGCGGCGGGGCGCAAAACCTGGCGAACGGGTCCGTGGTTGCGGGCAACCTGCCGGCGCCCGCCGGATCCGATCCGGCCGCGAATGCCGGGCAGAACGGCGCGCCGGCCTTGCCCGCGCCCAATTCCAGCATCGACATCAGCCGTATCGACGGCCAGGTGCGCGAATCGTCCATCAAGAAGGTCGGTGAAGTGGTTTCCGCGCATCCCGAAGAGGCGCTGGCGATCATCCGCACCTGGCTGCACCAACCGGTTTAACGATCAGAGACAAAGATGTCCAAAGCCGTAAAATCCCAGATCAAGGACGACATCCGCTCGCTTTCGGGCGCCGAACGCGCCGCCATCATCATGCTGTCGCTGGGCGAGGACCATTCCGAGCAGATCTGGAAAATGATGGATGAGGATGAGATCAAGGAAGTTTCCCAGGTGATGTCCAACCTGGGCTCGGTTTCATCCACCCTGATCGAGAAGCTGCTGGTGGATTTCGTCTCCCAGATGTCGGGCACCGGCTCGCTGATGGGCTCCTATGAATCGACCGAACGCCTCCTCGCCAACATATTGCCCGAGGACAGGGTCGGGTCGATCATGGAAGAAATTCGCGGTCCCGCCGGCCGCACCATGTGGGACAAGCTGGCGAACGTGAACGAGACCGTTCTGGCCAACTATCTCAAGAACGAATATCCCCAGACCGTTTCGGTCGTGCTCAGCAAGATCAAGCCGGAACATGCCGCTCGCGTGCTGGGCGCCCTGCCCGAGGAATTCGCCCTGGAAGTGGTGCAGCGCATGCTGCGCATGGAAAGCGTGCAGAAGGATATTCTGGACAAGGTCGAACAGACCCTGCGGGTGGAATTCATGTCCAACCTGGCGCGCACCGCCAAGCGCGACGCCCATGAGCAGATGGCGGAGATCTTCAACAATTTCGATCGCCAGACCGAAAGCCGCTTCATCACCGCCCTGGAAGAGCGTTCCCGCGATGCCGCCGAACGCATCAAGGCGCTGATGTTCACCTTCGAGGATCTGGCCAAGCTCGATCCCGGCTCGATCCAGACCCTGCTGCGCAGCGTCGAGAAGGACAAGCTGGGCCTGGCGCTGAAAGGCGCGACCGACGGCCTGCGCGATGTCTTCTTCTCCAACATGAGCGAGCGCGCCGGCAAGATCCTGCGCGACGATATGGAAGCGATGGGGCCGGTGCGGCTGAAGGATGTGGATGAGGCCCAGATGCGCATGGTCAACACCGCAAAGGACCTGGCCAACAAGGGCGAGATCATGATCGCCGGCGGCAGCGGCGAAGACGAGCTGGTGTACTGATGACCACCGCCAAGAACACCGCGCACAAATTCACCTTCGATACCGAATTCACCGGCGGGGAGGACCGCCGCGCCCCTGCCGCCCGCGCCCGCCAGAAGCAGACCCTGACCATCGAAGAGCTGGAAAACCTGCAGGCCGCGGCGCGCCGCGAAGGCGAGGACAACGCCCAGGCCCGCGCCGCCGAGGCCGTGGAGCGCAGCGTCGCCGCCCTGACTATCGCCGTGCGCGCGGCCCTGGATACCAGCCACGCCGAAATCGAACAGGTGCGCGACGACGCCGCCCGCCTGGCGCTGGCGATGGCGAAACGGATCGCGCCCGCGGCCCTGGCCGCCCTGCCCGCCGGCGACGTCGAAGCCGCCCTGCGCCAGGCCATGCACCAGGCCATCGCCGAGCCGCGCATCACCCTGCGCGCCGCCCCCGCGGTGACCGAAGTCCTGGAACCGCGCCTGACCGGCATCGCCCAGGAAGAAGGCTATGAAGGTCGGGTGCTGATTGCCGCCGACCCGGCCATGACCGGCGCCGATTGCCGCATCGAATGGCGCGGCGGCGGCGCCGAACGCAGCGAGAGCGTCATCGAAGCCGCGCTCACCGCCCTAATTTCCCAACATTTTTCGCATCAAGTGAAAGGATAATCCCATGGCGACCGACAATGTCGATCTGCCCGATCTGAGCCAGGAGGCCGCGCCCGGCGCCGCGCGGCGCACTGCTCGAACTCCGACGCCCCGATGGATGCGGCGCCCAAGCATACGGCGGCCGACCTGGAAGCGGTGTTCGACGTCCCGGTTACGGTCAGCGCCGTGCTGGGCAAGAGCGGGATGGAAGTCAGCCAGCTGCTGAAGCTTGGCCGGGGCACCATCGTCGAGCTGGATCGCAAGGTCGGCGAAGCCATCGATATCTATGTGAACGACCGCCTGGTCGCGCGCGGCGAAGTCGTGCTGGTGGAAGACCGGCTCGGCATCACCATGACGGAAATCATCAAAGCCGGGTCCGGCTCTTAAGGACTGAAGGGATCATACCATGCGTCTACTCATCGTCGGCGGACTTCAGGGCCAGATCGGCCTGGCGACAAAAATCGCCATGGACAAGCGGCGCCAAGGTCACCCATGCCGCGGATATCGAACAGGCGCTGGCATCCCTGCGCGGCGGCGTCGGCGCCGACCTGGTGTTCTGCGACGTAGGCCTGGAAATCGGCGGCCCTGGTGCGCGGCCTTGCCGCCGAACGCATCTGCACCCCGGTGGTCGCCTGCGGCATCGGCACCGATACCCGCCGCGCGGTGGACGCCATCCGCGCCGGCGCCAAGGAATATCTGCCCCTGCCGGCCGATGCCGAACTGATCGCGGCCGTGCTGGCGGCGGTGGCCGACGAATCCCACCAGCTGGTCTATGAAGACGAGGCCATGGCCGCGGTGCTCGGCACTGGCCGACCAGATCGCCGGCAGCGACGCCTCCATCCTGATCACCGGCGAGAGCGGCACCGGTAAGGAAGTGCTGGCCCGCTATGTCCATCGCAAGTCGCGCGCGCAGCCGACAAGCCCTTCATCTCGGTCAACTGCGCCGCCATTCCGGAAAACCTGCTGGAATCGGAATTGTTCGGCCACGAGAAAGGCGCCTTCACCGGCGCCATCGCGCGGCGCATCGGCAAGTTCGAGGAAGCCAATGGCGGCACCCTGCTGCTGGACGAAATCAGCGAGATGGATGCCCGCCTGCAGGCCAAGCTGCTGCGCGCGATCCAGGAACGCGAGATCGACCGCGTCGGCGGCACCAAGCCGGTCAAGGTCGATATCCGCATCATCGCCACCTCCAACCGCGACCTGGCCGAGGCCGTCAAGCACGGCACCTTCCGCGAGGATCTTCTGTACCGCCTGAATGTCGTCAACCTGCGCCTGCCGGCCCTGCGCGAGCGGCCCAAGGACATTCGCGCCCTGGCCCACCATTTCGCGCGCAAATATGCCGAAGCCAATGGCGTGCCCTATCGCGCGGTCTCCTCGCAGACCGAGCGCCTGCTGCTGGGCCATGCCTGGCAGGGCAATGTGCGCGAGCTGGAAAACACCATCCATCGCGCCGTGCTGCTGGCGCCGGGCGACGAGATCGGCCCCGAAGCCATCCGCCTGCCCGATGGCACCCAGGTCGGCGCCGCACCCGCTGACGGCACTGCAAAATCCCAGCGTCGCAGAGCGCCGTGGTCTCGGCCACCGCCGTGACGCGCGGACTGGTCGGGCGCACCGTCGTCGACGTCGAGCGCGACCTGATCCTGGACACGCTGGACCATTGCCTGGGCAACCGCACCCATGCCGCCAACATCCTGGGCATCTCCATCCGCACCCTGCGCAACAAGCTGCGCGAATATTCCGATCCGGTCTCTCCATCCCCGGTCACGGTGAACAGCGTCCTCGATCAAAAGATGGCGTGAGGCACGCCGGCGGAGCCGGTCATCGATCCGACGGATCGATTTGAGCGCCGAACGCCGCGAACTTGAGTGAGCGGCCGGGCGAAAACGCCGGCCAGTATTAAGGTGAAGAGCGTTTAGAAATGAGCGACATCGGTACCACCACATCCACGGCCTCGATTTCTCGCCCGCCGGGATCGGCAACTTCGTCCGCAAGCGGCGACCTGGGCGCTGGCGATCGGCATCATGGCCATCCTGGTGGTGCTGATCCTGCCGCTGCCGACCTGGCTGCTGGACGTGTCGCTGGCCTTTTCGCTGAGCTTCTCGGTCCTGATCCTGATGACCGCGGTGTTCATCAGAAAGCCGCTGGAATTCAGCTCTTTCCCGACCATCCTGCTGATCACCACCATGCTGCGGCTGGCGCTGAACCTCGCCTCCACCCGCCTGATCCTGGCCCACGGCAATGAAGGCACCGCCGCCGCCGGCTACGTCATCCAGGCCTTCGGCAAGCTGATCATGCAGGGCAATTTCGTCATCGGCCTGATCGTCTTCGCCATCCTGGTGATCGTGAATTTCGTCGTCATCACCAAGGGTTCGGGCCGCATCGCCG
Source organism: uncultured Alphaproteobacteria bacterium (assembly GCA_963835715.1). Classification (GTDB taxonomy): domain Bacteria; phylum Pseudomonadota; class Alphaproteobacteria; order Micropepsales; family Micropepsaceae; genus Rhizomicrobium. The sequence goes on from CAWIGN010000002.1 coordinate 544,144, forward strand.
AAGTGGCGGCGCGCTTCAGCCTGGACGCCATGCCCGGCAAGCAGATGGCGATCGACGCCGATCTGTCCGCCGGCCTGATCGACGAAAAGGAAGCCAAGGCGCCGGCGCAAGACCATCGAGGCGGAAACCAATTTCTTCGGCGCCATGGACGGCGCCAGCAAATTCGTGCGCGGCGACGCCATCGCCGGCCTGTTGATCGTCGCCATCAATATCGTGCGGCGGCATCATCATCGGCGTGGCCCAGAAGGGCATGAGCTTCGGCGACGCCACGCAGACCTTCACCCTGCTGACGGTGGGCGACGGCCTGGTGTCGCAGATGCCGGCGCTGATCGTCTCCACCGCCGCCGGCCTGATGGTCTCCAAGGCGGGCGTCGAGGGCGCCACCGACAAGGCGCTGATGAGCCAGCTGTCCTTCTATCCCCAGGCGCTGGGCATGGCCGCCGCCGTGATGGGCATTGTCGCGCGTGCTGCCGGGCATGCCGACGATCGCCTTCGGCGGGTTGGCCGTCGGCACCGGCTCGCTGGCCTATGTACGCCTACAAGCGCAAGGACGCCGCGCAGCGCCCAGGCCGCCGCCGAAGTGGCCAGGGCCGAAGGCCCGCCCAAGGAAGAGCCGATCTCCACCGCCCTGGCGATCGACCTTCTGCGCGTCGAACTGGGCTATGGCCTGCTGCCCCTGATCAACGACGTGCAGGGCCACCGCATCACCGACCAGATCAAGGCGCTGCGCCGCCAGCTGGCGCAGGAAATGGGCTTCGTCATGCCCGCCGTGCGCATCCTGGACAATATGCAACTGGGCGCCAACGAATATCGCATCCGCATCAAGGAATTCGATTCCGGCAAGGGCGAGCTGTTCCCCGGCAGCTTCCTGATCATGGACCCCAAGGGCCTGCCGATCGACCTGCCCGGCACGGCCACGACCGAGCCCGCCTTCGGCCTGCCCGCCACCTGGGTTTCCGGCAGCCTGAAGGAGGAGGCCTCCTTCCGCGGCTTCACCGTGGTGGATCCCGGCACGGTGCTGACCACGCACCTGACCGAAGTGCTCAAGAGCCACATGGCGGAGCTGCTGTCCTATGCCGAGACCAAGAAGCTGCTGGACGACCTGCCGCCGGAGAACAAGAAGCTGGTGGAGGAACTCATCCCCTCGCAGATCTCGGTCACCGGCGTGCAGCGCGTGCTGCAGACCCTGCTCGCGGAGCGGGTCTCGATCCGCGACCTGCCCGCCGTCCTGGAAGGCATCGCCGAGGCGGTGGGCCACACCAAGAACGCGCTCTACATCACCGAGCATGTGCGCGCCCGCCTGGCCCGCCAGCTGTGCCACGCCAATCTTTCGCCCGGCGGCTATCTGCCGCTGATCGCGCTGTCGCCGCAACTGGGAGCAGGCCTTCGCCGAAATCCATCGTCGGCAGCGGCGAGGAGCGCCAGCTGGCCATGGCGCCCTCCAAGCTGCAGCAGTTCATCCAGCAGGTCCGCGAGGCCTTCGACGAGGCCGGCGGCAAGAATGAGGTGCCGGTCCTGCTGACCAGCCCGCAGATCCGGCCCTTCGTGCGCTCCATCATCGAGCGCTTCCGTCCCCAGACGGTGGTGATGAGCCAGAACGAAATCCACGCCTCGGTGCGGCTGCGCACCCTGGGCCAGGTCTAGGGGCGGACGACCGTGATGCTGCCCCAGGCCAACGGCCAGACCGGCAACAATCTGATCGCCTTTCCACGCGCCGACCTGCGCCAGCTGCTGGGCGCGGCGATGAAGCGCCATCGCCTGCCCGAAGCGCTGGGCCAGGCATTGGTGCACGAGGCCGCGCATTTTCCGGAAGTCAGCATTGATGCCGCCCTCGCCTATGCCCTGGCCCAGCGCCTGGTCCCCGCGCCGATCGATTTCGAAAAGGCGCGCGGGATTCTCCTGGTCGGGCCTTCCGGCGCCGGCAAAAGCGCCGTCGCCGCCAAGATCCTGCATGCCGCCGCCCTGGTCGGCCGCAAGACCGCGCTGGCGCGCGCCGATGGCGGGCTGGCGCTTTTTCGCACCGGCACCAATCCGCCGGACCTGCTGACGGTGATGGAAGCCGATGGCTTCAATCCGCTCAATGCCCGTGCGGTCAGCGCCTTCAGCGCCCTGGGCAATATCGACGGGGTGCAAACCATCGGCGTGGTTTCGGCGCTGGGCGATGCCGAGGATGTCAGCGATACCATTGCGGCCTTCCGCTTCCGCCGGGTGATCGTCACCAGCATGGACCGTACCCGCCGCCTGGGCGCGGCGCTGGCGGCCTGCCTGTCGGGCGCGCATCTGGCCCATGTCACCTATGGACCAAGGCCGGAGGACGCGCTGGAAATGCTGGCGCCCGGCGCCCTGGCCGGCCAGCTGCTGGACATCCCCTCCCACTAGCTTCGCGTCAGCGCTTCTTACCGCCGCCGGGCTTGCCGCTGTTGTCAACGGCGAACGGACCCGGCCCCATTCCCACCATCAGCAGCAGGCCGCCGCAGATGGCAAAGTCGCGCGCGAAAATGGCGAACTGGGTGGCGCGGGCGGCGGCTTCCGGATAGTGCCAGAAATCATGCATGGTCACCGCCGCGATCATGGTCATGCCGAACAGCGTGATGGCGCCATGACGGGTGTGGTAGCCGAACAGAAGCGAAATGGACCCCATCACGATCAGCAGCAACACCACCAGCAGGACCAGCGGCGGGATCGGCACATGCTTGGCGGCGAGGTCGGCGGCAATGCCATGCCAATTGCCCAGTATGTCCATGGCGCCGGTCAGATAGAACCAGACAAAGGCGCACCGCCCGAAGAACGGCGAAATGGTTTCCGCAAACGACATGGCGCGTCAGCCCCCGCAGCGCCGGGCCGCCACGGCTTCCGCGCCGCGCGGCCGGCAAAACGACTCACTTGCAGGGATCATAAGGCCGCCGTCCGGCCGTTCAACCGGAAGGGAGGCAAGCCGGACCGGACCGGGACTAGGCGCTTCGCAGGGTATGTTTTCTCAGGTGCCGGACCAGGGCGATCTCGTCCAGACGCGCCTGGGCGCGGCGGGCCTGCATTTCGCGCAGGCGCTTGGCCTGCTGCTCGGTGGCGACTTCCAGCGACTTGAGATCCTGGAAGGCGTTCGCCAGGTCGAGCTGCGCGGCGGCATATTCGCGCTCGATTTCCTTCAGGGTCGTGCGCAGGTTTTCGCGCCGCGCCTCGATGGAGCGCAGGAAGGACGGAAAGGCCAGGCGGCCGATATCGGAATCCCCGGCGCGCTGCTTTTCGCGCGCCACATTGTCGTCCAGGTCGGTCAGCTTGCGCTCCAGGTCGGCCTTCATGGCATCGATCGAAGCGATACGGCGCTTCATTTCATCGACGCGGAAGCGCTTGAGGCGCAGCAGCGTATCGGTTCGGTTCATCGCCCACTCCCTTCCGCCGCGTCCAGTATTGCGGACAATGCATCATAGCATTCGCTCAATGCCGCCCGCTCGGTCTTGGACTGGGCCAAGAAAGCCTCGAGCGGCGGGATAGAGCCTCACCGCATCGTCCACTTCAGGATTCGTGCCAGCCTTGTAGGCGCCAAGGCGGATTAACTCTGCCATGTCCTCATAGATGGTCAGCGGCTGGCGAGCCCGCAAAACCAGCTTTTGCTCTTCTTCGCTGTTGCAGGCCGGCATCGCGCGGCTGACGCTCTTAAGGATATTGATGGCCGGAAAACGACCCCGTTCCGCAATGGCACGTTCCAAAACGATATGACCGTCCAGAATGCCGCGTACCGCGTCGGCCACCGGCTCATTGTGATCGTCGCCCTCCACCAGCACGGTGAACAGGCCGGTAATGGTGCCGCTGCCTTCCGGGCCGGGCCCGGCGCGTTCCAGAAGCCGGGGCAGTTCGGCAAAAACCGTGGGCGTATAGCCCTTGGAGGCCGGGGGCTCGCCGGCGCTGAGTCCGATCTCGCGCTGGGCCATGGCGAAGCGGGTGACCGAATCCATCAGCAGCAGGACATTCAGCCCGCAGTCGCGCAGATGCTCGGCCACTGTCATGGCGACATAGGCCGCCTGGCGCCGCACCAGCGGCGCCTCGTCGGAGGTGGCCGCGACCACCACCGAACGGGCCAGGCCTTCCTCGCCCAGATCGTCTTCAATGAACTCCTTGACCTCGCGGCCGCGCTCGCCGATCAGGCCGATGACGATGACATCGGCATCGGAATTGCGCGCCAGCATGGACAGCAGGATCGACTTGCCCACACCGCTGCCGGCGAAAATCCCCATGCGCTGGCCGGCGCAGCAGGTGGTGAAGGCGTTCATGGCGCGGATGCCCAGATCCAGCTTGCCGCCCAGGCGGCCGCGCAAGGTCGCCGGCGGCGGCGCCGCCTTGAGCGGGCAGGCCGCGGTGCCCTGCGGCAGCGCGCCCTTGCCGTCGATCGGCTGGGCGAAGCCGTCGAGCACCCGGCCCAGCCAGGCCTTGGAGGGATAGATTGCGGCGGGGCGGTCCTCGAAATCCGCCCGCGCGCCCAGGGTAATTCCGTCCAGCGTACCCAGCGGCATGACCAGGGCGCGGCCCTCGCGGAATCCTACCACTTCGCAGGGAATTTTCCTGTTATTTCCGACACTTATGCGACATTGGCCACCCAGGCTGACAGCCCCCTGGGCGCCCGTGACTTCCACCGCCAGGCCCTCAATACGGGCGACCCGGCCAAAGCGGGTGAGCGTGGGAATGGCCTCGATATTCTTCAGCAACGCGCGCATTTCATTCCCGTTCTTGGCGCTTCTGCGCCGCTGGGCCGGTGATTCGGAAGGCTCCTGCCCCTCCGATACACCCCATCTTGGGGCCAAGAATTTAAATGGCGGTAAACTTAATAAATTGAATCAAGCCCCTTAGCGGCCCCGCGAGTCCTTTCCAGGCCTTAATCCGGCGTGAGGAAGGCTTGAAGCTTGCCAGGGAAGTTAAAGCTGCTGTTAACTAATTACGCTTACCGTCCGGAAACCGGTTAACCGTACCCACACCATGTTGGGTGCGTCCGAACGTTAAGAGAGGGGCCTGAAATGCGCGTACTCCTGATCGAAGACGACAGCGCCATGGCGCGCAGCATCGAGCTGATGCTGCGCAGCGAGGGCCTCAACGTCTACACCACCGATCTCGGCGAAGAAGGGATCGATCTGGGCAAGCTCTACGATTACGACATCATCGTCCTGGACCTGCAGCTGCCCGACATGAGCGGCTTCGAGGTTCTCAAGGCCCTGCGCGTCGCCAAGGTGCAGACGCCGGTCCTGATCCTGTCGGGCAACGCCATTGTCGAGGCCAAGGTCAAGGCCCTGGGTTTCGGCGCCGACGACTATATGACCAAGCCGTTCCACAAGGACGAGCTGGTCGCCCGCATTCAGGCGGTGGTGCGCCGCTCCAAGGGCCACAGCCAGTCGGTCATCACCACTGGCAAGCTCACCGTCAACCTGGACGCCAAGACCGTGGAAGTGGACGGCGCCCGCGTGCATCTGACCGGCAAGGAATATCAGATGCTGGAGCTGCTGAGCCTGCGCAAGGGCACCACCCTGACCAAGGAAATGTTCCTCAACCATCTTTATGGCGGCATGGACGAGCCGGAGTTGAAGATCATCGATGTCTTCATCTGCAAGTTGCGCAAGAAGCTGGCCGCCGCCACCGAGGGCGCCAACTATATCGAAACCGTGTGGGGCCGCGGCTATGTGCTGCGCGATCCCAATGGCGAAGAGATCACCCAGGTCGCATAAGCGCCGGGACGGGATGCAAAAGGGGCGCCGCTTGCGGCGCCCCTTTTATTTTGCCGTGCAGTCGAGCAGCCGGGTGTCCAGGGACGACCCGATGAACAGGCGCCTGCCGGCGGCCACGCCCACGCTGGCGCCGGCAATTTGCGATCCGTCATTGGCGTAAACCTGCTCCACCGTCTGCGGCACGCCGCCGGAAAGACTGACACGCAGGAGCTGCGACGGCGCGCGCTTGCCGGGGTCCGCGTTGAAGGCGCGCCAGTCGGCCAGATTGGCGTGTCCAGCCACCCATAATTCGCCCTGGGCATCGACATCGAGCTTTTCGGGGCCCGCGGGCAGGACCAGCGTGCCCGCTTCGCTCAGCGCGCCGGTGAAGGGCTCGCGCGTGAAAGAGGTCAGCGAGCGGCTGAGCAGGCCGCCGACGATCAGGTGATCGCCCCGGGGCGTCAGCACCAGGCTGCGCGTGCCGTAGAGTCCATCGGCGACCTGGCTGAAGGTCGTGCCGTTGAAATACAGCACATTGCCGCCGGAAAGGATGCCATAGGTCTGCAGGCCATGGATCAGCGGGTTCTTCCCGGCCGTGCCGTTGGCGACATAGAAATTGTCGGGCCCGGCCACCGCCACATCCTGGGGGTTGATCAGCAGGCCGCCCTCGATCGTGCCCTGGGCCACCAGCGCGGGCGCGCCGTCCGGATTCTTGACGACAAAGGAATCGATGCTGAAGCGTCCGCTGGAACGGTGGTTGACCGCGAACAAGAGCAGCTCTTCGCTGCCGGGTGCATGAAAAAGGCCGATACCGCGCGGATGAAAATCCCTTGGCGTGCCCGCCAGCCGGACCGGATCGCCGCCGGACAAGGCCATGGCGTAGATGCCGTCGGCGGGCAGCGGACCGCGCGCGCCGGCGACCGCAAGAAACAGGCTGTTTCCGCCAACCGCCATATCCTGCACGCCGGGCAGGCTGGCCACGGTCCGGCAAGTGCCCGAAAAACCCGGTCTCACGCGCGAAAGCAGGCCATTGACCCAGATTCCGCGCACCAGGGCGCTGATCAGCGCCACGATCACCAGGGCGGCGAGCGCGCGGCCCGGCCTGCGCGGGCGGCTCAATCTCATCGGGGCTGATCCGCGAACTGCAGCGAGGCCAGGCGCGCATAAAGGCCGCCGCCCGCCACCAGTTCGCCATGGCTTCCCTGCGCCACCACCTGGCCGTCCTCCATCACCACGATCCGCGCCAGCCGCTGGATGGTGGAGAAGCGGTGGGCGATGACCAGGGTGGTACGGCCCACCATCAGGTTGGCCAGCGCGGTCTGCACCAGCCGTTCATTCTCCGCGTCCAGCGCCGATGTCGCCTCGTCCAGGAGCAGCAGGGGCGCATCGCGCAGGATGGCGCGGGCGATCGCCAGGCGCTGGCGCTGTCCGCCCGAAAGGGTGATCCCGCGCTCGCCGACCTGGGTGTTGAACCCGTCGGGCAATCTCTCGATGAACTCGGTGGCAGCGGCGGCATCGGCAGCGGCGCGGACCTGTTCCTCGCTCGCATCCTGCCGGCCATAATGGATATTGGCGGCGATGGTGCCGGAAAAAATCACCGGCTCCTGCGCCACCACCGCGATCTTGCGGCGCAGGGCAACAGGGTCCAGCTGGGTGATGTCGGTGCCGTCGAAGCGGATGGCGCCACTCTGGGCGTCATAGAAACGCAACATCAACTGAAAGACGGTGGACTTTCCCGCCCCGCTGGGGCCCACCAGCGCCACCGCCTCGCCGCTGGCGACATTCAGCGAAAAGCCGTTCAGCGCCTTGAAGTCGGGCCGGCTGGGATACTGGAAGGTGACATTGTCGAACGACACAGCGCCGCCCGCGCGCGCCGGCAATGCAAACGGACGAGCGGGCGGGCGGATCGCGGGCACTTCGTGCAGCAATTCCATCAGCCGTTCGGTGGCGCCCGCGGCGCGCTGCAGATCGCCCCACACTTCGCTCAGGGCGCCGACGCCGCCGCCGGTCAGAAAGCCATAGAAGATAAAGGCCACCAGCTGGCCCGCCGAAATGCGCCCGCCCAGGAAATCATGCAACCCGATCAGCCCCACCGTGGCCAGGCCCGCAAAAGCGGTGAAAATCGCGATCGCGGTCAGGATGGCGCGCGCCAGGGTGCGGCTGCGGGCATGGGTAAAGGCGCGCTCCACCGCCGCGCCAAAGGCGTCGCGCTCATAGGCTTCCTGGGTGAAGGCCTGCACCGTGGGTACCGCGTTCAGGGTCTCCGTGCCGCGCGCCGCGGTTTCGGCGATGGAATCCTGGCTCAGGCGCGAGAGTTTTCGCACCCAGCGCCCGAACACAAGCAACGGCAGCATCACCAGCACCACCGCCCCCACCACCAGAAGCGTCAGTTTCACGCTGGTGACGAACATCAGCGCCAGCCCGCCTGTCAGCGTCACCAGGTTGCGCAGCGCCTGGGAGACCGAGGAACCCACCACGGTCTGGATCAGGGTGGTGTCGGCGGTCATGCGCGACAGAACCTCGCCGGTGCGGGTGACTTCGAAGAACTGGGGCGACAGGCCCAGCACATTGCTGAAGACGGCCTTGCGGACATCGGCCACCACCCGCTCGCCCAGCCAGGTGACGAAATAGAACCGGGTCGCCGATGCCAGCCCCAGCACCGCCGCCGCCGCCACGAAGGCAAAATAGAAGTCGCTGAGGGCATGGGCCTGGCTGGCTGACAGCCCCCTTGCGTCGATCAGGCCCCGGGCGAACTGGGGCAACATCAGGGTGGCCGAGGAGGAGGCAAGCAGGGCCAGGACCGCCGCCAGGATCCGCCCCCGATAGGGCGTCAGGAACGGCAGGATGCCCTTCAGCGGCGCCAGGGACCGGCTTTTGGGCCGCCCCGCCGCGACCCGTGCGGTTTCACTGGTAAAGCTGCTGTCACCCCGCGCCAAATGGGCCGCCTTTGTTGTTCCCGGGCTGTATATAGGGGTGCGGGGGCCAGGCCAAAGGAACTATTGCCGCGACAGGCCCTTGGCCCGCCAATAAGGGGCTTTTCGGGCGCGGGGAGGTAATCCTTGCGGGGCGCGGGGCCCTCCCGTATAAGCCCCGGCTTGCGGCCGCCCGGTCTAACGGGCGGCATCCGCCGCCGGCAGCGATGGGCGGTGTTTTGAAGAGAAGGTTGGCGTCATGAAAAAGGGCATTCATCCCGATTATCACTTTGTCGAAGTTCAGCTGAACGACGGCACCACCTACAAGACGCGCACCACCTATGGCACCGCGGGCCAGAAGGTCACCCTCGACATCGACCCGTCCACCCACCCGGCCTGGACTGGCGGCCAGCAGCAGCTGATGGATCGCGGCGGCAGGCTGACGCGCTTCAACAAAAAGTTTGCCGGGTTCGTGAAGGGCTGAACGCCTCTTTCACGCCAGATATGAAAACGCCGCCGGAGTCCGGCGGCGTTTTTGCTCGTCGCGCAGGGCTTGCGCGCCACGCGCTTGTCGCGTCCGCATGCCCACCGGACATGTTCTCCTTGTTACTTGGCGCCGAAAGCCTGGGCCAGAGCATCCATCTGGCCACGGGCGCCGGGGGAAACCTCGCCCTCGCCGAACAGATCGTCGTCCAGCCGCGCGATGCGGCGATAAAGGTTTTCGCTGCGTCCCAGCAGGTCCCTGAGTTGCGCCGGCAGCAGGCCGGTATCCTCGGCGCATGTCCCCAGGCAAATCTCGCGGCTGCCCAGCCGGTAACGGTCATGCAGTGCATCGGCGCGTTCCATGTCGCCGTCGCGCACCGCGCGCTGCACCAACAGCCAGCTGGCGGCCTGCATCAGGCGGGTGGTGACGCGCATGCTCTCGCCGGCATACAGCATCGCCGCCTTGCGCGGCAGCGAACGCGCTTCCTCGCGGCCCTTGCCGTCGAGATAGCGGGCGGTTTCCTCGACCAGCGCCATGCCTTCATCGAACGTGCGGTCGAACATCGCGGTGTCGGTGAAGTTTGCAATCTCGGCGTCGTTGCTCAACAGGATGCCCCCAATTAACGTGGCGCGACGCTACCAAGCTGCGGACACGCCGAAAAGCGCAATGGTTGGTAAACGCGCCCGATATGCACATATGCCTAATCCGGCCGCGGTCGTTAACACTTAATCTTTGCCTTGGCTGACGATCTCACTTCTTGAAGAAAGTTTCCGCCGCCGACTTGGTGGCCTGGCGGACCTTGATCGCGGCGCTGCAGCGCGCAATTTCCTCTTCCAGACGGGCGATGCGTTTTTCCAGTTCATGCGCGGAAAGTGCGGAAATATCCTCGCCCAGAACGATCTCGGGCAGCTTCTTGCGCGGCTGCAGGTCATCCAAGTCCATCGCGTCGGCCTCCGGTTCGGGTTTAGTCTTAGCCGCAGCGGAAGGCGGCGCAAGCCATGAAAGCCATTCAGGTTGAGATGCCGGGCAAGGACTACCGGCTGGTCGCCGGTACCCTGCCTGCGCCCAGGCCCGGTCCGGGCGAAGTCCTGATCGCGGTCAAGGCGGCCGGCCTCAACAATGCCGATCTGCTGCAGGCACGCGGAAAATACCCGCCCCCGCCGGGGGCCTCGCCCCTTCTGGGCATGGAAGTCTCGGGCGTGATCGCCGGCCTGGGGGATGGCGCGGGCTCGTGGAAGACCGGGGACCAGGTCTGTGCCCTGCTGCCGGGCGGCGGCTATGGCGAATATGCCGTGGCCGATGCCGGCTGCGCGCTACCGGTGCCCGATGCCATCGGCCTGGTCGAGGCAGCGGGATTGCCGGAAGCCGCATTCACCGCCTGGACCAACGTCATGGATACCGGCCGGCTCGCAGCGGGCGAAAGCCTGCTGATCCATGGCGGCACCAGCGGCATCGGCAGCCTGGCGATCCAGATCTTTGCGCGCCGCGGCCACCGGATCTTCACAACCGCCGGCAGTGACAGCAAATGTGCGGCTGCCCTTGGATTCGGCGCGGCGCGCGCCATCAATTATCGCAGGGAAGATTTCGTCGCCGTGGTCAAGGGCGAAACCGCCGGTCGAGGCGTGGATGTCATTCTCGACATGGTCGGCGGCGACTATATCCAGCGCAATATCGCAGCCGCCGCGCCCTGGGGCCGCATCGTCAACATCGCCTACCAGAAAAGCTTCCGGGCCGAGGTGGATTTCACGCCCGTCCTGACCAAGCGCCTGACCCTGGCGGCGACCACCCTGCGCGGCCGGACCGGGGAACAAAAGCGGGCCATTCGCGACGCCCTGCTGGCCGAGGTCTGGCCTTCTCTGGGCGCCCCAGGCGGCGTCCGGCCGGTCATCGACCGGGTATTTCCGCTGGATGAGGCCCAGGCGGCCCATGATTTCATGGCCAAAACCGGCCATATCGGCAAAATCTTGCTGCAAATCTCCTGAAAGTCTTTGCGCCCCGGCGGCAGCCCCGCTAAAAAGACCGCATTCCTCGAAAGGGTTAGCCTGACGAGGGGCGGCGGGCTCGGACAGGGCTCCCGCTCAACGGGAGAAATTGCCATGGCCGTCGAACAGAAGCCCCTGATGCCCAAAGCCACCGCCGTCTGGCTGGTGGACAATACCGCGCTGTCCTTCGAGCAGATCGCCGATTTCTGCGGCCTGCACCCGCTGGAAGTCAAAGGCATCGCCGACGAGGACGTCGCCAAGGGCATCAAGGGCCAGGACCCGGTCGCCACCGGCCAGTTGACCCGCGAGCAGATCGCCGAGGCCGAAAAGGATCCCAAGAAGCGGCTGAAGATGGCGCCCGCCAAGCACAAGATGCCCAGCGTGCGCCTGAAGCGCGCCCCGCGCTACACCCCGGTCAGCAAACGCCAGGACAAGCCCGATGCCGTCTATTGGCTGATCCGCAATCATCCCGAATTCGGCGACAGCGACATCATCAAGCTGGTGGGCACCACCAAGGCCACCATCGCCAAGATTCGCGAGCGCTCGCACTGGAACGCGGCCAACATCAAGGCGGTGGATCCGGTGACCCTGGGGCTGTGCTCGCAGCTGGAACTGGACCTGGCCGTCAGCCGCGTCAACGCCAAGCTGGAACGGGCGCAAAAGCGCGCCGCCAGGAAGGGGCCCGCCCTGAAGACGATCGCCGAAACCACCGCGCCCGTGGAAGCGCCGCTGGAAATGCCGCCCGTGGTGCCGGCCGAAGGCGAAGGCGCGCCGGCTTCCGACGAATGGAAGATGTCGAGCGAACTGGAACAGGACTGACGTTCGCCCGGCGCTTACAGGTACTTGAGTGCCACGAAGCCCAGGACCAGTACGACCACAAACAAGACCAGCGCCGCTTCGAGATATTTCTCGAGCAGCGCCTGCGCCTTTTCGCCAAAGAAATGGACCAGCAGCGCCTCTATCACCAGATAGCGGATGCTGCGGGTGACGGTCGAATAGAGCATGAAAAGCGGAAAGCTAACCCCTGCCAGGCCGGAAGCGATGGTCACCAGCTTGTAGGGAATCGGCGTCGCCCCCTGCACCATGATCAGATAGGCGTTGCTGGTATATTTGGCGCGCAGCGCCTCGACCTGTTCCAGCGGGACATGCAGGACATGGATCAACCACAGGCCGGCGGTCTCCCAGAACAGGTGACCGATGGCATAGCCCAGCATGCCGCCCGCCACCGACCAGAAGGCCACCCACGCCCCCAGGTGGAAGACGCGCTTGCGGTCCGCCAGCATCATCGGCAGCACCATCACGTCGGCCGGAATGGGAAAGAAGCTGGCCTCGGCAAAGGCAAAGGCGGCGACCGCCGCCCAGGCATGGCGGCCCTGGGCGTTCGCGACCATCCAGGCATAGAGGGCGCGCAGGCCGCGCGACTTTTTCGGAGGTGTTTCAGGCTGATCGATTTGTGTCATGGGCGCGGACTTCTAGCATCGCCACTGCCGACCTCCAAACTTGCTGCCGCAGACGGCTTTCATTAGCGTGCCTCGCGCCATGGCCACCAGGAAACCCAAGCGCAAGACGGTCGCAAAAGCGGCAAGGCCCTATGAGACGGGTCTGGAGCGCGTTGCCGCCAACTATCAGCCCCTGACGCCCCTGACGTTCCTGGAACGCGCCGCGCGCGTCTTTCCCGCCCATACCGCGATCATCCACGGCAGACAGTGCATCGATTACGCCGCCTTCTATGCGCGCAGCCGCCGGCTGGCCTCGGCGCTGGCCAAACTGGGCGTGCGCAAGGGCGATACGGTGGCGGTGATGCTGGCCAACACCCCGCCCATGCTGGAGGCCCATTATGGCGTGCCGATGCTGGGCGCGGTTCTGAATGCGCTGAATACCAGGCTGGACGCGGCCGCGATCGCCTTCATGCTGGAACATGGCGGGGCGAAAGTTCTGATCACCGACCGCGAATTTTCCGCCACCATCAAGGCGGCGCTGGCGCGGCTGAAGAAAAAGCCGCTGGTGATCGACTATGACGACAGGGAATTTCCGCAAGGCGGCGCGCGGCTGGGCAAGATCGATTACGAAAAGCTCCTGAAATCCGGCGATCCCGACTTCGCCTGGGCGATGCCCGGCGATGAATGGGACGCCATCGCCCTGAACTATACTTCCGGCACCACCGGCAATCCCAAGGGCGTGGTCTATCACCATCGCGGCGCCGCCCTGATGTGCTACGGCAATGCGCTGGCCGGCACCATGGTGGACCATCCGGTGCTGCTATGGACCCTGCCGATGTTTCACTGCAACGGCTGGTGCATGCCCTGGTCGCTGTCGGCGGTGGCGGGCACCCATGTCTGCCTGCGCTGGGTGCGGGCGGGCGCGATCTTCGAGGCGCTGGCCACCCACGGCGTCACCCATCTGTGCGGCGCGCCGATCGTGATGTCCACCCTGGTCAATGCCGGCGAAAACGAGCGCAAGAATTTCCCGCAGAAAGTACGCTTCCTGGCCGCCGCCGCGCCGCCGCCGGAATCAACCCTGGCGGCGATGGCCGACGCCGGATTTGAAGTGGTGCATGTCTATGGCCTGACCGAGGTCTATGGCCCCGCCGTGGTCAATGAGTGGCATGCGGAATGGGACGCGCTCGACAGCGCCGGCCGCGCCGCCAGGAAAGCGCGCCAGGGCGTGCGCTATGCGCCGCTGGAGGCCCTGGCGGTGCTGGACCCAAAGACGATGAAACCGGTGCCCGCCGACGGCAAGACCATCGGCGAGGTGATGTTCCGCGGCAATATCGTGATGCGCGGCTATCTGAAGAATCCCAAGGCCACGCGCGCGGCCCTGAAAGGCGGCTGGTTTCATTCCGGCGATCTGGGCGTGATGTATCCCGACGGCTATATCCAGCTGAAGGACCGGTCCAAGGACATCATCATTTCCGGCGGCGAGAATATCTCGTCCATCGAGGTGGAAGACGCCATTGCCGGCCATCCGGCGGTATTGTTCGTGGCGGTGGTGGCGCGGCCCGATTCCAAATGGGGCGAGAGCCCTTGCGCCTTTGTCGAACTGCGCTCCGGCGCCAAGGCGACGGAAGACCGAACTCATCGCCTTCGCGCAGCGCGCGGCTGGCGAAATTCAAGCTGCCGCGCACGGTGGTCTTCGCTGAACTGCCCAAGACCTCGACGGGCAAGATCCAGAAATTCGTGTTGCGCGAACGGGCGAAGAATTTATGAGTGTCCCGAGGCCGCGCGCCAGAGGGCGCGGCCGCAAGGGGCATGGCGGTTCAGTTGAGCGTGGCTCTTAACCGCTCGAGCTCGTCCTTGATTCGGAGTTTTTGCTTTTTCAGGGCGGCGACGCGCATCTCATCCCAGTCGGGATTGGCCATCTCGCTCTCGATGATGTCTTCGATTTTTTTGTGCTGGGTGGACAGATGATCAATATGTCCTTGTAGCGCCATGCATGTACCTCATCGATGGATTTCGACCCGGGATTTCGGCCCGTCTGGCGCGCAATTAGGCTCGCGCCTAGCCCCAAAATTCAACCACCAATCCGGGGTCCTGTCACCTGCAAAAGGTGGGGCGCGCGAAACTCTTTGTCCCGGTCTTAATAAGTGCTAACGGGAGGCCATGAAGACCCGGGAACCGGTGAAAAATAAAGCGGATCGGCTGGTTATCGGGCTGTCCGGGGCCTCGGGCGTGGCCTATGGCATCCGGGCGCTGGAAGCCTGCCGGCAATTGGGGATAGAATCACATCTGGTTATGACCAAGCCGGCGGAAATGACCATCGGTTACGAAACGGAACTCTCGCCGCGGCAGGTCGCCGCCAAGGCGGATTACAACTATGCGGTGAGCGATATCGCCGCCCCCATCGCCAGCGGCAGTTTCAAGACCAAAGGCATGATCGTGGCGCCCTGCTCGGTGCGTACCATGAGCGAGATTGCCACCGGGGTCACCACCAGCCTGCTGACGCGGGCCGCCGACGTGATGCTGAAGGAGCGCCGCCCGCTGGTGCTGATGGTGCGCGAGACGCCGCTGCACCTGGGACACTTGCGGTCCATGACGGCACTGGCGGAAATGGGCGCCATCATCCTGCCGCCGGTGCCCGCCTTCTATGCCGAGCCGCGCACCCTGTCGGACCTGGTGGATCACATGGTGGGGCGGGCCCTGGATCTGTTCGGCTATGACTGGCCCGACGTGAAGCGCTGGGGCGAAGACCTGGCCAAGGGCCGCCGCAAAAAGGTTGCAAAATGAGCCGCGTCGTTGGCCCCAGTGAAGTCGCCGCCCGCGCCAAGCTGACCCAGCTGACCCAGGAGCATCGCGACCTGGACGCCGCCATCGCGGCCATGATTCTGGCGGGCAATCCCGACCTGCTGGCCCTGTCGCGGCTGAAGAAGCGCAAGCTTCAATTGAAAGACGAGATCACCGAGATCAACAACGGGTTGTTGCCGGACATTATCGCTTAAACGGTCGCCAGCTCGCCAAGCTTCCTGCGGATGGCGTCGAGGGCCGCGGAAGGATTGCCGTTGTCGGGTCCGCCCGCCTGGGCCATGTCGGGGCGGCCGCCGCCGCCCTTGCCGCCCAACGCCTCCGCCGCGACCCGCACCAGATCCACCGCACTGATGCGCGCGGTCAGGTCGTCGGTGACGCCGGCCACGATGGAGGCCTTTCCGTCCGCCGCCGCCACAAAGGCGACCACGCCGGAACCGACCTGGCTTTTGGCGCCGTCGGCCAGGCTCTTGAGGTCCTTGGGCGAGACCCCTTCCACCAGCCTGAGCACGGCCTTCAGCCCGGCGATGGTCTCCATCCCGTCATCGCCGCCATTGGCCGGACCGGCAAGAGCCAGCTGTTTCTTGGCTTCGGCCAGTTCGCGTTCCAGCCTGCGGCGCTCGTCGGAAAGCTGGGCCACGCGGGCCGAAAGTTCCCCGACCGGCGTCTTGATCGCCGATGCCGCCTCGCGGGCGATTTCGGCCTGGCCCGACAGATAGCGGCGGGCATGTTCGCTCGTCAGCGCCTCGATGCGGCGCACGCCCGCCGCCACGGCGCTTTCCGACAGGATGGTGAACAGGCCGATATCGCCCAGCCGGTGGACATGGGTGCCGCCGCACAGTTCGACCGAATAGGCCTTTTGCGCTTCCAGGTCGGCGCCCATGGACAGGACCCGCACTTCGTCGCCGTATTTTTCCCCGAACAGGGCTTCGGCGCCTGCCGCGACCGCCTGGTCGGTCGGCATCAGCCTTGTGGCGGTATCGGAATTCTGGCGGATCACCTGATTGACTTGGGCCTCGATCCTTTCCAACTCGTCCGGCGACACCGGCTTGGGATGGGAGAAGTCGAACCGCAGGCGCTCCGCATTCACCAGCGAGCCCTTCTGGCTGACATGATTGCCCAGCACCCGCTTGAGCGCGGCATGCAGCAGATGGGTGGCGCTGTGGTTGGCGCGGGTGGCGCGGCGGCGTTCGGTGTCCACCTTCAAATCCACCGCGTCACCCGGCGCGATCGTGCCTTCGGTGAGGCGCACCAGATGGACATGCAGCGCGCCCAGCTTTTTCTGGGTGTCGGTGACCTGGCCCTTGGCCTTGGCCGATGCGATATGGCCGGTGTCGCCGGCCTGGCCGCCGGACTCGCCGTAAAAGGGCGTCTGGTTGGTGACGATCTCCACCGCCTCCCCCGCATTGGCCGCCATAACCCGGCCGCCTTCCTTGAAGATGGCCAGGACCACGCCTTCGGCTTCCTCGGTGTCGTAGCCCAGAAACTCGGTGCGACCCACTTCATCGAGCACCGCGAACCATTGCGCTTCGCTGGCGGCTTCGCCGGAGCCCGACCAGGAGGCGCGCGCTTCGGCCTTCTGTTTCTGCATCGCGGCCGCAAAGCCGTCGGTATCCACCGTCACGCCGCGGGCGCGCAGGGATTCCTCGGTCAGGTCCAGCGGGAAACCAAAGGTGTCGTAGAGCTTGAAGGCGATCTCGCCCTTGAGCCGGTCGCCTTTGCCGAGACCGGTGCTGGCTTCGTCCAGCAGTTTCAGGCCGCGCGCCAGGGTTTCGCGGAATCGAATTTCCTCCAGCTTCAGGGTTTCGGCGATCAACGCCTCGCCGCGCTTGAGTTCGGGATAGGCCGAGCCCATCTCGCCCACCAGCGCCGGCACCAGCCGGTGCATCAACGGGTCCTTGGTGCCCAGCAGATGGGCATGGCGCATGGCGCGGCGCATGATCCGGCGCAGCACATAGCCGCGCCCCTCATTGGACGGCAGCACGCCGTCGGCGATCAGGAAGGAGGTGGCGCGCAGATGGTCGGCGATGATGCGGTGGCTGAAGGTCGCCTCGCCCTTGCTGTCCACGCCGCTGGCCGATTCCGACGCCGCGATCAGGTGGCGGAACAGGTCCACGTCGTAATTGTTGGTGACGCCCTGCAGGATGGCGGCAATGCGCTCCAGCCCCATGCCGGTGTCGATGGAAGGCTTGGGCAGGTCCAGGCGGGTGTTTTCGTCCACCTGCTCGAACTGCATGAACACCAGGTTCCAGAATTCCAGGAAGCGGTCGCCATCTTCCTCGGCGCTGCCCGGCGGGCCGCCCGCGACCGAGGGGCCCTGGTCGAAGAATATCTCCGAGCAATAGCCGCACGGGCCGGTGGGCCCCATCGCCCACAGGTTGCTTTCATGGCCGATGATCCGATCATCGGACAGGCCGGCGATCTTCTTCCACAGCTGGCGTGCCTGCTCGTCGGTGGGATAGACGGTGACCAGCAGCTTGTCCTTGGGCAGGCCCACCACCTTGGAGACGAAATCCCAGGCAAAGGTGACGGCCTCTTCCTTGAAGTAATCGCCGAAGGAGAAATTCCCCAACATCTCGAAAAAGGTGTGGTGCCGGGCGGTGTAGCCGACATTGTCCAGATCGTTGTGCTTGCCGCCGGCGCGGACGCATTTCTGCACCGTGGTGGCGCGGCTGTAGGGGCGCTTTTCGGCGCCCGTGAACAGGTTCTTGAACTGGACCATGCCCGCATTGGTGAACATCAAGGTGGGGTCGTTGCGCGGCACCAGGGGCGAGGACGCAACCACGGCGTGGCCACGCTCGGCGAAGAATTCCAGGAACCCGCTGCGGACGTCGGAAAGGCTTTTCATGGTTTCAGGTTGTAACGGCTCTAAAAAACCTTGTCACGCCTGGCTATTCGCGGCCCAGCCCCCCAAAAAACAGAAGGCGCCGCCCATTCACAGGCGGCGCCTTCTGCCGAGGAGTTGGACTTGCTGCGAGACAAATCCAACCGTTCCGTGGGCCGTTTTGCGGCCTATTCTTCAGCTTCCGCCTTTTCGGAGGTGTCCAGCACCAGGTTCTGGCCGATCTGGCCGGCATTGGCGCGGATGGCGTGTTCGATCTTGTCGGCGATGTCGGCGTTCTCGGTGAGGAAGGTCTTGGCGGACTTCGCGGCCCTGGCCGATGCGCGCCCCGTCATAGGAGTACCAGGAGCCCGATTTCTCCACGATCCCCGCCTTGACGCCCAGGTCCACCAGCTCGCCCACCTTGGAGATGCCCACCCCGTACATGATGTCGAATTCGACCTGCTTGAAGGGCGGGGCGACCTTGTTCTTGACCACCTTCACGCGGGTCTGGTTGCCGATCACTTCGTCGCGGTCCTTGATGGCGCCGATGCGGCGGATGTCCAGGCGCACCGAGGCATAGAATTTCAGGGCATTGCCGCCGGTGGTGGTTTCCGGATTGCCGAACATGATGCCGATTTTCATGCGGATCTGGTTGATGAAAAGCACGATGGTGTTGGACTTGGAGATGCTGCCGGTCAGCTTGCGCAGCGCCTGGCTCATCAGCCGCGCCTGCAGGCCGGGCAGGGAATCGCCCATTTCGCCTTCCAGCTCGGCCTTGGGGGTCAGGGCGGCGACCGAGTCGATCACCACAATGTCCACCCCGCCGGAACGCACCAGCGTGTCGGTGATCTCCAGCGCCTGCTCGCCGGTATCGGGCTGGGAGATCAGCATCTCGTCGATGTCCACGCCCAGCTTCTTGGCATAGACCGGATCGAGCGCATGTTCGGCATCGACATAGGCCGCGGTGCCGCCCTTCTTCTGGATCTCGGCCACCACATGCAGCGCCAGCGTGGTCTTGCCCGAGGATTCCGGGCCATAGACCTCGACCACCCGGCCGCGCGGCAGCCCGCCGATGCCCAGCGCGATGTCCAGGCCCAGGCTGCCGGTGGAGACCGCATCGGTCGCCAGGCCCAGGTCGCGGCTGCCCAGCTTCATCACCGAGCCTTTGCCGAACGCCCGGTCGATCTGGCTCAGCGCGGCCTCCAGCGCCCGCTTGCGATCGTTATTCTGATCCTTGCCCACTACCCGCAATGCCGCCTGTGACATGACTTTCTCCTCGGTTATTCCACAGCGCCCGCTGATCCCCAAGCGAATCCCGGCGGCGGCTGGATGGAATGAAAGTACACGGTTTGTTCTCTTTGGCAAGACACCGCCCAAGGCATTGATTCGGCGTGTTAATACTAGATATTGTTCTCAGGGCGTTCCCGTTCTTTTCTCCGCCCCTTCCCAAGGCCTTCCGGCGGCGGCTAGATTCGTCCCCAAGACCGCAATCAGGGGAATGGCGATGGGAAGAATCATGATTTTGGCCTTGGGCCTGGCTGCGGCATTTTTCACCGCCTCGCTGGCGGCCGCCGCCCCCTGGATGACCCTGACCTCGACCTCGATCCGGGACGGGGCGCGCATCGCGGTGCGCTACGGCGGCGATGACCAAAAGCGCGCCTGCAGCCCCCGCAATCCCGCCATCTGCCCCTGCCCCGGCAAGAATGTCTCGCCGCAGCTGGCCTGGCACAACGCGCCCGCCGGGACCAAAAGCTTCGCCATCCTGATGTATGACATAGACGGCCGGTTCGGCGCCGGGGTGTCGCACTGGGTGGCCTACAACATCGCCCCCACCACCACCGAGTTGAAGGAAGGCGACGGCACGGCCGGAATCGGCTTTACCGGCGGGGCGGGCACCCGCGGCAATCCCAACTATGTCGGGCCCTGCCCGCCGCAGGGCGACGGGCCGCATCATTACATGATCACGGTGATGGCGACCGACCTGGCGCCGGCGCTGGCGCCCGGGCTGACACGCGAGCAGTTTCTGGACGCCGCCAAGGGCCACCTGTTGACCAGCGCCACCATCGGCGGTCTGTTCGCCCGCGACTATCACTGAAGACAGATCAGGGAACCCATCGATGAAGACCTTCGCGCTCGCCTTCGCCTGCCTTTGCCTTGCCGCGCCGGCGCAGGCCAAGATCGACAAGGCGCCCTGGGGCGAGACCGCCGACCATCAGAAGGTGGACATCTATACCCTGACCAACGCGCACGGCATGCGCGCGCGCATCACCAATTATGGGGCCTTCCTGGTCAGCCTGGATGTGCCCGACCGCAGCGGCAAGCTGGCGGATGTGGTGCTGGGCTATGACAGGCTGGAAGATTATACCCACGGCACCACCTATGGCGCGGTGATCGGCCGCTTCGCCAACCGCATTGGCGGGGCGCGGTTCACCCTGGAAGGCAAAACCTATCACCTCAAGGCCAATGCCGGGCCCAACAACATCCATGGCGGGCCCGTCGGCTTCAGCTATCACGTCTACAGCGCCACGCCGATGGACGGGCCCTCGCCCGCCCTGATCCTGCACATGGTCAGTCCCGACGGCGACCAGGGCTTTCCCGGCAATTTGGACTTCACGGTGACCTACACCCTGACGGCCGGCAATGCGCTGAAGATCGAGTACCGCGCCACCACCGACAAGCCGACGGTTCTCAACCCCACCAACCATTCCTATTTCAACCTGAAGGGCGCGGGCAACGGCGACGTGCTGAACCATCGCCTGCAGATATTCTCCGACGCCGTCACGCCGACCGACGCCAATCATATGGCGACCGGCCAGGTGATGAAGGTGGCGGGCACCGGCTTCGATTTCACCAGGGCAAAGCCCATCGGCAGGGACATCAACGGCCCCGATCCGGCCATTGTCGCCACGCCCGGTTATGACATCAATTTCATCGTGCGCGGGCCGATGGAAAACTCAGGCCCGCCGCCCATGTGGTGGAGCCGCAGTCGGGCCGGGTGATGGATGTGTGGACCACCCAGCCCGGCATCCAGCTCTATCTGCCCAACAACGAAAAGCCGATCGTCGGCAAGGGCGGCGCCCAGTATGTCAAGCGCGGCGCCTTCTGCCTGGAGACCCAGCATTTTGCCAACGCACCCAACATCCCGGCCTTTCCCACCACCGAGCTGAAACCGGGCAAGATTTTCTACCAGGCCACCGAATTCCGTTTCTCGACCGCCAAATAAAGCGCCGGACAGCCGAACAAAAAGGGCGCCGCGAACAATCGCGGCGCCCTTTTCGCTTCTATCGACGCGAGCTTGCTACTTCTTCGCCCAGGGACCGACTTCCGGCACCGCCTGGGTATTGGCGAGCGGGCCCAGTTCCTCCTTGGCGCCGCGGGCGATCAGCCCGGCCTCGCTGCCCGCCTGGAAGCAGGTGAAGTCGGGACGGTCGCGCCAGGCCAGCGGCCCGCACAGCCGCACGCCGGCCTTGATGGCGGCATCGTGCACGATATTGATCTCACGCTCATAGTCGGGATCGTTCTGCTTGTAGCCCGAATGATTGCCCAGGTCGCCGCTGGCCGCGAAGATTGCGGTGACACCCGGAATCTTGGCGATGCGGTCGGCGTCTTTCAGGCCGGCCAGCGTTTCGATCATCAGGATCAGCACGATATTGTCGTTGGCGGTGGCACGATAGCCGCCCGGAACATTCCTGTAGAGCTGGAAGGCCTGGCCGCCGCCATTGCTGCGCCGTCCCAGGGGCGGAAAGAAGGCCCAGTCACGAGCCAGGATGGCTTCCTCATAGGAGCGTACCGTGGGCACCACCAGGACCAGGGCGCCGGCATCCAGCGCATGCTGTTCCTCGCGCTCATCGGTATAGGCGACGCGCACCCCCGGCACGGCCTTGGCATCGGGGCAGGTGGCATACATCTTCTGGGTGGCATCCCAGTCGCGGGCATTGTGCTGATGCTCGACCCAGATGAAGTCGTAGCCGGCATTGGCCATCGCACAATAAGTGGACGGGTCGCTGGCGGCGAACAACGTGCCACCGGTCACCTTCTCGCCGCGCATCATCTTGAGCTTGACCGGATTCCAGATCTTGGATCCCGGCGGCGGATCCCAGGCATGGCCGTACTTCCAGGTCTTGTCGTCGAACTTGCCCTGGTTGACGGCGCCCGGCAGAGCCTTGTCGATGGCATGGCTGTCTTCGCCCGCCTTGGCGGCCAGCGGGTATCTGGCCTGACGGGCCGCGACGTCATCCTCGTTGGCCTGGCTGAATGCCGCACCAATACCGAACCCCGCGGCTGCGATGAACGCGGCCGAAAACAACAAGCGCTTCATTGAGTTTCTCTCCCCCTTCGGCCATTTGTCGTCGCGGCCGGTTTACGACTGCGGCAGCTAATCAGGCGGGACCAGCTTGGTCAAACGCCAAAGGCGCGCTTCGCTTCCGCAACATGGGATTGCGCGATATGAGCATCCGCAATATGGCGCCGCCCAAAACAGCTTTGTAAGCTGCGCCGCAGGGAGGCGTTCATGAGAAGAATCTGTCTGACAGCGGCCATGTTGCTGGCGATAACGCTGCCGGCCGAGGCCGGTATCGCGGTTCAGGCCTGGGGCGGGGTGAACGGCAAAGGTGTGGACCTTTTCATCCTGACCAATACCAGGGGCATGGAAGCGCGGATCACGAATTACGGAGCTGTAATCACCGCCATCCGGGTGCCCGGGCGCGACGGCAACAAGGCCGATGTCGTGCAGGGTTTTGACAGGCTGCAGGACTATACCAGCCCGGATTATCACGGCCGCTATGGCGCCGTCATCGGCCGTTTCGCCAATCGCATCAAGGACAACAGCTACCGGATCAACAACCAGACCTATCACGTCACCCGCGACGCCTATATCTTCAACGAATCCGAGAACAAGCCGTACGACGAGCGCGTCTGGTCGGCCGAGACAAGGGACGGCGAGGAGCCCCAGCTGATCCTTTCCCTGATCGACCGCAACGGCACCATGGGGTTTCCCGGTACGCTGCGGGTGTCGGTGACCTATACGTTGACAAAAAATAATGTGCTGCGCATCGCCTACCGTGCCCGCAGCGACAAGGACACGATCATCAGCCTCACCAACCACGCCTATTTCAACATGGCGGGCGATGCGGCGGGATCGGTCCTGGATCAGCTTCTGACGGTGAATGCCGACGCCATCACCGCCGTCGATGACAAGAATGTTCCCACCGGCCAGATGCGCGCCGTGGCCGGCACCGCCTTCGATTTCCGCACGCCCACGCCAATCGGCGCGCATATCAACGATCCCGACCCGGCGATCCAGCGCGCCAAGGGCTTTGACCAGAACTACGCCATCAACGGCACACCGGGGAAATTGCGGCTGGCGGCGCGGCTGGAAGATCCCAAGTCGGGCCGCGTGCTGGAGGAATGGACGACACAGGCGGGCTTGCAGCTTTACAGCGCCAATTATCCGCCCCCCACCGTGGCGGCGGCCAAGGGCTATGCGATCCACAGCGCGGTGGCCCTGGAAGCCCAGGCCTTTCCCAACGCGCCCAACATCCCGAGCTTTCCCAGCGCGCTGCTGCCGCGCGATACGATCTACAGTGAAGTGACCGAGTATCGCTTCGCCGTGGCGCCCTGAAATTCAGCGCGGCAATTCAACGGACGTTGAGCGCCATGCATTGCGCGTAGCTGCGCGCGAACACCCGCTGCTGCGTCGCGGGGTCGAAGCCGTTGCCGGAGGCATCCTGCATCGCCACCGCGCGGCAGAAATCGGTATTGGCCGATTGCGCAACTGGGGCGCCGGCGGTCTCGTCAGGTTGGGCGGTAACCGCCACGGCTGCCGGATTCGTCCGGGGGCGCGGCGCCGCGTCCGTATCGGCCATGCCGCCATAGCGCATGACGCGGTCCCAATCGGCGTCGGTGCAGCCGCAAAGCAACAGGCAAAAAACCAGGGACAGGCGCTGTTTCATTGGCCGCGACCATAGTGTGAAGTCCACGCTTTGCAAGCGGGCCTTTGCGGATCGGTCAACCGCCGGCCGCGGCGCCCCCCAGCACTTCCTTCACCTTGGCGGCCAGCTGCTTGAGGCCGAAAGGCTTGGGCAGGAAGTGAATGTCCTCGGAATTCTGGTCGTTGCGGCGGAAGGCCTCTTCGGCATAGCCGGACATGAAGATCACCGCCAGGCCGGGTTTCAGCGCCTTGACGTGCCGCACCATGGTGGGCCCGTCCATGTTGGGCATCACCACATCGGTGATGACGAGATCGATCTTGGTGGCGTCTTTTTTGACGATTTCCAGAGCTTCCTCGCCGCCGCTGGCTTCCAGCACATTGTAGCCGCGCATGCGAAGCGCCCGCGCCGCGAAGCTGCGCACCGCTTCCTCATCCTCGACCAGAAGAATCGTATCCTGGCCGGTGATATCGCGTGCAACGGCGGGCGCCGCCTCCACGGGCGTGACGTCGGACGCCTCGACCTTGCGGCGCGGCAGGTAAATCTTGAAACAGGTGCCCCTGCCCAGCTCGCTGTCCAGGGTGATGAAGCCGCCGGACTGCTTGACGATGCCATAGACCGTGGCCAATCCCAGGCCGGTGCCCTGGCCCACCGGCTTGGTGGTGAAGAAGGGATCGAAGACCTTGCTCTGGGTTTCCTTCGACATGCCGGTGCCGGTATCGGCAACATCGATGCGGACATAGTCGCCGGCCGGCATGATGGCCGTGCCCAGCGCCGCGGCGACGCGCACCGTTTCGTTCGCGGTGCGGATGGTGACCACCCCGCCCGACGGCATGGCGTCGCGGGCATTGACCACCAGGTTGATGATGGCATTGCCCAGCTGTGCCTCATCGGCATGGACCGCCCACAGATCGGGTTCGCGCTCCACCGTCAGGGTGATGCCTTCGCCCACCAGCCGGCGCAGCATCTGCGCCAGTTCGCCGATCACCTCGCCCAACGCCAGTACCTTGGGCTGCATGGTCTGCTTGCGGCTGAAGGCCAATAGCTGGCTCACCAGGGCGGCGGCCCGCAATGCATTCTGGTGCACCTCGTTGATTTCCTTGAACGAGGGATCGCCCGCCAGATGGCGCATCAGGAGAAATTCGCAATTGCCGATAATGACCGTGAGCAGATTGTTGAAGTCATGCGCCACGCCGCCGGCCAGCTGGCCCACCGCCTGCATTTTCTGCGACTGGGCGAATTTGGTTTCCAGGGCTCTCTGTTCGGAGACGTCCACCAGGTAAAGAACGACCTTGCCGCCGGACATGGGCGAGGCGAAGAGCTCGGCCATGCGGTCTTCGCCATTGCCCGACTTGGCGCCGCGCAGTTCCACCGCCTTGAGCCCGGTTTCCCCCTTGCCGACGCGGGCGATCAACGCCATCACCTGGGCGCGCTCGCCCGCCTCCACCAGGGCGCCAAAATTCTTGCCGGCCAGGCCGGACGAAGCGCCGAAAAACTTCGCCAGGGCGGTATTGGCATCGCTGATCACGCCCGCGCCGTCCACGAAGGCCACACCCATGGGCGCGTCGCGGAACAGATCGCCGACATTCTGGGGCGGCGGCACTGCGAGCGGTGCCGCGGGAACGGGCACGGCGGCGGACGGTTCCTCCTGGGCTTTCTGCGCCTGCGGCGCGGCATCGAGAGAACGCCGCAATACCGGCTGGGGCGAGGTGGTGGCCGCCAAACGGGGGGTAAACCACCAGGCGGTCTGCTTGTCCGGCAGCGGGCGAACCGCGGCAACAATCTCAAGGCCCGGCAGGACGGCGAATGTCTCTTCGCGTGCATGTCCCTCGGCGGCGTCGCGCGCCAGCCGATAGAGTACCGCCGCGCTGGGCTCGCCCGCCAGCGCAAGTTCGGGCGGCGGCGGCGATTCGTTTTCACCGACGCCCGCCATGCGGCGATAGACGGGATTACAGTCCAGCACTGCCCCGTCTTCCCCGGTGACGGCCCAGGCGACATTGGCCTTGGCGGCGGCCTCGGCGACGCGCAGGGCATCCTGGGTGGCGCGCCCGGCGCGCGGCCATACCGCAAATACAAAAAGAATGGCGACCAGGGCGATCCCGACCAGCAGGACATGACCTGCAAGCCCCGCCACCTGCGGCGCCGTGAGGGCCAGTCCCGCCGCGCCCAGGGCCACCAGGACACAGCCCAAGGCAGCCCAGCGCCAGGGGCCTGCGGGCACGCCCATGGCGACGGCCGACATAGATTTAGCGGTACTCATGCCGCCACAATACAAGATTCGGTTAACCAATCCTTTCCAGGGGTTAACGAGTTGAATTTGTTAACAAATTTTTGAAGACGGTGAACGCTGTTCGGCGTTTTTGAGCGCGGCGGGTTAACGCTCGAATCAGCCCGCCCGGGCGGGCAGGCTGCCCTGCAGCCGCATGACATAGCCGATGACCTGCGCCACGGCCCGGAAATGCTCGGGCGGCACCGGATCGTCGATCTCGACGGCGGCGTGCAGCGCCCGCGCCAGGGGCGGATTTTCCACCACCGGCACGTCATTGTCTTCCGCCACGGCGCGGATGCGCAGGGCGAGCGCGTCGACGCCCTTGGCGACGCAGACCGGCGCCATCATCTTGCCGCTCTCATACTTCAGCGCCACGGCAAAGTGGGTCGGGTTCATGATCACCACGGTGGCCGTCGGCACCGCCGCCATCATGCGTTTCCTGGCGCGCTCGTGGCGCAGCTGGCGGATCTTGGCCTTGACGGTGGGGTCGCCTTCGTTCTGGCGGTACTCTTCCTTGATTTCCTGCTTGGACATGCGATTGCGCGCCATGAACCGCACGCGCTGCCAGAAATAGTCCAGCCCGCCAATGACGGCCAAGGCCGACAGCGACGCCATCAGCACCTTGAACAGCAGGCGGGACATATCGTGCATCACCGCGACCGTCGACTGGCTGAGAATGGCCTCCAGCCCGCCGCGCTCCGGCCAAAGCTGGGTCCAGATCGCCACACCCACCACCGCCATCTTGGCCAGGCCCTTGAGAAGGTTCATCCAGCCCTCGGCGCCGAACAGGCGCTTGAAGCCGGCCAGGGGCGAAACTTTCGAGAAATCCGGCGCGATCTTGTCGAAGGAGAGGCCGGGGCGGCTCTGCAGCACATGGCCGGCCAGACCGGCGACAATAATCACCGCGAAGAAGGGCGCCAGGACCAAGGCGACCTGGGGCAGCAGGACATGGATCATCGCCGCAAGGCCCGGCCCGTCCACACGCATGGCGTCGGGCTGCTGCAAAAACATACTGAGCGACCGCGCCAGCCCCGTGGCGGTATATTTGCCGAACATGGCGATGGCCAGGGTGCCGCCGCCCAGCAGGATAAAGGTGGTGACCTCCGTGGACTTGACGACATCGCCATGCTCGCGCGCCTGTTCGAGCTTTTTTTGTGTCGGCTCTTCGGTCTGCTGCGATTTGTCCTGGTCGTCTGCCATGGCCTAGAGAAACACCGCCATGGAATTGGTGTAGTAGGTCAGGAAAACCGTCATCAGCGAGCCGATCAAGGCCAGCAGGATCACAAACCCGCACATGATGTTGAGCGGCACGGCGACAAAGAACACCTGCAATTGCGGCATCAGCCGCGCCAGCACACCCAGTCCGGCATAGACCGCGAACCCGAATACCAGGAAGGGCGCGGCGAGCTGGAAACCCAGGGCAAAGGAGGAAGAGGTGAGCTGGATCACCAGCTGCGCCATATCGCCCGCCGGCAAATGGCCGCCCGGCGGCAGCATGCGATAGCTGCCGGCGATGGCGCCGATTGCCATGTGGTGCAGGTTTGTAAGGAAAATCAGGGTGGTGCCAAGCAGCGACATGAAATTTCCCAGCACGGCGCCCTGGGTGTTCTGGGTGGGATCAATGGTCTGGGCAAAGGCAAGACCGGTCTGGGTGGCGATCAGATAGCCTGCCACCTGCAGCGCGCTCATGATGATGCGCGCCATGGCGCCCACCAGGACGCCGGCGGTGACTTCCTGGGCGATCAGGATGACAAGCGCCACGGCGCTTTGCGGCGCGACGGCGGGATAGCTGCTCTGGACCTGGGGCGTCAGCGCAAACGCGATCGCCAGGGCCAGCACCAGGCGCACGCGGGACGGCACCCCCATCTCGCCGATCGCCGGCAGCAGCATCACCATGGCGCCGACCCGGCTGAACACCAGCAGGTAGGTCAGGACGATGCCGGACAGCGCGGGAAGGTGGATGGTCATGGGATAGGGTGCGTCCGCGCGTTGCGAGAAACGAGCCTCAGGCAGCGATGACCCGCCTGTTTCACTAATAAGCCGCGATGCGTCCGGCGATGTCGGTCATCAGTCCGCTCATGGCGGCGCCGGCGAAGGGCAGCGCGAGCAGCAGCACCAGAAAGACGGCGACGATCTTGGGCACAAAGACCAGGGTCTGTTCCTGGATCTGGGTCACCGCCTGCAGCAGGCCGATGCCAAGGCCGACCACCAGGGCGGTGAGCATGGACGGGGCGATGATCTCCAGCAGCACCAGGATCGCGGAGCGGGCGAAATCGATTGTATTGGCGGGGTCCATGATACTCTCTGTCCTGTTCGGCTGTCTTGTTTGGTGATCGTCAAGCGCGGCGCCGGCGCGTATAGCCGATACTTCTAAATGGGCATGTTCATGATGGACTGATAGGCGGCCACGACCTTGTCGCGCACGGCCACCACCGTATCCAGGGTGATCTCGGCGGCGTTCACCGACTGGACCACGTCCACCAGATTGGCCTTGCCCTCGATCTGCTGGGTCGCGGCATGCTCGCCCTGGCGCATGGTGCTGATGGAGTCCTTGAGCGCGCCCGACAGGAAGTCGGAAAAATTTCCGCCCGGCACATTGGCAGGCGTGATGGCGGAGGAGGCGGCGGGCGCGCCCATCTGGGCGGCGGCGTTGTAGGCGGCGACTGCGGCGGCGGGAATGGCCATCTAATGTCCTTTCATCTCTTCTCGGTTCGTCGGCAGGGCTTGACCGTCTGGCTCGTTCCCAGTTGCGCGCGGCAACCGGGTTTACTTGTTTAAGAGATCCACGGTCTTCACCAGCATCTGCTTGGTCGATTCCATCACCGACAGATCGGCCTCGTAGGAACGCTGCGCCTCGCGCATGTCCATGATTTCCACCAGGCTGTCGACATTAGGCAGCTTCACATAGCCTTGCTTGTCGGCATTGGGATTGCCCGGATCGTAGCGGCTGCGAAAATCGCTCCTGTCGGGAATCGGCTTTCCGGCGCTGACAAGGGTGGCGTCCAGCTCGCGGTCGAAATCGGGCTTGATGGTCGCGATCTTGCGGCGATAGGGATCGGCGCCCTTGATCGGCGAAGTGGAATTGGCGTTGGCGATATTCTCCGCAATGGTCTTCATGCGGTCGGTCTGGGCCCGCATGCCCGACGCGGCGACCGCCATGGATTTCGAAAAGTCCATTCTGTATCTCCTGTTTCTAAAAACCCATTGTCCGAATCCCGGAAAACTAGTGACCGATTGCCGTCTTCATCATCGTCATGGTCTTGGCATAGATGTTGGCGGCGGCCTGAAACTGGGCCTGGGTGTCCGACACCTTGATCATTTCCACCTCCAGGGCCACGGCATTGCCGTTGGGGTTGAATTCCTGGTCGGGCGTCTCGTGGTCCTCATATTTTCCCGAATGCATAGGCGAAATCGCGATATGGCGCGCATTGGTCGTCATCATCTTGGTGGCGAACTGGCCGGGACCGCCCAGCAACTGATCGAATTCCAGCGGCTTCAGGTCGCGCGCGACATAGCG
The DNA here is from genome assembly GCA_963835715.1 of uncultured Alphaproteobacteria bacterium. GTDB lineage: Bacteria > Pseudomonadota > Alphaproteobacteria > Micropepsales > Micropepsaceae > Rhizomicrobium. The sequence goes on from CAWIGN010000002.1 coordinate 573,984, forward strand.
GGGCGTGTCGGCATTGGCGACATTCTCGGAAAGCACGTCCTGGCGCTGATTCAGCCAGGTCATGCGCTGGCGCAGCATCGACAGCAGGGGCAGGTCTTTCAGGTCCATCGCGGTAACCTTCTGTTAGCCTTGAATTCGATGCGAGCCTGCGCCCGCCATGCTTAAGCGCGCCTTAACACCGCGCATTTTTTGCCGGGCACATTCTGCCTTGCTTTAACCGGCGATTAAGGTTGATCGCCGTTAATCCCTCCGAGCGTTTCGACCAAGAGGCGCTCGAACCGAAAGGACGGCGCCGACACGGCGGCGGCGGAACACGAGAAATTCACAAGCATGGAATTCGTCGATCTCCTGCGTTACTTCGGCGCCCTGCTGCTGGTGCTGGCGATGGTTGGCGGCGCTGGTCTTCTGGCGCGCCGCTTCGGCGTGCCGGGCATGGCCAAGCCTGCCGGCACCAAGCGCCTCGCCGTGGTGGAAACGCTGATGGTGGGCCCGCGCCAGCGTTTGCTGATCCTGCGGCGCGACAATGTCGAACATTTGGTGCTGTCGGGTCCCGACGGCGCCTCGGTGATTGAAAGCGGCATCGCCGCCAAAGGCGCGCCGTGATCCTGCTCAAGCGCCTGCTGCCTTTCCTGCTGTTCCTGGCCATCGCGGTACCGCACACCGCGCACGCCGCGACCTTGCCCATGGCCCCGGCCAATGCCCAGGCCGCGCCCGCCGCCGCGGCGGCCGCCACGACACCCGGCAATGGCGGACTTTCCATCGACCTCAACGGCAGCGGCCTGTTCACCGACCGCATGCTGCAGATCGTGGCGCTGATCACTGTGCTTTCCATCGCGCCGTCGATCATCATCATGATGACCAGCTTTGTGCGCATCGTGGTGGTGCTGTCGCTGCTGCGCACCGCGCTGGGACTGCAGCAATCGCCGCCCAACAGCGTGATCGTGTCGCTGGCCATGTTCCTCACCCTGTTTGTGATGAGCCCGACCCTGACCGACGCCTATCACCAGGGCATCGAGCCCATGATGAACAATTCCGTCACCACCGAGCAGGGCTTTACCCAGGCGCTGGTGCCGATGAAGAAGTTCATGCTGGCGCATGTGCGCGACGCCGACCTCAAGCTGTTTTCCGACATGGCCAAGCAGAAGCCGGTCAGCGATCCCGCCCAGGTCGCGGTGACCACGCTGGCGCCCGCCTTCATGCTGTCGGAACTGAAGCGCGCTTTCGAGATTGGCTTTTTGATCTTCGTGCCCTTCTTGATCATCGACATGGCGGTGGCCTCGATCCTGATGAGCATGGGCATGATGATGCTGCCGCCGGTGATCATTTCCCTGCCCTTCAAGCTGATTTTCTTTGTGCTGGTGGACGGCTGGCGCCTGATTGCCGGCTCGCTGGTGCAGAGCTATATGCACAGTCCCCCGCCGACCTGACCTTTTTTCCTCTCGCGCCAGGGCGTGCGCTTGACGCCTCGCCTGCCCCGTTGGACAGTTCGTCCGATCCGCAAAAAGACGGAAAATGGAGGGGCGCGCATGGGATATTTCAGGACATTCGCCGCGGTCGCGGCCTTGTTGCCGGTCCTGGCCGCCAGCAGCCAGGCCGCAAGGCCGGCAACCGGCCAGGGCGACGCCGCCAGCTGCACGGCACTGGCGGGACGCACCGTCGCGCCGGATACCCTGATCCAGAGCGCCGAATTCATGCCCGAGGGCGGCACGGTCGGTACCACCAAAATCACTGTCCCCTTCTGCCGGGTGATTGGCGTCGTCACGCCGACCGCCGATTCCCACATCGGTTTTGAAGTGTGGCTGCCGCCGGCCGCAAGCTGGAACGGCAATTTTCGCGGCGAAGGCTCGGGCGGCAGCGCCGGCGCCATCTCGCCGGGGCCCATGGGCCAGGCGTTGCTGACCGGCTATGCCACCATGTCCACCGACAATGGCCATCTGACCGACCCCAAGGATCCGCTGGGCGGCAGCGGCCAGGGCTGGGCCTACAAGCATCCGGAAAAGATGATCGACTGGGGCTGGCGGGCGCTGCATCTGTCCACCGTCGCCGCCAAGAAGGTCGTCAGCCTTTTTTACGGCAAGCCCGCCGGCAAGAACTACTTCATCGCCTGCTCGGCCGGCGGTCATCACGCGCTGATGGAGGCGACGCGCTTTCCCCGGGACTATGACGGCTTTGTCGCCGGCGCCGCGCCCTGGAAATGGACGGCGCTGATGTTCGGCCATACCTGGAACAGCATCCCCGCGCTCAAGGATCCCAGCGCCATCACGGCCGAGAGCGTGGCCATCCTCAACCGGCGCATGGTGGCGGCCTGCGACACGCTCGACGGCGTGGAAGACGGCGTCATTGCCGACCCGCGCCGCTGCACCATGGATCCGGTCCGGTTCCAGTGCAGCGATACAGCCAAGACCGATTGCCTGACGCCGGTGCAGGTGGAGGCGGCGCGCCACATCTATGCCGGCGCCACCAAATCCGACGGCACGCAGCTGATGCCGGGCCAGGTGCGCGGCACCGAGCCGGGCTGGCTGGCGCAGAATGGCGGCGCCACGCCGGGCGGCAGCAGCGCGCAGTTCTGGAAGCTCACCGTCTTCCAGGACCCGGATTTCAAGAATGTGAATTTCGATTTCGACCGCGACACCGAACGGGCGCTCAGGACCAAGGTGTCCAATTCCACCCTGGCCGAGGTCTATGACCAGAAGGTGGACTTCGATGCCTTCCGCGCGCGTGGCGGAAAGTTCATCTTCTTCCAGGGCTGGGCGGATTCGGTGATCACCCCGATGATGGATGTGGACTTCTACGACCGCGTCGTGGCCCGCTACGGCCAGGCGAAAACCGACCAATTCTTGCGCTTCTTCCTGCTGGCCGGCATGGGCCATTGCGGCGGCGGTCCCGGTTTCTCCCATATCGGCGGCGCCACCGGCGCTCCGGTCAAGGACGATGCCGATCACGATATGGTCAAGGCGCTGGACAGATGGGTGACCCGGAATGAGGCGCCGTCCCTGTTCATAGGCGCGCACATAAATGAGGCAAAAGAGGTTACCGCCACCCGCCCCATCTGCCGCTATCCGCTGGAAGCGCACTATACCGGGCGCGGCGACACCAGGCGGGCTGAAAATTTCACATGCCGCGCGCCGTCACCGAACCCCATGTAAAAACGCAAGGCGCGACCTTTTGACGGGCTTGCAAGACGGGCGAAGCAGCTTATCTCCCCCCCATGGTAATTTGCGGACGCCCCTTCCGACATCCCCGGCTTCTCCTGGTCGGCACACTGGTCGCAGCCGCGGGCGCGCTGCTTCCTTTCCTGGGCTCACTCGCATAGCGATTTTTTACCGGTAACGCGCTAAACTGCCAGCATGGCGCACGATCACAGCCTGCATCCGCACGAACATTCCCATGGTCACGGACATGCCCATGAGGCTGGCGCCCACGATCATGGGATCTGGACCCGCGATCACGTCTTTCTGGGCCACAGCCACTCCAGCGCCGAGACCAGGGCCAAATGGGCCGCCATCGTCACCGCACTTTTCATGGTGGTGGAGATCGTCTGCGGCCTTGCCTACCATTCCATGGCGCTGCTGGCCGACGGCGCCCATATGGCGACCCATGTGGGGGCGCTGGGCCTGGCGGCCGGCGCCTACTGGCTGGCGCGGCGCCATAGCGGCAGCGGGCGTTTCACCTTCGGCTCGGGAAAGTTCGGCGACCTGGCGGCCTTTGCCAGCGCCATCCTTCTTGGCGTCACCGCGCTGGCGGTGGCAGTGGAATCGGTCCAGCGCATCGTGGCGCCGGTGGACGTGCGATATGGCGACGCGCTGCTGATCGCCTGCATAGGCCTGGCGGTCAACCTGATCAGCGCCTGGATCCTCAAGGACAGCCACACCCATGACGGCCATTCCCATGGCCATGACAACAATATGCGCGCCGCCTATGTGCATGTGCTGGCCGACGCCGCCACCTCGGTACTCGCCATCGTGGCCCTGGGCGCCGGCTATTATTTCGGCCTGGGGCTTCTGGATCCCATCAGCGGGCTGGTGGGCGCGGTCGTCATCGCGTCCTGGTCCTATGGCCTGATCCGCGACAGCGCCATGGTGCTGCTGGACGCCGATGCCGATCCGCAGCAGTCCGATGAAATCCGCGCCTTTCTGGAGGGCGCGCTCAAGGCGCGCATCCCCGACCTGCATTTGTGGCGGCTGGGGCCGGGCCATCGCGGCCTGATCGTCTCGCTGATTTCGCCCGACACTATCAGCGCGGAAGCCGTCAAGGCCACCTTGCGACACCGCTATCCCGACCTGTCCCATGTCACGGTCGAAGTCGCAGTCTGCGCCGATTGCACATGAAGTTCTGGAAGAAGAAGCAACAGCAGGTCGGGCAGGCCGTGGACGAGGTTGCCAGCGTCGCCAACGACCTGGCGGAAAAGTCCGTCACCATCGGCGCGACGGGCGTGCTTTTGCTGCTGGGCGCGGCGGCGGTCGGCGCGGCGACGACCTATTACGTCACCAAGACCCGTAAAAAGAAAAAGGCCGCCCCAAAGGCGGCCCTTCCAAAACCCGACTGATAAACGGCCGGCCTAGCGCGGCAGCAGGCCTTCGCGCTGCAGGCGCTTGCGCTGCAGCTTGCGGTAGCGGCGCACGGCTTCGGCGCGCTCACGGGCCCGCTTCTCGCTGGGCTTCTCATAGGCGCCGCGCAGCTTCATCTCCCGGAAGATGCCTTCGCGCTGCATCTTCTTCTTCAGCGCCTTGAGCGCCTGGTCGATGTTGTTGTCGCGGACGATGATCTGCAAAGCCAAAGCTCCTGAACTGCGTAATTTAAGAGGCCGGGGTGATAGCAGACGGCATTTTGCCTGTCTACCTATGCAAATTAACCGTCCCCGCCCTTGGCCGCCTGCGCCCGCAGGGTCATATTTCCCGCCATGGCCATCCTGAAAATCGCCCGCATGGGCCACCCCGTCCTCAGCCTGCCCGCAAGGGCCGTTTCCGACCCCCGGGCGCCGGAAATACGCAGTCTTGTCAAAGACATGATCGAAACCATGCGCGACGCCGACGGGGCCGGGCTGGCCGCCCCCCAGGTTCATGTTCCGCTGCGGGTGGTGGTGTTCCAGGCCCCCGGCGAGCGCGCCGACCCCGATTCGGCCGAGGCGGAGCGCTTCGACCACACCGCCCCCCTGACCGTGCTGATCAACCCGCAAATCGAGATCCTGGCCCCCGAAACGGAAGGCGGCTGGGAGGGGTGCCTGTCGGTCCCCGGCCTGCGCGGCTGGGTCGAGCGGCCGGGCCATATCCGCTACCGGGGGCTGGGCATCGAAGGGGAGAGGATCGAGCGGGTGGCACGCGGCTTTCATGCCCGGGTGGTGCAACATGAATGCGATCACCTGGACGGGCGGCTCTACCCCGCGCGGATGAACGATCTGACCAAACTGATCTTTGAATCGGAAATCCGTCACTTTCAGGCAGCATCATGAGCGAAACACCCAAAAAGCCGCGCAAGAAGCCCGCGCCAAAGCCGCAGGCAAAGCCGGACGCACCACACCGCATGGATGCGGACGCCGGGGCGCGCAAAGGGTCAGCCGGGGCGGACGCGCCAAAAGACAAAAAGGACGACCAGCAGATGCGCGCGGCGGTACTGGCCGCCGTCCTGCCCCATGCCGCCTTCGACGGCTTTACCGACAGCGTCCTGCAAAAGGCCGGCATGGAGGCCGGTGTCTCCAAGGCCGAGCTGGCGCGATTGTTCGAGGACGGCGTCATGGCCCTGGTCACGTTCTATTCCGTCCACACCGACGCCGAAATGGAAAAGCGGTTGTCGGGAATGGACCTCAAGGCGATGAAGATCCGCGCGCGCATCGCCTGCGCGGTGAAAACCCGGCTGGCGATCCTCAAGCCCCACAAGGAGGCGGCGCGGCGCGCCGCGGCGCTTCTGTCGCTGCCCATGCATGCGGCGCTGGGCGCGAAACTGTTGTACCGCACGGTGGACGCGATGTGGCGCGCCACCGGCGACACCGCCACCGACTTCAATTTCTACACCAAGCGCGGCATCCTGGCCGGCGTCTACGGCGCCACCGCCATGCGCTGGTTCAACGATACCAGTGCGGATGAAAAGCCCACCGACGAATTTCTCGCCGCCCGCATCGAGAACGTCATGCAGTTCGAGAAGTTCAAGGCCAAGGCGAAACAGGCCCTGTCCAACTTTCCCGCCTTCGCCGGCTGGGCGAAACCGAAGGCCAAATAACGCAAACAACAATAACGGGAGGACAAGATGGAAACGGATCTGGAGCGGCGTGGCATGTTAGCGCTATTTTCCGGCATGGCAGCCCTGGCGCTCACCGGCGGGACGGCAGCGGCGCAGGGAACCGCCCCCCTCGACACCACCGAGGAATTGTCGCGTTCGCGCGTGATCAAATATGCGTCCCTGAAGGCGATCGATTTGCCCAATGGCGGCACCCAGCGCAGGGTGATGTCGGGCACCCTGCCCACCGGCGAGTATGTCGAAATCCATGAAAGCATGCTGCCCGCCGGCAAGATGCCGCATGCGCCGCACAAGCATAACAACAGCGAATGGCTGTTCATCCAGGCCGGCACCCTGGAATATCTCGACGATGGCAAGGCGGTGGCGGTGGGCCCGGGCGACATCGTCTTCAGCGCCTCCTACCGGACGCACGGCTTGCGCAATGTCGGCGCCACGCCGGCGACCTACATCGTGTTTTCGGTCAGCAAGCAGGACGTGCCGCTATAGAAGCTCGGCGATCTGCACGGCATTGAGCGCCGCGCCCTTGAGCAGCTGATCGGCGGCCACGAACATGCTGATCGATTTTCCGCTCGGATCGGACAGGTCCTGGCGGATGCGCCCCGCAAGCACGTCACCCTGGCCTGACGCGTCGATGGGCATGGGAAAGTAATTGCCCGCCCAGTCGTCCACCAGCCGCACGCCCGGCGCCTTGGCCAGCAACGTCCTGACCTCGTCGGCCGCAATGGGGCGCTCGCATGCAAAGGTCATGGAGACCGAATGGGCGCGCAGCACCGGCACGCGGATGCAGGTGGCCGAGACCGCGATCTGATCGTCCTCGAAGATCTTCCTGGTTTCCTTGATGACCTTGGTTTCCTCGTCGTTATAGCCGGTCGCCATGTCGATGGCGGTGTTGTGGCTGAAGAGATTGAAGGCATAGGGATATTTCACCACCTTCGGCGCATAGTCCTCGCCGTCCAGATAGGCGCGGGTGGACAGCGCGAGCTCTTCCATCAAGGCGGCGCCGCCGCCCGACGCCGCCTGATAGGTGGAGACGATCAGCCGCCGCACCGGGTTGACCTGATGCACCGGCCACAGCGGCACCAGGGTGGTGATCGCGGCGCAGTTGGGATTGGCGATGATGCCCCGGTGACCGGCCATGCGGCGGGCGTTGATTTCCGGGATCACCAGCGGAATGGCGGGATCGGCGCGGAAGGCGACTGGAATTGTCCACCACCACCGCGCCGGCTTTCACCGCGATGGGCGCATAGTGCCGGGAGATACCACTGCCGGCCGAGAACAGGGCAATGTCCACGCCGTCAAAAGCCTTTTCGGTCAGTTCCTCGATCACCAGTTCCTGGCCGCGAAAGCTCTGGGTCTTGCCCGCCGACCTGGCGGAGGCCAGCAGCTTCAGCGACGCCAGCGGCACGCCCCGGCTTTCGATGCAGCCGACAAACTCGCGGCCCACCGCACCGGTGGCGCCGACGATCGCGACATTCCTGTTCTTCATGGCACGGCTCCAAAAATGAAAAAGCCCCGTCCGGTCTGGAGCGGGGCTTGGGTATTCGGCTTGGCTATTGCTTAAGCGTGCGCGATCCCGGCCCCGATTGGCTTGGTGGTCTTGATGGTCTTGCAGGTCACGGTCGCTTTCATGGCCGCGGAACCTATGGGGCCTTTACGGCTTCGTCAACGGCTTTAATCGCGTCAAATGCCCCATTTTGCGGCCCGGACGCGCCTCCGTCTTGCCGTAGAGATGCAAGGCGCCGCCGGTCCGGGCAAGCGCCTGCCAGGCATCGGCCTCCGCGCCGATGATATTCTCCATCACCGCATCGGCATGGCGGCTTGGGTCGCCCAGCGGCCAGCCCGCCACGGCGCGGATATGCTGCTCGAACTGGCGAGCAGGCGCAGGCCTCGATGGTCCAGTGGCCGCTATTGTGGACGCGCGGCGCGATCTCGTTGACCAGAAGTTCGCCGTCCCGGCCGACGAACAGTTCCACCGCCAAGACGCCGACATAGTCCAGGGCATCGCCGATGGTCCTGGCGATCGTCCTGGCGTCTTCGGTTTGCGACGGCGTCAGGCGCGACGGCACGGTGGAGCGGCGCAGGATATGGTTTTCGTGTGCATTCTCCGGCGGGTCATAGGCGGCAAAGGCGCCATCGGTGCCGCGCGCCGCCACCACCGAAGCCTCAAGGTAAAATCGACAAAGCCTTCCAGGATGGCGGGCGCGCCCTTGAAGCTTTCCAGGGCGGCGGCGGCCTCCTCGGCGCTGCCGACCTTCGCCTGGCCCTTGCCGTCATAGCCGAAGCGCCGCGTCTTCAGAATGCCGCGGTCCTGCAGCTTGGCGAAGGCGGTGCGGGCCTGTTGCGCCGAAGAAACTTCGAAGAAGGGCGCGGTCTTCAGGCCCAGTTTTTCAACAAAAGTCTTCTCGGTCAGCCGGTCCTGGGTCATCGCCAGGGCATGCGCGCCCGGACGCACGGCAACCCGGTCGGCAAGATGGGCGATGGCATGGGCGGGCAGATTTTCGAACTCGAAGGTCACCGCGTCGCAGGCCCGGGCGAAAGCCGCCAGCATGTTCAGGTCGTCGTAAGGCGCGACCAGGGACTGCTGCGTCACCTGGAAGGCGGGCGCATCGGGCGCGTCATTGTAGATGCATGTCTTCAGGCCCAGCCGCGCGGCGGCCAGCGCCAGCATGCGGCCCAATTGTCCGCCGCCGACGATGCCGATGGTGCCGCCCGGGAGCAACCGGCGTGTCAGCGTTGGTTTTCATTTGGGGCTCTTGGCAACCGAGCGGGTCTGCTTGGCGCGCCAGGCATCCAGCCGCTTCTTCACGGCCTTGTCGGACAGGGCCAGGATCGCCGCGGCATGCAGCGCCGCGTTCTTGGCGCCCGCCTCGCCGATGGCGAAGGTCGCCACCGGCACGCCGCCCGGCATCTGGGCGATGGAGAGCAGCGAATCCAGCCCCTTCAGGGCGCGGCTTTCCACCGGCACGCCCAGGACCGGCAAGGTGGTCATGGACGCCACCATGCCCGGCAGGTGCGCCGCCCCGCCGGCGCCGGCGATGATTGCCTTGAGGCCCCGCGCCCGCGGCCCCTTTGGCATATTGCGGCCATGCGGTCGGGCGTGCGGTGGGCCGAGACGATGCGGGTTTCATAGCCCACCCCCAGCGCATCCAGCATCAGGGCGCTGGCCTGCATGGTCGCCCAGTCGGACTGGCTGCCCATGATGATGCCGACGGACGCGCTTTGGGGGGGCTTTGCTTCGATTCGCCATGTCCGTGCTCCAACGAAGCGGCGCAGTATAGGGACCAAAAAGCCCAAGGAAAGAGACGTCTTAGCGGGCGTTAACCATTCGTTGGGGATCGTAAACGCATGGTTAAGGACCCCGAAGCTCGGACTTTCGGGCCAAGAATAGGCGGTATTCCATGAAGGTCGAACGCAGCAGCCCATTACGCGCCACCCGCTCGGTGGCCCAGGCCGCCTATGCGCGCCCGGTCGAGCCGTCGCCGGCACCGCCCACCGGGAGGTGGTGGCACCGGCCGCCAGCGTGCTGGGCATTCCCGAGGACGAATTCACCCCCAGGGTGCGCGACGCCATCATTGGGCTGATGAGCGAAGTCGACAGCCTGCGCCACGAGCTGGGCCAGACCCGCGCCCGGCTGGATGAAGCCGAAAAGACCGCCGACCAGGACGTCATGCTGCCGCTGCTCAACCGCCGCGCCTTCGTCCGCGAGCTGACGCGCCATATCTCCTTCGCCGGGCGCTACAACACGCCGGCCTCGCTGATCTATTTCGATCTAAATCACCTGAAGAAGACCAACGACACGCTGGGCCATGCCGCGGGCGACGCGGTGCTGGCCCATTTCGCCGACGTGCTGCAGGCCCATGTGCGCGACAGCGACTGCGTCGGACGGCTGGGCGGCGACGAGTTCGGCGTGCTGCTGTCACACGCCAACCAGCAGCAGGCGCAAATGAAAGCCGATGCCCTGGCCAAGGCCCTGGAGGCCGCGCCCACCCAATGGGATGGCCATGCCATTCCCGTCAGCTTCGCCTATGGCGCGTTCGAGCTGAATTCCGGCGACAATCCCGACCTGGCCATGGCCCGCGCCGACCAGGCGATGTATGAGCAAAAGCGGGCATCAAGAAACGCGGCCGAGTGAGACCAATCGCACGCGATGCATGATCGCGCGCAGGATTTTGTGACCTGAACAGGAGGCCGCGCGGAGCGTACCCAGCGTATGTGAGCCCGGCCGACGTACTCAGCGGCCAAAAAGACCGCGCCCCCTCAAGCCATCGCCTTCTTCAAATTCTCGTCAACCTTGTCCAGGAAACCCTCGGTGGTCAGCCACTTCTGGTCCGGACCGACCAGCAGCGCCAGGTCCTTGGTCATGAAGCCCTGCTCCACGGTATCGACGCAGACCTTCTCCATGGTGGAGGCGAACTTGGCCAGCTTGTCGTTGTTGTCCAGCTTGGCGCGATGGGCCAGTCCGCGCGTCCAGGCAAAGATGGAGGCGATGGAATTGGTCGAGGTGGACTTGCCCTTTTGATGCTCGCGGTAGTGGCGCGTCACCGTGCCGTGCGCGGCCTCGGCTTCCACCGTCTTGCCGTCGGGGGTGAACAGCACCGAAGTCATCAGGCCGAGGCTGCCGAAGCCCTGGGCCACCGTGTCGGACTGCACGTCGCCGTCGTAATTCTTGCAGGCCCAGACATAGCCGCCGCTCCACTTGAGCGCGCTGGCCACCATGTCGTCGATCAGCCGGTGCTCATAGGTGATGCCGGCGGCCTTGAACTTATCGGCGAACTCGGCCTCGTAGATTTCCTGGAACAGGTCCTTGAAGCGGCCGTCATAGGCTTTGAGGATGGTGTTCTTGGTCGACAGATAGACCGGATATTTGCGCATCAGGCCGTAGTTCAGCGAGGCGCGGGCGAATTCGCGGATCGATTCGTCCAGGTTGTACATCGCCATGGCGACGCCGCCGCCCGGCGCCTTGTAGACTTCATGCTCGATCACCTTGCCGTCCTCGCCGACGAACTTGATGGTCAAGACGCCCTTGCCGGGAAAGACGAAATCGGTGGCGCGGTACTGGTCGCCAAAGGCATGGCGGCCGACCACGATGGGCTGGGTCCAGCCCGGCACCAGGCGCGGCACATTCTTGCAGATGATGGGCTCGCGGAAGATCACCCCGCCCAGGATGTTGCGGATGGTGCCGTTGGGCGACTTCCACATCTTCTTGAGCTTGAATTCCTCCACCCGCGCCTCGTCCGGGGTGATGGTGGCGCATTTCACGCCCACGCCGTATTTCTTGATCGCCTCGGCCGCCTCGACCGTCACCTTGTCGTCGGTGGCGTCGCGATTCTCGATGGAAAGGTCGTAATAGTGCAGGTCGATGTCCAGATAGGGCAGGACCAGCTTCTTCTTGATCAGGTCCCAGATGATGCGGGTCATCTCGTCGCCATCCAGCTCGACAACCGGATTGGCAACCTTGATCTTTTCCATCGGAATTCCTCGAAAATTGGGGCGGGAGGGTCTATAGCGGGCCTCGTTTAGCCCGGCAAAACCGGCCCGTCAAAGCGTCCCTTGAAATAGTCATGACCCCACCTGCCGTCATACTTTCCAGGCCCCAGATGGGGGAAAATGTCGGGGCCGCCGCCCGGGCGATGAAGAATTTCGGGCTTTGGGAACTGGTCCTGATCGCGCCCAAAATGGACTGGCCCAACGACCGGGCCCAGATGCTGGCGTCGGGCGCGGCCGACATTTTGGAGAGAACGCGGATTTGCGCCGCCGCCGAAGAGGCCCTTGCGCCCTTCAACCTGGTGCTGGCGACCACGGCGCGGGGGCGCGATGTGCTCAAGCCGATACATACCCCCGAGGCCGGCGCCATGAAGCTGCGCCAGGCCGCAAGCCAGGGCCTGAAAACCGCCATCCTGTTCGGCGGCGAGCGGGCCGGCCTGGACAATGACGAAATGAGCCTCGCCGACGCCGTCATCACCATACCCACCGCGGAATTTTCCTCCCTCAACCTGGGCCAGGCGGTGCTGCTTCTGGGCTATGAATGGCTGAAATCGGCCGATGCGACGCCGCCGGTGCGCACCCGGTCGACCGCCGCGGTTCCCGCCACCCGCGCCGAACTGACCGGATTGTTCGAGCATCTGGAGCGCGAGCTGGATGCGGCCGAATTCCTCTTTCCCCCCGCCAAGCGCGAAACCATGGTACGCAACATCCGCGCCATGATAATGCGGTCCGGCCTGACCGATCAGGAGGCCCGCACCATCCGCGGCATGATCGTGGCGCTGGTGCGCAACAAGTACAGAGGACACAAGTGAGCGCAGCCCCCTTTATCGGCTTTGCCCTGGTCGCGGCGATCGCCGTCGCCTTCGCGGTGGCGCCGCTGTTCCGCATCCAGCGCATGAAGCTGCGCGTCCTTATTCTGGCCGCCGGCGCGCTCGCGGTGCTGGGGATCGGCGGCGGCACCTATTACCTTCTGGGCCGCCCCCATCTGGCGCTGCGCGAAGCCAGCGGCCTCAACACCCGCGAGGTCAACGGGTTGGTGCCCTACCTGATCCAGCGAGTGCGCCAGTATCCCCAGGACGCGCGCGCCTGGCGCTATCTGGCCGAGGCTTACATGGAAGCCAGGGACCCGGGCGAGGCCGCCAAGGCCTTTGCCAAGGTCATCGAACTGACCGGCCAGGGCGATGCGGCGCTGGACGCCGCCTATGGCGAGGCGCTGGTGATGGAGAATTCCGGCGCCGTGCCGCCCGAGGCGGAGAAATCCTTCGAGGCGGCGCTGGCGGCCGATCCGGCCAACGCGCCCGCGCGATTCTACCTGGGCCTGGCCAAGGCGGCGCGCAACGACCGCGCCGGCGCCATCCAGCTTTGGCAGAGCCTGCTGGCCGACACGCCGGTGACCGCCCCGCTCCACCAGATGCTGGTGGACCGGCTGGCGATCCTGACCTCGCAATCGGCGGGGCCGGGCGGTGCGCCCAATCCGCGCGCCATGGTCGCCATGCTGGCGGCGCGGCTGAAGGCCGATCCCCATGACGCGCTGGGCTGGGTCCGGCTGATGCGCGCCTATACCGTGCTGGGCGAAACCGCCAAGGCCAAGGAGGCGCTGGCGACGGCGCGCAAGACCTTTGCCGGCAATGCCGACGCCCAGACCGCGTTTGCGACGGCGGCCAAGGCGCTCAAGCTGGACTAGGCGGCGTCATGGCCGGCCAAAGGGCCGGCCATGACAAGCCGGGTCAGTACGGCATCCGGCGCTTGGTATATTCGCGATCGGCCCGCACCGCTTCCTCGTTTTTGCCCGCGGGGCCCATGCGCCTGCCTTCATCGATGCTCTGGGTCGCACTGGCGCCGGGCGGGCCGCCGCCCAGCCACTGCACGCCGTTCTTCTTGGCCGCGAGGCGGATGCGTTCCAGGTCTTCCTCCAGGCGCTTGGAGGCCGGCAGGGCAGCGCGCTGCTCCCGCGTCAAATCCGCCCTGACCGCGTCCCAGCCCAGATGCGACAGGCCATTGTCGCTGGGGCCGGGCTCGGCGAAGGCCAGGCCCTTCACCGCCATGATCTCTTCGCAACTCTCCACCGAGCGGCGGTTTTCCAGCTTGAAGCCCATGGTGATTTCGCCCTTGGGATTGAGCGGCCACACATCGGCGACCCGCGAATATTCGGCCGGGGTGATGCCCCAGATATGGGCGGCGAAGGTCTGGCTGCCCGCACCGCGGCAGCCCTCGATGGCCAGCTGTTCCACGCCCGGCCAGGTCCACTTGTAGCGCCCGCCGGCGATGGCGATCTGGGCGGCTTCCGGCGATTCCATTTCGCAGATCAGCACGCCATGCGCGCCCGCCGACAGCGCCTGATTGATCTGCCACACATTGGCGCGCATCGAGGGACCATCGAAGCCCCATGCCGGCAGGGTCACGAACACCATCGGCGTGCGGTGGCCCGACGGCGTCGGGCCGCCATCGACCAGGCCCTGCATGAAGTTGCGCAGCTCCGAGAAATTGAAGCAGTCATTCTCCATCTCGTAATTGATGGCGTCGCAATAGGTCTGCGCCATGCGCTTGCCTTCTTCGTAGCCGTCGGGGGCGCCGGACGGCCCGAATTCGGCATAGGCCACGACCTGGTTGTCCTCCCACAGTTCGATCGCCTTGTTGATGCGGCGCGGCTTGTAGTTGGGATCGACGGTGGGAACCAGCGGCAGGGAGCGGGCCCAGCTCTTGCGGAATCCGTAGCCCTTGCTGGCCGTGCCGATATAGTTCGGGCTGTCCAGCATGGTCTTGCCCGTGGCCTTCGGGACGCCGGCGGGCTGGGCAGCGGCATTGCCCGCGGCGGCGGCGAGGCCGGCGCCGATCAGCGCGCCGCCAGCCAGAAAATCGCGTTTCTTGATATCCATGTGGCACTTCCCCTTTTTTTGCGTGGTTGGGGCGAGCCTGTCATTTCTGTGACGCGCTGTCAGCCGTATTTATGCGCTGCGGTGCAGCACCGAGGCTTCGCAACATTTCCTCCAGCGCCAGCGCCGCACGCTCCACCGCCGCGCCGTCGCGGCCGCGCAATACCAGTTGCGCACCGAAGGGCTGGCCGTCGCCTTCCCGGTAAAAGGGATAAGAACCGATCGCAACTTCCCCAAATTCTTTCTGCAACCGGGCCAGGCCGGGCGCGATGGTGCCTTCCGGGATCGCGGCTTCCACCGTGACACTAGTCACCGCCGGGCCGCGCGGCAGTTGCGGTGCCAACGTCTCCAGCATGGCGCGCATCACCGCCGGCACCCCCGCCAGGACATAGACATTGCCGATGTGAAATCCGGGGGCGCCGGAAACCGGATTGGCCACCAGCGCGGCGCCGTGCGGGATGCGTGCCATGCGCTTGCGCATGTCATTGAATTCGCCTGGCGCATAACGGGCTTCCAGCAGGGCATAGGCCCCGGGGTGATAGCCGATGCCCACGCCGAAGGCTGCCGCCACGGCATCGGCGGTGATATCGTCATGGGTGGGGCCGATCCCGCCGGTGGTGAAGACAAAATCATGGGCCGCGCGCAGGGCGTTGAGGGCGCCCACGATCTCGGCCTGCACATCGCCCACCACCCGCGCCTCCTTCAGGTCGATGCCCAGCGCGGCAAGAAAACGGGCGATATAATTGGTGTTGAGGTCCTGGGTGCGGCCGGACAGGATTTCGTCCCCGATCACCAGGACGGCGGCAGTCTTGGGCATTCAGCTTCCTGTAACCGGGGTTTGGCTTTATGGGCAGGGATATTATATTGGTTGGGCATGACCATCTTACCCCAGTCCGAGATTTTTGAAGCGGCCCGCAAGGCCCATTTTGCGGTAACCGTGCACGAGGCCGGCGATTTCGAGGGCATGCGCCGGGCCGGCCGGCTGGCCGCCGAGGTGCTGGACCTGCTGGCACCCCTGGTGAAGCCCGGCGTCACCACCGCCGAACTGGACAAGGTCGCCTATGACCATGTCGTCGCCCATGGCGCCATTCCGGCCTGCCTGGGCTATCGCGGCTACCGCCACACCGTCTGCACCTCCGTCAACCATGTGGTGTGCCACGGCATTCCGGGCGACAAGCCGCTGCGCGACGGCGACATCATCAACATCGACGTCACCGTCATCCTGGACGGCTGGCACGGCGATACCAGCCGCATGTATCCGGTGGGTGAGGTGAAGCGCAAAGCCGAACGGCTGGTCGAGATCACCTATGATTCCATGATGCGGGGCATCGCGGCGGTGAAGCCGGGGGCTACCACCGGCGACATCGGCCATGCCATCCAGTCATTCGCCGAGGGACAGGAGAAATGCGCCGTGGTGCGTGATTTCTGCGGCCACGGCCTGGGCAAGGTGTTTCACGCCCTGCCCAATATCGTCCATTACGGTAAACCGGGCGGCGGCATTGTGCTCAAGCCCGGCATGTTCTTCACCATCGAGCCGATGATCAATCTGGGCGGCTTCGGGGTCAAGGTGCTGAGCGACGGCTGGACCGCGGTGACGCGGGACCGATCGCTGTCGGCGCAATTCGAACATTCCGTGGGCGTGACCGAGGCGGGCGTTGAAATCTTCACCCTCTCGCCCAAGGGCTGGCACAAGCCGCCCTATCTCTGATCAGTTTGCGTTATGCCTGATAACTTTTTCGGGGGGCCCATGTCTTATCGTGCATTGGTAGCGGTACTTTTTCTCGCGCCGTCACTGGCTGCCGCGTCGCCGGTCGCTTCCGATCTGGTGGCCGGCGCGGCGCGGGTGGACATCACCCCGCCCCAAAGCGCCCTGACGCCGGGCGATTCCATCCGCGATCACCTGTTCGTGCGCGCCATCGTGATCAAGAACAAGGGCGGCGACTGCGGTGTGCTGGTGGGCATGGACCAGGGCGGCACGAACAACGACATGATCCAGGACGCCCTGCCGCGCGCGTCCGAAGCGATCGGCTGCCCGCAGCGCAATTTCGTGATTTCCGCCACCCATACCCATAGCGGCGCGACCGGCGGGCAATCGGGGGGACTGCCCACTTCGAAAGACGTCGCCGACGCCGTGGTGAAGGCGGTGACCCAGGCCAATGCGCAATTGGCCCCGGCCCGCATCGGCTATGGCACCACCAAGGTCTATCTCAACGTCAATCGCGACCTGTTCCAGAACAACCAGTGGATCCAGGGTCCCAACCTGGAAGCGCCGTCCGACAAGACGCTGGCGGTGATCGCGCTGATCGGCAAGGACGATCTGCCCATCGGCTTCTACATGAATTACGCCATGCACCCGATCGACTTCTACCTGACGGGGGTGATGAGCGCCGATTTCGCGGGCGAGGCGTCGCGCTATATCGAACGGCGCTACGACCACAAGACGGTGGCGATTTTCGCACAGGGCGCCTCGGGCGACCAGAACCCCCTGCTGGTGGGACCGATGCAGAAACTCAGCAGCCTGCGCACCCGCCAGGCGGGCCGGGGTGACGAGCATTATGGCGCGCTGTCGCCCTGGGAGGTTTCGGCGCGGCGGCTGAACGGCAATGCCGACGCCATGGCCCAATACAAGATCCCGCTCAAGCCGGAGGAAATGACCGGCTACAAGGAAGCCATCGATATCGACGACCGCCTGGTCAGCGCCATGGGCGCGATCATCGGCGAATTGGCGCTGGACGTGATGAAGAACCACATGCCGGATGCGACGGGTACCGCCGCCATCACGGCCGCGCAGATGCCGCTTACCTGCCCGGGACGCGACCGGTTGGACCAGTCGGCGCGGCAGGGCGTGCTGCCGCCCTACAAGGACGGCGCGCCGGTGAATCTGGAGGTGGGAACTCTGCGGATCGGCGACATCGACATCGTGCGGGTCAACGGCGAAGTCTATAACGACATCTGGCGCCACCTGCGCGCGCGCCTGCCGGGCCGCAAGGCGATGATGACCACCCTGGCAAACGGCAGGGCCAATTCCGGCTATATCTATTCCGACGAAGCCAACGCCCGGCTGACCTTCCAGGTGATCAGTTCGCGCCTCAAACCGGGATGCGCGGAAGCCGGCATTATCGGCGCCGCGCTGAACATGGCGGCGGCGGCCGGAAAATAGGGTCGGCGATGCCCGCAAAAGCGCGACCCAAACGGGCCAGCCTCAAGGAGGCATCGGAGCTTTTTGCCACGCCCGGTTCGCCGGACAGCGGCGTGGCGGGCCACCGGATGCGGCTGCGGGCGCGCTTCGCGAAGGGCGGCAGCGAGGCCATGCCCGATTATGAGTTGCTGGAAATGACCCTGTTCGCCGCCCTGCCCCGGCGGGATACCAAACCCCTGGCCAAGGCCCTGCTGGCGCGGTTCGGCTCTTTTGCCGAAGTCATCGCGGCGCCGCGCGCCAGGCTGCTGGAAGTCAAGGGCGTGGGCGACAGCGTCGTCCACCATCTCAAGATCGTCGAGGCCGCGGCCCAGCGCCTGGCCAAGAGCCGGGTGATCGGGCGGCCGGCGCTGTCGTCCTGGGCGGCGCTGCTGGATTATTGCACGGCGGCGATGGCGCGGGCGCAGACCGAGGAATTCCGCGTGCTGTTCCTGGACCGCAGGAATGTGCTGGTCGCCGACGAGGTACAGAACCGCGGCACCATCGATCACACGCCGGTCTATCCGCGCGAGATCATCAAGCGGGCTTTGGAGCTGGGCGCCTCTTCCCTGATCCTGGTGCACAACCATCCCAGCGGCGATCCCACCCCCTCCAAGACCGACATCACCATGACGCGGGAGATCGCGGGCGCCGCCCGGGCGCTGTCGATCGCCGTGCATGACCATCTGGTGATCGGGCGCGGCGGCCACGCCTCGTTCAAGTCCTTGGGATTACTGTAGAAACCCCGCAGCGGCGGCCGGGTCCGGATGCCCTTTCACCCATCCGGCATACGCGCTAGAAGCAGCGGCAACACGCATTGGTGATTTCCCATGATCCCCCGTTATGCCCGCGCGCCCATGGTTCAGCTCTGGTCGCCCGAAAGCAAATTCCGCATCTGGTTCGAGATCGAGGCGCATGCCACCGACGCGCTGGCCGAGCTGGGCGTGGTGCCCAAGGCGGCGGCCGCCAAGATCTGGGAAAAGGGCCGGCACGCCACGTTCGATGTGGCGCGGATCGACGAGATCGAGCGCGAGGTCAAGCACGACGTCATCGCCTTTTTAACCCATCTGTCCGAGATCGTGGGGCCCGAGGCGCGCTTTGTGCACCAGGGCATGACCAGCTCGGACGTGCTGGACACCTGCCTGAACGTCCAGCTGATGCGCGCCGCCGACTTACTGATCGAAGACACCGACGCCCTGCTGGCGGCGCTCAAGAAACGCGCCTTCGAATACAAGATGACGCCCACCATCGGGCGCAGCCATGGCATCCATGCCGAACCCACCACCTTCGGCGTCAAGCTGGCGACCTATTATGCCGAGTTCACCCGCGCCCGCGCCCGGCTGGTGACGGCGCGCGGGGAGATTTCCACCTGCGCCATTTCCGGCGCGGTCGGCACCTTCGCCAATATCGATCCGCGCGTCGAAGAGCATGTCGCCAAACAGATGGGCCTGACGGTCGAGCCGGTTTCCACCCAGGTGATCCCGCGCGACCGCCATGCCGCCTATTTCGCGGCGCTGGGCGTGGTGGCGTCGTCGCTGGAACGGCTTGCCGTGGAAATACGCCACCTGCAAAGGACCGAAGTGCTGGAGGCCGAGGAATATTTTGCGCCCGGCCAGAAGGGTTCCTCCGCCATGCCGCACAAGCGCAATCCGGTGCTGACCGAGAATGTCACCGGCCTGGCGCGCATGGTGAGGAGTTATGCCATCCCCGCCATGGAGAATGTGGCGCTGTGGCATGAGCGCGACATTTCCCATTCCTCGGTCGAGCGCTATATCGGCCCCGACGCCACCATCACCCTGGATTTCGCGCTGGCGCGCATGACCGGGGTGATCGAGAAGCTGGTGGTCTATCCGGACCGCATGCAGAAAAACCTCGATGCCACCCACGGCCTGGTGCACAGCCAGCGGGTGCTGCTGGCGCTCACCCAGGCGGGCCTGGCCCGCGAGGACAGTTACCGGCTGGTGCAGAAAAACGCCATGCGCGCCTGGAACGGCGAAGGCAATCTGCTGGACCTGCTCAAGGCGGATCCGGATGTGTCCGCAGCGCTGCCGGCGGCCAAGCTGGAAGCCATGTTCGACCTGGGCTACCACCTGAAGGCCGTCGACACGATCTTCCAGCGCGTGTTCGGCTGACTAGGACGTCAGCGTCTTCACCGCGGTTTCCAGCTCTTCGCGCATCTTGTCGCGGATCACGGCATCGGGCACCGACGCATCCAGTTCGCTGCGCAGCTTGCGGAACACGTCTTCGTCGCCGGCTTCCTGGAAATCGGCGGCAATCACGCTGTCGACAAAATCTTCCACCGCCTGGCCGCTGAGGCCTTTCTTCTCCGCCGCCCACAGGCCCAGCGCGCGATTTCGCCGCGCCTCCGCCTTGAAGCGCATTTCCGCGTCATGCGCCCATTTGGATTCGAAGCCTTTGCGGCGGTCGTCCATGCCGAAGGTCATGCTTGACTCCCTGAAAGATCAGGCCGCGAGGGTGCCACGCGATCATGTCAAGATTGCGCCAAAGGCTGATCGGAACTCGCGGCACGCGCCGGTTGGTCCTGGCGTCAATCCGCAAGCGCAAAGGCGATCAGCTGGTCGCCGTGCTTTGTGCCGGCCTTTTCATGGCCGCCGGCGGCGATGACGACATACTGCTTGCCCTTCCACATATAGGTCATCGGCGTCGCCTGGCCGCCCGCGGGCAGCCGGCCTTTCCACAATTCCGCGCCGGATTTGGCGTCAAAGGCCCTTAGATAATTGTCCATCGCGGCGGCGATGAAGACCAGGCCGCCGGCGGTGGAGATCGGGCCGCCCAGATTGAGCATGCCGCTATTGCCCAGCACGTACTGGCTGAAGGGCGCATAATCCGCCGTGGTGCCCAGCGGCACCGACCAAAGGATTTTGCCGCTGTGCATGTCGATGGCGTGCAGCTGGCCCCAGGGCGGCGGGTTGCACGGTATCCCGAAGGGCGACAACACCACGCGGCGCCACATGGCGAATGGCGCGCCGCGATTGCGGGAAATTTCGTCATCGGGATGGGCCTTGCGCATCGCGTCAAAATCCTTGGCCGGGATCAGAGTCACTTCGTGGATCAGGCTGGACGTGTTGACGAAGACGACATCGCGCGCGGCATCGAATGATAGCCCGCCCCAGTTGGTGCCCCCGCCGGTGAAGGGAAAGATCAACGTGCCCTGGGTGCTGGGCGGGGTGTACAATCCTTCGTGACGCGCCGCGTTGATCGCCTCGCGGCATTTGCCGCGATCCCAGAAGGTCAGGCCGAAGGCGTCATCGGCCGTAATCTTGCTGGGCGCCAATGGCGGCGGCGCGACGGGAAACGGCTGAGTCAACGACAGCTTGTCGCCTGGCGCGGCGCCTTGCGGCACCTTGCGTTCTTCCACCGGGATCAACGGTTTGCCGGTCTCCCGGTCGAGGGTGAACAACAGCCCCTGCTTGGTCGGCTGCAACACCGCCGCAACCGTCTTGCCCTTGTAGGTGACGGTGCCCAGGGTGGGCTGGGCCGGCAGGTCATAGTCCCAGACATCGTGATGCACGGTCTGGAACGACCAGGCGACTTCGCCGGTCTCGATCTTCAGGGCCACGATGGCGGACGTATATTTATCGTCGCCGGTGCGATAGCCGCCCCAGAAATCCGGGCTGGGGCTGGAGGTCGGCAGATAGACCAGCCCGCGCGCATCGTCGGCGGAAATCGGCGCCCAGACATTGGCGGCGCCCGCGCGCATATCGGCGCCCTGCACCGGATCAAAGCTCCATCTGGCCGCACCGCTCATGGCGTCGAAGGCATGCACCGTGCCGCGCGCCTCATCCACCATCTGGTTATCGTCGAGGGATGAACCCACCACCACGATGCCGTGGCTGACGATGGGCGGAGACGAGAACTGCATTTCGCCCGGGCGGCGCAGCTTGCCGTCATAGATCAGGGCGGAGCCGTGGTCGCCAAAACTTGCTATGGGCTTTCCGGTCGCCGCATCCAGCGCATAGAGACGGCGGTTGTTGGCGGCGAGAAAAATCCGGCCTTTGCCGTCGCTGCCCTTCCAATAGGCGACGCCGCGGCAATTGAAGGAATTGGGGTAGTCCAGCTTCCTGGCGTCGGACAGGCGCGGATCGAAATGCCAGATTTGCCGCCCGGTGCCCGGGTCGATGCGCGCTGACCTCCTGGAACGACGAGCAGACGAACAGCTTGCCTTCGTCCAGGATGGGCGTGTTTTCGAAGGCCGATTTGGAAACGGACCCGGCGTGGCGCGTCATCGCGCCGGTGGAAAAGCTCCAGGCCGGTTTCAGCCTGCCGACATTGGCGGGGGTTATCTGGGCGGCGGCCGAATAACGCTGGCCGCCCTGGTCGCCGCCATACTGGGGCCAGCCTGGTTCGGCTGCGGCGCCGGGCACGACCGTCGCTACGGCCAGCCCCACTGCAAGAATCGTCGCGCGTGTCATATGCTTTGTCCCATGTCCGGTCCCATCCAGTCTGCGACGTCCTGCGGCCCCGCAAAAGGGGGCCGGGATGCCTGGCGCCGGATTGGTGATATCTGGCAATGGCTTGGGCTGAGCGGCGACCCATCGGGGACGAACGGCATCGCGCGGCGGACATTTTTTTATGCCTTCGCGGCTGGCACCGTGATCGTTGGCGTGATCAACACCCTGAACGTCATCACCGCGCTGCATGCCGAGCCGCGTCTGGATCTTGCCTGGCCGCTCATCTGGGAAGGTTCAAGCTGGCTGTCGCTGACGGCGTTGTTCTGGCTGCCCTGGGTCGGCTACCGCCTGGCCCCGCCCCTGGGGAGACCGCGCTGGCGCCTGCTGCTGCACCCGCCCATGGCGCTGGTCTTTGCCCTGGCCCATGTCGCGGGCTTCATCCTGCTGCGGGACCTCGCCTACCGGATGGCGGGTTCGGTCTATGACTTCGGTCCCTTCGTGCCGCAGTTCCTTTACGAATTTCGCAAGGATGCGCTGGGCTATGTCATGTTCATCGCCGGCTTCGCCCTGATCGAGCATCTGCTGCGCCAGCAGCAGCTGATCCAGACCCCGGGACAGACCCTGAGCTTCGACATCCGCGACGGCGCCCGGCTGACGCGGGTGCGCCTGTCGGATATTCTGGCCGTCACCTCGGCGGGCAATTACGTCGAGTTCGCGCTCAAGGACGGCCGCCGCCTGCTGATGCGCAAGGCCCTTGCGGCGGTGGAAAGCGATTTGGAGGGACGCGGCTTTGTGCGCACCCACCGGTCCTGGCTGGTCAATGCCACCCTGGTCAGCGGCCTGAAGCCGCAAGGCTCGGGCGATTATGAGGTCAGCCTGGGAACATTGGCGGTGCCCCTGTCGCGCCGCTTTCGCGCCGCGCTGGCGCGGCTGCGCGGCGGGACTTCCGCTTAAGCCGTTGATTGCGGGACATTTCTGTGGACGGGAACCTGCCATGCGGCCATGCGGCGGCGGGAATCATCGCCCCGGGGGCCGCGCATCCCTAAATTGCGGTCTCAACGCCCTTTCGGGCCACAGGACATCCCCCATGAAGCGCCGCCGCGTCATCTACGAAGGCAAGGCCAAGATCCTTTACGAAGGCACCGAGCCGGGCACCGTCATCCAGTATTTCAAGGACGACGCCACCGCCGGCAACGGCGCCAAGAAGGATACCATCGAGGGCAAGGGCGTCCTCAACAACCGCATCAGCGAATATCTGATGACCCAGCTGCAGGGCATCGGCGTGCCGACCCATTTCGTGCGCCGCCTCAACATGCGCGAGCAGCTGATCAAGGAAGTCGAGATCATCCCCCTGGAAGTGGTGGTGCGCAATGTCGCCGCAGGCTCCATGTCCAAGCGGCTGGGGATCGAGGAAGGCACCGCCTTGCCCCGCTCGATCATCGAATATTACTACAAGAATGACAGCCTCAACGATCCCTGGGTGAGCGAGGAGCACATCACCGCCTTCGGCTGGGCCAGCCCGCAGGACCTGGACGACATCGTCAACCTGACCATCCGGGTCAATGATTTCCTTTCCGGCCTGTTCCTGGGCGCCGGCATCAAGCTGGTGGATTTCAAGCTGGAATTCGGCCGGCTGTGGGAAAACGACTATATGCGCATCGTCCTGGCCGACGAGATCAGCCCGGACAATTGCCGGTTGTGGGACGTGACCACCAACGAGAAGCTGGACAAGGACCGCTTCCGCCGCGACCTTGGCGGGGTGGTCGAGGCCTATAGCGAAGTCGCAAGACGCTTGGGAATCATGCCCGAATCGGTGCAAGGCGAGAACAAAGGCCCCGTCCTCGTACAGTGAGTTTTGTCGTGAAAGCCCGCGTCTTTATTACCCTGAAAAGCGGCGTCCTGGACCCGCAGGGCAAGGCCATCGGTCATGCCCTCAACGGCCTGGGCTTCGGCTCGGTCGGCGAGGTGCGCCAGGGCAAGGTCATCGACCTGGAACTGTCGGGCAGCGACGCCGAACAGGCGAAAGCCGACCTCAAGGCGATGTGCGAAAAGCTGCTCGCCAACACCGTGATCGAGAAATACGAGATTGAGCTGAAGGGATGAAATCCGCCGTCATCGTCTTTCCCGCTTCCAACTGCGACCGCGACGCCAAGGTCGCGCTCACGCAGATGACCGGCAAGGCGCCCGCCATGGTCTGGCACCAGGACAGCGAGCTGCCCGAGGTCGACCTGGTGGTGCTGCCGGGCGGTTTTTCCTACGGCGATTACCTGCGCTGCGGCGCCATGGCCAGCCAGTCGGCGGTGATGAAATCGGTCAAGGCCCATGCCGACAAGGGCGCCATGGTGCTGGGCATCTGCAACGGTTTTCAGGTGCTGACCGAAAGCCACATGCTGCCGGGCGCGCTGATGCGCAATGCCGGCCTCAAATTCGTCTGCAAGCCGGTGGGGCTGGAAGTGCAGGAGACCCAGTCCGGCTTCACCCGCAAATACGAGAACGGCCAGCGGGTGACCTTTCCGGTGGCGCATGGCGAAGGCAGCTATTTCGCCGACGAGGAAACGCTGGACCGCCTGGAAGGCGAGAACCGCGTCGCCTTCCGCTATGCCGCGGGCGAGAATCCCAACGGCTCGGCCCGGAACATCGCGGGAATCCTCAGCGAAAAGCGCAACGTGCTGGGCATGATGCCCCATCCCGAGCGGGTGGTGGACGAGGTGCTGGGCGGCACCGACGGCCGCAACCTCTTCCAAAGCCTGATCGAAACCCTCTCATGAGTTCCATTGCCGAGAAGCCAGATGCCGGGAAAACCGTCATCACGCCTGAAATGGTCCGCGAGCATGGCCTGTCGGATGCCGAATATGGCCGCATCCTGGAACTGATGGGCCGCGAGCCCACATTCGTCGAGCTGGGCATCTTCAGCGTGATGTGGAGCGAGCATTGCTCCTACAAGTCCACCCGCGCCCACCTGAAGAAGCTGCCGACCAAGGCGCCCTGGGTGATCCAGGGGCCGGGCGAGAATGCCGGGGTGATCGACATCGGCGACGGCGACGCCGCCATCTTCAAGATGGAATCCCACAACCATCCCTCCTTCATCGAGCCCTATCAGGGCGCGGCCACCGGCGTGGGCGGCATCATGCGCGACGTCTTCACCATGGGCGCGCGCCCCATCGCCATGATGAACGCGCTGCGCTTTGGCGAGCCGGACCATCCCCGGACGCGGCACCTGGTGTCGGGCGTGGTCAGCGGCATCGGCGGCTATGGCAATTGCATGGGCGTACCCACCGTGGGCGGCGAGGTCAATTTCCACGCCAGCTACAACGGCAATATCCTGGTCAACGCCATGTGCGTGGGCCTGGCCAGGACCGACAAGATCTTCCTTTCCGCCGCCAAGGGCGCGGGCAATCCGGTGGTCTATGTCGGCTCCAAGACCGGGCGCGACGGCATCCACGGCGCCACCATGGCGTCGGCCGAGTTCGACGACGCGTCCGAGGAAAAGCGCCCCACCGTGCAGGTCGGCGATCCCTTCACCGAAAAGCTGCTGCTGGAAGCCTGCCTGGAACTGATGGCCACCGACGCCATCATCGCCATCCAGGACATGGGGGCTGCGGGGCTGACCTCCTCCAGTGCCGAGATGGGCGACAAGGGTGGTTCGGGCATCGAACTGGACCTCGACAAGGTGCCCCAGCGCGAGGTGGGCATGACGGCCTATGAGATGATGCTGTCGGAAAGCCAGGAGCGCATGCTGGCGGTGCTCAAGCCCGGCCGCGAGGCCCAGGCCGAAGCCATCTTCAAGAAATGGGAACTGGATTTCGCCGTCATCGGCATCACCACCAATACCAACCGCCTTGTCATCAAGCACAAGGGCCAGGTGGTGGCCGACATGCCGATCACCGCACTGTCGGACGCAGCCCCCATCTATGAACGGCCCTATGCCGAACGCGCCCCGCTGACCGGCGCGCCGGCCTTCGACAAGACGAAAAACGTGCTGGCGTCGCTGAAGACCATCCTGGCCTCGCCCGACATGGCCTCACGCCGCTGGGTATGGGAACAGTATGACCATACCGTGATGGCCGACACGGTGCAGGTTCCCGGCGGCGATGCCGCGGTGGTGCGGGTGCACGGCACAAACAAGGCGCTGGCCATCACCACCGATGTGACGCCGCGCTATTGCCGCCCCGATCCCTTCGAGGGCGGCAAGCAGGCGGTGGCGGAGGCCTGGCGCAACCTGACCGCGGTGGGCGCGGTGCCGCTGGCGGTCACCGACAACCTGAATTACGGCAATCCGCAGAAGCCCGAGATCATGTGGGAAATCGTCGCCGGCATCGACGGCATCGGGGCGGCCTGCCGGGCGCTGGACTTTCCGGTGATCGGCGGCAACTGCTCGCTGTACAACGAGACCAACGGCGAGGGCATCCTGCCCACGCCCGCGATCGGCGGCGTCGGCCTGATGCAGGACGTGACCAAAATGGCCACGGTGGCGTTCAAGCGCAGCGGCGACGTCGTCATCGTGATCGGCGAGACCAGGGGCCATCTGGGCCAGTCGATCTATCTGCGCGAAATCGAGGGCCGGGAGGAAGGCGCCGCCCCCCCGGTGGACCTGGCCGCTGAAAAGAGGAATGGCGACTTTGTGCGCGGCCTGATCCAGGCCGGCCGGGTGGACACGGTGCATGACGTCTCCGACGGCGGCCTGCTGGTGGCGATCGCCGAAATGGCGATGGCCCGCGGCATCGGCGCCAGCATCGGGCTGGCCGGGCTGCCCGAAGCCATCCCCTTCTGGTTCGGCGAGGACCAGGCGCGCTATGTGATCGCCGCGCCGTTCGCCGAGGCCGAGAGAATCGTGAAGGAGGCCACCGCCGCCAATATTGCGGTGGCGGAGCTGGGCAAGACCGGCGGCGACATGCTCACCTTGGACGACCGGGACAGCGTAATGCTCGCGATTCTCAAGGACGGCTTCGAGGGCTGGTTCCCCAACTACATGGCGGGCGAAGAAATCCCGGTGACGAACTAGGAGCGCACACAATGGGAATGAAGGGCAACGAGATCGAGAAGTTCATCCAGGACGCGTTTCCCGATGCCGAAATCGAAATGCGCGACCTGGCCGGCGACGACAATCACTGGGCCGCCACCGTCAAATCTTCGGCCTTCAAGGGCAAGAGCCGCGTCGCCCAGCACCAGATGGTCTATGCCGCGCTGAAAGGGAATATGGGCGGGGTGCTGCATGCCTTGCAGCTCACCACTGTGGCCAAGGACTGAACGGAGCGGCGGCGAATCCCCGGCGGATGGCCTCGCCGCGCGACCATCAAAACAGATCGCCCCAGCCGCGCTTGCGCACCCGGCGGTATGCGTCCTTGTCGCGCGTTGCCACGAAGTCCATCCGCAAGCCCTTTTCATCGCACAGCTTGAAGGTCAGTCCCGGCTTGGCCTGCAGCGGCGGCGCCAAGATGCGCGCGCCAGATGACACTTTTTCCCGCGCCGCCACCACATAGCAATAGCGTTCGTCCTCGAACGGCACGCTCGCCTCTTTCAGCAGCATGTGATCGCGTGAGCGCGGCAGGCGCTGGGAGAAATGGCACCAGTCATCGCCCTTCATAGGGCATGCCTCATTATGGGTGCAGGGCGCGGCCACATGCGCGCCGGCCGCGATCAGCGCCGCACGGCTGCTGCGGATGCGGACAAAACCGTCCGGCGTGCCGGGCTCGATCAGCGCCAGCATCCCTGCCGACCCCCACAGATCGACGGCAACCGCCGCCGCTTTTTCCTGAGGCAGCTCGGCCAGGACATAGCTGGCCACCACCAGGTCGGCTTTGGGCTTTTCGATGCTCAGGCTGGCGGACAGGATTTCCGCCGCCGCCAAAGGTCCTCCGTCCGCCAGCTTGCGCGCCAGCGCCCGCAGCGCCGGATTGTGATCCAGCATGGTGACCGCTGTAATGCCCGGCCACTGGCCGATGGCCGCCCAGCTGGCGGCGCCAGTGCCGGCGCCCACATCCAGCAGGCTGGCGGGTGCGAAAGCCGGCATGACCTCGGCGAGGCGCGCGAACACCGCGGCGCAGGCGGCAAAGGTGGCGGGCATGCGCGCCACGGCATAGGCCGCCGCCTGGGCCGGGGTGACTAGCTCCGCGGAGCCCGCGCCCCGGCGGTAGCCGTCCGACATGGCGCGCGCGGCGGCGGCCAGCTCCCGGCGCGAAACCCCGTCCAGCAGGCCGGCCAGGGCCTTGGTCAATTGCGGTGGCGGCTGCATCAAAATCCAGCAAAACGGGCGTTAAAACGGATGTTTCGGGCCTGCCTTGACCCTTGGTGCCCCCATGCTTAGATCATAGCCGAGTTTCAAGGCGAGTTCTCAAAATGTCCGATGTCCAGACCCGCATTGCCGACGATGTGAAGAGCAACGACGTGCTGCTCTACATGAAGGGCACCCCCGCCTTCCCGCAATGCGGCTTCTCGGCGGTGACGGTGCAGATCCTGTCCCATGTCGGGGCCAAGTTCAAAGCCGTGAATGTGCTGGAAGACCCCGAAGTGCGCGACGGTATCAAGGTCTTTTCCAACTGGCCGACCATTCCCCAGCTCTATGTGAAGGGCGAGTTTGTCGGCGGTGCCGATATCGTGCGCGAGATGTTCGAGCAGGAAGAACTGGTGCCGTTCCTGGAGCAGCACGGCGTCGCGCTGGAGACCGCGTAACGCATCGATTTTCGCAAATAAAAAAGCCCGCCGGTTTCGGCGGGCTTTTTGTTTGGTTCTTTTACCCTGATCAACGCGAATAGAATTCCACGATCAGGTGGGGTTCCATCTGCACCGCATAGGGCACGTCGGCCAGCTTGGGCGTGCGCAGCAGCTTGACCGACTTGGCTTCGCTGACTTCCAGGAAGTCGGGGGTGTCGCGCTCGGCGCTCTTGGAGGCTTCCAGCACCAGCGCCATCTCGCGCGCCTTGGGGCCCAGCTCGATCGTGTCCTTCTCGGTCACATGATAGGAGGCGATGGTGACGCGGCGGCCATTGACCTTGACATGGCCGTGGCTGACCAGCTGGCGCGCGGCGAACGGGGTAGGCACGAACTTGGCGCGGTACACCACGGTGTCCAGGCGGGTTTCCAGCAGGCCGATCATGTTCTCGCCGGTGTCGCCGGGACGGCGCGCGGCGTCCTGATAGTATTTGCGGAACTGCCGCTCGGTGATGTTGCCGTAATAGCCCTTCAGCTTCTGCTTGGCCTGAAGCTGGGTGCCGTAATCGGAAAGCTTCTTGGCGCGGCGCTGGCCGTGCTGGCCCGGGCCATAGGAGCGCTTGTTGACCGGGCTCTTGGGGCGGCCCCAGATATTCTCGCCCATGCGGCGGTCGATCTTGTATTTGGAATTTGCGCGCTTGCTCATCGTGGTCTTTCGTCGCTTGGCGTGAATTTCGGACCGGCGGGGTGCCGGAAAGGCGCGCACTATAGGCAGCGACTTTGCTATGTCAAACGCCTGCAACCACAGGTTTAGTATGGGAATTCTTGCGTAGGTCTTTCAATGGCTTAGAACATATTTCTGTGCGCGGGGGGCACTGGTGCAGTTTGAAGTTTGGTTCGGGTTGAAGGCGGCGGGGCACGGGTCTAGTCTTTTTCCCATGGCGATATATCGCGTTATTTACATTCCGCGGTCGGAAAATCAGGCACACGAAGGATGGGCCGTTCAGGAAGTGGAACCGAGCGGCAATTCGGGCTTGAGCCTCAAACTGTTCCCCACCAAGCAACAGGCACAGGCCGAGGCTGACAGGCTCGCCGCACAAGACCCTGGCAATGCCTGAGGGACCATCCGGCCGGAAGCGCTAGGCCGACGTAATCGGCAATGCTGTCCACGTCATGCGGATAGCGAAAGGCCAGGAACCGCAAGCAGCGTGTCCCTGGCAAGGCCAGCAAGGCGCTGGTTTCAACCAGCCATGTCGAAAAGCACAACCAGACCATGCGCCAGCACATGGAGCGGTTTGCCCGGCTGACAGCCGGTCATTCCAAAAAGATCGACAACCATGTGCACATGGCCGCGCTCAATACGACGTGGTACAATTTCGCCCGCATCAACAGCGCCGTCCGCATGTCGCCCGCAAGGACCGCGCATCTTACGGAACGGCTCTGGGACATTGGCGACGTCGTGAAGCCGATCGAGGAATAGGAATCGGCAAGCGCCCGGGCGGCTTAAAAGAGGAGGACTTATGAAAAAGCCCGCTCTCTCATTGTTGGCCTTTCTCACCGCATCGCTACCGTCCCCATCCGCGATGGCTGACCCATCGCCCGCCGCATCAGACCCACGGCCCGGAACGGTCGAGGCCATGCGATGCCTTGTCCGCCAAGGACCCGCCGGATGTGAAAAAATGTTTCAGGGGGGCGCGCGGGTGACAGCGAGGCCCTGGTTGTTTGACAATCCGGACCGGGACTTCAAGCGAGGCCACTTGATTTCCAGTAGCTATTGGGGCCGGGCTTCGGAGTTGAACAGGTTCGATGCAAGATTCATGATGCACCAGCCAACCACCGAAATGGATATATTCGACGTGAAATTTGCCCACATAGAATACACTTTTTATATTTCGCCCGCCGATGCGGATGGCAAAATCCATGCCTTGGTCATGCCGCTCTACGCGCCGCATGACCCGCTTCAGCTCGGGGGATAATATCCGGGGCACCCGACGCACAACCTTAGGTCAAACGGTGCCAGTGCCCGCGCGCAGACACCGGTGCAGTTTGGCTGAATCCTGAGATGGCGGGGGTCAGGTCGTTGTGGTCGTGGTCGTGGTCGTGGTCGGCGGCGCGGGTGTCGGGCTGCTGCCACCGCCATCGGATGCGGCAATGGCGATGGCCGCGATGGCACCCGCTCCAAGCGCAACATACAAAATCGTATTGTCGCTCATCTGGGCGCGTTTCACACCCGCGGGTGCGCCCGGCGAAAGAGGGCCTACGTCGGCAGCCAGTGCGGCGGAGGCCGATAAAGTCAAAGCAAGAAAGGAAGAAAGCAGACGCATTGGTCATATCCCCAGACTGAGTCGACAAGATTGTAGCAGCGACAATTTGTCAGGGTAGATGCAACCCCAGGTCAAACTGTAACAGGGCCGGCGCGCGGGCCCTGGTGCGGTTTGAATTTCCAGCCCGGTTGATGGGTTTCCGGCCTGGGGGTAGCCTCGGACCATGGACCGTATCCGCTATCGCTGCGCCGTGGTCGCTACCCTGATCTGGGTGGTGGATGGGGCAAAGGTCGTGCGGGACCAATTCAACACCGGCAACGCCGACTGGGTGCCGTTCCTGGCGTTCACGGGGCTGATGGTCCTGTTGGCTCTTCCCGTCCTGCTGGGAAAATCCGATGCCTGAAGGACCCCCGGGCCGCAAGCGCCCCGGGTGAGCCTCTGTCGCGTTCGCCATACCTTTGCCCGGACCAACTCGGCCGTTACCGTGCCGGCGCTCGTGCCTGTTATGGCCGTGACGGCGCGGCGACAAGCCTGGCACCGCCGGACCCGTCCATCGCCAGGCTTTCCCCGGGCCGCAAGGCGCGCGGGGGATAGGGCGTCACGATATCCGGGGGCTCGTCTCCTGGCCCAGGAAGCGCAAAGGCCACCAGGGTCTGGTGGTAGAGGAAACTTTCCCGCGGCGATGGCCGCCGCGCATTGCCCGGCCCCCCCGCCGCGATCACCACATACTGGCGGCCATCCTTGCCCATATAGGTCATCGGCCCCGCATTGGCGGACGCCGCCATCCGGGCTTGCCACAGGAGCTTGCCGGTCCGCGTGTCATAGGCATGGAGATGCTCGTCGGAAGCTGCCGCGAAGACGATACCGCCATGGGTGACCAGAGAGGGGCCGATGCTGGTCGCCCCCATGTCCCTGGCGCCCGCGCCATACTCCTCTTCCAGCGAGCCCAGCGGCACCCGCCAGGCAATCTTGCCGGACGCCAGATCGACGGCGACCAGCTCGCCCTGGCGGCCGCCGTTGCAGCTTCGGCCCGCATTGTCGGCAAAGCGGACATTGCCGGAGGCGGAACGAAGGCCGCCATTGCCTTCGACGCCCGCATCGGTCTTCGTCACCGTGATCATCGTGGGCAGGTTGACCACATTGGCGATGGCGTAGCCGTGATCCTTATCGATGGAGGCACCGCCCCAGTCGATGCCGCCGATGGCGCCGACGCTCATGATCCCCCAGGCGCCGTCCGGAGCGGGCGGGGAGAAGGGCGTTACATCCTGAAGCTTGCGAGCGTCCCACAGGGCCTTGCATTCGGCGTTGGCGCGATCGGACAGCTGGCTCAGATGCGCCCGGCGCACGGTCGCGTCCACCAAAGGCGGCGGAAAAAGGGTGAAGGGCTGGGTAGGCGAGGATTTTTCGCCCGCAATCCGGCTCTGCGCCACGCTGCGTTCCTCGTAGGGAAAGACCGGCTTGCCCGTCGCGGCGTCGAGAATCCAGATCATGCCCTGCTTGGTGGTCTGGACGACCACCGTCATCTTTTGCCCATACCTGACAATGGGAACCGGAACGGGGGCCGCGTTGGTGTCCAGGTCGAAAATATCATGGTGGTGGTTTTGAAAACCCCATTTGATTTTTCCGGTCTCGGCGTCCAGCGCGAAGGTGGAGCCCGACCCGGCATTGTCGCCGGGGCGCCAGATGCCGACATAATCGGGGCTGCCGGAATCGGTGGGGACATAGACCGTGCCGGTTTCTTCATCGAGCGAGAGAATGCCCCAGGTGCCGCTGCCGACGACGCGCTGGGTGTCGGGTCCCCAGGACTGCCCGCCGGCTTCTGCGGCGCCCGGAATCAGGCGCGCCGTCCACACCAGCTTTCCGGTCCGCAAGTCGTTGGCATGGGGATCGGACGGCTGCGCGGGCGCCGGCAGAAAGCCGGACGCCGCCGCGGTGATGATGAGGTTCTTGTAGATGATGGGCGGTGAGGCCGCGAATACCCCGCCGCCGATCTTTCCGTCCGCCGCCGGGTTGGGCAGGCCGATATCCAGCCCCGTGGCGGGCCAGTCCGCCGACAAGGCGCCGGTTTTCAGCTCCAGGCCGAACATCACATGTCCCCAGATCGCCACGATGCGGGGCTTCATGGTTCCATCGCCGCCCCAATAGGCCAGGCCGCGCCGGTCGATGGTCTTGCCGGCCGCCACCGGCGCCTTGGCCCGCCAGACTTGCTTGCCGGTCTCCGGCTCCAGCGCGATGATGTCGCCGGTCTGCGTTTCGGAAATATACAGAAGGCCGTCGATCAGAAGCGGCGTGATCTCCCAGGACCGCCCGAAATTGCCGCCGTCCCAGACCCAGGCCGGCTTCAACCCCGACACATTCGCCGCGGTGATCTGGCTCAGGGGGGAATAATGCGTGCGGGCGGCGTCACCGCCCCAATCCTTCCACTGCGTGGGGCGCGGCGCGGACTGCCCCACCGCGGCGCCAGTCAGCGCCAGGCCCGACAGCCCCAGCGCCATCATGAGCGTTTTTCTCGTCCCGCGGTTTTTCATTGCATCCCCCAAATGTCACCTTCGGCAGGTCGCGTTCGCTTAAATCCAGCGCCGGACCTTGCCCGCATAGTCGTCGAACAGAACGCCGAATTGCCGGCGCATCTTGGCTTCTTCAAACGGAATATGAACCCAATTTGCCACCATGAAAGTCAGTACCGGCACAACGAACATGGGCAGCGAGCCAACCCAGAACGCAATACCGAGCGATACGATCACAAGGCCAAGATACATGGGATTGCGGGTGATCGCGTAGGGACCCAGGATTATGAGCTTGTTGTTGGTCTGGGAGGTCGGATTGAGCTGGGTGCCTTCGCGCCGAAACAGCATGAAGGCCCAGGCCGGCAAAACAAAGCCCAACGCAACCAGGGCCGCGCCCAACGGAACCATGCGCAGATCGATCGTGGAGCGCCAGGGCAAAAGCGCACTCAGCGCGGCGGCCAAGGCCACAAAGATTAGGACCCAAACAGGTGGCGCAAGCTTCACCATGGCACCGAATCCCGATTGCTCTTCCCTTGCGATCCGACCCTAACAAACTCCCGCCGCCCAGCCCAAGCCAGGGCCGCCATGCGCCAAAACGGTCATTCGCGGGGCCAGGATCGGCGCGGCCCGGCGCCTGCGCGCCGTTTTCGGCGGAAGATGCGGGCCTGGCATGGCCCTTGCTGCTTCTCAGGAAGGCATTTCGCAATTGTCCAATTCAGAGACGACAAGAAGATGCATACGGCAGGAACATGGTTTATTCCCGGAAAGACCGGGCAGCGCCCCAGAGCGGTGCAACGGACGCGCGTGTTGGCCGCCGGCCTGCTGGCAGGGGACGGCCATTCGACGGCGCTGCACTGCCTCATCCGGGATATCAGCCCGATGGGCGCCCAGATACGGATCGGCGCGGCCCAGCCTGTCCCGCAGCGAGGCTACATCATTCATCTTCGGACCCGCTTCGCCTACCGCGCGCGCCTGTTGTGGCGACATGGGTCGCTGGCCGGCTTTAGCCTTGGCACCGCGTGCGCGATCGACGATTTGCTTCCTGCCCGCATGGAAATTCTCAGGAACCAGGTCATGGAAGCGGGCCTGCACCACCGCGATCAATTGACCTCGCAATGTCCGGGCGAAACCGCAGAGGGACATGGATGCGGCGCCGACGACGAATCTTGCCGCCCAACACAAGAAAGCAGCACGTCATGAAACTTCGCGCACGCAATATGTTTGCCGCCATGCTGGCGGCGGCGGCATCGCTGGCGTTCATCGCGATTCCGGCCAGATCCGAAACCGCCACGGTTTACGGAACCACCGCGAGCATACTTACGAAACACCCCGGCGCCTTTTTGCCGGCGAATACGGACCTTGTCTGTTTCAGCATGAATGAATCAAAGTGCTGGGACGGCAAGAAATGGCACCAGCTCTATCCCTCGGGGCGCCGCCACTATGCCGTTGCCACCGCCGATAAGGTCGCTTGCCGCGTCATCGTGGCGCCCGGCAATGACTGTTGGACCGGCACGGCCTGGTACCGCCTGCCCAGAGGCCAGATTCTCGGCGTCATCGGCGGCTTCTTTTCCATGGCGCCGGGCGCCTTCATTACGGCCCCCATGCAATCGCGGCCCCGGACCTCCATTTCCGCGCCCTTGCAGTCGCCGCTGGGCCAATACGCCTCAACGCGTTGAAGCGCCCCGGTCCCGCATCGGGTCGCGGCCGGCCTCAATTGTGCCTTTGCCGAACTCGAAAGACGACCGTAGGAGAAATTTACGCGCCAAATCAGGGCCCGGGATGGAATAACCCTTGGCCCAGGACCGGCAGCCGATTGCGCGTACCGACAGCCTTAAGTATGTGATTCAGGCGCAAGGCCCCGTGGCGGAACTGGTAGACGCACCGGACTTAAAATCCGTTGTTCCGAAAGGGACGTGCTGGTTCAAGTCCAGCCGGGGCCACCATCGCCGTTCCATCAGCGCCGGCTGCAGCATCGCCGCGGGCGGGAAAACAAGAAGGGCCGCCTCTCCGAAGAGAGGCGGCCCCGCATTGTCATATTGAGCGCGCGACGCTCAGAGATCGCCGCGTATGCCGATGGTGAAATAGCGGCCCATCACGTCTTCGCCATTGGGGATTCCGCCAAAGATGGACCCGGGGTTTCCGGACGACCCGACGGTATATGGGGGGACGGCGGCGAAGGCATTCTGCACGTTGACATAGGCGGACATGGCCGAGCCTTCGCCGAGGTTGATCCTCCTGGAGAGGGTGAAGTCCACTGTGCTGAAGTCAGTATAATAGGGCTGGGCATAGTAAGTCTGCCCGGGTCCGAAAACTTGGATGTTGGTCCCGCCACTGAACCAGTGCCATTGGGCGTCCACACTCCAATTACCCAGCGTGTAATCGGCGAACAGCGTCCCATGGCCCTTGGGCTGGTTGGTGTGCGAGACGGGGGCGCCGGTGAAACTGCTGACGGTGTTCACCGGGGCCACATTCAGCAAGGCGCGCAGATTGACCAGGCCCGCCAGGTCGGAGAACACGTCCGCCGTATCGAAAGCATAGTCGATCTCGTAATCCTCGCCTTCGGTCACATTGAACGCCGCGTTGAGGAGCTGGCTCTTGAGCAGGGTGGGATAGTTGGCCGGGGTGGTGTTGCTGTAGTCGAATGGCCGCACATACAGCACGCAGAAGGGCGACGTACCGCCGGATGCGACGCAGAGATTGGCAATCGGCGCATCGCTGCCTCTGATGTTGGTGATCGCGTTGGTCAGCTTGATTTGGTAGTAGTCCGCCGACATGGTGAGGCCGGGAATCCAGGTCGGCGTCAGCACCACGCCCGCCGTATAGGTGCGCGATAATTCCGGCTTCAGGTTGGGATTGCCCCCGGACACGGTCTGGATGCCGCCCGGATTGAAGTTGGTCAGCGGATCCAGGAAGGGCCCGCTGTTGGAGACCTGGGGTGAAAACAGATCGTTCAGCGTGGGGGCCCGGATGTCGACGGACGTCGTGCCGCGGAAGCGGATATCGTCGTTCACATGCCAGTCCAGGCCGATCTTCCAGGTCTGAACCGAGCCGGAGACGCTGTAATCGGTGTAGCGGCCCGCCAGGTCGGCGTTGAAGCTCTGGATCAGCGGAAGATCCTTGAGGATCGGGACGCCCACTTCGCCCGAGAATTCCCACACATTTTCCGAGGCGTGGACGGACGGCACCGTGTTGTTGTCCCACAAGGTCTGGGTAACGCTGGCCTGATTGGTGACGAAGCCCGTGCCAGCGGCGTTGCCGCAAAGGCGAAGGCCCGTGCAATCGACCACCGCGGTCGGCGAGGCGTTGGAATCGATCACATAGTCGAGCCAGCGCATTTCGCCCGCCAACGCCACCTTGATCGGCCCGGCCGGCAGGTTGAAGAGACTGCCCGAAATGTCCGCCGAGATATCGTCCATGCTGTTGGTCTCGGCGAAATGCGTCGATCTCGACCAGTAGTTATATTGCGGGTCCGTCGTCACATTGTTGCCGAATGTGTTGATCGGGATGCAACCGGGATAAAGATCGCCAAATTGCGCGATCGCCGCCGCCGTGTTGTTCCAGCACACCGCCTGGCCGTTAACGATCACGGCGTCCGAGGCCGCATCATGGTACTGGTTGTTGCCGTTGCGCATGCCAGTGGTCGACAGACGAGTTTCGCCGTGGGTGTAATGCGCGTCCCAGGCAAAATCCTTGAGCACCACGCCGTTCAAACCGGTGCTCAACACGATGTTGCGCGTGACGTTGTTGGTTGCGCGGGTGCGGTTCGGACCGCCATACCATTCCGACACCTTGAAGGTATTGGTGCCGTCGGTCGCCCAGTTGGGGTCCGTGGCGCTGTTATCGCCCAACAGCGCCTGGGTGGCCGCCGGGAGGAAGGCATTGTTCTTGAAATAGTTGACGGTCTGACGGCTGGGCTCCTGCTGCGACGGGAAGAAATAGTTGAATTCATTGGATTGCGCGAGCGAGAGCTGGGCAAAGAACGTGGTGTCATCATTGACATTATAGCTGAAGCGGCCGAACGCCGTGGCGTTGCGGGTGTTGCCGTAGAGTGATTCAGAATTTACAGCGGCTCCATTGCCGCCGATTGCGATAGCGGTCTGGCCCGGGGGGATAAAGCCCAAATTGACAGGGGTTGGAATGCCGGGAATGCCGAACTCGTAGCCGTTAACCGAGCAGTTTTGACAGGTAATGCGGCCGCTGAACGTCGAACCGGTCTGGCCGCCGTAAAGCGTATTGGTCACCGGGTTGGCTGCGGTATTGCCGGTATTATAGCTCGACAATGAATGCGCATATACCTGCCGGGCAGACTGCAGCACGCCGTCGGAGTTGATATAACCGATGGCGCCTTCGATATGGCCGCGGCCGCCCAGGATGTCGGTACCGGCCGCCAGGTTCAGCTTGTAGCGGGCCCCGTCGCCATACGCCGAAATGCCGGCATTGGCTTCGTATTTTACGCCGGTGAAATGCTTGTCGAGGATGAAATTGACCACGCCGGTGATGGCGTCGGAACCATAGACCGCCGACCCGCCGCCGGTCACCACGTCCACGCGGCTCATCAGCATCTGCGGCAAGGTGCTGACATCGACGCTGCCGCCCTGGTTCGAGGGCTGCAAGCGCATGCCATCCAGCAGCACCAGGGTGCGCTGCTGCCCGAAATTGCGCAGGTTGAGGAAGTCGCCGCTGTTGTTGCCGCCGCCGCTGCTAAGGTTACGGCTTGACGCACTGTTCTGGAAAATCGGCAGCTTGTTCAAGCCGTCCGCGATGGTACTCGGGGTGGTGGTCAGCAATTGCTCGGCGCTGACGGCGGTTATCGGCGTCGGCGAATTGGCGATGTCCGAGATGACGCGCGAACCGGTGACGACCACAGTCTCCGTGGACTCCGGCGTGGCCTGCCCGCCCGCTGACGCAGGTTGGGCGCAGGCCGGATAGCTGAACAGGGCGGCGAGCAGTGCAATAACGGAAACGGTGGATTTTAGAATCACGAAGCATGGCGTCTTCTCCCTCGGTGTCGCATTGTCTTTTTCGCCGGGAGATGGAAACAGCTCCCTGCGCCGTGACGTTGCCGGAGAAGCCTGTCCCCTCGAGCATCAAGCTCAACGCCTCGGGAACCGTGTACAAACCTTTGACCGGATTGCTCCGGACCTGGGCCAGTTGGTAAGGGTAAAGAACCACTACCCCCGTCTGCCGTGACAAGGCAGGCAGAGCGGTCAGCAAGTCCTCCCCCGAAATATCTACGGTATATTTCGTGGACTGCGCGTAGGTGGGATCCGCGAAAGCTGGTATTGAAAATGCCAGACATCCGCAAAGCGCGACCGCCGCGAGCGTCTCTCCCCTAAACCTCATTTTCTGACCCAGTGGGTTGGCACAACATTTTGCCTTCACACCGGCCTTATGATGATTGAGACCGGCAGGGAGGCCAATCCACCTAAGGCCGTTATTAAAAAATTTGGATCGCGCCAGCGCAGTTGCCCTTTTACAACGCCGCCATGGCCCCCACGCGCGGGAAAGCCGCCACAACAGCCCTGATCCGTCGAAATTCTCGCCAGCACACAAAAAATTTGTCACCGCGATCGCGACGCGGGCTAACATTTCTCGGATCACGTCATGGACTTCCATGCCATGGCATGAGCGTCTGCCCGAGCCGCGCGCGCGGCGCAGGTCCGTACAACTGGACATTGCGCGTCCATCGCCAAGACCTGGATGTGCATCCCCCATGACCGCAGCAAAGCAGCAACCGCCGCGGTTGCAAGCGGTTATGCGGCAGAACGCGAATAAAGATTTCGATCAAGCGCGGAGACGGGCGCAGGCACTTCGTACAAAGCTTCCTGGATTGCTTCGCTCACGCCTCGCTGCACCGCACACCGCTTGCTGCAAATGCGAACGGTCAGCGCCGGGACAGAGTGATACCGTCACTGCGCCGGGGCGCTTTCATCCTTGGAGGGCGCCTTTTCCTGGCCGGAGGTGAAGCGCACATGCTGGGGATCGATCCACTCCGCATGCAGGCCGAAATTATTCTCCAACGCGGCGAAAATGGCTTCGACTTGGTCGGTCCTGAACGCGCCGCCGACCGGCAGATTTCCCAGGGCCGGATCCGCCAGCTCGATCTTGATGTCCGAATAGCGGCTGATGTCGGCAAGGACTTCTTCCAGGGGTTGCCCGGTATAGATCAGCTCACCCTGCCGCCAGGCCAGCTTACGTCCCAAGTCGGTGCTGGACACGACTTCGGCGCGCACGATTTTCTGGCCCAGCACGATATTGTGCCCCGCAGTGACGACGCCCAGGCTTTTTGCGGCACCGAAATCATCGCCGCCAGCCGCAGGCGTAACCTCGACGCTTCCCTTGGTGACGCCTACCTCAACCAGACCCGTTTTTGACAGATGAACGTCAAATGCGGTCCCGATGTCACGCACCACATAGTTGTTCGCATAGACCGTGAACGGGCGCGTCTTGTCGTGCACGACTTCAAAGTAGGCCTCTCCACGCATCAAGTGGACATCCCGGCGCTGGCCGGAGAAATCCACATCCAGCCGGCTGTTCGTATTCAGGATCACCGATGAACCATCAGCCAGGGTGATCCTTCTCTGGCCGCCGACCGGTGTTTCATAGAATAGCTTGGCGGCCGAAGATAAAATCCTGGCAGGTGGATGGTTCTCGGCCCTTGCGGGATCCCGGGGCTTTGGATGGAAAAGCATAGCCCCTCCCCCGACCGCAATCACAACTGCCGCGCATGCCGCAAGCCAGGGCCTCGCTCTTTCCAGCATGGCAGGATGGTTATCGCGCGCGCTGGCCTCCCGCCCGGCTTCACCGGTATCGGTGAGCAGTCTCAGCGCGTCGAACGCGGACCATAGATTGCCATATTCCGCAATGGCTTCGCGATGGAGCGCACTGCGGTTCAGCCATTCCTGGAACGCCGCCTGATCCTTGGCCGAGACGTCACCCGCATCGAAACGCGCCACCCAAGCCGCGGCCTCGGCTTCGGTGGTTGCCGTATCGGGAAACGCCAGGATTTTGCCCTTGTCGGTCATTACGCTACCAAGCCTAGCACGGAACTACTCTGCCTTTTTGGCTTTGACAAAAGCCGTTGGAACCCGCTGGGGCATTCGGGAATTCCCGCTCCCCTCCTCAGTTGTACCGCCATGAGCCCGCATATAGGCCCTGCAGCGCGCCAGCCCGATGGCCACATGATTTTCAACCGTTCTGACAGATATATTAAGCCGGACCGCAATCTCCTTTTGCGACATGCCCTGCATCTTGCGAAGTATGAAGACCTTCGCGCATTGGGGCGGCAGGACGGCAACTGCGCGCGCCAGCAGACGAATGCGTTCTCGACTATCGACAACATCATCCGCCGCGGCCTGACTGCTATCTTCTAGGACCTGCTGGCCCTCGAAATCCCCTAAAGGCTCGATTGCCACAGAGGACTGTCGGGCAAGCTCATTCAGGGCTAAGTTCTTGGCAATCTTGAATAAAAAAGCTTTTGGCGCCTCGATTGCTTGCCGCGATTCCGCGGCAAAAGCGCGCAAGAAGGCCTCCTGCGCAAGATCATCGGCAGCCTCACGGGACCTGATAAACCGCCTCAGATAGCGTCTAAGGGCTACCGCATTCTCGAGATACGCTTCAAGGATCGTCGACAATCCTGTGCCCCTGCCTTCGACCGGCCGTTGTATCCGGCCGCTATACAAAGTGTAGCGCAGATTTGGCGGAAACGACAGGTGGCAAAATTCGCGCTGCGGTGACGGCATTGCGACCGAGGCCATGACTCGCGTTGCCGACAAAAGCGCTGCCCGCGCCGATCTTCGTCCCACGCGCATATGCGGCGGAGCACGGCATATCGCAGGCCTATGCCGAGGTGTTCACTGCATCCGCCTCGACCATCGATTGATATTTACGGGCGCTGCCCCGGGCAGGGCCACCACCCCGCTTTGCGCCGACGCGCCCTAATCGCGCTCGGCCAGCGCAACCTGCAGCATCGCCCGCGCATAGGCCACGTGATAGGCCCAGGCGGCGGCGTTGTCGGTCTTGCGGTCGCGGTCCACGTCCAGCCCGCGCGCATGCTCGGGAAAGATCATGTATCCGTACTTGACCTTCACCAGCGCCTTCATCACCGCCAGCATGTTGTTATCGCCATTGTCGGGATAGACCTCGGTATAGTCCTGGCGCGGCACCCGCAGGCGCACATTGCGATAGTGCACATGGCCAATGCGGTCGCGGCCGCCGAACCAGTTGGCGACCTCCACCGGGTTCTCGCCCAATTCGCGCGTCACCCCGCAATCGAAGATGATGCAGTTGGCGGGCGAATCGCGCAGCGACACCATGCGCTTCCAGCCCGCCAGGGTGGACATGATCTGCGGCGAACCGGCGCTGACGGGAACCGGCGGGTCGTTGGGATGCAGCGCCAGGCGCACGTGCGACTGCTCCGCCACCGGCACCACCGCGTCCAGGAAATATTTGAGATTTGCCCAGGTGACCTCGGCTTCCTGCACCACCTCGTCCGCCAGCGGCTTGACCCCCTGCATGCGCCGGGCATCCACCGATTCCACGATGGCATTGCCGCGCCGCGAATCGGGATGGTCGAAATAGGCTTCGTTCGCGCGATGGACGTAAAAATTATATTCCACAATGGGTATGCCCGCGGCAGCGGCGGCGCGGATGGATGTCTTCACCTGCTCGATCGCCTTTTCCCGTCCGGCGCGCGCATAGATGATGTCGCGCATGTAGCGGCCGGCGCCGCCCGACCAGGGCAGGCCGATGTCGCCGACCGTCAGGCCATTGTCGGCCAGGGTTTTCACCTTGGCCTTGAGCGTGTCGGCATTCCAGGGAAAGCCGCCGCCATTGAGGATGATGTGGTTGAGCCCCAGCTGGGTGTAGCGGCGGATGCCGGCCGGATTGATCTGGGAATCGGCAATCGGCCCCAGGCACAGATGCGGCGTGCCCTCCCCTTCCACCGGCAGGCCGTGACCGGCTTGCGGCCAGGCCGCCCATGCCGGCGTCGACAGGGCGGCGCCGGATGCGGCGAGCATGGCGCGCCGATTGAAACTGGTCATGATGTCCTCCCGGGATTTTGGCAAAGCTTAGAACAGATGGGCCGGCGCGCAACGCGCACCGGTCAAAGCACCGCCTCGATCAGGTGCGGGCCTCTGGTCTGCATGGCGTAGGCGAGTTGGGCGGCGAATTCGGTGGTGGTTTCGGCGCGGCTGGCCTCCACCCCCATGCCTTGCGCCAGCTTGACGAAATCCAGCACCGGATCGTGCAGGTCCAGCATCGCAAGCGTCTTGGGGCCGGGGTTAAGCGCGCCCACCCGCGACAATTCGATATTGAGGATATTGTAGGTGCGGTTGGCGCAGACGATGGTGACGACATCGAGCTTTTCGCGCGCCATGGTCCACAGCGCCTGCAGCGAATACATCGCCGCGCCATCGCCCGACACCGCGATCACCTTGCGCTCCGGACAGGCCAGCGCCGCACCCACCGCCATGGGCGCGGCATCGCCGATGGCGCCGCCGGTCAGCACCAGCCAGTCATGGCGCGGCCCGTGTTTCAGGAAATGCTGCAGGCCGGGCCCGGCGGTGAGGGAATCATCCGACAGGATGGCATCCTCGGGCATCAGCCGGGACAGGATCGCGCCCATGGAAAAGGCGTCAA
Organism: uncultured Alphaproteobacteria bacterium; assembly: GCA_963835715.1. GTDB lineage: Bacteria > Pseudomonadota > Alphaproteobacteria > Micropepsales > Micropepsaceae > Rhizomicrobium. Next base: position 617,220 of record CAWIGN010000002.1, read on the forward strand.
GCGCGGCATGCACCGGCATGTCCGGCACCAAGCGCCTGACGACCGGTCCCGGCGCGCGCGCGCCCAGCGCCTCGGCCACCGCCTCCAGCGCGTCGATGGCGTCTTCGCGCGGCTCCGCCAGGGTGATGAGGTCGCAGCCCTGCGGCGTGACCCAGCTGGGCTTGCCGGGATAGGCGAAAAACGTCACCGGGGGCGGCGCGCCCACCAGAACGATCTGTTCCAGGTCTTTGAGGAATTCGACGATCTCCTCCCCGAAATAGGGAATGCGCTCGACTTCCGGCAGGCCCGCGCCACGGGTCAGGCGGGGGGTGAAATAATCGTGCAGCAACCGCGCGCCGCTGTGCGCGGCGATGCGCCCGGCCGCTTCCACGCCCCGGCGCTCAAGGCAGGCGCCGCGCAGCAGCAGCGCGGTTTTTTTGCCGTTCCGCAGCGCGGCGGCAACCCGGTCGATGGCGGCGGATTCGATCCTGCGGGGCGGCACCAGGGCCAAGGGCGGTGCAGGCCCCGCCGCCGCGTTCCAGGCACAATCAGCCGGCAGCACTAGGGTCGCGATCTGTCCTTGCCTGGCGGCCTGCAGCGCGCGCGCGCCGTCGCCCGCCACATGGTCCGCCGCCTGGCTTTGATGCAGCCAGTCGGAGACCGAGCCGCAGATCGCCATGATGTCGGAGGACAGCGGCGCCTGGGCATATTTGGAATGGCTGGTGGCGTGGTCGCCCACGATATTGACCACCGGCTGGTTCGCCTTGCGGGCATTGTGCAGAAAGGAAATCGCATTGGCGAAGCCCGGCCCCAGATGCAGCAGGGTCGCGGCCGGCTTGCCGGCCATGCGGGCATAGCCGTCGGCGGCGCCGGCCACGGTGCCTTCAAACAGGCACAGCACGCCGCGCATTTTCGGTTCGCGGTCCAGGGCCGCGACGAAATGCATTTCCGAGGTGCCGGGATTGCCGAAGCAGATTTCGATGCCGCCATCCGCCAGCGTATGAACCAGACTTTCCGCCCCGTTCATGCGATCAGTCCAGCTTGGCGCGTTCGGCGGCGCCCCGCGCCAGCAGGTTTTCGTCGGAGATCACGGTGACGAAATCGAACCCCTTGGCGATCATCTCGCGGGCATATTCGGCGCTGGTGCAATGCATGCCCGCCTTCAGTCCCGCCTTCTTGGCCGCGGCCAGTATTTTTTCAACCGCCTGCATCACCACCGGATCGGTCTGGTTCTGCCGCGCCTCGCGTCCCAGCGCCAGGCCCAGGTCCGAGGGCCCGACATACAGCATGTCCAGCCCCCTGACCTGTGCGATCTCGTCCACCCGCTCCAGTCCCTTCAGGGTCTCGATCTGGATGATGGCCAGCAGCGTCTCGTTGGCGTGATGGACATAATCCTTGCCGCCATAAAGCAGCCCGCGCTTGGGCCCGAAGCTGCGATAGCCGTCGGGCGGATAGCGGCAGGCGCCCACGAAGCGTTCGCATTCCTCCACGCTGTCGATGTTGGGACAGATCACGCCATAGGCACCCGCATCCAGCGCCCGCATGATGTCGCCGGGCGTGTTCCAGGCCACCCGCATCAACGGCACGGTATCGGTGGTGGAGATGGCGGCGAACATGGCGCACATGGAGGCGAAATCGCTGGCGCCATGCTGCAGATCCACGGTCAGGCTGTCCCAGCCTTGATGCGCCAGCATCTCGGCCGCCAAGGTGCCGGGCAAGGTGATCCAGCAGTTCAAGGCCGGTTTGCCGCCGGCCCACAAATCACGAATACGATTGGCGCGCATGGACGCGCAGGTTAGACCATCGCTCCGCCGGGGCAAAGCGAACCGGTCCGCAGAAGACGATCCGCCTTGGACGGTGTTAAGGGGGCGCCCTTGATGTTGCAGCGTGACGACGATTGCTGCGCTGCACGATGGATTATTCATTCTGGCGCCAGGCAAATGGGTCTAGGATTGCCATCACCAAAGCGTGGGAGCCGCTCATGGTTACGGTTCATCATCACCCGGCCCTGTCCAACAAGGAGCAGAATCGTTGCGCCACCATGTTCTGCCTGACCTGGATCGGGTTTTTCGTGGCGATCGGCGCGTTCACCTATCTGGTGAGCCTGCTTTAGGCGTCATCGGCGGCAGGCAAATTTCGCGCTGACGCGCGAAATCACATCTGCATTGTCCAGCCTTCGACCCCCATCGCGGCCTGGCGGACGGCTTCGCTCAAGGTCGGATGCGAATGGCAGGTGCGGGCAATGTCTTCCGATGAGGCGCCGAACTCGATCGCCAGCACCACTTCGGCGATCAGGTTGCCCGCTTCCGGCCCGACGATGGCGCAGCCCAGAACCTTGTCGGTCTTGGCGTCGGCCAGGATCTTCACCATGCCGTCGGTCGCGGCGATGGTCTTGGCGCGCGCATTGGCGGTGAAGGGAAACTTGCCGATCTTGTAGGCGACGCCTGCCGCCTTGAGGTCTTCTTCCGATTTGCCGACGGTGGCCACTTCCGGAAAGGTGTAGATCACCGAGGGGATCGCATCGTAATTCACATGGCCCGCCTTGCCGGCAAGGATCTCGGCGCAGGCCACGCCTTCATCCTCGGCCTTGTGGGCCAGCATGACGCCTTCACGGCAATCGCCGACGGCATAAATGCCCGCGACATTGCTGCGGTAGTGATGATCGGTGACGACGCGGCCGCGCTTGTCCATTGCCACGCCAACTTCGGCGAGGCCCAGGCCCGCGGTGTAGGGAATGCGGCCGATGGCGACCAGCATCACATCGGCGTCCAGAATCTGCTTGTCGCCGCCCGCCGCCGGCTCGACCGTTACCTTCAGCGCGCCGCCCTTCTTCTCCACGCCGGTGACCTTGGTGGAAAGATGGAAGGTGAAACCCTGCTTGGTCAGGACGCGCTGGAAGGTCTTGGAGATTTCCAGGTCGATGCCGGGGGTGATGCGGTCGAGGAATTCCACCACCGTCACTTCGGCGCCCAGCCGGCCCCACACCGAACCCAGCTCCAGCCCGATCACGCCGGCGCCCACCACCAGCAGCTTCTTGGGCACCGAGGTCAGCGTCAGCGCCCCGGTGGACGAGACGATCTGCTTTTCATCCAGGGTGACACCAGGCAACGGCGCGACGTCGGAACCGGTGGCGATGATGATGTTCTTGGCCGTGAGGCTGCGGGTCTTGCCGTCGGCCAGCTTGACTTCGACCGTGCCGGGATTTCCGCCCTGGGGGGCCGCGGTGATGCGCGCCTCGCCGACGATGGCCTCGCTCTTGGCTTTCTTGAGCAGGAATTCCACGCCCTTGGTCAGCTCGCCGACCACCTTGGACTTCTGCGCCATCATCTGGGGCAGATCGAGTTCGACCTTGGCCTTGATGCCCAGCTTGGCGAAATCGGCCTGAGCTTCGTGGAAGCGTTCGCTGGCATGCAGCAGGGCCTTGGAGGGAATGCAGCCGATATTCAGGCAGGTGCCGCCAAAGGTGCCGCGCTTGTCGATGCAGGCGCTGGTCAGGCCCAGCTGCCCAAGGCGGATCGCCGCGTTATAGCCGCCGGGGCCGCCCCCGATCACGATCGCGTCGAAACTGTCCGCCATAGCCCCGTCCTGATGATTTGCGAGCGGAACATAACCACCCCGGGGGTAACGAAAACAGCCCAAAACGCATGGCTGCGCGGCGGATTTTCGGCCAATTGGGCCCGCCTGCGGCCCGGCAGGGCCAAGTTTTGGCTGGCATTGCGTCCCTGCCTGGGCTTTTCTTTCGGGGCGCGAGTGCCCATCTTGTGGGTGGCGCTGCGGTCATCGCGATCAGGTGCTGTTGGTTGATTTTACCGCCGCCAGGCGGAACCTTTTATCACTTAAAGTATTGGAGATTTCAGTCATGGCCCCCAAGAAAAAGACCGCCACCGGCAATATTGAAGCGCGCCTGGCCGCGCTGCGCGCCGATTTCGACGCACTGCAGACCGACATGAAGGGCCTTTACGGCGATGTCAGTCAGGTGGCGACGGAGCGCGCCGCCATGGCGATGCGCTCGGCCGAGGAAATCACCGACCGTGCCGTGGCGCTGGCCGAAGAAGCGGCCAAGGAAGCCAAGACCGCCGCCCTGGAATACAAGGAAGAGGCCCAGGAATGGGCGGATGAAAATGCCGAGGAATTGCGCGGCTATGTTCGCGAACAGCCCATCCAGTCGCTGCTGATCGCCGGTGGCCTCGGTGTCTTTTTGGGCGCTATTTTCCTGCGGCGCTGACGCGCATGAAAGCCATTGCGGCGCCCCTGCTGGGGCCGGTCGGCGTATTTCCCTGTTAAGCCCCACTGGCGTATAATCAAATCCGACAGACAATGGGGCACCGATGTTCGCGCGACTGACCGCCAAGGCGATTTTTGCCGCCGCCGCCATCGCGATGGCTTTTTTCGGCATCGGCCTGCTTGGCATGGCGCTGGCGGCCGCCCTGGTTGCGACATTGGGCACGGCCGGCAGCTATGCGGTGGCGGGTGCGGTGCTGCTGCTGCCGCCGCTGCTCTGGGCGCTCGTCACCTATCTGTCGCGTCCGCGCAAGCCGCCGGCGCCGGCCAATAGTGAGCTGACGCGCGTCCTGCTTGCCGCCGTGGCCAAGGAAACCCCCTGGATCGCGATCATCGGCGCCGGGCTGGTCAGCGTTGCCGGCATGTTTCTAAATCGCAACAAACCCCCAAAATAACGATTTTCGGCCTTCCGTCCTGTGGGCAAATCGGAACCAGAGTCCGACCGGCGGCATTTTGTAGCCTAGACTTGTGGAGAGACCGCATGCTCGGCTGGGCACTGACGTTCCTGATCCTCGCATTGGTCGCGGTATATTTGGGCTTTTTCGGGCTGGCAGGGCTGGCGGCGTCCATCGCCAAGTTGCTGCTGGTGTTGTTTTTGGTCCTGCTGATTGTCAGCGCCTTTTGTGGCGCGCTCAGAGGCAGGCCGCAGAATTGACCGTTTCAGATTTGAAGGGAGTGCGACATATGCGTATTCCAGCCTTCATCCTCGAACATCCCCTGGAAGGACTGATTGCCGGCATATTGCTGCTTGTTGTGGTGTTCGGATCCGCCGACCGCCATGCCGCGGAAATGGCCAAGCCGGCGGCCCCGCATGGCGCGCAAATCGCGTCGAGTGACGGAATGTAATTTTTCCGGGCGGCCGGGAACGGATTTTCCGGCCATCCATTATCAAGGCGGAGCGGACGTCCGATCCGGAACGCCCCCAGCCCCTTCGACAGCCCGTTTCGGGTGTCCGCTCGCATTTTTCAAGGCCCCGCGCGTGCGGGGCCTTTAGCTTTCAAGGCATGCGCCCGATGGGGGAACTTTTCGGCTTGCCCACCGGATAAACCATATACCGGCTGGAAGGCGTCTGAAGCTGGGTGGGAAAGCCGGTATAGGCAAAGAATTTCTGCACCAAAAAATGCTGGTCGCGGCGCAGCTCCACCAGATAGATCAAGGGCCGCGCCAGCAACTTTGCGTCGGCCGCCGGCGCGTCGGGATAGCGCTGGGCCTCGTTCACCTGCACGACCTTGATCCCGGGCTGGGTGAATCTGAGCCAGGCGGTGGTTTCATAATCGGTGGTGAGGACGGCATCGGCCAGATGCGCCTTGACCAACGCCGCCGCCACCTGGCCGATGGGCGCGAAATCGCGGCCCAGAATCCGCGCCAAGGGATCTTTTTTCAACGGTACCAGGGAAAACTGGGCCTGGAGATAGACCGCCAGCAGCAGCGCCAACGCCAAGGGGGCGGCGGCGAGGGAAATCAGGCGCCGGGCGCCGCCCTGCGCAAATGCGCCCGCCGCCAGGATCGCCAGGGCCGGATATAGGAAACTCGGCCAGTTGCCCTGCACCCGGTCGTGCAGGGAATGTTCGAGAAAATATCCCAGCCCCACCCATGTCAGCATCGCCAGCATCAGCTTGCCATCCTTGAGCCGGGTGGCGCGCCACAGGCCCGCGGCCATCAGCAAGAAGATCAGCGGCGAGGCAAGGCCGAATTGCGCGCCCAGGAATTCGCCCAGGTACCGCAAGGTGAAATGGCCGCTGCCGACCCGCCCGAACTGAAAAAGAAACGTCTGCCAGTGATGCTGCGACTGCCATAGGAGATTGGGCGCGAAGATCGCAAGCCCCAGGCCCGCGCCCAGATACGGCCAGGGCGAGACGAGCCATTTTCGGGCGTCGCGATCCACGATCAGCCAGACCAGCGCCCCGGCACCGAGAAAAAGCGCGGAGAATTTGGAAAGCAGGCCAAGCCCGGCGGCGACGCCGGCGCCCAGCCACATCCGGCCGTCATCGCCCACCTGCACCCGCGCCAGAAAATAGACGAAGGCGGCACTGGCCACCAGCGACGGCATGTCCGGTGTCGCGGCCAGCATTTCAACCGAGACCATCAAGGTCAGGTTGAAGAACAGGACCGCAAGTGCCGCCCGATTTTCGTCTTTCAGGATCAGCGCCGCCGCGCGCCAGACAAACCAGCTTGCCGGCAGGGACAGGACCACGCCGGCAAACCGCACACCAAAGGGTGTATCGCCGAACAGGACGGTGCCGGCGCGGATCAGCCAGGCGATCATCGGGGGATGGTCGAAATATCCCGCTGCCAGATGCCTGGACCACAGCCAGTAATAGGCTTCGTCGGCGGACAGCGGCAGCTTTGCCGCCATGATGGCGCGCAGGGCCAGCAAAAGCGCCGTGAACAAAAGACTGATGCGCGCAGGGATCACCGCGCGCGCCAGACAAAGAGCGTTGACATGGCGTAGTTCCACAGCACGGTCATCACCGCGCCGACGGCCCCCGCCACCCACCAGATCGGCCGCTTGACGTACAGCCAGCTTGCCAGGTCCACATTGGCCAGCACGCCCACCGAGCCGATCAGGCAGAACAGCACAAAACCCCGCGCCATGGCGAAGCCCTTCAGGCGGCGATCGCGGTAGGTCAGCTCGTTGTTGAGCAGGAAATTGCTGGTCATGGCGGCAAAGGTGGCGATGATCTGGGCGGCGCGGAACGGCTCCATCAGCAACAGGCCGGCGAACAGCACCGCCAGATGCACCACCAGGCCGATGCTGCCGACAATGGCGAAAAAGATGAACCGCGGGTCGACCAGATCGCCGGTCATCTTGGCCAGCAGCAGGCCCAGGAACTCCACCCCGATCTGGATGTTGAACTTGCTTTCCCCGTCAAAGCGTTCGCCGAAGCTGTAGGGCTGCTCGGCGATGCGCAGCTTCGATCCCGCCGTGGTCACGATATCCAGCAGGATCTTGAATCCCGCCGGCGACAGGCGTGCGGCGATTTCGTCAAACCGGTCGCGCCGCATCATGAAAAAGCCGGACATGGGGTCGGACAGCGCCGTGCCCACCAGCCGGTGGGTCAGCCGCGTCGCCAGCTGGGAAATGGTCCCGCGCTTCTGCGAAAAACTGGCCGCCGACCCGCCCGCGACATAGCGGGTGGCGGCCACCAGGTCGGCCTCGCCGCTCCGCAGCCTGGCCAGCATGGCGGGCAGCACCTTCTCGTCATGCTGCAGGTCGGCATCGATCACCGCGACATAGGGCGCGGCGCTGGACAGAATGCCCTCGATACAGGCGCCCGCCAGCCCCCGGCGGCCCACCCGCCGCAGGCAGCGCACCCTGCCATCCTGGGCGGCAATTTCCTTCACCGCAGCCGCCGTGCCATCGGGAGAATTGTCGTCCACGAAAATGGCTTCCCAGGCGATCCCCGTCAGACTCGCTTCCAGCCGCCGCACCAGTTCGGCGACGTTTCCTCGTTCCTTGAAAGTCGGGACCACGACGGATAATTGGGGGATTGGCAAAGCGCGCGCTCAGGATTGGCCGGTCCTTGGTGACGGCGTGAGGCTTTGGCGTCAAGAGGTTAGGGGCAGGCGGCAACAATTCGGTAACCATCTCAGCGCCTTAGGAAGCCCCGAGCGGAAACCATTGGCGGACCGTCTGCGTTGAATTGCCATGATCGACTCAGCGAGCCCCCTGCCCAGGTGCGGACCCATCCCCGGACTGCCCCTCAATCGCACCCATCCGCGGCTGGCGCCGCCGCGGGTCCTGGTGGTCGAAGATGAATTGACCGTGGCCCTGCTGATCGAAGACATGATCAGCGAACTGGCCTTTGAGGTCGCCGCCATCGCGCCCCGGCTGGACGATGCCATGCGCTTGCTGGACAGCGAGACTTTCGATCTCGCCATGCTGGATGTGCATATCGGCACGAAGACGGTGTTTCCCTTCGCCGCCGAGCTTGAGGCACGCCAGATTCCGTTCCTGTTCGCCACCGCCTATGGCGCGCGCTGCATTCCGGCGGAATTTCGCGGCCACCCGGTCCTGCAAAAGCCTTTCGGCCCGCTGGAATTGCGGCGCGCCCTGCTGGAATTGTCGGCCGGCTGACTTTGCAGAGGAGGCCCGCATACGGCACGGCTGCCGCAATCCCCGCCGCGCATTACAGGCGGTTTGACGCATCCGCCCGGCGTCACACAGAGAATGATCCGGGACAGGCCGTCTAAATTCGTCCCAGCAGCGCCAGTATCACCACGATGACCAGCACCAGCCCCAGCGTTCCGGAAGGGTAATATCCCCAGCCGCGGCTGTGCGGCCATGCCGGCCAGATCCCCAGCAAAAGAAGCAGGAGCACGACAATGAGAATGGTTCCGAGCATGTGAAATTCCCTCCCCGACGGCCTCAAAAGGAACGCGGCGGCAGATTGCCGGTTCCCGCCAGAATGCGCGGCTATTCAGGCAGCGTCCAGGACGGCGCGCACCATTGCAACGTCCCAAAGCTTGCCACCATGGTTCCAGCCTTTCTGCATTTCAGCGCGGCCGCGGCAGCCGCGCGGTCCTGGCCTTCGTGTCGGTGACGGTGATCGGGTCATGGGTCTGCGCGGTTGGACGAAGACGCCGGTGCGCCGGCGCCCATCCCGGCCAAGACATTCACAAGGACGGGCGGCGCAGCGCCGCCTGGGTGGTGCCGCCCCGGTTCGGCCATTGCCCGGCAAGCTCGAGGCGCATGCGGGTACGGCGCGCCGCAGCAAAAATACCGTCCGCCGGTTCTGCTGCCCGGATTTGCGCCAACCGGCCCACTCGCGGCAGAATTGTTTTGAGCCGCGTCCGCGTTTAATCTTCGGCTTTCTCTGGTAGGGATGCCGCGATGTCGCTGATACCCGCTTCCTATATTGAAAAAAGCTGGCGCCGGGCGCTGGCCTCGCTGGAGCATGGCCAGCTGGAATTTATCGCCCCCAACGGCGAGGTCACCCATGCCCGCGGCGCCGGGCCGGGGCCCAGCGCCCGTTTCCAGATTTATGACTGGGACGTATTGCGCCGCATCATGGCGCGCGGCGATATCGGACTGGGCGAGGAGTATATCGCCGGGAGTTGGGATACCGACAGCGTCGAAAGGCTGGTGGGCCTGTTCCTGCTCAACCTCGACCATTTTTCCGATTTCTCGGACGGCAATATCTTCAACCGCCTCGGCTTCGTGATCCACAATGCGCTGGTGCGCAGGAATTCCATCTCAGGTTCGGCGCGCAACATCCAGGACCATTACGACGTCGGCAACGAATTCTATTCGCTGTGGCTGGACAAGAGCATGACCTATTCCTCGGCACTGTATGACGGTGCCCAGGAGCTTTATTGCGCCCAGCAGAACAAGTACGAGCGCATCCTCTCCAAGTTCACCAACAAGAAGGCCGATGTCCTGGAAATCGGCTGCGGCTGGGGCGGCTTTGCCGAACGCGCCGCGGCCGACAGCCACAATGTCACCGGCCTGACAATCTCGCCCGCACAATACAAGTTCGCCTGCGCGCGGCTGGACGGGGCGGCCGACATCAAATTGCAGGACTATCGCCGTTGCCGCGGCAGCTTCGACAACATCGTCTCCATAGAGATGTTCGAGGCGGTGGGCGAACATTATTGGCCGGCCTATTTCAGCTGCCTGGCGGACCGGCTGAAACGCGGCGGCCGCGCCATCATCCAGACCATCACCATCAAGGACGAGTTGTTCGCCGGCTACCGCACCCGCAGCGATTTCGTCCGCCATTACGTCTTTCCCGGCGGCATGCTGCCGTCTCTGGCGCGCTTCCGCGAGGAAGCCGAGAAAGCGGGGCTCAAATTCGCCGGAGCTTTCGGCTTCGGCAAGGACTATGCCCGCACCCTGCGCGAATGGCTGGTACGGATGCAGAATGCCGAAGGCGAAATCCGGGCGCTGGGCCATGACCAGCAATTCCTGCGAAACTGGGAATTTTATCTCGGCATCTGCGCGGCAACCTTCGAGGTGGCTCGCACCGACGTGGTTCAGGTCGAACTGGTGAATGCCTAGCCGCCTTTTTCGCCCCGCGCGGGCGATGAATGGGCACCGCGACAGCCGCGCCCAAACCGGCGGCGCGGGCGGCGTCCATGGAATTGCGCTGGCTGGGCGTGAGCGCTATCGGGCGGGAAATATCCGACCGTAGGAAAGGCGCGGAATCGCTGTGCAAGCGCTGCCAAAACAAACCGATCGGGCGGCGGCGGCGACCGCCAGGAGGGGAATGACAAAATTTCGCTGTTTTCAAATGCAAGATCGGGTATTGGAGGCCCCCGTCAGGGGAATCTGGAAGGGCTTTACATGCTTGGTAAGAGTCTTATCGCGCTGGCGCTGTTGGCCGGCTCCACGGTTGTGGCGAACGCGGCGGGCGATCCCAAAGTCGGCGCCGCGATCTTCAAGCGTTGCGCCGTCTGCCACACCGACGCCAAGGGCGGTGGCGATGGCCTGGGTCCCAATCTGTTTGGCATCGTCGGACGCAAGGCCGCCGCTCGTGCGGGCTTTGCCTATTCGGCACCCCTGCAGAAGGCCGGCATTGTCTGGACGGAAGACAGCCTGACCAAATGGGCCGCCGGGCCTGCCCGGATGGTGCCCGGCACCAAAATGGCGTTTGCCGGCATCACCAGCAGGAAGCAGCAGGCCGATGTCGTCGCCTATCTGGCGACCCTGAAATAGGCCTGGCCCCAGGCGGCTGAGAAATCTGCGTCAGGATGCCGCAGGGCTTGGCCCGGCGATTTACCATTATTGCTGCATTGCAGCGAATATGACCATTTGCCCCTGCCGCCGCGTTGACAGGGCTCTGCCTGCGGCCATAGTTTTTGCACCGCACAAAGGCAGGACGGCTCGGATAGCGCCTTACGTCGCCGCGGGATTGCCGTCCATTGGGGATCTAAGGAAACACCATGAGGGTCCTGGTGCCCGTCAAGCGGGTGATCGACTACAATGTGAAGGTCCGCGTGAAAGCGGATCAGAGCGGCGTGGACCTGGCCAATGTGAAAATGTCCATGAACCCGTTTGACGAAATCGCCGTGGAAGAGGCGGTGCGTCTGAAGGAGAAGGGCAAGGCCAGCGAGGTGGTCGTTCTTTCCATCGGGCCGCAGCAGGCAAGCGAGACCATCCGCACCGCCCTGGCGATGGGTGCCGACCGGGGCATCCTGGTCAAGACCGACGGGGCGGTCGAGCCCCTGGCCGTGGCCAAGATCCTCAAGGCCGTGGTGGAGGCCGAAAAGCCGGGTTTTGTCATCACCGGCAAACAGGCGATCGACGACGACGCCAACCAGGTGGGCCAGATGCTGGCCGCGCTGCTGGGCTGGCCGCAGGGCACCTTCGCCCACTCCCTGGAGCTGGGCACGGACAGCGCCACGATCACGCGCGAAATCGATGGCGGCCTGCAAACGGTCGAAGTCAAACTGCCCGCGGTGATGACCACCGACCTGCGCCTCAACGCGCCGCGCTATGCCTCGCTGCCCAACATCATGAAGGCCAAGAAAAAGCCGATTGACGAAAAGTCACCGGCCGATTTTGGCGTCGACATCACCCCCAGGCTCAAGGTGCTGAAAGTGTCGGAGCCGCCGGTGCGCAGCGGCGGCGTAAAAGTCTCCGGCGTGGGCGAGCTGCTCGACAAGCTCAAAGCGGACGGGGTGCTTTGAGATGAGTGTGCTGTGATGGCTTCGCTGGTCCTGGCCGAACATGACAATGCCGTCCTGAAAGACGCCACCCACAAGACGGTGACCGCAGCGGCCGCGATCTCTACGCCCGTGCATGTCCTGGTGGCGGGCGAGAACTGCGCCGCCATCGCCGATGCCGCGGCGAAGATCGCCGGCGTGGAAAAGGTCCTGCTGGCCGACGCGGCGCTCTACGCCAAACAGCTGGCCGAGCCGATGGCGCTTTTGATCCTGTCGGTGGCGGACAAGTATGATGCGATCATCGCGCCCGCCACCACCACCGGCAAGAACATCCTGCCGCGCGTGGCCGCGAAACTGGATACCCCGCAGATCTCCGAAATTCTGAAGGTGATCTCGCCCGATACTTTCGAGCGCCCCATCTATGCCGGCAACGCGATCGAAACATTGCAGGCGCCCCTGGCCAGGAAAGTGATCACGGTGCGCACCACCGCCTTCCAGGCTGCGGGAGAAGGCGGCAGCGCCACCGTCGAGAAGATCGCCGCCGCCCCCGATCCGGGCCTTTCCAAATTCATCGGCGAGGCCCTGTCCAAGTCCGAACGCCCGGAACTGACCTCGGCCAAGATCGTGATCTCCGGCGGACGCGGCCTGGGATCGGCGGAAAATTTCAAGCTGCTGGATTCGATCGCCGACAAGCTGCATGCGGCGGTCGGCGCCAGCCGGGCGGCGGTGGATGCCGGTTATGTGCCCAACGACTATCAGGTCGGCCAGACCGGCAAGGCCGTGGCCCCCGATCTTTACATCGCGGTGGGCATTTCCGGGGCCATTCAGCACCTGGCGGGCATGAAGGATTCGCGGCGGATCGTTGCCATCAACAAGGATCCGGAAGCGCCGATTTTCCAGGTTGCCGACTATGGGCTGGTCGGCGACCTGTTCAAGATCTTCCCGAACTGGACGAAGAGCTCACCAAGCGTGGATACAAGTAAAGGCGAACGACATGGCGATGGATAAGATTGGCGTAATCGGGGCGGGCCAGATGGGCAACGGCATCGCCCATGTGCTGGCGCTGGCCGGCTATGACGTGGTGCTGGACGACATCAACAAGGACGCGCTGGCCAGGGCCGTCGGCCTGATCGAGAAGAACATGCAGCGCCAGGCCGCCAAGGGCCTGATCCAGGAAGACCAGATCAAGCCCGCCCTGTCGCGTATCCGTGTCACCCAGACCCTGGACGACCTGCGGGACCGCGATCTAGTGATCGAGGCGGCGACGGAAGACGAAGCCATCAAGAAAAAGATCTTCCAGGATCTGTGCACGCGCATTTCCGATTCCGCCATGATCGCCACCAACACATCCTCCATTTCGGTGACGCGACTGGCGGCCTCCACCGACCGGCCCGAGCATTTCATCGGCCTGCACTTCATGAATCCGGTGCCGGTGATGCAGCTGGTGGAAGTGATCCGCGGCATCGCGACCAACGATACCACCTTCCAGGCGGCGCTGGAGATCGTCAAGCGTGTGGGCAAGACCGCGGCTTATGCCGAGGACTTCCCCGCCTTCATCGTCAACCGCATCCTGCTGCCGATGATCAATGAGGCGGTCTATACGCTGTATGAAGGCGTCGGCAATGTGGATGCCATCGACACCGCCATGCGGCTGGGCGCCAATCACCCGATGGGACCGTTGCAGCTCGCCGATTTCATCGGCCTGGACACCTGCCTGAGCGTGATGCAGGTCCTGTATGAGGGCCTGGCGGATTCCAAATACCGCCCCTGCCCGCTGCTGGTGAAGTATGTCGAGGCCGGCTGGCTGGGCCGCAAGACCGGCCGCGGCTTCTACGATTACCGCGGCGAACACCCGGTGCCGACGCGCTAGATCCGCTCCGCGCGAATCTAGGTGCCCGTGATCCGCTTGAAATAGGTGATCGCGTCCCGCGATCCCCAGTCGGCGGGGCCTGCGGCCCTGGCCACGATTTTGCCGCTGGGATCGATCAGCACGGTCATCGGCAGGCCATAGGCGCCAAAGCTCTTCATCATCACCGTCTCATTGTCACGGTAGACCGCCAGCGCGCCCGCGCCGTGGCTTTTCAGGAAGCCGGCGGCATCCACATTGCCGCGATCGGCGGTATCGATCGCCAGCACTTTCAGCCCCGGGGCCAGGCGCGACAGCCGGGCCAGCGAGGGCAATTCGTTGACACAGGGCCCGCACCAGGTCGCCCACAGGTTGAGCAGCACATAGCGGCCCCGGAACGCATCCAGCGCATGGCGGCCCCCCAGGCCGTCGGCGAAATGCACATTGGGGGCGGTTTTGGGCGACTTTTCCAGCACCAGGGCCGAAAGAGAGGCCGGCGGCTCCAGCCCCTGATGGACAGAAAGCAGGCCTTTCCCATATAGAACGCCCATCACGACGGCGACGATCACGGCCAGGCTGATGATGATTTTCTTGGTCATGGTCCTGCGGATGAGATTATGAGCACCAACAAAATGTGGGGCGGACGGTTTGAATCCGGCCCCGCCGACATCATGAGGGAGATTACCCCCTCGATCGATTTCGACAAGCGCCTCGCGGCGGAAGACCTGGCGGGGTCGCGGGCGCATTGCCGCATGCTGACCAATGAGGGGATCGTCTCCAAGGACGACGGCTACGCCATCCTGGACGGCCTGGAAAGGATCGAAAAGGAACTCGCCGACGGCACATTCGTCTTCAAGCGCGAGCTGGAGGATATTCACCTCAATATCGAGGCGCGGCTGGCCGAGCTGATCGGGCCGGTCGCCGGGCGCCTGCACACCGCGCGCTCGCGCAACGACCAGGTGGTTACCGATTTCCGCCTTTGGGTGCGCGCCGCCTGCGAGCGCGCCGACCATGGCCTTACCGCCCTGCAGCGGGCGCTGTTCGCCCAGGCCGAAAAGCATGCCGATACCATCATGCCGGGATTCACCCATATGCAGGTGGCCCAGCCGGTGACTTTCGGTCACCACTGCCTGGCCTATGTCGAAATGTTCGGGCGCGATCGGGGACGCTTCGAGGATGCCCGGAAGCGGCTGAATGAATCGCCGCTGGGCGCCGCCGCCCTGGCCGGCACCTCCTTTCCCATCGACCGCGACGCCACCGCGCATGCCCTGGGCTTTGCGCGGCCGATGCGCAATTCGATGGACGCGATCTCGGCGCGCGACTTCGCGCTGGAATATCTGGCGGCCTGCACAATTGCGGCGGTGCATCTGTCGCGCCTGGCGGGCGAGCTGGTGCAATGGTCGACGCCGATGTTCGGATTTGTGAAGCTGTCGGATGCCTTCACCACCGGCTCCTCGATCATGCCCCAGAAGCGCAATCCCGATGCCGCCGAGCTGGTGCGCGGCAAGACCGGGCGCGTGCTGGGCGATTTCGTGGCGCTGGCCACGGTGGTCAAGGGCCTGGTGCTGACCTATGGCACCGACCTGCAGGAAGACAAGGAGCGGGTGTTCGACGCCGCCGACACGCTGGAGCTTTGCCTGGCGGCGATGGCGGCGATGATGGCCGATCTGACGGCGCAGCCCGAGCGGATGCGCAGCGCCTGCGAACCGGGCTATCCCACCGCCACCGACCTGGCCGACTGGGTGGTGCGGGTGCTGAAAAAGCCGTTCCGCGAGGCCCATCACATCGCCGGTTCAATCGTGAAGGCCGCCGAGGACAGGAACGTCACCCTGGACAAGCTGCCCCTGGCCGAGATGCAGAAGATCGAGCCCGCCATCACCGCAGAGGTGTTCAAGGTCCTGTCGCCGGAGGCCAGCGTGAATTCGCGCATGAGCCTGGGCGGCACGGCGCCGGCGCGGGTGAAGGAACAGCTGCAGCACTGGCGGAGCATCCTCAAATGAAGAAACGCCTGGCGATCGTCCTCCTGGCATTGGCGGTGACGGCCTGCGGCGTGAAAAACGACCTGGTCAAGCCCAACGGCCAGCCGACGGCGCGGGACGAACCAGACCCGTCCAAGCCGCCTTATCCCCTGGGGCGTTAGGCGTGAGCCGGACCGCCCCTCAACAAAGGGCGTTAGGCGCGAGCCGGACCGCCCAAAACAAAGGGCATTAGGCGCGAGCCGGACCGCCAAAAACAAAAGGGCGTTAGGCGTGAGCCGGATCGCCACTCAACAAAAGGCGTTAGGCGCAAGCCGGACCGCCCGATACAAAAGGCCGTAAGGCGCCGATGAACCATTTTCACTACAAGGACGGAGTGCTGTGCGCGGAAGACGTACGGCTCGACCTGCTGGCCGAGGCGGTGGGCACGCCCTTCTATTGCTATTCCAGCGCCACCCTGGCGCGGCATTACAGGGTCTTCGCAGAGGCGTTGCCCAAGGGTTCGCTGATCGCTTTTTCGGTCAAGGCCAACGGCAATATGGCGGTACTCAAGACTCTGGCCCGGCTGGGTGCGGGCGCCGATGTGGTCTCGGGCGGCGAACTGGCCAAGGCGCTGGCGGCGGGTATTCCCGCGGCCAAGATCGTGTTCTCCGGTGTGGGAAAGACGCGCGCGGAAATGCGCAGCGCCCTGGAGGCCGGCATCTACCAGTTCAACGTCGAAAGCGAGCCGGAACTGGCGGCGCTGAACGAGGTCGCGGGCAGCCTGGGGATGCGCGCGCCCATCACCTTGCGCATCAATCCCGACGTCGATGCCAAAACCCACGCCAAGATCACCACCGGCACGGCGGAAACCAAGTTCGGCATTCCCTTCGCCCGCGCGCGCCAGGCCTATGGCCATGCCGCAAAGCTCGGCAATATCGAGATCGTCGGCATCGACGTCCATATCGGCAGCCAGATTACCGACCTGGAACCCTTCGAGGCCGCGTTCGGGCTGATCGGGGAACTGGTCACCAGCCTGCGCGACGACGGCCACAGCATCACGCGCCTGGACCTGGGCGGCGGACTGGGCGTGCCCTATGAGAACAGCAATATGCCGCCGCCGGACCCCGGCGCCTATGGCGCGATGGTGGCGCGGATGACCAGGGACCTGGGCTGCAGCCTGTCCTTCGAACCGGGCCGGCTGATCGCCGCCAATGCCGGGGTGCTGGTGTCGCGCGTGATCTACGTCAAGCAGGGCGAAGCCAAGACTTTCCTGATCATCGACGCGGGCATGAACGACCTGCTCCGCCCCGCCTTGTACGAGGCCCATCACGAGATCGCGGCGGTCAGGGAACCCGCGGTGGGCGCGCCGCGCCGGAAATATGACGTGGTGGGACCGGTTTGCGAGACATCCGACCTGTTCGCGGCGGGACGGCCGCTGCCGGAACTTAAAAGTGGCGATCTTGTGGCGATCCTGTCGGCCGGCGCCTATGGCGCGGTCATGGCCAGCGATTACAATGCCCGTCCGGCCGCCGCCGAGGTCTTGGTGTCGGGAGAGCAATGGGGCATCGTACGTCCCCGGGAGAGCTATGCCGAGCTTATCGCCAAGGACCGCATTCCAGACTGGCTGGCGGACTGATCCGCTGGGCGGCAGGATCGCGTGGGCGCGCGCGATCCTGGTGATCGAACGGGTACTGCCGCGGCTCTGGCCGGCGCTTGGCTATATCGGCCTCTACCTCGCGCTGGCATTTGCCGGCCTGTTCGCCTTTGTGGCCTGGCCGCTGCAGGCGCTGGGCCTTGCCGCCACCATAACCCTCAGCGCCCTGGCGCTTCATGACGGCTTTGCGGACTTTGCCTGGCCACGCACCCTGGACGCGGAGCGGCGGCTGGAGCGCGACAGCGGATTGCCGCACCGCCCGGTTTCCGAGCGCCACGACATGCTGGTGGGCAGCGATCCCTTTGCCCGGCAATTGTGGGCGCTGCACCGCGCGCGCGCGCTGCCCGGAAAATTCCGTATCGCGCCGCCACGGACCGACATCGCAAGCCGCGACCCGGCGGGATTGCGCTGGTACCTGTTGATCGCCCTGGCCGCCAGCCTGGTGCTGGCGCGCGGCGACATCGCGGCGCGGCTGGCCAGCGCCTTCGACAGCGGCGCGGGCGCCGCCGCCTCGCTGGACGCCTGGATCGATCCGCCGCCCTATACCGGGTTGCCGCTGACCTCCCTGCATGCCGGCGATGGCTCCGTGATCCGGGTGCCGCGGGGCTCGGTTTTGAACCTGCGGGTTCATGGCGCCCCCCGCACCCCCGGCCTGGTCGCGGGCAACAATGCGGCGCCGCGTTTCACCGGCGAGGACGGCGAATATTCCAGCAATGTGATTCTTTCCTCCGATGCGCGGGTGCGGGTTCAGGTGGGCGGCCACGCGATCGGCAAATGGAAGATCCACGCGGCCGCGGATACCGTGCCGGTGATCGTCATGACCGCCAAGCCGTCGCGCACCGAGCAGCTGGCCACCAAATTCGCCTTCAAGGCCGACGACGATTACGGCGTTGCCAAGGTCACCGCGGTCCTGATGCCCAAGGGTGGGCATGGCAAACCGCTGGTGGTGGAACTGCCGCTGCCCGAAGCGGCCCGGCACGTGGCCCAGAACAGCTTCGTCGACCTCACCGGCCATCCCTATGCCGGGCTGATGGTGGACGGCCGCCTGGAAGCGCGCGATGCCATCGGCCAGAAAGGGATGAGCGCGCCCTTCAGCTTCCGCCTGCCGGCGCGCGTTTTCACCGATCCCCTGGCCCGCGCCCTGGTGGAGCAGCGCCAGAATCTTGCGACCTTCGATGCCGCCGGGCGCAAGACGGTGCTTTTGACCCTGGATGCGCTGGCGATCGATCCGGAGCGTTTCTATGAAGGCAAGAACGACATCTACCTGGCCTTGCGCAGCGCCTTCAACGGCGTGAAGAACGCCCGGAGCGAAGCCGACATCGCCAGGGTGGAAGACCTGCTGTGGCAAACGGCCCTGAAACTGGAACGCGGCGGTCTGCTGTCGGCGGCGCAGGAGCTTCGCAAGCTTCAGGCGATGATCACCGCCGCCCTGGCCTCCGGCGCGCCCCAGGAGGTGATCGACGAACTTCTCAAGCGCTACAACGAAGCGATGCAGCGCTATGTCGCGGCGATGGCGGCCAATCCGCCCACGGCCGACCAGCCCCCGCCCTCGCCCGACGCCAAGGTCCTGGGCATGGACGATGTGCAGACCCTCATGCAGATGATCCAGAAGCTGTCCCAGGCCGGCGAACGCCAGAAGGCGGCGCAGCTTCTGGCGGCGCTGCAATCCATGCTGGAAAACATGCGCATGACCCGCAGCAACCAGGCCGGCCAGAGCCCCCAGAACAAGGCGCTGAACGAGAAGCTGCAGAAATTCGGTGCCATGATGGGCAAGCAACGCTCGCTGCTGGACAAGACATTTCGCCAGCAGCAGGGCCAGGGCGATCCCAAGGACGGCGGCACCCAGGGTTTGCAGCAGCAGCAGGGCGCGCTGGAAAAGGAACTGCAGGAGTCCCTCAAGGGCATGGGCGGCAAGTCGGCGCAGAAACTGCGCGAGGCGGGCAAGGCGATGGGCGACGCGCAGAGCGCGCTGGGGCAAAAGGATCTGACCAATGCGGGCAGTTCCGAGAATCAGGCCCTGGATGCGTTGCGCCAGGGTGCCCAGGCGCTGGCCGATGAGGCCCAGGAGGGCACGGGCACGCAGGCCGGCGGGCGCGGCGACCCGCTGGGACGCAGCGCCTCGGCGCTGGGCAATACCGGCGTCAAGATTCCGGGCGCCAGCGACCTGGCCCGCGCCCGCCAGATCCTGGAGGAGCTGCGCCGCCGCGCCGCCGAGATGAACCGGCCGCAGCAGGAACGCGACTATCTCGACCGCCTGTTGAAGGCGTTCTGAGCGACATCGGAAAAGCCGGATCAGGCCGCGCGGCCAGCCCGAAAAATCAGCTCTGCACCTTGCCGATATAGGGCAGGCCGCGGTAGCGGCCCGCATCATCCATGCCATAGCCGACGACGAAATCGCTGCCCACGGTGAAGCCGACATAGTCGGCCTTGGCCACGGCGTCGCCGCGCTGCTTGTCCAACATCACCGCGACCTGCACGCTGGCCGCGCCGGCGGCCCGGATCAGCGATGCGGCCTTGGCGATGGTGCGCCCGGCATCCAGCACGCCGTCGATCACCAGGACGTGGCGGCCCGCAATCTGCTCGGAGGGGCCGGCGATCATGGAGATGGCGCTGGCCACGCGCTTGTCGCCATAGGAACGCAGCCAGATCATCTCGACATCCATTGCCACGCCTTCCCAGGCCAGCGCGCGGATGAGATCGGCGGCAAAGACAAAGCCGCCCACCAGCACCGGCATGGCGACATTGGGAACCAGGGCCGAGGCCGCGATCAGCCGGGCCATCACCCGCACGCGCTCCTGGATCTGTTCGGCGGAATAAAGAACGTCCGGTGCCATCACGATCCGTCTTTGGCGAAACGCACTTCGAGACGGCGCGCGGCGGATGGCGGGCTGGCGAGCCGCGTCACAAAAGGCACGGCCTGCCCGGGGGCCAAAGCCGTGACGCTGGGCTTGAAGGTCCAGTGATAAAGCTCATGGTTGTCGGCATCGCTCAGGGTGACGCGCACGGTCTGGGGCACCGGCAACTGGCGCGATCCGGCATTGACGATCTCACCCGATACCGCCAGCACGACCTGGCCATCCTCGCTTTCGCGGCGATAGTCCACTTTGCGGAAATCGATCCCGCTGACATTCACAGGCATGCCAAGGCTGGAATAGACCCCGGCCGACTGGGGCCAGATGCTGGCAATGTGCTGGCGATAGCGTATCGCGGCAAATGCGATCAGCAGCACCGCCGCGAACAGCCCGATCCAGCCCGCCGCGACCGCGATCCTGGGGCCCAGCGGCGCACGCGGCTCCGGCGCGGATGGCGGCGTGAAGCTGCGCGGCGGCACGGCGATAACGGCGGCAGGCTCGGATACCGCCGCTTGCGGCGCGGCCTCCTCGGCGGGCGGCTGCGCCGGCGCGGCCTCGGCCGCTTCGGCGGCCTGGTGCCAGCTATGGCCGCATTTGGCACATCGCACGGTGCGCCCGGCGGCGGGAAATTTGGACCCGTCCACCGTATAGCGCGTGCCGCAAGATGTGCAGGTGAGAATCATGCCCCGGCCCGTGGAAATATCAGCGAAAATAGGGGGCGGGGGCCATGACCGCAAGCGGCGCGAAAATTGCGCGCATCCCGCCTGGCCCGTGCGCCCCCTCTTTTGCCCGGTTCAATAGTGACCCTACTTTCCTACCAAAATATGAGTATGTTCGCGGCATGGTTCGCTTTGAAAATGTCGGCATGCGCTATGGCGCGGGTCCCGAGGTGTTGCACGATATCAATTTCTCGCTGGAACCGGGATCTTTCACCTTCCTGACCGGGCTGTCGGGCGCGGGCAAAACCACCCTGCTCAAGCTGATTTGCGTCGCCGAGCCGCCGAGCCGCGGCCTGATAACCCTGTTCGGCACCGAACTGGCCACCGCGCGGCGCCGCGACCTGCCGGGCCTGCGCCGGCGCATCGGCGTGGTGTTCCAGGACTTCCGGCTGCTGGACCATCTGTCGGCATTCGACAATGTCGCCTTGCCGCTCCGGCTGGCCGGCAAGCGGGTGAGCGATTTCTCCCACGATGTGCACGAGCTGTTGTCCTGGGTGGGGCTGGGCGACCGGATGCAGTCCAGGCCACCGACCTTGTCGGGCGGCGAGCAGCAGCGCGTGGCCATCGCCCGCGCGGTGGTGGCGCGCCCCGACCTGCTGATTGCCGACGAGCCGACCGGCAATGTCGATCCGGAAATGGGCGCAAGACTGATCCGGCTGATCGCCGAACTCAACCGCCTGGGGACAACGGTTCTGATCGCCACCCATGACCGCGCCCTGATCGAGGCGACGCGGGCGCGCGAGATGCGATTGACCGAGGGCCGGCTTGTGGAAATGAGGGCGCCTGTATGAGACTGCCGGCATGAGCGAGCGCGCCACCTATATCCTGCCGCGCGACAAGGGCGCGGCGCCCCTGGATTTTGTCATCGCCGTGATGGCGTTCCTGGCCGCCCTGGCGCTGGGCGCCTCGCTGGTGGCGACGCGCGCCGCCCATGGCTGGCAGAGCGGATTGGCCGACCGCCTTACCGTGCAGGTGATGCCGCCCGAGCAGGGCGATCCCCGTGCGGGCCTGGACAGGGAGACCAAAGCCGCCCTCACCATCCTGAACGCCACGCCCGGCATCGCCCATGCCAGCCTGCTGTCGGACGCGCAAATCAACGCCCTGGTCGAGCCGTGGATCGGCAAGGATGGGGTGGTGGCGGGCATTCCGCTGCCCCGGCTGATCGATGCCGACATCATCCCCGGCGAACAGGTGGACGTGAGCGCCTTGACGGCGAAATTGAAGCAGGCGGCGCCCCATGCCAGCGTGGATGATCACCAGCGCTGGATCGCGCGGCTGCGCGGCCTGACGGATGCGGTCCGCTTTTCCGCCTACGGCATATTGCTGCTGATCGCGGGCGCCACCGCGGCGGCGGTGTCCTTCGCCACCCGCGCCGGTCTGGACGCCCATCACGAGATGGTGGCGCTGCTGCACCAGATGGGAGCCTTGCCCAGCTTCATCGCCCGCGCCGTGGAATGGCATTATTTCGTTTCGGCGCTGCTGGCCGCCGCCCTGGGCACGCTGTTCGCGGCGCTGCTATTTCTGGCGGCCGGCGGACTGGAAGTGTTCGGAGTCGAAGCGGTGCCGTTCCTGCCGCCGATTTCCCTGAAATGGATCGAGATACCCTGGCTTCTTGCCGTGCCGGTCGCCACATCGCTCATCGCCTGGGCCACGGCGCGAATCTCGGTCCTGTCGGTGGTGAAAGCTATTTACTGACAATGGCTTGAGCGTGGCGAAGGCTGTTTGCTATCCTGTGCTTCGCAAGACGGAGCCGTAATTTGCGCGTATTTCTGGCCGTGATCTTTCTGGCCTTGCTGGGTTACGGGCTGGGTTTTGTGCTGTTCGTCAGCAATCTTCCCGCAACCCCCACCGCAAGGCCCAAGGCCGACGGAATTGTCGCCTTGACCGGCGGCGACGAGCGGCTGGATACCGCCGTGGCGCTGCTGGAAAACGGTGTGGGAAAACGGCTGCTGGTCAGCGGCGTAAGCCGGGATATATCCAAGGAAACGGTGGGCCGCTTGTCGGACGGGGGGCCGCGCTTTCGCTGCTGCGCCGATATCGGCTATGCCGCCGAGGACACCCATGGCAATGCCGAAGAAGCCGCCCAATGGGCCCGCGAAAACCACTTCGCCAGCCTGGTGATCGTCACGGGCCGCTATCACATGCCGCGCACCATGCTGGAATTCACCACCATGCTGCCCGGCATAGCCCTGATCGCCTATCCGGTGGAGCAGAGCCGCATCGATCTCAGCGGCTGGTGGCGGCATCCGCGCACGATGGAGCTTCTGCACCGCGAATATGTCAAATATCTCGCCAGCCTGGTGATCACGCGGCTGGCCCGATGATCCTTTGGCTGCGCTCGGCGCTGTTCCTGTTGTGGTTCGTTCTGGTCACCACCCTCCTGTCGCTGCTCTTCCTGCCCGTGCTGCTGCTGCCGCGCCGCGCGACGGTGTGGCTGGCGCGGCTGTGGTCGCGCGTCACCTTCTGGGGACTGGAAGTCTTCACCGGCATCGGCTTTGAAATTCGCGGGGTGCCGCCGAAGGGTCCGGTGCTGGTGGCCTCCAAGCATATGAGCATGTGGGATACGATGGCGCTGTATCTGGTGCTGGACGCGCCCGCCACCGTCCTCAAGCGCGAACTGCTGCACATTCCCTTTTATGGCTGGTTCCTGCGGAAGGCGACGGCGATCGCCATCGATCGCGGCGCCGGCGCCAGTGCCCTGCGCAAGATGTCGAGCGCGGCGCGCGCGGTGCTGGCCGAGGGCCGCCCCATCCTGATTTTTCCGGAAGGCACGCGCAAAAAGCCCGGCGCCGCGCCCGACTACAAGCCGGGGGTGGCGGGGCTCTATGCCTTGCTGGGGGCGGAGTGCGTGCCGGTGGCGCTGAACTCGGGCGTCTACTGGACCGGCTTTCTCAAGCGCCCGGGCATCATCGTCCTCCAGTTCCTGGAGCCGATCGCGCCAGGGCTGAAGCGCGACGCCTTCATGGCCACGCTCCAGAGCCGCATCGAAACTGCCACGGCCGCACTTTTACCCTGATTTTTCAATGGGTTGTGTGAGTTGTGGGTTGGGCAACCATGCCTATCTATACTGAGGCGCGCAACTGTGGCGCGCGCCCGTCCAATATGGTTCTTACCCACCCATGAGCGACATCTCCCACCGGATCTGGGACATGAAATACCGGCTGAAGGCGCCCGACGGCACCCCGCTGGACCGCGATGTTGCGGACAGCTGGGCGCGCGTGGCGCTGGCGCTGGCCCAGGCCGAAGCGCCCGACCAGCGGGTGGACCGCGCCAAGCAATTCGCCCACGCCCTGGCGGGACACAAGTTTCTTCCCGCCGGACGCATCCTGGCGGGCGCGGGCACGGCGCGCAGCGTCACCCTGTTCAACTGCTTTGTCATGGGCACCTTGGAAGATTCCATGGACGGAATCTTTTCGGGCCTGCGCGAAGCGGCACTGACCCTGCAGCAGGGCGGCGGCATCGGCTATGATTTCTCCACCCTGCGGCCCAGCGGCGCCGCGGTCGAGGGCGTGGGCGCGGACGCATCGGGCCCGGTGTCCTTCATGGACGTATGGGACGCGATGTGCCGCACCATCATGAGCGCCGGTTCGCGGCGCGGCGCCATGATGGCGACCTTGGCCGTGGACCATCCCGACATCGAGGATTTCATCACCGCCAAGCGCACCCCGGGACGCTTATCCAATTTCAATCTATCAGTACTGGTGAGCGATGCCTTCATGGCGGCGGTGAAGGGTGATGCCGACTGGCCGCTGCAATTCGCCGGCAAGACCTACCGTACGGTGCCAGCCAAGGCCCTGTGGGAAACCATCATGCGCGCGACCTATGACCATGCCGAGCCCGGCGTGATCTTCATCGACCGCATCAACGAACAGAACAACCTGGGTTACTGCGAAACCATCGCCGCCACCAACCCGTGCGGCGAGCAACCCCTGCCGCCCTACGGCGCCTGCCTGCTGGGCTCCATCAACCTGGCCAAGCTGGTGCGCCATCCCTTTGCGGATGACGCGGCCGTGGACATGGCGGAGCTGGAGCGGCTGGTCGGCACCGCGGTGCGGATGATGGACAATGCCATCGATGTATCACGCTTTCCCCTGGAGGCGCAGGCGCAGGAAGCGCGCGCCAAGCGCCGCATCGGCCTGGGGGTGACGGGGCTGGCCGATGCCCTGATCTTCTGCCGGGCACGCTATGGCGCGCCGCGCAGCCTCGAGCTGATCCGTACCTGGCTGGCGGCGATCAGTCATGCCGCTTATCGCGCCAGCGTGGAACTGGCCAGGGAAAAGGGTCCTTTCCCGC
Organism: uncultured Alphaproteobacteria bacterium; assembly: GCA_963835715.1. Lineage (GTDB taxonomy): Bacteria > Pseudomonadota > Alphaproteobacteria > Micropepsales > Micropepsaceae > Rhizomicrobium. The sequence continues at coordinate 642,410 of CAWIGN010000002.1, forward strand.
TCTACGACATGAACCCCTATCTGTCGCGGCCCCACATCCAGGCGCTGCCGCCGGACATCTACAATGCCATCGCCGCGCACGGCATCCGCAACGCCCTGCTGACCTCCATCGCGCCCACCGGCACCATCTCGCTGTTCGCCGACAATGTCTCCAGCGGCATCGAGCCGGTCTTTGCCTTCAGCTACACGCGCAAGATCCTGCAGCCCGACGGCAGCCGGCGCGAGGAAACGGTCAGCGATTACGCGTTGCGCGTATACCGGGCCAAGTTCGGGGAGGGTGCGCTTGCAAGCGCGCTGCCGGATTATTTCGTCAACGCCCAGACCATTTCGCCGTCCGATCACCTGGCGGTGCAGGCCGCCGCCCAGCCCTTCATCGACAGCGCCATTTCCAAGACCATCAATGTCCCGGCCGCGATTTCCTTCGAGGAATTCAGCCATGTCTACCTGGAGGCCTATGCGCTGGGCTGCAAGGGCTGCACCACCTATCGTCCCAATGCGGTGACGGGATCGGTGCTGTCGATCGAAGAGCCGAAAGACGCGGTGCCCGCCGAAACCGTTATCGCGGCGGCGCCCGCGGAGCCCGAACTGCCCCTGCCCGCGCCGGAGCCGCGCATTCCCGGCGCAAAGGGCGGCGTGGTCTATATGATGCGCCCGCTGGACCGCCCCGAGGAACTGCCCGGGCGCACCTACAAGATCAAGTGGCCGGACAGCGATCATGCCTTCTACATCACCATCAACGATATCGAAAAGGACGGGCGGCGGCGGCCTTTCGAGGTCTTCATCAATTCCAAGAACATGGAAGCCTATGCCTGGGCGCTGGCGCTCACCCGCATGATCTCGGCGGTGTTCCGGCGCGGCGGCGACGTCTCCTTTGTGGTGGACGAGCTGAAGGCGATCTTCGATCCCCGCGGCGGGCAATGGATGAACGGCCGCTATATTCCCTCGCTGCTGGCGGCGATCGGCGAAGTCATCGAACGCCACATGATCGATATCGGCTTTCTGGGCCAGCGCGGCCCCAGCCTGGCGCCCGAAACCCATGTCTCCGCCGAAGGCGCCCGCGCCCGCTACTGCCCGCGCTGCGGCGATGCCAGCTTCGTGCGGCTGGAAGGCTGCGATTCGTGCCTCTCTTGCGGATATTCCAAATGCAGTTAGATTCTTGCTGGCCGTTCCGGCGCGCGCCGATGCTCCCCGACTATTCAATCCCCAACTATTCAAAGTGTAGCTAGCGACGGTGTTCAGATATTCCAGCCGCTTCTGGCTCTACGCACCCATCTCGCTGTTTATGCTGCTGGCCATCGCCGTTATGGTGCATTGGTGGACGGCGGCGGGCGCCTTCGAGAAAAAACTCGCGGCGCTGAAAGGCCGCGCGGCGATCCCCGGCGTTACCCTGGACTGGGCCACGGTGCGGGTGGGGGGCTTTCCCTTCCGCCTGGATGCCGATTTCACGAACTTCCGCATCGCGGGCGCCGGCGCGCACGGTCCCTTCATCTGGCGCAGCGCGGAATTCGCGCTGCACACCCTGACCTATGGCCGCGCCAAGACCGTCTATGAGGCGGCGGGCCGGCAGCAGGCGCGCTGGACCCTGGCGGATGGCAGCAGCCGCGCGGTGGCCTTCCTGCCCGGCAGCATGCGCGGCAGTTCCATCCTGCGCGCGGGGGAATTGGGGCGCTTCGATCTCGACATCGTGGGGCTGGCGGGACAGGACCTCACCATCGCGCGGTTCCAGTTCCACATGCGCCGCGATCCCGATGGCAAGGACCTGGACCTGATGCTCAAGGCCGATGCCGTGCGGTCCGCCGACGCGAAAGCGGAAAATTTCCAGCTCTATGCCACCCTCAGCCAGGCAGGTGCCCTGGGTCCCCTGCTGCGGGGGGAAATTGCCTGGCCGCAGGCCAACCGCGCCTGGCGGGCGCGCGGCGGGCAGGCAAAACTGTCTCAGGTCATCGCGCCGGGGATTGCGCCCGGCTCGCTGCTGTCGCCGCTCTATTAGACTTAGCGCGCGCGGGTCCGCTTGGTTTTGCGCCCGCCCGGCCTGGCCGGTTGCTTTCGCGCCTTTTTGGCGCCGGCCTTCCTGGCCGGCTTGCCGCGCTTTTTCGTCTTGGCCGGCCTGACGCTCTTTTTCTTCTTCTTCGCGGGCTTGCGCGCGCGGCGCGGCGAAACATAAAGCTGGAATGGCAAGCGTCCGAAATTGGGGGCCGCCGTGTCCTGGCCGAGATCGATGATGGCGCGGCGAATGGCGCGGGTGCGGGTGAACAGGTCGAACAGGGTCTGGCCGTCGCCATTGCGCACCGCCCGCTGCAACTGGCTCAAATCCTCGTTGAAGCGGCCCAGGACCTCCAGCACCGCGTCGCGGTTGTTCAGGAACACGTCGCGCCACATGATGGGATCGCTGGCGGCGATGCGGGTGAAATCGCGAAAGCCGCTGGCGGAATATTTTATCACTTCGCCTTCGGTGACCTTTTCCAGGTCATGGGCGGTGCCGACGATATTGTAGGCGATCAGATGCGGCAGATGCGAGGTGATCGCCAGCACCAGGTCGTGATGGCCGCTGTCCATCACGTCCACCTGGCTGCCCAGCCCCAGCCAGAACTTCCGCAGCCGTTCCACCGCCGTGGCATCGCTGCCCGCCACCGGCGTCAGGATCGCCCAGCGCCCGTCAAACAGGCCGGCAAAGCCGGCCTCGGGGCCTGAGAATTCGGTGCCGGCGATGGGATGGGCGGGAATGAAATGCACGCCCGCCGGCACCTGCGGGCCCACATCGCGGATCACCGCGCCCTTGACCGAGCCCACATCGGACAGGATCGCGCCTTGCGCCAGATGGGGCGCGATTTCCCGCGCTATAGCCTGATAGGCGCCCACCGGGGCGCAGAGAATGACCAGCTCGGCGTCCGTAACCGCGGCGCCGGCATCGGCATGCAACGTGTCGCAAAATCCGATGGCGCGCGCCCGCGCCAGCACATCCGCGCTGGAATCATGGCCGGCGATCTCCTTGGCCAGGTGCCCCCGCCGCGCCGCATGGGCGATGGACGAGCCGATCAGGCCCAGTCCGATGATGGCGATCTTCTTCATCGGCTTCATGCTAGGCCGCCATGAATTCTTGAAGCAGCGACACCGCCAGCCGGTTCTGCTCCTCGGTGCCGACCGTCATGCGCAGGCAATCGGGCAGCCCGTAATTGCCGACCTGACGCAGGATGACGCCGTGGCGGGTGAGAAAGGCATCGGCCTCGGCGGCGGTCTTTTCGCCGCCTGTGACTTTGGCGCCACCGGCACCAGGGGGCGGAAAATGGATCAGCACGAAGTTGGCCACGCTGTCATCCACGCGCAGTCCGGTCTTGCGGATCTCGCCGTGATCCAGGGCAGCCATTGATTGTTGTGCTTCACGGCCCGCCAGAAATGGTCGCGATCTTTCACCGCCGCCGCGCCCACCAGCTGCTGCATCAGCGCGGTGTTGAACGGCCCGCGGATGCGGTTGATCACGTCGCACACCGCCGCCGATGCGTACATCCAGCCGATCCGCAAGCCCGCCAGGCCATAGAGCTTGGAGAAGGTGCGCGTCATCACCACATTGGGATAGCGGCTGGCCATTTCCATCCCGGCTTCATAGTCCTTGGCGGTGACATATTCGCTATAGGCGGCGTCGATGACCAGAAGCACGCCTTGCGGCAGGCCGGCATGCAGGCGCGCCATCTCCTCCCGCGTCAGGTAGGAGCCGGTGGGATTGTTGGGATTGGCGATATAGACCATGCGGGTCTTGGGGGTCACCGCCTTCAGCATGGCCTCGACATCCACCTTGATGGCGCTGTTGGTGGTCTTTTCCGGCACGATCACCGGTACCGCGCTGTTGGCCAGGGTGGCGATCTTGTAGACCAGGAAGGCGTGCTCGCTGAAAATGCATTCGTCGCCCGGCTGCAGAAAGGCGTTGGCCAGCATGGTGAGCAGCGCGTCGGAGCCGTCGCCCGAGGTAACGATGCGCGCCGGGTCCAGGCCATGGGCCTCGCCGAGGGCCTCGCGCAGCAGCCGCGCCGAGCCTTCGGGATAGAGCGACAGGCTGGGCCTGGCCTCTTCCAGCGCCGCCAGCGCCTTGGGCGACGGGCCCAGCGGCGACTCGTTGGACGACAGCTTGACCACCTTGGCCAGGCCGGCCACGGAGGCCCGCCCGCCGACATAGGGCGAGATATCCAAGATGCCGGGCTTTGGTGTCGGGTCCATGGCAGAAACTCGAAAATGGGCGTCAGGCGTGAGCCCGGCCGTCCCATAAAAAAGGGCGTTAGGCGCAAGCCGGACCGCCCCATCAAACGGGCGTTAGGCGCAAGCCGGACCGCCCCGTCCAAAAGGCCGGTATTGATAGGGCGGCGGCGTCATAAAAGCAAAGCAGGGCTGCCATTCGAAGGGCTTTCGTTGACTTCGCCCAAGGCCAGCCTTAGCTACGGCTCTTTCAAGGATCTAGGATGACCGAGGCCCCTCGTTTCCTGCGCCCGGTGACCGCGCCGTCGGCCGATGTCGGGATGGCCGTCACCTTCCAGACGCCGCTGCCGCTGGACTGCGGCCGCGCCCTTGCGCCCTTCACGGTCGCCTATATCACCTATGGCAAGCTCAATGCCGCCAAAACCAATGCGGTCCTGATCTGCCATGCCCTGACGATGGACCAGTTCGTGGCGAGCGATAATCCCATTACCGGCAAGCCCGGCTGGTGGACCTCCATGGTGGGCCCCGGCAAGCCGATCGACACCGACCGCTTTTTTGTGATCTGCGCCAATGTCATCGGCGGCTGCATGGGTTCCACCGGCCCGGCCGAGATCGACCCCGCCACCGGCAAACCCTACGGCTTGAATTTCCCCCTGGTCACCATCCGCGACATGGTGCGGGCGCAAAAAAGGCTGATCGAGCATCTGGGCATCGAAAAACTGTTGATGGTGATCGGCGGCTCCATGGGCGGCATGCAGGTGCTGCAATGGGCGGCGTCCTATCCCGACGCGGTGCGCGCGGTGGTGCCGATTGCCTGCGCCGCCCGCCATTCGGCGCAGAACATCGCCTTCCACGAAGTCGGCCGCCAGGCGATCATGGCCGATCCCGACTGGAAGGGCGGCGAATATCAGCTGCACGGCACCAGCCCCTCCAAGGGTTTGGCGGTGGCGCGCATGGCCGCGCATATCACCTACGTCTCGGAGACGGCGCTGCAACACAAGTTCGGCCGCAATCTGCAAAACCGCGACGCGCTGTCCTTCCAGTTCGCGCCCGATTTTCAGATTGAATCCTATCTCCACCACCAGGGCGCCAGTTTCGTGGACCGTTTCGACGCCAATTCCTATCTCTACATCACCCGGGCGATGGATTATTTCGACCTGGCCGAGGAGCATGGCGGGCAATTGTCGGATGTGTTCCGGGTGAATTCGGCGCGTTTCTGCATCATCTCCTTCACCAGCGACTGGCTGTTCCCGCCGGTGGAGAACAAGCGCATCGCCCATGCCCTGAACGCGGTGGCGGCGCAGGTGAGCTTTGTCGAGATCAAGAGCGACAAGGGCCACGACGCCTTCCTGCTGGAGGAGCCGGAAATGTTCGCCACTGTGCGCGGCTTTCTCAACCATGCCGCGATGGATCTGGCATGAGTGTCACGGGGATCGGCAATCTGGGCGCAGGCGCGCTCGAACAGTCTTCGGGCCTGCGGCCCGACCTGGCGGCGATTGCCGCGATGATCCGCCCCGGCGCGCGGGTGCTCGATGTCGGCTGCGGCGACGGCGCCCTGCTGGAGCATCTGAAGACCAAGAATGTGGACGGCCGCGGTATCGAGATTTCCCAGGCCAATGTGAATGCCTGCGTGGCGCGCGGGCTGGCGGTGGTGCAGGGCGACGCCGATACCGACCTGGTGGATTATCCCGCCCAGGTGTTCGATGCCGTGATCCTGTCCCAGACCATCCAGGCCACGGAAAGGCCCCGCACGGTGCTGGAGCATCTCTTGCGCATCGGGCGGCGCACCGCGATTTCGCTGCCCAATTTCGGCTATTGGAAAGTGCGCGCCTCGCTGCTGGTGGGCGGGCGCATGCCGCGCACCCGGGCGCTGGATTACTCCTGGTGGGCGACGCCCAACATCCATCTGTGCACCCTGGCCGATTTCGTCGACCTGACGCGCGAATGCGGCGCCACCATCGTGGAGGCGCACGCCCTCAACAACAACGGCACCACCGCGACGATGAATCCCAAGAGCCTGACCCACGGCTTTCTGGGCCCCAACCTGTTCGCCCAGGGCGGCGTCTTCCTGCTCAAGAAAAGTTAGACGTCTTCAAGGCGGTGGTCGCGCCCTGGGGCAGCGCGGGCGTGGCCGCGGCATAAAGCGACTTGGCCGCTTCCACCACATGCACGCCGCCGATGCCGGAGAACAGCCTGGCGCCCACCTTCTCCCAGCCGATGCCCGAGCGCGTGACGCTTTCGAAGGGCGGGGCGTAGAGCGCGCGCGACCAGCGCGTCGGCTCGAACAGCGCGTCCTTGAGCAGGCTTTCCAGCTCCATCCCGGAAAACGGACGGCCATGGCCGAAGGGCGATTTCTGCACCTGGGCCCACAGGCTGGCACGGTTGGGCGCGACCAGCAGGATGCGCCCTTCCGGCGCCAGCACCTGCCAGAGCTGACGCAACAGCGCCCGCAGGCTTTCCGCCGCTTCCAGGCCATGGACGATCAGGATGCGATCGAAAAAAACGTCCGGAAAGGGCAGCGCGTCCTCCTCGCACAGCAGCGCGGTATTCTTGGCGTCCGGCCAGCGGATCACGCCTTGCGGCGCGGGCATGGCGGCAATGGTGCGCTCGGTGCCGGCAAAGGCACGCAGATAGGGAATGGCGAAGCCGTAGCCCAGCAGCCGATAATTGCGCAGGTCGGGCCAGATATCCTGAATCTCGCGCAGGATCGCCCGCCGCGCCAGCCGGCCCAGCGGCGCGTTGTAAAAGGCGGTCAGGTCGCGAACATCCTGCGGCATCGGGGCAGATTAGGGTGCAAAGCGCATTTGTTCAAAGACGCCGCTTTTGCCCCGCCCGCGGTTCAACCCCAGCCAAAGGTTTGCTAGCGTGCCCGCAAGGAGAAGCCATGACACCCCAGATCGAAATCGTCCCCTGCCTGTCCGACAATTATGCCTATCTGATCAAGTCGGGCGACCAATGCGCCGTGGTGGACCCGTCGGAGCCGGAGCCGGTGCGCGCCGCCCTGGCGAAAAAGGGCTGGACCCTGACCCATATCCTCAACACCCATCATCACCTGGACCACACCGGCGGCAATCTTGCCCTCAAGCAGCAGAGCGGGGCGCAGATTGTCGGACCGGCCAAGGACGCGGCCCGCATTCCCGGCCTGGATGTGGGCGTGGATGAGGCGTCTGGATGGGAATTTGACGGCCGCAAGGTTCAGGTCCTGGAAGTGCCGGCCCATACCAGGGGCGCCATCACCTTTGTGATCGACGGCAACGGCTTTACCGGCGACACCCTGTTCGCCCTGGGCTGCGGGCGGCTGTTCGAGGGCGACCCGCAGATGATGTGGACTAGCCTGTCCAAGCTGATGACCCTGCCGGACGACACGCGCATCTATTGCGGGCACGAATATACCCAGAGCAACGGCCGGTTTGCCCTGACGCTGGAGCCCCATAACGCGGCGCTGAAGGCGCGGATGGAAGCGGTCGATGCCGCCCGCCGGGCGGGGCGGCCGACCGTGCCTTCCACCATGGGGCTGGAGAAGAAGACCAACCCGTTCCTGCGCCCGGAATCGGCGGAAATCCGCAAGAGCCTGGGGATGGAGAAGGCCGACACCGTCGCGGTGTTCGGCGAGATCAGGGCGCGCAAGGACCGATTCTAGCGCGCGGCGAGGACATCGCCGGCGGTGAGGCCCGGCCCCGCATCGGCCGCCGGGCCGAAGGCGTCATAGGCGATGCAGCCCGTCAGCAAAATGGTCAGGGCGGCGAAGATCGCGGCCGTGACCGGCGTGCCCGTGATGGAATTCATGCCCCCCAGCCCCCCGGCCTTACATTTGACAGGCGCGGACCCTATCGGCCCAATGGTCAAAATATCGCTAACCACGAAGAGAGCGAATGTCCGACGCGCTGTTTGTCACCCGCCTGCACAAGGGCCGCATCCGCCCGCCCCGCGATCTGGAAAAGACCTGCCTTGCCATTGCTGCTGAGGACATGGCGGGCCAGCGCTGGTCGCGCGCGCATGGCTATGGCGGCTACACCTCCTATGCCTCGCTGAATGACCTGACCCGCCGCGCCAGCATTCTTGCCGCGCTGGAGCGCGCCATCGCCGCACAGGTCGCGGCCTTCGCGCGGGAGCTGCAATTCGCGCTGGACGGGCGAAAGCTGAAACTGGACAGCCTGTGGATCAATGTGATGCGCCAGGACGCGGTCCACGCCCCGCACATCCATCCCCATGCGGTGATCAGCGGCACCTATTATGTCGCCGTCCCGCCCAGGTCCGGGGCGATCCGCTTCGAGGACCCCCGCCTGCCCATGATGATGGCGGCGCCGGCGAAAAAGCCCGGGGCGCGCCCCGAAAACCGCCAGTTTTTCGATGTGGCGCCCAGGCCGGGCATGCTTTTGCTGTGGGAAAGCTGGCTGCGCCATGGCGTGGAGGCCAACAAGGCGCGCGGCCGGCGCATTTCGGTGAGTTTCAATTACGCCTAGGCGTCGCCGCCTCTGTGCGCGCGGGCTAGCTGTGCCGCCGCCGGATGATCGCATCCAGCTTGGACGGCAGCTTGGAGACGAAATGTTCCCGGTCCCAGGCAAGCTTGGCCTCGGCGAAGATCTTTTCCTGCACCTCGCGCGGCAGATTCGGCCAGGCGGTGATCACCGCAGATCCCAGCCGGCGCACCAGGCATTCGTCCTCGGCTGGATATTTGAACTGCTTGTCTTCCACGAACGCCATGCGCACGCCCTCTCGCTTGAACAGTTGAAGATCGGTCCGGGGAAGATGGGAACTCTTGCCGCGCCAGACATGCCGGGGAGCAAGGCTCACCCCGGACAAAAGCCTAGACCGGATCGGACAAACCTGGGAATGGAAAATTTTGGGAACCGGCCCCAAGTTCCGTAGTGGCTGACCCTGCTGGTCAGCGGCCCTTCTTTTTCTGCGCCTTGCGGGCGGCATAGCGGGCGTCGCGCTTGGCCTTGAGTTCGATCTCGCGCTCTTCCTCGGCCTTGATGCGGGCTTCGTGCTCGCGCTCGGCCTGCAGCTTGGCCTCGATCTCGCTCAGCCGGCGCTGTTCTTCTTCCTGGGCGCGGCGCCTTTCCGCCTCGATCGCGGCGAGGCGCTTTTCCTCGGCCCGCTTGGCGGCGCGTTCCTCGCGCGCGACGGCGATTGCCGCGCGCTCCTTGGCCCGGGATGCGAAATTGACCTTGGCGGCCTCGGCGCTGGCCTTGGCCTTGGCCAGCATCTCGGCGCGCGCCTTGGCGGCCGTTTCCAGGCGGGTGGAATATTTCTCGTCGTCTTGGCGGGGCATATTTAAAAAATCTTCTCAGGTTTCCAGGATGCGCAGGTTCGGCGCCAGCGGGCGGTTTTTCCCGTCCACCAGCAGAATGCGGGGCGAAAAGCTCTTGGCCTCCGCTTCCTGCATGCGCGCATAGGCGATGATGATGACAAGGTCGCCCTTCTGGGCGAGGCGGGCGGCGGCGCCGTTGATCCCGATGGCACCCGAACCGGCGGGGGCGGGAATGGCATAGGTGGTGAATCGCTCGCCATTGTTGATGTTGAGAACGTCCACCTGCTCGTGCGGCAGGATGCCGGAGCGTTCCAGCAGGGCGGCATCGACGCTGATCGAGCCTTCATAGTGAAGGTCGCATTGCGTCACCGTGGCGCGATGGATCTTGCCCTTGAGCAGTGTAAGCAACATCAGTTGTCCAAAAAGCTTCTGAGCTTGCGTGAGCGGGAGGGGTGCTTGAGCTTGCGCAGCGCCTTGGCTTCGATCTGGCGGATACGCTCGCGGGTAACGCTGAACTGCTGGCCGACTTCTTCCAGGGTGTGGTCGGTATTCATGCCGATGCCGAAGCGCATGCGCAGCACGCGCTCCTCGCGCGGCGTCAGGGTGGCCAGCACGCGGGTGGTGGTCTCGCGCAGATTGGCCTGGATGGCGGCGTCGATCGGCAGCACCACATTGGGGTCCTGGATGAAGTCGCCCAGATGGCTGTCTTCCTCGTCGCCAATGGGGGTTTCCAGGCTGATCGGCTCCTTGGCGATCTTGAGGACCTTGCGCACCTTTTCCAGCGGCATGGCCAGGCGTTCGGCCAGCTCTTCGGGGGTGGGCTCGCGGCCGATCTCATGCAGCATCTGGCGCGAGGTGCGCACCAGCTTGTTGATGGTCTCGATCATGTGCACCGGGATGCGGATGGTGCGCGCCTGGTCGGCGATGGAACGGGTGATGGCCTGGCGGATCCACCAGGTGGCGTAGGTGGAGAATTTGTAGCCGCGGCGGTATTCGAACTTATCGACCGCCTTCATCAACCCGATATTGCCTTCCTGGATCAGGTCGAGGAACTGCAGGCCGCGGTTGGTGTATTTCTTGGCGATGGAGATGACCAGGCGCAGGTTGGCCTCGATCATTTCCTTCTTGGCGACGCCGGATTCGCGCTCGCCCTTCTGCACCGTCTGGACGTTGCGGCGGAATTCGGAAACCGACTGGCGGGTTTCCTGCGCCAGTTGCTGGATTTCGTCGCGCAGCGCCTTGATCTTGTCGCGCTCGTCGGTGACGAAGGCATGCCAGCCCAGCCCGGTCAGGCGGCCAACCCGGCGCGCCCAGTTGGGGTCCAGCTCGTTGCCGAAATACTGCTTGAGGAATTCGGAACGGTCCACGCCGTGGCTTTCGGCCAGGCGCAGCAGCTTGCCCTCCAGGCCCACCAGACGGCGGTTGATGCCGTACATCTGGTCGACCAGGGCTTCGATGCGGTTGTTGTTGAGCTTGAGCGACTTGACCAGGTCCATGGTCTCGTTGCGCAGCTTCTTGAAGCGGCGTTCCTGCCCCGTGGACAGCTCGTCCGAGGCCAGAGCGGCTTCGACGGATGCGTCCTGCAGCTTGCCAAGCTTCTTGTAGAGGCCGGCGATGGCGTCCAGGGAGGCCAGCACCTGCGGCTTCAGCGCCGCTTCCATGGCCGATAGCGGCAGATTGCCTTCGTCGTCGAAATCATCGCCATCGTCGGCGGCGGCGGCGGCCTCGGTACCATCACCTTCCTCGCCTTCGGCCTTTGGCGCGGGCGCCGGCTTGGGCGCGGGCGGAGCGGGCGGCGGCACGGGCTTCTTGAATTCCGCCGGCGCGGGCACAGCGCCATTGGGCGCAGGGTTCAGCGGCCGGCCGTCGGGCCCGACCGGCGGCGGCACATTGGCGGGCTGGCCGTCCGGGCCGGCGCCATACATCGCTTCCAGGTCGATGATGTCGCGAAGCAGAACCTTGCCTTCGTTGAGTTCGTCGCGCCAGACGGTGAGCGCCTCGAAGGTCAGCGGACTTTCGCACAAGGCGCCGATCATCAGTTCGCGGCCGGCCTCGATGCGCTTGGCGATGGCGATTTCGCCCTCGCGCGACAGAAGCTCGACGCTGCCCATTTCGCGCAGATACATGCGCACCGGATCGTCGGTGCGGTCATACTGTTCGCCCGACTTGGCGGTGGTGGCCAGCGCCTTGCTGCCTTCGGCGGCGACCAGGGCGCCGCCCTCCTCGCCTTCCTCGGCCTCTTCGCTTTCGATGACGTTGATGCCCATCTCATTGAGCATCGCCATCGTGTCTTCGATCTGCTCGGACGAGGTCTTGTCCGACGGCAGCACCTTGTTCAGTTCGTCATAGGTGACATAGCCGCGCGCCTTGGCCTTGGCGATCATCTTGCGGACGCCGACATCGGACATGTCCAGCAGCGGGGAGTCCGCATCGCCCGGGGCTTCGTTCTCGCCCGGCTTCTTGGGCAGGACCTTGGAGCCCGGCTTGAGCAGCGGCATCACGGGCGGGCTTTCCGCCTTCCTGGGCTCGGCCTTGACCGGCTTCTGGGCGATCTTGGCCTTCAATTTTTCTTCCTTCGCCTTGGCCGCGAGCTGGGCCTTGGTGAGCTTTTCCACTTTCGCGGGCTTGGCATGCGGTTTCACGGCGGCCCTGGCCGCAGGCTTCACCGGCTTGGACTTGCCCGGCTTGGCCTTCACGGATTTGGCGGGTGCCTTCTTGGCCGGCGCCCACTTGGAGGCGGCGGCTTTCGCCGCCGTGCGCGGCCTGCTGGCCGGCGCACTCTTGTGGGACTTTGCCGGCTTCTTGGAGTGGGACGCTTTGGTCACTGAGATCTTCTACCTAACTATTACCCGCGCCCGTCGCCGGGCCGTTGAAAGCGCTCTTTGCGGCGCTCCAACAGACGCCGTGCATCGTCCCTGTGCCCAGACAGCGCGCGCAGGTCGGCCATGGCGCGCTGAAAACTGGCAAGGGGGTCCTCGACCGCGACACCGGCAAACTGTGCCAGCAGATCGGCCAATCCCTTACGCGTGAAATGGGCTTGAACCCCAGCTTTTTCAAGGCTGGAGCCGGAAGCGGCGAGGTTTAGAAGCTCGTGGCGCAGGCTGTCAAGCGATGGGTCGGCCAGATCCAGGACTGCCAGGGTTTCTGCCTCCGCGGGTACGATTTCCGGGGATTCAACCAGAAGTCGTCCCAGTTCCATTTCCTTGGCCCGCCGGGCCCCGGCCTGCCCGGACCGGACCAGGTCGCTGGCCTGGACGCTGGCCGAGACCGCCTCCGGGCTGCCCGGCAGGGGGCGCGGCTTGAAGTCGCCCCGGAATTTGCCTCCTGCGGGCATGGACGCCCGGACGGCATAACGTGTTCCATCGCGCGCGCCCCTCGATGGGGCCGACCGCCGCTTGAAACTCTCGAACACCAGCTGCTCGAAGCCGCGGCGGTAATAATCGGCCACCTTGGCATCGGTGATGTGGCCCACAAGCTCCTTGAGCGTGTGTTCCAGCCCGGCGCGGCGCTCGGGAGTGGAAAAGTCCTTGCCTTCGGTTTCGGCGCGCCACAGCAGTTGCGACAGGGGAAGGGCGGCCTCCAGCAGCACCGACATCGCGCCCGCGCCATTATGGGCGATGTAGCTGTCGGGATCCTCGCCCGAGGGCAGGAAGGCAAAGCGCAGCGAATAGCCGGCGCGCAGATGCGGCAAGGCCAGATGGGCGGCACGGTGCGCCGCTTTCAGGCCCGCCATATCGCCGTCGAAGGCCAGGATGGGCTCGGGCGCCGTGCGCCACAGAAGATGCAGCTGGTCTTCGGTCAGGGCGGTGCCCAGCGGCGCCACGGCGTGGGCAAAGCCGGCGCGCACCAGCGCGATCACGTCCATATAGCCTTCGGCGACGATGACGGTGCCCGCCTTGATGGCGGCGGCACGGGCGGTGGCGAAGTTGTAAAGCTGGCTTCCCTTGGAAAACAGCGCGGTTTCGCCGGTATTGATGTATTTGGGCTTGGCGTCGGCCTCCAGGGCGCGGCCCCCGAAGGCGATAACCCGGCCGCGGCCGTCGGCGATCGGGAACATCACCCGGTTGAAGAAGAAATCGCGCATGGCGCGCCCCTCTTCGGCGGGTTTCGCCAGTCCGGCGGCGATGATGTCGTCCTGGGTGATGTTCTGCGCCGTCAGGTGATGGATCAGCGCATTGCTGCCGGACGGCGCATATCCCAGGCGGAACTGCTTGGCGGCGGCGCCGTCCAGCCCGCGCCCCTTCAGATAGTCGCGCGCCTCGCGCCCGCCCGCATCGAACAGCTGCGCCTCATAGAATTTCGCCGCCAATTCCACAATGTCGTAGAGCGATTTGCGTTTGTGTTCGCGCGCCTCGTCCTCGGGTGACCATTTGGGCAGCTCCACGCCCGCCTCGGCCGCCAGCTTTTCCACGCTTTCCGGGAATGACAGGCCCTCGGTCTCGATCAGCCATTTGAAGGCGTCGCCGCCCTTGCCGCAGCCGAAGCACTTGTACAGCCGACGCTCATTTTCGACCTTGAAGCTGGGCGATTTTTCCTGGTGGAAGGGACAGCAGCCCCACATCACCCTTCCCTTGCGCACCAGCTTGACGCGGCGACCCACCAGCGCGACCAGATCGGTCCGCCGCCGGATCTCCTCCAACAAGCCTTCGCCATAGCGCATGGAGAGTATTCTAGAAGAATTCCCCTAGGATTTGGGCGGGTTTTGCAGTCCAAAAAGGTAAAACCACACTGTGCCTGTGCATGATTTTTTCAGTACTGGAATTTATATAATGACATAATGGCATTTGAATGTGACCGGGTGGGACCGTGATGAGCCAGGGCCCCTTCGATTCCGAGGACGATCCGCGCTGGAGGCTGCTGGGGGCGGCCCGCGACCGGCTGGCGAAAGCCGGCAGCCGCGATGAAATCATTGAAATTGTGCGGGGCAGCGCCCGGGCGATCACCTCGGCCGATGGCGTCACCTTTGTGCTGCGCGAGGGCAACCACTGCTATTATGTCGAGGAAGATGCCGTCGGGCCCCTGTGGAAGGGCCAGAAATTTCCCATGAACACGTGCATCTCCGGCTGGGCGATGGTGAATCGCAGCACCGCGGTGGTTCCCGATATCTTCAAGGATGACCGTATTCCCCATGACGTCTACCGCAAGACCTTCGTCAGGAGCCTGGTGATGGTGCCTGTGGGCTTTGACACACCGGTGGCCGCCATCGGCGCCTATTGGCGCGACAAGCCGGTCATCACCGATCGGGAAGTGGCCGCCGTGGAAGCCCTGGCCGAAATGGTGGGTGAAGCCATGCGCCGGGCCGAGCAGGCGGCCTGAGGCGTGCCGCTTTAGCCCGGCGATCCCGTAAAAATACTATTTCCCGCTCAGTGCGTCCTTGGTGGCGGCGCTGGCCCTGGAGAAATCCATCTGGCCGGCATAGCGCTCCTTCAACAGCGCCATCACCTTGCCCATGTCCTTGATCGAGGCGGCGCCGGTTTCCGCGATCACTTTTTTCACCACTTCCTTCATCGCCGCCTCGTCCATCTGGGCCGGCATGAAGGTGCGGATGATGGCGATTTCCTCCCGTTCGCCCGCCGCCAGTTCGGGGCGGTTGCCCGAATCATAGGCGGCGGCGGATTCCTCGCGCTGCTTGATCATCTTGGCCAGCAAGGTGAGGATTTCGTCGTCGCCCAACAATTCCCGGCTGGTTTCGCTGCGCGCGGCGATGTCGCGGTCCTTGAGCGCCGCCAGCATCAGGCGCACCGTGGCCAGGCGTTTGGCGTCCTTGGCTTTCATGGCCTCTTTCATGGCGTCGTTGAGCTGGGCACGCAGGGACATGGGCATTTCTCATCACTTGGAACGCGCCGGACCCTATCCGGAATCGGTGGATAATTCCAACCCGTTGAAATATCACGATAAGTTCTGGTTGACGCGAGCGGGAGGCCTACCTATTTTCGCGCAAATCCGAGGCCTTCCATGACCGATGCATCCAAAACCCACGCCGCCCCCGCGGCGGCCGCATTTTCGTGCGCCCCTTTCAGCAAAGGCGGCCTGATGCTGGCCGACGGCACCTTCTTCGAAGGCACCGGCTTTGGCGCGCAAACCGCGGCGGTCGGCGAGGTCTGCTTCAACACCGCCATGACCGGCTATCAGGAGATCCTCAGCGATCCTTCCTATGCGGGCCAGATCGTGGCCTTCACCTTTCCCCATATCGGCATCGTCGGCACCAATGACGAGGATATCGAGACCCTGACCCCGGCGGTGCGCGGGCTGATCGTGCGGGCCGATGCCGAGCACCCCTCCAATTATCGCAGCCTGCTGGCGCTGGATGGCTGGCTGAAGAAACACAACATCCCCGCGGTGGCGGGGATCGACACCCGCGCTTTGACGTCGCTGATCCGCGAAAAGGGCATGCCGCATGGCGTGGTGGTGAACCTGGGCGACGCGCAGGCGGACCGCGCGGCGCTGGTCGCCCAGGCCAAGAGCTTTGCCGGGCTGGAAGGGTTGGACCTGGCCAAGGAGGTCACCGCGCGCCAGACCAGAAAATGGGACGAGATGCCCTGGGCCTGGGGCGAAGGCTACAGCAAGGAAGGCAGGCCCGGCTTCCGCGTCACCGTCATCGACTATGGCGTGAAGCGCAACATCCTGCGCCTGCTGGCGGGGCTGGGCGCCGACATCACCGTGGTGCCGGCCAATGCCACCACCGAGGAAGTGATGCGCCATAAGCCCCACGGCGTGCTGCTGTCCAACGGTCCGGGCGATCCGGCGGCCACCGGCGAATATGCCATTCCCACCATCCAGGGCGTGATCGACAGCGGCACCCCGGTGTTCGGCATCTGCCTGGGCCACCAGATGCTGGGCCTGGCGCTTGGCGCGAAAACCAAGAAGATGGCCCAGGGCCATCACGGCGCCAATCATCCGGTCAAGGACCTGACCACCGGCAAGGTGGAGATCGTGTCGATGAATCACGGCTTCACGGTGGACCGCGACAGCCTGCCCGCGGGCGTCACCGAAACCCATGTTTCGCTGTTCGACAATACCAATTGCGGCATCGCGCTGGACGGCAAGGACGTGTTCAGCGTGCAATATCACCCCGAAGCCTCGCCGGGGCCGATGGATTCGCACTATCTGTTCGAGCGGTTCGCGGCGGCGGCAAAGGCTCGCGTCTAGCGGGTGAACTCCACAACGTCGAGCAGAGATTCCTGCACCGCCGGAATCTCCAGCCGCAGATGATTGTCGCCGATCCCGGTCAACAGGCCGATCTGGTCGTCGGGGGTGACCTGGGCGCCGATCGCGGGCGAACGCCCGGAATAATGATGCACCGGCTCGCCCTTGACGCTGGACGCGCCCAGATAGACCCAGGCGCCGTCCTGCGCGAACAGCATGCCGGAGAAGCGCTGGGTGCCGCTGGTCTTTTCCAGCAGCAGGCCGTCCTTGACGGCGCGGATGTTGCAGCGGAACCAGCCGTCATAGACCATGTAGGCGGTCATGCGGCCCAGCTTGATCTGGCGGCAGCGCCAGGACCCGGTCAGCGCGCGCGCGGGAATGGCATGGCCTTCGGGGCGCATCACCCGCGCGATCGCGCGAGCGTCACCACGGCCCCTGCCGGCCAGCGCGTCGGCCATCGCGGCGTCGCGGATTTGTGAAAGGTGCCCCAGCCGTTCGATATCGGCGGACGAGGCACGGTCCTGCCAACCGGCAAAAGCATGAGAGGGAACGGCCGCCAGCGAAAGCGCCAGCGCAAAGCAATATCCAACCGTGGAAAATTTAACTGTCCGCATGCCCATTGGGATGCTCCTGGCCATTCTCCAGCGGCGTCCAGCCCTTCAGATCCGCAGTCGGCGGCATGCCGATCACGTTGAAGCCGGCATCGACGAAATGCACTTCGCCGGTAACGCCACCTGCCAGGTCACTAAGCAAATACAGTGCCGCCCCGCCGACATGGTTAAGCTCGACGGTTTTCTTGAGCGGGGAATGGCTCTTGTTCCATTTGAACACCATGCGGGCATCGCCCACCGCCGCACCGGCCAGGGTGCGCATCGGGCCGGCCGAGATCGCGTTGACGCGGATGCCGTCCTTGCCCAGGTCGGCGGCGAGATAGCGCACGCTGGCCTCCAGCGCCGCCTTGGCCACGCCCATCACATTGTAGTTGGGCATCACCCGCTGGGCGCCGAGATAGGTCAGGGTCACCAGCGCGCCGCCATGGGGCATCAGCCGCGCGGCGCGCTGGGCCACGGCGGTGAAGGAATAGCAGGAAATATCCAGGCTTCTGGGGAAATTGGCGCGGCTGGTATCGACATAGCGGCCCTTCAATTCGTCGCGGTCGGAGAAGGCGATGGCATGAACCAGGAAATCGAGCGTGCCCCATTCCTGCTTGAGGATCGCGAAGGCGGCGTCGAGCTGTTCGTCGCTTTCGACATCGGCGGGCATCACGAGGGTCGGAGCCGATGGAGGCCGCCAGCGGCCTCAGCCGCTTTGTCTGGGCCTCGCCCTGATAGGTGAAGGCGATCTCGGCGCCCTGGCCCGCCAAGCATCCGGGCGATGCCCCAGGCGATGGAATGGTCGTTGGCCACGCCCATGACCAGGCCGCGCTTGCCTTCCATCAGACCTTTTTTGGGCATCAGTCCCGATTTTGCCTCAGCCAAGATGTCCTCGCGGGGTGTGTTCTGTTTCATTGTGGGACATCACTTTTCGTGGCGCTGGAACACCAGCGAGGCATTGGTGCCGCCAAAGCCGAAGCTGTTGGACAGGGCGACCTTGATGTCGGCGTTGTCGATGCGCTTGCGCACGATATTGGCGCCCGCCACCGCCGGATCGATCTCCACGATATTGGCGCTCTCGCAGATGAAACCATTCTGCATCATCAGCAGGGTGTAGATCGCCTCATGCACGCCGGCGGCGCCCTGGCTGTGGCCGGTAAGCGACTTGGTGGCGCTGATGGGGGGCGTCTTGCCGCCGAAGACGTTTTGATGGCGTTGATTTCGGGAATGTCGCCCACCGGGGTCGAGGTGGCGTGGGGGTTGATATAGTCGACCGGCGCCTTCACATTCTCCAGCGCCAGCTGCATGCAGCGCACCGCGCCTTCGCCCGACGGCGCCACCATGTCGGCGCCGTCGGCGGTGGCGCCATAGCCCACCATCTCGGCGTAAATCCTGGCGCCGCGCGCCTTGGCATGTTCCAGCTCTTCCAGAACCAGGATGCCGCCGCCGCCCGAAATCACGAAGCCGTCGCGGTTGGTGTCATAGGCGCGGCTGGCGCTTTCCGGCGAGGCGTTGATACTTGGACGACATCGCGCCCATCGCGTCGAACAATTCGCTCAAGGTCCAGTCCAGTTCCTCGCCGCCGCCGGCGAACATCATGTCCTGCTTGCCCCACTGGATCAGCTCAAAGGCATTGCCGATGCAGTTGGCCGAGGTCGAGCAGGCCGAGGAGATGGAATAATTATAGCCCTTGGTCTTGAACCAGGTGGACAGGTTGGCGCTGCAGGTGGACGACATCGCCTTGGGCACCGCAAAGGGCCCGACCCGCTTGGGCGAGTTGTTCTGGCGGGTGATGTCGGCGGCGGCGACGATCGCCTTGGTGCTGGGGCCGCCGGAGCCGACGATCAGACCGGTGCGCGGATTGGAGACGTCATTTTCGGTTCCAGCCCGGCATCGGCGATGGCCTGGTTCATCGCCACCCAGCAATAGCCCGCGCCGTCGCCCTGGAAGCGCCGGGCGCGGCGGTCCACCACCTCGTCCAGATTGATCTTCAGGCTGCCATGCACCTGGGAGCGAAAGCCCAGGCGGATATAGTCTTCCGCCGCGACGATGCCCGAGCGCGCCTCGCGCAGCGATTCGGTGACCTCACCGGCATTGTTGCCGATGGAGGACACGATGCCCAGGCCGGTGACGACCACTCGTTTCATGCGAACCTCGACACAATGTCAGGCGGAGGCGGGCGCCGCGCTGCTCTGGGCCAGGGCCGCGGCAGCGTCGGTGAACAGGCCGACACGCAGATCCTTGGCTTCATAGATCACCTTGCCGTCCACCTTCATGATGCCATCGGCGATGCCCAGCACAAGCTTGCGCATGATCACGCGCTTGAAATGGACGATATAGGTGATCTTCTTGGCGGTGGGCAGCACCATGCCGGAGAATTTCACCTCGCCCACGCCCAGGGCGCGGCCCCGGCCCAGTCCGCCCATCCAGCCCAGGAAGAAGCCCACCATCTGCCACAGCGCATCCAGCCCCAGGCAGCCCGGCATCACCGGATCGCCCTGGAAATGGCATTTGAAGAACCACAGGTCGGGATTGACATCGAATTCCGCCACCACCTCGCCCTTGCCGGCCTCGCCGCCATTTTCGGTGATGGAGGTGATGCGGTCGAACATCAGCATGGGCGGCAGCGGCAGCTGCGCGTTGCCGGGCCCGAACAGCTCACCCCGGGCGCAGGCCAACAGGCCCTGAAGGTCAAAGGAGGATTTGCGCGAAGGTTGATCCACTTCTGTGTTCTTCCTTGAAAATTTTGGTGTTTCCCTGGGATTTCCCTACCCCAAAAGAGGGGGTGGGGCTACCGCGAAACACCGGCTTCTTGCTTAGAAGGGTTCTAACATATATCTTTTACAGTCTAGCAGGGTTGGCCCGCCCCTTACAGGCGATTCACCCCCGACAAGGACTATGCTTATGGTCAGAGCCCCGCGTAACGCCAAGATCTTGGCCGCCCAGACCACGGCGCGGCTGCGGCAGGCCGGCCTGCGTCCCACCCGCCAGCGGGTGGAACTGGCAAGCCTGCTGTTCGACGATTGCGACCGGCATGTGACCGCCGAAAGCCTGCACGACGAGGTCACCAGGGCCGGCGTCAAGGTTTCGCTGGCCACCGTCTACAACACGCTGCACCAGTTCACCCAGGCCGGCCTGCTGCGCCAGGTGATCGTGGATGCGGCCCGCAGCTATTTCGACACCAATACCGGCGACCACCAGCATTTCTTCGTGGAGAAGGAAGGCATGCTGATCGACATTCCAGGCGATGCCATTGCGGTGGCGGGAGTTCCCACCCCGCCGCCCGGGCTGTCGGTGGACCGGGTGGACGTGGTGGTCCGGGTCAAGCGCGCCTAGGCGGCCGCCGGCAGCTCCTCCTAAATCTTAGAATAATTCTAAACTAGCTTGACTTGCCCGCGCGTTAGGGACAGTCTTGCGGCCGGACGGCGTGCATCCGGCAGGTCCGGACGAAACGGCGCAAGTTATTTTTCACGGCACAGGAGATCGATATGCCCGCACTGAAAAACACCAAGACCTGGGAAAATCTCAAGGAGGCCTTCGCCGGCGAGAGCCAGGCGAACCGCCGCTATCTCTATTTCGCGCAGAAGGCCGACGTCGAAGGCTACAATGACGTGGCGGCCGTGTTCCGCTCCACCGCGGAAGGCGAAACCGGCCACGCCCATGGCCATCTGGAATATCTGGAGGAAGTGGGCGATCCGGCGACCGGCGAGCCCATCGGCGCCACCAACGCCAATCTCAAGGCTTCGATCGCGGGCGAGACCCACGAATATACCGACATGTATCCGGGCATGGCCAAGACCGCGCGTACCGAAGGCTTCGACGAAATCGCCGACTGGTTCGAGACCCTGGCCAAGGCCGAAAAGTCCCATGCCGGCCGCTTCCAGAAGGCACTCGACACGCTGGGCTAACAAGGCCGTTTTCTGGAAAAAGTCGCGGCCGCGCGGAATTGTTCCTTCGCGCGGCCGCTTTTTCTTCAACGCTTTGCAGTGATGGACGCTTCATGACCGGCGAAGGCAGCCTGGGTGCTCCCACCCGCGAAATCATCAACTGGCAGGACCCCGACTTTGCCGACGCGGCGAAGCTGGACGCGGAAATGCGCCGGGTCTTCGACATCTGCCATGGCTGCCGCCGCTGCTTCAATCTGTGTGATTCCTTCCCGCGGCTGTTCGACCTGATCGACAACAGCCCCGAAGAAGATGTCGAACATCTGGCATCGCAGGATTTCAAGCCGGTCGTGGAAGCCTGCACGCTTTGCGACATGTGCTTCATGACCAAGTGCCCCTATGTGCCGCCGCATCCCTTCATGCTGGATTTTCCGCACCTGATGCTGCGCCACCGCTTTGTCGAGGCAAGAAAGGGCGACGCCGCATTCGTCCAGCGCCAGCTGGCGGAAATGGACCGCAACGGCACCGCGGCGCGGTTTGTCTCGCCCATCGTCAACTGGGCGTCCGACAAGGACAACAAGCCGATGCGCGCGCTGATGGAAAAGACCGCCGGCATCGACGCCAGGGCGACCTTGCCAAAATTCCACGCCCGCACCTTTGTCAGCGCGGCGAAGCAGCAGGAAAACGAAGTCAATCGGGACGCGCCCGCCTTTGGCAAGCGCAAAGCCGCGCTCTATGCCACCTGCTTCGTCAACTACAACAAGCCCCAGACCGGCATGGACGCCCGCGCGGTGCTGAACCATATCGGGGTCGAAACCAAGATCGCCTATCCCGGCTGCTGCGGCATGCCCTTCCTGGAGCAGGCCGAACTGGGCCGGGTGGCGCAAAACGCCGCCAAGGTCTCGCGCGAACTGGTGAAGCTGATCGAGGAGGGCTACGACATCGTCGCCCTCACCGCCTCCTGCGGGCTGATGCTGAAATTCGAATGGGCGCTGATCTGTCCCGACAATCCGGACGTCAAGCGGGTGCAGGAAAACGTCTTCGACATCGACGAATATGTGGTGGATGTCGCCAAGAAAGAGGGATTGCCGGCCGGCCTTGCCGCCCTGCCCGAAGGCGTCACCGTGCATCTGGCCTGCCATGCCCGCGCCCAGAATATGGGCCCCAAGGCGGCGGAGATGCTCAAGATGATCCCCGATACGCCGGTGGATGTGATCGAGCGCTGCTCGGGCCATGGCGGCACCTTCGGCGTGGTCAAGCCGACCCACGAGGTGGGGGTGAAGGTGGGCCGCCCCGTCTTTCGCGCCGCCAATACGCAGGCACGCGGACACATCGTGTCGGACTGCCCGCTGGCCGCAATACACATCGTGGCGCATACCCAGACACCGGCGCGCGAGCCCGAACATCCCATCCAGATCATGGCCCGCGCCTTTGGCCTGAAGGAGGACTGACATGCCCGAAGCCCAGCGCAGGATCACGCCCGCCGACATTCTTTCCATTGCCGAATATGACCAGCAGCGCAAATCGTTGAAGGCCAACCTGATCCCCATGAAGAAGCTGCGGCGGATCGAGGTCGGGCCCTTCGCCACCTTCTATTTCGAGAATTACGCCACCATGTGGCTGCAGGTGCAGGAAATGCTGCGCATCGAAAAAGGCGGCGCCGAACAGATCACCGGCGAGCTGGACGCCTATAATCCGCTGATCCCGCAGGGGGACGAACTGATCGCCACCATGATGCTGGAGATCGAGGATGAAAAGCGCCGCAACGCCGTGCTGCTGACCCTGGGCGGCATCGAGGAAAGCGTATTCCTGGAAATCGGCGACGCGGTGATCCATGCCACGCCCACCGAATATGACGACCGCACCACGGCGGACGGCAAGACCTCGTCGGTGCACTGGCTGCGCTTCAAGCTGACCCAGGACCAGATCGCCCGCTTTCGCAGCGGCGGCGAGCGGGTGGTGCTGGGCCTGTCACATCCCAATTACGGCCATATGGCGGTGTTGTCCGCCGAATCGCGCGCCGCGCTGGCCAGGGATTTCGCCTGAGCGATCTGCAGCCGCTCCATCGCCGCCTGCAAGTAGATTTCCCAGGGGATGGCGCTGAAGCGGGTGCAGATCATCACCATGGTGGCCCGGCCTTCGCCGTCCGCCAGCGGCATGGTGCAGAATTCCGCACTCAGATGGTTGGCATCGGCGGAATCGGTGCGGGCCAGGAACCGCAGCGGCGCCATGGCCGTCAGGGTTTCATCCAGGCCCAGGCAAAAGCGCTTGGCATGTTCCGGTGGCAGGAAATCCTGCATCACCTGACCGGTATGGTTGCCATAGATGCGCGCGAACCGCACGCCTTCCAGCCGCACCCGGTGGCGATGATAGCCGTCCGCTCCGGTGAAGCGCTCGTAAAGCGCGATATTGGGGAGCAGGTCCTTCAGCCGCCTTGCGGTCATGGCATCGCGCGGCGGCAGGGCCGCGTCGCCGCGCAGTTCGTGCCACAGCCGCACGAGACCGGCAAAGTCCGGCCAGTCGAAATGAAGCGCCGGATCGCAATAGCCCGCCCAGCCCAGAACACGGGCTTGGGCGTTATAGATATCGCCGGGCGCGGCTTGCTTCATGGCCGCGAAGAGTGCGCCCCGGCCCATCAAAATTCGGTAAAGGATTACAGCCTGATTTGGCCCGAGAGGATCGCGTCATAGCGCTGGGGCGTCAGCAGCGCATATCGGCCGCTGGCTGAATCCAGGACATAAAGCGGATCGGAAATGGCTGAGGGATCAAAGCCCTGGCGCACAAGGTCCACTTTGCGCTGCTTGAAGGTACCGGTAACTTCGATGTGCGGCGCCAGGCGCAGGAAGATCGGCCGCGCATAGGGCGCCAGCCGTGGCGCCATTCGATTCGACAAATCGTCAAGACTGAAATCGCCGTTCACCACCAGCGAAGCCATGCCGGCGCGGCCGTCCACGCCCGGTATCGTCACGCCATAGACATTGGCTTCGCGCACGCCGGGCACCGTCGCCAGCACTTCGCCCACCTCGCCGGTGGAGACATTCTCGCCCTTCCAGCGGAAGGTGTCGCCGATCCGGTCCACGAAGTAAAAATAGCCATGGGCGTCGCGCCGCATCAGATCGCCGGTGCGAAACCACAGGTCGCCGCGCCGGAAGACGTCGCGCAGCATCTTCTTGTCGCTTTCGGCGCGATTGGTATAGCCCTCGAATTCGCGCCCCGCCCGGTGGGAAATGCCGCCTACCGCCTCGCCCACTTCGTCGGGATCGCATTCGATGCAAAGTCCGTCCGGGCCGCGCACTGGCATCTCCTTTTCCACGTCGAAACGCACGATGCGGCTGGGCAACAGCCATTCCAGATAGTCGGGCACCCGGCCCACCGCGCCGACCGTGCCGTCATAGTTCAGCATCGAGACATTGCCCTCGGTGGCGCCGTAGAATTCGACGATGCGGGGGATGGCGAAACGGTCCTGGAACTGGCGCCAGATTTCAGGGCGCAGGCCGTTGCCGGTAATGGCGCGTATGGCATGGCCCTTTTCCAGGGCCGAGGGCGGCGCGTTCAGCAGGTAGCGGCACAACTCGCCGATATATTCGAACATGGTGGCGCCATAGTGATGCACGTCGCTCCAGAATTCATGCACCGAAAACTTGCGCTTGATGATCAGCGCGCCGCCGGAGAAAAACGCCAGGCCGACGGCGCAGATGCCGCCGGTCGAATGATAGAGCGGCAAGGGATCATAGATGCGATCACTTTGGCGCGGACGCAGCGCGCCGACAAAGCCGCTCATCATGAACAGCATGCGCATGTGACTGAAGTTGGCGGCCTTGGGCAGGCCGGTGGTTCCCGAGGTATAGATGAAGAAGGCGCGATCCTTCAGCGTGACCCCGGCACGCGCGCCGCCTGCCGGGCGCGGTGTCGGGCGCCGCCGCGAGCGCGGCGCTGAGATTGCCGCCTTCTCCTTCAATCCACAGATCGGGCCGCGTCTCAAACGGCGCGGCGGCAAAATTCTCCGCCAGCTCGGCGCCGACGATCGCGTGCCTGGCGCCGGAGATGGCCATGGAATGCGCCAGGGCCGCGCCGGTGAGGTTGGTGTTGATCAGCGCCACCTGGGCGCCGGCCTTGAACAGGCCAAGCCAGGCAGCAGATGTAATCGGGCCGATTCTCCATCAACAGCGCCACGGCACTGCCGCGCCCGATCCCCTGGCCAAGCGCCCAATGGGCGTAGCGGTTGGCGCGGCGGTCCAGCGCGGCATAGCTCATGCGCTGGTCCAGGTAGAAGATGGCCGATATTGCCGGGCCGCCTGCGCGCCTGGCCTTCGACGATATCCACGATGCTGCGGGTGGCATGGGGCTTGACCAGACGCAGCAGCCACAGGGTGCGCGCGATGCTGGTCAAGTAGATATATTCGCGCCTTATCGCACGCGTCAGTCCCAAAGCGTATCTCCCGATTCGAGAGCTTGAGCCGCCCTCCTGTTCTAATCAAGATGACGCCATGGACGAGATGCTGGACCTGCGCGGCCTGAAATGCCCTTTGCCCGCGCTGCTGGCAAAGAAGGCGCTGGGGCGGCTTGCCCCCGGCAGCGCACTGACTGTGCGTGGCCGACGATCCCATGTCGGTAGTGGACATTCCGCACATGTGCCATGGCGAAGGCCACGCCGTGGAGAGCGTGACCGCGCGGGACGGCTACAGCGAATTTCGACTGCGCAAGACCTAGCCGTGGTCGGGCTTGGGCGCGGCCTCGGGGCCGATATGGCCGATCACATCAGCGGCATTCAGCGCGCGCGGCTCCTTGGCGGCCTGTTCCGGCGTCAACAGCACGATCTCGGCATAGGCGTCGTAATTGGTGCGCACCACCACATCGACCATCGGGTCATAGGCAAAGCCCCAGCCGCCCCAATAGCCGAAACCGCGGGGGCGGCCCCAGAAGGGATCGGGCGGCGCCCCATAGGGCACGGTCTGGTAGCTGCGGTTCGCCTTGGTGTTGCGGGTGTCGAACATCGAAAAAGGAATAGCCGGCGGCCCGGGTCACTTCCGCGGCGCGCAGCAGAAGATAGCTTTCCACCGTCTCGCGCGGGGTCGCGCTGTTGCCGGTGAAGGTGACGCGATAGCGGTTCTGGGTCAGCGCCCGGTCGGTATAGCCGGTGTCCTGGCCCTGAAGGCGAGGGGCATAGGGCGAGGGCGTCATGCATCCTGCCAGCAGGCAGGCCGCCAAGGCCAAGGGAAGCACCCGGGCCACGGGCCGGGCGGAAAGGTTAAGCCGAATCATAAAAAGCTCCTGTCCGTGCCCCTCACGGATCTCCATCATAGTATGGGAACGGTCTGGGCCAAATCCCAGTACCCAGCGCAGCTTTTCAGCCGTTTATTGGCACGCCCGGGCCCCTGCAGAACCTTGAAATCATGGGGCTTCCCCCGGGCGGGGCGGTCATTTTGCACTGCACCCTCTTGCTAAAGGCCGCCGGGCAGGAGAAGTTCGCCCCATCCGGAGCCTAATTGCCGGGCAGAGGTCCAAATTCGGGCCAAAACGGCCGGGTCCGCCGGTTAAGAAGAACAAGCCTTGTGGGGGCCAGAACGATCGCCATGCACGGTCTTTCCCAATTCCTTCAGTTTGCCCTCTGCATCATTTTGGTATGCGTCTGCACGCTTTCGGTCCAACTCGCGGCCCTGGCCTGGGTGCGGGTCTTCCGCAAGAGCCCCCGGCTGAAGCGCGCCGAACTGGCCGACGCCGACCTGCCCCATGTGCTGGTGCAGCTTCCGGTCTGCAATGAAGGCCCGCTGGCGTTGCGGGTCGCGGCCAGCGCCGGCGCGGATGGACTGGCCGCGCGACCGCCTCACCATCCAGCTGCTCGACGATGGCGACCGCGATGCCCATGCGGACCTGTCCGCAAGCGTGCGCGCGGTGGTGCCCGACGAGGTGAATTTCCAGATCCTGCGGCGCGGCGACCGTAAGGGGTTCAAGGCCGGCAACCTGGCCTTCGGCCTTTGCCATTCCGACGCGCCATTCGTGGCGGTGCTGGACGCCGATTTCGTGCCGCCCGCCGATTTCCTGCGCCGCACCGTGCCGGTTCTGCTGGCCGATAGCGGCCTGGCCTTTGTGCAGTCGCGCTGGGGCCACGCCAATCGCGCCGCCAACTGGCTGACAAGGGTGCAGGGCCTGTTGCTGGATGCCCATTTCTCGGTGGAACAGGAGGCGCGTTTCCGCGCCGGGATGCCGCTGTCCTTCAACGGCAGCGCCGGCGTGTGGAACCGCACGGCCATCGAACAGGGCGGCGGCTGGACCGGCGACACGCTGACCGAAGACCTGGATCTTTCGATGCGCTGCATGATGCAGGGCTGGCGCGGCGCCATGGTCTCCGACCTGGTGGTACCGGGCGAACTGCCGCAGACCGCCGCCGCCTGGCGGGCGCAGCAGGCGCGCTGGACCAAGGGCCATGCCCAGGTGGCGCGCAAGCTTTTGCCCATGATCTGGTCCAGCGCGATGCCGGTGTGGAAGAAGGCGGCGATGACCCTGCAGATGTGCCAGTTCGCCTTTTACATGCTGGCCTTCGCCAGCGCCGCGATTTCACTGACCCTGATGTATCTGGGCGTCGTCTACTATCCCGGTGTCACCTGGCTGGGCCTGATGGTGACCGCCCTGGGGATCGTCTCTTCCATCGGCTACCTCTTTCTGGGGCAACGCATGCTGGGCCGCCATCGCGAGCGCAAACTGGTGCCTTCGCTGCTCCTGGCGGTGGTTTTTCCTTCCGGGCTGATCCTGGCCAATACCCGCGCCACTTTCGACGCTTTCTTCTCCAGCCGGATGGATTTCAACCGCACCACCCGGGTGGGCGAGATTCAAAAAGGTGGCTGGCGCGGCATACCGGAACTGGTGGTGGGTGTGGTGCTGCCGGTCTTTGCCTTCGCCGAATCCAACTGGAGCGCGCTGTTCTTCTTCTTTGCCGTTTCGGGCCTGGTCTCGATCGGCGCCATGGGCGCCATCGCGCCGCGCGCGGTGCGCCAGCAGATTACGCCCGGCGAGTGAGCTCGGTCCCGAAACGGCCCCGAGCGCCACGGTAAATTCGGCCTTAAATAATTCGCGCGTCTTTTAATCGCTAAAATCCGGTCGATCCGCCTAACCCTGCCTTGAACCTTGCCCCACTAGGCTTGGCGGGCGGGTGGTGGACGGATCGCGATGCGGGCAATCGGGAAATTGGCGGCGGCGGCCTTGTTCGCGCTCAGCCTGGAAGGCTGCGCCAGCGACGTCACGGATTACAGCCAGGCGCCGATGCCGCGCGAACACGGACAGACCGCGGTCGAAAATGACGGCCACAAGCCGCTGCAATGCGTTCCTTATGCGCGCGCGCATTCCGCCATCAAGATCTACGGCGACGCCTATACCTGGTGGGACAAGGCGGCCGGAAAATATCCCCGCAGCGCCCTGCCCGAACCGGGCGCGGTGATGGTGCTGAACAATTATGCGGGCGCCGACCGCGCGCATGTCGCGGTGGTGCGCCGCATCGTGGGGGCGCGTGAGATAAGGGTGGACCATGCCAACTGGCTGGATGACGGTTCCATCTACATCAACAATCCGGTCGAAGACGTCAGCAGCACCAACGACTGGTCGCTCGTGCGGGTCTATAATCTGAAGACCGGCGGCTGGGGCACCAAGCTTTATCCCGTCCAGGGCTTCATCGCGGCCGCCGACGGCCCGGCCCCGGGCAGGCCGGGCCTGGACGACCAGGGCCAGCCGGCGCGAATGGTGGATGGCGGTTCCAGCCGGGGCGCGACCGCCCTGGTCGGAGAATTAAATTAGCCGAACCAGAGACTTAGGATTTTTCCTGCGCTATTGTGCCTCGCCCCACTGGGACCATGGGGGCACAAAGCATATGGTCCCGCGCATCCGGCCTTTGGGGGGCCTTGGCTAACCAGAACGCAGGGGCAGCGAATTCATCCGATGCAAGGCCGCACCCCGCCGTGACCGCCCAGGAGCCTGAACCCGGATTGACACCAGAGCCGCAGACGCAAGTCCACGACAGCGACCCCCTGGCGGGCGCGCATGGGGGCGGCGGCGATCATGGCAAGGCGCCGGCCAATGACCAGCGCAACCTGTATGGCCTGATGCTGGGCGCCATGGGCGTGGTGTTCGGCGACATCGGCACATCGCCGCTCTACGCCCTGCGCGCCACGGTGCTCGCCACCGAAGGCGGCCTTCCCAACCACGTCGCGGTGATGGGCTCGCTCTCGATGATCTTCTGGGCCCTGATCCTGGTGGTGACGGTCAAGTATGTCCTGATCATCATGCGCGCCGACAACAATGGCGAGGGCGGTACCCTGGCGCTGGCGGCGCTGGCGCATCGCTCGGCCGGCATGTCGCGGCGGATCAAATCCACCATCGGTATCGGCGCCATCGTCGGCCTGGCGCTGTTTTTCGGCGACGGCATGCTGACGCCGGCCATCACCGTCCTGTCCGCGGTGGAAGGCCTGACCGTGGAAACCCCCGCCTTCGCGGTGCTGGTGATGCCGCTGTCGCTGGCCATCCTGATCGGCCTCTTCGCGATCCAGAGCCACGGCACCCACAGGATCGGCCGCCTGTTCGGACCGGTCATGCTGTTGTGGTTCGTGGTGCTGGCCTGGTTCGGCGCCGTATCCCTGATCAAGACGCCGGGCATCCTGGCCGCGATCAATCCCTGGTACGCGATTTTGATGTTCCTGCACGCGCCATGGGTGGCGTTTGTGTCACTGGGCGCGGTGGTTCTGGCGGTGACAGGTTGCGAAGCGCTCTATGCCGACATGGGGCATTTCGGCCGCAGCCCCATTCAGTATGCCTGGCTGTTCGTGACCCTGCCCGCGCTGTTGCTGAATTATTTCGGACAGGGCGCCGCCCTGCTGCGCGATCCCGCGCAGGCCGACATCGCGTTTTTCTCCGTCATTCCGCATTGGGCGCACATTCCGATGGTCGTCCTGGCGACCCTGGCGGCCATCATCGCCAGCCAGGCGGTGATTACCGGCGTCTTTTCCATGACCCAGCAATCGGTGCAGCTGGGCCAGCTGCCGCGCATGGAAATCCGGCATACCAGCGCCACCGACTACGGCCAGATTTATGTGCCGCGGATGAACCTGATTCTGGGTATCGGCGTGGTCCTGATCGTGCTGATCTTCAAGAGTTCCAATGCCCTGACCGCCGCCTACGGCATCGCGGTGACGGGCGTCATGGTGATCGACACCTTCAACGCCGGGATCGTGGCGGGCAAGCAGTGGCGCTGGGCGCCGTGGCTGGTCGTCGGCCTGTTCGGCGCCATGGGCATCAGCGATCTGCTGTTCTTCGTCGCCAACAGCCTGAAGATTCCCGAAGGCGGCTGGCTGCCCCTGTTCATCGCCTTCTGCGTCTTCATCGGCATGGATACCTGGCGGCGCGGCCGGCGCGTCCATCTGGAAAAAGTCCGCTCCGATTCCCTGCCACTGTCCTTGTTCCTGGAACGCGCCGACCGGAGCACCACCCGCGTCGCGGGATTGGGTGTGTTCCTGTCGGCGCGCACCGACGTGGTGCCGGGCGCGCTGCTGCACAATCTCAAGCACAACAAGGTGCTGCACGAGCGCGTCGTCATCCTGAATGTGGTCGTCGAAGACACGCCCCTGGTCCCGCCTTCCCAACGGCTGGAGGTGGAAAAGCTGGGCAAGGGCTTTTACACCGTGCGGGTGCATCACGGCTTCTTCGAGACGCCCGGACGTGCCGCAGGCGCTGCGCGAAGCGCGGCGTTTCGGCCTGGCGCTGGACGTGGACACCGCGACCTTCTTCATCGGGCGCGAGACCCTGGTGCCCGCCGAGCATTCCGAGCTGGGCACTTTGAGAAACAGGCTTTATCGCACCATGGCGACTGCGGCATTATCGCCCGCCCGCTACTATCACCTGCCGACAAACCGGGTGGTAGAATTGGGTACGCAGATCGCGATCTAAGTCCGTATGCGCGACACGCGGCAAACACGAGAGACCTGACGGCGCTTTCTCACCGCCCGGCCTGCTTTCACCAGCGAGGCGAATTCCCCACCATGAAACAAGATACCAAGGCGCCCTCGGGGCGTACCGCTTAAACGCGACCTGGCGCTCACCCTGGGCGCCCTGGGCGTCGTGTTCGGCGACATCGGCACCAGCCCGCTCTATGCCATGCGCGCATCGGCGCAGGCGGCGGGCGGCGCCCTGCCCGGCGCTGCCGCCGTCTTTGGCGCGCTGTCGCTGATCTTCTGGGCGCTTGATCGTGGTGGTCACAATCAAATATGTCGATCCTCATCCTGCGCGCCGACAACAACGGCGAAGGCGGGGTGATGGCGCTGGCGGCACTGGCGCATCGCGCACCGGTCAGCCGCACGCGCCAAGACCGCCATCGGCATCGCGGCGCTGCTGGGGCTGGCGCTTGTTTTATGGCGACGGCATGTTGACCCCGGCGATTTCGGTTTTGTCGGCCGTGGAGGGCATCGCGCTGGACAATGCCGGCTTCAAGCCCTTCGTATTGCCGTTGACGCTGGTGATCCTGATCGGTCTGTTCGCGGTGCAAAGCCGCGGTACCCACAAGATCGGCCGGCTGTTCGGGCCGGTGGTGCTGGTGTGGTTTGTCGACGCTGGCATTTCTTGGCGCCTTGGAGATCGTCCGCGCGCCGCAGATTCTGTATGCCGCCAACCCGCTCTATGCCGTGCGGCTTTTCGCGGACGAGCCCTGGACCGCCTTTGTCGACGCTGGGTTCGGTGGTACTGGCCGTGACCGGTTGCGAGGCGATCTACGCCGATATGGGCCATTTCGGTGCCCGCGCGATTCGCTGGGCATGGCTGTTCCTGGCCTTTCCGGCACTGCTGTTGAATTATTTCGGGCAGGGCGCGTTGCTGCTGTCGCATCCGCAGATCCGCGCCGTTCCTGTTCTATGCGACCGTGCCGGGCTGGCTGCACTATCCCATGGTGGTCCTGGCGACCATCGCCACCATCATCGCGTCGCAGGCGGTGATTTCGGGCGTCTTTTCCATCACCCGCCAGGCGGTGCAGCTGGGCCAGTTGCCGCGCATGGAAATTCGCCACACCAGCGCCACCGAGATGGGACAGATCTATGTGCCGCGCATCAACGCCATGCTGTGCGTCGGCGTCGTGCTGATCGTGCTGATCTTCAAAAGCTCCGATGCGCTGGCCACCGCCTACGGCATCGCGGTGACGGGCGTCATGGTGATCTCGACCCTGCTGGTCGGGCTGGTGGCGCTCCATCGCTGGAACTGGAATCGGCCCGCCGTTTATGGCGTGTTCGGGGTTCTGGGGCTGATCGACCTCACCTTCCTGGCCTCCAACAGTCTCAAGATCGCGGAAGGCGGCTGGCTGCCTCTGGCCGTGGCGGCGGGGGTTTTCGTGGTCATGGACACCTGGCGGATGGGACGGCGGGTGCATCTGGAGGCGATGCGCGACAACGCGCTGGCGCTGGACCTCTTCCTGGAGCGCGCCGACAAGTTCAGCCAGCGGATTGCAGGCACCGCCGTGTTCCTGTCGCCGCGCCTGGATGCGGTGCCCGGCCCGTTGCTGCACAGCCTCAAGCATTACAAGGTCCTGCATGAACGCGTGGTGATCTGCGCCGTGACGGTGGCCGACACGCCCTATGTCCCCGAAGCCCGGCGCGTCACGGTGGACAAGCTGGGCAAGGGCTTTTTCGCGGTGCGAATCTCGTACGGTTTTTTCCAGACGCCCGATATTCCCCAGGCCCTGGCCCTGGCGCGCGCCCAGGGCTTGGCGCTCGAGCCCGACGCCACCACCTATTTCCTGGGACGCGAAACCCTGGTGCCGGGCGCCAGGCCCAGCATGAAGGGTTGGCGGGTGGAATTGTATATGTGGCTGGCGTCGAACGCGCTCAGTCCGGCGCGCTTCTATCACCTGCCGCCAGGCCGCGTCGTGGAACTGGGAACACAGGTCTCAATCTAGCGCGTAGACCAGCGCCTTCAGATAGGCGCTTTCCGGCAGCAGCGGATGCACCGGATGGTCCGGCCCGGCGCCGGCCTGGCGGATCAGCGCGGCGCGGCGCCCCGCGCGCAGCAATCCTTGCGCGCATTCCTGCGCGAAGCGTTCGGGTGAAATATTGTGGGAACAGGACGCCACCATCAACAAGCCATACGGCGCCGTGACATCGGCCGCCAGCCGCGCCAGCTTGCGATAGGCCTTGGCCCCCGGCTCCAGATCCTTTTTCGATTTCACGAAAGGCGGCGGATCGGCCAGCACGATATCGAATGTCTCGCCGGCCACCTTCAGCCGCTCCAACTCCTCAAACACGTCGGCCTTCACCGCCTTGATCGTCACGGTGTTGGCGCGGGCGCTTTCCTCCGCGATGGCCAGGGCGGGCGCCGACGAATCCAAACAAACCACTTCGCTGGCGCCGGCTTTTGCCGCCAGGATGCCGAAGCCGCCGGTATAGGCATAGGCGTCCAGCACCGCCTTGCCCTTGGCCAATCCGGCGATGAAGGCGCGGTTGTCGCGCTGGTCGTAATACCAGCCGGTCTTCTGGCCCTCGGCCAGGTCGGCGAAATAGCGCGCGCCATTCTCCTCGACCGCGATACGATGGCCCTCGCCCTTTGCCGTCTTCACATAGGAATCCAGTCCCTCCAGCGCGCGCGACGGCGCGTCGTTGCGCAATATGACCGTCTTGGGCTTCAGCACGACGTCGAGGGCCTGAAGCAGGGTTTCAATCTGCCGTTCCATGCCCGCGGTGCCGATCTGCACCGTCAGCGTGTCGTCGAAACGGTCGATCA
Organism: uncultured Alphaproteobacteria bacterium; assembly: GCA_963835715.1. GTDB lineage: Bacteria > Pseudomonadota > Alphaproteobacteria > Micropepsales > Micropepsaceae > Rhizomicrobium. Next base: position 676,209 of record CAWIGN010000002.1, read on the forward strand.
CCAGGCCCGGCATGCCGTCGCCCTCGGCATGGCACAGCCGGTAAAAAGGCCTGTCATAAATCGCGCTGCGCAAAGCCAGTGCCCGCTTCAGCCGCGTAGCGAAGAAATCGCGGTCGATTGCGACCTCGCAATCATCCGACCACAGCCGCACCGCGATCAGGCTCCTGGGGTTGAAATAGCCGGTGCCGAAGGCGCGGCCATCCTCGCCCCGCACATTGACCACCGCGCCAGGCGCGATCGCCTTGGCGGCTTCGTCCATGCGGATTTCGTTGGAAAATATCCAGGGCGAGCCGCTATGGGCCCGGGAGCGTCCCTTGGGGCCCTTGGGCAGGATGATGGTTTTTCTCGACATGGCGCAGACCTGTACAGCCCTCTTGCGCCGGGGTCCATGGCGTCCTTAGATGCACGCCAAAATACCAGGGAGAACCGCATGGCCGTGGACGGTAAATGGGAAATCGTCATCAATTCGCCCATGGGCGCGCAAAAAGCCGCCCTGGATATCGCGACAAGCGGCGGAACCCTGACCGGCACCCAGACGGCGCAACAGGGCACCGGGCCGCTGGAAAACGGCAAGGTGGACGGCAACACTGTCAGCTGGTCGGCCAAGATTACCTCACCCCTGCCGCTGACCCTGGATTTCACCGGCACGGTTGAGGGCGACAAACTGTCCGGCAGCGTCAAGGCGGGCTCGTTCGGCTCGTTCCCCTTCACGGGCAGCCGAAGCGCCTGATATAAGGCACATCGTTCAAGGGGGCAGCCGTAGCGTAAGGTCACGGCTGCCCTTTTCCTTTGGGAGCCGGATTTGAACATTCGCCGCAAGAGCGTCCGCGCGAGCGGGAGCGAAAAAAAAGGAAGCGGGCCGTGAATATTTCAATTCACCGCGAAGGCTATCCGTTTATTGCACTCTTCGTGGCGGTCAACCTGCTGGCCTTCCTGCTGGCTGCCTGGCTGGGCTGGCTGTTGCTGCCCATCACCCTGTGGTGCGTCGCCTTCTTCCGCGATCCCGAGCGCAAGCCGCCCGAGGGGCCCGGCCTGATCATCTGCCCCGCCGACGGCAAATTGCTGCCGCTGGTGGAGGCGCCGCCGCCCGCCGAACTGGGGATGGGCGATGCGCCCCGCCCGCGGCTTTCCATCTTCATGAACGTGTTCAATGTGCATGTGAACCGCAATCCGGTGTCGGGCCATGTGATCGCACTGTCCTACCGGGCCGGAAAATTCTTCAATGCGAGTTTCGACAAGGCCAGCATCCATAATGAACGCATGTCGATCCGCCTGCGTCCCGATGGCGAACAGGGCGATGCCCGCGACCTGGCGGTGGTGCAGATCGCCGGCCTGGTCGCGCGGCGCATCGTCTGCGATCTCGCACAGGGAGAGGGGGTGCGCCGGGGCGACAGATTTGGCATTATCCGCTTCGGCAGCCGGGTCGACGTCTATCTGCCGCCAGGCACGGAAATTCTGGTCCGGCCCGGAATAATCACGCGGGCGGGCGAAACCGTGCTGGCCCGTTTTTTATAGGAGAGGATTGTCTTGCAGCCGCCGGATCGCATTTCCCGCCGCAAACGCGCCCGCCAGATCGTCGCGGCCCGGCTGGAACGGCTGGAAGATCTCAGTGTCGGCAAGCTTGTGCCCTCGATCCTCACCTTGCTGGCGCTTTGCTGCGGCATCACCGCCGTGCGCTTCGGGCAGGACGATCAATGGAGTACGGCCGTCACCTTCGTGATCGCCGCCATGATCCTGGACATGCTGGACGGCCGCGCCGCCCGGCTGCTGGGGGCCGACAGCCGCTTCGGCGCGCAACTCGACAGCCTTGCGGATCTGGTCAGTTTCGGGGTGGCGCCGGCCATTATCATGTACATGTGGAGCCTGCGGGAAATGGGCAATGCCGGCTGGATCATCGCCCTGATTTTCTGCGCTTGCGGCGCCATCCGCCTGGCCCGCTTCAATGTCGAAAGCGTGCGCGATGAAGGCGCCACCAAGGGCAATCCTTATTTCACCGGCCTGCCGACGCCGGCCGGGGCCTGCATGGCGCTGCTGCCACTGCTGATTTCCTTCCAGTGGAATGATCCGCTGGTGCGCCAGCCCTGGATCAGTGCCGTGGTGATCGCCATCACCTCGGCCATGATGGTAAGCCGGCTGCCCACGCCCTCCATCAAATACATGAAGCTGCAGCGCCAGCATCGGGTGCTGGCGGCGGCCTGCTTCACGGGCCTGGGCGCACTCCTGATTGTCTGGCCCTGGGCAACCATGACGGTGGGGCTGCTGATCTATATCGCTTCCATCCCATTCGCGATCGTGGCGCACCATCCCCGATATGCCACCAAGCAGGCATCCTGACGGGATCGCGAACCGCCGCGGGGGATGAAAGTCTTCGGATGCGTCTATCTCGCGCCGGCGTTGGGCGGCGCAAACCCTCCCATGGACCGCGGCTGAAAAGGGCCCGCCCGACTGGGATTGTAGGGAAAGCTCTGGCCGTAGCTGTTATAGGTCGGGCCGTTTGCAATGCCACCGCCATTGGCGAAGTGCACCTGGCCGTAGCCGTCAACAAAGCCGCCATCGCCGACCCCGCCCGTCCAGCCGCGCGTATCCAGCCGTATGCCCTCTTCGGCGTGGCGGTGGGGCGGCTCATAAGCCATCGGACCTGGACCGGGAGCAAAGCCGCGGCCATGCCCCATGCGCCACCGTCCGTGCCGCTTGCCATGCCCGCCATGCCAGGTCACCGCCGCCGCGTCGGCATAACGGTAATAGCCATGTCCGGAATGACGGCGAACGCCGCTGCGCGCCATGCGGCGCGGCGCGGACACCGTACGGGTGGCGGTGTTGCGCCCGGCCTTGCGATCCTGCGGGCAATCGCAGGGGCAGTCCGCCTTGGCCTTAGCCTTGTTGGCCTGGGCTTGGGCTTGGGGGCCGGCCTGAGGCTTTTTGGGCTGGGGCTGGGGCTGGATCTGGGTCTGGGCCGGCGCCTTGGCCGGCGGCGGCGACATGATCACGGTTGCCGCCCCGGCCGCAATCGCGCAAGCCAGCAGAAGGCCTGCCGCCAATAGTCCAACCCTCATCGCGCTCTCCATCATTTCCGGGCGTTTCGCGGGGCATGCGATCGCGCACGCCAATATAGCATGTTCTATTTTGAAACAGTCCGCGAGCCGAGGCGACGCCGCAATTTTGGTTAACAGACGCAAAAACCGCGCCCGCAAGCCGGCCTTAAGCTTTAGCGGAGCAAGCTTTGCCCAGGCCGAACTTTCATGACAACGCACAGTCCGATCTGGGTGACAGACCTGCAAGTGGAGGTGGAGCGCGACAAGCGCATCGATCTGGCCCTGCTGCGCGCAACGGTCGAAAACCTGAAGGCCAATCGCGTGGTGGCGCCGATTTTCGGCCTGGCAATTTGCGCCATGTTTCCGCAATGGGTGAGTCTTGCCCATCTGGCGGGCTGGTATACCCAGATGCTCGCGGCCCTGGTCCCGCAGCTCATCATTCTTGCGTATCTTCCGCAAAATATCGGTGCCGGCGGGGACATGCACAAATGGAGGCTGCGCATCGCCGCCGCCAACCTGTTCTTTATCGCCAACTGGGCGTCACTGGGCATCTGGTTCTGGGCGAGCGGCGACAAGAACTCCAACCATATCATGATCGAGCTTCTGCTGGCGGCGACCATGGCGGCCCATGCCGCCACCACCAGCGCCTGCCGCACCATCTGGCGTCCGGCATTGCTGCTCTATGTGGTGGTGCTGACAGCCGTACCGATGCAGGGACTATTCCAGCCGGAGACATTTACCCGCTCCGTCATGATGGCCGTGGCCGCGCCATTCTATGTCGCGTTCCTGGCCCTGATCGCCCAGCGCAATTACAAGCGGGCCCGCGCCGCCACCATCACCATCCAGGAACGCGACACCCTGATGGCCGAACTCGTCATGGCCAAGCTGGAATCGGACCGGCGCCGCGAACAGGCGGAAGCCGCCAACCTGGCCAAATCGCGGTTCCTGGCCAATATGAGCCACGAATTGCGTACCCCGCTGAATGCCATCCTGGGATTTTCGGAAATCATTTCCAGCCGCATGTTTGAGAACGACACGGACCGCAACGTCGAATACGCGGCCATGATCCATTCCTCCGGCAAGCACCTGCTGGCGCTGATCAACGATATTCTCGACCTGGCCAAGATCGAGGCGGGACGCTGGCAATTGGCGGAAGCCAAATTGAATCTGTTCCATATCGCGGAGGATGCGCTGCAACTGGTGATGTGGCGCGCCAAAAGCGACGACGTCGTCCTGGCGAATGAAATCGATCCGTCCATCGCAACGCTTTATGCCGACGAACGGGCGATCAAGCAGATCCTGATCAACCTGTTGTCCAACGCCGTCAAATTCACGCCCGAAGGCGGCAAGATTACCGTCTTTGCCGAGCGCCAGGACGGTGAAGGCCTGATCCTGGGCGTCAGCGACACCGGGGTCGGCATCGCGGCCGAGGACCAGGCCAAAGTGTTCGACAGTTTCGGGCAGGGCCGGCACGACGTTGTGGCCGCGGACAAGGGCACCGGCCTGGGCCTGGCCATCGTCAAGGGGCTGGCGGAAACCCATGGCGGCCAGGTCCGGCTGGATAGCCAGGTGGGCAAGGGCACCTGCGTTACGGTGCATTTTCCCGCCGCGCGCCTGCGCCCGCGGGAAATACCCGACGATCCGGCACGGGCCCTGGCCTAGGGAGCGCTCAGATGGCCTGGCGCAGCGCGCCATCCTGGCGATGCGTCAGGGCATGGATGAAAGTCAGCTTCTCGATCACCTTGGGCGACAGCAGAAACGGATACAGGTCCGTCAATCCCATGCTGCGGTTCATGCTGTTGGTGGCGAATTCGACCGGCAGCCAGGCATCGATCAGCTTGCCCATGCCCGCCTTGTAGGGATCGAAGTTGATCGCCGCCGCCAGCGTCCCGCGCGCGCGCCGCGGCCGGACCTTGAGGCCGAAGGCGCCCGCCGTCTCCAGCGTATCGACGATATGCAGATAGTGCGCCCAGGTTTCGGCGAAATCCTCCCAGGGATGCATGGTTGCGTACATGCTGATGTGGCTTTCCTGCCAGGCGGGCGGCGCACCCTCGTCATAATGCTTCTGGAGCGCTTGGTCGTAATCCTGGCGGTCGTCGCCGAACAACAGGCGGAATTCGTCCAGCCGGGCGGAATCGGTCGCCACCAGCCGGTCCCAGAAATAGTGCCCGATCTCATGGCGGAAATGCCCCAGCAGGGTGCGATAGGGCTCGCCCATCTGGCTGCGCACCTGTTCGCGCGTGGTGTCATCGGCTTCCTTGAGCGCCAGGGTGATCAGACCATTGTCATGTCCGGTCAGCACGGCCTGGGCATGGGTCTCCGGCAATTCCGCCAGGAAATCGAAGGCCAGACCATGCCCTGGGGCGTCGAAGCGGTTTTCCAGCGGCAGGCCCAGGCGCAACAGCGAATAGAATAATCGGTGCTTGGCAACCTCCAGCTTGCCCCAAAGCACATCGTTGCCGGGCACCGACAGGTCGGGAATGGTCTGGTTGTGGCGGCAGGCGACGCAAAATCCAGCCGCATCCTCGGCGGGGACCATCCAATTGCACACGCCATAACTGTAGTTCTGGCAGAATTTGTAGGCCTTCTGCGGCGCGGCAAGGGCCAGCGACGTGCCGTCGTCACTGCTCTCCAGTGCGGTTATCTCTGTCAGATCAGGGAGATAGCCCAAGAAACCGGCCGCAATTCTCACAGCGCACATTCTCGAAATACAGGAGCTCGCCACAGCCCTGGCAGCTGAACAGTTTCATGGGGGATTTCCGCGCTCCGGCCTGTGGAAACGCCGGCTTCTTAACGCAGTTCCAAAGATAGTGGGCTGCGGCGCGACGGCTGGTAGCCCCGACTTCGCAGTTGCGGCATAGTCATTGTCCCAAGGATTTTCCATGAGCATCCAGGCCGCCCTTCGTCACGTCACCCGCTACCGCTATGACCGGCAGATCGGGCTGGGTCCGCAGACTATACGCCTGCGGCCGGCGCCGCATACCCGCGCCAAGGTGATAGCCTATGCGCTGAAGATCGAGCCGGAAGAGCATTTCCTCAACTGGTTGCAGGATCCGCAGTCGAACTGGCTGGCACGGGCGGTATTTCCGGAAAAGACCGATCACTTCACCATCAGCGTAGACCTGACGGTCGAAATGAACGTGATCAATCCGTTCGACTTCTTCCTGGAGCCGGCGGCGGAGCAGTATCCCTTTACTTATTCCGCCGAGCTGAAATCCGAACTGGAGCCCTATCTCGCCGCCGGCGAGGGCGGGCCGGCGTTCGAGCGCTATCTGGCCGGCATTTCACGCGATGCCAGGCAGACCACCAACTTTATCTTCGACCTCAACGCGCAGCTGTCGCGGGACATCGGCTACCTGATCCGCATGGAGCCCGGCATCCAGACGCCGGAAGACACGCTGTGCAAGGGGTCGGGCTCCTGCCGCGACAGCGCCTGGCTGCTTGTGCAGCTGCTGCGCCGCCTGGGATTGGCGGCGCGGTTCGCCAGCGGCTATCTGATCCAGCTGAAGCCGGACGTAAAATCGCTGGACGGACCGTCCGGCCCGGAAGCCGACTTCACCGATCTTCACGCCTGGTGCGAGGTGTATCTGCCCGGCGCCGGCTGGGTCGGGCTGGACCCGACGTCCGGCCTGTTCGCGGGCGAGGGACATATTCCGCTGGCCTGCACGGCCAACCCGACACAGGCGGCGCCAATCTCGGGCGCGGTCGAACCCGCAGAAGTCCTCTTCGACTTCGACATGAGCGTGACACGGGTGAAGGAGCCGCCGCGCGTCACCAAACCCTATAGCGACGAACAATGGGCCGAGATCGAGAAGCTGGGCGATGCGGTGGACCAGGTACTCACCAACCACGATGTGCGCCTGACCATGGGCGGCGAGCCGACTTTCGTGTCGAGCGAGGACCGTTCGGGCGCCGAATGGCACACCACGGCCAACGGCACCACCAAGCGGGCGCTGGCCGACACGCTGATCCGCCGGTTGCGCGAACGTTTCGCGCCGGGCGGTCTGCTGCATTATGGCCAGGGCAAATGGTATCCCGGCGAGTCCCTGCCGCGCTGGGCCTTTGCGCTTTATTGGCGCACCGACGGCGTGCCGCTGTGGAAAAGCGCCGAGCGTATCGCGGCGGAGCACAAGGACCATGCGCCCACGCTCGCCAGCGCCAAGGCGCTGACCGAGGCCATCGCGCAAAGGCTGGGACTGGAAGAATCCTATGTCATCCCGGCCTTCGAGGATTTCTGGCACCACCTGGCGCAGGAACGCCAGCTGGCCGCCAATGTCGATCCGCGCGATTCCAAGCTGGAAGATCCCGAATTGCGCGCGCGGCTGGCGCGGGTATTCGAGCGCGGCCTCAGCCATGCGGTGGGCTATGTCCTGCCGGTGGAGAAAGGCCTGCAGCACTGGATAAGCGAGCATTGGACCACGCGCAGCGGCCATCTTTTCCTGCTGCCGGGCGACTCGGCCATCGGCTTCCGCCTGCCGCTCAATTCCCTGCCCTTTGTGCCGGCCCAGGCGCGCACCTTCGTGCCGCCGCCCGATCCCTTCGCGCCATTGCCGCCGCTCGAGCCGCCCGAAAAGTCCGGGCAAAACTACACCGGCGGCGCGCGCAACGGCGGTGCCCCGCCGGTGCAAGGCCCCTTCCGCCCGATCAACCGGGCGATCGCCGAACTGGTCGGCGAACCGGTGGTGCGCACCGCCCTGACGGTGGAACCGCGCGACGGCCGGCTGTGCATCTTCATGCCGCCGACGCCGGCGGCGACGGATTATTTCGCCTTGCTGACGATCGTGGAAGAATGCGCCGAGCAACTGGGCGTGGCGGTGCATATCGAGGGCTATCCGCCGCCCTTCGATCCGCGCATCAACGTGATCAAGGTAACCCCGGACCCCGGCGTGATCGAGGTCAATATCCATCCGGCCAAAAACTGGCGCGAGCAGGTGGAGATCACCAAGGCGTTGTATGAGGAAGCGGCGGCCTGCAAGCTTTCAACGGAAAAGTTCCTGCTCGACGGCCGCCATACCGGAACCGGCGGCGGCAATCATATCGTGGTTGGCGCACAGACACCGGCCGACAGTCCGTTCCTGCGCCGTCCCGACATGCTCAAGAGCATCATCGCCTATTGGCAGAATCATCCCAGCCTGTCCTACCTTTTCTCCGGCCTGTTCATCGGCCCGACCAGCCAGGCGCCGCGCCTGGATGAAGCGCGCCATGACTCCCTGTATGAACTGGAAATCGCCTTCGACGAGATTCCGTCGCGCGCCGCCGCCAATATCCCGCCCTGGCTGGTGGACCGGGTGTTCCGCAACCTGCTTGCCGATTCCACCGGCAACACCCACCGCACCGAAATCTGTATCGACAAGCTGTATTCGCCCGACGGTCCCACCGGGCGCCTGGGGCTGGTGGAGTTCCGCGGCTTTGAGATGCCGCCGCATGCCGAAATGAGCCTGGCGCAATCGCTGCTGCTGCGCGCCCTGATCGCGCGCTTCTGGCGCGAGCCCTATCAGTCCCGCCTGGTGCGCTGGGGCACGGCCCTCAACGACCGATTCATGCTGCCGCATTTTGTCTGGGCCGACCTCAAGGACATTGTCGCCGACATGAACGCGCATGGCTTCGCCTTCGACGCCGAATGGTTCCGCCCCCATTGGGAGTTCCGCTTCCCGCTGGTCGGCTCGGTTCAGTATGAAGACATCACGTTGCAGCTGCGCACCGCGCTGGAGCCCTGGAACGTCCTGGCCGAGGAAGGTACCCCTGCCGGCACCGTGCGCTTTGTCGACTCTTCGGTGGAACGGCTGGAGGTCTCGTTGCGTGGCCTCACGCCGGGCCGCCACAAGCTGCTGGTCAATGGCCGCCCCGTGCCGCTTCACGATGCCGCCCAGGGCGAGGCGGTGGGCGGCGTGCGCTTCAAGGCCTGGCAGCCGCCGCATGGCCTGCATCCCACCATCCCGGCCCAGGCGCCGCTGGTGATCGAAATCTGGGACGGATGGCGCAAGCGCAGCCTGGGAGGCTGTACCTATCATGTTGCCCATCCCGGCGGGCGCAATTCCGAGATATTCCCCGTCAATGCCAACGAGGCCGAGGGCCGCCGGCTGGCCCGGTTCGAGTCTATCGGCTTCACCGGCGGGATGTTCCATGCGGCCAGGGAGGAACCCAATCCGGATTTCCCCTATACTCTGGACTTGCGCAGGGGGCCTGATTCGTAGGTGTCGGAAGTCGCAGAACCGATAAGTTCCGCCGCATCCCGCTTTGACGAATTGCGCGATGGCGATGGCCAGGTGCGGCCCCACTGGCGGGCCTTCGCGCGCACCCTTGCCAATCTTTCGCCGGAGGAATTCGAGCGCCGCCAGGCCTCGGCGCGCGCCACGGTCCAGGACAATGGCGTCACCTACAATGTCTATGACGACCGCGCCGGCCACGCCCGGCCGTGGCAATTGGACATCGTTCCCTTCATCCTGTCGTCCGGCGACTGGAAACAGATCGAAGCGGCGATCATCCAGCGCGCCATGCTGGCCGATCTGATCCTGCGCGATGTCTATGGCCCCCAGCATCTGGTGCGCGAAAACATACTGCCGCCGCACCTGGTTACCGGCCATCCGCAATTCCTGCGCCCGCTCTGCGGCACGCGCCCCGCGCACGATGTCCATGTGCATCTGTATTCCGCAGACCTGGCGCGAAGCCCCGACGGGTCGTGGCGGGTGATGGCGTCACGCGCCGACGCGCCGGGCGGGCTTGGCTATGCCCTGGAAAACCGGCTGGTGGTGGCGCAGACCTTTCCGGAGAATTTCGGCGACCTGCGGGTGGCGCGGCTGGCCGGATTCTTCAACGCCTACCGCGAAAGCATCCTGGATCTGGGCGGTTCGCGGCGCGACCGCGCGGTGTTGATGACGCCCGGACCCTACAACGAAGCCTATTTCGAGCATGTCTACCTCGCCCACTATCTCGGCCTCACGCTGGTGCAGGGCGACGACCTGGCCGTGCGCGACGGAGAGGTCTTCCTCAAGACGCTGACCGGCCTGGAACGCGTGGCGGCGATCTTCCGCCGCGTCGACTCCGATTTCTGCGATCCCCTGGAATTGCGCGGCGACAGCGCCCTGGGCGTGCCGGGCCTGGTGGAGGTGGTGCGCGCGGGCGGCGTGGTTCTGGCCAATGCGCTGGGCGGCGGGGTCATCGAATCCCCCGCCATGGATGCCTATCTGCCCAATATCGCCCGCGCCCTGCTGGGCGAAGACCTCAAGATTCCCGACATCGCCACCATCTGGTGCGGCACCGAATGGGGCCGCAAGGAAGCACTGTCGCGCATGAACAGCGCCATCCTGCGCGACGCCTTCGACGCCAGGCCGATGTTCTCGAGAAACTCCAGCGCCAGGCTGGGCAGCGACCTCACCGCCGAGGGGCGCGAGCATTTCACCCAGCGCCTGAAGCGTCGCGGCGAAACCATGGTTTTGCAGGAAATTTCGCCCCTGGGCGTGGCGCCAGTGTTTGAAAATGGAAAATTCGGCGCGCGGCCGGTGTCCTTGCGGGTTTTCGCCGCCTGGACGCCAGCGGGCTGGACGGTGATGCCCGGCGGACTGACCCGCGTCGCCGCCGACAATACGGTGCGGGCGCTTTCCATGCAGTCCGGCGCTTCCAGCAAGGATGCCTGGGTGCTTTCCACCGCCCCGGTGGACAATTTCAGCCTTCTCGCCGGCGGCGGGCAAGCCCTGAAGATCAAGCGGTACGGCGAATCCGCGCCCAGCCGCGCCATGGACAACCTGTTCTGGCTCGGCCGCTATGCCGAGCGCACCGAAAGCTTCGTGCGCATCCTGCGCGCGGTCACCGCGCGGGTCAGCGACGAACCGGCCGCGGCGCTGGAAGTGGCGCGCAAGCTGCTGATCCCGTTCAGCCAGGACAGCGACGCCCCGATCGAGGAGATTGTCGACGAAGAGGCCCTGATCCAGGAGCTGCGGCTGCTGATCTACAGCCCCCGCCATAGTCGCGGCCTGCAGCGGCTGTTGTCCCGTGTGGAGCAGATCGCCTGGTCGGTGCGTGACCGCCTGTCGCTGGACACCTGGCGCACCATCCATGCCCTGACCGTCGGCGAAGACCTGCCGCCCGCGGATGCGCCCCTGGAAGTGGCCGGCGCGCGCTTCTATCTCGACGCCCTGGTGCGCCGCGCCGCGGCCTTTTCAGGCCTGTCGGCCGAGGACATGACCCGCGGCCCCAACTGGCTGTTCCTGGATCTGGGCCGCCGCCTGGAACGGGCGCAGCATGTCGCCTGGCTGGTACGCCAGACAGTGGCCTTGCAGGATGCGCGCGAGACCGAGCATATGCGCATCCTGCTGGAAATCTGCGACAGCGCCATGACCTATCGTTCGCGCTATCTCAATGTCTTCCAGCTCGCGCCCTTTGTGGATCTGCTGATGCTGGACGCAAACAATCCGCGCTCCTGCGCCTTCCAGATGGCCGCCATCGAGAGCCATCTGAAGGCATTGCCCCGCATCACCCTGGCCCAGCGCAGCGATATGCCGCGCACCATCGCAAATGATTTGCGGGCCGCCACGGCCAGCGCCGATCCGGCGCGGCTGGCGCCCTGCGAACCCGGCGACCGGCCCGGCCTGATCGCGCTGGCCGACACCATCACATCCGGCGCGGCAAGCCTGTCCGACGCCATTGCCGATGCCTATTTCCAGCATGCCAGCCGCAGCCGGACCGGCAGCGGCCCGTTCCTGGAAACCTGACATGGAATATTATGTCCGGCACCGCACCACCTATCGCTACCTGCAGGAAGTCTCCAATTCCTGGCACCTGGCGCATCTTCGGCTGCGCGCCACGCCCGTGCAGGCCGTGCACGACAGCGCCATCACCTTGAGCCTGGAGCCGGCGAGCCGGATCGCGCGCGAGGACTATTTCCAGAACCCCTGCGAATGGTTTTCCATCGACCGGCCGCATGCCCATCTGGAAGTGCTGGCGGAAAGCCGCGTGACGGTGGAGCCGGCGCCCGAACGCGCCTCGCGCGACAGCCTTGCCTGGGAACAGGTCCGCATGCGGCTGGAAAACCCGCAGAACGATGAAGAACGCGATGCGGTGCAGTATCTGTTCGACTCGCCGATGACAAAATTCCGCAGCGATTTCGCCGCCTATGGCGCCCTCAGTTTTCCGCCCGCGCGGCCGATCCTGGCGGGCGCCATCGAATTGATGAACCGCATCCACCAGGATTTCCGCTACGACACCACGGTCACCGATGTCAGCACGCCGCTGGACCGGGTGTTCGAGATCCGCGCCGGCGTGTGCCAGGACCTGGCCCATGTCGGCATTGCGGCAATGCGCGCCATCGGCCTGCCCGCCCGCTATGTGTCGGGCTATCTGCTGACCCAGCCACCGCCCGGCAAGCCGCGGCTGCTGGGCGCCGACGCCAGCCATGCCTGGTTTTCCGTCTGGGCGCCGCCGTTCGGCTGGGTGGACCTGGATCCCACGAATGACGTGCTGGCGGGGGAAAGCCATGTCACCGCCTCCTGGGGCCGCGACTATGGCGATGTTGCGCCGGTCGCCGGCATCATTCTGGGCGGTCATGACCATGTGGTGGAGGTGGGCGTGGACGTGATTCCGGTGGACCAGGCCCACCCGGAACTGCCGCACATTGCTCCGCCCCAAGTTGCTCCCGAAAGGCAGGCGCGATAAGCAGGGCGCGCTTTTTCGGATTTGTTGTGATGACAGCCCCGATCGTGATGCTGATCGCGCTTGGCGCCTGCGCGGCGACCATGACCGGCGGCCTGCTGGCGCTGAAGCTGACGGGCAAGCTGCCGCTGGTGATGGGATTTTCGGCCGGGGCGGTGATCGGCGTCGCCTTCTTCGACCTGGCGCCCGAAGCGCTGGCCGCCGGCGCCGGCTACTATGCGCCGCGCACCCTGCTGGCGATCGCGGCGCTGGGCTTTTTTCTCTACACCCTGCTGGACCGCCTGGTGGCGCGGCACGATTGCGAGGAACAGGTCAATCCGGCGCGCGGGCTGATGGGGGCGGCGAGTTTCTCCGCCCACAGCGTGCTGGACGGCTTCGCCCTGGGCATCGCCTTCCAGGCCAGCCGCGAGATTGGGCTGATCGTGGCCGCCGCCGTGCTGGCCCATGATTTCGCCGACGGCCTCAACACCGTGAATGTGGTGACCCGAAATGGCGGCACCCGGCACTTCGCCTTGCGCTGGCTGGCGGTGGACGCCGCGGCGCCGATTCTGGGCGCCGGCCTGAGCCTTCTGATCCCGGCCAGTCCGGGCCTGCTGGCGGTCCTGCTGGCCCTGTTCTGCGGCTTCTTCCTGCACATCGGCGCCAGCGGCCTCCTGCCCGAAAGCCACCGCGCCCATCCGCGCGCCTCCACCACGGCTGCCACCCTGCTGGGCGCCGGGTTTCTCTACGCGGTCACGGCGCTGGTCAGGTGATGCAGCGCGAACGGACCCGCAAGGGGCTCATTTCACTTCCGTCAGCAACGGCCTGCCGGCAAATCGCGCATCCAGATTGTCCAGCACCAGCTGACTCATCGCGCGGCGGGTCTCGAAGGTGGCGCTGCCGACATGGGGTTGCAGCACGACATTGTCCATGGCGAACAAGGCCGGCGGGACATTCGGTTCATTGACGAACACGTCCAGGCCCGCGCCGCCCAGCTTGCCGGACTTGAGCGCCTCCACCAGCGCGTCCTCGTCCACCACCGCGCCGCGCGCGACATTCACCAATATGCCGGTGGGGCCCAGCGCCTCGATCACGTCCTTGCTGACAATCTTGTGCGTCTGGGGCGTGGCGGGAATGATCACCAGCAGGAAATCGCTGTTCTTGGCCAGCGCCTCCAGGTCGGGATAATGCTTGTAGGGCACATCCGCCACCGGACGCCGGCTGTGATAGGCGACACTGTTGTTCATCGCCTCGGCCCGCCTGGCGATTTCCCTGCCGATACGGCCCATGCCCAGAATGCCGACCCGCTTGCGGCTGGCCTTTTGCGCCAGGGGATATTCGCCGCCCGCGGGCCATTTGCCGGTTCGCACATAGGTATCGGACGCCACCAGCCGCCGCGCCGTCATGATCATCAGCGCGATCGCCAGATCCGCGACATCGTCATTGAGCACATCCGGCGTGTTGGTGACCGGAATGCCCTTTGCGCGCGCATATTCCACCGGAATGCCGTCATAGCCGACACTGGCCGAGGCGATGATCTCCAGCTTGGGCATGCGGTCGATCATCTCGGGCGGCGGCCCGGAATGGCCATTGGTGACGACACCGCGCACCACAGCAGCCACCTTGTCGAATTCGGCCCTGGAATGAATGCGGTAGCGCGCTTCCAGTTCCTTCTGGACTTCCGGGCGCAACGGCACCAACTGCAAAACGTCGATCATCAGGGCGATTCCGCCAGCGCCTTCATGGCATCCAGCGCCTCGTTGAAGCGCTTGGTGCGCTGGGCCCGGTTGTCGATCTTGGCCTGATCGGTGCCCAGCGGCGCCTGATCATAGAAAAGCGTGTAGACGATTTGGGTCTGCCGCCCGCGGTCCAGCGGTTCGACCGCCAGGGTGCCGTGATACAGGATGGTCGAGCTGGGCTGGGTGTAGGTGTAGGAGTAAGGCGTCGCGGCCACCATGATCTCGTTGTTGTTGTCGTTGAGCAGCCTGTTGGTGCCCACCGCGACACCGTTGCCGGCAGTGATCGCGCATTTGACCTTCAGCCAGGTGGCGATGGCGCAATAGGGCCCGATCTTGGCCCAGGTCTGGTCGGGGGTGCGATTCACCACCTTGTCCAGTATTATGGTGGTGTATTCCGCCGCGCCTGCCGGAACCGAAGCCAGCATCGCCACCGCGATTGCTGCGCCTGCGAGAAAGCCCGTCTTCATCGTCATATCCCCTTCGCTTTGCCACCTGTTCAATCCCTGATAAAACGCTCACGGCCCTCGCGCAACAAGACATAAAGCGCCAAGATATCGTTTCGGGACCGCGAAGGGCCGCAGCATGTACCGCATAATCGTTCCGGCATGGCTTTTCCTGCTTGCCGCCCTTGTGCCCAGCGACGCCAGAGACCTGAAAGTACTCACCGGCGCGGGCATGTCGGTGCCGGTCCGTGCGCTGGCCGCCGAATTCGGACGCCGAACAGGCGATACTGTCAAAGTGGTGAGCGACACCGCCGGCGGAGTGCAAAAAAGGATAGAGGCGGGCGAAAAGTTCGACCTGGTGATCGGCACCACCGCCGTTCTGGATGCCCTGACCCGGCAAAAACGGGTGTCGGCCGCCCACGCCAACCTGGCAAAAATGGTGGCGGGCATTTGCGCCGGAGCCGGCATGGCCAGGCCCGCCATGGACAATGTGGGCCAGTTCCGGGCGGTGCTGCTGGCGGCGAAAAGCATCGCCTATGTCGATCCTGCCTCCGGCGGCATTACCGGGGTGTTTTTCCTGCAGCAGGCCGACAAGCTGGGCATCGGGCGACAAGTGCGCGCCAAGGCGGTGCTGAAGCGCAACGGCACCGGCGTGGCCGCCGCCGTGGCAGGCGGCGCGGCGCAATATGGCGTCACCCTGATCAGCGAAATGCTGCCCAACAAGGGTGTCACGGCCTGGCCGCTTCCCGATGACATCCAGATGTCCACGATCTATACCGCTGCTATCGCCAGCAATGCCGAGAATGCAATGGACGCGGGCGCGCTGCTGAACGACCTTCGCGGACCCAGGGGCCGCGACGCAAGCATGAAGGCCGGCCTGAAGCCGGCATCAGACCAGACACAATAGGGAGACGATCATGGACCGCCGCAAATTTTTTTCCGTCACCAGCGCGAGTGCCGCCGCCGTCGCGGCCGGCAGCCTTGCCGGCAGCAGCAGCGTGGCCGAGGCCGCACCGGGTATTCCCGGCGGCGCCTGCGCCAGCGCCAAGCTGCCACCGCTGAAGGCGCGGCTGGGCCACCAGTTCGGCACCCTGACAGACCAGACCGCCGCCTGGATCGCCCGCTTCGGGGTGGACGCGATCTGCACCAGCCCCAAGGTCGCCGATCCCACGCGCCTCTATCCCACCGTGGACGAAATGAAGGTGATGCTGGACATCGCCGACCGGCACAAGGTGAAAGTCGACCTGGTGGACAGCGTGCTGCTGACTTCTTCGCTGATCGACCGGGAAAAAAATCCCGCCATCATGCTGGGCCAGAGCCCGCAGCGCGACCGCGACATCGAGGCGTTCCAGAATCATATCCGCACTTGTGCCGCCACCGGCATACGCGCCCTGAAATACAATATGAGCATCCTGGGCGTGGCGCGGCTGGAAGAAGTGCCGGGGCGCGGCGACAGCATGTACAACCGCTGGAACTACAAGGAAGCGGCGGCGAAAAATCCGCCACTGACCCGCGCCGGCCTGGTCAATGCCGATGTCTTCTGGGAGCGCATCAACTACTTCCTGGAGCGCGTGGTGCCGGTGGCCGCGGAAAACAAGGTCCGCATCGCCTGTCACCCCCAGGATCCGGGCATGCCGCCGCAGGGCTATCGCGGGGTGGACCGGGTGCTGGGCACCATCGACGGGCTGAAGAAATTCATCGCCATGCATGAGAACCCCTATCACGGCCTGAATTTCTGCCAGGGCACGGTTTCCGAGGATCTCGAAAATCCCAATGAGGAGATCGGCGACGTCATCCGCTATTTCGGCAGCCGCAAGAAAATCTTCAATGTCCATTTCCGCAATATCCGCGGCCATCGCGACGACTTCGTCGCCGAAATGTTCCCCGATGAGGGCGATGTGGATTTCGTCAAGGCGCTCAAGGTCTACCGCGAAGTGGGTTACGAGGAACTGCTGATGCCCGATCACGCGCCGCATGTGGTGGGCGCGGGCAGCCAATGGGGCGCGAATGAGAATTTCGCCTTCGAGTTCGGCTATATCCGCGGGCTGATCCAGGCCGAGCAGCATATCGTCTGAGCGTGACGGACTGGCGCGCCGGATCGCTGCCCGGATTGGGCAGCGGTGGCAGGTTGCGTCCACGGAACTTTCGGCCGCCCGCCGATTGCAGCGGATTTGCGCCCTTCCACCGCCGATCACCGTTCATCCCGATCCAAGCCGGTGCGGGTTCGGGCCGGTAAAGCCTGCATTTTTTTCGCACTTAGCTGAAATTTTCCGCGCACCGTAAAGAGCTCGTTTGCCGATTTGGGGACGCGCGCTGGAAATAACTGGGGGGCTGCCGCAGCCTGTCCGGCAGGGGTTGGCGATGAGGCTGGGCCCCTTTCGGTGGGAAACGGCATGTCGGGATTTGCAAGAGCCGTGCTGGCCGCCACGTTCTTCAGTTGCGGCTTGCTTTCTGCGTCGGCGGCAGAATTGTCCAATGGCCCGCAGGGCCAGGGTCAATGGCTGGGGGACGGCGCCTGCTGGCTGTTCGGCGCCGATGCCCATCCCGGCGATACGGTGCGTTGGACCGGAGCCTGTGTCGACGGCTATGCCGAGGGCCTGGGCACCGCGACATTCAACCATGAAGGCCAGGTACAAAGCCTGACCGCCACCTTCGTCCGCGGCGTTATTCCGGATGGCCATGTCATCAACCGCTGGGGCCGGGGCTGGAGCTATGACGGCGAGATCGTGGGGGGCCGCTTCCAGGGCGCGGGCATCCTGACCACCGACGCCTGCAATCGTTTTGACGGACACTGGACCGCCGGCCGGATGAATGGCTTCGGCGTGTTTCTGGGGCCCGACGGCGCGCTCTATGCTGGCGACTGGAAGGACGGCAGGCCCAACGGCAATGGCGAATTGCGGCGCGCCGACGGCACGCTGGTGAGCGGGCTGTTTGTGGACGGCAAGCTGGTGAAAGCGGCGGCTCCCGTCACTGCCGGCACGATGCAGAACCTCACCAATGCGCCCGGTCTTCCCTTTGCCGGCCTCCCAGGCCCGGCGCAATCCGGCGCGGACGGCGCATCCATCGCCCTGACCCTTATCGAAGACAGCGGCGAGGCGCTGAACCGCCTGGATCAATTTGAACCGCCGGGCGGGCACTGCGAACGCACCCGCACGGCTTTTGCAAACTAAGCAAACATCATCTTGGGGAAACTTCATCATGGGGAACATCAACATGCTGAGAACCGCCTGCGCCGGCATTGCCTTGCTGGCATTTACCAATTCCATGATCAGTCCGGCCCTTGCGGCCGGATGCGCCAAGCCGGCGGACGCCATAGCCCTGCGCGCGGCGGTGATGCAGCAGCAGCTGATGGTGGCGGCCTTCCAATGCCAGGAATCCGACACCTATAACCGCTTCGTGATTGCCTATCGCAAGGAACTGCGGTCGTCGGACGCGGCGCTGAAGTCGTTCTTCCTCCAGCGTGACGGCAAGCGCGGCGAGGACAGCTATGACCGCTTCAAGACCAAGGCGGCCAATATCTGGGGGCTGGAACAGGCCCGCCATTCCGCCGCCTTCTGTGCCGACGCCCATGAATTGTACAGGGACGTGCTGGACAACCGGAATAGCCTGGCGCGCTTTGTCGAGGCCCGGGCCGACGCCTTCGATATCGGCGATATCTGTATCGAATCCCGGCCCGGCGGCGCCATGCTGGCCAGTTCCGCCACCAGACCGTAAGAAAGGCTACTCGACGCGTTCCAGCTTGCCGATCATCAGGATATAGGCCAGCGCGCCCAATATCGCGACCACGGCGATATAGATCAGGCCGGGCGCAAAATTCCCGCCTTCGGCGAGATAGCCGATGATCAGGGGCGTGGAGATGCCCGACAGGTTTGAGATGAAGTTGAAGGTGCCGCCGGTCAGCCCGATCAACCGGCGCGGCGCCACATGGCTGACCAGCGACCAGCCGATGCTGGCCATGCCGTTGCCGAAAAAGGCCAGCGCCATGAAGGCGATCACCAGCTCGGGCGCCTCCACGAAATTGGCGCCCACGATGCTGGACGACAGCAGCAGGCCGAAAATGATAGGCGATTTGCGCGCCGTCCCCAGGCTCCGGCCGCTGCGCACGATGCGGTCGGAGAGAAAGCCGGCCAGCTGGGTGCCGACAAAGGCGGCGATGAAGGGCAGCGAGACATAGATGCCGGACTTGATGATGCTCAAATGGCGGAACTCGACCAGGTAGGTGGGAAACCATGTCAGGAAGAACCACTGGCAGGAGGTCACGGCGAACTGACCGAGATAGACGCCCCACAGCTTGCGGTACTTGAACACGGTCGCGACATCGCCCCAATTCAGTTTGCCATCCTGAGTCTTGGCTTGGGCACTGCCCAGGTCCACCAGCCCGCCGCCGGCTTCGATCAGCGCGATTTCCGCCGCATTGGCGCGCTTCGACTCGCGTGGGGCGCGATAGGCGAGCCACCACACCAGGCCCCAGGCCATCCCGCCTATGCCGGTGGTAAAAAACACTGCGCGCCAGCCATGCGCCACCACCAGCCACACCAGCAGGGGCTGCAGGAAGGCCAGGCCGATGAACTGGCCGGAGACGTAGAAGCCGATGGCGCCGGCGCGCTCGCGGTCGGGAAACCAGCTGGTCACCACCTGGTTGTTGATCATGTAGGAGGGCGCTTCCAGCGCGCCGATCAGCAGGCGGATGGCGAACAGGGCGAAAAAGCTGCCCACGATCCCCAAGAAGGCCGTGGCCACCGACCACAGGACCAGGATGGCGGGATAGAGATAGCGCGGCCGAATTCGGTCCACCAGCCAGCCGCCGGGAATCTGGCAGAAGGCGTAGGTCCAGCCGAATCCCGACAGGATCCAGCCCATCTGCACCGGGTCCAGACCCAGATCCTTGCCCATCGCCGGCGCAGTGATGGAGATGTTGCTGCGATCGAGATAGGTGATCACCACGCAGATGAAGATCATCACCATGACCACATAGCGGTGGCGTGTCGGCTTTTGTTCTATGATCATCTCACCACTCCGCAAAAGATCCGTCTTCATGCCGCCACACGGCGGTTGCGCCAGCGATGGCCGGTGGCCGCTGCGCGTGTCACCGCGCCCTCATCGATCGTAATGCCGAGGCCCGGGCCCTGCGGGAATCGCCACATGACCGTCGGCGTAGCGCGAACACCGACGGGTCGGTAACGTAATCCAGCAGGTCATTGGACTGGTTGTAGTGGATACCCAGGCTTTGCTCCTGGATCACGGCATTGTAGCAGACCGCATCCAGCTGCAGGCAGGCCGCCAGCGCGATCGGCCCCAGCGGGCAATGCGGCGCCAGGCCCACGTCATAGGCACTCCGCCATGGCCGCGATCTTGCGGGTTTCGGTGATGCCGCCGGCATGGCTGGGATCTGGCTGGATGATATCCACCACGCCGTCGCTGAGGATCTTCTTGAAATCCCAGCGCGAGAACAGCCGTTCGCCCAGCGCGATCGGCGTGGCGGTGATGGTTGGCGATCTCTTTCAGCGCCTCGGCATGTTCGCTGAAGCACCGGCTCCTCGATGAACATCAGCGTGAAAGGATCGAGCTCCCTGGCCAGCACCTTGGCCATGGGCGGTGCACCCGGCCGTGGAAATCGACGCGCGATGCCGAAGCCGGGACCCATCGCCTCGCGCAGCGCTGCCACCCGTGCGACCACCGCTCCAGCTTGGCATGGTTGTCAGACGAGCGCATCTCCTCGCTTGCCAGCATCTTGATGGCGGTGAAGCCCTTGGCCGCGACTTCCTTGGCGCCGGCGGCGATATCGGCGGCCGGTCGCCGCCGATCCAGCTATAGACCCGAATCCGGTCGCGCAGCGGCCGCCCAGCAGCATGTGCACCGGCTGGCCAAGCGCCTTGCCCTTGATATCCCACAGCGCCTGGTCGATGCCCGCCAGCGCGCTCATGTGGACGGCGCCGCCGCGATAGAAAGCCGCCGCGATAGAGCACCGTCCAGTGATCCTCGATCGCCGAACGGATCCTTGCCGACCAGATAGTCGGCCAGTTCCGCGACACAGGCCGCCACGGTCTCGGCCCGGCCCTCCACCACCGGCTCGCCCCAGCCGGTGACGCCCTCATCGGTCTCGATCTTGAGAAACAGCCAGCGCGGCGGCACGATAAAGGTGGTGAGCTTGGTGATCTTCATGGCCGCGCTCGGTCCCCAACTCGCTCCGCCTGTGGCGGCCCGGCTTATTCACGCCTTGTGACAGACAGTGACGGCCTTTGCCGCGCGGCGCAATCCTTGCGGTGGGACCTTTTTGGGCCATCCGCGGGCGCGACTGAGCCTTGTTTAAGGGCCATCCGCGGGCGCGTCCGGCCGTACGCAAGTTGTCGCAGGGACAAGGCGTCCGGCTTTTTTAACTGTTGCGGCGCACTATATTGCGCCCATGAGCGATCACACCGAAGTCAGCCTGAAGACCGCTGTCGGCCGGGCCCTGCTTGGCCGCTGTCCATGCTGCGGCCAGGGCAAGCTGATGCGCAGCTATCTGAAGCAGGTGGAGAATTGTTCGGTATGCGGCGAAAGCTTCGGCGATATCCGCGCCGACGATGCTGCGCCCTGGCTGACCATCATCCTGGTGGGGCATGTCTTCCTGCCCCTCGCCTTCCTCGTGGATGTGGACTGGATGCCGGTCTGGGCCGCCGCAGCCATGTGGTCGGCCTGTTTCGCCGCCCTGGCGCTGGCGATCCTGCCGCGCGCCAAGGCGCTGTTCGTCGCCGTCATTTGGCAGACCCGCGCCCCCGGCTTCAAGCCGGTCCAGCTGGTGGATCCGGCCTGACTATTTCGCGGCGCTGAGCGTGCCCTTGTCCTTGGCGATGCCAATCAGGGTCGGATAGAACTGCACAAAAGTGGTATCGACGGCACCGTGTTCGCGGTGACAGGAATAGCAGTCGGCGCTTTGCGGCTTCAATGCGGCGGGCGCCTTGCCGTCGGGTGAAACAAAGAACGCCCATTTGCCCGCAAAGCGCGCTTCATCCTTGATGTGGATTTCCAGATTCTTCACGCCGGTCTGAAACTGGCCGCGCTTGGACAGGGTGCCGGCGGATTCGGCGAAACGGTTTTCCTTGATCAGGATCGTCTTGTCGGGCCATAGGCCGGTGTTCAGGAACGCCTTGTACGCCGCAGGGTCGACAAAGACATTGTCCAGCATGTGCACCTGCCCGGGCGCCGCGGTGTTGTAATTCAGGTCCAGGCTTGAGGTCAGGAAGACCCATTGGCGGTAATCGCCGGGCACCGCCATGGTGGCGCCGCTGTCCTGCGCGCGCCCCGCCAAAATGGGCGTGAAAAGCAGCGCCCCCAGAATGCCCGCCCAGTGCCGCATGGAACGCCCGTTGAAAAGCCGCGTTCCGGTCTAGCCGATTATCCCGGGTTGTCGCAATTGTTGTCGCAATTGCCCAGGCAGGCGCAGCCATAGTCGTCCGCCCTGTTGGCGAGAAATTCCGCCAGTGCGTCCTTGAGCAGTTGCTGGCGTGAGGCGCCGGTCTTGATCGCCAGGATTCCCAGCCGTTCGAAATCATGCGCCGACATGCGAATCGAACAGGACTTTTCCTTGGCCGGCGGCGGCGGCGGCGGCGCGGCCAGGTGCTCGGGTAGGTGCTCGCGCCACGGCAGCGACAGCTTTTCCGGCTCCGCCATGCCGGTGCGACCCCAGGGCTGGGCCTCGCCTTTGCGCGCCAGCAGGCTCGATGTGATGGATGCGAATTTTGCACTGCTCATTTCTGCCCCCAATGCACCTGATCCGTCGCCCGCCGCCCGAAGACGCGCCTTTCATGGGCGCGAGGCTCCAGAATCAGTCGCCGCTCCACCCCCGCGCGCCGTTCGGGCCCTTCATGGGTGGGCGGTTCTATGACGGGCGGAATGGCGGCCTCAGCGGAGTCTTCCTCCACCGCGGACGGCAGCAGGGAATTGATCGCCAGGTAACGGGAATTGACCTGCGGCAACAAAGCAGGGTCGTGCACGATGCGCGACAGCCGCTCCTGGATGTAGAGCCACAGGTCGCTGATCTCCTTGGCCGACTGGGAGTCCGGCAACACTTCGCCCACGGTGCGCCCGTCGATCATGCTGGCGGCGAAATCGGTGCGGTGGTGGATGGTGACCGGCGCCACCGTACCATGCTGGGACAGCGCCACGGCGGATTCGCCGGTGATGCGCGCCCGCGCCGTGGCGGCATTGATGACAAAGATCAAAGGCTTGTTGTGGCGCTCGGCGATGTCCACCGTCGCACCCACGGCGCGCAGGTCGTGCGGGCTGGGTCTGGTGGGCACCAGCACCAGGTCGGCATGGGCCACCACCCGGGAAATCGACTGGGTGATGGCGGGAGGCGTATCGATCACCGCGATCTTGATTCCCATCTGACGCAGGCCCGCCAGGGCCCCCTCCAGGTCGGGCAGCCCGGCCTTGACGAAATGGGGCTGGGGCGCCTGGCGCGCATTCCACCAATGGGCCAGCGAGCCTTGGGGATCGGTGTCGATCAGCGCGATTTCACCAGCCCCCGCCCGGCTGGCCTCCACGGCCAGATGACCGGACAGGGTGGTCTTGCCCGACCCGCCTTTTTGGGATGCAGCTACGATGGTGTACATGGCTCAAGCCCTGACAGGGAAAGGCCAGCATCGCCAATTTCCTATTGCGCCCCCGTGAAACTGAGACATGCAATTTGTCTCGAATATGACGGGAATCGCGCAATTTCCCCTGCGTGCTGTAGGGTTAAATGCCTCCAAAAAGCCTCAGATTTGGCCTTGGATGGGGCTGCGGCCCTCCCCTATAACAGTCCCGCGCGCAAGGGAGCCAGATAATGAAGAAGATTTTGATCGGCCTGACGGCAGTGGCGCTGACGGCATCGGCGGTGGCGCTGAAGGCCCAGACCCCCGCCCGCAATGTGTGGGACGGGGTGTATACCGCCGCTCAGGCGGCAGAGGGCAAGACCGCCTACGACAACAAGTGCGCCCTTTGTCATGGCGCCGAAATGAACGGCGCGGAAATGGCGCCGCCGCTCAGCGGCGCGATGTTCCTCAGCAACTGGTCGGGCCAGGCGGTGGGCGACCTGTTCACGCGCATCCATTTCACCATGCCGGCGAATGACCCGGGCAGCCTGAGCAATGCGGAGACCGCATCGATTCTGGCTTATATCCTGTCCTTCAACCAGTTCCCGGCCGGCGACACGGCGCTGCCCAGCGATGAGACGGCGCTGGCCGCCATCTCCATCACCGCCGAAAAGCCGGCGGGCAATTAACCCTGGAATCGCCCTTTGCCACCGCGCCCGTGCGCTGTCGCGCGGCCCGGTGACGTCGATGGACGTCGCGGTCATCTGGATAGAGAAGACCGGATTGCGGCAGAGCCATGGATGCGCGTCCCAGATGTTGGAAGCGGCGGGAGATTGTCCAGCCGGCCATCGCTGGTGGGGCGGGATAGCGATTGTGCCCGAAATGGCGGCCAGGTCCTGCGAAAATCAAATTTAGAACGCAAGAGCGGAACATAAAGGTCCAAGGCCCGCGGAATGGTCCTTTGCGGTCCCGAGGTGGTCGTCAGGGCGGTGTTGTTGGCGGTGTTGGTTCGGCCGGCCAGGCCAGGGGCGCAGCGTAAAGCCGACACGTCCAGACGGACTTGCCAAGCCATCAATCTGCGAATGCGGTCACCCGGACGACCTCTCGGCTGCGCCTGCATGAAACTTTCATGGGCCGGCGCGCGTTGGGACTGTGAAGCCTTATGGCTGTGTCAAGTGCGCCCAATGTGTTGGGAGCGCGCCCGCCGACTTCGTAATTCCGGAATTGGAGCAGATGATGAAGATGAATAGGAAACAATTATGCGCTACGGCGGCGATCTTGTTCACCGCGAGCGCGCTGCCGGCCCTGGCCGCCATGGAAAATCTCGGGACCGTGGACGTGAATGGCCGGGACGACCATGATGTCTTGTATTCACGGTTTGGCGGTTCGGTGGAGAGCATCCAGCTGCGCGCGTCCGACAGCAATATCAATTGCCGTTCGGTGGTGGCCAAATTCGGAAACGGCAAATCGCGCCAAATATATTCCGGACGGTTGAGCGAAGGCCGGGCCACGAATGTCGATCTGCCAGGCGAGGCAAGACGGTTATCCAGCCTTGCTTTCAATTGTCGGTCTGACGAGCGCTGGGGCGGGAAAATTCGCATACTTGCCGATGTCGGGCGCTATAAGAACGAATGGCAGCGCAATCCCAATTGGACTCAATATTATTCGCAGCTGTTCAACTGGGACAGCGCGGGCCGCGGTGACGGCCGCAATGATCGCAACGGCATGGCGCGCCACCACGCAAACGACAGATGGGTGCAGGTCGGCAGCGAGAAGTTCGAAGGCCGGCACGATAGGGAAAGCACCACCACAGGATGGGCCGGTCGCAATATCGACTCCATTGCCCTGATGCCGATGGAATCCAATGCGCGGTGTCAGCGCGTCACCGCCAATTTCCGCCAGGGTGGCGATCAGAGACTCGACATCAATCGCGGGGAAGTGCTGCGCCGCGGCCAGTTCAACAGTATTGACCTTCCCGGAAACCGGCGCGACGTGAGGAGCATTCAATTAAGTTGCCGTGCCGAGGGCGCCGGAAATGTCACGATACGCGTCTTCACCAGCAAGTAGCCCTCGCACCCGAAATGCCATGTTCGACGGGGGGCGGCGCAATGGATGCGCTGCATCGCAATCGGCCGCGCCTTGTCAACACAAATGGGCCTGTAGACGTCGCGGTCTAAGGGCGGCTTGACCGATTCCGCTTTTGGCGAAAGGCGGACAGGGCCAGGCTTCTGCCTGCCCGTACGCTTTTTTGCGGCCGATAGTATGCGACGCAGAGGGGCTCAGGCCGCGATACGTTGACCGTAGACGAATGGAAGCTCGACGGACACCGTCGTGCCGACGCCTTCGCGGCTTTCGATATGCACCCTGCCGCCATGCTGCTCCACCAGGGATTTTACGAGCGCCAGGCCGAGACCGGTACCCTCGCGCGCCCGCATCGGATCATTGTTGGCCTGCTCAAAGGCATTGCCGATACGTGCAAGCGCCTTTCCGGGGATACCGATGCCGTTGTCGTGCACCGCCAGATGCAGCCTTCCGTCCTGGGCCTCGGCGCTGAGCGACACCGCCCCGCCCGCCGGGGTGAACTTCACCGCGTTGGACAGGAGGTTCAGCAGGATCTGTTTTACCGAGCGGGGATCGGCGATGAGCACCGGCAGGTTGGCCGGCACGCTGGCGCTCAGCGTGATGCCGGTCTCCTCGGCGCGGCGGCGCGTCAGATCGAGGCAGTAGGCCACCGACTCGGCTAGGTTCACGGGCTGCGGGTCGAGGACGAACTTGCCCGCCTCGATCTTCGCCATGTCGAGAATGTCGGTGATCAGGCTGAGCAGGTGCTGGCCGGATTCATGGATGAGAGCCGCATATTCCTCGTAGCGCGCATGCATCGGCCCGAACAGACGCGAGCGCATCGTGTCGGAGAAGCCGATGATGGCGTTCAGCGGCGTGCGCAGCTCGTGGCTCATATTGGCGAGGAATTCGGACTTGACCCGGCTCGCGGCTTCCGCCGCCTCCTTGGCGCTGCGATTTTCCAGCAGTTCGGACTTGAGCCGCTCCCGCTCCAAGGTCGCGTCCCGGAACAGGCTGACCGTGCGCGCGAACTGGCCGAATTCATCCCGGCGGTCCTGCATGGGAATGACGCGTTTCATGTCGCCGTCGATCACCGCCTCCATCGTGCGGGTGAGAATCCGCAGCGGCATGATTACGCGCTGGAAAATAAGCAGGAAGGCCAGGGATGCGACGGTGACGGCGATGACGATGAGGATCAGCGCGACGATGAAACGTCGTTGCGCCAGTTTCGCCTGGTCCCTGATGTGGCTCTTGGCCAGCTCGAAAGCAACGCGCGAGACATTGGTGAGAGCGGCAAGACCCCGGTTCGAACGCTGCATCCAGCTGGCGGAAGAAAAAGAGGGTCGTTCGCCCCTGTTCAACTGCGTGAGAATGGCGTCGCGCTCCGCCGCCTGTTCGGTGAAATAGATCTTCTGGGCCTGCTGCACCGCCTTTCGCAGGGCCGCGGGGAATGAAGGGTTCCCGGCGGCGCCATGGATGACGCTCCAGGGCGAGGCGGCAGCCACCTTCATTTCCGCGAACCGGATGTGGTCCTTTTCGCCGAGAGGCGCGGCGAGTTGGATGGCGTTTGCAAGCGCGGCGCGGTCGGTGCCGGCCTCATAGCGCACGGCCATGGCGATATTGCCGGCCCTCATCATCTCGTCAATGAAGGAATCGATACCTGATAATTGCAGGGACAGCGCGATGATTTCATTTTCGACCGCGGTGACCAGGTCGTTGGCCGCCGCCGACCATTGCGTCGCGATTGCCTCCGAGCGGTCCCGGGCGGGCAGACGCAGCATGTCCATCATCCTGGCATGGCCGGCCTCATAGCGCAGTTGCATCTGCGCCAGGCGCTGGCGCCCCGACGAGGCTGCGGCGCCGTTCTCCGTCTTCAGGAGCGCCGATATTACAGCGAGTTCGTCCCCGCTGCGCCGGTGGAACTGGGCAAGCCGCTCCATGTCGGCAGCGCCGACCGGCCCATCGGACCGACGCACCGCGTCCACCGCGCCGCGCTCATCGCGCAGATCCTCGTCGGCCAGGACGAATTGCTGGGCGGTGGTTGCAATGGCGAGGCGGAAGCTGGCGTCCTGGCGGCTGTCGAAGTGTTGCTTGGCGGCCGCCGTGATGAGCGTCACCAGCATCAACACCAGCAGACCGGTGCAGCCGGACAGGATGACACTGACGGACCGAAGCTTTTTCACGGGCGCCCCAAAATTCCCCTTGGAAACATTAACCCGGCTGCAGTTGTAGAAGTCCTAACCTGGGGGAAATGGAAGTTGCGCCGGACGGCCCGCATTCCATGGTTAGTTTTTGATGAAGCGTCGGGCTGGCTTTGGTGCTTGGGGCCAAAGTGGCGCGAATGGCACGGGTGTGTACTTCGTCTGCCTCTCCAGACGTCCCGGCAGGAGCTTCACTCCGGGGATTGAACACATGATCGAGGAAGGCGTGGCTAGAATCATCTTCCAGACGGGCGCGCTTTCGGTACTGCAACACCGGGAGGCCCCGCCGGACACTTACAGCAAAAATTCCGCATTGCTGCCGGGACGCGCCGCGCCGGTAACGGTCCAACTACTTGAAAAGATGGTGCCGCCTGCGTGACTCGAACACGCGACCCCGTCATTACGAATGACGTGCTCTACCGGCTGAGCTAAGGCGGCTTGCCAACGCAGCAGCGGCGAACCCAAAGGGTATCGCCCCGCAACCGTCCGTCAAGCGCCGGGAACCTACTGACCCGGCCCGGCAACTGCAACGCCAAACCTGGCCCAAAAGCCCTTAATTGGCGGTTTCGCCATAGGAAATGCGCCAGATCTTGCCCTTGTTGGAGTCCGCGACATAGAGCGCCCCGTCCGCGCCCACCGCCACGCCCACCGGGCGATAGGCGGCGGTCTTGATGTTCTTGTCGCCCGGCGTGGGCCCGGCAAAGCCGTCGGCGAACGCCACCGGCGTACCCGCCCTGCCATTGCCGGAGAAGGGCACGAACATCACATTGTAGCCGGCATGGCCATCCGGCCGCACGCTGCCGTCGGAGCCGCCGCCGTGCATCGCCAGGAAGGCGCCGCCGCGATAACTGCGCGGAAACTGCCGCCCATTGTAGAAGGTCAGGTCCAGCACCGCCGGGCGCTGGGGCGCGAACGCCGCCACCGGCCTGGCATAGTTGCCATCCTTGGGCGCGCTCTTGCCGTCGCCGCCGTAATCGGGCGCCTGCAGGCGCATTTTCCGCACCCCGTCCCAATAGGTATAGGGCCAGCCCATATCGGTACCCCTGGTGATGCGGAACATCTCGTCGGCGATGGCATCGTCGTCGGCCGGGGTGAGAAGCTCGGGCCAGGTCCGGGCGGTGCCGTCGCGGCCATGCCAGGCGCCGTACAGGGCATCGTCGCTGCGCCAGGCCAGCGCGCTCATATTGCGAACGCCGGTGGCGAAATGCTCGCCATCGGCCAGCGTCTGTCCCGGCTTGCTGTCGCTGAAGCGCCATACCCCGCCGCGCGTTTCCAGCAGCGGACAGGGCTTGAGCCCCACCGGCTTGCCGTCCTTGGGCGCGTTGGGATCGGGGCAGTTGGCGGTGCCGCCGCCGCCGTCGATCGAGACATACAGATTGCCCCTGCCGTCCAGGGCGATGGGATGGTTGGTGGCAGTCAACCCGTCGACAATCGTCTGGGGCGCGGCGCTGGGCACCAGGCCGTCACCCAGCGCGAAGCGGACCACGCCGGTACCCGTGGCGGCATAGAGCGCGCCGTTATAGACGCGGATGCCGGTGCCCTGATCGACGCCCGCGATATGCTCGGTCTGCACCGGCTTGTGATCGGGGCCCAGGCGCAGCGCGATGATGCCGACCGACGGCGCATCGCGGCCATGGCGGGTGGAGACATAGAGGTCGTTGCCGCGCAGGGCCATGTGGCGGATCGGGCCCAGCCCCTCGGCCACCACGCTGGCGTGAAAGCCCGGCGGCAGGGTCAGGCCATCAGGCTCGGCCGCCAAGGCCGGTGCCGCAGCGCACAACGCAACGAAGGCGACGGAAAGCGTCCTGATCATGGTTTTCCCTGCTGGCTTGATTGTTATTCTGCGGGAAACCTAGCTCGCGCCTCCCGCGGGCGCAACGTCAGGGCGTTTGGGATTTGGCCCTGGGATGGGCGCGCGAATAGGTTTCCAGCAGCGCCGCCGTGTCCATGGCGGTGTAAACTTGGGTGGTGGAGAGCGAGGCGTGGCCCAGCAGTTCCTGGACGCTGCGCAGATCGGCGCCACCCTGCAGGATATGGGTCGCGAAGGAATGGCGCAGGGCATGCGGCGTGGATTTTTCCGGCAGGCCCAGCCGACCGCGCAGCCGCTGCATCAAGGATTGCGCCTCGCGCGCGCTCATCGCCAACCCGCGCCGCGACAAAAACAGGGGCGATGACGGCGCACCGGTGAACGGGATCTTCGCGGCATAGTCGTTCAGGGCCGCCGCCACCAATGCCAGCACCGGGATGCTGCGTTCCTTGCGCCCCTTGCCGATGACGGTGAGGGTTTCGCCCAGGGGAACATCGCCGCGCTTGAGGCCCAGGGCTTCGGAAATGCGCAAGCCCGCACCGTACAACAGCGTCAGCAATGCCGCATCGCGCGCACCCAGCCATTCGACGTCATGGGCGCCGGCTTCGGCGATGGCGCGCGCCGCATCGTCCGGCGACAGGGGGCGCGGCAGGCCGCGGCGCACCCGCGGCGTGCGGATGGAGCGGGCGGCGGCATTTTCCAGGATGCCTTCCTTGGCCAGAAACTTGTAGAAGCTGCGCACCGCCGCCAGCGCCCGCTGCACCCCGCCCGGGCCCAGGCCTTCGCTGCGGCGCACGGTGATGAAGGCCCGGATGTCGGCGGGGGTGAGTTTTGCCAGCGACCTTTCGCTCATCGCGCCGCCGGTATGGCCGGCCTGAAAGCCGATGAAGCGGGCGACGTCGTCGCCATAGGCGCGCAGAGTGTGCGGCGAGGCGCGGCGTTCATGCGCCAGCGCCGCCAGCCAATCCTTGCGCAGCGCGTCGGCGCCCTGTGCCACCTGTCCGCTTATCCCTTGATTGTCACGCCCGCCTTCTTGGCGTCCGCCGTGAACGCCGCCAGCCCCTTGTCGGTCAAGGGATGGCTGAGCAGCTTCTTGAACACGTCGGCGGGAATGGTGGAGACGTCGGCGCCCGACAGCGCGGCTTCGCGCACATGGAAGACATGACGCACCGAAGCGGCCAGGATCTCGGTCTTGAAATTGTAATTGTCGTAGATGGCGCGGATGTCGCGGATCAGGCCCATGCCGTCCTCGCCGATATCGTCCACCCGGCCGATGAAGGGCGAAATGAAGCTGGCGCCCGCCTTGGCCGCCATCATCGCCTGCACCGGCGAGAAGCACAGCGTGACATTGACCATGGCGCCGCCATCGGACAGCGCCTTGCACGCCTTGAGCCCGTCCCAGGTCAGCGGCACCTTGACCGCGATGTTCTTGGCGATCGCGGTGAAGACGGCGGCTTCCTTCATCATGCCGTCGAAATCGGTAGCCAGCACTTCGGCGCTGACCGCGCCCGGCACGATGGCGCAGATCTCCTTCAGCGATTCGACATAGTCGCGGCCGGTCTTGGCGGCCAGCGACGGATTGGTGGTCACGCCGTCAACCAGGCCGCTGGCGGCATATTCGCGGATTTCCGCCACGTCGGCGGTATCGAGAAAGATTTTCATGGGATCTGGGCTGACCTTCTTATTGACCTTGGGATTGGGCGGGGCGAAGTGTAGCCCATGACCCGGCTCCGCTTAAACCCCGCGCCGCCACCGGAATTGCTGCAAAAACCGGTGGTGGGCGTGCTGCTGCCGCTGCCGCTGGCGGGCGCCTACGACTACAAGCTGCCGCCGGGTGTCAACGCGCCAAGGGGGGCGCTGGTCTGCGCACCCCTGGGGAACCGCGAGGTGCTGGGCGCGGTCTGGGGCAAGGCCGAGGGTATTGTCGGCGATAACCGCCTGAAAACCGCCGAGCCCCTGGAAGGCGCGCCGGCGCTGCCGCCAAAACTGTGCGATTTCATCGACTGGGTGGCCGACTACACCCTGAACCCGCCGGGCGCGATCCTGGCCATGGCCCTGCGCAGCCGGGGCGCCTTCGAGCCGGAAGCCCGCCGCATCGCCTATGTGCGGGGCAGCGTGACGCCACCGCGCATGTCGGCGGGCCGGATGCGCGCCCTGGAGATTGCGGGCGACGGGCTGGCGCGCAGTGTCAGCGGGCTGGCCGAAGATGCCAATGTCTCGCCCGCGGTGGTGCGCGGGCTGATCGGCGCAGGCGCGCTGATCCCCACCGATCTGCCGGAGTTTGAGCCCTTCAAGGAACCGGATGTCGATTTCGCCGTGCCGCAGCTGAGCGGCGACCAGGGCGCGGCGGCGGCCTGCCTGCGCGGCGCGATCCAGGCGGGAAAATTTTCCGCCACCCTGCTGGATGGCGTCACCGGCTCGGGAAAAACCGAAGTCTATTTCGAGGCGGTGGCGGCGGCGCTGGGCCGCGACAAACAGGTGCTGATCCTGCTGCCGGAGATCGCGCTGACCATCCAGTTCCTGGAGCGCTTCGCGGCGCGCTTCGGGGTCAGGCCCTGCGAATGGCACAGCGATCTGTCGCAAAAGGAACGCCGCCGCACCTATCGCGCCGTGATGAAGGGCGAAGCGCGTGTGGTGGTGGGGGCGCGCTCGTCGCTGTTCCTGCCATTCCCGGACCTCGGCCTGGTGATCGTGGACGAGGAACACGAACAGGCCTTCAAGCAGCAGGACGGGGCCATCTATCACGCCCGCGACATGGCCGTGGTGCGCGCCCGGATCGAGGATTGCCCGGTGGTGCTGGCCAGCGCCACGCCGTCGCTGGAAAGCTTCGTCAATGCCCAGAGCGGCCGCTACACCCACCTGAAACTGGACTCGCGCCACGGCATCGCCGAAATGCCGCAAGTGCAGCTGATCGACCTGCGCCAGGAAAGAGACGCGCCGGATGTGGAGATGAAAGCGCAATGGCTGTCGCCGCCGCTGCGGGCGGCGCTGGAAAAAGTCCTGGCGGCGGGCGAGCAGGCGATGCTGTTCCTCAACCGCCGGGGCTATGCGCCACTCACCCTGTGCGAGGCCTGCGGCCACAAATTCACCTGTCCGCATTGCTCGGCCTGGCTGGTGGAGCACAAATACAAAAAGCGTCTGGCCTGTCACCAGTGCGGCTATGAATTGGCGATGCCAACCGAATGTCCCCAGTGCCACGAGGCCGGCACCCTGATCCCCTGCGGTCCCGGCGTGGAGCGGGTGGCGGAGGAGTTCACGCAGTTCTTCCCCAAGGCGCGCTATTGCATCGCCTCGTCCGACACCATGCACGGGCCGGCCGAAACCCAGGCCGCCATCCGCGCCATGGCAAAACATGAGATCGACGTGCTGATCGGCACCCAGATCGTCGCCAAGGGCCATCACTTTCCGCAGCTGACCCTGGTGGGGGTGGTGGACGCGGACCTGGGCGGCAGCGACGGCGACCTGCGCGCCCGCGAGCGCACTTTTCAGCTCTTGCACCAGGTCTCGGGCCGGGCCGGGCGCGCCGAAAAGCCGGGGCTCGTTCTGCTGCAGACCCGCAATCCGGACGATGCGGTGATGCAGGCGCTGGCGAAGGGCGACCGCGACGGCTTTTACGAACGGGAGCGGCAGTTTCGCGAAGCCGCCCATGCCCCGCCCTTCGGACGCCTCGCCGCCCTGGTGATCAGCGGCTATGACGGCGAGGCGGTGCGCGGCATCGCGCGGCAACTGGGCAAGGCCGCGCCCCATGCCAAGGACGTGAAAGTGTGGGGGCCGACGCCGGCCTTCTATGCCCTGCTGCGCGGCCAGACCCGCGAGCGGCTGCTGGTGCAGGCGGCAAAAGGCGTCGACATGCAGGCCTATCTGAAGGCCTGGCTGGCGACCGTGAAAATCCCTGCCGCCATACGCGTCGCGGTGGATGTGGACCCGGTGAGTTTTTTCTAGGCGAGGAATGGTTCACCTTCGGCGAACGCCATGGTCCAGCGGTCCATGTCGAGCGACGAACGCCGCGCGCCAAAGCGAGCGGCCGGCAGTCAACGCAAGGTGAGACAAATTATTCTCCCGCCACGGCAAACGTCATACGCGCCAGGCGTTCGGGATCGGCGATCGCCTCGATGGCCGCGATCCTGCCGTCGCTGAACGTCAGGCCCAGCACCAGCAGCAGCCGGCCATTGGGCGCAACCAGGACCGCCGGTGCGCCATCGACCAGAATGAAGCGCGCCATCTGGGCGCGGCCCTGGAAGGCCTTGGCCACGGCGGCCGATCCGCTCAACTGACGCGGCCCTCCCAAACGGATGGCGGCGGCGTCGCCGCGCATCACCACGTGCGGATCAAGCAGGGTCAGCAGCGCCTCGAATTTTCCCTCCCGCGCCGCCGTCAGGAACGCATCCACCACCTTTCGTTCGGCCCGGACATCATCGGACTTGGGCGCGCCCTGCACCCGCCGCCGCGCCCGGCTGGCAAGCTGACGGGTGGCGACGGTGGACCGGCCAAGAATGGGGCTGATCTCGTCGAACGGCAGGTCGAACATGTCGTGCAGCACAAAGGCGATGCGTTCCGCCGGGTCCAGGGCCTGAAGCACCACCAGCATGGCCAGGCCAACCGAATCGGCCAGCTCGCGCTCCTTGTCGGGATTGTCTTCAGGGCCGGCGACGGCCTCCGCGGCGCGGACATCCTCCGGCGCCTCGCGCCGGGCCTTGCGCGCCCGCAGCATGTCCAGGCAGATGCGTGCCACCACGGTGGTCAGCCAGCCGGTGAGATTGCCAACCTCGTCGGCGCCCGCGCGGCTGAGCCGCAGCCAGGCCTCCTGAACCGCGTCTTCGGCCTCGGCCAGGGAACCCAGCATGCGATAGGCGACCCGCGTCAGATGAGGCCTGTCCGCCTCAAACAGCGCGGCAAGATTTTTTTCATCCATCGGTCACAACCCGCAAACAGGCTTCGTCATGCCTATGACGTTGCCGCGCCGGTTCCTGTGACCGGCCGGTGGCGGAATCTCAGGAGAATTTCCATGCAAGCACGAATGACAAATCCCGCCTTCATCCTGCCCGAGACGATGCAGGCCATGTTCGCCTTGAACAAGTCTATTGAAGGCAAGTTGCCGCTGAAAACCCGCAAACTGGTGCATTTGCGTGCCAGCCAGATCAATGGCTGCAGTGTCTGCGTCGATATGCATGCCAAGGAACTGCAGCATGACAATGTTCCGCTGGAACATATCTTTGCGGTGGCGGCCTGGCGCGAGACGCCATATTTCACCGACGCCGAACGCGCGGCACTGGAACTGACGGAAACCCTTACCCGTATCGCCGACCGGCCGGATCCGGTGCCCGATATCGTGTGGGAGACAGTCGCGCGCCACTACGGCCAGCCGGAAATCGCGGCTCTTTTGGTCGACATCGCCCTGATCAACAGCTGGAACCGCTTCAATGTCGCGGTCAAGCAGATGGTCGGCGCAATAAGTCAGCACGCAGCCTGATGATGAAAGGCGCGGCTGACCACCGCGCCTTTTTCCCTTAGAGCGTCCGCACGTCCGTCAGGTGCCCCGTCACCGCCGCGGCCGCCGCCATCGCCGGCGACACCAGATGCGTGCGCCCGCCGCGGCCCTGACGGCCCTCGAAATTGCGGTTGGAGGTGGAGGCACAGCGTTCGCCGTCCTTCAGCTTGTCGGCATTCATCGCCAGGCACATCGAGCAGCCCGGATCGCGCCATTCAAAGCCGGCTTCGATGAACACCTTGTCCAGGCCTTCCTGCTCGGCCTGTTCCTTCACCAGGCCGGAGCCCGGTACCACGATGGCGTTCACGCCCGCGGCGACCTTCCGGCCGCGCGCGATGACGGCGGCGGCGCGCAGATCCTCGATGCGGCCATTGGTGCAGGAGCCGATGAAGACATGGTCCACCGTGATGTCGGTGAGCGGCATGTTGGCGGTCAGGCCCATATAGGCCAGGGCGCGCGCGGCGGCGGCGCGGTGATGTTCTTCCTTCATCCTGGCCGGGTCCGGCACATGCGCGGTGATGGGCAGGGCCTGCTCCGGCGAGGTGCCCCAGGTCACCATCGGCACGATGTCGCGCGCATCCAGCGTGACTTCGGCATCGAATTTGGCGTCCGGATCGGACTGCAGCGTCCTCCAGTACATCGCCGCCGCCTCCCATGTCGCGCCCTTGGGGGCGCGCGGCCGGCCCTTCACATAATTCAGGGTGGTGTCGTCCACCGCGACCAGGCCGGCGCGGGCGCCGCCCTCGATGGTCAGGTTGCACAGGGTCATGCGGCCTTCCATGGAAAGGGCGCGGATCGCCTCGCCGGCATATTCGATGACATAGCCGGTGCCGCCGGCGGTGCCGATCCTGGCGATCACCGCCAGGGCGATATCCTTGGCGGTCACCCCTTCGGGCAGCCTGCCGCTCACGCTCACCCGCATGTTCTTGGAATGCTGGGCGCGCAGGGTCTGGGTCGCCAGCACATGCTCGACTTCGCTGGTGCCGATGCCGAAGGCCAGCGCGCCGAAGGCGCCGTGGGTGGAGGTGTGGCTGTCGCCGCAGACGATGGTGGTGCCCGGCAGGGTCCAGCCCTGTTCCGGCCCGATGATGTGCACGATGCCCTGGCGGATATCGTTCATGGGAAAATATTCGACGCCAAAATCCTTGGCGTTCTTTTCCAGGGTCTCGACCTGCAGCTTGGATTCGGGCTCGGTGATGCCCTTGTCGCGGTCCTTGGTCGGCACGTTATGGTCGGCCACCGCCA
This sequence comes from uncultured Alphaproteobacteria bacterium, assembly GCA_963835715.1. GTDB lineage: Bacteria > Pseudomonadota > Alphaproteobacteria > Micropepsales > Micropepsaceae > Rhizomicrobium. Next base: position 712,404 of record CAWIGN010000002.1, read on the forward strand.
GGGTCAGCTCGGGGCGGCGCACCTTGCGGTTCGACAGGCGCAGGCCCTCGAAGGCCTGGGGGCTGGTGACTTCATGCACCAGGTGGCGGTCGATATAGAGTACGGGGGTCTCGCCGGGCGGGGCGTCCACCAGATGGGCGTCCCAGATCTTGTCGTACAGCGTCTTGGCCATGTCGGTGCTCTTTTGGGTCGCCAGGTGGATCGTCAGGGCGGCTTACATATAAGCCGCGGGCGCAGAGTTCAACGCTGCGAAAGATACAGCACCGTCATGATGATGACGATGGCGATGGCCTGGGCTAACACCCTGATTCGCATGAGTTTATTGGACCAGCTGCGCGCCGTGTCGCCGCCCCGCCACAGGGTGTAAAGCCCCAGGCACAGCACCACGAACACGATTCCCACGGCCACGGCGACAAGGATCTTGGCCATCACAGCTCCCTGGCCGGGTTATCCGCCCGTCAGGCGATAGCGTCAATCTGCTCGTCGGTGAAGTTGCCCGGAACAATCGTCACGGGGATGGCCTGCACCGCCATGGCGAACATGGAGACCAGCGGGCCGGGCCCTTCCTTGGCCGTGCCCGAACCCAGCACCAGGATGGAGATGTCCTTGTCTTCCTTCAGCACCTGGCCGAGGCATTCGGTGGACGGGCCATAGCGGATCACCAGTTCGGGGACGATGTCGGACAGCTCGTTCACCAGCTTGGCGGCGTCGGTCACCATGGCTTCGGCCTCGGCATAGGCCTCGTCGCGCATGATCTCCTCGACCCCCCGCCATTGCTGGAAATCGGGCAGGGTGGCGGCGCACAGCAGGGTCACCCGGCCGCCGGTATGCTGGGCCCGGCGGGCGGCGAAGCGCAGCGCCACGGCCGATTCCTTGCTCTTGTCGATCACGACCAGGAACTTGCGTGGATTGCGCGGGGCCGCGGGACTGCTCATGGGCCAACCTTACTGCAGCTTCCGCTTCAGGTCATAAAGGATTTCCAACGCCGCCTTGGGCGACAGGGCGTCCGGCTCGATCGCCTTGAGCGCCTCTTCCACCGCGCTGGTCTTGGCCACCGGGGCGGTGGCGCCGAACAAGGGCAGGTCGTCGATCCGCGCCAGGGGCTTGTGGCCTTCGCGGCCCTCTTCCAGCGCCCGCAGCACCTCCTCGGCGCGGGTCACCACCGCCTGCGGCAGCCCCGCCAGCTTGGCGACATGGATGCCATAGGAACGGTCGGCGGTGCCCGCGATCACCTCATGCAGAAAGACGATGGAGTCGTTCCATTCGCGCACCTTCATGGTGTAGGCGGCCATGGAGTCCAGCCTTTCGCACAAGGCCACCATCTCGTGATAATGGGTGGCGAACAACGCCCGGCTCCTGTTGGTCTGGTGCAGATGCTCGGCCGCCGCCCAGGCGATGGCCAGGCCGTCATAGGTGGCGGTGCCGCGACCGATCTCATCCAGGATCACCAGGCTCTTGGCCGTCGCCTGATTGAGGATGGCGGCGGTCTCGACCATTTCCACCATGAAGGTGGAGCGGCCCGCCGCCAGATCGTCGCCCGCCCCGACGCGGCTGAAGAGCCGGTCGACGATGCCGATATGGGCGGATTCCGCCGGAACGAAGCTGCCCGTCTGGGCCAGGATGGCGATCAGCGCATTCTGGCGCAGGAAGGTGGACTTGCCCGCCATGTTGGGACCGGTGACCAGCCACAGCCGCGCGCTTTTTCCGTTTCTCGGGGCATTGGGCGACAAGTCGCAGTCATTGGGCACGAAAGGTCCGGCATTGGCGGCCTGCAGCGCCGTTTCCACCACCGGATGACGCCCACGCATAATCGTGAAGGCAAGGCCATTGTCCATCCGGGGCCGCACATAGCGCGCCGCGACGGCAAGCTCGCCCAGCGCCGCGGCCACATCCAGCACCGCCAGGGCATCGGCAATCGCCGATAGCGCCTCGCCATGCGCGATCCCCAGCATCGCCATTTCGTCGAACAGGGCGGCTTCCTGCGCCAGCGCCGCTTCGCCGCTTTCGGCGATGCGCGAGGCCAGGGATGCGAGTTCGTCGGTGGAAAAGCGCACCGCCCCCGCCATGGTCTGGCGATGGCGGAAGGATTGCGTATCGCCTTCATTTTTTGAAGGCATCAGTTTGTCGGCGTGCTGCTGGCCGACCTCGATGAAATAGCCCAGTACGCCATTATGCTTGATCTTGAGCTGGGCGACGCCGCTGGACTGGCGGTATCGGCCTTCCAGCCCGGCAATGATGCGGCGCGATTCATCGCGCAGGGCGCGCAATTCGTCCAGCGGCGCATGCGCGCCGCCCTTGATGAAGCCGCCATCGCGCGCCAGATAGGGCGGCTCCTCCACCAGCAGGAATTCCAGCCGGTCGGACAGGCGCGAAATATCGGCGATGTTCCGGGTCAGACAATCGATCGCCGTCAGCGCTTCGCCGCCCAGCGATTCTTTTTTCAGGCCGTCGCGCAATCCCCGCGCCGCCTTGATGCCGTCGCGCAGATTGGCGAGATCGCGCGGGCCCCCGCGCGCCACCGACAATCGCGCCAGGGCGCGGGCGATGTCGGGGGCGGCGCGCAAGGCGTCGCGCGCCTTGCGCCGCAGTTCGCTGTCCTTGGAGAAGGCCTCGACCGCGTCGTGGCGGGCGGCGATCTGTTTCACATCGGTCAGCGGAGCGGCCAGCCGTGCCGCCAGCAGGCGCGCGCCCGATGCGGTGACCGTGCGATCGATCCCGGCCAGCAGCGAACCGCCGCGCTGGCCCGACAGGGTCTGGGTCAGTTCCAGGTTGCGCCGCGTGGCGGCGTCGATCCCCATGAATTGGGCCGGCGAGACCCGCGCGATACGCTGAAGCGCCACCTTGCGGCCCTTCTGGGTCAGCTCCAGATAGGCCACCAGCGCACCCGCGGCCGAAAGCTCGGCGCGGGAGAAGGCGCCCAGCCCATCCAGGGACGCCATGTCGTAGTGCGCCTTCAGCGCCCGCTCGCCATTGGCGGAATCAAAGCGGCTGCCCGGCAGCGGCGACAGGGCGATGCCCAGTGCCTTGAACAGGGCCGCAAGATCTTCCTGCCCGAGAAGCGCGTCCGGGATCAGCAATTCACGCGGACCAAGGCGCGCCAGTTCGGCCGCGATCTCCTCGCGCGCCACGGCGGCGACGGAGAATTCCCCGGTCGACATGTCCGCCGAAGCCAGCGCGAAATCGGTACCGCTGCGCCCCAGCGCCGCCAGCCGGTTGGAGGCGCGCGCCTCCAGCAGCGCATCCTCGGTCAGGGTACCCGGCGTCACAAGCCGCACCACTTCGCGCCGCACCACCGACTTGGAGCCGCGCTTCCTGGCTTCGGCCGGGTCTTCGACCTGCTCGCACACCGCCACGCGATGGCCCTTGCGGATCAGTTTTTCCAGATAGGATTCGGCGGCATGCACCGGCACGCCGCACATCGGGATGTCCTCGCCCAGATGCTTGCCGCGTTTGGTCAGCGCGATATCCAGGGCCTCGGACGCTTTTGCTGCATCAGCGAAGAAAAGCTCGTAGAAATCGCCCATGCGGTAGAACAGCAGATAATCCGCATGCGCCGCTTTTAGCGCGAGATATTGCGCCATCATGGGGGTGGCTTCGCCGGGCCCCGCCGCCTCCGCCGGCTGTATACCGAATTCCATCTCGCTCATGCGAGCAAGCATAGCAGAGCAAAGCGGCAGTCTGCGTCACCGAAGCTTGCTGCAAGCGCCGCCCGCGTGGTTATTCTGTGGAAAATCCTTCCATAACGATCTTTTGAGCAGGTGCCCCGATGTCCCGCCCGTCCTTCACCGACGACGAAGCCCTTGCGTTCCATGCGGGCGACAAGCCGGGCAAGCTGGAAGTGGTGCCCACCAAGCCGATGGCGACGCAGCGCGATCTCAGCCTCGCCTATTCGCCGGGCGTGGCGGTGCCGGTGCTGCGCATCGCCGAAAACCCCGACCTGGCCTATGACTATACCGCCAAGGGCAACATGGTGGCCGTGATCTCCAATGGCACCGCCATTCTGGGGCTGGGCGATCTGGGCGCGCTGGCCTCCAAGCCGGTGATGGAGGGCAAGTCGGTGCTGTTCAAGCGCTTCGCCGACGTGAACTCCATCGACCTGGAAATCGACACCAAGGACGTGGATGCCTTCATCGGCGCCGTGCGCTATCTGGGCCCGACCTTCGGCGGCATCAACCTGGAAGACATCAAGGCGCCCGACTGCTTCATCATCGAGGAACGGCTGCGCGAGCTGATGGACATTCCGGTGTTCCATGACGACCAGCATGGCACCGCGATCATTTCGGCGGCGGGGGTGATCAACGCCGCCCATCTCACCGGGCGCAAGCTGGAAGACCTCAAGGTGGTGTGCAACGGCGCCGGCGCCGCCGGCATCGCCTGCATCGAGCTGCTCAAGTCGATGGGCGTGAAAAGCGACAATGTGGTCCTGTGCGATACCAAGGGCGTTGTCTATCGCGGCCGCACCGAAGGCATGAACCAGTGGAAGTCGGCCCATGCGGTGGATACCAAGGCCCGCACCCTGACGGACGCCATGGTGGGCTGCGACGTCTTCCTGGGCCTGTCGGCCAAGGGCGCGCTGACCCCCGACATGGTGCGCTCCATGGCGGCCTCGCCCATCATCTTCGCCATGGCCAATCCCGATCCGGAAATCACCCCGGAAGATGCCAAGGCGGTGCGCGGTGATGTCATCGTCGCCACCGGCAGGAGCGATTATCCCAACCAGGTCAACAATGTTCTGGGCTTTCCCTATATCTTCCGGGGCGCGCTGGACGTGCGCGCCACCACCATCAACGAAGAGATGAAGATCGCCGCGGCCGAGGCGATCGCGGCGCTGGCGCGCGAGGACGTGCCCGACGAAGTCGCCGCCGCCTATCGCGGGGCGCGCCCGGTCTATGGGCCGGAATATATCATCCCCTCGCCCTTCGATCCGCGGCTGATTTCCAAGGTCTCGGCGGCGGTGGCGGAAGCGGCGATGAAGTCCGGCGTCGCCAAGAAGCAGATTCCCGACCTTGCCGCCTACCAGTTCCAGCTGTCGGCGCGGCTGGACCCGTCGGCGGGACTGTTCCAGATGGTGACCAATGCGGTGCGCGCCAAGCCCAAGCGGGTGGTGTTCGCGGAAGGCGAGGAGGATTCGGTGATCCGCGCCGCCGCCGCATTCCAGAATTCCGGCATGGGCAAGGCGCTTCTGGTCGGCCGTCCCGATGTGGTGCGGGCCGGGCTGCGGCGCGCCGGCATCGACGAACAGCTGCTCGAAATCAAGGTGCCCCATTCGGCCGAGGACGCCGCCGCCTATACCGACGCGCTGTACAAGCGCATCCAGCGGCGCGGCGGGCTGTACCGCGATGCGGTGCGGATGGTGACAAACGACCGCAACATCTACGCCGCGTCGATATTGAAAGCGGGCGATGCCGACGCCATGGTGACCGGCGTGACGCGCAACTATGCCAATGCGCTCGCTGATGTGCGCCAGGTGCTGGACGCGCCCTCCGGCCTGCGGCCGATCGGCATGCAGGTGATCTTCGCCAAGGGCCGCGTGGTCCTGATCGCCGACACCTCGGTGACGGAGATGCCCACCGCCGACCAACTGGCCGACATCGCCGTGCAGGGCGCCGCCGCCGCCAAGCGCTTCGGCATCACCCCGCGGGTGGCGCTGCTGGCCTCCTCCACCTTCGGCTTTCCGCGCAGCGAACGCAGCGAACGCATCATCGAGGCGGTGCAGATTCTGGAAAATCGCGGCGTGGATTTCGAATATGACGGCGAAATGGCGATCGACGTGGCGCTGGATAGGGACAAGCTGGCGCTCTATCCCTTTGCCCGCATCACCGACACCGCCAATGTACTGATCATGCCGGCGATCCATTCGGCCTCGATTTCCACCAAGCTCCTGCAGCAGATGGGCGGGGCAAGCGTAATGGGGCCGATGCTGGTGGGGCTGGAAAAATCCGTGCAGATCGCGCCCCTGGGCGCCAAGATGAGCGAAATCTACAACGCCGCGGTGATCGCGGCCTATGATATCAATCGTTGATGGATTTTGCGCGCCTCACCTCCTTCATGGACCGTATCTGGGATGAGGATATCGTCCCGGTCCTGACTGATTACATCCGCATCCCCAACAAGAGCCCGGCCTTCGATCCGGCCTGGGACAAGCACGGCCATATGGAAAAGGCCGTCACCATGTTCGCCGACTGGGCGAAGGCCAAGCTGACGCAACTGCCCGGCGCCTCGCTGGAGGTGGTGCGGCTGAAGGGGCGCACGCCGCTGATCGTGATCGAAATTCCCGATAGCGCCGGAGCGCCGGCGAAAACCGGAGCGGCCGTAAAAAGATCCACCGTGCTGATGTATGGCCATCTCGACAAGCAGCCGGAGATGCTGGGCTGGGCCGACGGCACCGGCCCCTGGCAGCCGGTCATAAAGGACGACAGGCTTTACGGACGCGGCGGCGCCGATGACGGCTATGCCATGTTCGCCAGCATCGCGGCGCTGCTGGCGCTGAAGGAACAGGGCGTCGCCCATGGCCGCATCGTCATCCTGATCGAGGCATCGGAAGAATCCGGCTCGCCCGATCTGCCTTTCTATATCGATCATCTGGGCGCGCGCATCGGCACGCCGGACCTGGTGGTGTGCCTGGATTCGGGCGCGGGCAATTACGACCAGCTTTGGCTGACCACAAGCTTGCGCGGCAATCTGGTCGGCAACCTGACGGTCAGGGTGCTGACCGAGGGCGTGCATTCGGGTGCCGCCAGCGGCATCGTGCCGTCGTCTTTCCGAATCCTGCGCGCTCTTCTGTCGCGGGTCGAGGACGAAGCGAGCGGGCGCATGAATCTGCCCGAACTGTTTGTCGATATCCCCGAGGATCGCCGCAGGCAGGCAAAAGACACCGCCGCAATCCTGGGCGATGAGGTGTGGTCGGGCATCCCCTTCGCCGGCGGTACCAGGCCGATGGCCGCCGGCAATATCGAGCTGATCCTGGAAAAAACCTGGCGGCCGCAGCTGGCGATCACGGCGATGGACGGCTATCCCCTGCCCGCAAATGGCGGCAATGTGTTGCTGCCCTATTCCACCGCCAAGATCAGCCTGCGCCTGCCGCCCACCCTGGAGGCGGAAACCGCGCGAACCGCGCTGAAGGCGGCGCTGGAAGCCGATCCGCCCTATGATGCCCAGGTGACGTTCGACGTGCCGCGCGGCGACAATGGCTGGAACGCGCCCGCGCTGGCACCCTGGCTGGAAGCCTCGCTCAACCGGGCCAGCACTGCGGCTTTCGGCAGGCCGGTGGCCTTTCATGGCGAAGGCGGTTCGATCCCCTTCATGGCCATGCTGGGCGAGAAGTTTCCCACCACCCAGTTTGTCGTCACCGGCGTGCTGGGGCCCCATTCCAACGCCCATGGGCCCAACGAATTCCTCCACATCCCCTTCGTCAAAAGACTGTCGGCCTGCATCGCCATCGTCCTGGCCGACCATGCGGAACACGCAAAATGAGCTTTTTGGAATCCGCCGCCGATCCAAAGAAGGCGCAGCGCCGCGTCCTTTTCCTGTTCCTGATCGTCACCCTGGGGGTGGGCGCCTCGGCCAGCCTGCTCACCACGCCCCAGATTCCCACCTGGTATGCCGGGCTGAACCATCCGTCCATCGCCCCGCCCAACTGGGTGTTCGCCCCGGTCTGGACCACGCTCTATGTCCTGATGGCCTTCGCCGCCTGGCGGGTGTGGAAGAAGGCCGGCCTGCGCTCGGTGGAGATTGCGGCTTTCGCGCTGCAGCTGGCCCTGAACTTCGCCTGGAGCGTCATCTTCTTCGGCCTGCACCGGATCGGTGGTGCGCTGGTCGAGATTGCGGTGCTGGACGCCGCGATCCTGGCCACCCTGATCCTGTTCGCGCGGCGCGACCGGTTGGCAGGATTGCTGCTTGCGCCCTATCTGGCCTGGACGGCATTCGCCACCGTGCTGACCCACGCCTTCTGGCGGGCGAATGGCGGTTGACGCGCCTTGGGAGAATCACAGCAAAGGCTTGGCATTTCCCGAGCCCCTCCCTATATACCCCCTTGTATAAGCATGGGTTTGGCCCGCTGCTTATTTTGTAAAAGAATTCAATGGGATGGACCGGAAGACGCCCTTTTGGGGTCAGGACTCCAGGCCCAATGAGAGGAACGAGAGAATGGCAAAAGTTATCGGCATCGACCTGGGCACCACCAACTCCTGCGTCGCGGTGATGGAGGGCTCGGCCCCCAAGGTTATCGAGAATGCGGAAGGCGCCCGCACCACCCCGTCTATTGTCGCCTTTACCCCCGATGGCGAGCGCCTGATCGGCCAGCCCGCCAAGCGCCAGGGCGTCACCAACCCCGAACATACCTTCTTCGCCATCAAGCGGCTGATCGGCCGCCGCTTCGACGATCCGATGACCCAGAAGGACATGGGCATGGTGCCCTACAAGATCGTCAAGGCCGACAATGGCGATGCCTGGGTGGCGGGCCGCGAAGGCAAGAAATATTCGCCCTCCGAAATCTCCGGCTTCATCCTTCAGAAAATGAAGGAAACCGCCGAGGCCCATCTGGGCGAGAAGGTTTCGCAGGCCGTCATCACCGTTCCCGCCTACTTCAACGATGCCCAGCGCCAGGCGACCAAGGACTCCGGCAAGATCGCGGGCCTTGAAGTACTTCGCATCATCAACGAGCCCACCGCCGCGGCGCTGGCCTATGGCCTGGACAAGAAACAGTCGGGCACCATCGCGGTCTATGACCTTGGCGGCGGCACCTTCGACGTGTCGGTGCTGGAAATCGGCGACGGCGTCTTCGAGGTGAAGTCCACCAACGGCGACACCTTCCTGGGCGGCGAGGATTTCGACCAGCGCGTCGTCAACTTCCTGGCCGACGAATTCAAGAAGGAAAACGGCATCGACCTGCGCAGCGACCGCCTGGCGTTGCAGCGCCTGAAGGACGCCGCCGAAAAGGCCAAGATCGAACTGTCGAGCGCGCAGCAGACCGAAGTGAACTTGCCCTTCATCACCGCAGACGCCTCCGGTCCCAAGCATCTCACCATCAAGATCACCCGCGCTAAGCTGGAACAGCTGGTCGACGATTTGATCCAGAAGACGGTCGGCCCGGTCAAGCAGGCCCTCAAGGATGCCGGCGTCACCGCCGCGCAGATCGACGAGGTCATCCTGGTCGGCGGCATGACCCGCATGCCCAAGGTGCAGGACGCGGTCAAGAACCTGTTCGGCAAGGAGCCGCACAAGGGCGTCAATCCCGACGAAGTCGTCGCCATCGGTGCCGCCATTCAGGGCGGCGTGCTGAAGGGCGAAGTCAAGGACGTGCTGCTGCTGGACGTGACCCCGCTGAGCCTGGGCATCGAGACCCTGGGCGGCGTCTTCACCCGGTTGATCGACCGCAACACCACCATCCCCACCAAGAAGTCCAACATCTTCTCGACCGCCGAGGACAATCAGGGCGCCGTCACCATCAATGTGTTCCAGGGCGAGCGCGAGATGGCGGCGGACAACAAGAGCCTCGGCCGCTTCGACCTGCAGGGCATTCCCCCGGCGCCGCGCGGCGTGCCGCAGATCGAAGTCACTTTCGACATCGACGCCAACGGCATCGTCAGCGTGACCGCCAAGGACAAGGCCACCGGCAAGGAGCAGCAGATCCGCATCCAGGCCTCGGGCGGCCTGTCGGACGCCGACATCCAGAAGATGGTCAAGGATGCCGAAAGCCACGCCGCGGAAGACAAGAAGCGGCGTGACGCGGTGGAAGCCAAGAATCAGGCCGACGCCCTGATCCATTCCACCGAAAAGGCGCTCTCCGAGCATGGCGACAAGGTCGGCGCGGACGAAAAGACCGCGATCGAAGCTGCCGTCGCGTCGCTGAAGGACGCGGTCAAGGGCGACGATGCCGACGCCATCAAGGAAAAGACCAATACCCTGGCCCAGGCCTCGATGAAACTGGGCGAGGCCATGTACAAGGCGCAGCAGTCCGAGACTGCCGCCACCGATGCCGCCGCCGACGGCGCCGGCAACAAGCCTGACGAGAATGTGGTCGACGCCGACTTCGAGGAAGTGGACGACAACAACAAGAAGGGCGCGGCCTGACGCATACGGCCCTCATGCGCTGCGGGCGCGTGAGGGCCCTTTGTTTTGGCATCGGGGGATGAGTTGAGTTCAGGGGCATGAGCAAGCGCTGCTATTATGAGACCCTGGAGTGCCAGAAGGGCGCCACGGGCGATATTCTGAAATCCGCCTATCGCAAGCTGGCGATGCGGTTTCATCCCGACAAGAATCCCGGCGATCACACCGCCGAAATCAAGTTCAAGGAAATCAACGAAGCCTATGACGTCCTGAAGGACGATCAGAAGCGCGCGGCCTATGACCGTTTCGGGCATGCCGCCTTCGAGGCCGGCATGGGCGCGGCCGGCGCGCGCGGCGGCAATCCGTTCGGCGATTTCGGCAGCTTTGGCGATGTGTTCGAGGATATTTTCGGCCAGATGATGGGCGGCATGGGCCGCGGCAAGCGCCAAAATCGCGGCCAGGACCTGCGCTACAATCTGGAGATCAGCCTGGAAGAGGCCTTCACCGGCCGCGCCGCCGAAATCAAGGTTCCCACCATGGTGGCCTGCGAGATCTGCGCGGGCTCGGGCGCGGAACCGGGCCACAGCCCCGAAACCTGTCCCACCTGCGCCGGTCACGGCAAGGTGCGGGCCACCCAGGGCTTCTTCACCATCGAACGCAGCTGCTCGCCCTGCCGCGGCAGCGGCAAGATTATCCGCAATCCCTGCAAGACCTGCCGCGGTGCCGGCCTGGTCCAGAAGGAACGCACCCTGAATGTGGACGTGCCGCCGGGGGTGGAAGAAGGCACCCGCATCCGCCTGTCGGGCGAAGGCGCCGCCGGGGCCAATGGCGGGCCGCCGGGCGATCTCTATATTTTCCTGTCGGTGAGCGAGCACCCCATCTTCCAGCGCGACGGCCATGACCTGCATTGCCGCGCCCCGGTATCCTTTGTGACCGCCGCCATGGGCGGCGGCATCGAGGTGCCGACCCTGGACGGCGGCCGGGCCAAGGTTGTCATTCCCGAAGGCACCCAGCCGGGGCGGCAATTCCGCTTGCGCGGCAAGGGCATGCCGGTGCTGCGCAGCGCGCAAAAGGGCGACCTGTATGTCGAGCTGGCGGTGGAAACCCCGGTCAAGCTGAGTCGGCGCCAGAAGGAATTGTTGCGTGAGTTCGAGGCCGAAAGCCAGACCGGCACCCATCCCGAGGCCGAGGGCTTCCTTGCCCGGCTGAAGGATTTCTGGAAGGCTTGCGAGAAGTAAGCGCTTCGCCCGATTGCTTTTTTGGCGTAGGCTTTGTTGGAGTTGAACCCTCAGGGCAAGGCCGATCCGTGACCACCACCCTTGCCGACAATTTCCGCTTCCTGCGCGCCCTGATCGCCCGCCCCAAGAATATCGGCGCGATTTTTCCATCCAGCCCCGCCCTGGCCGAGGCCATCGCCCGCCAGATCAACCCCGACGCGGGCCCGGTGCTGGAAATCGGCCCAGGGACGGGCGTGGTCACCGAAGCGATCCTGGCGCGCGGCGTCGCGCCCGAGAACCTGACCTTGCTGGAGTATGACGAGGACCTGGCGCAACACCTGGCGGCACGCTTTCCCAGGGCGCACGTGTTCCAGGGCGATGCCTTCGAGTTGGAAGCGACGCTGGGGCCGCCGCCCGCCACCCCTTTTGCCGCCATCGTCTCCGGCGTTCCGCTGCTCAATCATTCGATGACCCGCCGCCAGGCCTTCGTGGAAGGGCTGGCCGAGCGGCTGGTGCCGGGCGGCCCCATGATCCAATTTTCCTATGGCGCCCAGGCGCCGGTGGTGCCGCCGGCGGGATATTCGGTGGTGCGCACCGCCAGCGTCCTGGCCAACATCCCGCCCGCCAAGGTGTGGGTCTACCGCAAGATCTGATCAGCCGTCGCCGCGCCGCCCGAACAGCATGGTGATGTTGATGCGCCGGTTCCGGTAGCCGTCCTTGAATTCGATCCTGTCGGTTTCGTGGAACAGGTCGGAATCGAAGATTGCCGCACGGTTGGCGCGATAGGGCACGACCACGGGCCGGGCACCGGTCTCGGCAAGCAGCGCCCGCGATGCCTCTTCATCGCCATTGGCGCGCCGCGAATCCCAGTCCTGCGGCGGCTTCCTGTCCCAGATCACCAGGCCGCCATTGCCGGGATTGCGGTTGGCTTCGTCGGGCGTGATCCAGAAATTCACATTCACCGCCGCCAGATCGGCATGGATACGGATGCCCGACAGGCTGGAATCATACTTGAAGCCCCACCATTGACCCAGGCCATGGCGGCCAAAGATGGTGGGGAAGTTTTCGCGCAGCTCGTCGGCGATCTGCGCCAGCAGCGGACAGGCAAAACCGTGATCCGGCATCGCGCCCAGATACCCGTCGCGATACAGCTTCTTCCAAATGGTGGAGCCCCAGCAGAAGCGCTGAAGCCCCTCCAGCGCCTCAGGGGTCAGAAGATTGTCGATCACCGCGATCTTGGGATCGCTTTGCGCCCACGCAGCCGCTGTCGCCTGGGCATTGGCGGAATTGACCGCCGCCCCTGCCAGCCGCTCGCCGCCGGCAATATAAAAGCGGTCCAAGGGCAGCCCTTGGGCAGCAAGATAGTGCCGCTGCTCGGCGTCATGGCGCTTTTTGAAATCGGGATCGGATTCGTCCGTCTCTTGCGGCTCACCGCCGTAAACCAGTTCGGCGCGCCGGCGGTAGCTTTCCAGCCCTTCGGCCACATCGCCCGTCTCGCAAAGCAGCGAGCCGAGCACGGCCAGCGCATGGATGTGACCCGGCGCCAGCGCCAGCGCCTTGTCCACCGAAACGCGGGCGTCCTCGAAACGCCGCACGACCTGCAGGCAGGCGGCGCGATTGGACCAGGCATCGGCGTTGCCCGGCGCCAGCGCCAGCGCCCGGTCATAGCTGGCGATGGCCTCGTCGAACTTTTCGCGGTGACGCAAGACGTCGCCGCGCCCGCTCAGGGCATCGGCCACCTCCCGGCCCAGCCCCTGCGCCACCGCGCGGTCGAAACTGGCAACCGCCTCGTCGAACCGCCGCAGCCGGGTCAGCGCCGCGCCGCGATTCTTCCACGCGATCGCGTAATCGTCGCGCAGCGCCACGCATCTGTCATAGCTTTCCAGCGCCTGGGCAAAATGCTGCAGCCCGTCCAGCGCGGCACCACGATTATTCCAGGCCTGGTGGTTGGCCGGGGATTTCGTGAGTACCTGGTCGAAGACATCGACCGCCTCGGCAAAGCGCTTCAGGTCAAGCAAGGCGACGCCGCGATTGAACAGCGCGGCGGGAAAATCGGCCTCCAGCGCCAGCGCCCGGTCGTAACTGTCCAGTGCCTCCCGGTCGCGCCCCAGCGCCTTGAGCGCGGCGCCGCGATTGGTCCAGGCGGCCGCCCCCGGCTGGATGGCCAGGGCGCGGTCGAAGGCAGCCACGGCTTCCTCCTGCCGGTCCAGGCCGCACAGCACCACGCCCTGATTGTACCAGGCCTCGGCATGACCCGGCTGTTGCCGCGTCACCGCGGCCAGATTTTCCAGCGCCTCCTCGCCCCGGCCGGCTGCCTGTGCAATGACGCCCTTGAGCAGCAGCGCCCCCGCCGCGTCGGGATTGAGGTTAAGGGCCTTTTCCACCGCCTGCGCCGCCTCTTCGCTCCGCTGCATCTGGTAGAGCAGGACAGCCAACAGATACTGGGCCTGGTAATTGTCCGGCCCCATCGCCAGGACCTGCTGGTACAGGGACGCCGCATCGGCCAGCTGCCCCTGCCGGTGCAGCGTCATTGCCTGGTTGAGAACAAGCTGGCTCATGGGCGCAACCCTAATTGACGGTCCGCAAAAGCAAAATGGGCGCATTGCTGCACCTTTTGCTGCAGCAATGGCGCAGCATAAGCCGGTTATGCTGCACCTCATGCTGCGCGGTAAGTTATTGAAACTATTATTATTTGATGTTGGAGCGGGTCCAAGGCGCCGGGCGCCCCGGCCCTGCCCTGGCCGATCGGCGGGCGGCGCGGATTTCGCCGCAGCATTGCGGCCATGGCTGGCGACAAATCCGTGCTTTGGCCGTATGAAATCAGCATGCTGAGCGACGAAGAACTGGACCGCTATGCCCGTCACCTGGTGCTGCGAGAGGTTGGCGGCCCCGGCCAGGCCAGGATCCGCAGCGCCCGGGTGCTGATCGTGGGCGCGGGCGGGCTGGGCAATCCGGCGGCACTGTATCTGGCGGCGGCGGGGATCGGCAAGCTGGGGCTGGTCGATGACGACCATGTCAGCCTGTCCAACCTGCAACGCCAGATCCTGTTTCGCACCGCCGACATCGGCCGGCCCAAGGTCGAGGCGGGCGCCGAGGCGCTGAAAGCCCTCAATCCCGGGGTCGCGCTGGAGGCCCACCATATGCGGGTCACCGCCGCCAATGTCATGGCGCTGCTGGCGGGCTATGACATCGTCGCCGACGGTTCGGACAATTTTGCCACCCGCTTCCTGCTGAATGACGCCTGCTTTTTTGCCGCGAAGCCGCTGGTGTCGGCGGCGGTGACCGAATTCGAGGGCCAGCTGGCGACCTATAAGGGTCATGAACCGGCCCTTCCCTGCTATCGCTGCCTGTTCCCGGGCCCGCCGCCCCCGGGCGCCGTGCCCAATTGCTCTGAAACCGGGGTTCTGGGTGCCGCCGCCGGGGTCATGGGGGCCTTGCAGGGGTTGGAAGTGCTCAAGGAAGTGGCCGGCCTGGGCCAGGGGCTATCCGGAAAAGTCCTTTCCTATAAGGCGCTTACAACGGAATTTCGGACCGCGCGCCTGCCCAAGGACCCGTCCTGTCCCCTTTGCGGCACCCAGCCCGTGATCCATGACCTTTCGGGTCACGGCACGGCCTGACGCCGCGATTGCTACGGTTAACCGGCCTTTAAAGAGCCATCGGCAACATGGCCGTATGGCACGGGAAATCCATTACGAAATCTTCCGCCGGGTCGGCGCCAAGGGCGGCTGGACCCTGCATGAGGTGGTGTCGTCGCGCGACGTCGCCCTCACCATGGCCCAGGAACTGATGGCCGGCGAAAAGGCCACCGGGGTCAAGGTGGTCAAGGAAACCTATAACGACGAGACCGGCGACTTCCTGACCCTCAAGATCTTCGAGGAGGGGCACAACCAGATGAAGATCGCCCCCGCCCAGGAAGACGCCCCGCACGCGTTGCCCTGCTTCAAGCCGGAGGATCTTTATTCCTATCATGCGCGCCAGACCATGGCGCGGCTGCTGATCGACTATCTGGCCCGCAACAAGATCACCATCACCGAGCTGATCCATCGCGCCGATATGCTGGAAAAGCTGGAGGCCACCGGCACCCTGTACCAGCATGCCATCCAGAAAGTGGCGGTCGCCCAGGCAGCCTCCACCACCACCGGCGTGCAGCAGATCATCAAGAGCCTGAACGAGCTCACCACCCAGGCCTTTCACCGGGTCTATCGCGACCAGCGCAAAGGCCTTTTTCCCGATCCGCACGCCCACCAGTTCGCCGAGCTGGCGCAGAAACTGTCGCGGGCAGGGAAATGCGGCCTATATCTTCAACGGCGCGCTGGCGCGGCACCTGAAGGGCGCCAAGGGCTGGGACGAGAAAGTCCTGATGCTGATCACCATCATGGAAAGCGCGCCGGCCGAGGAAGGCCCGCGCACGCTGGTGCTGTCGTCGGTGGACGCGATCCTTGCGGAGATCCTCAACGGCTCGGCGGCACTGCACGATTTGATGGGGCCGGCAGAAAATCTGGGCCAGGCGCTCAACAATCTCGTCACCCTGTTCCTGGGCAAGGAGCCCACGGCCGAGGCGCGCGGCCAGGGGCTGGCGGCGCTGACCCACCACTTCGCCGCCGACGACCTGCCCGAAGCGCGCACCGCCATCGCCAATCGCGTCATCGCCGAATTCAAGAGCAGCAAGCGGCTGTGCCCCGATTCGCTGGTGGAGGAACTCAAGACCCTGCGCGCCATCGCCAACCGCATCGTCCTGGGCATCGGCAAGTATCTCAGCCACGAAGACCTGATCGCCGCCTTTACCCTGCGCTCCAAGCGGCTGGTGGTGCAGGAGGCGGTGGGCCAGTATCATCGCCGAGGCCGAACCCGCCGAAAAGATCGACCGCATCCTGTTCGTCGAGGACAACATCATCGGGGCTGAAAACAAGCGCCAGCTTTCCACCTATATCCTGCCGGTGCTGAATTCGGCGTCTTTCGAAAATGTCTTCCACAATCCCAAGGTGCCGTTGCTGCAACGGCTGCAGCGGCTGGCGCAGTTGCAGGCGCGGGTGCGCCGCTCGGGCTTTATCGACGTGACCCGCGAGGAGATATCCAGCCGGATCGACCTGATGGCGGTTCAGATGGAAGCGCGCGGCAAGCTGCTGGAGGCCATTCAGGCGCGGCCCGGCTCGGCGGCGGACAAGGTCCAGACCCTGCTCAGATTGATGGCCGGCGGCATGCTGACCGAAGGCGTGCTGGCCACCAGGGCGCGGACCCTGATCCTGGGTTATGTGTCCCAAGCCCGGCTTTCTCACCGCTTACATGACGCGCCCAGGCCAGGCCTGGCGAAGTCCCGGACAGCGAAAAGGCGATGGCCGATCTGATGGACAGTTTGGGCAAGGCCGGCATCACCGCCGAAACCGGGCTGAAGTCCATCGCGGCCTAACGTCTCTGTCAGCCGCGCGAACGCGGGCGCATCAGCATGACCCCTCCGTTGCGAGCGGCGCGAAAGCGGGCGAAGGCGTCCGACGAGGTGTCCGCACTCTGGCGGACCATGCGACGAATGGGGCGCTTAATGCGCGGCGTCCCAGTTGTCGGCCGCGCGCGCCTCGACCACCAGCGGCACGGAAATTTCGACCGCCGGCAGTGCGGCCTTTTCCATCACCGAGGCGATCAGCTTGGACGCCTTCGCGACATCCTTGTCCGGCGCCTCGAAGATCAGTTCGTCATGCACCTGCAGCAGCATGGTGGCTTTTATCTTGGCCTCGGCCAAGGGCGGGCGGCAGCCGGACCATGGCGCGGCGGATGACGTCGGCGGCCGAGCCCTGGATCGGCGCGTTGATGGCGGCACGCTCGGCCCCGCCGCGAAAGCCCGGCACCTTGGAATTGATCTCGCGGATATGGATGCGCCGCCCGAACAGGGTTTCGACAAAGCCGTTGGCGCGCGCGAACTGCTTGGTGTCTTCCATATAGTCGCGGATGCCGGGAAAGCGGGTGAAGTATTTCTTGATATAGTCCGATGCCTCGCTCTGCGCGATGCCGAGCTGGTTGGCCAGGCCGAAGCCGGAAATGCCGTAGACGATGCCGAAATTGATCGCCTTGGCGCGGCGGCGCACTTCGGCGGGCATGTCCTTGACCGGCACGCCGAAAATCTCCGACGCCGTCATGGCGTGAATGTCGAGATTGTCGGCAAAGGCCTTTTTCAGCTCGGGAATGTCGGCGATATGGGCCAGCAGCCGGAGCTCGATCTGGCTGTAATCGGCGCTGATCAGCTTGCTGCCCTTGGCGGCGATGAAGGCCTGGCGGATGCGGCGGCCTTCCTCGGTGCGGACGGGAATATTCTGCAGATTGGGATCGGTGGAGGCCAGCCGCCCGGTCGAGGTCGAGGCCATGGCGTAGGAGGTGTGCACCCGCCCGGTCTTGGGGTTGATATAGGTGGGCAGCGCGTCGGTGTAGGTGCCGCGCAGCTTGGCCAGGCCGCGCCATTCCAGGACCTTCTTGGCGATCGGATGGCCCTGGGCCGCCACATCTTCCAGCATGTCGCTGTCGGTGGACCAGGCGCCGGTCTTGGTCTTGCGCCCGCCTTCCAGCTTCATGCGGTCGAACAGGATCTCGCCCAGCTGCTTGGGCGAGCGCGATATTGAACTCCCCGCCCGCCAGCTTGTGAATCTCGCTTTTCCAGGGCCCCCTGCTGCTTGGCGAAATCGTTGGACAGTTTGCGCAGCAGATCCGGATCGATCTTGATGCCCGCCCGTTCCATGTCGGCCAGCACCATCACCAGCGGCCGTTCCAGGGTCTCATAGACGCTGCGCTTGCCCTTTTCGCGCAGTTGCGGCTTGAGCAGCATGTACAGCCGCAAGGTGACGTCGGCATCCTCGGCGGAATATCTGGTGGCCTCGGCGACCGGCACGCAGTCGAAAGTGTTCTTGTCCTTGCCCTTGCCGGTGACTTCGGCAAAGGTGATGGGCGTGTGCGAAAGGTGGAGCTGGGACAATTCGTCCATGCCATGGCCGTGCAGCCCGCCTTCCAGCACATAGGACATCAGCATGGTGTCGTCGATCGGGTTCAGCCGGATGCCGCGCTGAAGAAACATCAGCGCGTCGTATTTCAGGTTCTGGCCGACCTTGAGGATGGAATCGTCCTCCAGCAGGGGCTTCAGCCGGGCCAGGACATCGGCTTCGGCCATCTGGACGACGGCCGTGCCGCCGTCCTGGGCCTGCGACAGGTCCAGCGAAAGCCCGTCGCCGCGGCGATGGCCGCAGGGAATATAACAGGCCTCGCCCGGCGCCACCGCGAGGCTTACCCCGCAGAGATTGGCGCTCATGGGGTCCAGCGAGGTGGTTTCGGTATCGACACAGACCGTACCGGCGGCGTAGGCGCGCGCAACCCAGGCGTCAAGCGCGCCGGGCGTCGTCACCGTGACATAGCCATCGTAATCTATGGGCGCGCGCAGGGCGCTGGTATCGGCCACGGTTTCGCCCGCGTCCGGCGGCAATTGCAGCTTGGGTGGCAGCACATTGGCCAACGCGGGCGCGGCGGCAATGGCGTCCAGGTCTTCGATCTGGAAATGCGCCGCCACCCGCTTGGTGATGGTGCCGAATTCCATCGCCTTGAGGAAGGCAATCAGGTCCCTGGGCTCCGGCTCATGCACCGCGAATTCGTCCGGCTGTTCCTTATAGCGGAACATGGGTGTCCAGGGTCACAAGCCGCAGGGACAGGCGCGCCTTGTCGGCATTCTCGATCAGGGTCTCGCGGCGCTTGTTCTGCTTGATCTCGCCGGACCTGCCCAGCAATGTCTCGACATCGCCATAGATATTGATCAGCTCGGCGGCAGTCTTGACGCCGATGCCGCGCACGCCCGGGATATTGTCGACGGAATCGCCGGCCAGGGCCTGGACCTGCACCACCTTGTCGGGGGTGACACCGAACTTCTCCAGCACTTCGGCGGAGGCCAGGCGGCGGTTCTTCATGGTGTCCAGCAATTCGACCTTGCCGTCCACCACCAGCTGCATCAGGTCCTTGTCCGAGGAGATGATGGTGCAGCGCGCGCCCGATTCGCGCGCCAGGCGCGCATAGGTGGCGATCAGGTCGTCGGCCTCATAGCCCGCCATCTCCACGCAACTGACGCCAAAGGCGCGGGTGGCGTCGCGCACCAGGGGGAATTGCGGGATCAGATCCTCGGGCGGCGGCGGGCGGTTGGCCTTGTATTCCTTGTAGATTTCATTGCGGAAGGTCTTCTCGCCGGCATCGAAGATCACCGCCAGATGGGTGGGCGCGTCGCCCCCCTTCATGTCTTCCAGCAGCTTCCACAGCATGTTGCAGTAGCCCGACACCGCGCCGGTGGGCAGGCCGTCGGATTTGCGGGTGAGCGGCGGCAGGGCGTGATAGGCACGGAACAAATAGCCCGAGCCGTCGACCAGATACAGATGGTCCCCCTTTTTCAGGGCGCTCAATGATGACCTGCGCCTGCTTTAAGCACGAAGCGCTTGTCGCAATAAGGACACTCCACAAAGCCCTCATCGCCCATTTCCAGATAGACCTTGGGATGACCCAGGGCGCCGCCGCCGCCATCGCAGGCGACGCGGGTCTGGTCGGTTTCGACGATTTCTGGGGCCAGGGCGGGCATGGCAACAACCTGAAAATGCGGGACGGGCGGGATCATACAAGCTAAGATTTGAGGGGCAAGTGGCGGGTTAGCACATGGTCACTCTTTCAAAAATCTACACAAAAACGGGCGATTTGGGCGAAACGGGCCTGGGCGACGGCAGCCGGATTTCCAAGGCGTCCCTGCGCATCCTGGCCATCGGCGCGGTGGACGAAACCAACAGCGCCGTCGGCATCGCCCGGCTGGACGCCGAAGGCGACGCCGACGCCATGCTGGCGCGCATCCAGAACGAGTTGTTCGACCTGGGCGCCGATCTTTGCGCGCCGCAGGAGGGGCGCAAGCCCGAAGACCGTCTGCGGATCAGCGGCGCACAGGTGGAACGGCTGGAGCGCGAGATCGACACGATGAACGAGACCTTGTCCCCGCTTACATCTTTCGTGCTGCCGGGCGGCACGGCGCTGGCGGCGCATCTGCACCTGGCGCGCGCCATCGCCCGGCGTGCGGAAGCAGCCATCGTCGCACTGGCGACGGGCGAAAAGGTCAATGACGCGGCGTTGCGCTATGCCAACCGGCTGTCCGATCACCTGTTCGTGATGGCGCGCGCCGCCAATAACGGCGGCATGGGCGATATCTTGTGGGTGCCGGGCGGGACGCGCCTATGATGCAGACGCGCCCCTGGCGCCGCGTGCGAACCATAGCGTGAGAAGAAGCAGCGATCCCGGCGCGGTCACGATCCAGGGTGTCCCCAGCAGCAGGAGCGGGATGGAAAAGCTGGGATAGAAATAGATGAAGGCAACAACCGCCGTGAACAGCCCGTTGGCGGTAAAGAACCCCCTCGCCCATTTGTCACTGGATGCAAATGCATGCGCGGCAAACAGGGTGGCGATCCCCATGCAGATATAGCCAAGACCGTCGATCGCCCAGAACAGCGAATAGCGCTCCACCGCATAGAGCGGATTGGGCGTCCCGCCCAGCCGGAGGGGAAGGGCCGTGCCCAGCTGGACCGCATACATCAAGGTGACGTAGGTGGCATACAGGACGGCAAACAGCAGGCCGGCCCCGCTCCAGATCTGCCGCGGCGCAGGCGTGAGGCGGTGCAGCGCCAGCATGGCCAGCAGGAAGGGCCAGGCGATGGCGAACGAAAAGGCATAGATCAGGATCTCGTCCCAGGGCCATGCCAGCAACCCCGCAAGCTGCAGCAGCTGCGCGGCGGCATAGCCCAGGCTCGCGATGAAAGAGATCAGCGCGGACCATAGGCCGAACCGGTATTCCACAACCTGCATGCGCACATCTTGCAGCATGATCGGTGCGGATCATTGATCGCGGTCAAGCGGTGCGGTGAAGCCTATTCCGGTCCAAGCTTGCGCCCGAAGATGAAGGCCAGGATCACGCCCAGAACCCCCGTTACCGCCCAGGCCGGCAGCGCCAGGGCCGAATAGACCCCCTGGGCCATGAAGGCGGCGTGGTTCTGTATCCAGCTCTTGAACGCGGCCAGCCCTTCGGGGTTGAACAGGGCCCAGATGGTGTCCAGGCTGCGCACCGACGGGTCGCCGCCGCGCTCCAGGGACATCACCGCGTCGGCGCCCAGAAACAGCAGGGCGGTGACGACCAGGATCAGGCTGACAAGGCGCATCAGGACGGTCATGACAGACCAATACCCTGCACGCCCGTGACTCTCAAGAACGCCGGGCACGTATTAACCACTTGAAATTCAAGGCGTATGGCAAAAACAAACCCGCCCGCGAGGCGCTGGCCTCGCGGGCGGGTCGATGCTCTCAGCGCCGCCGGTTCAGGACTGCGGCGCCTCGGCGGGGGCCGGCTTCTTGCTGATCTCTTCGCCGGTGGTCTGGTCCACCTGCTTCATGGACAGGCGCACCTTGCCGCGATCGTCGAAGCCAAGCAGCTTCACTTTCACCGCCTGGCCTTCCTTGACCACGTCCTTGGGGCTGGCGACGCGCTGGGCCGCCAGTTCGGAGACATGCACCAAGCCGTCCTTGGGACCGAAGAAGTTCACAAAGGCGCCGAAGTCCATCACCTTGACGATCTTGCCGTCATAGATCTGGCCGACCTCCGGTTCCGCGGTCAGGCCGCGAATCCATTTCAGCGCCGCCTTGATCGATTCGCCGTCGGCGGACGCCACCTTCACGGTGCCGTCATCCTCGACATTGATCTTGGCGCCGGTCTTTTCCACGATTTCGCGGATCACCTTGCCGCCGGTGCCGATCACGTCGCGGATCTTGTCCACCGGGATCTTGATCTGCTCGATGCGCGGGGCATGTTCGCCCAGCTCGGCGCGGGCGCCCGTCAGGGCCTTGTTCATCTCGCCCAGGATGTGCAGGCGGCCGCCCTGGGCCTGTGCCAGCGCGGCCTTCATGATCTCCTCGGTGATTCCCGCGATCTTGATGTCCATCTGCAGGGAGGTGACACCGTCTTCGGTGCCCGCGACCTTGAAGTCCATGTCACCCAGGTGATCTTCATCACCCAGAATGTCCGACAGCACGACATAACGGTCGCCTTCCAGAATAAGCCCCATGGCGATGCCCGCGGTAGGCTTCTTCAGGGGAACGCCGGCATCCATCAAGGCCAGCGAGGTGCCGCACACCGAGGCCATCGAGGACGAACCGTTGGATTCGGTGATCTCCGACACCACGCGAATGGTGTAGGGGAACTCGTCCTTCTTGGGCAGCATCGGATGGATGGCGCGCCAGGCCAGCTTGCCATGGCCGATTTCGCGGCGCCCGGGCGCGCCCATGCGGCCGGTCTCGCCCACGCTGTAGGGAGGGAAGTTATAGTGCAGCATGAAGGTCTGCTTGCCGGTGCCTTCCAGACTGTCGACGAACTGCTCGTCCTCGGCGGTGCCCAGGGTGCAAATCACCAGCGCCTGGGTTTCGCCGCGGGTGAACAGCGCCGAACCGTGGGTGCGCGGCAGGATGCCGACTTCCGCCACGATGGGGCGGACGGTCGTCAGGTCGCGGCCGTCAACGCGCTTCTTGGTGTCCAGCACCGCGTTGCGCATCACATCGGCTTCGACATCGTGCAGCAGGCCGCCATAAACATTGGCCGGCACCTGGCCTTCACCCTCACCGACGAATTCGGCGGCGAACTTCTTCTTCACGGCGCTGAGCGCGTCGCGGCGGGTGAACTTGATCGGAATCTGGAACGCCGCCGCCAGATCGGCGGACGCCGCCGCCTTTAGCTTGGCGCGCACCGCGGCATGCACATCGCCCGGCACGGCGCGCGGTTCCTTCGCCGCCTTCTCCGCCAGGCGGATGATGGCATTGATGGCGTGTTGCATTTCGGCGTGGCCGAACATCACGGCGCCCAGCATCACCTCTTCGCTGAGTTCCTGGGCTTCGGATTCCACCATCATGACCGCATCGCGGGTGCCGGCGACCACCAGTTCCAGCTGGGAATTGGGCATGTCGTCCAGCGGCGGATTCAACCTGTATTCGCCGTCGATATAGCCGACGCGCGCCGCGCCGATCGGGCCCTGGAAGGGCAGGCCGGAAATGGTCAGCGCCGCCGACACGGCGACCATCGCCACCACATCGGGATCGTTTTCCAGGTCGTGCGACAGGACCTGCGCCACCACCAGGGTTTCGTTGCGATAGCCATCGGCGAACAGGGGGCGGATGGGACGGTCGATCAGGCGGGAGATCAGGGTCTCGCGCTCGGTCAGGCCGCGCTCGCGCTTGAAATAGCCGCCCGGAATCTTGCCGGCGGCATAGTAGCGTTCCTGGTAATTCACGGTAAGCGGGAAGAAATCCACGCCCTCTTTGGGATTGGCCGCGCCGACCACGGTGGCCAGAACAACGGTTTCACCATAGGTGGCCAGAACCGAACCATCGGCCTGGCGGGCAATCTTGCCGGTCTCGAGGGTCAGCGTGCGGCCGCCCCATTCGAAGCTTTCCTTGTGCGTCGTAAACATCGATTTTTCTTTCGTCATCGCCCGCCGCCATATTGCGCGCGGGCCTTCTTATTGATCCCCCTATGGGACCAGCCTTTGCGGGAGCTCATCCCCCGCAAAAGCAAAAACACGGCCTCACACCTTGGCGTGAGACCGTGTCCATTCTGTTTGGCCGCGAGACTTCAGCGGCGCAGACCCAGCTTTGCGATGATGGATTCATAGCGCTTGACGTCCTTGGCCTTGACGTAATCCAGCAGGCCACGGCGCTGCGACACCATCTTGATCATGCCGCGGCGCGAGTGATTGTCCTTGGCGTGGGTCTTGAAGTGTTCGGTGAGGTTGGAGATGCGCTCCGACAGGATCGCAATCTGCACTTCCGGCGAACCGGAATCATTCTTGCCGGTTGCATGTTCGGCAATGACTTCTTTTTTGCGTTCAGGGGTAATCATCGGTCATCCGTTCAGGTTGAAAAGTTGAAGACGCGAAACGGACGAAGTTCACCTTCGGCGATTTCGGCCAATGCCACGGGCGCACCCTCCTCATCCTTGAGAAAGACAGTGAGACCAGAGAGTTCGCCGTCACCAAAACCGTCCTTCATCTTGGCGAAGATATTCGCGCGGATGAGGATGGGGTTGCCGGATCGGATGCGAACCGTATCGGGACCACTGACGGCCAGCGCCGGGATGCCGTCCAGCGCGGTCGAAAGGGGTCTCAAATACCCAAAAGCGGCGGGACTATGCATAAAAGGGGTCAGGGTTTCTAGGCTCACTGCGGTTTTTTCGTCCCAGGAGCCCAGACGGGTGCGGCGCAGGGCCGAAACATGGCCCAAAGTCCCCAGCGCGCGCGCGATATCGCGCACCCAGGAGCGGACGTAAGTGCCTTTGCCACAACGGATTTCGAACTCGCATCGGTCTGGACCGGCCTCCACCAGGCGGGCCTGGAACACCTCCACCTGCCGGGGCTCCAGGACGACCGGCTGCCCCTCCCGGGCCAGGTCATAGGCCCGCTCCCCGGCCACCTTGATGGCGCTGTAGGCCGGCGGCACCTGGTTCAGGACCCCGGTGAAGCGGGGCAGCAGGGCCTCGATTTCGTCCCGTGTGGGGCGCTTGTCGCTGGTCGCGGTGACTTCGCCTTCGGCGTCGTCGCTGTCGCGGCTTTCGCCCCAGGTGGCGGTGAAGCGATAGGTCTTGTCCGCGTCCATGGCGTAGGGGACGGTCTTGGTCGCCTCCCCCAGCGCGATCGCCAGGATGCCGGTCGCCATGGGGTCCAGGGTGCCGGCATGGCCGGCCTTCTGGGCGTCGAATATCCGGCGCACCGCGGCGACGGCCTGGGTCGAGCCCAAACCCTGCGGCTTGTCCAGGATCACCCAGCCGTGAACCGGATTACCTTTTTTCCTGCGTCCCATCAGTCCTGGTCTTCGCGGTCTTCAGCGTCTTCGTCGGACGCCGCCAGATCGCGACTGACGCGCTCGGACTTGAGGATGGTCTCGATCTTCTGGGCTTCGGCAAAGGACTCGTCTTCGACAAAGCGCAGGTCGGGGGTGAATTTCATGGTAATGCGATGGCCCATTTCGCCGCGCAAAAACCCCTTGTGCCGGTTCAGCGCCGCGACGATGGCCTTGGCGTTTTCGCCGCCCAGCGGCTCGCAAAAGACGGTGGCATAGCGCATGTCGGGCGACGGCTTGACCTGGGTCACCGTCACCGAGACGCCATCCAGGTCGGGATCGCGAATCTCGTTGCGGCTGAGAACCTCGGCCAGGGCATGGCGCAGCGCCTCGCCGACGCGCAGCTGGCGCTGCGACGGCCCCGCGACAGCGCCGCCCCGCGCGGGACGGCGTGATGAAGAACGGCCAGGGGTGCGGCGAGACATCGGACGGTCCTCAGGTCTCGAGGATTACAGGGCGCGCTGAATGGTTTCGACCTCGAAACATTCGATGACGTCGCCCTTCTGCATGTCCTGGTAGTTGGTGAAGGCCATGCCGCATTCCTGGCCGACCTGCACCTCCTTCACCTCGTCCTTGAAGCGCTTGAGGGTGGAAAGTTCGCCCTCGTGAATCACGACATTGTCGCGGATCAGGCGCACCTTGGCGCCGCGGCGCACCACGCCTTCGGTGATCTTGCAGCCGGCCACCTTGCCGACCTTGGAGATATTGAAGACTTCCAGGATCTCGGCATTGCCCAGGAATTTTTCGCGCGTCTCCGGCGTCAGCAGGCCCGACAGCGCCGCCTTCACGTCATCCACCAGGTTGTAGATGATGTTGTAATAGCGGATTTCCACGCCGTCGCGCTTGGCGCGGTCGCGCGCCTGGTTGTTGGCACGCACATTGAAGCCGATCACCGCCGCGCCGCTGGCATGCGCCAGGATGACGTCGCTTTCGGTGATGCCGCCGACCCCCGATTGCAGGACCTGCGCCCCGACTTCGCTGGTCGCCAGCTTGGCCAACGCGCCCTGTATGGCTTCGCTGGAGCCCTGCACATCGGTCTTGAGCACCAGCGGCAGCAGGCGCTTCTCGCCCGCCTCGCGGGTCTGGAGCAACTGGTCCAGCGTCTGGCGCGAGGAGGACGCCTGGCGTTGTTCGCGGCGCTTGCGGCCGCGATATTCCGCCACTTCGCGGGCGCGCGCTTCGTTTTCGACCACCACCATTTCGTCGCCGGCTTCGGGCGCGGCCGACAGGCCCAGCACTTCGATGGGGGTCGAGGGTCCGGCACTTTTCACCGACTCGCCGCGTTCGTTGGCGAGCAGGCGTACCCGGCCCCATTCCGCACCGGCCACCACGATGTCGCCGACCTTCAAGGTGCCGCGCTGAACCAGAACGGTGGCGACCGGGCCGCGCCCCTTGTCCAGCTTGGCTTCAACTACCGCGCCTTCGGCGGGGCGGTCGGGATTGGCCTTGAGGTCCAGGATTTCGGCCTGCAGCAGGATGGCTTCTTCCAGCTTCTCGAGATTGGTGCCCTTGGTGGCGGAGACTTCCACCACCTGCACTTCGCCGCCCATGTCCTCGACCTGGATTTCGTGCTGCAGCAGTTCGGTCTTCACCCGCGTGGGATTGGCGCCGCCCTTGTCGATCTTGTTGACCGCCACGATCATCGGCACGCCCGCCGCCCGGGCGTGGGCGATGGCCTCGACCGTCTGCGGCATCACGCCGTCATCGGCCGCCACCACCAGGATCACCAGGTCGGTGACCTTGGCGCCGCGCGCGCGCATCTGGGTAAAGGCGGCGTGGCCCGGCGTGTCCAGGAAGGTGATCTTCTGGCCCGTCTTGAGCTGCACCTGATAGGCGCCGATATGCTGGGTGATGCCGCCGGCTTCGCCCGCCACCACGTCGGTCTTGCGCAGCGCGTCCAGCAGCGAGGTCTTGCCGTGGTCGACATGGCCCATCACCGTGACCACAGGGGGGCGCGGTGCCAGATTGGCGTCGTCGTCCTTCGCCCCGACCAGGCCTTCGAGCACGTCGCTTTCGGCGACGCGCTTGACGACATGACCATATTCCGTCGCCACAAGCTCGGCGGTGTCGGCATCGATGACGTCGTTGGGCGTCGCCATCATGCCGTTCTTCATCAGCACCTTGATGACATCCACGGTGCGCCGCGCCATGCGGTTGGCGAGATCGGAAACCGTGATGGTTTCCGGAAGGGTGATGTCGCGGGGACCGGCGGGACCGGCGGGAGCCTGCTGGTGGCCCTTGTTGACGCGCTGCAGGTGGCGCTTATAGGAGGCGACCGAACGCACGCGCTCGTCGTCGTCGGACAAGGCGCGGGTGACGGTCAGCTTGCCGCGGCGGCGCTCGCCTTCGGCCTTCTTGGGCGCGGGTGCCTTGGCGGGAACCAGCTTGCCGCCGATTTTCTTGGCGCCGCCTTCCTCTTCCTCTTCATTTTCCAGGCGGCGGCGGGGCGCCTCGCTCGCCACTTCGCCGACCTTGGGGGGTTCCAGGCGGCGGGCGGCTTCCTGTTCGGCGTGTTTCTTGGCCAGCTCATCGGCGGCCTTGCGCGCTTCCTCTTCGGCCTTGCGCTTTTCGGCGGCCACGCGCTCGGCGCGCAGCTGTTCTTCTTCGCGGGACCGGCGTTCGGCTTCCTGTTCGGCCTGGCGACGGGCTTCGCTGTCGGAAACGCGCGCATCGGCCAGCGCCGCGGCGCGGCGCGCCTTTTCCTCGTCCGAAAGCTGGCGCAGCACGACACCGCGCGTGGGCGCGGCCTTGTCCGCGGCGGGCGCCTTGGCCTCGACAGGCTTGGCGGCGCGCTTTTCGGCAGGTTTTTCGGCCGGCCTGGCGGGCTTGGCGGCCGGCGGCGTGGCGGAGCGCTTTTTCTCCACCACCACGGCCTTGGTGCGGCCATGGCTGAAGCTCTGCTTGACGGTGGAGGTCTCCGTCTTCTTCAGGGACAGCGTCTTGGCCGGGCGTTTGGTTTCGTCAGTATCGCTCATGAATTTCTTTCGTTCCGGGCCGGGGGCCGTTCGCGGAAGCCCGAAAGGCGTTCCGCATCAAAGGTCAAACGTTCCGCAAGACCGCCCGGCTGGACGGCCGCATGTATCACATTCTCGCGTCCCAGCGCCAAGCCCAATTCGGCGCTGGTCAGGCATTGGATCACCTCGCAGGGAAGCCCCAGCCGGTGCGCGGCGGCGTATAATTTCCGCTTGCCGTCGGAGGAACCGTCAAAGGCCTCGATCAGGACTTTTGGCGGCTTGGCCCCCTCCAGCGTGCGCAGGACATTGTCGAAGCCCAGCACCAGGGCGCCCGAACGGCGGGCGATCCCCAGATCGCCCAGCATCCGTGCCACCAGCGCCTTTTCGGCGCGCGCCGAAAGATCGGCGGCGGCGCTCACCGGCGCCTTGGCGGCGCGGGAGAAGAGTTTCTTCTCCACCGCCTTGTCGACGGCCTTGCGCGACGCTTCCACCCAAAGGCCCCGGCCGGGCAGCTTGGCGGCCGCGTCGGGAACGACGATGCCGTCGGGATCGGCGACAAAACGCAAAAGGCGGTTTTCGGGCATGACTTCACCCGATACGATATCGCGCCGTTCGCGCGCGTTATCGTCCGTCTGATCCATTTCGTGCGCCATCAGGGTCATCAGGCTTCAGCCGGCTCCTCGCCTTCGGCGGTTTCCTCGGCCACGTCCTCTTCCACCGGCTCCTCGATCCAGCCGGCCTTGACGCGGGCCTTCATCACAATGGCATTGGCCTCGTCGCTGGTGAGATTGAAGCCGTCCAGGGCACCGGGCACGCGCACGCGCTCCTTGTCCTTGTTGACCTCGTAATAGCCGATCAGGTCGTCGGTGGCGCAGCCGGCCAGGTCCTCCAGGGACTTGATGTCGTGCTCGCCCAGGGCCACAGCCAGGACCGGCGTGATGCCGTCCACCTCCAGCACCTCGTCGGCGACGCCCAGGGACAGGCGCTTGTCGTCCATCTCCTTGTTGCGCGCCTCGATAAATTCGACGGCGCGGCTTTGCAGCTCCTGCGCGGTTTCCTCGTCGAAGGCCTCGATCTGGGCCAGTTCGCCCAGGTCCACATAAGCCACGTCTTCGATGGTGGCGAAGCCCTCGCTGGCCAGCAGCTGGGCCACGGTCTCGTCCACGTCCAGCGACTCCATGAACAGCGCCGTGCGCTGGGTGAATTCCTTCTGGCGGCGTTCCGATTCCTCGGCCTCGGTCAGGATGTCGATCTGCCAGCCGGTGAGCTGAGAGGCCAGGCGCACATTCTGGCCGCGGCGGCCGATGCCCAGGCTCAGCTGCTCGTCCGGCACCACAACCTCGACGCGGTGGGTGTCTTCATCCAGCACCACCTTGGTGACCTCGGCGGGCGCCAGCGCATTGACGATGAAGGTCGCCGCTTCGGCGTTCCACGGGATGATGTCGATGCGCTCGCCCTGCAGTTCCTGCACCACCGCCTGCACGCGCACGCCGCGCATGCCGACGCAGGCGCCGACGGGGTCGATCGAGGAATCCTTGCTGATGACGGCGATCTTGGCACGGGAGCCGGGATCGCGCGCCACGGCGCGGATCTCGATCACGCCGTCGTAGATTTCCGGCACTTCCTGGGCGAACAGGCGCACCATGAACTGGGGGTGGCTGCGCGACAGGAATATCTGGGGGCCGCGGGCCTCGCGGCGGACATCGTAGATATAGGCGCGGATGCGGTCGCCGGCGCGAAAGGATTCGCGCGGGATCATCTCGTCGCGGCGCACCACGCCTTCGGCCTTGCCCAGATCGACGACCACCGAGCCGAACTCGGAGCGCTTGACCACGCCATGCACCACCTCGCCGATGCGGTCCTTGTATTCGTCATACTGGCGCTCGCGCTCGGCGTCGCGCACCTTCTGCACGATCACCTGCTTGGCGTTCTGGGCATTGATGCGGTTGAAATCCACCG
Organism: uncultured Alphaproteobacteria bacterium; assembly: GCA_963835715.1. Taxonomy (GTDB): domain Bacteria; phylum Pseudomonadota; class Alphaproteobacteria; order Micropepsales; family Micropepsaceae; genus Rhizomicrobium. Next base: position 742,498 of record CAWIGN010000002.1, read on the forward strand.
GCGGCAAGGTCTCGGCGATAATGTCGCCGATCTGGGCGTCGGGGTTGCGCTTGCGGGCATCGACAAGCGAAATCTCGGTCTTGTCATTCTCCACCATCTCCACCACGTGCAGATAGCGCGAGACATGGGTCTCGCCCGTCTTGGGGTCGATATCGACCTTGATGTCGTTCTCGTTGCCGTAATGAGCCTTGGCGGCGCGCTGCATGGCCTCTTCCATCGCGGTCAGCACCACCTGCTTGTCGATGGATTTGTCGCGCGCGACGGCGTCGGCGATCTGCAAAAGTTCGAGCCGGTTGGCGGCTACGGTTCCTGCCATTTTACTTCTCCTGTTGCGCTGGATCGCGCGTCTTCGAATGTTCGTTGATGAGCTTGTCGGTAAGGACGAGTTTCGCCGCGGCAACCGCGCGAAACGGAAACCGGATGTCGGCATTGTCGGCACGGATCATGACATCCTGGCCATCCAGCCCCAGCAAGGTGGCGCGGAAGCGCTTGCGGCCCTCGACGGGCGCGTGCAGCTCGATCTTGGCTTCGTGGCCGCACCAGCGCGCGAAATCCGCCAGCCGGGTGAGGGGGCGATCGATGCCGGGCGAAGACACTTCGATCTCGTAATCGCCCTCGATCGGATTCTCGGCCTCGATGAAATCCAGCAGGGCATGGGACAGGGTGGCGCAGCCTTCCACGTCCATGCTGCCGTCGGGCCGCTCGGCCATCACCTGCAAGGTCCTGGCCGCGCCGCCCATCATGCGCAGGCGCACCAGTTTGAACCCCGCCTTTTCAAGGACGGGTTCAAAGACCGGTTCCAGATGTGTTGCCGTCGCCACGACCACTATGCAAAGCCTCTTGCCCGCGGCGGCCTGTCGGGCCGCCACACAACGAACATTTGTTGTTTGGGATGGGCGCTATTTACGCCCTGGGGGCCCCGATATCAAGGCTGCAAGGGGGTTAATGCTTGCTAGGGCTGATGGAGACACTGACTTCGCCGGTGGCGACCGCCTCGTCGATCTTGCGCTGGCGCTCGGCCTTTTCCTTCAGGACCCGCTCTTTTTCCTGCCGGGCCTGGGCTTTTTCCAGCTTTTCGAACGGGGAAGGGGAAAACAGGATCATGATCAAGGTGATGGTGCACAGCGCCGCGATCACCACCACGCCCAGATCGCCAAGGCTGGTGCCGAAAATCTGCCTTTTTTCCTCTGGCGCTTCGTCATGGGTCGGGGGGATTTTCATGGGGCAGTTTTATCCCGGCAGGGCCCGGAAAGCGAAGGCCCCGCGCGGCTAACGCCGCACAAAGCGCAAAAAGGTCGGCGCACCCTTGATCGCCTTGGTTTCATAACGGGTTGGCGGCCAGTCGGCGGGCCGGCTTTTCCAGTCCGCGGGACCTTTTGCCAGCCATGCAAAGGCCTGATGGGCCATCAGCCGTTCCAGGGCATAGGGCAGATAGGACTTGTCGTCGGTGGCGAAACGCAGTTCCGCCCCCGGCTTCAGCACCCGCGCCAGGCTGTCCAGCATGTCCATCTGCAGGAAACGGCGCTTGTGATGACGGGTCTTGGGCCAGGGATCGGGGAAGAGCAGGAAGAAGCGATCCAGGCTCCGGTCCGGCAGGCTTTCGATGATTTCCCGGCCATCGCCTTCGTAAATCCGAACGGTGTTCAGTGGATATTCTTCCAGCTTTGTCAGTATCTTGGCGACCCCCATCTCATAGGGCTCGGCGCCGATCAGGCCCACATGGGGATGGTGCTGCGCCTGCCAGACCAGGTGCTCGCCGGCGCCAAATCCCACCTCCAGCCACAGTTCGCGAACAGTGTTCGGAAACTGGCTGAGGGGGGCGGCGTCCACACGGTAGGCCAGCGTGGCTAACAGTGTTCGGCGCAGGCCCGCCTGGCGTGCGGACAGTTTGGGGCCCTTGCGCCGGCCGAAAAGCTGTCCGCGCTTGCGCGCGCCCGGTTCGGCTTCTTTTTGCACCCCATTGTCCGCCACTCGGGCAAGCCCGCTAGCGGACATCGCCCCCCGCCAAGCGCTTGCACGCAGCGGGAGGAGATAGCCGGGGTTTTGCGGCAGGCGCCAACTACAGCGCAGCCTTGATTTGATCCGCCAGGTCGGTCTTCTCCCAGGAGAATCCGCCGTCCGAGTCCGGATCGCGGCCGAAATGACCATAGGCGGCGGTGCGCGCGAAGATCGGCTTGTTGAGATCCAGGTGCTGGCGGATGCCGCGCGGCTTCAGGTTCATCAGCTGCGGCAGCACCAGTTCCAGCCGGGCCTCATCCACCTTGCCGGTGCCGTGGGTGTCGACATAGACGCTGAGCGGTTCAGCCACGCCGATCGCATAGGCCAGCTGGATGGTGCAGCGTTCGGCCAGGCCTGCGGCCACCACATTCTTGGCCAGGTAACGTGCGGCATAAGCGGCGGAGCGATCCACCTTGGTGGAGTCCTTGCCGGAAAAGGCCCCGCCGCCATGGGGGGCCGCGCCGCCATAGGTGTCGACGATGATCTTGCGCCCGGTCAGGCCACAGTCGCCGTCGGGGCCGCCGATCACGAAGGAGCCGGTGGGATTGATGTGCCAGACGGTCTTTTCGTTGATCCATTCGGCGGGCAGCGCCTGGCGGATATAGGGTTCGACGATCTTGCGGATATCGGCGCTGGACTGGTGTTCGTGGACATGTTGGGTGGAGAGCACGATCTGGGTCGCTTCCACCGGCTTGCCGCCGGCATAGCGCAGGGTGACCTGCGACTTGGCATCGGGCAGCAGGTCCGGCTCCTTGCCGGCATGGCGTGCATCGGCCAGCAATTTCAGGATCTTGTGACTGTAGTAGAGCGGCGCCGGCATCAGGGCCGGGGTTTCGCGGCAGGCATAGCCGAACATGATGCCCTGGTCGCCCGCGCCTTCATCCTTGTTGCCGCTCGCGTCGACGCCCTGGGCGATATGGGCCGACTGGGCATGCAGCAGGACTTCGACATTGGCATTGCGCCAGTGAAAGCCCTCCTGCTCATAGCCGATATCCTTGATCGCCTGGCGGGCAACCGCTTCGACGTCTCCGGCCTGCACGCTCTTGGGCCCGCGGGTTTCGCCCGCGATGATGACGCGGTTGGTGGTGCACATGGTTTCGCAGGCGGCGCGGATGTCCCAGGGGCTCATGCCTTCCTTGGGGCCCTCACGGAAGAACAGGTCCACCACCTCGTCCGAGATGCGGTCGCTCACCTTGTCGGGGTGGCCCTCGGAAACACTTTCGGAAGTGAACAGGTAATCGGAACGCGCCATGTTGCAGGTCCTTAACTTGATGCGGTCGCGAGGCCTGTCACTGCGCCATGCAGGGCCGCCCGGGAAGCGGGCCCCTCTTTACAGGGTTTGGCGAGAGGGTCAACCGCATATGTCAATTATGACATATGCTTGGCCGCAGGAGGGGATTCGTCCCAGCCAATTTGTGGGCGCTCCGGCTCGCGCCGACGCGCCGCCCCCTGCTATACAGCGCCGAACCAGTCCGGAAAGCCCCATGCGCACCGCCACCGTCGAACGCAAGACCCGCGAGACCGAGATCGCCGTCTCCCTGGACCTGGACGGGACCGGCGACAGCGACATCGACACCGGCATCGGTTTTCTGGACCATATGCTGGAGAGCTTCTCGCGCCATTCCATGATCGACCTCAAGGTGCGGGCCAGCGGCGACCTGCATGTCGACTATCACCACACCACCGAGGATACCGCCATCGTCATCGGCCAGGCGGTGAAGCAGGCGCTGGGCGATTTTTCCGGCATCACCCGTTTCGGCTCCGCCCTGATCCCGATGGACGAGGCGCTGACGCGGGTTGCGCTCGACATCTCCAACCGGCCCTACCTGATCTGGAAGGTGACGATCCCAAAGCCCAAGCTGGGGGAAATGGACACCGAGCTGTTCAAGGAATGGTTCCAGGCCTTCGCCCAGAATGCCGGGGTGTGCCTGCATATCGAAAATCTCTATGCCGACAACAGCCACCATATCGTCGAGACCTGCTTCAAAGGCCTTGCGCGTGCGCTGCGCCAGGCCATTGCGCCCGACGAGAGATTGGATGGGGCATCGCCTTCCTCAAAAGGCAGTCTGTAACTAAACTGGCCGCATGATCAGTTCTTCCACCGCCGCCGAGGTCGCGCGGGGAGTGAGCCGCCTTCTGCTGGACGAAGGCTACTCGCCCGTCCTGGAATTCACCCTGCCCAACGGACGGCGGCTGGATCTCGCCGCCATCGGCCCCGGCGGCGAGATGCTGGGGGTGGAGATCAAGGTGGCGCTGGCCGATTTGCGCGGCGACAACAAATGGCCCGAATATCTCGATTACTGCGACCTGTTCTATTTCGCCATCCCGCCGGATTTTCCCCACGAGCATGTGCCGCAGCAAACCGGGCTGATCGTGGCCGACCGTTATGGCGGCGCCATCATCAAGGAGGCCGCGGCGCAAGCGCTGCATGCCAGCCGGCGCAAGGCCGTCACGGTCAGCTTCGCGCGTTGCGCGGCGGAACGGCTGTCGCGCCATCTCGAAGCACTGGCCCTGGGACAAACTCCTAACTTGGTTCTGCCCGATGCCGATATCCAGAAGTGACGGCTGGAAAATCGCGCTGGCGATTCCCGGCGCCACGGAAGTCCTGTGGTTCAGGAAACCGGCCGTCTTCCTGCATGGCCAGTTCCTGACCAAGGTGCATGACAAGGAAGAGGCAATGACCTTGCGCGTTTCCTCCATGGAAATGCGCGACTTGATGCTCGAGGCCGAGCCGGCGCTTTTCTACATCACCGATCACTATCGCAATTTTCCATTCATCCTGGCGCGGCTGACGGCCCTGACGCCGAAGCTGCTGAACGAAATTCTGCTGGGACGCGCCGCCCAGTTGGCGGAAAAGTCGGTAAAAAAAGCCCGCAGGCCGGCCAAAAAAAGCAAATAAGCTAACCGAACGCTAACATTGGCTGGCGCAGGATCGCGCCATGCTGTCGAGGCTAAGGACCGATTTTGTGCCCGAATGGCTTGCGCTTCTCGCGCTGGCCGCGCTCGATCTGTTGTGGGGGCGGGCAATCGGCTTTCACCTGGCCGTCGATTGGGGTGACGGCAAGATGATCGGCGGCGGCATCGGTATGATGATCCTGCTGCGCCGGTTCTCGCCGCGCGGCGGCATGATGGCGGAATATTTTTCGCTGACCGCCGCCGCCACGATTGTGTTCGCGGTTCTGTCATATCTCTGCCTGGCCTCGTCCGGCGCCATGGCGGACGCACCGCTTCTGGCGGCGGACCGCGCCCTGGGATTCGACTGGCTGGCGGGCTATCACTTCCTGCTGGCGCACCCCTTTGCCGCTTCCGTGCTGCAATTCGCCTATGGCAGCATGGTCTATCAGGCGCTTTATTTTTGCGTGCTGTTTTCGCTGATGGACAAAAAACAGCAACTGCGCGAAATGTTCTGGCTGGTGTTGGTAATTGGCCTGCTGACCAGCGCCGGAGTCATGCTGTTTCCGGCGCTGGGCCCCTATAATACATTCCATGCCGGGCCGCCCGACAGCTTCGTGCCGGTGATGAAGCACCTCAAGAGCGGCAAGGATCTGAACTTTGCGCTGGGGCACATGACGGGCGTGGTGAGCTTTCCGTCCTTCCACACCGCCATGGCGCTCGCCTATGTCTGGGGTTTCCGCCGAACCGGACCGATCGGCTGGGCGATCGCGGCGCTCAATCTGTTGATGCTGGTCGCCATTCCGTATTTCGGGGGTCACTATCTGGTGGACATGATCGCGGGCGTCGGCGTGATGGCGGTGTCGCTGGTTTGGACGCGCCTGTGGTTCACCGGGCTGTCAGGCTTGCGTCATGGGCGCAATGCCGTCCTGGTGGAAAACCCCGCCTAAGGCGGACGGCGCGTCCTTGGCGCGCGCCTTATCCGGCCCGCAGCGGAACGGAAAAAGCTGCGAAAAAAGAACGCCCACCGTTAACAAAAATCTTACCCAAATATGAGGAGAATAGCGCATGCCGGTCTCTTCAAGACGCCCACTCTCCAGCGAATTTGCGGTTGAATGGTCCGCCGTGGCAGCGCTTTATCTGGTGGACTTTGTTTGGGCGCGGTTGATCGATTTTCACCTACTGCTGTCCTGGCAGAATTGGGCGGCGATCGCCGGATTTGCCGGCGGCTGCTTCGCCATGCGCGCCCTGTTTCCGCCGCGCGTCGGTGTGCTGGCAGAATATTTCTGCCTCTCGTTGAGCGGCACCGCGGGGCTGGTGGTTTTTTCTTATCTGTGCCTGGCAAGCGCGCATGGCCCGTTGGTGGACCAGGCATTGCTGCGGGCGGACCTTGCGCTGGGCTTTGACTGGCTCGCGCTCCATGGCTGGGTAATGGCGCATCCGCCGCTGGCCCTGATGGGTAAGCTGCTCTACCAGAGCCAGTTGGTACAAGGACTCTATTGCACCATCCTTCTGGGTCTGATGCAGCAGCGAACGCAGATGCGAGAATTGTGGCGCCTCACCTTCATTGCCAGCGCTCTCTGCTGCCTGCTCGCCATGGTGTTTCCTGCCTTGGGGCCCTTCAAGATTTTCGATCTTCCATCGGAAGGCACCTTCCTGCCAACCATGGAGCACCTGCTCAGTCATCGCGATCTGGTGTTTAAGCCTGCCTCCATTGCGGGAGTTGTTTGTTTTCCATCCCTTCACACGGTGATGGCGCTTGCTTGTACCTATGGATTGCGCCGCACGGGCGCGATCTTCCATATTTTCGCCATGCTGAATGCGCTGATGTTGTTCACCATCCCGTTTTTCGGCGGGCACTATCTGGTGGACATGATCGCGGGCGTTGGCGTGATGCTGGTGTCGCTGGTTTTGGCGCGCTTGTGGCTTGCGGGACCGGCAGGCCTGCGCCAGCGGCGCAACCGGCTTCTGGTGGAATATCCAGCCTAGCGCGGGCTGCGCTTGGCCAGAATCCGCTGCAAGGTGCGGCGATGCATGTTCAGCCGCCGCGCCGTCTCCGACACGTTGTGGCCGCACAGCTCATAGACGCGCTGGATATGCTCCCAGCGCACCCGGTCGGCCGACATGGGATTTTCCGGCGGCTTGGGCTTGGAGCCCGGCGCCGCCAGCAGCGCCGCCAGGATGTCGTCGGCATCGGCCGGCTTGGGCAGATAGTCGATGGCGCCATATTTCACCGCCGCCACGGCGGTGGCGATATTGCCGAAGCCGGTCAGCACCACCACCCGGCTTTCGGGGCGGACGGTGTGCAAGGTCTCCACCACATCCAGGCCGTTGCCGTCATCCAGCTTCAGATCGACCACGGCATAGGCGGGCGGCGCCTCCTTGGCGCGGGCCTTGCCCTCGGCCACCGATTTCGGCCATGGTGACGGCGAAGCCGCGTGCTTCCATGGCGCGGGCGAGGCGCTCGCGCAGGGGGCGGTCGTCTTCGACCAGCAGCAGGGTCTTGTCTTCACGTCATCGGGCTTTTCCCATGCTCGGCCAGGGCCGACGGGGCGCTTTAGTACCGCTTTTGACACCCCGTCAAACAATTCGCGGGCCCGTCAATCCGGCTCCGATTGTGCGGGCGGCTGGGGTCCCGTCGATGGCCCCGCGCGGCCAGCGCATGGAAACCTGGCCCCGCCGCCCGGCGGATTCTCGGCGTTAACCAGGCCGCCGGTCTGCTCCAGCAGGGTCTTGGCGATGAAGAAGCCCAGCCCCATGCCTTCATGCTGGCTGAGCGAGCCTTGCGGGCCGATCTCGGTCTCGCCCAGCGCATGATGGCCGGGCCGGGAGGTGATGTAGGGCTCGCCCAGCGCGCTCGAAGATTTCCGGCGCGAAGCCGGGGCCGTCATCCTCCACCGAAATATAAAGGAACTGCTCGTCCCAGCCGGCATTGACCGCTACCAGCGGATGTGGCGAAATCGGCGGCATTCTCGATGATGTTGCCCAGCCCGTGCAGCAGTTCGGGCGCCCGCCAGACCTGCGGCACTTGGCTGTCATCTTCCGGCGGCGTGACGGTGACGCGATCTCCAAGTCCTCGCCGCGATGCGCTGCGGCGATGTCGTCCAGGAAGGCGCCCAGCGGCAGCCGGGCGGTGGACGCCCAGCAAGGCCTCTTCCGGATTGGCGAGGCGGGCGAGGATGGTGCGGCAGCGTTCGGCCTGTTCGCGCAGCAGGCGCACATCTTCCGCTTCCGGCGGAATTTTCCGGCAACGCGCGTTCCAGCTCGCGCGCCACCACCGCGATGGTGCCCAGCGGCGTGCCCAGCTCGTGCGCCGCCGCGGTGGCCAGCGCGCCGAGCGCCGCCAGGCGGTGTTCGCGCGCCAGCGCCAGCTGGGTGGCCGCAAGTCCCGCCGACATGCGCGCCGATTCCGCTGGCGATGCGCCAGGCATAGATCGAGGTGAAGCCGATGCCGATCACCAGCGAGGCCCAGATGCCGCCCTGATAGAGCGGCGGCAGCAGCAGGGTTTCGCCGGTCGGCCAGGGCAGCGGGCGATGCAACACCGCGATCAGCGACACCGAGGCAAAGGCGATGCCCGCCAGGATCAGCGTATTGCCGAGATTGAGCGTGGCGGCCGCGATCACCACCGGCGCCAGGAACATCAGGGCGAAGGGATTGGCGATGCCGCCGGTCAGATAGAGCAGCGCCGCCAGCTGCAGCACGTCGAAGGCCAGATAGAAGGTCGCCTCGCGGTTGGTGAGGCGGTGCGCCGGCGGATAGCGGATCGCCAGCACCACATTGAGCACGGCGCTGACGGCGATGGCGACGGCGCAGTACAGGATCGGCAGGTGATAGCCAAGCGCGAAATAGACCAGGAACAGCGCCGCCGACTGGCCCGCCACCGCCAGCCAGCGCAGGTTCGAAAGGGTGCGCAGCCGCACACGGCCACCCGCGCCGCGCGCGCTTGCGCGAAACCCGCTCGACCATCTCCTTGCGCGCCAAAGTAACCTTCCCTGATGCGGATCGGACGGGATTAGACGCATGGCGCAGGCAAACGGAAAAACGCATGCTGCGCAACCGCCAGGTCCTGATCCCCTATCTGCTGCTGGTCGCGGCGCTGGCCGGCGGCCTTCTATGGCATGAAAGCGAAACGGTGCCGGGGCTGGGACGCAGCGTGATCACCGGCCAGGCCGATGTCGGCGGGCCCTTCCACCTGACCGACCAGAGCGGCAAAGGCGGTGAGCGACGCCGATTTCCGCGGCCGCTACATGCTGATCTATTTCGGCTACAGCTATTGCCCCGATGTCTGTCCCACCACCCTGGCGGTGATGGCCGATGCGCTGGAGAAGCTGGGCGGCAAGGCCCGGCGCGTCGTGCCGATCTTCATCACCGTCGATCCGGAGCGCGACACGCCGAAGGTGCTGGCCGATTATATGCAGGCCTTCGGACCGGACTTCATCGGCCTCACCGGCAGCGAGGCGGCGATCAAGGATGCGCGAGAAGAAATACCGCGTCTATGCCGTGAAGCGGCCGCTGGACCCTGCCAAGGGACTGGAGGGCGGCTATGGCGTGGACCATTCCATCGGTTCTGTATCTGATGGGGCCGGACGGCAAGCTCGTCAGCTTCTACGACGAAGCGATCTCGCCCGACGACCTGGCCAAGGACCTCGAAACAGAAGACCTAGAGCGTCGGTCGGCAGCGGCAGGCCGTTCTGCGCACAGGCCGCGATCAGCGTGTTGCGCATCAGGCAGACGATGGTCATGGCGCCGACGCCGCCGGGCACCGGCGTGATGGCGCCCGCCACTTCTCTCGCTGCCTCATAATCGACATCGCCGACCAGTCTTGGTTTTGCCGTCGCCGGCATCGACGCGGTTGATGCCGACATCGATCACCGTCGCGCCGGGCTTGACCCAATCCGCCTTGACGAATTCCGGCCTGCCGATGGCGGCGACCAGAATATCGGCGCGCCGCGCCAGCGCCGGCAGGTCGCGCGTACTGCGAATGCGCCATGGTGACGGTGGCGTTGGCGGCCAGCAGCAGTTGCGCGGCCGGCTTGCCGAACAGCAGCGAGCGGCCGATGACCAGCGCGTCCTTGCCGGCGATGTCGCCGACATATTCCTTCAGCAGCATCATCACGCCGGACGGGGTGCAGGTGACCAGATGGGCGCGGCCCGACAGCAGAAGGCCCGCATTGGTTGGCGTCAGCGCATCGACATCCTTGGCCGGGTCGAGCGCATCTAGCACCGCATTCTCGTCCAGCTGCTTGGGCAGCGGCAGCTGCACCAGGATGCCGTGCACGGAAGGATCGGCGGACAGCGCCTTCACATGCGCCAGCAGTTCGTCCTGGGAGGCGGTGGCAGGAAGTTCCACATGCACCGACTTGAAGCCGATCGCTTCGGCGGTCTTGCGCTTGTTGCGGACATAGACTTCGCTGGCCGGATCCTGGCCCACCAGCACGGTGGCCAGCCCCGGCTGCAGGCCGTGCCGCGATTTCAGTTCGGCGGTGTAGGCGGCGATCTTTTCGCGCAGTCTTGCGGCACTGGCCTTGCCATCAATGACCGTGCCCGCCATCGCCTAGAGCCCGTAGCGGAACGACGCCCACTGGATCGTGTATTGCAGGAACCAGATGATGACGAACACGACGATGGGGGACAGGTCCAGGCCACCAAGGGGCGGGATGACCTTGCGGATCGGGCGGAACACCGGCTCGGTCAGGGCATAGAGGATCCGCAGCAGGCTGCGGACGAAATTGTTGTACTGGTTGATGACATTGAAGGCGGTCAGCCAACTCACGATCACCGCCGCGATGACGACCCACTTGTAGATTTCCAGAACTTCGATCAGCAGGGCGGCGATGGGGTTCAGCATGCATTCCTTGTAAAGGGCGAAGCTTCACCCGAAAAGCCAGAAATGAAGGATTGGGGCTCCGCCCGCCGATTAAGCCCGGCAGAATTCAAATTCCGGTCCTGGGCCTCACACGCCTCAATTGCTGTCGCGGCGTGTGTTCGGCACCACGTTCCATGTCCATCCGGCGCATGGAAAATGGTGGAGCTGAGCGGAATCGAACCGCTGGCCTCCTCATTGCGAACGAGGCGCTCTCCCAACTGAGCTACAGCCCCGAACCGGAAGGGCGGGTTTTAGGGACGGGGGCTGGGGCCGTCAAGCGGCCCTGTTTTTCTCATTTTCCCGTATACGTCACCCGCCACACCACATTGGACGCATCGTCGGCGATCAACAGGCTGCCGTCCCTGGCCACCGTCAGGCCCACCGGCCGGCCCCAGACCGCGGCCGGCTCGCCGCTCCGGCCCATACCGTTCCAGAAACCGGTGGCGAAATTCTCGTAGCCATTGACCGGCTTGCCGTTCACAAAATGGACCCGCACCACCTTGTAGCCGGTGGGATTGCCGGCATTCCAGGACCCATGCAGCGAGACAAAGGCGTCATTCCTGTAGTCGGCGGGAAAGTTCGCGCCGGTGTAGAAGGCCAGGCCGGTCGGCGCGCTATGGGCCTGAAACAGCACGTCCGGCGTGATGGTCGAGGTCACCTTGCCGCCCGGATCCTTGGGCCCCCACACCGGATCGGGGTTTTTGCCGATATAGGCGTAGGGATAGCCGTAGAACCCGCCCTGCCGGACGACGGTCAGATAGTCCGGCGGCAGGGCGTCGCCCAGGCCGTCGCGCTCATTGGTGACGACAACCAGATTGTTGGTGCCGGGGGCAAAGGCGATGCCGACCGGGTTGCGGATGCCGCTGGCGAACTCGCTCATGCTGCCATCGGCATTGATCTTGAACACCTGGGCGCCCGGCTTGAAGTCGGAAATATTGTCCCGGGAGCCCAGCGCCAGATAGAGCCCGCCATCCGGGCCGAAGGCGATGTCGCGGGTGACATGGCCGCCGCCGGGCCGCAGGTCCTGAACCTTGCTGGTTACCTTTTGCGGCGGTCCCGCGCTGGTCTGCCCGTCCTTGTAGGCAAAGCGCCAGATGCCGCGCAGGTCGCCGACATAAAGATAGCCGCCGTGGAAGGCCAGTCCGTGGGGATATGCAAGACCGGAGGACAGGAAGGTGAAGGTCTTGTCGGCCTTGCCGTCGCCGTTGCTGTCACGAAGGATGGTGATCTTGCCGGCAGCCCTGGTGGGCTCGGCGAGAAAGACGTCGCCGTTGGGAGCCACCGCCATCCAGCGGGCGTTGGAGAGATTCTCGGCAAAGATCGAGACCGCGAAACCCTTGGGAACTTCCGGCATGGCGCCGGCGGGCCGGGCGATGGTGGTGGGGGCGTTACCCGCCGCCGCCGTGGCATAGGGCGCCGCAAGGCTGGCTGGCGAAATCTGGAATTTCTGGCCGGGATGGTCGGCCGCCCAGGCCGCGCCAGCGGAGATAACCACCGCGCCAGCGGAGATAACCACCGCGCCGGCGAAAATGGCCGCCGTCCGCCCCAGGCTCGCGATCATCGGCCGAAGTCTGGTCATTTGTCCCTCCCGTTAAAATTCGGTTTACCAATCCGGCGCTTACTGGTCCGCACGCCAGGATGAATTGGTGCCCGGATGCGCCTTAGCCCCACGATTATGCTTGCTCTTGCGGCCCTGATGGGGGCCGGCCTTCCGGTGCGCGGCGAAGATGCCCCCAAAGCCCAGAAAGCACCAGAGCACAAGACCACCCAGTCCGAGAGCTACATCATGCTGGACCCGATCTACACCACCATCGTGGCGGACAATCGCGTGGCCGGAATGCTGATGATCGGCGCCGGCCTGGACGTGCCCGACGCCAAGCTGCGCGACGAGGTCACCCACTCCCTGCCCGTGCTGCGCGACGCCTATATCCGCAACCTGATGACCTTTACCGCCAATGTGGTGCGCACCGACGTCCAGCCGGATGTTGCCGTGATCGCCGACCGGCTTCAGGCGGTGACCAATCGCGCGCTCGGCAAAAAAGGCGCCAAGATATTGCTGGCCCAGGTCGCCATCCGGGTGACGTCCAAGTAGCCCCCGGCAGTTCTGCCTGGCCTGCGGCCCAAGCCAGCGGGCGCACTTTGCCCCGCCGGTTTAACGATAATAGTCTGCGCCGGGCATGGATGCGGCAAAGACCCCAAGGGCCTGGTGGGGGCCCGCCCGCCTTTGGCTGGCACCCGCGCTGCTGCTGGCGGCCGGGGTGCTGCTCATCCTGTCCGGCGGTTTGGGGATCGAGGCCGGCCTGAGCAACCGGCTGTTCGACTCCTATCAACGCCATGCCGCGCGACCCTTCGCCGACCTGCCCGGCATGCCGGTCCGGGTGCTGGAGCTGCCGGCACTGGAGGAAGACAGGCTGGTGGAAATCGCCCGCCTTCTGGCGGGCCAGGGCGCGCGGATGATTGTCCTCACCGCGCCGGTCGAGCCGGGACCATCGCCGCAGAGCCTGTCCGCCCGCCTGCCGCCGGGCAGCGATGTGGCAAGGGCGGCATTGGCCCGGCTTCCGGAACCCGGCCATGAACTGGCCGCGGCCATCGTCGGGATCAAGGGCATCCTGCCGGTCATGCTGGGCGAGAGCGGCCGCGCCCCGCACCTCAAGGCGCGCTTTGTCTATCGCGGCACGCGCAATCCGTTTGGACAGGTGCCGGTATTCGCCGCCGCCGCCGCCCCGTCCGCCGTGCTGCAGGCCAATGCCGCGGGTCTGGCGGCCCCCAATCTTATCCCCGACGCGGACGGGACGGTTCGCCGACTGGCGGTGGCGTTCCGCGCCGACAGCCAGCTGGTTCCCGCAATGCCTGCGGAAGTGCTGCGGTTGGCCGGCGCAAAAAAACAGATCACCGTGGTCAGCGACGAGCACGATCCGCTGAGCTTTTTTTCCGGTATCGGCATTGGCGGGCTTCAGACGGACAGTGGACTGCTGCCCACCGACAGCCATGGGCGGGTAAGATTGCGTTATGCGGCCGATCCTTCGGCGCGCCTGCTCGATCCCGCGGCCCTCCTCGCCCGCCCCCTGAAGGACGCCATTGTGGTGATCGGCGTGAACGGCCATGTGGTGAAGACGCCCCTGGGAACCGCCAGTCTTGCCGGCGTAGTCGGCGAAGCCATCGAGGATTTTGCCGGCGGCACCGTGCTGGTCCGCCCGAGCTGGGGTTCCCTCGTTGAAGCGCTGCAGCTGGCGGTTGCCGGCGCGGCGATGACCCTGCTGTTGCGCTTCGGTCTGGGCTGGGCGGCGATGCTCGCCATGTCGGCGTCGGTCCTGTCGGGGCTGGGATCCTGGTATCTCTATACCGCGCAGGGCCTGCTGCTGGATGCGGCGACACCGGCGCTGTTTCTGGGCCTGGCCTTTAGCGCCGCCACGCTTGCCTGGCTGCAACGCGCGCATTTCGCCCGGGTCCGGTTGCGCATGGCTTTTTCGGATTGGTTGCCGCGCTCCACCCTGGAAAGGATCGCGCACCGGCCGCAATTGCTGCGCACCGACGGGGAATGGCGCACCCTCACCTATCTGGATTGCGCGATTGGCGGGTTGGTGCCGCCTGCCGGAAACGACGCGGCTGCTTTTTCCGGCGTGCTGGAAAAAGTGTTGGCGCCGCTGATCGATCAAGTCCTGGCGCATGGCGGCACGGTCGCGTGGGTGAGTGGCGATGGTTTCGCCGCCTACTGGAACGCGCCGTTGGACGATGCCGATCATGCGCTGCATGCCTGCAAGGCGGCCACCGCCATGGCGGCGTGGGCCGCGGGGCAATCCGCGCTGACGATTGGCGTGGGCATCGCCACGGGCGCGGCGATCGCGGGCGGTATTGGCGGGCATGACCGGCTGGGCTACGGCGTCCATGGCGACGTGGTGGCGCTGGCCCGGAAGATCCGGGCCCTGAGCGATCATCATGCCGCGCCGCTGATTGTGGCGGAGGAGACTCGGCGGCTGGCGGAGCGCGACTGCGCCTTTCTGGAAATCGACGCCGTCGCGGAGCGGGGCAAGGGTCCGCCCACGGTCCTGTATGCCCTGATGGGCGGACTGGCGGTGCGCGCCTCGCCCAAGTTCCGCGCCCTGACGGTGTTCCACGACCACATCTTTCGGTCGATTCGCAAGCAGAACTGGGAGATGGCGCGCGCGTTGATCGCGCAATGCCGCCGCCTGTCCGGCGCCAACCAGAAGCTTTACGACCTGCATCTGGCGCGCATCGCCTATTACGAGAAAAACCCGCCGGGCCCCGATTGGGACGGCGCCTTCAGGCCAGTCCTGGAATAGTCGCCATGCCGTAATGCGCGGCCGGCGCACCGGTCAGCACCGCCCACATCTGGTCACCCCAGGAAAAGTGCCACCATTCGTCGGGGTGGCCGGCAAAGTCCTGCTCGGTCATCAGCCAATGCAGCAAGCGGCGGTTGGCGCGCGCTTCCTTGTCGGAATAGGAAAAATTCTCCGCGCTCAGATGCTCGAAACGGTCGCGGTGCGCCAGCGCCGTCACGTCGTCGAACATCGAGCCCATCCATAGCGCCGCGCCATCCTTCCAGCACAGGGTCAGGTCCACCGCCGAAGCGGTGGCGTGGGGAGCGGGCGAGTCCGCGCTGTTCGAAGGCGCCGCCCAGTAGCGTTCCACCTCCCGCGTCAACGCCGCGCCCTTCAGATAGGGATCGCGGCGCTCAAGTTCGTGCGGCATCCATATGTCATGGAAATAGGCCTGCACGGCGCGCGGCCGCCAGGCATCGAACAGGAACAGTTCCAGGCCGGCGGCGGCGGCGCGCGCATTCACCCGGACAAGTTTTTCGGCGACAGATTTTCGCAGCCACAGTTTTTCCGTCGCCCCTTCCACCCGCTGCCAATAGGGCGGATTGCGGTCGGTGGCATAGAAATTCTCGCCCCTGAGCGCGGCATCGCGCGCCTCCATGACGGGTTCCCCAAACAGGGCATTGTCGCGGGCGAGCGGAACGCGGCTGCGAAATCCCTGGCGTGCCGTGCGCGCGCCCGCCTGATCGCCAATCGGCCGGTTGCGCAATTCTTCCAGGGGGCCGAAGGGCGACATATGCGCTAGAATAGGATGATGCGCAGCGGCACCGAAAGCCCCGAAGACGGAAAGACGTATCGCGCGGCGCGGCGGGCCTTCATCGCCGCCTGCGAGGCCGCCCATGTCGACACGGTGGCGCGGCTGCACCCAGCCCGGGGCCCGGACGGCAAGCCGCTGTTCATGGACTGTGCCGCGCTGGGACAGCGCCGCGCCGCCCGGGCCGTGCTGGCGGTGGGATATGACGCGGCCGCCAGCGACTTGCTCACGCGCCTGCTGCGGCAGGCCGAGGTGCCGGCGGATGCAAGACTGGTGCTGGTGCACGCCCTTGATCCGGCGCGCTTCGCCGGGGTCGCGGGCGATCCTGCCTGGCCCTCCGCCATGCTGGGAGCGGTGGCGACCGAAGACCTGGCACGGGTCCGCGTGCTTGGCGTGCTGGTGTTGGGCGGCCGCGGCCAGGACCTGGAACCGGTCCTGCAAGCACATATGCCGGACGCCCGGATCACGGCCCTGCCGCCGGCCGACACCGTCGCCCAGGCCGTGGCCGCGATCGCCCAATTCTTCGCGCGCCCCTAGAGATTTGGCGGCAAAAACGGGCGCGCTTTGCAAGCCGGGCCCGATTTCTTTATAGCAACCCGGCGGCGCGTTGGCGCGAGCCCGAGCCGCCAACCATAAGTGCGCACCCGTAGCTCAGCTGGATAGAGTGCTGCCCTCCGAAGGCAGAGGTCATAGGTTCGAATCCTATCGGGTGCGCCAGTTTTCCTTGGCGAGCGTAGCGAGCTTAGGAAAACTGAGCGCCACCGAGCCTGCGCGCGACAGCGCCTGGACGCCAGGCCATCGCCGCGATGCGCCGCCACGACTTGGTAAGGCGGGCAACAAGCGCCATTGCCTGCCCCGCCGCGCCCCCGCACAATCGCGTCATGCTGCTGCCCATTCTGCCCGTTACATTCGGCCTGCTGGCGGTCACCGCCTTTGCCGCCCTGGGGGCGCGGCGCAGCCATATTCCCGATTCCATCTTCCTGGTGCTGGTGGGGCTGGCGCTCGGCTTCCTGCCCGGAATGCCGCGCATCGCGCTTCAGCCCAGCCTGGTGCTGAGCCTGCTGCTGCCGCCTCTGCTCTATCGCGCCGGGGTGAACATGAGCTGGCGCGGCTTCAGGGCCAATCTGCGTCCCATCCTTCTGCTGGCGGTGGGGCTGGTGACCTTCACCACCGTCTCGGTGGCCGGAGTGGCGCACTATCTGCTGGGCCTGCCGCTGGCAGTCGGTTTTGTGCTGGGCGCGGTGGTGTCGCCGCCCGATGCGGTGGCGCCGATGGCCATCGCCCGCCGCTTCGCCCTGCCCCAGCGCGTCCTCACCATCCTGGAAGGCGAAGGGCTGGTGAACGATGCGACCGCGCTGATCCTGTTCAGCTTCGCGATCGAGGCGGTGACCCAGGGGCGGGCCTTTTCGCTGTGGGTGGCGGGCGGCGAATTTCTGCTGATCGTGGCGGGCGAAATCGCCTGGGGGCTGCTGATCGGCTGGGGCGGCCTGGCCCTGCGCCGCTGGGCCGCCGAGCCGCGGGTGGAGATGGTGTTCTCGCTGCTCACGCCCTTTGCCGCCTTCTGGGTGCCCGAAAGCCTGGGCGGATCGGGCGTGCTGGCGACCGTGGTCACGGGGCTTTATGTCAGCTGGAACGGACCGCGCTACATCTCACCCGCCACCCGCCTGCAAGGTTTTTTTGTCTGGGACCTGGTGGCCTATCTGATCGAGGCCCTGGTCTTCCTGATGACCGGCCTGCAGGCAAGGGTGGTTGCCGACACCCTGGATATGGGCCAGTGGGGACACCTGGCGTTGATCTGTGCCGCGGTTTGCGTGGCGATCGTCACGATCCGCTTCCTGTGGGTCTTTCTGGCGACCTATCTGCCGCGGTTCCTGCTGCCGGCGCTGGCGCGCCGCGACCCGGCCCCGCCCTGGCAAGGCACTTTCGTCATTGCCTTCACCGGCATACGGGGCGTGGTGTCGCTGGTGGCGGCGCTGTCCATCCCCCTGGTGGCCGCCGGCGCCCCCTTTCCCGACCGCGGCCTGCTGTTGCTGGCCACCTTCTCGGTGATCCTGGTGACCCTGGTGGGACAGGGCTTCTCCCTGCCCTGGGTTATCGGCCTGTTGGGCATCGCCGCGCATGGCAAGCGCGAGGCCGACGGCGACAAGAAGCGCGAAATCACCGCCCGGCTGGCCAGCATTGACGCCGCGCTGGCACGGCTGGACAAGCTGGAGGGCGCGGTGGCGGCGCCGGAAACCGCAGTCGCGCTCAGACGGCGCAATGAAGACCGCCGCGCCTATTTTGTCGCCGCCTGCCAGGACCTGGTGCGCGGCGATGTCAGCAAAGCCAGCACGGCGCTACAGCTGCAGTTTGTCGATGCCGAGCGCGCCAGCATCGCCGATCTCTATTACCGGGGCGAAATCAGCGACGAGGCCCGCCGCCGCATCGAGCGCGAGCTGGATCTGGAGGATTCACGCATCCGCCACAGCGCCGAGAGTGGCGCCATGCGCATTGCCTAGATGGGTTTTCGCCACGCCAGCATCCTGCAGGTCAGTTCCTGCACGATCTCGCCATTGTGATTGCGGGTCTGGCTTTTGACCGTGATCATGCCGCGTTCAGGCCTGGAACGTGACGGGATCACTGCCAGCACTTCGCTTTCGACCTGCAGCACGTCGCCCGGACGGGTGGGGCGCGGCCAGGAAATTTCCCCGCCCGCGCCGATAAGCCCGCCTGCGACGGGCATGCCGCCTTTGACCAGCAGCGACATGGTAATGGCGGCGGTGTGCCAGCCGCTGGCCGCCAGGCCGTGAAAGAAGCTGGCCTGGGCCGCCGCTTCGTCGGTATGGAACGGCTGGGGGTCGAACCGCGCGGCGAAGGCCTTGATCTGGTCGGCGTCGATACGGTGGGTGGCGCTGACAAAGCGCTGACCCACCACGAAGTCTTCCAGATAGAGTTCGGCCATGCGGCCAGCTTAGGCAGCGATCAGCTTTTTTGCCACTTGTGCGACGCGCTTGCCCTGGAAACGCGCCACCGCCAGTTCGGCCTCGGTGGGGCCCGACGGCGGATGACCGGAAATCACCGAGGCGCCATAGGGCGAACCGGCGCCGGCGAACATCACACCGTCGGCATAGCCGGTGGGCACGATGATGAAGCCCAGATGCGCCAGCGGATTCCACAGCGAGATCACGGTGGACTCATTGCCGCCATGGGACTGGGCGGATCCGGCGAAGGCAGAGCCGGCCTTGCCGTTCAGCGCGCCCTTGGCCCACAGGGCACCGAGGCTATCGATATAGGCCTTGAGTTCGGAGGATACCGATCCGAAACGGGTCGGGGTGCCGAAAATCACCGCGTCCGCCCATACCGCGTCCTCCGGGGTGGGGGCCTCGTAGCGGGCATTCATCGCCTCGGCACTTTCCTTCCAGCCGGGAACCGAAGCGATGACGTCGGGCCCGACCAGTTCGCGCGCCCGGCGCAGGCGAACCTCGGCGCCTTCCGCCCTGGCGCCTTGCGCCACCGCCGCGGCCAGCGCCTCGATGGTGCCGCCGCGCGAATAGAAGGGGATCAGGACTTTGGGCCCGACTTTGCTCGATTCAGCCATGGAAATCTCCGTTTGAAAGCTCAAAGGGAAGATGGACCCGTGGCTTTATTCTTAAAACTAGGATAATATCGACAATTCTGTTCTAGAAAGTTGAATAGATGGAGCCCAGATCCCCCACCCTGGACCAGGTCGCGGTTTTTCTGGCGGTGGTGGAGACCGGCAGCTTCACAGCCGCGGCCCGCAAGCTGGGGCGGGCGGTTTCTGTGATCAGCTATGCCATCGCCAATCTGGAGAACCAGCTGGGCGTCACGCTTTTCGCCCGCGCCGGCACCGCCCGCCCCAAGCTGACCGAGGCCGGTCGCGCCATTCTTTCGGACAGCCGCGCCCTGGCCATCGCCCTGGACGGTCTGCTGGCCAAGGCGCGGGGCCTGACCGCCGGGCTGGAAGCGGAAGTTTCGCTGGTGGTCGATGTGATGCTGCCCGCCAAGAAGCTGGTCCGGGCGCTGGACGACTTCCAAAAAAAATTTCCCACCATCGCCTTGCGCCTGCGGGTCGAAGCCCTGGGCGCGGTGACCCAGGCGGTACTGGAAGGCTCGGCGGTGTTCGGCATCAGCGGACCGCTGGAGGTGGCCAGCGATTTTCTGACCCGCGGCCCCGCCGGATCGGTGAAGCTGCTGGCGGTGGCGGCACCCGACCACCCGCTGGCGCTGATGCAGGGACCGATCCCCGCCGCGACCGCGCGCGATTACATCCAGCTGGTTCTGACCGACCGCTCGGCCCTGACCCAGGGGCATGACTTCGGTGTGGTGGCGGTGAAAAGCTGGCGGCTGGCCGATCTGGGGGCCAAGCACGCCCTGCTGTTGGCGGGGCTCGGCTGGGGCAACATGCCCAGGCCGATGGTGAACGAAGACCTCAAGCGCGGACGCCTGGTGGCGCTGAAGATCGAGACGCCCGGCGCGTTGGCCTATCCGTTTCACACCGTCTTTCGCAGCGACACGCCGCTGGGTCCCGGCGCGTCATGGCTGATGGAGCGGCTTGCTCTTGTCGGCGCATGAGCGGCCACGGGTGCAGCGGCGCGACAGCGCACGGTCCATCACAAAAGATTTTCCATCCGGAACGCTGCGGACGCTCGCGCATTGGCGTGAAGGCGCGTAGAGTTTTTCGTGTCGAACATGAACCCATGGAGTGAATGACATGGCAGCGAAGAAAAAGAAGAAAACGAAAAAAGCGAAGAAGGCCGTGAAGGCCAAGAAGAAGGCGCCCGCCAGGAAGGCCAAGAAGGCGGCGAAGAAGGCCGTCAAGCGGCCCGCCAAGAAGGCAGCCAAGAAGGCCAAGAAGACTGCCAAGAAGAGCGTGAAGGCCGCCGCCAAGAAGGCACCGGCCAAGAAAGCTGCGGCCAAGAAGCCGGCAAAGAAGAAGATCGTGGGCGAGGGCGATTACGCTGCCTCGCGCAGTTTCCTCAAGGACCAGTCCGGCTTTGTCGAGCGGAACAAGGCGGGCATCCCCGCCATGGGCAAGGCCGCCGAGGCGGCGCTCGAAGGTCCGCAGGGCGACATGCTGCGCGAGGCCGAGGCCACGGCGGCGGCACGGTCCCGCGACACGTTCTGAGCAAGGTGGCTTGAATCAAAACGCCGCGGTCCAGAGGGCCGCGGCGTTTTCGTTGGCAAGCGCTCTAATTTGGCTTCGGGCCTGAAATCCGGGGCGCAGCCCGGAGCGACGGCCCAGCAGGTCAGGCCGCGCGACCCAAAACAAACGGATGGCTGCGACGGCTCATCCCTTCTGTTCGGGCTTGAAATCCAGGGCGCATCCATTCGTGCAGTAGCGCAGGCCGGTGGGACCGGGCCCGTCATTGAAGACATGGCCCAGATGACCCCCGCAATTGGCGCAATGGAACTCGGTCCGCACCATGCCGTGGCTGGTGTCGGTGGTGGTCTTCACCGCGCCGGGCTTGGTGTCAAAAAAACTGGGCCAGCCGGTACCGCTGTCGAATTTGGCGCTGGCGTCGAACAATTCGGCGCCGCAGCCGGCGCACTGGAATTCGCCAGGGCGTTTTTCATGATTCAGCGGGCTGGAGCCCGGACGCTCGGTGCCACGCTCGCGCAGTACGCGGAGCTGTTCGGGGGTGAGTTGGCGGGCCCTGGTATCGGTGTCTGTCATGGCATTTTCCTTTCCTTCCCCAATACGTTGCAGCTGGCGAAACGTTACGCCCCCTTTTGCTATCGGGGGTTCGCCGCCACCACCATCTGCAGCATGGCGCTGAGACGGCCGGTATTGCCGAAGGCAAATCCGGCGTCATAAATCACATCATCCACCTTCCACCCCTGCGGCGTGTTCACCAGCATGATGGTGTCGTTCCAGCTGGCGGGCTTGGGGGCCTTGGCATTCTGCACTGGCGGCGGCGCGTAGGTCAGCGCCACCGGGCAGCGCGCCGTTGTCGCATCTGCCTGGCAGGCCCCGACCTTCCAGGCCGTGGCGCCCTCGAACAGGGAGGAAAAAATATCGCCTTCCAGCATGGGCGGAACCGCGTTCTTCACCTTGGCGGTCAGGCGCGCCTGGGCGGCGGCGGCGGCGGCGAGCTGCTTGTTGAGGCGGGGCGACAGGACTGGGGTGAAGCGCAGCCGGCCGGTCGCATCGGGAATGCCGCCGCCTTGCGCCCGTTGGCTGGAATAAACCGCATAAAAAGCGCTGACCGCCGCGGCCGGACCGGCGGCGGGAACCGGTGCGTCCGCGCCCCTGGCTGCCAGGGACAGAAGGGGCGAGGCCAGCAGCAACGCGGCAATCCGTATGGGCTTCATCCTTGCGACTTGAGGGAATCGCGGATTTCGCGCAGCAATAGGACCTCTTCGGGCGGCGGGGGCGGAGCCTGGGGGACCGGCGCTGGCGCCACCAGCTTGTTCAGCTGGCGCAACAGCAGGAACAGGACAAAGGCCACGATCAGGAAATTGATCACGGCGTTGATGAACAGGCCGTAGTTGAGAGTGACGTCCTTGGCGGCCTTGGCGGCGGCCAGCGTCTCCACCGCGCGGTCGCCCTTGAGCACCAGGAAGAAATTGGAAAAATCCACCCCGCCCAGAGCCAGGCCGACCGGCGGCATCAGCACGTCATTGACCAGTGAGGTCACGATACCGGTGAAGGAGGCGCCGATGATCACGCCGACCGCCAAGTCCACCACATTGCCGCGCACGGCGAATTTCTTGAATTCATCAAACAGAGCCACGGGGATCCCTCCGGCGGCGGCTTGCGCCGTCCATTGAAAGTTGATGCGTCAGGCTAATCGCGGCGCGGGCGGTCAACAAGCCGCCGCGGCGCCGCCAGATAGCCGGCCGCCACCACCAGTCCCGCCAGGGCGCCCAGATCATTGGCGAGGAAATCACCCCATTCGCCGTCGCGCCCCACCAGGGTCTGCAGGATTTCCAGCCCTGCGCCCAGCGCCAGCACCGCCAGGAATACCCAGGCCAGCGAACGCCGCAGGCCCCAGGCCAGGGTCGAAAGCAGCATCAGCCCAAAATAGGCGATGAAATGATCCAGCTTGTCCCACATCAGCGGGCCGGCCAATTCGGGCGGGTGCGGCGTCAATTCGCCCCACACCACAACCAGCAGCGCCGGCCAGAACAGCACCGCACCGGCCCGCCGGATCCAGGGCAGAAAAATTCCGTGAAAAAACATCGGTTCCGATAGCGCGCGGGCTGGGCGCAAATTATGGCATCTCCCCGGCGTTTGTCGCGGTGGCCGCGCTCCGGCCCCAACACTTCTTGCAAGACATTGTAATTGAACAAGAAAATGTAATCGCTGCCGGATTTTGACGGATCGCCTGGCCGCGACGGCCAGGCCGGGGACGCGCGCCCGGCCATTGGCCCGGTTATCGGACTTGCGCGCATCCGCGTCCCCTTATAGAAGGCGCGCTCTTTCGGGCGGCCCGGCCGGACATGCCGTGGCAGCCCCAAACGCTACCCCCCGTGCGCGGATGCGCACATTCAACAAAGGGGGGCCGGACCCGTCCGGCAGCCTAGTAAGGATAGCAAAATGTCCAAGATGAAGACCAAGTCGGGCGCCAAAAAGCGCTTCAAGATCACCAAGAGCGGCAAGATCAAGACCCATCAGGTCGGCAAGCGCCATCGCCTGATCAACAATTCGCCGGCGCGCACTCGCGACCTGCGCGGCATGGACACCCTGTCCTCGTCCGAAACCCGGCGCGTCAAGCGCTGGATGCCGTATGGCGGGGGGATCTAACCATGAGCCGTTCACCCCGTTCCGTTCCCAGCCATGCCCGCCGCAAGAAGGTCCTCAAGCAGGCCAAGGGCATGCGCGGCCGCCGCAAGAACAACATCACCACGGCCAATGCCGCGGTCGATAAGGCGCTGCAGCACAATTATATCGGCCGCAAGGAGCGCAAGCGCAATTTCCGCGCCTTGTGGATCCAGCGCATCAACGCCGCCGTGCGCGAGCATGGCCTCACCTACAGCCGATTTATCGCCGGGCTCGCCGGCGCTGGCGTCGTGATCGACCGCAAGGTCCTGTCCGACCTGGCGATCCACGAGCCCGCCGCGTTCAAGGCTCTGGTGGATCAGGCGTCGAAGGCTTAAGCCGAACAATTAGCTTTTGTCGCATTTTTGACGGCGAACCGCGTTCGCCTAAAAATGCTCCGGCCGGGCGAATCGGGGGTGCAACGCCCCCGAGGATTTCTCTTCGGAGTTTGCATGACCGACATCGCCGCCCTTCAGTCCCAGCTGCTCGCCGCCGTGGCGGGCGCGGCCGATGAAACCGCGCTGGAAGCGTTGCGCGTGGCGAGCCTGGGCAAGAAGGGTTCGGTCAGCGCCCTGCTTGCCACCATGGGCAGCCTCAGTCCCGACGCGCGCAAGCTGCAGGGCCCCAAACTCAACGGCCTGAAGGATGCGGTCACCCAGGCCATCGCCGTCCGCAAGGCCCAGCTGGCCGATGCCGCGCTGGACGCACGGCTGGCGTCGGAGCGGCTGGACGTCACCCTGCCTTCGCGCCCCGAGAACACCGGCACGGTCCATCCCATCAGCCAGGTGCTGGATGAGGTCGTCGCCATCTTCGCCGACCTGGGCTTCGCCGTCGCCGAAGGCCCGGACGTGGAATATGACGATTACAACTTCACCAAGCTGAACATCCCGCCCGACCATCCTGCCCGCCAGATGCAGGACACTTTCTATGTCGCACCTCAAAAAGGAGAGGCGGCGGACGGGTCATCGCATGTGCTGCGCACCCACACCTCGCCGGTGCAGGTGCGCACCATGCTCAAGACCAAGCCGCCCATCCGCGTCATCTCGCCGGGGCGCGCCTATCGCGTCGACAGCGACGCCACCCATTCGCCCATGTTCCACCAGGTCGAGGCGCTGGTGGTGGATGAAGCCATCCACCTGGGCCACTTGAAATGGACGGTGGAGCAGTTCTGCAAGGCATTTTTCGAGATCGACCGGATCGAGCTGCGCGCCCGCCCCAGCTTTTTTCCCTTCACCGAGCCGTCGCTGGAATGGGACATGCGCTGCGACCGCAGCGTGCCGGGCAGGATCACCTTCGGCACCGGCAATGACTGGCTGGAGCTGGGCGGCTCGGGCATGGTCCATCGCAAGGTGCTGGAGAATTGCGGCATCGACTCGGGCAAGTATCAGGGCTTTGCCTTCGGCTTCGGGCTGGACCGCATGGCGATGCTGAAATACGGCATGCCCGACATCCGCGGCTTTTTTGAATCCGACCTGCGCTGGCTGAAGCATTACGGCTTCGCCGCGCTGGACATTCCCACGCTGGATGGTGGGTTGAGCCGATGAAGTTCACCCTCTCCTGGCTCAAGGAGCATCTGGATACCGACGCCGATGCCGCGACCATCGGCGCGCGGCTGACGGCCATCGGCCTGGAAGTGGAAAGCATCACCGATCCGGGCGCGGCGCTGAAGGATTTCGTGGTCGGCGAAGTGGTAGCCGCGGAAAAGCACCCCAATGCCGACAAGCTGCGGCTGTGCAGCGTCAGCGACGGCAAGGACACGCTGCAGATCGTCTGCGGCGCCCCCAATGCGCGGGCCGGCATCAAGGTGGTGCTGGCCAGGCCGGGCAGCGTGATCCCGGCCACCGGCGACGTGCTCAAGCTGGGCACCATTCGCGGCGTGGAATCGCGCGGCATGATGTGCAGCGCGCGCGAGCTGCTGCTGGGCGAAGACCATGACGGCATCATCGAACTGAAGGCCGGCGCCAGGGTTGGCGCGCCGGTGGTGGCGGCGCTGGTGGAGGCGGGCCTGCTCGCCGATGATCCCCTGCTGGATGTCTCCATCACCCCCAATCGCGGCGATGCGGCCAGCGTCTATGGCATCGCGCGCGACCTGGCGGCCAGCGGGCTGGGCAAGCTCAAGACCGACAAGGTCGAGCCGGTGGCGGGCAAATTCCCCAGCCCCAAAAAAATCACCCTGGATTTCGCGCCCCAGAACAGGGACGCCTGCCCGATCTTCGCCGGCCGGCTGATCCGCGGCGTCAAGAATGGGCCCGCGCCCCAATGGGTGCAGGACCGGCTGAAAAGCGTGGGCATGAAATCCATCTCGGCGCTGGTGGATGCCACCAACCTGATTTCCCAGGATCGCGGCCGCCCGCTGCATGTGTTCGACGCCGACAAGCTGACGGGCGACCTCCATGCCCGCATGGCCAAGGACGGCGAGCAGATCCTGGCGCTGGACGAAAAGACCTACACCCTGGATGCGGACACCATCGTCATCGCCGATGACGGCGCCGCGCGCGGCATCGCCGGCATCATGGGCGGCATGGATTCGGGCAGCTTCGCGGACACGGTGAATGTCTTCATCGAATCCGCCTGGTTCGACCCGGCGCACATCGCCCGCACGGGGCGCAAGCAGGCCATCATCTCGGACGCGCGCTACCGCTTCGAGCGCGGCGTGGACCCGCAATTCGTGCTTCCCGGCCTGGAGCTCTGCACCCGGTACATACTGGAATGGTGCGGCGGGGAAGCCTCGGATGTGGTGATCGCGGGCGCCTTGCCGCCGCCGCACAAGCCGGTCCTGTTCGATCCGGCAACGGTCGAGAGCTTCGGCGGCATCAAGGTGCCGCGCGCGCGTATCATCGCCATCCTGCAGGACCTTGGTTTTGTGGTGGAAGATCATGGCGTGCTGCATGTGGTTCCGCCCAGCTGGCGCCATGACGTGGACGGCCCCGCCGACCTGGTGGAAGAGATCGTGCGCATCCATGGCCTGGCCGACGTGCCGTCGGTTGCGCTGGCGCGCACCGGCGGGGTGGCGGCACCGGTTCTGTCCCGGGCCCAGCGCCGCCGCCGCGCCGCGCGGCGCGCCCTGGCGGTGCGCGGCTTCAATGAGACCGTCAGCTTCTCCTTCATTGCCCGCGACCAGGCCAGGCTGTTCGGTGGCGGCGACGATGCCCGCCAACTGGCCAATCCCATCGCCGCCGATCTGGACGCACTGCGGCCATCCCTGCTGCCCTCGCTGCTGGCGGCGGCCGCGCGCAACGCGGCGCGCGGCTTTGCCAATCTGCAGCTGTTCGAGATCGGCGCCGCCTTCGACAGCGGCATGCCCGAGGCGCAGAACACCGTCGCCGCCGCGATCCGCACCGGTCATTCCGAGCGGCATTGGCAAAAGGGCGGCGAAGAGCCCGGGCTGTTTGCGGCAAAGGCCGACCTGATGGCCGTGCTGGAGGCCATCACCGGCGCGCCCATGTCCGCGCCGGTCACCCAAGGCGCCCCCGGCTGGTATCACCCGGGCCGCGGCGGCACCATCGCCATGGGCCCCAAGGTGATTGCCCAGTTCGGCGAGCTTCACCCCAAGATTCTGGCTGCCTTCGACCTGAAAGTGCCGGCGGCCGGGTTCGAAATCTTCCTGGACGCCATTCCCGACGCCAAATCCAAGGGCAAGGCCAGGCCGCTATTTCAGCCTTCGCCCTTCCAGGCGATCGAGCGCGACTTCGCCTTTGTGGTGGATGCCAATGTGGCGGCGGGGGACATCGTCAAGGCCGTCAAGCTCGCAGACCGAGGCCTGATCGACACCGTCGCCGTGTTCGACGTCTATGAAGGCAAGGGCGTGCCCGAAGGCCGCAAGTCCGTGGCGGTGGCGGTGCGCATCCTGCCCCGCGATGCCACCCTGACCGAGGCCGAGATCGAAGCCCTGGGCCAGAAGATCGTCGCCGCCGCGATGAAGCTGGGCGCGAGCTTGAGAAGTTAAGCATCTCTCGCCACAATCCGGCCACGTCCCGATTTCAAGGTCCGGCCCATCGCGGAGGTGCGCATGGTTCAACGGTTCGATCTGGCGATCGTCGGCGGCAGCTTTGCGGGGCTGGCCTGTGCCCGAAGCGCCGCGCTGCGCGGCCTGAAAGTGGCGGTGCTGGACGCCAAGCCCGATCCGGGCCTGCGCGTTCGCACCACCGGCATTGTCGTGAAGGAAGCCAGCGACGAATTCGATCTTCCCGCCCCCTTGATGCGCAAAGTGCCCGGCGTGCGCCTCTATGCGCCGAACAATCGCGCCCTGGACCTTTCCGCCCCGGGCTATTTCTTCCAGGCGACCGACATGCCCCGCCTGATGCGCTGGATGGCCGATGAGGCCGCGCGTGCGGGCGCGACCTTGATGTATGGCAGGAAGTTTGAAGGCGGCATCGAATATGAGCGCGGCGTGGCGATGGGCGACCTGCACGCCTCATTCCTGATCGGCGCGGATGGCGCCCGCTCGCAGGTTGCCGAGGCGTTCGGCCTTGGCCGGAACCGGAAATTCCTTGCGGGCCTGGAGATCGAGTGCGCGCCGCTGGAAAATGTGGACAGCCGGTTCCTGCACTGCTTTGCCGACAGCCGGATCGCACCCGGCTATATCGCCTGGATGGTGCCGGGCGTGGGCGCGACACAGATCGGCCTGGCCGCCAGCCGCCCGGAAAAGCCCGACCTGGGCGCATTCCTCAGGCGGCTGAAGGCAATCCTCGATATCCGCGATATCCGGGTCACGTCGCGCCGCAGCGGGCTTATTCCATCCGGCGGCGTGGTGGCGCGGCTTGGTTCCCGGCGTGTGATGCTGGTCGGCGATGCCGCCGGCATGGTTTCGCCGGTGACGGGCGGCGGCATCCACACCGCCCTGCATTATGGCCGCCGTGCCGCGGTGCTGGTCAGTGATTTTCTGGGCCAGCGCGGTAGCCATCCGGTCGCCGCGATGGCGCGTGAAGCGCCGCGCTATCGCACCAAATTGCTGCTGCGCCGCGCCCTGGACCTGGCGCCACCCAACCGCCTGATCGATGCCCTGCTGATGACCGCGCCCGCGCGCGCCCTGGCACAGCGGCTTTATT
This sequence comes from uncultured Alphaproteobacteria bacterium, assembly GCA_963835715.1. Lineage (GTDB taxonomy): Bacteria > Pseudomonadota > Alphaproteobacteria > Micropepsales > Micropepsaceae > Rhizomicrobium. Next base: position 771,156 of record CAWIGN010000002.1, read on the forward strand.
TTCACGCCCGCGGCGAAAGCGGAGAATCCTTCCAGGCCTGGAGCGAAGCCATGGCGCGCGAGAGCCTGGAGGCCGAGCCCCGGCTGCGCCTTTTGACCTAGGCCAGAAGCTTCGGGCCGGCGCCGATGTCCTGCGCCAGCTTCTCGAACGCCGCCCGGGCGCGCGGATTGGCGCGCTGGTGGCGCTCGGCGAAAATCATCTCGTTCTTCTGGGTGTGCTCGAAGCCGGTGAATTCGGTCACCCGCACCTTGTAGCCATGCGCCTCCAGATACAGCCCGCGCAGCACATTGGTCAGCTGGGCGCCGAATTCGCGGCGCTGGATGGGATGGCGCCACAGCTGGTCCAGCGGGCCCTTGACGCTCTCAAGCTCGCGCGCCACTTCCGCCTGGCAGCAGGGCACCAGCGCCACGAATTTCGCCTCATGGCGGAGCGCGAACAGGATGGCCTCGTCGGTGGCGGTGTCGCAGGCGTGCAACGCGGTGACGATATCGACCGGGCCGGCCTGGGCTTGCGCGATTGCGCCTTCCACGAATTCCATGCGCTCGAATCCGCTTTCCTCGGCGATCTTCCTGGCCGTCTCGACCAGCGCGGGGCGCGCCTCGACCGCCAACACCCGGCCCCGGCCCGCCGGCGCGAAATACAGGTCGTAGAGGATAAAGCCCAGATAGGACTTGCCCGCCCCCAGATCGGCCAGCACCGGCTGGTCCTTGTCGGCAAGCGCCGCATCGATCGCGGGTTTGATCAGCTGCGCCAGGTGCTGCACCTGCTTGAGCTTGCGCCGGGAATCGGCATTCAGCCCGCCATTGTGGGTGAGGATGTGCAGCGCCTTCAGCAACGCCGCCGATTGCCCCGGCCACAGATCCGTCGCCGCGTTTTTCATTTGGACCAGCCTGAGAAGATGTGGGTGATGCCGTAATAATAATTATAGGCGCGGATTTTCCAGTAGTTCATCCGCGCCCATTGCTCGGGCGGGGTCAGGTCGTTCCAGTCGGGCGACAGGGATTTCTCGATCTGGTTTGCCATATAGATGCGCCGCCGCCCCTGCCAGTAATGCAGGAACGTATCCTTGACCTCGGCCACCGCGATCTGGTTCAGCCGCAGCACTTCGCTAAGTGCCAGCTGCTCGATGGTGGGGAACTTGCGCGCCCGCCCGATCAGGGCGTCGATGAAGGCCAGCGTGTCCTCCATCACCGGTACATGTTCCGGCGACGCCCCGATCAGCCCCGAATTGAACATCCAGCTGTTGGCCGTGTCGTAATGATAGGAGCCCAGATGCGGCAGCTGGGTGCGAAAGCCCTTGAGCGGGGGAAACGGGTTCATCAACTCGAAGCGGTTCATCACCACCGCCGTCCGGGTGGCCGACCAGACCTCCTGCGGCGCCATTTTCTCCGTCACCTCGGCGTGGAAGCCGGGCTGGATAATGGAATCGCTGTCGACAAAACAGACCGGCCCGGCGAAGCGGTTCAGGGCGTCCAGCACCACCGCCGGCTTGATGCGGTGATGGTACAGGCCGCCGCCGGACCAGGGCCCGATCCGGCCTGCGATATCGACCACCTCCACCGGCCAGCGGGCATAGGCCGACGGCGCGTCGGTATAGACCGCGATCCGGGCCTCCTGACCCGTACCCAGCTCCTGGCGCAGCGAAATCAGGCTGTAGCGGAGTTCCCGGCGGTACTGGGGCAGGCCCCCATAGTCGAGATAGAGGTAATGCAGCATGGGGCGGTTATAGCCGGAAAAACGCTGTTGGAGGGGGGCGGGGCTTCTGCTAACACCCCCCGCAAATGGCCGATCTCTCCAAAATCCGCAATTTCTCCATCGTCGCCCATATCGACCATGGCAAATCCACCCTGGCCGACCGGCTGATCCAGTTCACCGGGACGGTCAGCAACCGGGAGATGAAGGACCAGATCCTGGACTCGATGGATATCGAGCGCGAGCGCGGCATCACCATCAAGGCCCAGACCGTGCGGCTGGACTACAAGGCCGCCGACGGCGAGACCTACATCCTGAACCTTATGGACACGCCCGGCCATGTCGATTTCGGCTATGAGGTGTCGCGCTGCCTGGCCGCCTGCGAGGGCGCACTGCTGGTGGTTGACGCCAGCCAGGGGGTCGAGGCCCAGACCCTGGCCAATGTCTATCAGGCGATCGATGCCGGGCTGGAGATCGTACCGATCCTCAACAAGATCGACCTGCCCGCCGCCGAGCCCGACCGCGTCAAGCAGCAGATCGAGGATGTGATCGGGATCGACGCCAGCGAGGCGGTGCCGATTAGCGCCAAGACCGGGCTTAACATCGACAAGGTGCTTGAAGCGGTGGTGGCGCGCCTGCCCGCGCCCAAGGGCACGCTGGACGCCCCCCTCAAGGCGCTGCTGATCGATTCCTATTACGACGCCTATCTGGGGGTGGTGGTGCTGGTGCGCATCATCGACGGCGAACTGAAGAAGGGCCAGAAGATCCGCATGATGGCGGCGGATGCCGTCTACCAGGTGGAGCAGATCGGCGTCTTCCGTCCCAAGAAGGTGGCGGTGGAAAAACTGGGCCCCGGCGAAGTCGGCTATATCACCGCCCAGATCAAGCAGGTGGCCGACACCAAGGTCGGCGACACCATCACCGACGAGCGCAAGGGCACGGCCACGCCCCTGCCCGGCTTCAAGCCGGCGCAGCAGGTGGTGTTCTGCGGCCTGTTCCCGGTGGACGCGGCGCTGTTCGAGGATCTGCGCGAGGCGTTGGGCCGGCTGCATCTCAATGACGCCAGCTTCACCTATGAGACCGAATCCAGCGCCGCGCTGGGCTTCGGTTTTCGCTGCGGCTTTCTGGGCCTGCTGCACCTGGAAATCGTGCGCGAGCGGCTGGAGCGCGAGTTCAACCTCGACCTGATCACCACCGCGCCGTCGGTGATCTATCACATCTACATGAACGACGGCACGATGAAGGAACTGCACAATCCGGCCGACATGCCCGATGTCACCTATATCGACCGCATCGAGGAGCCCTGGATCAAGGCCACGGTGCTGGTGCCGGACGAATATCTGGGCAGCGTACTCAAGCTGTGCGAGGACCGGCGCGGCCGCCAGGTCGAGCTCACCTATGCCGGCAACCGCGCCATGGTGGTCTATATGCTGCCGCTGAACGAGGTGGTGTTCGACTTCTACGACCGGCTGAAGAGCGTCAGCCGCGGCTATGCCAGCTTCGACTACCACATCGAGACGTATGAGGAAGGCGACCTGGTCAAGATGTCCATCCTGGTCAATGACGACCCGGTGGATGCGCTGTCCATGATCGTCAACCGCCAGCGCGCCGAGGGGCGCGGGCGGGCGATGTGCGAAAAGCTGAAAGACCTGATCCCGCGCCACATGTTCAAGATCCCGATCCAGGCGGCCATCGGCGGCAAGGTGATCGCGCGCGAAACCCTGAGCGCCCTGCGCAAGGACGTCACCGCCAAATGCTATGGCGGCGACATTTCCCGCAAGCGCAAGCTTTTGGACAAGCAGAAAGAGGGCAAGAAGAAGATGCGCCAGTTCGGCAAGGTGGAGATTCCCCAGGAAGCCTTCATCGCCGCGCTGAAGATGGATGATAACTAGCGTTCCGACCTGCGCCCAGAACCGGACCGCCCTGCCCGGTTTGATCTTCGACAAATCCGTTTTCAGCCTTTATACGACCGCCCATGTCCAGCGTCGCCCTGATCGATTATGGCTCCGGCAACCTCGCCAGCGCGGCGAAGGCCTTGGCGCGCGCCGCCAAGGGCAGTTGCGAAATCGTCACCACCGCCGACCCGCAGGTGGTGTTGGACGCCGCGCGCGTGGTGCTGCCCGGGGTTGGGGCCTTCGCCGATTGCATGAAGGGGCTGGCCGCCGTGCCGGGCATGGTGGAGGCCCTGCGCGAAAAGGTGCTGAAGGACGGCGCGCCTTTTCTGGGCATTTGCGTCGGCATGCAGCTGCTGGCCACGGTGGGGGTGGAATTCGGCCGCCATGCCGGGCTGGGCTGGATCGCCGGTGAGGTGGTCCGGATCACGCCATCCGACCCCAACCTGAAAATTCCGCACATGGGCTGGAACCAGCTCAAGATCGCGCGGCCGCATGCCCTGCTCGCCGGCATCGCGCCGGAGGCGCACGCCTATTTCGTCCATAGTTTTCAGCTGGTACCCGCCCTGCCCGAGGACCTGATCGCCACCACCGACTATGGCGGCCCGCTGACCGCAATGGTCGGCAACGACAATATCGTGGGCACCCAGTTCCACCCGGAAAAGAGCCAGGCAACCGGCATCCGGCTGCTGGAGAATTTTCTGGCGTGGCGGCCCTAGGAAAGAAAAGATGATCATCTTTCCCGCGATCGATCTGAAGGACGGGGTCTGCGTCCGCCTGAAAAAGGGCGTGATGGCGGACGCCACCGTGTTCAATACCGATCCGGCGGCCCAGGCCAAAAGCTTTGCCGCCCAGGGATTTCAGTGGCTGCATTGCGTCGACCTGAACGGGGCTTTTGCCGGCCATAGCGCCAATGCCGAGGCCATCAAAGCCATCCGCGCCGCCATCGACCTGCCCATACAGCTGGGCGGCGGCATCCGCGACATGGCGGCGGTGGAGGCCTGGCTGGCCGCCGGTATCACCCGCGTCATCCTGGGCACCGCCGCGCTGACCAATCCGCAATTCGTCAAGGACGCCGCCCGCGCCTTTCCCGGGCGCATCGTGGTCGGCGCCGACGCTTTGGGCGGCAAGATCGCCACCCAGGGCTGGGCCGAGATCAGCGAGTTGAGCCCGATCCAGCTGGGCAAGCGGTTTGAGGATGCGGGGGTTGCCGCCATCCTGTTCACCGACATCGACGGCGACGGACTTCTCAAGGGCGTCAATGTTGCAGCAACCGCCACTTTGGCCCGCAATCTTTCCATTCCGGTGATCGCCTCGGGCGGGGTCGGCTCCATCGCCGACATCGATGCCCTGCTCGCCGCCAACGAGCCGGGGATCGAGGGCGTGGTGGTGGGCCGGGCGCTCTATGACGGGCGCATCGACGTGGCGGCGGCACTGGCCCGGGCGCAGGGATAGCTTGCGCCGCCGCAGCAATTAGCTGTTTATTTACAATGGCTTGTGTGACTTAGGCGGACTTGCCGAGACGGCGCGTGAGCTCGTCCAGCTGTTCCAGTGTTTTGTAGGAAATTCGCATTTCCCCACCTTTATCCCCTTTGTGGATAATCTGAACGCTCAGGCCTAACTTGTTGGAAATACTGGATTCCAGGTCAGCGATATTGGGGTCCTTGGCGGCTTTTCCACCGGGCTTTTTCTTGGCCCCCGAACGCTGTTCGGCCTGGCGCACGGTCATGGCGCCTTCGATCAATTCGCGCGCCCGGGCCTGCGGATCGGCCTCACCCAACAGTGTTCGGGCATGGCCCGCCGTCAGCTTGCCTTCCCGGATCCAGGCCTTGACCTGGTCGGGCAGCCGCAACAGCCGAACCGTGTTGGCGACATGCGAGCGGCTCTTGCCGATTTCCCTGGCCACGTCTTCCTGGGTGCGGCCGAACCTGGAGATCAGCTCTTCATAGGCGGCCCCCTCCTCGATCGCGTTGAGATCGGCGCGCTGGACATTCTCGATGATGGCCAGTTCCAGCGCCTGGTCGTCCGCCAGTTCGCGCACCACCACCGGCACGTCATGCAGCTGGGCGATCTGGGCGGCACGCCAGCGGCGCTCGCCCGCCACGATCTCGTAGCGGTCGGGCCCGATGGGGCGCACCAGGATGGGCGACAGCACGCCCTTCTCCTTGATGCTCGCCGCCAGCTCGGCCAGCGGCTGTTCGGCGAAGCTGGTGCGCGGCTGGTAGCGGCCCGGCTGCAGGAATGCCACCGGAAGCGAGCGCAAATCTTTTTTGGCGACGGGCTCGCCCTTCACCGCCGCGATCTCGTCGCCGATCAAGGCCGAGAGGCCGCGGCCCAGGCCGCGCGGACGATCGTGAGCGGGATTCATGCCGCCACCCTGAGCCGTTCGCGCTGGATCAGTTCGCCCGCCAGCTTGATATAGGCTTGGCTGCCCGGACAACGCAGGTCATAGACCAGCGCCGGCACGCCATGGCTGGGGGCCTCGGAAACACGCACATTTCGCGGGATTACCGTGGTGTAGACCTTTTCACCCAACGTCTCGCGCACATCGGCGGCGACCTGGTCCGACAATTTGTTGCGCTTGTCGAACATGGTCAGCACCACGCCCTGTATCTCGAGAGTGGGATTCAATTTGTTGCGCACCAGCTCGATGGTCTTCATCAGCTGGCTCAAACCTTCCAGCGCGAAGAATTCGCATTGCAACGGCACCATCACCGCGTCCGCCGCCGCCATCGCGTTCAAGGTCAGCAGGGTGAGGGACGGCGGACAGTCGATTAAAATATAGGAAAAGCCGTTTTCTCCGTGTACGGAGTATTCCTCCAGCGCGTCCTTGAGGATGAAATTGCGCCGCGGCATGTCGGCCAGTTCCAGTTCGGCGCCGGACAGGTCCACCGTGGCCGGCACCAGCGACAGGCCGGGGATGCGGGTCTTCACAATGGCGTCGGCCAGCTTGGCCTGGCCGGTCAGCACCTCATAGGTGGTGAGCTTGCGGTCCTGGCGATGGATGCCCAGGCCGGTGGAGGCATTGCCCTGCGGATCGATGTCGATCACCAGGGTCGGCTCGCCGACGGCGGCCAGCGCGGTGCCCAGGTTGATGGCGGTCGTGGTCTTACCGACGCCGCCTTTTTGATTGGCGACGACCAGGATGCGTGGTTTTTTGGGGTTCGACATGACGGGGGCCCAGATCTCTCACAATCACTATAGCACCCGACGGATCGGACAGGCTTGGGACTTGAGATAGGCTTCATTTTCCAACATTTATGGGCTTGCGTCAATTCTGGCCCCACATTTTGACCCTTCAGGAACAGGCAAACACTGTCCGGTCCTGTGAATTTACGGGCATATCCCAGGAGCTGGGGCAGGGGGGCCAGGGCGCGGGCGGTCACCACGTCAAATGTCTGGGGCGCCAGGTCTTCCAGGCGGGCATTCTGGATGGTCACGGCAACGGCCATCCTTTCGGCCGCGAGGCGCAGAAAGACGCATTTCTTGGTGGTCGCCTCATGCAGGGTGACGGCAAGACCGGGCAGCATCGCTGCCAGGACCAGGCCGGGAAAACCGGCCCCGGAACCCAGATCCGCCAGGGTGCGGGCCGTCTGGGGGACGAGGGGGGCGAGCTGGGCGCTATCCCAGAAATGCCGCCGCCATAGGTCGGGCAGGGTGCTTTTGGCCACCAGATTGTGGCGGGCATTCCAGTCGGCCAGGACGTCGGCATAGGCCTTAAGCCGCGCCAGTGTTTCACGTGAAACACCGGTTCTGGCGGCGAACTGCTCTGGACCGAAGGGCTCTTCAGGCACTTTTCGCCTTTTGGCCGCCCTTCACATGGGCCAGCACCAAGGTGAGGGCCGCCGCGGTAACCCCTTCGATCCGGGCCGCTTGGCCCAGGGTGGCCGGGCGAATATGCTCCAGCTTCTGGCGTACTTCGTTGGACAGGCCGATCACCGCGCCATAATCCAGGCCGGCGGGCAGGGCGCGCCCCTCATCCCGCCGGAAAGCCACAATGTCGGCATCCTGCCGGTCCAGATACCCGGCATATTGGGCATCAATCTCAAGCTGCTCGACGATTTGGGGCTCCAGGGCGCCCAGTTCCGGCCAGATACGGACCAGGGTGGAAAAATCGGTCAGGGAAAGCAAGTCCAGGGCGCTGCGCCGGACCCCATCTAGCCGGATCGCCAAGCCGTGCTTTGCGGCCTGGTTGGGGGTCAGGGACAGGCCGGCCATGGTTTCACGTGAAACAGTCAGCCGCGTCATCTTGTCGGCGAAGCTCAGGCTTCGCCCGGACCCGACAATCCCGTTCTGCTCGCCCAGCCCGGTCAGGCGCTGATCGGCATTATCGGAGCGCAGGGTCAGGCGATACTCCGCCCGGCTGGTGAACATGCGATAAGGCTCGGACACGCCCTTGGTCACCAGATCATCCAGCATCACCCCGATATAGGCCTGGGCCCGGTCCAGAATGACGGGCGGCGCGCCCCCGGCGGACCGGGCAGCATTCCAGCCCGCCATCAGGCCCTGGGCGGCGGCTTCCTCATAACCGGTGGTGCCGTTGATCTGTCCCGCCAGATAGAGCCCCGGCACCGCCTTGACCTCCAGGGCCGCCGACAGGGCGCGGGGATCGACATAGTCATATTCGATGGCATAGCCGGGGCGCTGCACTCGTGCCTTTTCCAGGCCCGGAATGGTCGCCAGCAGGGCCAGCTGGACCTCCTGGGGAAGGGAGGTGGAGATCCCGTTGGGATAGACCAGATTCGTCGTTAAGCCCTTCTGGTTCAAGAAAAATCTGATGTGACTGCCCGGTCGGCGAAACGGCTGACCTTGTCTTCGATGGAGGGGCAGTAGCGCGGGCCGGTGGAGGCGATCTGCCCCGAATAGATCGGCGAGCGATGCAGATTCGCCCGGATCACGTCATGGGTCTGCAGCGTGGTCCGGGTTATGCCGCAGGCAATCTGGGGCGTGGTGATGGCGGTGGTCAGGAACGAGAAGGGGGAGGGCGGCGCGTCGCCCTGCTGCATTTCCAGGCTTGCCCAATCGATGGTCTGCCCATCCAGGCGCGGCGGCGTGCCGGTCTTCAGCCGGCCCATCGTGCAGGCCCAGGCCATAAAGCGTTCGGGAAAGCCCTATCGACGGCGCCTCCACCCCTTCGGCGATCTTCATCCGGCCCGCGGGAATTTTGGTTTCGCCGATGTGGATCAGGCCGTTCAGGAAGGTGCCGGTGGTCAGCACCACCTTGGCGCAGGCGATCTCATCGCCGTCGGCGGTCAGCACCCCGGTGACCGCTCCGTCCTTTAAAATCAGGTCTTCGGCGCTGGCGGCGCGAATTTCCAGATTGGAAATGCTGCGCAGCATGGACTGCATTGCCGCGCGGTAGAGCGCTCGGTCAGCCTGCGCGCGCGGCCCGCGCACCGCCGGCCCCTTGCGGCGGTTGAGCAGGCGAAACTGGATTCCCGCCGCATCGGCGACCTTGCCCATCAGCCCGTCCAGGGCATCGATCTCGCGCACCAGATGGCCCTTGCCCACCCCGCCGATGGCGGGATTGCAGGACATCTCGCCCAAGGTCTCGAGGCTATGGGTGAGAAGCAGCGTCCTGGCGCCGAAACGCGCCGAGGCCGCGGCCGCTTCGCAGCCGGCATGGCCGCCGCCGATGACGATAACGTCGTATCCCATGGCGGCTCAAATACGCGCCGCCAAATCCATCCACAAGTCCTGTCGTGCGGCGATCACTTGCCGATGCAGAAATCGCGGAACACAAAGTCCAACAGCTCCTCGACATCAACCCGGCCGGTGATGCGGCCTATGGCGCGCGTGGCGAGGCGCAAATCCTCGGCCAGCAATTCGGGTCGGTCCCCGGGCGCGGCCAGACCGTGCTGCAGATGACCCAGCGCTTCGCCGAGGGCGTGGCGATGGCGCGGGCGGGTGAGGGGCGCGGCGCCATCCTTGCTCTCCAATCTATGCTGCACCTTTTGCTGCAGCATTTTTAGCAACGCCGAAACCCCGTCGCCGGTCTTGAGCGAGATGCAAAGGCCTTCGCGGACAATGCCCAGATCGGCCTTGTTCCAGACGGTCAGGTCCGGCGGCGGCAAGTCGGCGGGCAGGCCGGCGCGGGGATTTTCCGCGCTGGCGTCCAGCAGCAGCAAGGTCATGCCGCCCGCCGCATGTGCCAGGGCGCGGCGCACCCCTTCGGCCTCGACCGGCTCGCGGGTCTGGCGCACGCCGGCGGTGTCGGCGACGTGCAGCAGGTAGCCCCCGATATCCAGGCGCGCTTCCACCACGTCGCGGGTGGTGCCGGGCGTGTCGGAAACGATGGCGATGTCGCGCCGCGCCAAGCGCATTGATCAGCGAGGACTTGCCGGCATTGGGCGGCCCCAGGATGGTCAGGCGCAATCCCTCCCGCAGGCTCTCGCCCCGCCCCGAATCATCCATATGTCGTTGTATTTCTTTGATTATTTCGAGAGCTGCGCGGCGGGCAGCGGCGACTTCGGCCTCGCCCACCCCGTCGTCGGAGAAATCTATCGCCGCCTCGGCGCGCCCCAGGGCCACGATCAGGGCGGCGCGCCAGCCCTCATAAAGATCGGCCAGGGCCCCCTCATGCTGGCGCAAGGCCTGGCGCAGCTGGGCAGGCGTTTCGGCATCCACCAGATCCGCCACGGCCTCGGCCCGGGTCAGATCCAGCTTGCCGTTTTCCACCGCCCGGCGGCTGAACTCGCCCGGCTCGGCGGGGCGCAGGCCCAGGTCCGAAAGGGCGCAAAACAATGCCTCGCGCACCGCCCGTCCGCCATGAATGTGGAATTCGGCGACATCCTCGCCGGTAAAACTGTCCGGCGCAGCAAACCACAGCACCAGGGCCTGGTCGATTTCGCTCCCGCCATGGGCCAGGCGCCGCAGCACGGCCCGGCGCGGCGCGGGCAGGGGCCCCGCCAGGGCCCGGATGCTGGCGCCCGCCAGCGGCCCCGAGACCCGCACCACCGCCACCCCGGCCCGGCCTGGCGCACTGGCCAGCGCGAAAATGCTGGGATTCATGAAAAGCCAGGGGGCAAGGCTATTTGCCGTCTTTTTTGACCATGGCGGCGGCATTGTCCCACATCGCCTTTTGAAACTTCTGGAAGGCCTCGGCCCCGCCCAGGGGCATCCAGGCCCGCACCATGCCTTCGGGGTCGTTGGCGTCGAAGGCCTGCTTCATCCGCGCCTGCATGTCCTCCATCATGCTTTTCTGAATTGGGGCTACATCGGGCAAGCCCATGAAGGCGCGGGCCTCCTGGGGGGTCATGTCCATCTCGATATTCACCTTCATGGCGGCACCTTTGGCAGGGGTTTCGGGGGCCACCTTTTCGATGTAAGTAACCCCGCCCCAAAAACATCACAGAAGCGGGCCGGCGGGAAGCTTCCTTCCGTACACCCAGTGGAACCGAAACATGAACCTCGACAACGCCACCAGCCCCTATCTTCTTTCCCACAAGGACAGCCCGGTCCAATGGCGGACATGGGGGCCGGATGCGATCGCGGAAGCCCAGGCCCAGGACAAGCCCATCCTGCTCAGCCTGGGATATGCCGGCTGCCACTGGTGCCATGTGATGAACCGCGAGACCTTCAGCGACAGCGAGGTCGCCGGCCTGATCAATGACAATTACATCCCCATCCTGGCCGACCGGAACGAGCGGCCCGACCTGGACCTGCTGTATCAGGGCGCGGCCGGCGCGATGGGCCATCCCGGCGGCTGGCCGCTGAACGTCTTCCTGACCCCCCAGGGCGCGCCCTTCTGGGTTGCCGGATATCTGCCGCGCGAGGACACGCCGGAAACGCCCAACCTGCGCCGCCTGCTCACCGACAATGCCGCCATGTGGAAGGATGAGCGCCCCCGCGCCGAAGAGGTCGCCGGCAGGGTGCGTGCGGCGACGGAAAACCTTTACAACCGCGACATGACCGCCGGCCAGGAAGGCATCAACCTGGATCTCGCGGCCATTCGCATCGCCCAGCGTCACGACGTTTTCTTTGGCGGCCTGCTGGGCCAGGTGAAATTCCCCAACCCCCTGCTGCTGGAAGTATTATGGCGCGCCTTCCTGCGCACCGGCACGCCGCAGTTCAGCCAACTCATCTTCACCTCCCTGGACGCAATTCTGTTCGGCAGCGTCTATGACCATATCGGCGGCGGCTTTTTCCGCCACTGCCTGGACGAGCGCTGGCAGGAACCCTCCTTCGAAAAGATGCTCACCGACCAGGCATTGCTGATCGACGTCTGTACGCAGGTCTGGCAGTTCAACCGCAACGACCTGTGCCGCCAGCGGGTCACCGAGACCATTGGCTTCCTGCTGCGCGACATGCACGTCGGCGACCTGTTCGCCGCGTCGCTTTCCTCAGGTTCCCAGATCGAGGACGGCAAATATTATACCTGGAGCGAGGCGGAGATCGACGCCGCGCTGGCGGGCACCTTCTCGGCGCGCTTCAAGCAGGTCTATGGCATCACCCGTGACGGCAATGTGATGGGCCGCAACCTGCCTAGCCGCCTGGGCAACCCCGCCCCCGCCAGCGAGGCCGACGAGGCGCTGCTGGTGCGGCAGCGCGAAATGCTGCTGGCGCTGCGCGGCAAGCGCACAAGGCCCGTGCGCGACGACCGCACCCCGGCGGACGCCAACGGCCTGACGATCGCCGCCCTGGCGCGGGCCGGCATGGTGTTCGAAAGACCGGACTGGGTCCAAGCGGCCATAAAGGCCTTCGACGCGGTGGACAAAACCCTGGGCGGCGACGACGACAGTCTCTCGCATATTCCGGGCACTGCCGGCATAGCCGACGATTACGCCGACATGTCGCGCGCGGCGCTGCAGCTTTGGGAAGTGACCGGCGATGGCCGGTTCCTTGCGCGCGCCCAGGCCTGGACCGCGGTGCTGGACCGTCATTTCTGGAACAGCCAGATCAACGGCTACAGCTTCTATGCCGACGATGCCGAGCAGCTTTTCGTGCGCCCGCGCATGTTGTTCGACAACCCCGCGCCCAGCGCGAACGGCACCATGCTGGTGGTGTTGACCCGCCTGGCCCTGATCACCGGCCAGCCCGATTACCTGACACGCGCCTCGACCCTGGCCAACACCTTCGGCAATGAGGCCAATCGCGTCCTGATCGGCGCGGGCAGCTATCTGACGGGCGTGGAGTATCTGCTCAACACCCTGGTCATCCTGGTGATCGGCCACAAGGGTAATGCCAAGACCCAGGATCTGATCCGCGCCTATTGGGGCAAGGCGGTGCCCAATGGCATGATCGTGCAGATCGAGCCGGGCGATCCCCTGCCGCCGGGACACCCCGCCACGGGGCGCGGCATGCAGGGCGGCCATCCCACCGCCTATATCTGCCAGGCCGGCACCTGTTCCGACGGCATCGAAAAAGCCGCCGATCTCAGCTGGGCGCTGACCCTGCCGCTGCAGCTGCGCGCCCAGATGCAGCAGCCCCAGCAACAACCGCAACCGGCAAGGATGTGAGATGATCAAGGCCATCCGTTTCGAAAAAACCGGTGGCAGCGATGTGCTGCAGTATGTGGACTATGATCTGCCGCCGCCCGCCAAGGGCCAGGTGCGCGTGAAGCACAGCGCCATCGGCGTCAACTTCATCGACACCTATCACCGCACCGGCCTGTATGCCCTGCCGATGCCCTCCGGACTCGGCTCGGAAGCGGCGGGTGTTGTGGAAGCGCTGGGCGACGGGGTAACGGGGTTCAAGGTCGGCGAGCGCGTCGGCTATGCCAGCGGCGCCATCGGTTCCTATGCCCAGGCCAATAATGTGGCCGCCGACCGGCTGGTAAAGATTCCCGACGCCGTCAGCGACGAAATCGCCGCTTCCATCCTGCTGAAGGGCATGACCGCGCAATATCTGCTGCGGCAGATTTATCGTGTGGCGGCGGGGGAAACCATCGTGTTTCATGCCGCCGCCGGCGGTGTCGGCCAGATCGGCTGCCAATGGGCGGCGCATCTGGGCGCAACGGTGATCGGCACCACCACCTCGCCGGAAAAAGTCGCGCTGGCAAAAGCCAATGGCTGCGCCCATGTCCTGAACACGCATGAGGCGGGCTGGGAAAAGAAAGTGCGCGAAATCACGGGCGGTGTGGGCGTGCCGGTGGTCTATGACTCCATCGGCAAGGACACTTTTCTTGCGGGACTGGACTGCCTTTCTCCGCGCGGCATCATGGTGACCTATGGCAATGCCAGCGGCCCGGTCGATCCCTTCTCGCCCTCCATCCTGGCGGCCAAGGGCTCGCTGTTCGTCACCCGCCCGACCCTGGCCCATTACACCCGCACGCCCGCCGAGCTTCAGCAAACTGCCGATGACCTGTTCGCGGTGATCCTTTCGGGCGCGGTGAAGGTGGCGATCAACCAGCGCTTCGCGCTCAAGGATGCCGCCAAGGCGCATGACGCGCTGACGTCCAAACAGACAACCGGGGCGACGGTCTTGATTCCGTAGCGCAAAACCAAAAAGGCCGGACGCGAGTCCGGCCTTTGGTCATTGCCGTGCCGGCAAATCCTACGTATTCATCGACTCAAAGAAGTCCGCGTTGTTCTTGGCCGAACGCAGCTTGTCGAGCAGGAATTCGATGGCGTCGATGGTGCCCATCGGCGCCAGGATGCGGCGCAGGACATAGGTCTTGGACAAGGTGCCCTTGTCGATCAACAGCTCGTCCTTGCGGGTGCCCGAGCGCATGATGTCGATGGCCGGGAAGACACGCTTGTCGGCAACCTTGCGGTCCAGGATAATTTCGCTGTTGCCGGTGCCCTTGAACTCTTCGAAAATCACTTCGTCCATGCGGCTGCCGGTATCGATCAGGGCGGTGGCGATGATGGTCAGCGAGCCGCCTTCCTCGATATTGCGCGCCGCGCCGAAGAAGCGCTTGGGGCGCTGCAGGGCGTTGGCGTCGACGCCGCCGGTCAGCACCTTGCCCGAGGACGGCACCACGGTGTTGTAGGCGCGGCCCAGACGGGTGATGGAGTCCAGCAGGATGATCACGTCGCGCTTGTGCTCGACCAGGCGCTTGGCCTTTTCGATCACCATTTCGGCGACCTGGACGTGGCGCGTCGCCGGTTCGTCGAAGGTCGAGGAAATCACCTCGCCCACCACGGTGCGCTGCATGTCAGTGACTTCTTCCGGGCGCTCGTCGATCAGCAGCACGATCAGGAAGGCGTCGGGATGGTTGGCGGCGATCGCCTTGGCGATGTTCTGCAGGATCACCGTCTTGCCGGTGCGCGGCGGCGCGGTGATCAGGGCGCGCTGGCCCATGCCCTGCGGCGCCACGATGTCGATCACCCGGCCGGTCTTGTCCTTGATGGTGGGATCGTCCAGTTCCATCTTCAGCCAGCGCGTCGGGTAGAGCGGCGTCAGATTGTCGAAATGGACCTTGTGCTTGATCTGCTCGGGGTCCTCGAAGTTGATCGAGGTGACCTTCAGCAGGGCGAAATAGCGTTCGCCTTCCTTGGGCGCCCGGATCGGGCCTTCGGCGGTGTCGCCGGTCCTGAGGCCGAAGCGGCGGATCTGTGAGGGAGAAACATAGATATCGTCGGGGCCCGGCAGGTAGTTGGACTCCGGCGAGCGCAGGAAGCCGAAGCCGTCCTGCAGGATTTCCACCACCCCGGTGCCGGTGATCTCGACCTCGCGTTCGGCAAGTTCCTTGAGGATGGCGAACAACATGTCCTGCTTGCGCATGGACGACGCGTTCTCGATCTCCAGTTCCTCGGCAAAAGCCAGCAAATCCGCGGGTTTTTTGTTCTTGAGATCCTGCAGCTTCATCGCCTGCAGGCCATCTTGGACAGTCATGGGGGGGCACCTAATCGAAGGGGGAATTGTTTCGATGAACGAAAGGCCGTGCGCCCGGACGCGATCATCGAAGAGGTTGGTTCTGACCCTTTACCGTTTCCGGTCCGCACCCCCTGACACAATCATGGGGGCCGCGCGGGTCAATTAGACGGAGGGTTTATAGCCTGATTTGGGAGGCTTGCAAATATCCCCCGGCAGGACTGCGCGCAATTAATGTTTCAGCCGCTTCAGCGGCCCGCGCCTAACCTCCAAAAGGCTGAACCTTAACCAAAATCACGATCAGCACCATCAGCAGGGCCGGCACTTCGTTGACGATCTTGTAGAAACGCGCCGAATGGGTGTTGCGGTCATTGGCGAAGTCGCGCCACCAGCGCACGAAAAAACCATGCAGACCGCTCAGGATGATCACCAGCACGAACTTGACCTGCAGCCAGGTATCCAGATAGGCGCCGGTCAGCCAGGCCAGCAGCGGCCCCAGGATCCAGACCGCGATCATGGACGGATTCATGATCGCCTTGAGCAGGCGGCGCTCCATCACCTTGAAGCGCTCGCTGGACTCCGAGCCCGGCACGGTCTCGGTGTGATAGACGAACAGGCGCGGCAGATACAGCATGGCCGACATCCAGGCAATCACCGCGATCAGGTGAAAGGCCAGCAGCCAGGGAATGTAGTTGGACAATTCGTTGCGTAGCGCGTCCATCGGCGTGTCCTTCAGTTATAGCCGCAGCGTTTGAGCGCGGCAGGGCAGATCCGCCCCTTGCCGCAGCCGGCAGTCTTGCCATCTGCAGCGGCGCGCACAAGGCCCGCCAGCCCGTTTATGAAATCGGCATGCGCGCCCACCGCCGCGGCACGGCGATAATCGGGCACGCCGGCCTCCGCCGCCAGCTTGCGATATTCGATATCCAGCTCCACCAGGGTCTCGGAATGCTCGCTGACAAAGGCGATGGGCGCCACAATGACCCCCTTGCCGTCCTGGCCGGCGCGGATGATTTCAGCATCGGTGGCCGGCCCGATCCATTCCAGCGGCCCGACCCGGCTCTGGTAACAGACCAGCGAGTCCAGCTCCGGCCTGTCCAACGCTTTGACCACAGCCGCCGCGCTTTGTTCCACCTGCCATTGATAGGGATCGCCGGTGGCGATGGTCCGCTTGGGCAGGCCGTGTGCCGACAGCAGCAGGCGATAGGACAGGCCCGGTTTGAGGTCGCCGCCGACCTCGGTGATTTTCGCCGCCATCGCCGAGATGAACCCCGGTTCGGTGGGGTAGCAGCACAGCTGCGATGTGGGCACGTCCAGCCCCGCCTTTTTTGCGGCCCGCGCCCAGTCCTTCAGGGACGAGGCGCTGGTGGTGGTGGAGTATTGCGGATAGAGCGGCAGAAGCACGATTTTGTCGGGCCCGAACGCCTTGACCGCCCGCGCCGCGCCGTCGCTGAAGGGGTGCCAGCAGCGCATGGCGACAAAGGCCTTCGCTTCCACGCCGCCGCAGGAAAGCGTCGATTCCAGGGCATCGGCCTGTTTACGGGTTTCCTCGAAAATGGGGGATCGTCCGCCAATATGTTCATAGATCTTGCGCGCCACCGGCGCCCGGCGCCGGGCGATCAGCCGCGCCAGCGGCAGGCGCACAATCGCGGGCAGGGCAATGATGGCGGGGTCGGAAAACAGGTTGCGCAGGAAGGGTTCCACCGCCTCCGGAGAATCCGGGCCGCCCAGGTTGAACAGGATGACGGCCAGCTTCATGAAACCGAGCCGGTCCGGATGCGCCTCAGCAAATGCTCGACATGGGCGATAGGGGTTTCAGGCAGGATGCCGTGGCCCAGGTTGAAGATATGCGCCTTGCCGCTGGTAGCTTGCAGAATTGCATCAACCGCACGGTCCAGCGCCGCGCCGCCCGCGATCAGGGCGATGGGATCCAGATTGCCCTGCAAGGCGCAGCCGAGATTTTGCGCCGCCCAGGGCATCGGCGCCGCAGTATCCAGCGAAACCGCATCCACCCCCGTCGCCCGCACATAGTCCTGATAGCCAGCCAGGGTGGCGGCACGGGGAAAGCCGATGATCCTGGCGCCCGGCCTGGCCGCGCGTACCGCCGCCACGATCTTGCGGGTCGGTGCAATCACCACCTGCTCGAACAAGGGCGCCGGCAAGCCGCTGGCCCAGCTGTCGAATATCTGAACCGCATCGGCGCCCGCCTCCAGCTGGCGGACCAGGTGGAAGGCGACACAATCCACCAGGATATCCAGAAGATATCCAAAGCCTTGCGGATCGCGGTAGGCCCACAGCTTGGCGGCCTTCTGTTCGTCGCCGCCTGCGCCGGCCGCCAGATAGGTCGCCAGGGTCCAGGGGGCGCCGGCAAAGCCCAGAAGCGCCGTATCCGCCGACAATCCATTGCGGGTCAGCCGCAACGCCTCATAGACCGGCTCAAAGTAATCGGCCCAATGCGCCTGGTCCTGGTCGAAGCCGCTGGCGGAGGTCACGGGCATGAGGCTGGGACCCTCGCCCTGGGTGAAGGTCACCTTCTGGCCCAACGCCTCAGGCACCGTCAGGATGTCGGAAAACAGGATCGCCGCATCAAAGCCAAACCGCCGGATCGGTTGCAGGGTTACTTCCGCGGCATATTTCGGGGTCAGCGCCATGTTCCAGAAGGAACCCGCCTCGGCGCGCAGCTTGCGATATTCCGGCAGATAGCGCCCGGCCTGGCGCATCAGCCAGACCGGCGGCACTTTTTGCGCTTCTCCTTCCAGGACACGCACAAGCTTTCGCGCACTACTCAACACAAGACTCCTAAGACTCTAAGATGATGAAGATGATGTAAGGGCTGTGAGTTGTGGGCCAAACTGTGCAGGCGCAATTGGCTTAAGCGAAGGTGGGCACGGACTCAAGGACTTGGGTGGATCGCGGGGCCGGGGGAAGGGCCGGCCGGGCATGTTGGCGGTAAGGCTAAGCATCCCCAAACCATACGGCTTTGCACTTTTCTGCTTTTCTTGGCCGGCGGCCTGTGTTCCGTTCCCGCCTTAACCCCAGCCCTGCTGGCAAATCTGGATAACTTCTGTGGATCATAAATTTCACATCCATCTGGTTTCCGATTCCACCGGTGAGACCCTCCATGCCATGGCCAATGCCGCGCTGGCCCAGTTCGAAAATGTCGATGTCATGGTACACCCTTATGCCCTGGTCCGGGCCGAGGCGCAGCTGACCCGTGCCCTGGACCATATCGCCATCATGCCGGGGATTGTGTTCTTCACCCTTGCCAATCAGGGCCTGCGCGACAGGCTGATGGTGCGCTGTCTGGATATTCAGGTGCGCTGCATCGACGTGCTGGAGGGGCCGGTGACGGCCCTGCGCCAGTTTCTGGGCCAGTCGGAAACCCACAAGGTCGGCCGCCAGCATGAAGTGGATGCCCGCTATCTCGATCGTATCGAGGCCCTGAACTTCAGTATCGCCCATGATGACGGCCAGTCGCTGGATTCGATCCATGGCGCGCAGGTCATCCTGACCGGCGCCAGCCGCACCTCCAAGACGCCGACCTGTGTTTATCTTGCCATTCGCGGCATTCGCGCCGCCAACGTGCCCCTGGTGCCGCGCCTGCCGCCGCCCCCCCAGTTGCTCGCTGCCAAGGGCCCGCTGATCGTGGGCCTGTGGGTTTCGCCCGACCGGCTGGTCCAGGTGCGGCGCAACCGGCTGACCAGCATGGGAGAGAGCCGCGACAGCGACTATGTCGAGTTTGACTCGGTGCGGGCGGAGATCGCGGCCACCCGTCAGTTGTTCGAAAGCCAGGACTGGCCGATGATCGACGTGTCGCGCCGCTCGATCGAGGAGACCGCCGCGGCGGTGATGAACCTGCTGGGCGAGCGCCGGGAAAAAACCGGATGACCCTGGTGCTGGCCTCAGGCAGCGCCAGCCGACAGGCCCTGCTGACGGCGGCCGGCGTCGCCTTCATCGCCGATCCCGCCGATCTGGATGAATCGAGCGTGATGGCCGGCCTGCTGGCGTGCGGCACCGATCCCGCCGGCATCGCATCCGAATTGGCACGCCGAAAGGCGCTGGCCGTTTCGCGCCGCCATGCCGGCGATATCGTCCTGGGCGGCGACAGCGTCATCGCCTTTGGCGGCGAATTGCTGAGCAAATGCACCAGTGTGGAGGAAGCCCGGACCCTGCTGCTGCGGCTGTCGGGGCAGACGCATCTTTTGGTCTCGGCGGCGGCGCTGGCGCGCGATGGCGCCCTGCTGTGGACGCATGCCAGCCCGTGCCAGATGACCATGCGCGTCTTGAGCCCGCAATTCCTGGACGATTACCTTGCCCAGGAAGGGCGGGCGATCCTGTCCTCGGTCGGCTGCTATCATTTCGAGGGGCGCGGGGCGCAATTGTTCGATAAAGTGGAAGGCGATTATTTCTCGGTTCTGGGGCTTCCGCTGCTCGCGGTTCTGGCCCGGCTGCGCAAGGAAGGCCTTCTGGCGTCATGACTCTGACAGGAAAAGGCAGGATCGCGGGCATCATCGGCTGGCCGGTGGCCCATTCGCTGTCCCCGGTGCTGCATGGCCATTGGCTGCAGGAACATGGCATCGACGGCGCGATGGTGCCGCTGGCGGCGATCGCGGAAGATTTCTCTGCGGTGATCGATGGCGTGCGCCGTGCCGGATTTCGGGGCGTGAATGTGACGGTGCCGCACAAGGAGGCGGCCTTTGCCATGGCGCATCGCCTGGACGATGCGGCAAAGCTCGCCGGCGCGGCCAACCTGCTGGTTTTTCACGATGGCGGCATCGTCGAGGCCCGCAACACCGACAGCGTTGGCCTGGCGGAATCGCTGCGCGAGAGTATCGGACCGCTGAACGGCGCCTCCGTCGTTCTATTGGGAGCGGGCGGGGCCGCCCGCGGCGCCATCCTGGCGCTGCAGATGGCGGGCGCCGGGCAGATCCATCTGCTCAATCGCGACGCAAACCGCGCCCGGGCGCTTGCGTCGTCGCTGGACGGCCAGGTCAAGGTGGCGATAACCCCCGGCGGGCTGGATGATTGGAACAAGGCGGCCGCGGGCGCGGTGCTGGCTGTCAATTCCACCAGCGCGGGCATGGGCGCCAACCCGCCCCTGGACATCGATCTCGGCGCGCTGCCGAAATCCGCCGCGGTCTGCGATATCGTCTACAACCCGCTTCAAACCAGGCTGCTGAAGGACGCGAGCGCCCGCGGCCACAAGACCATCGACGGCCTCGGCATGCTGATGCATCAGGCGGCGCCCTCCTTCGAAGCCTTTTTCGGCGTCAAGCCCCAGGTCACGCCCGCCTTGCGCGCGGCGCTGGAAATGGTCCTGCGTGCCCGCCAGTAAGCCGTTTGTGATCGGCCTGACCGGCGCGATCGGCATGGGCAAAAGCCAGACTGCCAAGCTGTTTGCCGAGCAGGGCGTTCCGGTGTTCGATGCCGACGCCGCAATCCATGATCTGTATGCCGGCGAGGCGGCGGCGATGATCGAAGCGGCCTTTCCCGGCGCCACCAGGAACGGCATGGTGGACCGTACCCGGCTGGCGCGGCTGGTGACGGACGATCCGGACGCGCTGGCGCGGCTGGAAGGCCTGATGCACCCCCTGGTGGCGGAACGCCGGGAGGATTTTCTCGCCGGGACGGACGCCCCGATCGTGCTGCTGGATATTCCTTTGTTGCTGGAAACCGAAACCAAGGTCGACGCCATTGTCGTGGCCACCGCGCCGCAGGCGGTGCAGCGCCAGCGGGTGCTGGCCCGGCCCGGCATGAGTGAGGCCAAATTCGCCGCGCTGGCGGCGCGCCAGATGAGCGATGCGCAAAAGCGCGCACAGGCGCATTATCTGGTGATCACCGACAAGGGCTTGGATCACGCCCGCGAACAGGTGAAAATGATCCTGGCCGACATACGGAACAAGCTTGATGCGTGAAATCGTCTTCGACACCGAGACCACTGGCTTTGAGCCGGGCGATGGGCACCGCATCGTGGAAATCGGCTGTGTCGAGCTGATGGATCATTTTCCCACCGGCCGCACGCTTCAGGTCTACCTGAATCCGCAGCGCGACGTGCCCATCGAGTCCCAGCGCGTGCACGGCCTGTCGGCGGAGTTCCTGGCCGACAAGGCGCTGTTCGCGGACGTGGCCGAGGAATTTCTGGCCTTTATCGGCGATGCGCCCCTGGTGATCCACAATGCCAGCTTCGACATCAAGTTCATCAATGCGGAACTGAGCCGGGTGGGTCGCGCGCCCATTCCCCTGTCGCGGGCGGTGGACACGATCGAGATCGCCAAGCGCAAGATTCCGGGGGCGCGCTATTCCCTGGACGAATTGTGCAAGCGCTTCGGCGTGGATCTGTCGGCACGCACCCTGCACGGCGCGCTGTTGGACGCCCAACTGACGGCGGAAATCTATCTGGAGCTGATCGGCGGGCGGCAACGGGGCCTGATGCTGGCGCCGGCCGAGATCGCCGCCGCCGCCGCGCCGGAAACATCGCGGGCCGCGCGCCAGAGGCCGCAGAAGCTCGCGCCGCTGATCACGGCGGCGGAACTTGAAGCACACGCCGCCTTCGTCGCCGGCGAGCTGGGCGACAAATCCTTGTGGAAGGCCTGATTGCGCGTTGCGCCTAGGCGGTGCCTTGGGGCGGCTGGCCGGCGGCCTGCGCCACGCGGGCCTGATAAAGCGCCATGAAATCGATCGGCTCGATCATCAGGGGCGGCATGCCGCCGTCGCGCACCACGTCGGAGACGATGCGGCGCACGAAAGGGAACAGCATGTGCGGCGCCTGGATCAGCAGGATCATCTGCTGGGTGGCGGCGTCCGGCACATTGGTGAGACGGAATATGCCGGCATAGGCGAGTTCCAGCAGGAACAGCGGCCTTGCCGTCATTCTTGGCATCGACGCGCACCTTCAGCTCCACTTCGAACAGGTCCTTGTCCGCAAGGCGGGCGGCATTGAGATCCACCGCCAGTTCGATCTGCGGCCGGTCCGAGATATTGGCGGTAGCGCCGGGATTTTCGAAGGAAAGATCCCTGATATACTGGCCCACCACCTGGAGGTTGGGCATGGTCGGCTGGCCCTGGTTGGCGGGTGCGGGAGTTCCTTCGCTGCTCATAATCGCTCTTTCACTGGAAATGCGCCCGCGCGCTACCACGGATCGCGCCGCCCTGACAAGCTGACGAACAGCATGGGTCCGCGCGGGCCCGGCAAAAGACGCTTTTCAGCCCGGACTTGGGCGGTTAGGGTCGGCCCGAGGCGGGGCGCCATTTTTCAAGGGTTCATCATGCCGGATTCACAGACATTGGGTCTTCTGGTCGCCGCGATGGTGGCAGGGATCATCTGTTTTCGCCTCTACACCATATTGGGACGGCGTACCGGCCATGAGCCCTCGCCGCGAGCGGTGCCCACGCCGGTAGCGGCCGCCGCCCTGCCGCAGCCGGCGAAGGACGTCGCGCCCGCGTCCGGCGGACTGTTGGATATCCAGCTGGCCGACCGCGCATTCGATGCCCCGAATTTCCTTGCCGGCGCCCGCGAGGCCTATGCGCGCATCGTGACCGCTTTCGCCAAGGGCGACCGCGCCGAATTGCGTCCGCTGCTGTCGCCGGACGTCTTTGCCGCCTTCGACGCCGGCATCACCGCACGAACCACGCCGCCGGATGCCTTTGTGAAACTCGATGACGCCCGCATCACCGCTTCGGCGCTGCACGGACGGCAGGCGGAAATCACGGTTACCTTCCTGGCGGAGTTTGCGAACGGCGCCGTCACCGATGTCTGGACCTTCGAGCGCAATCTGAATTCCGCCGATCCCAACTGGCTGCTGGTGGCGACGTCGGGTGACCTGCCTGAGTAAGAGGCCCCGATGAGGGCGCGGTTTTTCCCGATGCTGCTTGTTGCGGCCGTTGCGGCCTGCACCCATGCGCCGCCGCCGGTCGGCCTGCGCCTTGCCGAGACCAGCTTTGCGGCGCTGCCGCAATGGAGCGCCGCCGATGCGGCTGCGGCGCTCAAGTCCTTTCAGCGCAGCTGCGCCGTGCTGATGGCCAAACCCGACAGCGCGGCGATGGGCGGCGCCGGTTATGCCGGAACCGTGGGGGACTGGCGCCAGGCCTGTGACGGCGCGCGCGGCGATGCGCGCAATTTCTTCGAGAAGAACTTCACGCCTTTTGCGGTGGGCGGCGCGGCGTTGTTCACCGGTTACTATGAGCCGCAGATCCGCGGCAGCCGGACCCGCCATGACGCCTACCAGACGCCGGTCTGGGGCCTGCCGCCCGATCTGGTGCGCGCCGACCTGGGCCTGTTCAATCCCAGGCTGAAGGGCGAGCACATTTCCGGCAAGGTCACGGGCCACGCCCTGCTGCCCTATGCCGACCGGGCCCAGATCGATGCCGCCGGCATCGCCAATGCATCGCCGCTGTTCTACACCGACGATCCGGTCGCGTTCTTTTTCCTGCAGATTCAGGGGTCGGGGCGGGTGGTGTTCGACGATGGCCGCCAAGACCGGACTGTTTCGCGCATCGCCTATGCCGGCGAGAATGGCCAGGCCTATACCGCCATCGGCCGCACCCTGATCGCCGAGGGCGCGCTGGCGCGTGAAGAGGTCTCGTTGCAATCCATCCGCGCCTGGCTGGCCGCGAATCCCGCGCGCGCCCGGTCGGTGATGCAGACCAACCGCAGCTATATCTTCTTTAGCGAAACGCCCCTGGGCGACCCGGCGCTGGGCAGCACCGGGTCGCTGGGTGTCAGCCTTACGCCGCTGGCCAGCCTGGCGGTGGACAGCCGCATCCATGCATTGGGGGCACCCTTTTTTGTCGCGGCGGACGGACCGGACCCGGTGCATGCGGTGATGGTGGCACAGGATATCGGCGGCGCCATTCGCGGCGCGGCGCGGGGCGACATGTTCTTTGGCTTCGGGCCCGATGCGGAACGCCGCGCCGGCGCGATGAAGGCGCCGGGCAGACTCTATCTGCTGCTGCCCAATGGGCTGGCAGCGACAATCGGCGCTGGGCGCGATTATCCGCCATGAGCCGCCGCACCGCCAGCGAGGACGAGCGCAAGCTGTTCGAACAGACCTTCCGCGAGGGGCGCCCGATCCGGGTGGCCGCGCCCAAAACGCCGGTGAAGAAGAAATCCGCCTCCCTGGGCCCCAGCGGCATAAACGGCGCCACCCAGGAACGGCTGCGGCGCGGACTGGTCGAGCCCGATGCCCGCATCGACCTGCACGGCATGACGCAGGCGGCCGCCCACCGCACCCTGTTCACCTGGCTCGCATCGGCGCACAAGAACGGCCATCGCCTGGTCCTGGTGATCACCGGCAAGGGCAATGCCGGCAATGACGAAGACGCGCCCTGGATGAAGTCGCCGCATGGCGTGCTGAAACAGATGGTGCCGCGCTGGTTGAAGACGGCCGAGCTGGCGGCTTTGATCGCCAATGTGCGCCCCGCCCATGTCCGGCACGGCGGCGACGGCGCGCTCTATGTCTATCTGCGCAAGAAAATATGAGACAGGCTTTCCACACCCTGGCGGTGCCGACAAACGCGCCGGGCCTCTACGAGTTCACCGCTGCGGCGCAAGGCTTTGTGCGCCTTGAAAGGATCGGCGACGGGCTTTTGACCTGTTTCGTCCGCCACACCTCCGCCTCGCTCGTGATCCAGGAAAATGCCGATCCGGACGTGCAGAAGGATTTGCGCGACTTTCTTGCCCGGCTGGCCCGAAGCGGCCCGGCCTTTCGCCACACCGCCGAAGGGCCCGACGACATGCCCTCGCATATCGCCGCGGCGCTGACGCAATCCACGCTGGGGATTCCGGTGCGCGATGGACGGCTGGTGCTGGGCACCTGGCAGGGAATTTATCTCTTCGAACATCGCAGCGCCCCGCACCGCCGCGAGGTGATGCTGCATCTGATCGGCGCGTGACTAGGCAAGTCCTGCCTTGGCGGCGAGATCCTTGAGCGAGGTCTGCGGACGCGCGCCATAGTGTGAAATCACCTCCGCCGCCGCCAGCGCCCCCAACCGGCCGCTATCCACCAGGTCCTTGGCATGGGTGAGGCCATACAGAAATCCCGCGGCGAACTGGTCGCCCGCCCCGGTGGTGTCGACTACCTGGGCCACCGGCGCGGCGGGAATCTCGTGCACCATGCCTTCCTGGACGATCACGCAGCCCTTGGCGGAACGCGTCAGGGCGGCGGTACCGCCCCATTTCTGGGCGCCTTTCACCACATCGGCGAAATCCTCGACCTCGAACAACGCCTTGGCTTCGTCCTCATTGGCGAACAGGATGGATACGTCCTTGTCCAGCAGATGCAGGAATTCGTCACGGAAGCGGCCGACGCAGAAAGGGTCCGACAAGGTCATCGCGACGCGCCCGCCCGCGCCCTTCACCGCCGCAATGGCCTTGCGCGAGGCCTCCTTGGCGGTCTCTTCGTCCCACAGATAACCCTCGATATAGAGGATGTGCGCGCGCGCCACCTCTTCCTCGTCCACATCGTCCGGAATCATTTCGCGGCAGGCGCCCAAAAAAGTATTCATGCTGCGCTGGCCGTCGGGCGTCACCGCGATCATGGAAGAGGCCGTGGCGGCGCGGCTCGCGCTGCTGCCATTATGAAACTTCACCCCGGTCGCCGCCATCGAGTGGGCGAAAGCCTTGCCCAGCCGGTCGTCCGACACCTTGCCCAGGAACAGCCCGCTACCGCCCAGCGAGGCCAGGCCCACCATGGAATTGGCGGCCGAGCCGCCCGCAATTTCATGCAGGCTGCTCATGGTCTGGTGATTGTCGGCCAGCGCCTTGAGAAGCTCCTTGGCGCGGAACTCGTCGATCAGGGTCATGGTGCCCTTGGCGATGCGATGGGTCAGCAGGAAGCGGTCGTCAACCGAGGCGATAATGTCCACGATGGCATTGCCCAGGCTGGCGACATCATAGGTTTTGTGCGTCATGCGGTCCCCGCAAGGTTGAATGCCCCGCTTACACGCGCCCGGCGCATGCGTGCAAGTATTTCGCTTGTGATCCCGGGGTTGCTGGGGCAGAAGGCCAGGGATGATCCGCCGCGCCGCCATCCTGTTGATCGCCCTCGCTGCTGCGGGTTGCGCCGCCCCGGCGCCGCCGCCGCCACCACCACCGGTAGCGGCCGCCGCCGCCATTCCGCCGGCGCCGCCGCGCGGCGAGCCCGGCCTCTATCTCAGCATGGCGGCCCCGGGCCTGCAGGCGGCGTTCGGGCGGCCCGCCTTTGTGCGCAAGGACGGCACGACCGAAATGTGGCGCTATGACGGGACGGCCTGCCGCGCCTTCTTTTTCCTCTATGGCACGCCTTTGGCGGTGCGCCATGTCGAGACCCTGCCTCACGGCGCGCAGAACGCCGCGGATGCCGCCTGTCTCAGCGCGCTGCGTATTTCCCCGCCGAAAACATCCTAGAGTTTTTTGCCGCCGCGTGGCCTGCCGCCTCGCCGGGCTGACGCGCCTGCGCCCTTCGCCCCAGTAGGCGTAGCAAGCCTCGGCTTCACGACCGCAAGCTCCCTGGTCTTGTCCTGGAAGCGGCAAAGATCGCGCTCCACGCAAGTGGGGCAGAGTGGCTTGCGGGCGACGCAGGTATAGCGGCCGTGCAGGATCAGCCAGTGATGGGCGTGGCTTTTGTAGTGGTCCGGCACCACCTTTTCCAATGCCATCTCCACGTCCAGGACAGTCCTGCCGGGCGCCAGGCCGGTGCGGTTGGAGACTCGGAAGATATGGGTGTCCACCGCAATGGTCGGCTCGCCGAAGGCGACATTCAGCACCACATTGGCAGTCTTGCGCCCCACCCCGGGCAGGGCCTCCAGCGCCGCGCGGTCCCTGGGAACCTTGCCGCCATGCTGTTCGATCAGGATTTTGGAAAGCGCGATGACGTTCCGGGCCTTGCCGCGATATAGCCCGATGGTCCGAATCGCGTCGGCGAGTTTTTCCTCGCCCAGCGCCACCATCTTTTGCGGCGTGGTCACGGCCTTGAACAAGGGCGCGGTGGCCTTGTTGACGCTTTTGTCCGTGGCCTGGGCCGACAGCGCAACCGCCACCAGCAAAGTGTAGGGATTGACGTACTGGAGTTCCGTCCTGGGCTCAGGATCCAGTTTCTTCAGGCGCGCGAAGAAGTCTTCGGCCTCGGCCTTGGAAAAGGGCCTGGCCATCAAAGGCCGAGAACGTCGGTCATCGAATAGAGCCCCGGCTTCTTGCCATGGCCCCATTTGGCGGCCGTCAGGGCGCCATGGGCGAAGATCGAACGATCCTCCGCCGAATGCGACAGGGTGATGCGCTCGCCGGTGCCGGCGAAGATCACCGAATGTTCGCCCACCACGCTGCC
Organism: uncultured Alphaproteobacteria bacterium; assembly: GCA_963835715.1. Lineage (GTDB taxonomy): Bacteria > Pseudomonadota > Alphaproteobacteria > Micropepsales > Micropepsaceae > Rhizomicrobium. The sequence continues at coordinate 798,793 of CAWIGN010000002.1, forward strand.
ACCGCGCAGGGTGGCAAAGCCGATACTGTCTTCGGGGCGCGGACCCAGATTGTGCCCGTCGCGCGCCTTGACCCAGTGCTTTTCCAGCGAAATGCTCCGTCCCTTTGCCGCCGCCTCACCCAGCAGCAGGGCGGTGCCGGACGGCGCGTCCACCTTGTTGCGGTGATGCATTTCCAGCACCTCGATATCGTAATCGGGCAGCGCCTTGGCGGCGCGTTCCGCCAGCGCCGCCAGCAGGTTGACGCCCATGCTCATATTGCCGGACTTCACGATCACGGCATGGCGGGCGGCCGCCCCGATCCGCGCCTCGTCCCTGGCGTCAAAACCGGTGGTGCCGATGACATGGACGATGCGCGCCTGCGCCGCCAGGCCGGCCAGCATGGTGGAGACCAATGGCGTGGTGAAATCCACCACCGCCTGGGCATGGGCCAGCAGCGGCAGCGGGTCGGCGGTCAGCTTGATGCCATTGGGCTGCATTCCCGCCAGGGTGCCGCTGTCCAGTCCCAGGTTGGGATGGCCTTCCATTTCCAGCGCGCCGCACAAGGTGATGCCCGAACCTTGCGCGATCTCGCGGATCAGGGTCCGCCCCATGCGCCCCGATGCGCCGGTGACGACGATCTTCAGGTCAGACATCAAATGCCCCTTTCAGGCCTTGGTATCCACGCCGGCGGTTTGGGCAGGCCCGTCTTTCTTTGCAACCGTGACCATGGCGGGACGCAACAGCCGCTCGCCGATCATGAAACCTGTCTGCACCACATCCACAATCGTGCCCGGCGGTTTTCCGCCTGCCGGCACTTCGGCGATGGCCTGGTGCAGGTTGGGATCGAACTTGCCGTCGCTGGTGTCCACCGGTTTCACGCCATAGCGCTCCAGGGTCTGGATCAGCTGCCGGTCGGTGGCTTCCACGCCGTCAAGCACCGCCTGGACCTGGGGGTCGGCGGCTTCGCGGACGGCAGCCGGCACCGCCGCCAGGGCGCGGGCGAAATTGTCGGCAATGCCCAGCATGTCGCGGGCGAATTTGGTCACCGCATACTGGCTGGCCTCGCCCCTCTCCCTTTCGGAGCGGCGGCGGATATTCTCCGCTTCCGCCAGCGCGCGCAGGCGCTGGTCCTTGAGGGTTTCCACCTCGGCCTTCAAGGCCTCCAGCACGGCGAATTCCGCGGCGTGGGGATTTTCCGGGTCGGGGATCTGGGTCTGGTCTTCACTCATGTCAAACACTCTTCCTTGGGGCGCGTCCTTAAACCTTAAGCGAGCAATCGTCCAATGACTTTGGCGGTATGGTCCACCATGGGAATGATGCGGCCGTAATTCAGCCTGGTTGGCCCCAGGACGCCGATCACGCCCACGATCTTGCCCTGGGCATTGGCATAGGGCGCCGCCACGATGGAGGACCCCGACAGGGAGAACAGCCGGTTCTCCGAGCCGATGAAGATCCGCACCCCCTCGCCCTCCTGGGCCAGCTCCAGCAGCCGGATCAGGTCGGCCTTGCGCTCGATATCGTCGAACAGGGTGCGGATGCGGTCCAGGTCGGCCTCGCCATCCAGAAGATGCGAGGTGCCGCGGACGATCAGCACCTTTTCAGGGCCCGCCAGGGTTGCCAGGCCTTCGGCCACCACCTTGGCGGTCAGGGCGTCCAGCTCCGCCTTGTTGCCGTCCAGCTCGGCCAGAATCTCGGCACGGGCGGCGTCGATGGTGCGGCCGCGCAGCCGCGCCCCAAGATAATTGCCGGCTTCGGACAGGGCCGAGACGGGAAGGCCCGCCGGGGTATCGATCACCCGGTTTTCCACCTGGCCGTCCTCGCTGACCATGATGACCAGCGCCTTGCCCGGCGCGACGGCGACAAATTCCACATGCTTGAGGGCGCTGTCCTGCTTGGCGGTCAGCATCAGCCCGGCGCAGCGCGACAGGCCCGCCAGGCTTTGGGTGGCCTGGGTCAGCACGTCCTCGATGCGCTGGCCGCTGCCCGACATGCGTGCTTCGATGGCGATGCGCTCGTCCGGCGCCAGTTCGCCGATTTCCAGCAATCCGTCCACGAACAGCCTCAGACCCTTTTCGGTCGGCAGCCGCCCGGCGCTGGTATGGGGGGCATAGAGCAACCCCATGGCTTCCAGGTCGGCCATGACGTTGCGGATTGAGGCCGGCGACAGGGCATTGGGCAGGCGCTGGGACAGGGTACGCGAACCCACCGGCTCGCCGCTGGTCAGAAAAGCCTCCACCAGATGGCGGAAAACCTCGCGGGGGCGGTCGGTAAAGCCTTGCGGCATCACGAAGGGGGAACGCGAATCAAATGCCAAGATATTGAAAGTCCTATAGTTTTCGCTATGCAGTTGCTTATCGCACGGCGCTGACGCTAGGTAACGCCCCACGTTAGCAGACCGATATATGAGGCTCCATGCACCCTTCCAATGTTGCGGACAATGTTGCGGGCAATGCCGCAAGCCATGCCGCGGCCAGTCGTCCGGGCAACCGCGCTCCCGACCAGATGCGCGCCGTTTCCCTGACCCCGGGCTTTTCCCGCCATGCCGAGGGCTCGTGCCTGGTCAAATTCGGCGACACCCATGTGCTGGTGACCGCCAGTCTCGAGGAGAAAGCGCCGCCCTTCCTGAAGGGTTCCGGCAAGGGCTGGGTGACGGCGGAATACGGCATGCTGCCGCGCTCCACCCATGACCGGATGCGGCGCGAGGCGGCGGCGGGCAAGCAGACCGGCCGCACCCAGGAGATCCAGCGCCTGGTGGGCCGGTCCTTGCGCGCGGTGTGCGACCTTTCCGCCCTGGGCGAGCGTCAGATCACCATCGACTGCGATGTGCTGCAGGCCGATGGCGGCACCCGCACGGCCGCGGTTACCGGCGGCTTCGTGGCCATGGCGCAATGTGTCGCCTTCATGAAGAAGGTCGGCATGGTGACGGCGCCGGTGATCCGCGATCATGTCGCAGCGGTGAGCTGCGGTATCGTCAAGGGCGCGGCGGTTCTGGATCTCAACTACGACGAAGACTCCACCGCCGAGACCGACGCAAATTTCGTGCTGACCGGCGCCGGCGGGCTGGTCGAGGTTCAGGGCACGGCCGAAGGCGCGCCGTTCAGCGAAGAACAGCTGGTGGCGCTGCTCAAGCTGGCGCGCAAGGGCATCGGCGAGCTGGTGGAATTGCAGAAACTGGCCCTGACATGAGACTGCCGCGCGGGAGCCAGCTGGTGGTCGCCTCGCACAATGCGGGCAAGGTGCGCGAGATCAAGGCCCTGCTGGGGCCGCACGGCATCGACCCGCTCAGCGCGGCATCCCTGGGCCTGCCCGAGCCGGAGGAAACCGGCGAGACCTTCGCCGCCAATGCGCGGATCAAGGCGCTTGCCGCCGCCAAGGCCAGCGGCCATGCCGCGCTGGCCGACGATTCCGGGCTCTGTGTCGACGCCCTGGACGGTGCCCCCGGCATTCATTCGGCGCGCTGGGCGGGGCCGACCAGGGATTTCCGCGTTGCCATGACCCGCGTCCATGACGAATTGCGGCACAAGGGGCTTGCCACCAGCGCCGCCAGATTCGTCTGTGCCCTGTGCATTGCCTTGCCCGGCGGCGAGTCCGGGAGTTTTGAGGGCGAGGTGCGCGGCCGGCTGACTTTTCCGCCGCGGGGGGATCACGGCTTCGGCTACGATCCCATCTTCATTGCCGACGGCATGGACCAGACCTTCGCGCAAATCGACCCAGCCCGCAAACACGCCATGAGCCATCGCGCCAGGGCGTTCGAGAAACTGCTGCATTCCGGCATCTTCACCGAAAGCCTGTAAGGTGGCTTTCGGCGTCTATGTCCACTGGCCTTTCTGCGCCGCCAAGTGCCCCTATTGCGATTTCAATTCCCATGTCCGCACCGCGATAGAAGAAGACGGCTGGGTGGACGGCATTCTTGCCGAGCTGGACTGGGTGGCGCACGCCCAGGCCGGCAGGCAGGCGGTGGAAACCATTTTTTTCGGCGGCGGCACGCCGTCGCTGATGACGGGAAAATCGGTCGGCCGCGTCCTGCAGAAAATTGCCGCGCTGTGGCCGATGGCCAATGACGCGGAAATCACCCTGGAAGCCAATCCGGCCAGCGCCGACGCCGCGCGCTTTGCCGATTACCACGCCGCGGGCGTCAATCGGGTCTCGCTGGGGGTGCAGGCGCTGAACGATGCCGATCTGAAAAAGCTGGGCCGGTTGCACGATGTGGCGCAAGCCGAAGCCGCCCTGAAATCGGCGATGGGTATTTTCAGCCGGGTTTCGCTGGACCTGATTTATGCCCGCCCCGATCAGACCGACGCGGCGTGGCGCGCGGAATTGCGCCAGGCGCTGGCCTTCGGCACCGGTCATTTGTCGCTTTACCAGCTGACCATCGAGCCGGAAACGCCCTACGCCCTGCTGCAAAAAACCGGGCAACTGCACATTCCCGGCGAGGATCTGGCGGCAGGACTTTACGAGACCACCCAGGAACTGACGGCGGCGGCGGGGCTGCCCGCCTATGAAATCTCCAATCATGCCCGCGCCGGTCAGGAGAGCCGCCACAACCTGATCTATTGGCGCTATGGCGACTATGCGGGCGCCGGCCCCGGCGCCCATGGCCGCGTTGATCTGGGCGGCCGGCGCACCGCCACCGCCGCGATCCGGCTGCCGGAGCGCTGGCGCGACGCGGTCCTCAAGACCGGTCATGGATTTTCCGAAATAACGCCCCTGTCGCATGCGCAAGCGGCCCGCGAGCACCTGCTGATGAACCTGCGCCTGACGGAAGGGATCGACCTGCCGGCCTATGAGCAACGCTGGGGCGCCGGGCTTGATGCGGCCCGGATCGCCGCGCTGGCCGCGCAGGATTTTCTCGCGCTGGAAGAGGGACGCCTGACAGCGACGCCAAAGGGGCGGCTGCTGCTCAATCGCGTAATCGAGGAACTGCTGGTTTGATATAAGCCGCACCGGCAGCCCTGCGCGCGGGCTTCGGGTTGCCGGCTGCTCTTTTCTGGTCAGTTGGTCTGGTCGCACCGGCAGCCCTGCGCGCGGGCTTCGGGTTGCCGGCTGCTCCTAGCTATTCTTGCCCTGGAAGGTCGTTGGTGCGGGGCTGACCACCACCGGGCCCGTCGGCGTCACTTCAAGAACCGCCAGTCCGCGCTCCGAGGTGCCGTCGGGCCGGAAGCGAAAAATGCCGCTGGCGCCGGCAAATCCATTGGGATCCATCAGCGCGGCATTGGTGAAGCGGTGATAGGGCGTTCCCGGCGACAGCAACGCGACCAGCGACACCGCGTCATAGGCCAGGCTCGCCAATTGCGCCGGGGCCGCGCCGAATGCGGCGCGATACTTGTCGGCAAAGGCGGCATCGGCGTTGGGCGCGGGGGCCGCGTACCAGCTGCCCAGAAGGCTGGGTTCACGGGCGATGGCCGCGTCGTCGTTCCACAATCCGGTTCCCAGCAGCTTGACCTTGTCCCGGGTCGCGCCATCGAAGGACAGTGTTGGCGCCAGTGCCCGCAGGATCATGCCACCTTGCGCGATCAAGACCGCGTCGGCGCCGCTCTTGGCCACCGCGCCGGCCGGGCCGGCCACGGCGCCGGCATTGGGCGCGAAGCGTTCGACATCCACGACGTTGCCATGGCTGGCCGCCACGGACTCGGTGAAGGCATCCTTGGCGACGTCGCCATAGGCGGTCTGCGGCGCCAGGACCGCGAATTGGTGATGGCCGTTGGCGGCGGCAAAGCCGATCACCCGGCTCACTTCGTTCTGGGGCAGGAAGCTGATCAGATAGGCGCCGTCGCCGGCGACGCTCTTCTCGGTGGAGAAGGCCAGCACCGGCACGGCGCGGTCGCGCGTAATCGGCGTCACCGCCGCCACCGACGGCCCGAACAGCGGCCCTACGATCACTTCGGCGCCCTGCGCCAGCAGTTGCCGTGCGGCGGCGGCGGCGCCCGGGCCGCCATTGCCTTCATCGGCGGTCATTAACAGTATGTTGCGGTTACCGGAATCGAACATCGCCAGCTCCGCCGCCTTCATCATCGAGGCGGCCAGAGCCCGGGTCGGGGCCGAACTGCTGGTGAAAGGCAAAATGATGCCTACCCGCACGGGGGTCACGCCGGCCGGCGTGCCGGGCAGCCGCAGATAGGTGGGCAGCTCACGGTCCAGCGGATTGGCGGCGACGGGGGCCTTGGGCGGGGGCGGTGCCGGCACCGGCGCCGGACCTTGCGGCTTTGCGGTGCACCCGGCTATCGCAACAGCCAAGGCAATGGCACAAAAGCGGGAGAGAAAAGACATGGAAACAGGCATCGGAAAATCCTTTGACGCGCGAACTTAAGCCTTTGAGGGTTGATGGTAAATCATCCCCGTCGGGATCGCCGGAGCGCGGCGATCTGGCGGCGGGGCTTTATATCCTGGCCACACCCATCGGCAATTCCCGCGATATTTCCCTGAGAGCGCTGGAGACGCTGAAAGGTTGCGACGTCATCGCCGCCGAAGACACCCGTGTGACCGCCAAGCTGCTGGCCATTCACGGCATCTCCCGGCCGATGATCGCCTATAACGACCATAACGGCCCGCAGATGCGCCCCCAGATCCTGGCCCGGCTGGCGCAGGGCCAGGTCGTGGCCCTGGTATCGGATGCCGGCACGCCGCTGGTCTCCGATCCCGGCTACAAGCTGGTGCGCGAGGCCATCGCGGCCGGCGCCAACATCGTGGCGCTGCCGGGCCCTTCGGCGGTGCTGGCGGGGCTGACCCTGAGCGGGCTGCCGTCCGACCGCTTCCTGTTCGCGGGTTTTCTGCCTTCCCGGTCGGGGGAGCGTAAAACCGCGCTGGAGGACCTCAAGGGCCTGCGCGCCACCCTGATCTTTTTTGAATCCGCGCAGCGGCTCGGCGATTCCCTTCCCGCCCTGGCGGAGATATTGGGCGACCGCCAGGCCGTGGTGGCGCGCGAACTGACCAAGCTGCACGAAGAGGTGCGGCGCGGGCGCCTGCGGGAGCTGGCGGCGCATTATGCGAAGGCGGGCGCGCCCAGGGGCGAAGTCACCTTGCTGGTGGCCCCGCCCGATATCGCCGCGCCCGATCCTGTGCGGATCGACGCCGCGCTCCGGGCGGCGCTGGCCTTCATGCCGGTCAAGGCGGCGGCCGACATGATCGCAAACCTGACCGACGGTTCGCGCAAGGCGGTCTATGCCCGCGCCCTGGAATTGAAGGACGGAGATTTGCAAGATGGCGGTTGATCGCCACGCTGCCGAGCGGCGCGGCCATCGCAGCGAAAGCCTGGCGGCGCTGTGGCTCCGGCTCAAGGGCTACCGCATCCTGGCGCGGCGGCTGAAAACCAGGGCCGGGGAAATCGACCTGGTGGCCGCCGCCCCTTTCGGACCGGTCTGTTTTGTCGAGGTCAAAGCGCGCGATGCCGCACGGCGCGCCGCTGAATCGGTGGGTCCGGCCCAGCAGACTCGCATTGCCCGGGCCGCCTCCTTATATCTTGCCAGCCGTCCGGGCCTGGCCGCCCGCGGCAGCCGGTTTGATATTGTCGCCATCGCGCCCCATGCGCTGCCGGTGCATCACCGGGACGCCTGGCGGCCGGATTTGTAGAACGAGGCATTCATGGTGTTGACCGTCGCGATCCAGATGGACCCGATCGAGAAGATCGACATCGCCGGCGATTCCACCTTCGCGCTGGCGCTGGAAGCGCAGCGCCGCGGCCATGGCCTGCTCTATTACGGGCCGCGCGACCTCAGCTTGCGCGATGGCAAGGTGACGGCGCATGTGCGTCCGTTGAACGTGCGCGCGGTGAAGGGCGACCATTTCGCGCTGGGCGACGCCTTTGTCTACGACCTGTCGGCGGCCGATGTGGTGCTGATGCGCCAGGACCCGCCCTTCGACATGGCCTATATCTCCGCCACCCATATCCTGGAGCGCCTCCATCCCAAAACCCTGGTGGTGAACGACCCGCATGAGGTGCGCAATGCGCCGGAAAAGCTCTTCGTCACCGAATTTTCCGAATTCATCCCGCCGACCCTGATCACCTCGGACCTGCGCGAGATCCGGTCCTTCCGCGATACCCACAAGGACATCATCCTCAAGCCGCTCTACGGCAATGGCGGCGCAGGAGTCTTTCGGGTCAAGCCCGATGACGAAAATCTTGGCGCCCTGCTCGAGATGTTCACCCAGTTCTACCGCGAGCCCGTCATCGTGCAGCGTTACATTCCCGAGGTGCGTGCGGGGGACAAGCGCGTCATCCTGGTGGACGGCGAATTCGCCGGCGCGATAAACCGGGTGCCGGCGGCGGGCGAGGCCCGCTCCAACATGCATGTGGGCGGGCGTGCGGAAGCCACCGAACTGACGGCACGGGAAAAGGCGATATGCGCCGCCATCGGACCAGAGTTGAAAAAACGCGGACTGATCTTCACTGGGATTGACGTGATCGGTGACTATATGACCGAGATCAACGTCACCTCGCCCACCGGCATCCACGAGGTCCGGCGCTTCGGCGGTGCCGACATCGCGGCCCTGGTCTGGGACGCCATCGAAAGAAATCGCAAATGATCACCGTCCGCAAATCCGAAGACCGTGGTTACAACAAGATAGACTGGCTTGAATCGCGCCATTCCTTCTCCTTCGGCGACTATTACGATCCGGCCCATGAAAGCTTCGGCAGCCTGCGCGTCATCAATGAGGACTGGATTCGGGGTGGTGCCGGCTTTCCGCCCCACCCCCACCGCGACATGGAAATTGTCACCTATATCCTGGGCGGCGCCATTGCCCACCGCGATTCCACCGGCGGCGGCGGCACCATAAGCCCCGGCGAAATCCAGCGCATGAGCGCAGGGACCGGCATCGTGCATGCCGAGTTCAACGCCAGCGCCACCGAAACCTGCCACTTGCTGCAGATATGGATCACGCCGTCCAAGCGCGGCATTCCGCCCGGCTATGAACAGAAAACCATCGATCCGGTGGCGGTGCACAATCATTTCGCCCGCATTGCCGCGCCCGATCCGCGCGAGAATGAAGTGCGGCTGGTGCAGGATGCGGAGATCTGGGCCGCCAGGCTGGAGGCCGGCGTCGAAGCCATTCATCCCCTGGCGCAGGGCCGCAGGGCCTGGCTGCAGGTCGCCAAGGGCGAAGTGATGCTGGGTGAGGAGACCTTGAAGGCCGGCGACGCCGCCGCCATCACCGACCAGAGCGAGATCGCGGTGCGTTCGAACCAGCCCAGCGAAATATTGCTGTTCGATCTGGCCTAGCTATTTCCCGGCAGCGATCACGCTGATTTCCACCTTTGCGCCGCGCAGCAGTTTGGCGACCTGGACAAAGGCGCGCGCCGGATAGGGCGCGTGGAAATAGCTGGCATAGACCGTGTTCACGGCCGCAAAGTCGCCGATGTCGGTGACATAGACCGTGGCCGACACGACGTCGTCCAGGGTGAGCTTCGCCGCCGCCAACGTGAGCGCAATATTGTCGATCGCCCGCTTGGTCTGGGCGGCAACATCCTGTTTGGTGTAATCGACCTTGCCTTCGGGATCGAAGGGCAGCGAGCCCGAGACAAAAACCAGCTTGCCGCTTTGAATCGCCTGGGAATAGGGCCCGATCGCCTTGGGCGCGGCGGGGGAGTCCACCAGCGTCTTGTCGGCCAGCGCGGGCGTGCAAACAAGCGCCAGCAACAGCGCCAAAGACAATTCGCGCATGCGGGGCCTCCTGAAAAAGATTATTTCGCCAGGCCGAAACGGCTCTTGTAGCGGGCGTCAATTCCCGACAGCGGGAAATAGATGAACACGTCGGTGGTGCCGAACTGCCGGTCGATCACCGCGCCCTCGCCGATGCAGCAGCCCGCGCGCACATAGCCCTTGAGCAGCGGCGGCAGGCTGCGAAGACCTTCGCGGGCGTCGATCTGTTCCTTGGGAATGCGGTTCATGTCCGCGAACAGCTCGGGGCGCGCCCTGACGGCCAGGTTCGCCGGCATGGCATGGAAATGATGCAGGTAGGACAGCGGCAGCGCCATCTCGGCGATATCGGTGCCAGGCAGGGAGGCGCAGCCGAACATCAGGTCGATGTCGAAGCGGGCGACATAGGCCAGCAGGCCTTTCCACAAAAGCTGCATGGTGCCGGGGCGCGCGCGGTAGCTCTTGAGTACGCAGGAGCGGCCCAGCTCCAGATATTTGGTGCCCGCCGCCAGGCCGTTCAGCATCGCCGACAGGTCGTATTCGCTGGCGGTGTAAAAGCCGCCGGCGCGCATCGCATCCCTCTCGCGCGTCAATCGATAGGTGCCCACGACCAGCGGCTGGCCGTCTTCGTCATGGGCGTCGCGGTCCACCACCAGCAGGTGATCGCAGACTTCGTCATACTTGTCGAAGTCGCGGCGCAGTTCGCGCATCCGCGGCGAGGGGATCGCGCTCATCTCTTCATAGAAGACGCAATAGCGCAGGCGCTGCGCTTGTTCGACTTCATGCTCGGTCTCGGCCAGGCGCACTTCCAGCGCGCCGGAGACGGCCAACACCGGCCACTGCTCCAGGCGCCCCTCGAAAGGTCCGGCTTCGTAAATGTTGACCACGATCGCTTCCTGTCTGGTGCGGACCCCACGACTCACCGCACCGGGCACTGCGCTGGGCTTAAACCCCATTTGCGACAGTCGTGTAATTTTACCTCAAGCCCGGGATAGCTCCAAGGCCCCGGCAAATTTTTGTTCTATTACGGCGGGTTAACGCTTAGCGGGACCTGCCGCCGCGCCAGGACTGCAAACAGCACCATTGCCGGGATGCCAATGACGCCGCAACCGATGAAAAAAGCGGCATAGGCGTTCATCAGGCCGATATTGGCCGCCAGGGCCTCGACCACCGCACCGGAAAAACCCTTAAGGAACTTTCCGGACAGCGCATAGACAGAGGACAGCAGCGCATATTGCGACGCGGTATAGCCCAGGCTGGTCAAGCTGGACATGTAGGCGATCAAGGTTATGCCCGCCACGGCGATCCCGAACTGATCGGCCATCATGATGGCGGCAAAGGGGACCGGGCCGTGGGCAAACGGAACCACGGCATACAGCATCGTGCCGAAGTTCAGGCAGGCGCCCCCGACCAGCAGGGCCGGCGTCAATCCCAGCCGCAACGGCAGATAGCCGCCGACCGCCACACCGGCGAAAATTCCGACCAGTCCGAAGCTGCCGCGCATCGCCCCAACCATGTCCTTGGAGAGGCCGACATCGACATACATGGGATTGTACATCGGCCCGCTGACAAAATAGCCCAGCTGAAAAAGGCTGATTGCCACCAGGATCGGCAACGCCCGGGCGCCATGGGCGCCAAAGAACTGGATGAAAGGCCCGGCGACGGCATCGAACATCCCGCGCGCGGTGCCAAGCGGGCGTTCCTTGTCCCTGGCGCTCATCGCCGCATCGGCGCGCAGCGGCTCGCCGGCCAGCAATGTGGCGCCCAGCCCGATCGCCATCAAGGTTGCGAACAGCATGTAGGAGTGGTTCCAGCCGACGCGCTGGGCAATGGGCAGGATGACAGCCTCGCTCATCAGCAGGGCGCAGCGATAGCCGATCGTGTAGCTCGACGTCAGCAGGCCCAGCTCCTCCTTGTCGCGCGCGGATTCGATGCGCCAGGCATCGATCGCGATATCCTGGGTGGAAGAGGCGAAGGCAACGATCAGCGCACAGACCCCCAGCCGCACCAGACCGTGACCGGTGCCGCTGATCGCCATGGCAATCAGCCCGCAGGCGATGACAAGCTGGGTCGCCACCATCCAGCTGCGCCGGCGCCCCAGCCGCCCCAACCCCGGCACGTCCAGCCGGTCGAGAAGCGGCGCCCAAAGAAATTTCAGGGAATAGGCAAACCCCACCCAGGACAGGAAGCTGATGGCGGACAGCGCGATGCCCTCGTCGCGCAGCCAATAGCCGAAGGTGTTGGCCACCAGCAGAAAGGGCAGGCCCGACGAAAAGCCCAGCGCCAGCATGGCCAGGACGCGCGGATCCAGATAGTCGCGGAAATAGTAGCGCCGGCGCGCCGAAGCGGTCATGCCGCGACGATATGCGAAGCCTCACCACGAGGGAACAACGACCGGAACATTTCTTCCATCTCGACCGGATCCACCGGCTTGGTCAGGAATCCGTCCATGCCCGCCTCCAGGCATGCATGCCTGCCGGCCTCCAGCACGTCGGCGGTCAGCGCCACGATCGGCGTGCGCCGCTGGCCGCCGCGCGCTTCACCGGCGCGAATGGCGCGCGCCGCCTCGATGCCGTCCATGCCGGGCATGTGAATGTCGGTCAGCAGCAGATCGTAGCGGCCCTCCTGCATCGCCTGCACCGCGCCATGGCCGGTGGTGACTTCCGTGATCGTGTGGCCGCGGCGGCGCAGCAGCTCGCGGATCAGCATCATGTTGATGGGATTGTCCTCGGCGAGCAGGATGTGCAGGCTGGCGGTACCGCGCGCCGGGTGGGCGACCGGCGTACCGCCGTCCGCCACGGGCGCGCCCCAGCAGGTCCCGCCGCCGTCCTTGTCGGTGCCCGCTGCGGGTGAATCCGGCTGCCGGCCGCTCATCGGTGGCGCGCCATCCCCGGTTGCAACGTCCGTCGGCCCTTCCGGCGCCAGACCGCCGCGGCACAGCATCAGTTGCCGCACCAGGGTGGATTGGCGCACGGGCTTGACCAGATAACTGGCAAAGCCCATGGCGCGCATCTGGGGCAGGGCGCCCCGCGCACCGGGCGTCAGCATCACCAGGGCTGGGACTCCCGCTTGCGGGCGCATCGTCAGCGCCGGGACATTGCCGGTACCGGCATCGACCAGGATCGCGTCGGCGTCCTGTCCGGCCTCAACGGGAAGCCCGCCGGAGCGCGCGATCTGCAGATGCAGGCCATCGCGAAACGCCGCATTGCCGGTCATCACGGCGATACGCATGCCCTGGAGCGGGGTGTCCTGATGGGCCGTGGCGGTCGCGGTCAGGGGCAAGGTGAACCAGAAGCAGGAGCCGCCCGGCTCACCGTCCGGCCTGGCATCCACGCCGATCTCCCCGCCCATGGTGTTGACCAGCCGCTTGGAGATGGCCAGCCCCAGGCCGGTGCCGCCGAACTTGCGCGCATGGCTGGAATCGGCCTGGACGAATTCCTGAAAAATTTCCTGGCGCTTGGTGGCGGCGACGCCCACACCGGTATCGCGCACCTCGATGCGCAGCATGGTGCCGACCACGCCGGCCTCGACGCAGACGCCGCCCTTTTCGGTGAATTTGATGGCGTTGCCCATCAGGTTGGTGACGATCTGGCGCAGGCGCAGACCGTCGGCGCGGATCATCGCCGGAATCTGCGGCGAGACCACCGTCGTCACTTCCACATTCTTGGCATAGGCGCGCTCGCACAGAAGTTCGGCCACGCCCCACAGCAGGGCGCGCAAATCCACCTCGCCCTCGTCCAGATGCAGCATTCCCGCTTCGATCTTGGAGAAGTCCAGGATGTCGCCGATCAGCGAGAGCAGCGCCTCGCCCGATTGGGTAATGGCTTGCGCATAGGTGCGCTGCTCGGGACGAAGATCGGTTTCCAGAAGCAGGCGGCCCATTCCCAGGACGCCATTCATGGGGGTGCGGATTTCATGGCTCATGGTGGCCAGGAAGCCGGATTTGGCGCGGCTGGATTCTTCGGCATTGTCGCGCGCCTCGGTCAGCGCCGCTTCCAGGGTCTTGCGATCGGTAATGTCGCGCCCGACGCTTTGCACCTCCACCAGCCGGCCATGGGTGTCGCGCACCGCGAAATCCTCCCAGGCGATCCAGCGATAGCCCTGCGCCGTTTTGACATGCTGGTCATAGCGGGCGCGGCTCTGGCCCGTTTCCAGGAAGCTGCCGAAGATCGGCGCGCGGCTTTGCGGGTGCGGCTCGGGCGCGAAGGGATAGCCGATGGCACGGGCGGGATTGAGGCCGAACAGCTGGAAGAAGGCGTCATTGCCATAGGTCAGCCGGCTGGCGGCGTCGCGGCGGAAGATGGCATCGCCCTGGGCGTCCACCAGTCCCTTGTAGCGCGCCTCGCTCTGGTTGAGCCGCGCATTGATGATGGCCGCGTTCTTCAGCGACGCCTCCAGGCGTCCGGCGACGGTCTGGAGCAGGGCCGCCTGGCGCGACAGAACCTCGCCGCGTCCGCGCGCGGCGTGCAGGGTTCTGATTAGCAAGGCGAGGGCGACCGCCAGCAATGCGCCAAGGCTGGCCGGTGTGATCAGGGTCAGCCGGCCGGACAAAAGGACATCGGCAAGCGCGACCACCAGCATCGCGCCCGCCACGCTTCCCAGGATGACGCGAAGAATCCGCAACACGGAAAATACGAGCCTTTTGCCGGGTTTTTGCGGGCGCAAGTGTGCCGCAGCGGACCTTCAGAAACGCTTAAGGCGCGGGCCGGCCCGTTAACCCAAGTCCGCGCCGCCGGCCGGACACTGAACCAAAAAATCGTTTCATATCAGTATCTTGTGATGTAGTTCGGGCGCTGTCACAAAAGCTTTGCAAGACTGTGATGTTCGTGGCGCGGACCGGGTGTGAATTGCCTTCCGATCCACGACTTCTCCGGGGCCGTCTTTGACCGATATCAGCTTGCGCGAACCAGCCGCCCTTTCCGCCCGCGTTGAGACTGCCCGCCGGGCGGGCGCGGGCGATACGCGCTTTCGCCTGACCGCGCTGGCGGCCGCGCTTCTGGTCCTGGCGATTTTCGCCGGGGTGATCGCCTCGCTGGTGATCGGCGCCATGCCGTCCTTCAAGGCATTCGGGTTCGGCTTCATCGTCGATGAAGCCTGGCGCCCGACGCGCGAGCATTTCGGCGCCTTGGCGCCGATCTATGGCACCCTGGTCACCAGCGCCATCGCCATGGTGATCGCATTGCCGGTCGGCATCGGCATTGCCATCTTCCTGACCGAACTTTGCCCGCGCCTGCTACGCCGTCCCATCGGCATCGCCATCGAACTTCTGGCGGGCATCCCGTCCATCATCTACGGCATCTGGGGCCTGTTCGTGTTCGCGCCCTGGTTCCAGATCCATGTGCAGCAACCGGTGGTCGATGCCGTGGGCGATGTGCCCGTGCTGGGCACCCTGTTCGGCGGCAGCACCTTCGGCATCGGCATTTTCACCGCCGGCCTGATCCTGTCCATCATGATCCTGCCCTTCATATCGGCGGTCACCCGCGACGTGCTGGAGACCGTTCCCAGTGTCCTGAAGGAAGCGTCCTACGGCCTGGGCGCTACCAGCTGGGAAGTGATGTGGAAAGTCTGCCTGCCTTTCTGCCAGACCGGCATCGTGGGCGGGGGCATGCTGGCGCTGGGCCGCGCCCTGGGCGAGACCATGGCGGTCACCTTCGTGATCGGCAACGCGCACAGGATCGAACCTTCGCTGTTCGCGCCGGGCACTTCCATTGCCGCCAGTATCGCCAATGAGTTCACCGAAGCCACCAGCGAGCTTTATACCGCCTCCCTGATAGAGCTGGGCCTGCTGCTGTTTGTCATCACCTTCATCGTTCTGTCCTGCGCCCAGCTGATGCTGCGCCAGATGGAACGCAGCAAGGGGAAGTAAAATGGCCGCATTGGTATCCAGAAAGGGGCGCGCCCTTTATTTCCGCCGCCGTCTCGCCAACATGGTCTTCATCGCCTTGTCCATGGGCGCGGCCCTGTTCGGCCTGGTCTGGCTGGGCTTTATCCTGGGCGCGCTGCTCAAGGACGGCGTCTCGGCCATGTCGCTTTCCCTGTTCACGGAAGCAACGCCGCCGCCGGGCAGTGCCGGCGGCCTCACCAACGCCATCTTCGGCAGCGCTGGTGATGAGCCTCGGCGCGGTGGTGCTGGGCACCCCCATCGGGCTGTTCGCCGGCACCTATCTGGCGGAATATGCCCGCTTCGGCAGGCTCGCCTTCGTGGTGCGCTTCGTCAACGACATCCTGCTGTCGGCGCCGTCCATCGTCACCGGCCTGTTCATCTATGAGCTGGTCGTGGTGCATATGGGCCATTTCTCGGCCATCGCCGGGTCGCTGTCGCTGATGGTGATCGTGATTCCGGTCGTGGTGCGAACCACCGAGAACATGCTGCTGCTGGTGCCCAACGGCCTGCGCGAGGCCGCCAGCGCGCTCGGCGCGCCGCAGAGTTTTGTCATCAAGGCGGTGACCTGGAAGGCGGCGCGCGCCGGCATCATCACCGGCGTGCTGCTGGCGGTGGCGCGCATTTCCGGTGAAACCGCGCCCCTGCTGTTCACCGCCCTGAACAGCCAGTTCATGTCCACCGACATCACCAGGCCGATGGCCTCGCTGCCGGTGGTGATCTTCCAGTATGCGCTGTCGCCCTATGACGATTGGCACACCCTGGCCTGGGGTGGCGCGCTGCTGGTCACCGCAACCGTGCTGGTGCTTTCCATCATCGCCCGCATCCTCGAAAACCAGAAACGGACCTGATCCATGGACACCGCAGTTCACATGACACCGGAGCATCAGGCAGCATCCGGCCCGGCGGAAAAGCCCAAGGTCGATATCAAGGACCTGAGTTTCTATTACGGAACCACCAAGTCGCTGAAGAACATCACCCTGCCCTTGATGGAGCGCAAGGTGACCGCCTTTATCGGACCGTCCGGCTGCGGCAAGTCCACCCTGCTGCGCGCCATCAACCGCATCTTCGAGCTTTATCCCAACCAGCGGGCCGAAGGCGAGATCATCATGGATGGCGAGGACATATTGAAGGTGCGGGACCTCAACCTTTTGCGCGCCCGCATCGGCATGGTGTTCCAGAAGCCCACGCCTTTTCCCATGTCGATCTATGACAATGTCGCGTTCGGCATCAAACTTTACGAGCGCATCCCGCGCTCGGAGATGGAGGGCCGCGTCGAGCATGCGCTGACCCGCGCCGCGCTGTGGGGCGAGGTCAAGGACAAGCTGAACGCCTCGGGCCTGTCGCTGTCGGGCGGCCAGCAGCAACGGCTGTGCATCGCGCGCAGCGTCGCGACCCGCCCCGAAGTGATCCTGATGGACGAGCCCTGCTCGGCGCTCGACCCCATCTCCACCGCCAAGATCGAGGAGTTGATCGAGGAACTGGCGGCCGAATACACCATCGTGATCGTCACCCACAACATGCAGCAGGCCAGCCGCGCCAGCGACTACACCGCCTTCATGTATCTGGGCGAACTGGTCGAGTATGGCGCCACGGAAAAGATCTTCACCGCGCCCGACAACAAGCGCACCGAGCAGTACATCACCGGCCGCTTCGGCTAGACGTAATCCGCCGCCGCCGTCTCGTCGATCTGCGGCGTGCTGGTGGTGGCGCGCAGCACCAGGTTAAGCAGCCAGCTGACCGCAAGATTGAGCAGCAGGGCGCTGACCGCGGCGTAGCAGGGCACTGTCCACCCGAAAATGTGCAGCGGATAGGTGGTGGTCTTGAGGTTCATG
This sequence comes from uncultured Alphaproteobacteria bacterium, assembly GCA_963835715.1. Classification (GTDB taxonomy): domain Bacteria; phylum Pseudomonadota; class Alphaproteobacteria; order Micropepsales; family Micropepsaceae; genus Rhizomicrobium. Next base: position 816,121 of record CAWIGN010000002.1, read on the forward strand.
TCCCAGAACATCCAGCTGCCCAGGCTCACGCCCGCGGCCCATCCCGCCAGCAGGGCGCGCGGGTCCAGCCGCACATACAGCCCCAGCAGCACCGCGGGCACGGTCTGGCAGATCCAGATGCCGCCCAGCAATTGCAGCTGAATGGCATAGTCGGTCTTCAGCTCCAGAACGCAGAACAGCGCCCCCAGCTTGGCGAGAAAGGCGACCAGCTTGGCCATCTTGGCTTCGGTCTGCGGCGCGCAGCCGGGCGCGATGAACTCCTTGAAGATGTTGCGGGTGAAAAGGTTGCCGCAGGCAATCGCCATGATCGAGGCGGGCATCAGCGCGCCGATGGCGATGGCCGCGAAGGCGAGCCCCGCGAACCATCCGGGGAACATGTGCAGGAACAGCGCCGGCACCGCGAAATTGTTGCCGAAATTCCTGAAGCCTTCGGCATATTCGGGCATCGCACTCACCCCGGACGCCAGCGCCATGTAGCCCAGCAGCGCGATCAGCGCCAAGGCCACCGAATAGGCGGGCAGCACGATGGCATTGCGGCGGATGACATGGCGGCTGGAGGAAGACAGCATCCCGGTCACCGAATGGGGATACAGAAACAGCGCCAGCAGCGAACCCAGCGCCAGGGTGACATAGGCAAAGCCCGCGCCCAGGCTGTGCTCCGGTGCCGGCGCCAGCAACAGCTGCTGGGGCGGCACGGCGGCGAACACCTTGCCGTAACCGCCCAGCTTGGCCGGAATGATGATGATCGCCGCAAGCACGGTGATATAGACCAGGAGATCCTTGACCACCGCGATCAGGGCGGTGCCGCGCAAACCGCTGGTATAGGTGAAGGCCGCCAGCACGAAAAAGGCCGCCAGCAGCGGCATCGACACGCTGCCCAGCAGCGGCAGATGCACGGCATAGTCCAGGCCCAGGGCGGCGATCACCACCTGCATGCCCACCAGCTGCAGCGCGATATAGGGCATCACCGCGACCAGGCCGGTCACCGCGATGGCCAGCGCCAGGCCGCGATGGCCAAAGCGGCCGCGCACGAAATCGGCCGCGGTCATGTAGCCGTGGCGATGCGCCACCGACCACAGGCGCGGGAACGCCACGAACAGGACGGGATACATCAGCGCCGCATAGGGCACGGCGAAAAAGCCGGTGGCGCCGGCGCCGAACATCAAGGCGGGGACGGCGATAAAGGTATAGGCGGTGTAGAGGTCGCCGCCCAGCAGGAACCAGGTGATCAATGTGCCGAAGCTGCGACCGCCCAGGCCCCATTCATGCAGCTGCGACAGGTCGCCCGCGCGCCAGCGCGATCCGAAAAGGCCCAGCAGCGCCACAAACAGGAACAGCGCCAGGAATACGATAATGGTGGCGTTCATTTGCGGCGGCCTTCCTGGTGCAGATAGACCGGCAGGATGCAGGCGGCGGTGAGGAAGATGCCGAAAATCTGCCACCAGTAGAAAAAGGGAATGCCCAGCAGCTGCGGCTCGATGCGGTTGTAGAAAGGCACCCATACCCAGGCGGCGTAGGGGATCAGCAGAAACAGATAGGCCGGATGGAATTTCCGGCGCGGCTTGTCGTCTGTCATCTCATCCCCTTGCTTGCGGCCCCCCGCGCGGATGCGGGCACTTTTATTTTCGTCTTTTGAGCGCCGCCGATGTCAGGTGGCTCCACAGCATCGCGCCGCGCGGTGATGCTATTTCCGCGCGGCGCCACACTGGTTTGTCAGTTCACTTCTGTGCCGGCGGCGCTACAAAGTCCTGGCCCTCGGGCGCCTTGGCGGCGTCCTCGGGCACATAGCGCGTGCTTGTCATCGGGCCCTCCCCCACCAGCATCAGGATGCAGGGCCCGGTCTCGGCCTTGGCGCCGTCCCAATGGATGGTGTCCTTGATGTCGGTGACGAAGGTGCCCGCCGGTATCGGATACATCTTGTCCGGGTCGTAATGGGTGCTGCTCGACACCCACCAGGTGCCCGAGACGACATAGATGTAGCGGTCGGTGGAATGGAAGTGCGGCTTGGAATTGTGGCCGGGATCCCATTTGATCAGCACACCATAGATGCCCGGCTTGCTGGGATCGCCGAACAGCGCCGCGGTATGCTCGCCATTGCCGCCCTTCCAGGGAATATCCTTGCCGAACACCATGGGGATGTGGCCGGGATCGGGCAGCGGCTGGCTGGTCTTGGGCGGACCCTGGTTCAGCAATTGCTGCTGGGATTCGGCGAATGCCGGCGCGGTCAGCAACAGGCCGCAGGCCGCGAGTGCGAAAATGGAACGCATCTGACTCTCCTTCCCTGACGGGCCTTGATTTTATTGGCTCTTGGGCTTGCCGGTCTCGTCGACCTGGATGGTCTTGACCGGACCGATGCCGGACAGGATCAGCACGGCGGGCTCCTTTTCGCCCATGCGTGCCCCGTCCCAGTGCACCGTGTTGGCCGTATCGATGGCCACGGTGCCGGCATGGACCGGGTAGGTGGTGCGCTCGTCATAAACATTGCTGGTCGAAACCCACCAGGTGCCCGAGATCACATAGGCCCAGCGTTCCTTGTCATGGAAATGCGGCTTGGAGAAATTGCCGGGGTACCATTTGTACATGACGGTGTAGGGGCCGGGTTTGCTGGGATCGCCATACAATTTGCACGTCTGCTGCTTGCCCACCGCGCCGGTACAGGGAATGTCCTTGTTCAGTATGACAGGGACATGGCTGGGATTGGGCACTGGGCCCAGCGGATCGTTGATGGTTGTGCCGACCTTGGGGTCGGTTTGCGCGCTGGCGGTGTAGCCGGCGGCACCCAGGCCGGCCGTGACGGCAAGGCCTAGGGCAATCTTGATGGCGGTGCGCATGGTCTTCTCCCGTGGATTTATGGAGAAGATGATAGGCGCAACTGTGCGACAGCCGCAACGCAGGCCTCTCCCGGCGCCGGGCTTCGTGCCTTCGCTGATGCAGCACGAAACGGCGCAGGAATTTTCAGGAATTCTGGCGTCAGGCGGTGCGTTTTCCTGCGAAGACCAGTCCGACTCCTGCCAGCACGGCAACCACGCCCGCGGCGGTGGGAATCCACAGGGTATGGTCTTGCTCGGCATTGATCTCCAGCGGGCCCGCCTTCACGACCGGCCTGGTCTCGGTCCAGGTGATATGGCTGAAGAAAAGACCGCCCAGTCCCAGAAGGATCAGGGCAAGGCCCGCGATCGAAATCGGTTTCATAAAAATCCTCCGCTATGGGAAGGATAACGGCTGACGCCGGCCGAAAGTTCCCCCGGATGGACGCGGCACTTCAGGCGGTCAGCCGAAAAACCGACTGCAGCTCGCGGACGGCGGCGAAGCTGGCCTTGGCGTCGTGCAGGTCCAGGCGCGGCGCCACCGCGCCCAGCGACCAGTTTGTGTTTGCGGCCTCAAGCCGGTCCAACAGGACGAACGAGACGGCGCGCTGCCGCGGCTGGTGGTTCATGTAGAGCATGCAGATTTCTTCGAGTCTGTCTTTCGCGATCGTGATCATGGCGTCCTCCCGCGTCCACTAAGGCCGCCGGCGGGACCGCTGACCAGTTTTTGGTCAATGAAAGGTTAATATCGACAGCCTGTCAGGTCATAATATTTTGAAATCATTGTATTTTTGGCATTACGCCAAATGCGTGATCCGCCGGTAGGACAGGGCCTCGGCGATATGGGTCCGGGCCACGGTGCCGGCGCCCGCCAGGTCGGCGATGGTGCGCGCCACTTTCAGCACCCGGTGATAGCCGCGCGCCGACAGCCGCATGCGCTCTGCCGCCTCGGTCAGGAGCTTTGCGCCCGCGGCTTCCGGCGTGGCGACCGCATCCAGCAATTCGCCTTCGGCCTGCGCATTGGTGCGGATGCCGTGGCCTTCAAAACGCGCGCGCTGCAGCTGGCGCGCCGCCGCCACCCGCGCGGCAACCTCGGCGCTGCCCTCGGCGGCGGGCGGCAGGGAGAGGTCGCCGGCGCTGACCCCCGCCACTTCCACATGCATGTCGATGCGGTCGAACAGCGGCCCGGAAATGCGCGACTGATAGTCCACGGCGCATTTGGGCGCCCGCCCGCAGCCCAGTGCCGGATCGCCCAGATAGCCGCAGCGGCAGGGATTCATCGCCGCCACCAGCTGGAACCGCGCCGGGTAGCGCACATGGGCATTGGCGCGCGCCACCACCGCCTCGCCGGTTTCGATCGGCTGGCGCAAACTGTCCAGCACACCGCGCTGAAACTCGGGCAGCTCGTCCAGGAACAGCACGCCCAGATGCGCCAGGCTCACTTCGCCGGGCTTTACCTTCAGTCCGCCGCCCACCAGCGCCGCCATCGAGGCGCTGTGATGCGGATTGCGAAACGGCCTGGTGCGCGAGATGGTGCCGCCGTCCAGCGCCCCCGCCAGGCTCTGGATCATGGAAATCTCCAGCGCCTCGCGCGCATCCAGCGGCGGCAGCAGGCCGGGCAGGCGTTGCGCCAGCATCGATTTGCCCGCGCCCGGCGGGCCGATCATCAGCAGATTGTGGCCGCCGGCGGCGGCGATCTCCAGCGCGCGCTTGGCGCTTTCCTGGCCCTTGACGTCACGCAGGTCCGGCGCCGACCGGACGGCTTCGAGTACCCGCGCCACCGGCGGCACCAGCACCGCGGCGCCCTTCACGTGATTGACCAGCCCGATCAGCGACGGCGTGGCCAAAATCTCGGCTCCGCCCGCGAAGGCCGCTTCCGCGCCATTGCCCGCCGGACAGATCAGCCCGCGCCCCTGTTCGCTGGCGGCCATCGCGGCGTTCAGCACCCCGGCCACCGGCGTCACCGCCGCATCCAGCGACAATTCTCCCAGCGCGACATAATTGGCCATTTCGCTGGCGGGCAGCACCCCCATCGCCGCCAGCAGGCCCAGCGCGATGGGAAGGTCGTAATGGCTGCCTTCCTTGGGAAGGTCGGCCGGGGCGAGATTGACGGTGATGCGCTTGAAGGGCAGCGCCAGGCCGATCGCCGAAAGCGCGGCGCGAACCCGCTCGCGGCTTTCGGCCACCGCCTTGTCGGCCAGGCCCACGACGTTGAACTGGCCGCCGCCAGAATCGCCGACATGGACCTGCACGTCCACTTCGCGGGCTTCGATGCCTTGGAAGGCAACGGTATAGATGTGCGAGACCGTCATCGAAGCTCCCAGCCGCAGGCGAGCCTAGCGGCGGGCAAACGGATCGCGCAAGCCGCCCATCCGCGCCAGCGCGGGCACCGTGCCGATGGCGCCGCCCAGACCGAAGGTGGGCATGTTGGAATAGATATTTTCCGCCTGCTGCGGGCTGACCATATAGGTCTCGTGCCAGATGCCGACGGCCTGATTATTTTTCAGTTTGCGGTTGAAGGCAGCCCAGGCGGGAAAATGCCTGCCATCGCGGTCATGGGCATAGGCAAACAGCTTCTCGGCACTTTCCCAATATTGCAGGGTCAGCGTCACGCGTCCGGAGATGAAATTCCTCTGCCACAACAGGCCTGCTTCGGGCCTGGCGCGCAGTTCGGCCTGCATGCGCGGCATCGCCATCGCCACCGGCCACCATCGGTTCACGGCCAGCAGATTGTTGACGCGCATGCCGATCAGGAAAAGCGCGAAAGGCTTGTCGGGTTGGGCTTGTCTGCGTCCGGGGATGACCGCCATGGGGCGATCATCGCTCATTCCGGGGCGACCGTCACCTTGATGCCGTCGGTGGCGTCGCTGCAGATCACCTGGCAGGACAGGCGCGAATTGGGCTCCACCGCCAGCGCCATGTCCAGCATGTCGATTTCCGCTTCCGATGGCGCGGGCAGCTTGTCGTACCAGCCGTCATTCACATAGACGTGGCAGGTGGCGCAGGCACAGGCCCCGCCGCATTCCGCCGCGATGTCCAGCCCGCCGTCGCGCAGGATCTCCATTACGCTCCAGCCGTCGCGGCCCTCCAGCGTATGTTCCTTGCCCCGGCGGTCGACGGCATGGATCTTCACGAGACACCCAATTTCTTTTGCAGGTTGGACGAAGAGGTCGTGTACTGAAAGCGCAGTTTCTCATTGGGCTTGCAGATATGGAAGGCCGCCTGGGCCATCAGGGCCGCCTCATGGAAGCCCGACAATATCAGCTTCAGCTTGCCGGTATAGCTGTTGATGTCGCCGATGGCGAAGATGCCCGGGGTCTGGCTTTCGAAGCGGGCGGTGTCCACCGGGATCAGGTTTTCATGCAGGTTGATGCCGAATTCGGCAATCGGCCCCAGCTTGATGGTCAGCCCGAAGAAGGGAAGGAATGCGTCGGCCTGGTGATGCCATTCGCTCTTGTCGGGCGCGGCCAGGGTGACGCCCGTCATCTTGCCGTCTTCGCCGTGAATTGCCTTGACGCTGGCGACGTGGAACTTGACCTTGCCTTCCTTTTCCAGCTCGCGCATCTGGTTGACGCTGTGCGCCGCGGCGCGGAAGCCGTCGCGGTGATGCACCAGGGTCATGGACTTGGCCAGCGGCGCCAGGTTGATCACCCAGTCCAGCGCGCTGTCGCCGCCGCCGGCAATCAGGATGTCCTTGCCGCGGAAAGTTTCCATCTTGCGCACGGCGTAATGCACGCCGACGCCGTCGCCGGCGCTCTCGAATTTCTCGATGCCCGGAACCGGGGGGCGCTTGGGCTGGAACGAGCCCGCGCCCGCCGCCACCACCACCACGGGGGCGATGATCTCGGTGCCGGCGTCGGTCTTCAGCTTCCAGCGGCCGTCACCCAGCTTTTCCAGCGACGTCGCCATCTCGCCGAAATGAAATTGCGGATCGAACGGCTTGATCTGCTCCATCAGCCGGTTGACCAGTTCCTGGCCGGTGACGATGGGCAGGCCGGGAATATCGTAGATCGGCTTTTCCGGATAAAGCTCGGTGCACTGGCCGCCGGCGCGGTCGAGGATGTCGATCAGGTGGCATTTGAGGTCCAGCAGCCCCAGTTCGAACACGGCGAACAGGCCGATGGGGCCCGCGCCGATAATGGCGACATCGGTCTCGATGGGAGCAGCGGTCATTCTTGGTCCTTGGCGTATTCCACACTTAACTTTATGTAAGTCAAAGGAAAACGTCGTTCTTATATGTAAAAATAGCCACGCCAACAACCCCCGCCTATAACAGTGCTGCGATGCAAAATGACGCTCCCCTGAAGACTCCGCAAAGTTGCGGCTCCATGGCCGAATTGCGGGCGGCGATCGACAGCCTGGACGCCCGGCTGGTGGCCCTGCTGGCCGTGCGCCAGGCCTATATAGAACGGGCGGCACAACTCAAGCCCGGCCGCGACCAGGTGCGCGATCCCCAGCGGATCGAGGAGGTGGTGGCCAAGGTGATTGCCGAAGCAAGGCGCGCCGGCCTCAGCGCCGATATCGCCGAACCGGTATGGCGGACCCTGATCGAGGCGTCGATCCGGCATGAATTCGACGCGTTCGACAGGCGTTAGCTTCTCAGGCCGCGAGATATTCCGCGATAAAGGCCTGCACCGCCTCGCCCTGGACCCGCAGGTCTTCGATGACCTGAAGGGCCCGGTCGTGCGAGGTGACCGGATCCACCGGCTCGGCCGCGGCGGCGGCCTCGCCCATGGCAAAGGCGCCGACGCCGCGCGCCGCCCCCTTGAGGGTATGGGTGACCTCGCGCCATTTGCGACAGTCGCGCTGCTCCAGCACGCCCAGCAACTGGCTCACCATGTCGTTGAGCTGGCCATTGAAAAGACGCAGCACTTCGGTGTTCAGGGTCTTGTCGCCCCCGGTGTAGCGGGCCAGGTGGGACAGATCGATGGGGGCGTCGGCCATGCGGGATTTTTTCCGGAAAAGGCCGCCAACCCTGCCCCGGCTCCGGCTAAGGCCGCGTTAATGCCCCGGTGCGACACTGACATGCGACCCTCGTCAGCCCCCTAAAAGGATGCTTAACATGCTAGGGGAAAGGCAGATTTTCACAGGCTGAGACCATGGCCAGGACATTCGGGCAAAGCAACCCACTGGAAAAATCCCAGGCCGCGAGCCTGCCGGCCAACCCGCAGAATACGCCGGCCGCGGCCCCCCGCCTGCGGCCCAGCCGTTTCGGCGTCGTCGCCCTGGTGGCGGGCGCGGTGCTGGCCTTCTTCTGGGTGGGGATCGGGGCGGCCTTCCTGTGGGGCTATCTGGGTCCGCAGGGCCTGACCGCGCTGGATCCGGCGCGCAAGGCGCTGGCGGCGGCCTCTCTGCTGCTGCCGCCCTTCCTGTTCCTGGCCCTGGCGGCGGCGCTGGCGCGCAGCGCGGCGATGACCGACGCCACCCGCGTATTGCTCGCCGCCAGCGACCGGCTGTTCGCCGCCGACGATACCGCCGCCAACAATGCGGCGCGACTGGCGCGCATCGTGCGGCGCGAACTGGACGGATTGAATACCGGCCTGGACGTCGCCTTTCAGCGCATGCGCACCCTGGAAGCGGTGCTGGAAAAACAGATTTCAACCTTGGACGATGCCGGCGCCCGCGCCCAGGTGCGCAGCGAAACCATCGCCGCCCGGCTCAACCAGGAAAATACCCGCATCGAAAGCCTGGGCGACAGCCTCACCGAAGCGGCGGGCCGGGCCGGCGAAACCGTGGCCGGCCGTGCCGCCCAGCTCAAGGCCACGCTGGAATCGGCGGAAAGTACCCTGAAGATGGCGACCCAGTCGCTGGATGTGCAGGCGGCGGGCTTCCGCGCCGCCGTCACCACCGCGGCGGATGCGCCGTTGCAGGCCGCCAAGACGCTGGAAACCCAGGCGGCGCGAATCGCCGAAGTGTCCGATGCCGCGATGGGGCGCGCCGAATTCGTGCTGGCGCGGCACGAAAAGCATCGCGGCCAGATGGGCGAGCTGGTGCAGAAGCTGAAGGAGGAAAGCGACAGCTTCGAAGCGGTTCTCTCCCAGCAGCGCGCCAGCATGGAACTGGCGATCCGCACCCTGGGCGGAGAGACCAACAAGTTTGAAACCATCGCCGGCGATGCCGAGCAGCGCCTTGAAGCGATCATGACCAGCACCGTCAATCATGCGGCCCAACTGACCAGCGCCTTCGTAAAGGAAGCCGATCGGCTGAAGCAGGCTGGCAGCAGCGCCGCCGCCATGCTGGCCAGCCTGTCAGCCTCCCTGAAGGATGCCAGCACCGGCGCCCAGACACTGATCGGGGAAAGCGCCGCCCAGGCCAAGCAGGACGCGCGGCTGCTGGTGGGCGAGGCGATGGCGGAATGCGAGCGGCTGCTGCGCGCCAGCGGCGAAATGAGCGCCGAAGCCAGCAAGATCCGCAATCTGCTGACCGAGACCACCCGCGACATGGAAAAGCACTTGGCCCGCCTGCCGGGCCTGGCCGAGGAAGAGGCCCGCCGCGTGCGCCAGATGATGGTGACGGAGACCGAGCTGCTTCTCGATCTTTCGGCGCGCACCATGTCCACCCTGCATGCGCGTTCCACCGGCAAGGCCGCCCCGCCCGATTCCGGCGGGCCGGCGAAGCCCGCCGCCGAACCCGAAGCCGAGGGCCTCAAGGGCCTGGCGCGCAAGCTGACGATGCGCAAACCGGCCGATGCGCGCGGCGCCGAACCCAAGAACTGGGAAATGAAAACCCTGCTGGCGGCGGCGGAACAGGACAATGGCATCCGCCTGTCCAAGACCGACAAGCTGGGATTGCATACCGCCGCGACCCTGGGCGCGCTGGAACTGGCGCTGGCCGACATGGCCATCGATCTGTCGGCGCTGGATGATGCCCAGCCCGGCGACGGGGACTGGAAGCGCTATCTGGCGGGCGACCGCGCGATTTTCGCGCGGCGGCTGGCGGATGCGATCGACGATCAGGCGGTGGACCGCATCACCACGCTCTATCGCGACGACAAGCGCTTCCATGACGCTGCCGATGCCTATCTGGCGGAATTCGACAAGCTGCTGACCCGGGCGCGCGAAGGCGATGGCGGCGGGCTGCTGACGTCAACCCTGCTGTCGGCCGATACCGGCAAGGTCTATCTGACCATCGCCTATGCGCTGGGGCGCCTCTGACCGAATGAGCCGCGCCGCGTAAAACCCGTCCATGCCGCCCTTGTCGCCGAAGAAACAGGGCAGGGTGCGCAAGTCGCCGTCCGGCGTGATCCATTCGCTGTGCCCGAAAACCTCTTCCTCCGCGATGGGCGCGCGGTGGAATTCGGGATGGGCGGATAGAAAGGCCGCGATCTGTTCTTCGCCCTCCTCGCGCTCCAGCGAACAGACGGCAAAGACCAGCATGCCGCCGGGCTCGACCAGCGCCGCGCCGCTTTCCAGAATTTCGTAAGCCGCCGCCGCCGATACCGTCACGTCGGCCGCGCCCTTGATCCAGGGCAGGTCGGGATGGCGGCGGATCGTGCCGGTGGCGGTGCAGGGCGCGTCGATCAGCACCAGCGGCGCCCTGCCCTCAAAATCGCGGGCATCGGCCTGCACGATCTGGGCGGCAAGGTTGGTGCGGGCCAGGTTTTCGGCGATGCGCGCGGCGCGGACGGGATCGATTTCCACCGCGATCACCTTGGCGCCGCGCGCGGCCAGCTGCATGGTCTTGCCGCCCGGCGCGGCGCAGAGATCGATCACCGTCTTGCCCGCGACATCGCCCAGCAGCAGCGCGGGCAGGGCGGCGCCCGCGTCCTGCACCCACCATTCGCCTTGCGTAAAGCCGGGAAGATCCTCGACGCGGCCCGGACCGCTCAGCCGCCGCACCGCGCCGAACAGCGCCTCGCTGGGCGGAAAGTTCGCGTCGGCGGTTTTCAATACGATGTCGACAGGGGCGGCATGCTGATGCGCCCGCGCAATCAGCCGCGCGGTGCCCGGATCATATTGGCTTGCCCAGCGCGTCCACAGCCAGTCGGGCGTGGACAGCCGCTCGCGGTCCAGCCCCGACAGCACCGCGCCGCCCTCCTTGGCGATCTTGCGCAGCACCGCATTGATCAGCGGCTTGAAATGCACCGCCTTGCTGTCGCCTGCCGCCAGCTGATTGGCGGCGTCGACGGCGGCATGTGGCGCGACCTTCAGGATCAAGAGCTCGCAGGCGCCCAAAAGCAGGATCTCACTGGCGGCGCCCGCCTTGTGCGGCGCCAGCGGCTTGGCGACGAACTTGCGCAGGGTGGCGTCCAGCGCCCCCATGTGGCGCAAGCTCTCGCTCACCAGGGCGCGGGCGAAACCGGCGTCGCGGGTGGATAGCCCCGCAAGCTGGTCCAGCCCGGCATCCAGCGGCCGGCGTTTTTGCAGGACGCCCGACAGAATGGCCAGCGCCGCGCGGCGTGCGGGTAATCCGGTATCGCTCATCGCCTGTGTCTAGACGAGTTCAGCCCCGTGGCCAAAGGCCGGTCATTTTCGCCGCCCGCTTTGGCTTGGGGCCGCCCGGCCCGTCGCTTGCGCTCCGGGCGTTCGACGAAATCGCAATTCGATCCACCGGACGATTGCGTCCGCTACGCGCCGCAACGCGCTATCGGCTTGCGTCTCCCCCGGCCCGTCGCTTGCGCTCCGGGCGTCGAGAAATCAATTCGATCCACCAAACGATTTGACCGGCAATGCCTATCGGGCCACCCCCGGCCCGTCGCTTGCGCTCCGGGCGTTCGTCGCTCGCAATGGTCCACCGGACCATTGCGTCCGCTTCGCGAAACGCTCCTCACCCCCACGGCCCATGCCGCACCGGGGCGGCATCGGCGCCGGCCATCGCCTTGAGCCTGGCGATGCGCTCCTGCGTGGACGGATGGGTGGCGAACAGGCCCGACATTCCGCCATGCAGCGGATTGATGATGAACATGTGTGCCGTGGCCGGATTGGCGTCGGCGGGAAAGTTGGGGGTGTGCTGGGCCGCCCTTTCGATCTGGCCCAGGGCCGAGGCCAGCCACAGGGGCCGGCCGGTAATTTCCGCGCCGGCGCGGTCGGCCTCGAATTCGCGGCTGCGCGAGATTGCCGCCTGTACCAGCACCGCGGCGATGGGCGCCAGCAAGGTCACCAGCAGCACACCGACGAACCCCAGCGGGATGGTCGCGGCCGCGGCCGCCGCCCATGAAGAAGGCCATGTTGGCCAGCATGGATATCGCGCCCGCGATCACCGCGGTGATGGTCATGGTCAGGGTGTCACGGTGCTTCACATGCCCCAGCTCATGCGCCAATACGCCCGCCAGTTCTTCCTGGTTCACCTGCCCCAGCAGGCCCGTGGTGACGCAGACCGCGGCATGGTCCGGATCGCGCCCGGTGGCAAAGGCGTTGGGCTGAGGATTTTCGGTGATGAAGACCTTGGGCATGGGCAGCTGCGCCTGCGCCGCCAGCCTCTCCACCAGGTGATAAAGATCGGGTGCGCTCGCGGCGTCCACCCGGCGGGCGCCATACATGGACAGCAGCACCTTGTCGGAATTCCAGTAGGCGAACAGGTTGGTCGCCAGCGCGAAGGCAAAGGCGATCATCATCCCGGTGCCCCCGCCGACAAGGGCACCCACCGCCAGGAACAGGCCGGTCATCGCCGCCATCAGGATGCCGGTCCGCAGGGTATTCATCGTTTCTCTCCCAAGAGCTTAGATGTAAGATCGCGCCATGTCCGATCAAGCAACGCCAGCCCAGATCGCCGCCCGCATTGCCGAAGCCGGCCCAACGCGCCAGGGCCGAAGCCGAAGCGCGCCGCGCCAGGACCGAAGATAAAAAGCAATTGCCGCCGGAATTGGGCGGACCCAAGGGTCCCGAGCCCACGCGCTATGGCGACTGGGAACGCAAGGGCATTGTCTCGGACTTTTAGCGCCGCCTCGTCGGCAGGTCTCGGATGAGGTCGGTCAATCGACCGGTCGTCATGCGGTCTGTCGGAGGCTGAGCGGCGCTTTAAAAAGCTTCCGCCGTCATTTCTTCCAGCACCCGGCACACATCCGCCGGCCAGGGCTCGATATGGGCGGCGAACTCCTCGCGCTGTCCGGCATAAAGCGCCCGCATCGCCTCTTCATAGCCCGGCGCATTGCCGACAATGGCGGTGGCGAAGCGGTAGGCGGCGTCGCGCAGCTTGCGCTGCCGGGCTTTGGGGTTGCGGCCGGCTTCTTCTACCAGCTTGCGCAGCGCCACCGAGGCCCCGCCCGGCTGGGTCGCCAGCCAGTCCCAGTGCCGCGGCAGCAGGGTTACCTCCCGGGGGATCACGCCCAGCCTGGGGCGGCCCGGGCGGGGACCTTCCTCGCGCGGCGGAAACCGGGGGTCGATGTCCACCACCCGGCCGGTTTCCCGGTCGAAAATCATGGAATCCACGACGGATTCACAGGCGGCATAGACCTGCGGCAGGGGGCCGGAGGCGATATGGTCGAAACCGGAAAAGGCAGAATAGGACATTCTCTGATATCTACCCGGGTGAAATTCATCGGTCAATATCATCCGGGTAAAAAGTAAATTACCAGACTGCCTTGATGCCACCGCTTCTAAGGTTCATTTAGAGAGGGAATTGCCGGACGTGCCGCCATGTTCATCCAGACCGAATCCACCCCCAATCCCGCCACCCTGAAATTCCTGCCGGGGCGCGAAGTCATGGGCGAGGGGGCGGTGGCCGATTTTCCCAGCGCCGAGCAGGCCGCACGCTCGCCCCTGGCCAAGGCCCTTTTCACCATTCCCGATGTCAGCCGCGTCTTTTTCGGCTCGGACTTCATCTCGGTCACCAAGCGTGACGGCGACTGGAAACATCTGAAGCCCGCCATCCTGGGGGCGGTGATGGAACACTTCACCCTGGGACTGCCGCTCCTGGAAGGCGGCGCGGAAGAAACCGAAGAGACCTATAGCGACGAAGACAGCGAAGTGGTCGAGCAGATCAAGGAGCTGATCGAGACCCGCGTGCGCCCCGCCGTGGCGCAGGACGGCGGCGACATCATCTTCAAGGGCTTTGACGGTTCCAGCGGCGTCGTCTCGCTGCACCTGCAGGGCTCCTGCGCGGGCTGTCCGTCTTCCACCATGACCTTGAAGAACGGCATCGAGAATATGCTGCGCCATTATGTGCCCGAAGTGACCGCGGTCGAAGCGGTGTGATAGCCTGGGGCATGAACAACGCCGAGCCCTATCTCGCCGAACCCGATCACGCGATTCCCGACGCAGGGCTGGATACGATTTTCCGCACCGCGCGCACCCTGCGCCGGTGGCAGGACAAGCCAGTTTCGCCTGCGCTGCTGATGGCGATCTATGACCTGATGCGCTGGGGGCCGACCGAGACCAATATCACGCCGGCGCGGTTTCACTTCGTGGTGTCGAAGGAGGCCAAGGCACGGCTGGAGCCCCTGCTGGACGAAAGCAACCGCAGACAGACCATGACGGCGCCCGCCACCGCCATCATCGCCTATGACCTGGATTTCGTCCGCACTTTGCCGGGGCTGGCGCCGCGCGCTGCCGCAAGCCTGGGCGAAATCCTGGCGGAAAATCCGGACAGAGCGCGTTTCATGGCGATGCGCAGCGCCGGCCTTCAGGGCGGTTATTTCATTGTCGCGGCACGCGCCCTGGGACTGGATTGCGGTCCGATGTCGGGATTTGACAATGCCGGCATGGACAGTGCGTTCTTCGCCGGCACCGCGATCAAATCCTATTTCCTCTGCAATCTCGGCTATGGCGATCCCGCGGACCTGCGTCCGCGCGCCGCCCGTCTCGGCTTCGACGAAGCCTGCAAGATTCTCTAGTGAAAATCCTCGCGGTTGATACGGCACTGGGCGCCTGCTCGGTCGCGGTGCAGGAGGGCGAGAAAGTCCTCGCCCATATTTTCGAGGCCATGGATCGTGGCCATGCCGAGCGCCTGGCGCCGATGGTCGATGAGGCCATGAAGGCGGCGGGCGTGGAATTTCCCATGCTTGAAAGATTGGCGGTGACCGTCGGTCCGGGCACCTTCACCGGTCAGCGCGTCGGGCTCGCCTTCATGCGGGGCCTGCGCCTCGCGCTGCGGATTCCCCTGATCGGGGTCACCACGCTTGACGTCATGGCGTCGGCTGCCGCCGCCGAAACCGCAAATCCGAAAGTCGCGGCCATTCACGATGCCCGCCGCGAGGAGGCTTATCTGCTGCTCAAGCAGGGGCCGCAGGTCGTCCTGCAACCGGCCGTCCTGCCCTTCGCCGATGCGGTGGCGCGCATCCGGTCGTTCGGGGTCTGCGCGCTGGCTGGCACCGGCGCGTCGGCGGCCTTTGAAACCCTGGGCGCGGGCTTTGTTCTTTCCAGCGTGCGTCAGGTCGATGCGCTCTGGGTTGCCCGCCAGGCGCAAACCATGCCGGTCCCCGATACCGTTCCTGGACCGCTCTATCTGCGCGCGCCGGACGCCAAGCTGCCGGGTGGAAAAGCCCTTGTCTGACATATCTCCCTTTGACGCCGCGGCCGATGCCGCGCCGCTGGCGGCCTTGCACGCGGCCTGCTTTGCCCAGGCCTGGGATGGGGCGGCGATTACCCGGCTGCTGGCCATGCCGGGCGCCTTCGCGTTCCACACCGATGCCGGTTTCGTGCTGGCGCGCGCCGCGGGCGGTGAAGCTGAAATCCTCACATTGGCGGTGGCGCCTGCCGTCCCGGGGGCGCGGGCTGGGCCGGGCCCTGCTGCACGCCGCCATCGTGCGGGCGCAGCAGATGGGCGCGCAAACCATGTTCCTGGAAGTGGGCGCGGACAATCCGCAGGCGCTGGCGCTCTATGCCGGATTGGGATTTGCCAAGGTTGGGGCGCGCAAGGGCTATTATGCGTCGGGATCGGGAGGCACGGACGCGCTGGTTCTCAGGCTTTCGCTACCCGCCAATTTCGCCTAACCTGCCGGCAATCCCGCAGCCAGAAGGAGCGCCGGCGGCAGCCGGGGCGACCCGAGATCAAGGAGCATTCTGTGACGCGGATCGAGAAAGCCTGCGTCGATAAGGGCCTGAGGATGACGGACCAGCGGCGCGTCATCGCCCGGGTTCTGTCGGATGCCGCCGATCACCCCGATGCGGAGGAATTGTACCGCCGCGCTTCCGCCATCGACCCCCATATTTCCATTGCCACCGTCTATCGCACCGTCAAGCTGTTCGAGGATGCCGGCATCCTGGAGCGGCACGATTTCCGCGACGGCCGCTCGCGCTACGAAGAGGTGCCCGAGTCCCACCACGACCATCTGATCGACGTGGCGACCGGCAGCGTGATCGAATTCCGCAACGAGGATATCGAAAAGCTGCAGCGCCGGGTAGCCGAGGAGCTGGGCTTCGAACTGATCGACCATCGGCTGGAACTGTATGGCGTGCCCAAAGGGCGCAAGCCCCAGTCATGACGCGGCGAAAACCCCGCCCATGACGCCGCGCGACCTTTGATGTCAGGAGCCTGATGTCCCGGCTGCGCGCCGCTTTCATTATCGCGGTCTTTCTCGCCGTCACCCTGCTATGCATGCCGCTGCAATGGCTGCTGCTGAAGCTGCGCAGCGGGGCCGCCCGAACATTCCCCCACCGCTATCACCGCTTCGTCGCCGCCCTGTTCGGCATGCACATCAAGGTTATCGGTACGCCGGTCACGGGCGAGGGCGTGCTGATGGTGGCCAACCATACCAGCTGGGCCGACATCGTGATCTTCTCGGCGGTGGCGCCGATATCCTTTGTCGCCAAGTCGGAAGTTGCAAGCTGGCCGTTCTTCGGCACCCTGGCGCGTCTGCAGCGCACCGTTTTTGTCGAACGCGCGCGGCGCACCGCCACCGGTGAGATCCGCGACGCCATTCGCGACCGCCTGCTGGCGGGCGACGCCCTCGTGCTGTTTCCCGAAGGCACCAGCCATGACGGCAACACGGTGTTGCCTTTCAAGAGCGCGCTTCTGGGCGCGGCCGAGGCCCGGCTGGCCAGCGGGGCGCATGTCAAGGTGCAGCCGGTGTCGACGGCCTTCACCGGGCTGCACGGCCTGCCGATGGGCCGGGAAACCCGGCCCCTTTTCGCCTGGTATGGCGACATGGAGATGCTGCCGCACCTGTGGGAGGCGCTGCGGGCCGGGCCGCTGGATGTGGTGGTCCAGTTCCACCAGCCCCTGAGCCTGGACAGGATGGACCGCAAGACCCTGGCTGCCCGCGCCCAGCAAATCGTGCAAACCGGCCAGGCCGAAGCCCTGGCAGGCCGTGGCCAGCCTTGAATTTGTACGCCCCGGCCCCGATAACCCCCAGAGCCGTGCCGCGGGCGCGCGTAATCCAAGCCGCACCAAAGGCGCGTGCAAGAAGACCGGTATGAAGAAGCTGTACGTCAAGACCTATGGCTGCCAGATGAACGCCTATGATTCCGCCAGGATGGCGGATCTGCTGGCGCCGCTGGGCTATGTCGCGGCCGATACGCCGCAAGGCGCCGACATGGTGATCCTCAATACCTGTCATATCCGTGAAAAGGCCGTCGAAAAGGTCTATTCGGAACTGGGGCGGCTCAAGGCGCTGAAGGCCGAAAAGGCCAGGGACGGCGGGCGCATGCTGCTGGCGGTGGCGGGCTGCGTCGCTCAGGCCGAAGGCGCCGAAATCGTCGCGCGCGCGCCGGTGGTGGACCTGGTGGTGGGGCCGCAATCCTATCACCGCCTGCCCGAGATGATCGCGCGCACCGCGCGCCGGTCCGGCCATGCGCTGCAAACCGATTTTCCCGCGCTGGAAAAATTCGATTCCCTGCCGCCGCCCGGCTCCAGCGGTGTCAGCGCCTTTCTCACCGTGCAGGAAGGCTGCGACAAGTTCTGCACCTTCTGCGTGGTGCCCTATACGCGTGGCTCCGAACAGTCGCGGCCACCGCAAGACATTCTGCGCGAGGCGCGCCAACTTGTGCAAAAAGGCGCGCGCGAGATCGTGCTGCTGGGCCAGAACGTCAATGCCTATGCGGTGCGCGCTTCCGACAACAAGCCCTGGAGCCTTGCCGACCTGTGCGATGCCCTCGCCCGGATCGAAGGCATTGCGCGCATCCGCTATACCACCAGCCATCCGCGCGACATGGCCGACGGCCTGATCGCGGCGCATGGCGACAACCCCAAGCTGATGCCCTATCTGCACCTGCCGGTGCAGTCGGGATCGGACGCGATCCTGGCGGCGATGAACCGCCAGCATGGCGCCGACGACTATCGCCGCCTGATCGCGCGCATCCGTTCGGCGCGCCCCGACATCGCCCTGACCTCGGACTTCATTGTCGGGTTTCCCGGCGAAAGCGATGCCGATTTCGAGGCCACGCTGCGGCTGGTGCGCGACATAGGCTATGCCACCGCCTTTTCCTTCAAATATTCCAAGCGTCCCGGCACGCCCGCCTCCACCCTGCGCAAGCAGATTCCGGAAGATGTGAAGGCCGCGCGGCTTGAGGCCTTGCAGGCGCTGCTGCTCGGGCAGCAGCATGACTTCGACGATTCCATGATCGGCAAGGTGCTGCCGGTCCTGTTCGAAAAGCCGGCGCGCGATGCGGGCCAGATCATGGGCCGCACCCCCTATCTGCAACCGGTGCATGTCCATGCCGGCGCCGCGCTGATCGGCAAACTCGCCGACGTCAGGATCAACAGGCGCACCGCCAACAGCCTGCATGGCACGCTTGCCGAAGTGGGTGCCCTGGTTTGAGCGCCACCAAGACACCGGTTTCGACCCTGGAATTTCCCGACAACAGGCTGTTGCGCGTCCTTGGCGGGCCGCACGCCAAGCATTTCGCGCGCATCGAGCAGAAGCTGAATGTGAGCATCGACATGCGCGGCAATCTGGTGGCCATCGAGGGCCGGGACCGCGAGCGCGCCGGCGCCATATTGCGCGCGCTGTATCTGCGGCTGGAGGCGGGCGAAAGCGTCACCCTGGCCGAGGTCGATGCCGAGATACGCTTCACCGATCAGGCCCGTGTCCAGGCGCCCGGGGCGATCAAGACATCGTCATCGCGCGCGGTCCGGCCGCGATCCCCCGCCCAGGCCGCCTATCTGGAGACGATGCGCCAATGCCCGCTGGTCTTCGGCATCGGGCCCGCAGGCACCGGCAAGACCTATCTGGCGGCCGCCTTCGGCGCCCATATGCTGCACGAAAGGCGGGTGGACCGGCTGATCCTGTCGCGCCCGGCGCTGGAAGCGGGCGAGCGGCTGGGCTTTTTGCCGGGCGACCTGAAGGAAAAGATCGATCCCTATCTGCGCCCGCTCTATGACGCGCTGTTCGACGTGCTGGGCGAAAGCGCCGGGCGGCTGATGGAGCAGGGCGTCATCGAGGTGGCTCCGCTGGCCTTCATGCGCGGGCGCACCCTGAACCGGGCCTTTGTCATCCTGGACGAGGCGCAAAATACCACCCAGGCGCAGATCAAGATGGCGCTGACCCGGCTGGGCGAGGAGAGCCACATGGTCATCACCGGCGATCCCTCGCAGAGCGATCTGCCGGCGGGGCGCGCGGAGGGCCTCAATGAGGCGCTCGCCTTCCTGGAAGGCGTGGAAGGGGTAGGCGTCAGCCGGTTTTCCGAGAAAGACGTGGTGCGCCATCCCCTCGTCGCGCGCATCGTTGCCGCCTATAATCGCCACGGCAAATCATGAGCGGGATCACCCTGCAGGTCGAAGACCCCAACTGGCGTTCGCATCGCGGCATCCAGGCGCGGCTGAAACAGGCGGCGGATGCGGCGCGCCGGGCGGCCCGGCTGAAGGGCGGCTTTTCCATCCTGCTGGCGGACGACAAGGTCCTGCGCCGCCTCAATCGCGATTTTCGCGGCAAGGACAAGGCGACCAACGTCCTTTCCTTCCCGGCGGGCGGACGCTACCGGGGCGACATCGCCATCGCCTATGGCGTGACAAAGAAGGAAGCGTTGGCGGCGGGAAAGACCTTCGTCGATCACGCGGTGCATCTGGCGGTCCATGGCGTGCTGCACCTGGCCGGCTACGACCATGAACGCCCCAAGGACGCCAAAGTGATGGAACCTCTGGAAGTGAAAATCCTGGCGCGGCTCGGCATCGCCGATCCCTATGCGCCCCCTTCGATCAAAGGTGTGCCGCGATGAGCGATCATCCCCTCAAGCGGCTGATCCAGAAGATCATGGGGCGCGACGCCGATGCCGATGCGATCCGCGAGAGCCTGGAAGAGGTGATCGAGGAAAGCGAGCGCGAATCCCCGGCGCTGTCGGCGCAGGAACGGGTGATGCTGGGCAACCTGCTCTCGTTCGGCGACCTGAAGGTCCAGGATGTCATGGTGCCGCGGGCCGAGATCGTGGCGGTCGATGAGACCATCGCCCTGTCCGCCCTGCTCAAGCTGTTCCGCGAGGCGCAGCACTCCCGCCTGCCCGTCTACCGGGAGACCTTGGACGATCCCACCGGATTGATTCACGTGAAGGACGTATTGGGTCTGCTGGAGGCCGAACCGGATGGCGCCTATTGCCTGTCGCCCAGTGCCCGCATCACCAGCCTGCGCCGCCCCATCCTGTTCGCGCCGCCATCCATGCGCGTCCTGGATTTGCTGCTCAAGATGCAGGCCACTCATACCCATCTGGCGCTGGTGATCGATGAATATGGCGGCACCGACGGCCTGGTTTCGATCGAGGACATCATCGAGGAGATCGTGGGGGACATCGCCGACGAGCATGACGAAGATGCCGCCAGCCTGAAGCCCGACGGCGATGGCTTTATCGCCGATGCCCGCATCGACCTGGACGATTTCAAGACCCAGACCGGCCACGACCTGATGATGGAAGACGATGAGGAAGAGTCCCGGCGCGAGATCGACAGTCTGGGCGGGCTGGTGGTTTCGCTGCTGGGGCGGGTGCCGCAGCGCGGCGAGATCGTGACCCATCCCGACGGCACCGAATTTCAGGTGATGGAGGCCGACCCGCGCCGGGTGCGCAAGCTGCGCATCACCCTGCCCAAATCCCGTGCGACGGAATGAGCCTGCTGACGCGGGCGGGCGCCTGGATACGCGACACAACCGGCTGGCGCGGATTGCTGGTCGCGTTCGCGGCGGGCGCGGTTTCGGCGACCGGCTTTGCGCCGGTGGAATGTTTCGCGGCCCTGCTGGCGGGCTATGCCGTTCTGGTCGTGCTGCTGGACGGGGCCGCCAAGGCGCCCAGGGCGGTGCGCCGAGCCGCGGCGCTGGGCTGGGCCTTCTATTTCGGCCAGTTCCTGGTTGGCTGGCACTGGATCGTCTATCCCTTCCTGGTCTATCCGGGCGTCAATCTGTGGCAACTGCCATTCGCCAGCCTGCTTCCCGCCGGCGTGGCGCTGTTTGGCGCGCTGGCCTGCGCCCTGGCCATGGTCTTCTGGCGGGCCGGACCGGGGCGCATTCTTGTCTTCGCCGTCCTGATGGCGGCGTCGGAATGGCTGCGCGGCCATCTGTTCACCGGTTTTCCCTGGAATCTGTCCGGCTATGGCTGGGGCGCGTCATTGGCAATTCTGCAGTCCGCCAGCCTGATGGGGGCTTACGGGCTTTCCTTCCTCACAATTCTGCTGGGCGCCTCCCTGGCCGAGCTGTTTGACCGGCGCTGGCGTTTTCCGGCCGCGCTGGTCCTGCTGTTCGCCGTGCTCTGGGGATATGGCGTGTATCGTCTGGCCGCTACACCCATGGGCGATGTGCCGGGTGTAAGGATCAGGCTGGTACAACCTGATATTCCGCAGGCTGAAAAATATGTCCGTGCCCTGATGCCGCGCAACTGGCAGCGGCTGATGGCGCTTTCCATCCGGCCGCCGGCGCCGCACCACAAAGCGCCCACCCACATCGTCTGGCCGGAAGCGGCAACCGGCTTTCCGGTCGCCCGCTCTCCCGGCGCCCTGGACCAGATCGCCCTGCTGACGGCGCGCGGACAGACCCTGATCACCGGCTCCGACCGGCTGGTGCGCGATGCCGGGGGTATCACCGCCTACAACAGCCTCTACCTGTTCGGCCCCGGCGGCGCCTTGCCGCTCATCTACGACAAATTCCATCTGGTGCCGTTCGGCGAATATGTGCCCTTCGCGCGCCTTCTTAACCATATCGGCATCAGTCAGCTCACGGTCGGCTCCGGTTTTGCGGCCGGCGATCATCCCCATGTGCTGGATGCGGGCATCGCACCGCCCGTGACGCCTTTGATCTGTTACGAAGTGATATTTCCGCATGATGTCGTCGATCCCGCCGAACCGCGGCCCGGCTGGCTCGTCAACATCACCGACGATTCCTGGTTTGGCCCCTGGGCGGGACCGCAGCAGCATTTCCTGATCGCGCGGGTCCGCGCCATCGAAGAAGGTTTACCAATCGCGCGCGCCGCCAATACCGGCATCAGCGCGATGATTGATCCCCTGGGACGCGTGCGGGTGCGCCTGGGCTTGAATAGAATCGGGGTGTTGGACAGCGCCCTGCCGCGGGCGATCGCTCCACCATTATATGCACGGTTTGGTGACCTTGTTTTTTTATTCCTTTTGATTATTTCTGCCTGTACCGCTTTTGTATGCGACCGCCGCCAGGCGAAATTCGCGCGGACAAATTAATTGCTTGAGTTATACGACAGATGGGGCAAGTTCCCGCCCGACAACTTTGTGAGAAACACGTGGCGAACGTGGCAAAGAAGCAGGCCAATCCTATCGACATCCAGGTCGGTAATCGCGTGCGCATCCGCCGCATGCTCATTGGCATGAGCCAGGAGCGGCTTGGCGACCTTTTGGGCCTGACATTCCAGCAAGTGCAAAAATACGAAAAGGGCGTCAACCGCATCGGCGCCGGGCGCCTGTATGAGGTGGCGCGCATTCTCAATGTGCCGGTGGATTTCTTCTATGAAGGCGTCAACGAGATCACGGGCCAGCCCGGCGCGAGCGAGGCGGATGGCGCACCGGTGATGGATTTTGTCTCCAGCGGCGAAGGCTTGCAGTTATCCTTGGCCTTCATGAAGATCAAGGACGCCAAGGTGCGCAAGCGCGTGCTGGACCTGGTCAAGAGCCTTGCCGAAGAAGAAGAGCAAAAGGCATAGCGCCGGGCCTGGCGCTCAGGCCTTGGGGCGCGCGGCTTTCTCGTCAAGTCCCGACCGGCCTTCGCGCGATTTGAGAATCGCATAGACGTCATCCGGCGTGATGCCGCTGGCCGCCCACAGCACTGCCAGGTGATAGAGAACGTCGGCAGACTCCTTGGCCAGCTCAACCTTGTCCTTCTGGATGGCGGCGATCACCGTCTCGGTGGCTTCCTCGCCGAATTTGCGGGCGCATTTCTCCACGCCCGCCGCCAGCAGCTTGGCGGTGTAGGATTGGGCCGGGTCGGCGCCCTTGCGGGCGGCGATGGTGGCGAAAAGTCTGTCGAGCGCGTCTGACATGGCCGCGCTTCATAGCACAGCCGCAAACCTAAAGACCAATCCGCGCCCGGATGTCCGCCGGCGTCGCGCCGGCCTCCCGCAGGCTTTGCAGGGCGAGGGCGCCGTCGCGCTTGGAGAATTTCTTTCCCGTCTCGTCCAGCACCAGGGCGTGATGGGCATAGGCCGGCTCCGGCAGCTTGAGCAGGGCCTGCAGCAATCTTTGGATATGGGTGGCCGCAAGCAGGTCTTCGCCGCGGGTCACCAGGCTGATCTGCTGATGGGCGTCATCCACCACCACCGCCAGGTGATAGGAGGTCGGCAGGTCCTTGCGCGCGATCACGATGTCCCCGAAGCGGAATGGGTCCACCGCATGGGCGTGGCCCTGTTCGCAAAACGTCAGCGGCCCGGCCTGCGCCGCCGCCTTGGCCACGTCCAGCCGCAGGGCGTAAGCCTCGCCTGCCGCGATCCGCCGCGCGCAGTCTTCGTCCGACAGGGCGCGGCAGGTGCCCGGATAGATGGGTCCGTCGGGCCCATGCTGGGCCTCGCCGGCGCGCGCGATTTCGGCCGCGATGTCGGCGCGCGTGCAGAAGCACGGATAGACCAGGCCGCGCGCCTTCAGATTCACCAGGGCTTCGGCATAGGCGCCCATGCGGGTGGACTGGCGCAAGGACGGTTCGTCCCAGGAAAGTCCCAGCCATTTCAGGTCGTAGAAAATCGCCTGGATGAACGCGTCACGGCTGCGCCCCCTGTCGATGTCCTCGATCCGCAGCAGAAAATCGTCACCGCTTTCGTAGGCGAAAATGGCGGCATAGGCGTGACCCATATGCAGCAACCCGGTTGGACTGGGCGCGAACCTTGTGACAATCATGGCGAAATTCTAACGCAAAGACGCGCATATGGCACTTTCCGGACCGACCATGGCCCCCGCGCGGGGCCCGGCCACCCATCTGGTGGTGCTGGTGCATGGCTATGGCGCCGATGGCGAGGATCTGATCGGCCTGGCGCAGCATTGGCAGGCCCTGCTGCCGACCGTTGCCTTTGCCGCGCCCAATGCGCCGGCCCGCGTTCCCGGCGGGCCCGGCTATCAATGGTTTCCCATCTCCCGCATCGATCCGCATGAGATGCGCAAGGGTGTCGAGGTGGCGGCTCCCCTGCTGGACGAATATCTGGATGGCGAGCTGGCCCGGCTGGGCCTGCCGCCCGAGCGGCTGGCGCTGGCGGGATTTTCTCAAGGCACCATGCTGTCGCTGCATCTGGGGCCGCGCCGCAAGGTGCCGCCCGCGGCGATCGTGGGATTCTCCGGCCTGTTGCCGGGAGCGCCGGGCGATGGCGCCTTCCCCCCGGTCCTGCTCACCCATGGCGACAGCGACCAGGTGATACCGCCCCAGGCCATGTTCCTGGCGGCCAATCAGCTGGGACTGGCCGGCGCGACGGTGCAATGGCATCTGGCCCGCGGCATGGGGCACGGTATCGATCCGGAAGGGCTGGCC
Source organism: uncultured Alphaproteobacteria bacterium (assembly GCA_963835715.1). Classification (GTDB taxonomy): domain Bacteria; phylum Pseudomonadota; class Alphaproteobacteria; order Micropepsales; family Micropepsaceae; genus Rhizomicrobium. Next base: position 840,688 of record CAWIGN010000002.1, read on the forward strand.
ATGGCGGGACAGTTTCTCAGCCTGGCCTTTGCCGGGTTGCTGAAATCCGGCGGCGAGGTGCGCTGTGTCTACAAACCGTCATGACGAATCGGCTAGGCTCTTGAGCGATATGAGGTTCAGGCCCTAGTATTTGGGCGACGAAAGGGGAACTGCCTTCACAGGATTTCTTCCGTGCTAGCCGCCGCCGCAATTCCCAGGTCAGCGTCCCATTGCCCGGCGCTGGTGCTGAACGCTGACCATCGCCCCCTCAGCTATTATCCGCTCTCGCTATGGTCATGGCAGGACACCATCAAGGCGGTGTTCCTGGAGCGGGTGAATATCCTGGAAGAATATGACCGGGTGGTGCACTCGGCCCGCTTCGAGATGCGGCTGCCGTCGGTGGTTTCGCTCAAGACCTATATCCGGCCCGCTCGCCGCCCCGCCTTCACCCGCTTCAATGTCTTCCTGCGCGACCAGTTCGAGTGCCAATATTGCGGCGACCCCAAGGATCTGACCTTCGATCACGTGATCCCGCGCAGCAAGGGCGGCCGCACCACCTGGGAAAATGTCGTCACCGCCTGCAGCCCCTGCAATCTTTCCAAGGGCGGGCGCATGCCCAGCCAGGCCAAGATGCATCCGCGCATTCGCCCGCACCCGCCCACGGTCAACGAGCTGCGCGAGCGCGGGCGCAGGTTTCCCCCCAATTATCTGCACGAGTCCTGGGCGGATTATCTGTATTGGGATAGCGAGCTGGAGCCGTAGACGCCGGCAGGCTAAATGCGCTCCGACAGCTTTATCGCGATGCGGCAGCCGGCCTTGATCGTCTCGCTGAGCAGCTTGTAGCCCGGCGCCTGTTCGGCGCCCTGGTCAAGCGCGGTCTGGCGATGCGCCGCCTCGTCGGCTCGAAAATCCTGCACGGCCGCCGTCAGCGCCGGGTCCCTGTCTTCCAGGGCGGCGATCTGCGCGGCGTAATGTTCGTCGATCACTTCCTCCACCGCGGCGGTGCAGGCAAAGGCCGCCTTCTCGCCCAGTGCGGCGGTGGCGGCCCCCAGGGCGAAACCGGCGATGCGCCACAGCGGCTCCAGCGCGGTGGGCCGCACCCTTCTTTCATTCACCAGCGCGTCGAAGGCCGCAAGGTGGCGCTGTTCCTGATCGGCCATGTGCCGGATGGTTTCGATGCTGGCCGCCGCGCCCTTGCGCCGCCTGAGGACGGCAAGCTGGCCTTCATAGATGCGCACGGCGCCGTATTCGCCGGCATGATCCACCCGGATCATGGATTCGACATCCGGCACCGATCCGGGGGCTGCCGGCCTGGGCTTACGCGGCATGGTTGCGTCTCAGCAGCAAGGCACCGGTTCCCGCGATCAGGAAGGCGAAGATGGCATTGTACGCGGCCAGCGACAGACCGAACAGGCTCCAGGTCACGGCATTGCAGCTGACTTCCGGCGGCGGCGCGCCGGAGCCCATGACATAGGCATGTTCGACGGTGCAGGCCTGCGGCCCGGGCAGAAATCCCCATTGCATGCCCGCCTGATAGGCACCGATCAGGCCGGAGACGGCAACCATCGCGATTGTAAGCATTGCCAACAAGCGCGCGTCCTTTTTCCAAAATGGGACAAGCAGGAGTCCGATGACCGCCGCCGCGATATAAGGCCAGCGCTGCCAGTGGCACATTTCACACGGCGCCAGATGCGCGATGTATTGAAAACCCAGCGCCCCCAGCAACAAGGCCAGTGCGCCCGCCCCCGTCAACCTTGCAATCTGGTCATCACGAATCATGACGGGAATAAATCTTTCGGCCGGTCTGCAATCCGGGCTACATATATCACCGATCTGCGCAGCCTAGGCAAACCGCACGTGTTGTTCAAAAAGAAACCGGCTTCCACAACGCGCCACGAGCTGCTCAAGATCGATGGCCGCATGCTGGAAGTGCGCGTGCACCTCAATCCCCGCGCCCGGCGCATGATCGTCAAGGTCAATCCGGCCACGGGCGAGGTCAGCGTCACCGCGCCGTCGCGGCGCGGCCTGGCGCATGCGCTGGATTTCGCGCGCGGCGAAAAGGACTGGATCGTCGGCCAGCTGGCGAATGCCCTGGGGCCGGTGAGCCTGACCCCGGGCGCGGTGTTCCCCTATCAGGGCGTGCGCCATGAAATCCGCACCGCCGCAAAAGGGCCTTCGCCGGTCTGGGCCGAGGATGGGGTGATCTGGGTGAGCGGAGGCGAGGCCCATGTTCCCCGCCGGGTGCTGGATTTTCTCAAAAGCCAGGCGCGCAAGACCTTCGAAACCGTGGCGCTGCGCCATGCCGCCCGGCTGGGCGTCAAACCGTCCCGCATCACGGTGCGCGACACCGCCAGCCGCTGGGGCTCATGCTCCTCGGCGCGCTCGCTGTCCTTCTCCTGGCGGCTGATCCTGGCGCCGGACTTCGTGCTGGATTATGTGGTGGCGCATGAAGTGGCGCATTTGCGCGAAATGAACCACAGTGCGCGTTTCTGGGCGCATGTCAGAAGCCTGGTGCCCGATATCGATGCGCCGCAGGACTGGCTGAGGACGCATGGCCGCGAGTTGCAACGCTATTGCGTCGCCAAGAGTTGAGCGGTGCGCCCTGAGGGCTAGGTGCCGCCGAACAGCCCATTCAACAGCTTCTCAAGCGTGTCCGGTTTGGATTTATCGTCCATCGGCGCGGTCGATGCGGGATCCGCCGCGGCGGGCTGTTCCACCGACGCCAGCAGCGTGGTGCCGGCGAGGGCGCGCACCGGCAATCCCTGTTCCGCATCGCTCATAAAGGCGTGGAAAATGTGCGCCGGCAGGGTGCCGCCGGTGGCCTTGAGCATGGGCGCATTGTTGTCGTTTCCGATCCACACGCCGCATACCAGATCGGCGGTGAAGCCGACGAACCAGGCATCGCGAAAGTCCTGGGTGGTGCCGGTCTTGCCGGCGGTGGGCCGCCCCTCCAGCCGGGCCGCCCTGCCGGTACCGGTCGCGGTCACCTCAAGCATCAACCGGGTCATCTGCAAATTGTCATTGGCGCTCATCACCGCTCCGATACCGGGGGCCTTGCGCTGATACAGGATCTTTCCGGACCGCGTGCGGACACGCAGTACGCCGAAGGGCGTGATGGCGTTGCCGCCATTGGCGAATGACGCATAGGCGCCCGTCAATTCCAGCGGCGTGACTCCCGAGGTTCCCAGCGCCAGGGATGAAACCTCCATCAGCGGCGAGACGATGCCCAGCCGCCGGGCGGTGCCAGCGACCGCCGCGGGGCCCACCTCGGCGGTCAGCTGCGCCGCCACCGAATTGGAGGATTCCGCGAAAGCCTGGATCAGCGGAATGTGGCCCTTGAAATGGCCCTCATAATCCTCCGGTTTCCAGCCATGAATATTCACCGGCCCGTCATTCACGGTCTCGTCGGGCGTGTGTCCATGTTCCAGCGCGGTGAGATAGACGAATGGCTTGAAGGCGCTGCCGGGCTGACGCACCGCGTCGGTGGCGCGGTTGAAGCCGGAAACGCCGTAGTTCCTGCCGCCCACCATGGCGCGGATCGCCCCGTCCGGTGTCATCGCCACCAGGGCCGCCTGGCTGGCGCGGACCTTCTCGCCCTCCGATGCCAGTCCCTGTGCCACCGCGCGCTCGGCCAGGGTCTGTGTTTCCAGATCGAAGCTGGTCTCGACGATGACCGGTTCGGCGGAGGGCGCGACGATGTCGCGCAGATGCGCCATCACCCAGTCGGTGAACCAGCCCGAGCCCGGCGTGCCGTTGGCGCGGATGACGCGCGGCTGTGTCGCCTGCGCCAGGGCACGGGTATTTTCGTCGATGAAGCCGGCATCGCGCATGGCGCGCAGCACGATCCTGGCGCGCGCCAGCCCGGCATCGGAATTGGACAGGGGATTGTAACGGGCAGGTGCCTTGACGCTGCCCGCCATGATCGCGGCCTCGGTCAGGCCCAGCTCGCTGGCATGTTTGCCGAAAAACTTTTGCGCCGCCGCCTCGATGCCGAAAACGCCGGCACCGAAATAGACGCGGTTGAGATACAAGGTGAGAATCTGGTTTTTTGTGTAGCGCGATTCCAGATACAGCGCGAGCACCGCTTCCTGCAGCTTGCGGTCGAAGGTGCGGCCGGGGCTCAGGAACAGGTTCTTGGCCAGCTGCTGGGTGATGGTCGAACCACCCTGGACGACGTGCCCGGTCATCATGTTCTGCAGCGCCGCCCGCGCCAGCCCGATCGGGTCGATGCCGATATGCGAGCGGAAACGGCGATCCTCGATGGCGATGAAGGCGTTGGGCACATAGTCGGGCAGATCTTCCACCCGCACCATCTGTCCCTGGGTCAGGCCGCGCCGCGCTATCTGGCGGCCGCGATCGTCCAGGATGGTGATGTCCTGCGAGGGCCCGCTGACCATCAGGTTGCGGACGTCGGGCAGGCCGGAAACAAAATGCGAAAAGAACAGGGCAGCGAAAATCACGCCCCAGCCGCCCAGCATCAACAGGACATAAGGCCAGGTGGCGCGGGGCTTGCGCCTGGGCGTGGGCGGCGCCGCGGGCGCGCCGCGATTGGGCGCGCGCCTGCGTGGGCCGGCGGCGGGTTTCACGGGCTTTTTTCCCATCCCCCAGTTCTAGGACGTGGTGGTTAACGGGCATTAAACAATTCGTAAATCGCGCGACCGCCACCTGCCGGCGCGACCACCAAAGCTATGCGCTCAGCCGGTAGCCGCCACCCTCGGTCAGCAGGATCTGGGCATTGGTGGGGTCCTGCTCGATCTTCTTGCGCAACCGGTAGATATGGGTTTCCAGGGTATGGGTGGCGACCGCCGGATTGTAGCCCCACACTTCGTGCAACAGGATGTCGCGCGGCACGGTTCCGGCATTGGCAAGCAGGAACTTGAGGATATTGGTTTCCTTCTCGGTCAGCCGCACCTTGCGGCCATCGGCCTGCAGCAGTTTGGCGGAAGGATGGAAGGTATAGGGGCCGATGCGGACCGCCGCATCGCCGTCCGCGGCATGACGGGCGTTCAGCGCATGCAGCCGCGCCAGAAGCGCGGACATGCGGAACGGACGGGCCAGGCATTCCTGGGTCGCGGACCCGTCGCCATCCGTCAGCAGCAGTACCGGGCAGTTCAGCCCCTCTGCGCGCAGGACCGATGCCAGCGCCGCGCCGTCAGCCAGGCCGATGATCGCGAAGCCAAACGGGGCGCCCGCCACCGCGCGCGCCTCCACCGCGTCGCAAGCCGTCACCACGTCATAGGCTTCGTGCCGCAGCTGTTCGGCCAGGCTGGCGCGCAGGACTTCGTCGCTCTCGACCAGAAGAATTCGCGTCGGCATGATTCGCTTTGTAGATTCAGGGAGTTGCAGAATAGCGCGTCCGGTGGCGGGTCGGCAAATCTTGCCGGTGGAAGCGGCCCGCCGGCGGAGGAAATCCCAGCAATAGCGCGGAAAATTTCTGGCGCGGCGCTTGCTTCAGGTACTGGGATGAGCGTTTACAGCCTCGAATATCACGCCATGGTCACCTCGCCGGGTCCCGCGGGGGGCGAGTCCGTGACCGTCACGGCGGACAAGCCGGCGCAGGAAGGCTTCTTTCATCACCTGCTGGACGTGGTCAATCCGCTGCAGCACCTGCCGGTGATCGGCACCATCTACCGCGCCATAACCGGCGAACATATCGATCCGGTGGAACGGATCGCCGGCGACACGCTGTATGGCGGGATGTGGGGCGCGATCACCGCTATTGCCGACGTGGCGTTCGAAGGCATTACCGGCAAGAGTTTCGAAGACACCGCACTGGCCCTCCTCAAGGGGGACGGCAATAGCGCGGTTGCCGCCGCCAAGGTCAAAACCAGCCCCATCGCCGTCAGCGCCGCGCTGCCCGGCTCCGAACTTCCGTCTCTCCCCGCCGGCCCGGATGTCGGTGCTTTCGCCAGCGCCCTGTCCGCCAAGGGCGTGGACGGCCAGACGGCCAGCCGCGCGCTGTATGCCTACCGCCGCGCCATGGGGCTGAGTGCCCAGCTGCCGGTATTCGCCAGCGCGCCCTGACGCTAGACTATCGGCCATGAATTTGATCGTGACCTGCGCGCCCGACGGCGCCTGGCTGAACTGGGGCGCAGGCGCCCGCCGCGCCGCCATCGGTCCCGGCGGCATCGCCGTCAAGAGCGGCGAGGGCGACGGCATAACGCCGCGGGGAATTTTTCCGGTGCGCGAAATTTTCTATCGCGCCGACCGCATCGCCCGGCCCCGGACGCGCCTGACGCTGCGCGCGACGGCCAAGGACGACGGCTGGTGCGATGCGCCCGGCGATCCCAACTACAACCGGCTGGTGAAATTGCCCTATCGCGCCAGCGCCGAACATTTGTGGCGCGACGATCATCTCTACGACCTGGTGGCAGTGCTGGGCTACAATGACGACCCGGTGATCGCAGGCAAGGGCAGCGCCATCTTCCTGCATCTGGCCAAGCCGGAATTTTCCGCCACGCAGGGCTGTGTGGCGATGTCCTATGGCGACCTGCTGGCGGCAATCGCGCAGCTTGAACCGGGCGATCAGGTTGTCATCGGCTGAACGTGTCTGGCGCCGAAAAGGGCGGTGCCGACCCGCACATGGGTGGCGCCGAATTTCACCGCCAGCTCGAAATCCCCGCTCATCCCCATGCTGAGATTTTTCAGGCCGTGATCGCGCGCCAGCTTGGCCAGGAAGGCAAAATGGGGCGCGGCATCGTCATCGGCGGGCGGAATGCACATCAATCCTTCCAATGGCAGATCGAGCTTGCGCGCATGGGTGATCAGGCTTGCGGCTTCGCGCGGCATCACGCCAGCCTTTTGCGGCTCCTCGCCGGTATTGACCTGCACGAACAGGCGCGGGCAGCGGTCCGACCTGTCGCGCTCCGCCGCCAGCGCATCGGCCAGCCTGATCCGGTCCAGGGTCTGGATGACGTCGAACAGGTGCGCCGCCTCCTTGACCTTGTTGGTCTGCAACGGGCCGATCAGGTGCAATTCCAGATCGGGAAACGCGCTTTTCAGGGAGGGATATTTTGTCTGCGCCTCCTGGACCCGGTTCTCGCCGAACAGGCGCTGGCCCGCCGCCAGAGCCTCGCGAATGCCGTCCTGCGGCACGGTCTTGGACACTGCCACCAGGCGGGTCGCGGGTGCCGGCGCGATTGCCGCCTTTCGCGCCGCTTCGATGCGCGCCAGTATGTCCGCGAGATTTTGTGAGATCGTCATGGCCGCGAACCTAGCAAGGCGTCAGGCATGTCTCAATCCGGACATGCCTTTGGTCTTGATGACCGACGATCGCGACGCCGATTGGGCGCGGGCGGCGCGCGCATTGCCGCGCGGCAGTGTGGTGGTGGTGCGCGCCCGCCAGGCGCGGCAACGCCAGCGGTTGGCGGAGCGGTTGCACGGCCTGGCAACCTTGCTGATCGCGGACGATCCCGCCATGGCGGCGCGCACCGGCGCGGCGGGGCTGCATTTGCCGCAAGCGCGCATGCGCGAGGCGCCGCATTGGCGGGCGCGCTTTCCCCACTGGATCATCACCTCTTCGGCCCATTCGTTGCGGGCATTGATGGATGCCAGAATGCTGGATGCGGTATTGCTGTCGCCGGTCTTCGCCACCGCCAGCCACGGCGGCGCGCGGCCCCTGACGCCGGTGCGGGCCGCCTTCATCGCCGCGCGGGCGCCGGTGCCGGTCTATGCCCTGGGCGGCATCACGCCCGGCAGCGCCGGATTGCTGGCGCCCGCCTTCAGCGGCATCGCCGCCATCGCGTCATTGCTCTGACGTTTTCAGATTGAGATGCAGAAAGACCGCGTTCAGCTTCAGCTGCGGCGCGCCGTTGAAGAACTGCCCGCTGCCGCGCGAATAACCCAGATGCTGCCAGCCGGTGCTGACCTGGATACTGTCGCTGAGGCGATACCCCACGGACGCTTCCAGCCCGGTAAGGCCCAGCCGCGGCAATCCCGCCACCGCATCGGCGGTGCCGCTGCCATATTCGATGGCTCCCATCCATTGCCCGCCGGTCAGCGCGGCCGAGACATGGCCGATGCGGGTTGTGCCCGCCTGCCAGGACTGGTTGACGTCAAAGCCATGGGCATTGCTCTGGCGGTAGGCGCCGCCTAGCGACATGGTGATCTCGTCGCTCACCGGATAGTCGGCGCGAAGGCCGGCGCCCAGATCGCTGACCCCTTCCTGCCCCGGCAGTTTGTGCTCGGCCCGCCCCTCTGCCACCGCCCCGTAGGCCGACAGGGACACCGGCCCGACATCGGTTTCATAGCGCAGTGCCGCTTCCCAGAATTCGACCTGGCGTCCGGGCACGTGCGGCCCGGCATTCAGGAACGGCACCTGCTTGCCCTCGGACGGGGTGAAGGACAGGGCCAGCTGCGCCCCGAACAGCGATGGGCTGGTATAGACGATCTTGGCATAGTTGCTGGAGGCGCCGACCGGCGTGCGCAGGGCGAACATGTCGGTTACCGCGCGTTTGGTGGCGGGATCGCGGAAGAAGCTGGTGCGCGGATCATCCAGGCTGACGCCGGGATCGACCCGGGGCCCGGTCACCGCCAGGCCATAGCCCGCGCCGTCGGTGAGGCCGACCTCGATCCTGCCCAGGCCGGTGCGCGCGGTTGCCGCCAGCCGCTCGATCGCGTCGCCGTCATAGCGGCCGCGCGACAGGGGGTCGGCGAGCGCGAAGGTGGAAACGAGCCCCAGCGACAGGCCGCTGTCATAGTCGCGCCGGATTTGCGGCATCAGAAGCAGCGCGCCGCTGGCCTGGACACCCTCCCGGCCAGGCTGGCGGGGATCGAAAAGGGCGCCGCCGGCTTCGCCCGCCAGCCGGAACTCGGCCTGGCCCAGCGGCCATGACGGCGGCGCCAGCGCGTCGGCTGGCAGTTGAGCCCATGCCGGGCCCGCCAGGACCAGGGCGCAAAGCAGGACAATCTTACGAACTGGCAATCTGGCCGCCTCTTAAGTCCTTCCAGAATAAGCCAAACCGGCCGGATTGGCGCAAGCTGCGCGCCGTTGCGCGCGCCCAGCCCCGCCGCTATAAGCCCTTGTTCGGCGCAAGCCCGCCCGCCCCAGAGGAAAAGACGCCCCTATGCGAGTTCTGCCCGCTTTGCTTTGTGCGCTGGTTCTGGCCGGCTGCGGCTCCTCATACGACGGATCCAGGGACATGGATACCGGCACCAGCGCCATCGCCAGTGGCTCCAGCCGGGTCACATTGGGGGTGAATTCCTACCTGTGGCACGCCTCGCTCGATACTTTGTCCTTCCTGCCGCTGGTGTCGGCCGATCCCTTTGGCGGCGTCATCATCTCCGAATGGTATGTCGCGCCTACCAGCCCCAATGAGCGGCTGAAGGTGACCGTCTACATCATGGACCGCGCCTTGCGGGCCGACGGCCTCAAGGTGGTGGTGTTCCGCCAGGTGAAGAATGGCAATGCCTGGCAGGAAGCCCAGCCCAGCCCCGAGACCGCGCATAAGCTGGAAGATTCGATCCTCACCCGCGCACGCGAACTCAGGCTCGCCACGCTCGGCCAAACCGGCTGAGGATCCGCGCATGGCGCGCTACAACGCCAAGGAATCGGAGAAGCACTGGCAGGCCGAATGGGGCAGGCGCGCCCTCTTCGCCACACCGGGTCTCGATTCTTCCAAGGGGGCGGCCAAGCCCAAATGCTATGTGCTGGAGATGTTCCCCTATCCGTCGGGGCGCATCCATATGGGCCATGTGCGCAACTACACCATGGGCGACGTCATCGCCCGTTTCCGCCGCGCCCAGGGCTATAACGTGCTGCATCCGATGGGCTGGGACGCCTTCGGCCTGCCGGCGGAGAATGCGGCGCGCGACAAGGGCGTGAGCCCGCGCGACTGGACCTACGAAAATATCGCGGCGATGCGCGAGCAGCTCAAGATGATGGGCCTGTCGCTGGACTGGTCCAGGGAATTCGCCACCTGCGATCCGGAATATTATCACCAGCAGCAGAAGTTGTTCCTGGACTTCTACAAGGCCGGCTTCGTCTATCGCAGCGAAGCCGATGTGAACTGGGACCCGGTGGACATGACCGTGCTCGCCAACGAGCAGGTGATCGACGGGCGCGGCTGGCGTTCAGGCGCGGTGGTGGAACGGCGCAAGCTCAGCCAGTGGTTCTTCAAGATCACCGCCTTTGCGGAAGAGTTGCTCCAGGGCCTGGATACGCTGGAGCGCTGGCCGGAAAAAGTCCGCGTCATGCAGAAGAACTGGATCGGCAAGAGCGAAGGGCTGCGCTTCCAGTTCACCCTGTCCGACGCCGGCAAGCTGGATGTGTTCACGACGCGGCCCGACACCTTGTTCGGCGCCTCCTTCGTGGCGCTGTCGCCGGAACATCCGCTGGCCCAGGAACTCGCGCAAAAGGACGCCGGGCTGGCGGCCTTCATCGAGGAATGCCGCCATATCGGCACCGCCGAGGCCGATATCGAGAAGGCCGAGAAGAAGGGCTATGACACCGGCCTGACCGCGGCGCATCCTTTCGATGCGAACTGGAAACTGCCGGTGATGGTGGCCAACTTCGTGCTGATGGGCTACGGCACCGGCGCGATCTTCGGCTGCCCGGCGCACGACCAGCGCGACCTGGATTTCGCCCGCAAATACAAGCTGGCGGTGACGCCGGTGGTGGTGCCCGAAGAGGCCGATGCCAAGTCCTTCGATGTCGGCAACGCGGCCTATACCGGGCCCGGGCGCCTGGCCAACTCGCGCTTCCTGGACGGCATGACGGTGGATCAGGCCAAGGCCGAAGTCGCGGCGCGGCTGGAAAAGGACGGCACCGGCGAACGCACGGTGAACTACCGGCTGCGCGATTGGCTGGTGTCGCGCCAGCGCCCCTGGGGCTGCCCCATTCCCATGATCCATTGCGCCAAATGCGGCGTGGTGCCGGTGCCCCGGGACCAGCTGCCGGTGCGCCTGCCCGAAGTGATCAACTTCAACGTCAAGGGCAATCCGCTGGATGCGGACACGGCCTGGAAGACCGTCACCTGCCCCACCTGCAAGGGCGCAGCGCTGCGCGACACCGACACGCTGGACACCTTTGCCAACTCCTCCTGGTACTTCACCCGCTTCACCAATCCGGCCGCCGATGAACCGGTGGACAAGGAAGCCGCCGATTACTGGCTGCCGGTGGATCAGTATATCGGCGGCATCGAGCATGCGATCCTGCATCTTCTCTATGCGCGCTATTTCACCCGCGCCATGTCCCGGCTGGGCATGGTCAAGGTGGCCGAACCCTTTGCGGGCCTGTTCACCCAGGGCATGGTCTGCCACGAGACCTACAAGGACGCGGCCGGCAACTGGGTTTCGCCGGACGAGATCGAAAAGCGCGGGCCCAAAGCCTTCCTGGCGGGCACCGATACCGAGATTTCGGTCGGACCTTCCGAGAAGATGTCCAAGTCCAAGAAGAACACCATCGCGCCGGAAACCATCATCGCCGAATACGGCGCCGACACCATCCGCTGGTTCATGCTGTCGGATACCCCGCCGGAGCGCGACATCGAATGGACCGACACCGGAGCGGAAGGCTGCTGGCGGTTCGTCAACCGCATCTGGCGCCTGGCCAGCGAGAGCGAGGGCCTGCCGCCGCCGGGAACGCCGGTCACCGCAGGGGACGAAACGTCCACGGCGCTGCGCCAGGCCACGCACAGGGCGATTGCCGCCGTCACCGACGACCTGGAGCATCTGCGCTTCAATCGCGCCGTCGCCCAGCTCTATACATTGGCCAACATCCTTGGCGGGGCCGAGGCCTGCGATTCTGCGGCGCGGCGCGAGGCGCTGGAGGCGATCGTCCTGCTCGGCGCGCCGATGATGCCGCACCTGGCGGAAGCCTGCTGGCAGGCGCTGGGCCACACCAGCCTGGTGGCCGAAACGCCCTGGCCCAAATATGATCCCGCCTTGACGGCGTCGAACAGCGTCACCATCGCCATCCAGGTCAATGGCAAGCGCCGCGGCGAGATCAGCATGGCCAAGGATGCCGACAGCAAGACGGTCGAAGCCGCCGCCCTGGCCGAGGACGGGGTCATCCGCGCCCTGGATGGCAAGGCGCCCAGGAAAGTGATCGTGGTGCCCAACCGTATCGTGAATATTGTCGCATGAGGAAACCGGCCGCCATCGCCGCGTGCCTGCTGCTGTCCCCTATGCTTTCGGCCTGCGGCTTCCATCCCATGTACGGCAGCGCGCTGGCGCCGCAGCTGTCCTCCATCTATGTCGAACCGATTGCCGAACGCGACGGCTATGAACTGCGCAACAGTCTGATCGACGCACTGCAGTCGGATGGCGTTGCGGCGGGCAAGGCCTATCGCCTGAAGGTCGTCCTGAATGAATCCAGCCAGGGCATCGCGTTGCAGAACGACGCCACCATCACCCGCTACAACAACCGGCTGGAGGCGCGCTATACACTTAGCGATGCGCGCGGCAATGTCCTGATCAGCGGCACCCAGACCGAAATGTCGGCCTATAATGTGGTGCAGTCGCCTTACGCCACCCTGGTGGCCGAGCAGGATGCCTCCAAGCGCGCCGCCCAGGACGTGGCCGAGCGCATTCATCTCGATCTTGGCGTCTGGTTCCGGCAGCACAAGAAATGATCGTCAAAAGTCACGAGGCCGACCGCTATGTGATGGCGCCGCCAAAGGGGCTGGGCGCGGCGCTGGTGTATGGCCCCGATGCCGGTTTGGTGCAGGAGCGCGCCGAAAAGCTGCTGAAAAGCGTGGTGCCCGACCTGACCGACGCCTTCAATGTCGCCGATCTCAGCGAGGCCGTCCTGCTGGCCGATCCGGCGCGGCTGGCGGACGAGGCCGCCGCCATCTCCATGATGGGCGGGCGCCGGGTGGTGCGGGTGCGCGGCGCCGGCAACGATCTGGCGGCGCTGTTTGAGTCTTATCTGGACGGTCCGGTTCATGGCCAACATGGGGGCGACGCGCTGGTGGTGATCGAGGCCGGCGACCTGGCCAGAACCAGCGCCCTGCGCAAGCTGTTCGACGGCCACAAGAGCGCTGTCGCCATCCAATGCTATCCCGACTCGCCGCGCGATCTGGGCGACGTGGTGCGCGACGCCCTGCGCGCCGAGGGCCTGTCCATCGCGCCCGACGCGCTGGAGGATGCGGTGTCGCGGCTGGGCTCGGACCGCGGCGTGACGCGGCGCGAAATCGAAAAGCTGCTGCTCTACATGCACGGCCATAAACAGGTGACGCTGGAAGATGTCCGCGCGGTGATGGGCGATGAAGCCGAGGCGCGCAGCGAAAGCGCCTGCGATGCGGCGGGCAGCGGCGACCTGGCCCGGCTGGACCGCGAACTGGAAAGGCTGTGGGTGTCCGACACTCAGCCGGCCCAGGTGATCCGCAGCGCCATGGGGCATTTTCAGAAGCTGTTGCAGGCGCGCGAAAGCGCCGCCCGCGGCGAAAGCCTGGACATGGTGATGAAGCGTCTGCGCCCGCCGGTGCATTTCTCGCGCGCCGCCGGATTCAAGAACCAGGCCCAGCGCTGGAACAGCGACAGGCTGGGCGAGGCGCTGGACATGCTGCTGGAGGCCGAAGTGTTGACCCGCACCACGGCGGTTCCGGCGCAGGCGGTGACGGGGCGCGCCCTGATGAACATCGCCGCCATGGCGAAAGGCAGGATGTGATGCTCAAGGTTCGTGTCATTCCCTGCCTGGACGTGAAGGACGGCCGCGTCGTCAAGGGCGTGAATTTCGAGGGCCTGCGCGATGCCGGCGATCCGGTGGAACAGGCGATCGTTTACGACAAGGCGGGCGCCGACGAGCTCTGCTTCCTGGACATCACCGCCTCCCATGAAAATCGCGGCACCTTGCTGGATGTGGTGCACCGCACGGCGGAAGTCTGTTTCATGCCGCTGACCGTGGGCGGCGGGGTGCGCACCCTGGAGGACATTCGTGCCCTGCTGCTGGCGGGCGCCGACAAGGTCTCGATCAACACCGCCGCGGTCAGCCGCCCGGAATTCGTCAAGGAGGCGGCGGAGAAATTCGGCAGCCAGTGCATCGTCGCGGCGATCGACGCCAAGGGGGTGGGCGGCGGCCGCTACGAGATCTTCACCCATGGCGGGCGCAAGGCCACCGGCATCGATGCCGTCGCCCATGCCGAGAAGCTGGTCGGCTATGGCGCGGGCGAAATCCTGCTCACCTCCATGGACCGCGACGGCGTGAAGTCGGGCTATGACCTGGCGTTGACGCGCGCGGTCTGCGACGCGGTGCCGGTGCCGGTGATCGCCTGCGGCGGCGTCGGTAGCGTCCAGGATCTGGTGGATGGCGTGACCAAGGGCCATGCCAGCGCCGTCCTGGCGGCCTCGATCTTCCATTTCGGCGAGGTGACCATCGCCCAGGCCAAGGCGGCCATGGCCGCGGCCGGACTGGCGACCCGCCCCGTGTCCGAACACGATTGAAAGCCGGCAAAAATTGGCGCTAGGCTCGTGCATGGACGATCCCCGCGCCGCCGTACATTCCCTTGCCCGCCGCAACAAGGGCACCGACAAGATGGTGTTCGGCAAGCCGGCCAAGGCGGCGTCCCGCCATATCGGCAAGGCCATGCGGCCGGAGGATGCCTTCCGCGCCACCTTGTCGGACTGCCTGTCCCAGATCACCGCCAACGCCGCCACCTTGCGGCTGGGCCGTTCGGTCGAGGGCCTGCATCAGTTGCGGGTGGCTTTCCGCCGGCTGGAAGTGGCGCTGGGCGCCTTCGGGCGGGAATTCGGCCAGGAGTGGCTCGAGGAGCTACGCGGCCGCGCCAAGATCCTGGCGGGGCGGCTGGCGCCGGCCCGCGATCTGGATGTGTTCGTGGAAAAGCTGCTGGCCGAGCCGCCCAAGTCCGGGATCAGCGAAGGCCTGCCCCAGCTGCGCGCCCGTGCCGAAGCGGCCCGCGACACCGCCTGGGCCGCGGCCATCGTCTGCATATCCGGTCCCGATTTTGAACTCTTTGCCGATGATGTCGCGGCACTGGCCTCCTCGCAGCTGCCGCTGACCCGCGACCGTCGCCTGCCGCGCACCGCCGAACGGATGCTGGACCGCCAGGTCCGGCGCACCAAAAAGCGCGGCAAGGTGGCGCGCAGCCAGGAGGAGGGCGACATGCACCGGCTGCGCATCTCGCTCAAGAAGCTGCGCTACACGGCCGAGTTTTTTGCGCCGCTCTATTCCAGGCGTGCCGTGAAGGGCTATCTGCGGGAGCTGCGCGAGCTCCAGAATCACCTGGGCGAACTCAATGATGTCGCCAACGTCCGCAGCGTGGTGGGCGACTTGTTGCGCGAGAAAAGCCGGAAAGACGACGATTGTGCGCTGCGCTACGCCGCCGGCGCCATGGTGGGCTGGTATGGGGCCCAGGTCCCCGGTGCCATCACGCAGGCCCTGAAACGCTACGCCAAATTCAAGCGCGTCCGGCCGTTCTGGCACTGACGGCCGCAGGCCGGCTTCTCCAAGGCCGGCTTCACACGTTGAACTCCACCACCACCGGCACATGATCGCTGGCCTTTTGCCAGCCGCGCATTTTTTTCAGGATCTTGTGCGAGCGCAACGCGCCCTTCAGGCCGGGGCTCGCCCAGACATGGTCCAGGCGCCGGCCGCGGTCCGAGGCCTCCCAATCGGCGGCGCGATAACTCCACCAGCTGTAGATTTTTTCCTGCGGCGGAATGAAGTGGCGCGTGGCATCGGTCCAGTCGAAGGCGGCCTGCGCCTCGCCCAGCAATTTGGTTTCCACCGGCGTGTGGCTGACAATGTCCACAAGCTGCTTGTGGCTCCACACGTCATTTTCCAGCGGCGCGACATTGAGGTCGCCGACCAGGATGACGGGGTCCCTGCGCCCGGCCTTGCGGCGGGCGAAGAATTTTTCCATCTCCCGCAGGAAGTGCAGCTTGTGGGCGAATTTTTCGTTGCGGATGGGGTCGGGAATATCGCCGCCGGCCGGGACATAGAAATTGTGCAGCTCCACGCCATTGTCCAGGGTCACGCCCATGTGGCGGGCATGGCCCTCGCGGCAGAAATCCTGGACGCCCGTCGCGCGGAACGGCATTTTCGCCAGCACCGCCACCCCGTGATAGGCCTTCTGGCCGTTGATCGCCTGGTGGGTGTAGCCCAGCTTGCGAAACGCCTCCGCCGGGAACAGCTCGTTCAGGACCTTGGTCTCCTGCAGGCACAGGACGTCCGGCTGCTCCTCGCGCAGCAGGCGGGTCACCAGATGAATCCGGTGGCGCACGGAATTGACGTTCCAGGTGGCGATTTTCAACTTTTGCATCCCTTCCATGCTGCGCTTGCACATCTAGTGACGGTGTCACGCAATTTTATTGCAAATTCAATGACTTCAATAAGTTAACGGAGAAAACTGCCTCAAATATTTACATAAATGCATAGCTAGCCTTCATTGAAACGCAACTCTCGAAGCTCTATATCGCACTGCAGCATAAGTCCCCGGCCTGTGTTTGGGGCTGCCTTGAAGGAGTATCAAATGACCAGTCCCCTTAGCCAAACCCCCACCGTCAGCGAGCGGGTCAACAGCGCCGTTGCCGAGCTTTTCCAGGCTGCCACCATCGCCCTGGTGGGCATCCTGGGCATCCTGACCGTCGCCGCGACGATCTAAAGCGAAAGCCGGCAATCAAACAGGGCTCGCGGCCAGCGGCCAGCGCGCCCTGGGTGACGTCGACAAGGCGTCGCCCGCGCCTTGGTCCGACAGCCGTTCCACCCCCGCCCAGGCGATCATCGCCGCATTGTCGGTGCAGAGCCTGGGGGGCGGAATGCGGATGGCGAAGCCCTGTGCCCGGCACAGCCCGGCCAGGGCGCTGCCGATGGCTTGATTGGCGGCGACGCCGCCGGCCACCACCAGCGTGTTGCCATCGGGAAAATCGCGGCGGAACATGTCCATGGCGATGCGGCTGCGGTCGCAGAGGATATCGATGACCGCCGCCTGGAAGCTCGCACTGGCATCGGCAACGCTGATGTCCCGCTGGGCCAGCTGGCGCACTGCCGTCTTCAGGCCTGAAAAAGAGAAATCGGCGCCGGCACGTTTGTTGAGCAGCGGACGCGGCAGATCATAGGCCTTGGCATTGCCGCCCCTGGCGGCGACCTCCACCGCCGGGCCGCCGGGATAGGGCAGGCCCAGAATCTTCGCGGTCTTGTCGAAGGCCTCGCCCACCGCGTCGTCGATGGTGCTGCCATAGAGCCGGAAATCGCCGGCGCCGCCCACGCCGACAAGCTGGCAATGTCCACCCGACACAAGCAGCAGCAGGAAGGGAAACGCCGCGCCATGGGTCAGCCTGGCCGTCAAGGCATGACCCATCAGGTGGTTGACGGCAATCAGCGGCTTGCCCGCGCCAAGCGCCAGGGCCTTGGCGGTGGTCAGTCCCACCATGACGCCGCCGATCAGGCCGGGCCCCGCCGTGGCGGCAATGCCGTCCAGTTGGGCCAGATCCGCACGGGCCTCGCCAAGAGCCCGCGCGATGATGTCGTCCAGGATTTCCAGATGGGCGCGGGAGGCGATCTCGGGCACCACGCCGCCATAGGGCGCATGGGCTTCGGTCTGGCTGAACACGATATTGGAGAGGATTTCGCCGGGTCCGGGAGGATAGCCGCGCACCACGGCCGCCGCGGTTTCGTCGCAGCTGGTCTCGATGCCCAGAATAGTGAGGCTCCTGCCCGTCATGGGCGGCTGCTTTACGCCCAATTGTCCATCACGCAAAGTCGCCCGGTGTCGTGGTTCTGCAATTCTCCGGAAGCCCGATATACAGAGCGTGCGAATTTCGAAATCGGGACGCCGGCCGGCCATGCGCATTCTTGTGACCAGACCGCTCGAGGATGGCGCCGAAATTGCGGCGCGCCTGGGCGCGCGCGGCCATCAGGCGCTGCTGGCGCCGCTGATCGCCCCGCATTTCCGTGACGGGCCCCTGCTGGAAGAGTCGGGGCGGGCGCTGGAAAATGTGCAAGCCGTCCTGGCCACCAGCGCCAACGGCATTCGCGCGCTGAGGCGGCGTACCGCCCGGCGCGATATCCCAATCTTCGCGGTCGGACCGCAGACCGCGAAGGAAGCGCGCGATGCGGGATTTGCCGATGTGCGAAGCGCCGATGGCGATGCCAGGGACCTGGCCGAGGCCGCCCGGCGCTGGGCGTCCCCGCAAGGCGTCCTGCTGCATGTCTGTGCCGAGGACGCACCGGGTACCTTGGCGCAGGAACTGGAGCGGGGCGGTTTCGCGGTCCGGCGCTGCGCGCTCTATGGAATCGAACCGGCGAGCAGCCTGCCGTCCGAGGCGAAAATCGCGTTGCAGGAGGGTGCGCTGGATGCGGCGATGTTTTTTTCTCCGCGCACCGCCCGGATATTCGGCGTGCTGGCGAAAGGCCTGCCCACGGACGGACTGGCGGCTTTTTGCATCAGCGCGGCCACCGCCCAGGCGCTGACGCCCATGAGCTTTGCCCGGATCGCGGTGGCGCAGCGCCCCAACCAGGACGCCATGCTGGCGCTTGTCGAATAACAAATTGTTTTTCTTGAATTTTCCAGGCCGGAGAGAGCGGATTCCTGGCGGTTGACGCGGTGTCCCTGCGCCCCGGCCGGGGCCGAAAATGGCGACGGGCCGCCGGTGCTGTCGCCGGATGCGGCCCGCTCCAATCGGTCGCACCATCTGGCCGCGCCTATCGCCTTCGAAAATAAAAGCAGAGCTTGCGGGGAGCCTCGCCCTCTGTGCAGACTTCGCTTATGCAGCATGAAGCTTTCGCCAATACGGAGGATTTCGGAGGCCCCGATATCGCGGCCGGCCCAGGGCGGGTTTCGCGGCCCGGTGTCGATGCTCCTTATGCCAATTACGAACTCGGCAGGCCCTATGACGAGATGTTCACCCGCGAGGGCAAGGCGCGGCTGCCCTATGCGGTGATGGATTCGCGGCTTTCCACCCTGCCGCTGGAAGAACTCAATCGCCGCCAGCAGGCCTGCGAGCAGAGCTTTCTGCATCAGGGCATCACCTTCACGGTCTATAACGACAACAAGGCCACCGAACGGATCATTCCCACCGACCTTCTGCCGCGTATCGTCACGGCAAGCGAATGGGACCGCATCGAGCGCGGCCTGACCCAGCGCATCCTCGCCCTCAACCTGTTCCTGCGCGACATCTACAACGACGGCCGGGTGCTGAAGGACGGTGTGGTACCGCGCACCATGATCTACGGCTCCAAGCATTACCGCCGCGAGATGCGCGGCCTGCCGGTGCCCCATGGCGCCTATGTCAATATCTGCGGCAGCGACCTGATCCGCAACGAAGCCGGTGACTTCGTGGTGCTGGAAGACAATTTGCGGGTGCCCTCGGGCGTCAGCTACATGCTGGCCAACCGCGACGTGGCGCGGCGGGCCTTCCCGGCGGTTTTCCGTTCCATGGGCGTGCGCCCCATCGAGCATTATCCGCTGGAGCTTCTGGCGACCCTGCGTTCCCTGACACCGTTCCACGATGACGTTTCCATCGCCATCCTGACGCCGGGCGTTTTCAACTCCGCCTATTTCGAACACGCCTTCCTGGCCCGCCAGATGGGGGTCGAGCTGGTGGAGGGCCGCGACCTGCTGGTCAACGACAACGTCGTCTACACCCGCACCACGTCGGGGCTGAAGCGCATCGACGTCATCTATCGCCGCATCGACGATGATTTCATCGATCCGCTGATCTTCCGCGAAGACTCCGCGCTGGGTGTCCCCGGCCTGTTCAACGCCTATCGCGCCGGCAATGTGACAATCGCCAACGCGCTGGGCACGGGGGTGGCCGACGACAAGGCGGTCTATGCCTATGTGCCGCGTCTGATCCGCTATTACCTGGCGGAAGAGCCGATCCTGAACAATGTCGAAACCTTCCTCTGCCGCGAGGAAAAATCGCTTTCCCACGTGCTGGACAATCTCGACAAGCTGGTGGTCAAGGCGGTGGGCGAATCCGGCGGCTATGGCATGCTGGTCGGGCCCCATGCCTCCCAGGCCGAGCGCGACGAATTCGCCCAGAAGATCAAGGCGGACCCGGAAAATTACATCGCCCAGCCCACCATCCAGCTCTCGACCGCCCCCACCTTTGTCGGCAACGGCATCGAGGCGCGCCATGTCGATCTGCGGCCCTTCATCCTGCACGGGGTGGAAACCAAGCTGGTGCCGGGAGCGCTGACCCGGGTGGCGCTGAAACGCGGCAGCCTGGTGGTGAATTCCTCGCAGGGCGGCGGCTCCAAGGACACCTGGGTGTTGAGTCAGTAATGCTGAGCCGGGTTGCCGATTCCCTCTACTGGATGAGCCGCTATATCGAGCGCGCCGAGCATACCGCGCGGCTGATCGCGGTGAAGCTGGACGCCATGGTCGAGCAGACCTCCGAAGACGCCACCGCAAGCTGGGCGCGGGTGGTCGAATCCCTGACCGGCGAAAAAGCCAACCTGCTGCACCCCGACGCCTTCGCCATTACCCGCAGGCTTGCCTTCGATCGCGACAATCAGACGTCCCTGATCAACTCGCTGGCGCTGGCGCGCGACAATGCCCGCCAGGTGCGCGAGGCCTTGTCCAATGAGGTCTGGGAAAATCTCAACCGGCTCTATCTGCGCCTGACGCCGGTGACGATGGAATCGATCTGGGTGCATACCCCGGGGCGCCTGTTCCGCGAGGCGCTGGAAGAGATGCACGCCCTGGAAGGGGTCACCTATTCGACCCTCAGTCACGGCGAGGGCTGGTATTTTCTGGAGCTGGGCCGCCATATCGAACGGGTGCAGCAGCTGGGCCGGTTGCTGGACATCCATTTCCGGGCCGCGCAAAACAGCGAAAACGGCCCGAAATATTTCGATTGGCTGGTGCTGCTCAAATTCTGCACCGCCTTCGAGCCCTATACCAAGCGGTACACCGCCTCGATCCGCCCCCAGAAGATTGCCGAATTCCTGTTGTTCGATTCCGAATTTCCCCACTCCATCTGTTTTTCCGTCGACCGCATGACCGAAGCCCTGGCCCGGGTGGCGCCGGGCGCGCCGCCCGCGCGCCGCGCGGCGGTCGAACGCCTGGCCGGCCGGCTGAAGGCGGCGGTGGATTTCGGACAGGTGGATGAACTGATGTCGGGCGGCGTCGCGGCCTTCATCGCCGACATCACCAAGCAGTGCGAACAGATACACAAGGCGCTGTACAGTTCCTACATCACCTACGGCGCGGAAACCGTCTTATGAGGTTTGTCCGCACATACCGGCCTTCTTCCCTCGCGGCGCGCGGCGCCCAATGCGGGGGAAGATGTGGTCGCGAGGCCTCGGCAAAGCCGGCCCGCGCTGCGACAGAAGGGGGAAAATAGATGTTCTATTCGATCCGCCATGTCACCCGTTTTCGCTACAACGCGCCGGTTCGCGAGTCGGTGATGGAAATTCGCATGCAGCCGCGCTCGGAAGGGCCGCAGACCCTGCGCTCGTTCCAGATATCCACCAATCCCCGCGCCCAGCTTTATGCCTATACCGATCACCTGGGCAACGCGGTCTATCACTTCAACCTGCTGCGCGAGCATGAAGAGCTGCGGATCGAGGCGCAGGCGGTGGTGGAAATCGGCCAGATGCGCGCCCTGCCCGACACGCTCGATCCCCTGGAATGGAGCCGCTACAACAGTTTCAATCTCACCGACGATCATTTCGACATGCTGGAGCCGTCCCGCTTTGCCAGGCCGTCCCGCGAGCTGGAAAGCTTCATGAAAATCGCGGACCTGGAAAAACCGGTGGGTGATCCGCTCACGGCGCTGCGCACCCTGCAGCGCGGCATCTATGATTCCTTCGAATACGAGCCCGGGGTCACGGAAGTGAATTCCCCCATCGAGGTTGCGCTGGAACAGCGCCGCGGCGTCTGCCAGGACTTTGCCCATATCATGACCGCGATCGCGCGCGAGTGGGGCGTGCCCTGCCGGTATGTCTCGGGTTATCTCCACCACAAGGGCAGCCATGACCGCTCTGCCGCCAATGCCACCCATGCCTGGGTGGAAGCCTATCTGCCTTCCCTGGGCTGGATCGGATTTGATCCCACCAACAACATCATGGCGGGCGAACGCCATATCCGCGCCGCGGTGGGCCGCGACTATGCCGACGTGCCCCCGACCCGCGGTACCTACAAAGGGGGCGCCGACAGCGAACTTTCGATCGCCGTGTCGCTGGAGCCGACCCAGGCGCCGGTGCGCCACGAGGACTTCCTGAAGGTTACCCGTCCGATGGCATCGCCCACGCCGACGGCCTCCATGCCGGAACGGCTGTATCACCAACAGCAGCAGCAATAATTTGATGACCCCTCCCGGCTCTTGGCGGCCCCGCGCGCCAGGCGCGCGAATATCGCTTGGCCGATCCGCGTCCGGCAGCCGGCCATGGCCATTTTCCCTTTCGAGCGCTTCGTGCCAAAGGAGAGGCGGACCTGTGCTGGCGTCGGGAAGGCCATGACAAGAAGAAAGAAGCGCGACCTGGGCGGCTCTCTGCTGGTGGATGGCTATCCCCTGCGCTGGAGCCTGAAAAGCGAACAGATGTGGGATCCCGGCGGCGATCATGTCGGCCTGCGCCTGTCGGTCGAGCGCGCGGACGAAAATCGCCGCGAGCTGGTCCTGGAATATCCTTTCCGCGAAATGCCGGGCGGCAAGATCGAAAGGCCCGGCATCGACCCCCATGCGCTGGAGGGCGATATCCGCCGCGCCATGGCGGCGGGCTGGAAACCGAAATCGCGCGGCCGGCCATTCTTTTTTCGGCTCTAAAATCCCCGCCCCCGAAGAGCGCGCCCGGGCCGCCGGCGCCGCCGGGCAGGCTTAACACCTCGTAAACAATTGCCTGCAAAAGCGTCAGTCTTTTGTTAATGCCCGCGGACGTATTGTTGCCCCAATTCGAAAGGGAAGGGCGCTATGCCGCTGAAATTGTCGTTAAAGCCTGGTGAAAAATTCGTGCTGAATGGCGCGGTTTTGGCCAACGGCGACAAGCGCGCCAGCCTGGTGATTCAGAACAAGGCCTGCGTGCTGCGCGAAAAGGACATCATGCAGCCGGAAGGCGCCAATACCCCGGCGCGCCGCATCTATCTCGCCATCATGATGATGTATCTGGACGGCGAAGCCAGCCAAGAGCCCTACAACGAATTTGCCTTGCGCATGACGGAATTCATGGGCGCGCTCAGCACGCCCGAAATTCTGGCGGCGTGCGTGGACATCAGCCGGGATGTGGGACTGGGCGACTATTACAAGGCGCTTATCGCCTGCCGCAAACTTTTCGACCTGGAACAGGAGCGATTGAGCTATGAGCCTTAAAGCCTACAAGGCCGCGCAAGCCGCGACCGAAGATCCCCGTGTCACCGAATATCGCCTGTTCGGCCAGGTCACCGGAGCCTTGCTCAATGCCAAGGAATCCAAGGCGGAAGGCAGCCCGCTGGTGGAAGCGGTGGACTGGAACCGCCGCCTGTGGCGGACCCTGGCCGCCGACTGCATGGACGACCGCAACACCCTGACCGAGGATGTCCGTGCCAAGATCATCTCCCTGTCGCTGTGGGTGGCGAAATATTCGCGCAGCGTCACGCGCGAAAAGGCCCCGCTCGATCCGCTGATCGAGATCAACCGCACCATCATGCAGGGCCTGCAGGCTTCCTGAGGCGGTTCTGCGCAGAAGCGAATTTGAAAACCGGCGCCGGCAACGGCGCCGGTTTTTCTTGCCTGCCTGAAGCGGCAGAAAATTCCCGGCGCGGCAATTCATGCCTAATGGTTAATGCAAATTAAGGAAGTAAAACAAGCGAAATCAATAACTTATCCGGTTAACCGCATGGCACGGGCGTTGCACAAGCTCCTGCGGGCCTTGCCCAGGGTCCGCAGAATTCGCGGTACGCCACCAGAATAAATGGAGAGTAGCCATGTCTTTCAGCGTCAACACCAACACCGGCGCACAGATCGCGCTTCAGTATTTGAATGCCACCCAGGGTCAGCTCGACCAGACCCAGGGGGCGATCAATAGCGGCCTCAAGGTTGCGACGGCGAAGGATGATGGCGCGATCTACGCGATTGCCCAGAACCAGCGCGGCGCGATCGCAGGCTTTTCGTCTGTGATCAACAGTCTCAACAACGGCCAATCCGCCGTCGATGTCGCCCTGTCCGCGGGCCAGTCGATTTCGGATCTGCTGATCCAGTTAAAGTCAAAGGCGCTCGCCGCAGCCGATCCTTCGCTCGATACCGCCAGCCGCAACGCGCTGAACGCCAATTTCACCGCCCTGCGCGACCAGATCAGCACCATCGTCAAGAACGCGGTCTTCAACAGCTTCAACCTGGTTGACGGTTCAACCACGCAGGTCCAGGCCCTGGCTTCTGCCGACGGCACCCGGCGCATCACGACCGCGGCGCAGAACCTGTCCCTGTCGGGTGCCATCGTGACCTTGACTTCGACGGCGTCGGTTTCGACCCAGGTCAAGGCCTCGGCCTTGATCACGGTGCTGCAGACCTCGCTGACCAACGTCAACTCGGCTCTGGCCAAACTGTCGTCGGGCGCCGCGAAGTTCTCGATCCAGGCAACCTTCACCCAGAAACTGTCCGACACCCTGACCGCCGGTCTGGGCAACCTCGTCGATGCCAACATGGCCCAGGAAAGCGCCCGGTTGCAGTCCTTGCAGGTCAAGCAGCAGCTCGGCGTCCAGGCCCTGGCAATTGCCAACCAGGCGCCGCAGACCATTCTGTCCCTGTTCCGCTGATCGGGTTTCAAGGGGGCTTACCGGGAAGAGCGGCGCCAGCGCGCCGCTCTTCCTTTTTTATGCGCTCCGGCTCGCGCCTACGCGTTTGGCGGCGCTAGCGTGCCGTCCTTCCTTTTTACGCGTTTCGGCCCTCGCCGGTGCCGCCCTTCTTCGGCGCAGGTTCGGCGCCGCGCCGTTCATACTTATTCATCAAGGGCTGTATCGCCGTGAACCAGGAAATCTCTTGGTTTTGCTGGATTTATTGCCGCCATCTTTTCTGAAAAGTGGAAGTATTTGCCCACTCACCCGGCAGGAATTGCCGGGAGGCGGCAATATTTGCCGTGCGCCGGCACCGATGCGGCAATTGTCGCCGGGTGGCATTTTCCTAGCGCCCGCAAAATCGATGTTTAACCAAACTCTAATTCGGTTCGGCACGGCGCTTGCCAAGAGCCACGCGGGCAAAACGCCCGAAGAGCATTGCTCTATGACCAGAACGGAGAGACCACATGTCCTTTAGCGTCAACACCAATAGCGGCGCACTCGTCGCACTGCAGTACCTGACCGCCACCCAGGGTCAGTTGGCTCAGACCCAGTCCCACATCAACAGCGGCCTGAAAGTCGCCACCGCCCGTGACGATGGCGCCATCTACGCCATCGCCCAGAACCAACGTGGTCAGGTTGCCGGCTATACGGCTGTCATCAACTCGATCAACAATGCCACCTCCGCCGTCGACGTCGCCCTTTCGGCGGGCCAGTCGATTTCGGACCTGCTGATCCAGTTGAAGACCAAGGCGCTTGCTGCGGCCAACTCCTCGCTGGATACCGCCAGCCGCAACGCGCTGAACGCCAACTTCACCGCTCTGCGCGACCAGGTCGCCACGATCGTGAAGAACGCGGTGTTCAACGGCTTCAACCTGGTTGACGGTTCGACCACCCAGATCACGGCTCTGGCCTCGGCCGACGGCAGCCGCCGCATCACGACCGCGGCCCAGAACTTGAAGTTGTCGGGCTCCATCGTGACCCTGAAGTCCACGGCCACGATCTCGACCCAGTCGAAGGCTTCCACTTTGGTGGCCACGATCCAGGCCTCGCTGACCAACGTCAACTCGGCTCTTGCCAAGCTGTCGTCGGGCGCCGCGAAGTTCTCGATCCAGGCGACCTTCTCGCAGAAGCTGTCCGACACCCTGACGACGGGTATCGGCAACCTGGTCGACGCCAACCTGGCGCAGGAAAGTGCCAGCCTCCAGTCGCTGCAGGTCAAGCAGCAGCTGGGCGTACAGGCGCTGTCCATCGCCAATCAGTCGCCGCAGACCATTCTCGCTCTGTTCCGTTAAGCCACGGCATGGGCGGGCCCCAAAAAGGCCCGCCCAGCGCCAACCGCTGCCGGACAATCATAGGAATATGGTGTCCGCCCCGGGGCGTAGGGAAAAAATACTTCTGGTGGGCAATGAGCAAAGGACGGACAGCCGGGGGGCAGTCCGTCCTTTGTCTTTGTTCAGGGGGCAAGATCGCGCGGCGAGACGTCCTCACCCAGCGCCAGATGGGTCGCCGCGTCCAGAAAGCCGGAGCCGCAAAGCCGCGCGGAAATCTCGGTGACGTGCGGCGTGTCCTGATGCATCACGATCTCGCTGACCACCGGGCCGTCGCCGATGCCCAGCGCCGAGGCGGCGCGGCGCGCGGCGTCACCGACCGCTTTTTCGGGCGATCCCGCCACATGGCAAACCCCGTTCAGCATCAATAGCGCGACACGGCTGCGCGGACCTTCCAGCCACTGTTCCACCATCACCCGCTCGCTGGGCGAATGAAAGCGGGCCCTTTGGAAGGCGGCGTTGAAATCCTCCACCTCCGACAGGCGCTCGACGCCGTCGAGCCCGTGATTTTCCACCGGTTTGATGACCAGGTCGCGCCCTTTGGCGATGGCGATGCGCTGCAATTCCTGGGGCGTGAAGATTTCCGCATGCCAGGGTGCGGCAATGCCGGCGGATGCAAAGCAGCGCCGGATCATCAACCGGTCGCTCATCAGTTCGGCCACGTGCAGCGGTGGCCCCGGCAGGCGCAGGCGGTCGGCGACAGTGGCAACGGTCAAGTCGGCGTCGGCGGTGCAAACCACGCCGTCGATCTTGCGGATCTTACGGCTGTAGCGCTCGGCGGCCGCGGCGGTTTCGGCGGCACCATGGATATCGGCGAACAGGCAGGAATCGGCGAAGGCGAAGGCGGGGGCTTGCGGATCGGCGTCGGAGACGACCACCGTATGCCCGGTTTCGCGCGCGTGACGCGCCACCGCCACCGAATCCTCGCCGCCGGAAATAATCAGCAGCGTCTTGTTCATGGCGGGCCCGGCTCCTGGACAGGGTTGTGCGGTTCCATCCGCGTTAACCGCTTCTTAGCCAGACGCTCTTTAGATTCCGTTAATGACCAGCAATTCCGCCAGCGACCGCACCCAGGGCGAACGCGAGCACATACGGGTGGTCGCCGTCGTCCACGCCCGCATGGCCTGCGCGCGCCTGCCCGGCAAGGTCCTGAGGCCCGTCGCCGGCAAGCCGCTGCTGTGGCACATCGTGCACAACCTCAAGGCCTGTCACCTGCTGGAGGAGATCGCGGTCGCCACCAGCGTCAATCCCGCCGACGACGCCATCGCGCAATGGTGTAACGCCCAGGGCGTCACCGTTGTGCGCGGTCCCGAGGATGACGTCCTGGCGCACCATGCCCGGGTCGCCGAAAAGCTGGACGCCGACATCATCGTACGGGTGCCGGCGGACAGCCCCTTCCCGGATGCCGGCCTGGCGGACCACCTCGTGGCTACCCTGATCGAGCAGGATGGCGATTATGTGCTGCCGGACGAAGACGCCGAAACCGCTTACGACAGCATGGATGCCTTCAGCCGGCGCGCCCTCGACCGCCTGATGATGGATGCCGCCCACGACCCCGCGGCACGCCGGCACGTCACCGCCTATTTCCGCAAGCATCCTGGTTTCGTGAAGGTGGTGCGCGCCAGGCCCTATGCGCGCGAGGCCGGGATCGGTGGACGGCTCATCATCGAGACCCAGGATGACCTGGCCTTTGTCGAGGCGCTTCATGCGCGCCTCAACGCGCGCGCCGGGGAGGCTTCGCTGGCAGATCTTCTGCTGCTCCTGGAACGCGAGCCGGAATTGAAGGCGATCAACGCGCCCGCCGGCCCGGTGCGGGCAGGGCTGCCCGAAGCGGGCCATGCCGGACGCCTGGCCGTGATCCGCTGCGACGGCGGGGGAAAATTCGGCTACGGCCATGTCAAGCGCATGGTGGCGCTGGCCCGCGCCCTGCGCGAACATGAAAATATCGGCGTGCAGTTTGCGCTGAACGGCAGCGAAGATGCCGCCGCACCAATTCGCCGCGCCGGGTTCCCCGTCGCGATGCTGGGTGGGTCCTGCAGCCTGGAAAATCTGCTGGACGCGCACAGGCCGGACATTCTGCTGCTGGACGGACGCGAAGGTCCCGGCCGCGCGGAACTGGAAAGGCTCAGGCGCGGCATCGCCGTCACCGCGGTGATCGATGATGGCCATGAGCGCCGCCTGGCCAGCGACTATGCCTATTATCCGCCGGTGCCCGGCGCGCGCGCACTGGACTGGACCGGCTCCCATGCCTTGCCGCGCCTGGGCTGGGAATGGGCGATCCTGGGCCTCAATTCCAATATCGTTCGCAAGCATGTCGCCGCGCCGCGGCCTACCATATTGGTGACCATGGGCGGCAGCGATCCGCATGGTCTCACCTTGCGCATGGCCAAGGCGCTGGCGGTGCTGGATTCGGCCTATCGCATCCGCTTCGTCATCGGCACCGGCATGAAGGACGCCGGCAAGGTGGCGCGCAATCTGGTGGCCCTGAAAAAAAATTACGAGACGGTGGAAGGCGCCGACGATCTTTCCATCGAATATGCCAGTGCCGATATCGCGGTCTGCGCCTTCGGCGTCACGGCCTACGAGCTGGCGGCCTGCGGCATCCCGGCCATCTATCTGGGATTGACCGAGGAGCATGCCGTTTCGGCGTCGGCCTTCGCGGATGCCGGCATGGGTCTCAGCCTGGGTGTGGCGGACAAGGTGGGCGATGGCGAGATCGCGCGCGCGGTGCAATGGCTGATGAACACGCCGGCGGCGCGGCGCGAAATGCGCCGCCAGGGCCTGGCGCTGCTGGACGGACAGGGCGCGGAGCGCATCGCCGCCGATCTTGCGGCGGCGCTGGCCGCCGCGCGGACGCCGCTCAAGACAGCTTTGTAATTGCCTGGCAAAAAACATCCGCCCAATCGCCCTGGTTGGCGGGGCTCAGACACGTGCAGGCCGGTGCGAATGGTTCGTGGTTCTGGCCCATCGCGGTCCAGACGTCGCCGTAAAGAACTTTCAGTGTCGGCACGCCGGCCCCCGCCGCCAGCCAGGACACGGCGGTGGGCGCGCTGACCAGCCCGTCCAGCGCGCCAAGCATGGCGCAGGTCCGGTCCAGCTCGTTCTTCTGGTCGAGATTTTCCGGAACCAGGATCTTGGCGCCGCTCATCTGTTCCAGCGCCGCGATCTCTTCGGCCTCGGCGCCATACTGGGCACAGACGAAACGGGCGTCGCAGGCGCGCAAAAATACGGCCCAATCCGCCAGCGGGGCATATTGCAAGGCGCGGTCGCCGCCGGCGCGCCTGCCGCTGCGCCAGCTGATGCCGACGATCTTCTTATTCCCGGAGCCGATTTCGAAAAGGGATCGCCAGCGGGCGCGTTCGCCAGGATCGGGCGAAAGAAAGCAGTGCGGCCTGGGAAAGCAGTCCAGGGTGCGGCGCAGATATCTGGGCAGGCTGCCCATCAGGACAGAATGGGTGGCGCCGCCCACCGATTTGAGCCAGCCATAATCGGCGACCGGCACCCCTTCGATGGCTTGGATTGCGGCCGGCCGCACGGCGACCTCGGGAAAGGAACGCGCGAAAAGCCCGGCCAGCCGCGGCTCGCATTCCAGGACCAGGCTGCCGCCGTCCGCCTTGGCCCGCGCTGCCAGATCGGGGATCAGGCTGGCGAACAGGATCTGGTCGCCGATACCCTGTTCGGCACGCACCAGCAGCCGCACCCGCTTCAGGGTGCCGCCGGTCCAGGGTGCCAAACGCTGTTCACCGCTTGGCGCCGGAACCTTGCCGGGCACCTCGATGCGTGCCGCATAGTCGCGCCAGCCGTCCTTTAGATCGCCGTTCAGCAAATGCAGGATGGCGCGGTTCAGCCGGACCTGTGGATTACGCGGATCGGCCTTGACCGCCAGATCGTACAATGTTCGGGCCGCGGCGCGGTCGCCCGTGTCGCTCCGCATGTCCGCCAGATTGGCCAGGGCGGGGGCATAGTCGGGGCGCGCCGCCAGGGCGGCCTGGTAATGGATGGTGGCTTTGGGAAAGTCGCCCTTCTCCCGCCAGGCCGAGCCCAGGGTCAGGTGAAGTTCGGGGCTTTGCGGTTCGCGCGCCAGGGCAGGCTCCAGCAGCGCGATCGCGGCATCATACTGGCCGGCGGCGCGCAGCAGGTTGGCCAGGTTGACGATGGCCTCCTTGCGGCCGGGTTCCAGCGCCAGCACGCGGCGGAAGAACTGCTCGGCGGGCCCGGCCAGCCCCAGCTGGCTGGCGGTGTTGCCCAGCGCGAATAGCACCTTGGTGTCGTCGGGATTGCGCGCCAACGCTCCCTCGAATTGGGCAATGGCTTCGGCATGCCGTCCCTGGGACGACAGCTTCAAACCCTGGGCATAGGCTGCGTTCATGCCGCCAGATTTGCGCGCGCCCCGTTAAGGCCGCGTTAAGCACGTTTTTCCGGCGGTCCCCGGCTTTCGCCGCTATTGCGCGCACATTGCGTTAGTTCGCCCTTAACGCCCTGGATGCGAAAATTTCCCATGGCAATCACGGGCTTGGATTCCTCGGTACTGCTGGGATTCTATCAGGCGCAGCTCAGCGCCAGCCCATCTGCGGTCGCGGCGTCGCGCGCGCAGCAAGCCCAGCTTGCCGCCTCGACCCAAAAGAACGGCGCCACGGCGAACGACAACCCGCCCTGGAACACGCCCAATGCCAACAACGCCAAGCAGGACGCCAAGGTTCTCGGCACCACCAACTTTCTCGACACCTCGAAGGTGCCGCTGAGTGCCGGGGCGAGCAGCGACGCCAAGCTGGAACAGGACAACCAGAAGCTCTTCGCGCTCTACACTGCGGTAAACACGCTGGCCTATATCGCCAAGATGGCGCAGAACGGCAGCGCCACCAGCGGCCAGCTTGCCGGCCTTAATGACCGCTTCCAAAAGGGCCTGGCCCAGGTTCAGCAATATCTGGCCTCCACCAGCTTCAACAATTTCAAGCTGCAATCCGCCAAGCCATCCGATACCGTCACCTCCACCGCCGGCATCGCCTTCGGCGGCTTCACCTATGCCACCAGGCAACTGGTCGCCAATTCCAATCTCAACAATGCCCTGCCGGGCCTGTCGGCCTCCGACAGTTTCACCATCGCCATCAAGAAAGGCGGCGTCACCACCAACGTCGCCATCGACCTGTCGCAGGTGCCGGGCACGCTGAGCCTGGGCAACGTCATCGGCTACATCAACGACCAGCTGTCGTCTGCCGGTTTCTCCACCCGCTTCCAGAAAACCCAGAAGGGCGGCACCGTCACCTCCGACACCAGCGCGACCTATGGATTGCAGATCACCCCCGGCGGCACCGAGCAGGTAAGCCTGTCGGCGGCCGCCACGCCGTCGCTGTATCTGGTGGGCAATTCCGGACTTGCCACCGAAACCAATACCACCACCAATGTCGCGACCTCCGCGGTCACCACCACCGCAGCCGACCAGAGCGGCCGGCTGACAAAGCTGTCGGGCCTTAACGGCACGCCCAGCGGCACCTTCAGCGTCAACCAGAATGCCAGCACCGGCATAACCTCGGCCCAGGCCACAGTGGTGGATGCCAGCGGCAATATCTACGTCATCGGCAATGCGAGCGGCAATTTCGGCAACCAGCTGAATCAAGGCACCCAGGACGCCTATCTGACCAAGTATGATTCCGCCGGCAATGTCGTGTTCCAGAATCTGCTGGGCAGCGGCGGCAGCGCCAGCGGCTATGGCCTGGCGCTGGACCCTTCGGGCGGCGTGGTCGTCACCGGCGCCTCCACCGCCGCCCTGACCCCCACATCCATCACCAACGGCAACAACGATGCCTTCGTGGCGCGCTATGACGCCAATGGCGGCCAGACCTGGATCAAGCAGATCCAGACCCTGGCCAACAACCAGTCCAATGCCGTGAGCGTGGATGCCAGCGGCAATATCTATATCGGCGGCAGCGTTTCGGGCGGCGTGATCGGCGCGGGCCAGGTTGCCCAGGGCGGCGGCGACGCCTTCCTCGCCAAATATCGATTCCAGCGGCAAGCTGCTGGCGGAAACCCAGTTCGGCACCAGCGGCAGCGACAGCCGTGGCGGCCACCGCCACCGGTCCCGACGGCAGCCTTTACGTCGCCAGCACCCAGAACGGCCATGCCATCCTCGCCAAGTATGCCGGCGGCGACATCACCACCGCCCCGACCTGGACCCAGGATCTGGGCGCCCTGGCGGCGGGCGGCAGCATCGGTGGTCTCACCATCTCGGGCTCCAAGGTCTATGTCTCGGGCGCCACCAGCAACGCCAACCTGACGGGCGGCGGCGCCGCCATTGTGGCGCCTGCCAGTGGCGGCATCGATGCCTTCGTCTTCGGCGCCACCGACAATGGCGCCAGCGTCAGCGCCGACACCGTGACCTATATCGGCACCGCCGGCACCGATCGCGCCGGCGCCGTCACGGTGGCGGCGGACGGTACCGTCTATGTCGCCGGCTCGACCACCGGCACCTTCGCCGGCGCCCAGCGCAGCGTGCAGAATGTCAACAACGCCTTCGCCGCCGCCCTGAACGCCAACGGCGCCATCCAGTGGACACAGCAATATGGCGGCGCCGATGGCGTCTCGACCGGCGCCGGCCTGGCGATCGATCCCCAGGGCGCCAGCGTACTGGATGCGCTGGGACCTTCCGCGCGGCGCCATCTCCCTCAACCAGTCGGTGGACCTGACCACCCAGACGACCTTGCGGGCCGGCGATACCTTCCAGATCCAGATCCAGGGCACCGCGGCGCGTACCGCCACCATCACCATCGACCAGGGCGAGACGTTCGATTCGCTGGCGACCAAGATCAACGCCCAGCTGGGCGGCATCGGCAAGGCCAGCGTGAACTACACCGGCGGCGCCGAGAATCTGAAGATTCAGATCAACGCCGGCAACACGGTCAACCTTGTGGCCGGGCCAAAGGATTTCGACGCCCTGGCGCGGCTGGGCATCGCCGCCGGCGTGCTCACCGCGCCCGCCAAGGGCAGCACTGCCTCCGCCACCACGCAGCCCGGCGTGACGCCGACCTTCGGGCTGGGGCTGACCGGCGGTGTCGGCGGCCCCCTGGACATTTCGAGCAGGACGGGCGCCAATTTCGCGCGGACCAATCTGCTGGCGGTGCTGTCCAGCATCCAGAGCGCCTATCAGACGACCAACGCGCCGCCGGCTCCGCCGCCGCAGCCCGGCAACAACCACGGCACGGTCAGCGCCTATCAGACCGCGCTGCTGGGCAATTACAATCTGGCGCTGTCGCTGCTGGGGTGAGGCCAGATCAGCAAAAGCCCCAGTGGGGCTTTTGCCTGGCCGAACGCCGCAGCGGCGCGCGGCCAAGCGCGACGCGAGGCCGGGAAAGGCCAGCTCAGCAAAAGCCCCAGTGGGGCTTTTGCCGCCGAACGCCGGACGCCTGGCCCGGGCGGCCGGTGCTTAAACCACCTTGTTGAAAACCATCGCGCCCGACGACTGCGGCACGGTGCCGGGCCGCGGGCCATAGG
The DNA here is from genome assembly GCA_963835715.1 of uncultured Alphaproteobacteria bacterium. Taxonomy (GTDB): domain Bacteria; phylum Pseudomonadota; class Alphaproteobacteria; order Micropepsales; family Micropepsaceae; genus Rhizomicrobium. The sequence continues at coordinate 874,133 of CAWIGN010000002.1, forward strand.
TGCGCATGGGTGCATTGGACACGCTCGACCTCCGCGGCGATGGCGCGGACAATGCCTTCGCTGGCGTTCTTGACCCGGGCGACCATGCGGGCGTGCAGCTGCAGCACGTCGCGGAACCTGGCGGTGATGGCGAAGAATTTCTGGCGCAGCGAGGGCGGCGCCGACTGGGCCAGGCGCGGATCGAAGCCCTGGGCTTCCTTGCCGTACAGCGCCGTCAGGGTCTGGATTTCGGGATCGTTGGTCCTCAGCGTGGCCGTGCGGCCGTTATGCAATTCGGCAATATCGCATTCCAGGGCGGCGATCAGGCGCTCGGCCATGGTGATCAGTCGCTCGATGCGCGGTGTGTCTTCCAGTTTCGCCGCGGTCATTTGTCCTGGCCCTCCTGGTGCCTGAGCAGCTCGGCTTTCATATGTGTGGCGAGGCCGAAGCCGCCCTGCTGCTCGATGCTCTTGCCATATTCGTTGATCATCAAGGAGCGGAACATCTCCTCGCCCTGGCCGCCGCCGGTTACCCCGTCGGTTGGAATTCCGGAAAACATGCTGCCCAGGAATTGCGAAATAAAGATGCTTTCATAGTCCTTGGCCGCCGCTTCGGCCTTGGCGGCGTCGGCGGTGGCTTTGGGCGCAGGCGCCAGCGGCGCCTGTTGCGCCGCAAGCATGGCGGATTGAATCGCGCTGTCCATCAGCCGATCACCTGGATGTCGGCCTGCAGCGCGCCGGCCGCCTTGATGGCCTGCAGGATCGAGATGATATCGCGCGGGCCCACGCCCAGCGCGTTCAGGCCATCGACCAGGTGTTGCAGCGAGACGCCCTCGTCCATGACCGCGATCTTGTTGCCCTGGCTGTCGTCGATCTGGATGTTGGTGCGCGGCACGACCTGGGTGGTGCCGGTCTGGGAGAAGGGCGCGGGCTGGCTGACCTGCGGTGTTTCGGTGACCTTGATGGTCAGGTTGCCCTGGGCGATGGCGACGGTGGAAATGCGCACGTCCGCGCCCATCACGATTACGCCACTGGTCTCGTCGATGATGACCTTGGCGGCCTGGTCGGGATCGACCTTGACCTGCTCGATGTCGGTAAGCAGCGCCATGACGCCGCCGGGATAGTTGGCCGGTACCGTAAGCTCGATATTGGACGGATCGGCGGCCTGGGCGCTGTTGCCGCCCAGATAGGCATTGACCGCCTTGGCGATGCGGGTCGCGGTGGTGAGGTCGGGATTGTGCAGCGACAGTTTCAGACTGGTCATGCTGTCCAGCCGGAAGCCGGTGTCCTTTTCCACGATGGCGCCATTGGAAATGCGCCCCGCGGTGGGCACGCCGCGCGTCACGCTGGATGCTTCGCCCTGGGCCGAGAAACCGCCGACCGCAACCGGACCTTGGGCCAGGGCGTAGATCTGGCCATCGGCGCCGAACAGCGTGGTGACCAGCAGGGTGCCGCCCTGCAAATTCTTGGCGTCGCCCATCGCGGAAACCGAAACGTCGATGCGCGAACCGGGCGCGGCAAAGGCGGGCAGGTTGGCCGTCACCATCACTGCGGCGACATTCTTGGTCTGCATGACCTGGCCGCGGGTGTTGGTGCCCAGACGCTCGAGCATGGTCTGGATGCTCTGCTGGGTGAAGGGCGCATTCTTGAGGCTGTCGCCGGTGCCGTTCAGGCCGACCACCAGGCCGTAGCCGACCAGCATATTGTCGCGGATACCCTGGACCTCGACCAGGTCCTTGACCCGGGAAAAAGCGAAGGCCGGCGAAGCCGCGATTGCGGCTCCCACCATCAGGGCGGCAAGACGAAGGTAATAGGGTGCGCGGCGCATAAACGGCTTCTGCCTTTGTGTACGCCTGCCTCTTTGCCAGTTTCATGCCGGGCCGGCCTGGAATTTATTCCATATATATCAATGGCTTGAACAGTGTTCGGAATGCCTCAGCCGCCTCCCGGCAAATCCTGCCGGGACCAGGCTGCCGCGGGTGACTTTGTTGCCCCCTATTGCCTCTGCGGTCCTGGCTGCAAAGGCGTACGCGGGGCCTGGCGAAAGTCCGCCAATCGGCGGCGGGCCGCAAACCGAGGAGCAACGGCTTGCGGATCGATGCGGCCCGGCCGCCCGCCGCCCGGAAAATCCTCGCCCAGGTCCTGCGGCAGAGCCCTGCGGGAAGGGCAGCCTCGTCGTGGGGCCCGACGGAGTGCAAACGCATGGACTGGGGCCGTTTCAGGTCCTATTTCTTGCGTCGCTTTTCATGCCGGTGTTCATGTCAGAACTCGATCTTCATCCCACCTCCACCTTCATTATCTGGGCGAACGCTTTTTCGCCTGCCGAGCTGGACAGGATCGAGGCCTATGGCGATCGGCTGACGGTTGAAAACGCCACTGTGGCCAGCGATGTGCCGGAGGGCCTGGTGCGCGGCGAGATCCGTGTCACCCAGACCGCCTGGATGGCGCCTTGCCCCGAATCCAAATGGATCTATGACCGGATGCAGGGCGTTGCCCGCGCCCTGAACGATCGCGTCTATCAGTTCGCTTTGAGCGGCTTTTCCGAAAATCTCCAATACACCGTCTATCATGGCACCGAAGGCGGTCATTATGACTGGCACGTCGATCAGGGTACCCTGCGCACCCGGCGCAAGCTTTCCCTCTCGCTGCAGCTGACCGATCCGTCGCAATATGAAGGCTGCGAGCTGCAGTTTCATGCCGGCAACAAGATCGAGATCGCGCCGCGCGAGCGCGGCATGGTGATCGCCTTTCCATCCTATGTCCTGCACCGTGTGACCCCCTGCACCCGGGGGACGCGCAAGGCGATCGTGGCATGGACCACCGGGCCGCAGTTCAAGTGAATTCGCCGAGAGCCCCTTTTCGGGCCTGATCCCTTCACCGGGAACCGGAATACGCTTCGGATTGTTTGATTGTCGCGCGATTCAGGTTGAATTGCCGCGCCCTTGACCCGATTGCGCCGCGGGCGGATGGACACGGCCCTCCCGGCTTCCTATTTTTGCTGACCGCTTCGTTTCAGGATTTTCCCATGTCGTCGCCGCGTCCCGCCCTGCTTTGCATCCTCGACGGCTGGGGCTGGCGGCCCGATCATGCCGCCGACAATGCCATCGCCGCGGCGCGCACCCCGAACTACACGCGACTTCTGTCAGAATGCCCGCATGCACTGCTGGCCACCTCCGGCGCGGCGGTCGGCCTGCCCAAGGGCCAGATGGGCAATTCCGAAGTGGGCCACATGAATATCGGCGCCGGCCGTGTCGTCGCCCAGGACCTGCCGCGCATCGATGTCGCCATCGAGGACGGCTCGCTGGCGCGGCGGCCGGTGCTGCTGTCGCTGATCGATAAGATAACAACCGCCCGGGGCGGCGTGCATGTCATGGGTCTTTTGTCGCCGGGCGGGGTGCATTCGCACCAGGATCACATCGCGGCCCTGGTGCGGATTTTCAGCGATGCAGGCGTACCGGTGTTCGTGCACGCTTTCCTCGATGGCCGCGACACGCCGCCCAAAAGCGCCAAGGGCTTTATCGAAAAATTCCTCGCGGATATTCACGGCCTGGCCGGCGTCCGCCTCGCCACCCTGTCGGGACGCTATTTTGCCATGGACCGGGACAAGCGCTGGGACCGGGTGGAGAAATGCACCAACGCGATCGTCGATGCCTCGGGGCGCCGTTTTGACGACGCGTTCGCGGCGCTGGATGCATCCTACGCCGAAGGCGTCACGGATGAATTCGTCCTGCCCTGCGTCCTGGGAGACTATGCCGGGGTGGAAGACGGCGACGGCCTGCTGTTCGCCAATTTCCGCGCCGACCGCGCCCGCGAGATTTCCACCGCCCTGCTGGATGAGGGCTTTGACGGCTTTGTCCGTGGCCGCGTGGCGGCCTTCAGCGCCGCTGCCGGGCTGACGGAATATTCCGACGCGCTCAAGCCGCTGATGGGGTGCGTGTTCCCGCCGGAGGATGTGCGCCAGACCCTGGGCGAGGTGATCGCGGCGCATCACCGGACGCAGCTGCGCATAGCCGAGACGGAGAAATATGCCCATGTCACTTTTTTCCTGAATGGCGGGCGCGAGGATCAGTTCGAAGGTGAAGACCGTATCCTGGTGCCCAGCCCCAAGGTTTCGACCTATGACCACAAGCCGGAGATGAGCGCCTACCAGGTCACCGGCAAGCTGGAGGAAGCCATCGCATCGGGCAAATACGACTTGATCGTCTGCAACTACGCCAATCCCGACATGGTGGGCCATACCGGCGTGATGGCGGCGGCCATCAAGGCGGTGGACACGATCGACGAATGCCTGGGGCGCCTGCGCACGGCCCTGGAGAAAGCGGGCGGGGTGATGCTACTGACCGCCGATCATGGCAATATCGAAATGATGAAGGACCCCAAGACCGGAGAGCCCCATACCGCGCACACCACCCTGGACGTGCCGATCGTGGTTTTCGGCGCACCGGCTGGGGCGCGGCTGGAAAATGGCCGCCTCGCCGACGTCGCCCCAACCATGCTGGACCTGATGGGCCTGGATAAGCCCGCGCTGATGACGGGACATTCTCTTCTGGTAAAAGGCGCGTGACACGCAGCGGCGCCCTTCTTCTGTCCCTGTTGCTGGCCGGCACGCCGGCGGCGGCGGCGCAGAAATATCCCCGCGTCATCGCGCCGGGGCGTCCGACGCCGCGGCCGGCACCGGCGCAGGCGCCGGAACCGGCGATGGATCTCAGCCACGCACTGCCGGGCAAGGCGCTGGCCAATTTGCCGTCCAGTTCGCAACAACTCAAAAGCCTGTCATCGGAACTGAAACAGGTCCGTCCGCAAGTCGCCTCCGCCAAGGAAAAGAGCGAGGCGCTGGCGGCGCAGGCGGCGGCCTTGCGGCAAAAACTGATCGCCACCGCCGCGCGCATCGAAAGCCTGGAGCGGCAAAAGGTGGAGGCCGATGCCCAGATCGTGCGCCTGACGGCCGAGGACAATCGTCTCAGCGCCGGCTTTGCCAATGACCGGGCGGCGGTCACCAGGCTGCTGGGCGTCCTGGAAAGGCTGCAGCACGACATGCCGCCCGCGCTGGCAATGCATCCGGACGACGCACTGGCCGCGGTGCGGGGCTCCATGCTGATCGGCGCCTCCTTGCCGCCGGTCTATGCCCAGGCGGCGCGCCTGTCCCGGCGCATCGATGCGCTGAAGCGCACCCGCCTGGCACTGGAGGCGGAGCGGGCCCAGGCTGCCGATACCGCCGCGCGGCTGAGCACCGCCCGGGGCGAGCTGGACGTGCTGCTGGCGCAAAAGGAAAAGGAAGCCGAGGTGGCCGCGCAATCTTACGGAACCCTTAAATCGGAGTTGGAAAAGGTCGCGCGGCAGGCTGCCGACTTCCAGGCGCTGCTGGCCCGGGTCAAGGCGCTGCGGGCAAAGAGCGGTCAGGATGGGGACCCGGACCAGAGCGTGGTCGTGGTTACCGCTGAAAACACCGGCTCCCCCGGCGGTTTGGGTAAGAATTCCTTGCTGGAGCCGGTGGTAGGAACCCTGGAAAACGGCAATTCCGGTGTATCCTACGTCACCCGGCCGGGGGCCCAGGTTATCGCCCCGGCCGACGGAAGGGTTCTTTATGCCGGTCCTTACCATAAGGCGGGACAAGTCTTGATCCTGGAGATAACGACTGGCTACGATGTGGTCTTGGCGGGACTGGGACGCATGACAGTCAAGTCAAATGACCAACTCCTGGCGGGTGAACCGGTTGGTACCATGCCGCCAGACCCGGCCGATGACCGGCTTTATTTTGAACTGCGCCACGGCGGCCACGGACAGTCTCCCGCGCCATGGATGAAATTGAATATGCGCCCTGCGTTTGGAAAGGCGAACGGTACATGAGGAAGTTTGCACTGGTTGGCCTGGGGCTGGTATGCGGCTTTGCCGCCGCGATGGTTGCGTTGCCCGAGGCCAAGGGCGCCAATGACGCATCCGCCTACAGTCAGCTGGATTTGTTCAGCAACGCGTTCGAACGGGTGCGGGCCAATTATGTGCGCCCCGTCAAGGACAGCGAGCTGATCGACGCCGCCATCCAGGGCATGGTGTCCAACCTCGATCCCCATTCCAGCTACATGGACGCCAAGATGTATGGCGACATGCAGATCACCACCAAGGGCCAGTTCGGCGGCATCGGCATCGAAGTCACCCAGGAAGACGGGTTGATCAAGGTGATCTCGCCGATCGACGGCACGCCCGCGTCGCGCGCCGGGATCAAGACCGGCGACCGCATTGCCGGCATCGACGGTACCTCCATTGCCGGCCTGCAGCTGAACGACGCCATCGACAAGATGCGCGGTCCGGCCGGCAGCAAGATCACCCTGACGATCCTGCGCGAAGGCGAGAAGAAGCCGTTCGATGTCACGCTGGTACGCGCCATCGTGTCGGTGGACACCCCGACCTATCACCGCGAAGCAGATGTCGGTTATATCCGCCTGCCCGGATTCAACGAACAGACCGCCGACGGCCTGGAACGTTCGGTGCGCGAGCTCAAGAAGCAGATCGGCCCCGGCCTGAAGGGCTATGTCCTGGATCTTCGCAACAATCCCGGCGGCTTGCTGGATCAGGCGATACAGGTGTCCGACGATTTCCTCGGTACCGGTGAAATCGTTTCCACCCGCGGCCGCCATGCCGAAGACACCCAGCGCTATGACGCCAAGGCGGGCGACATCACCGACGGCAAGCCCGTGGTGGTGCTGATCAATGGCGGCACGGCGAGTGCCTCGGAGATCGTGTCCGGCGCGTTGCAGGATCACAAGCGCGCGACCATCGTCGGGCTGACCAGTTTCGGCAAGGGCTCGGTCCAGACCATCATCCCGCTGGGCGAAGGGCGCGGCGCGCTGCGCCTGACCACCGCGCGCTATTACACGCCGTCGGGACATTCCATCCAGGCGCAAGGCATCATTCCCGACATCCAGGTGGCGCAGGGCGACGAGGCCAATGTCCCCAAGCTGGCGCGTCCTTCCGAAGCGGATCTGCGCGGGCATCTCACCGGCGAGCCGGTCCCCGCCAAGAAGATCAACGCGCCGGTGATCAAGCCGGCCCCGGGCAAGAAGTATGACGATTTCCAGCTTTCCTATGCGCTGGACCTGCTGCGCGGCAAGATGACGGTCGCCTCCGCAACCACCGCGGTGCCGGACAAGCCGACGGCGCAATAGCCCTGCTGGCGCCAAGGCCAGGTTTCTTTCCTGCGCGTCCGGCGCGGCAGGCAGGAGGTGGCCGCCGCGGCGTCTGGCGCGCAGCCCAAGGGTTATTCTTCATTAAGTGTTAACCCAAGGGTAACCATCCCAATTCTTAATGGCGGCATGTCTGTCGCCGATTCCGCCGAAGGCTTCATTGCGTCCAAAGCCGGGCGCGCCCTGGCTTTTGCCTGTTCCTTCACGGTCTGCCTGCTGGCAGCGGGCGTGCTGGCGATTACCCTCCTGGGCCATCCGGGGGGACCGGCAGCGGTTCGTCTGGACCTGGCGGAAAATCCACCGGGCAGCCCCAGGCCCGCCGCACCGGCGGGTCCGGTTCCGGGCGACGGCTTGGTTCCAGGGCCCATCACCGGGCCTGTTTACGCCGGCAAGGTGCTGGTGGCCGATCCGGCGCTGATCGAAAACAGTGCTTATGGGCCCTTGCCGCGCATTGCCGATGACGGCCGCAAGCCCATGACCGTCTACGCCGCGCCGGCACCGGCGGCGGCCAAGTTCAAGATTGCCGTGGTGGTGGGCGGATTGGGACGCTCGCCGACGGCCACCAAGGCCGCCCTGGACGGCTTGCCGGCGGGCGTCACGCTGGGATTCACGCCCTATGCCGGCGATGTCGGCCGCTGGGCGGCCCAGGCGCGCGCCCTTGGCCATGAAGTCCTGTTGCAAATTCCCATGGAACCGTCCGACTTTCCCGAGAGCGATCCCGGCCCCCATACCTTGCGTTCCGGCCAGGAAGAGGAAGCCAATATCCAACGCCTGAGCTGGGCGCTGGGACGCTTCACCGGCTATGCCGGGGTCAGCAATCTTCTGGGCCAGCGCTTCCTGTCGGACAGCGAGGCGCTGTCTCCGGTCCTGACCTATCTGAACCGGCGCGGGCTCTATTTCTTCGACAATGGCGCGTCCAGCCAGTCGGTGGTGCCGATGGTGGCGAGCCAGGTCGGCATTCCCGCCGCGCAAAGCGGCAGTGCGCTGGACGGCATTCAATCCGCGCCGGAGATCGATCGCCGCTTGTCGGAACTGGAAACCCAGGCCCGGGCCAATGGCAGTGCTGTGGGTTCGGCGTTCCTGTATCCGGTCAGCATCGCGCGCATCGCGGCCTGGGCGCGAGGTCTTCAATCGCGAGGCTTTGTTCTGGTGCCGGTTTCGTCCATAGTCGCCGGACCAGAAAAAAAATAATCCGCGCCCCATGACGGCTTCCAATCTGCCTTACCGGCCCTGCGTCGGCATCATGCTGTTCAACCGGGACGGCAAGGTGTTCGTGGGCAAACGCATCGATCAGACGGTCGAGGGCTGGCAGATGCCGCAGGGCGGCATCGACAAGGGGGAAACACCGATCGAGGCGGCACGGCGCGAATTGCTGGAAGAGGTCGGCACCGACAAGGCCGAACTCATCGGGGAAATGGACGGCTGGGTGACCTATGACCTGCCGCAGCACCTGGTGGGCGTGGCGTTTCACGGCAAATATCGCGGCCAGCGCCAGAAATGGTTCGCGCTGCGCTTTACCGGCAGCGACGGCGATATCGATCTGACGGCGCATGACCCGGAATTCTCCGCTTTCCAGTGGGTGAGCCTGGCGGTGCTGCCCGGCCTGATCGTGCCGTTCAAGCGCGACACCTATAAAGCGGTGATCGCCGCGTTCCAGAATCTGGCATGAAAAAATCTCCGCGGCCGCGGCAAGGCAAAGCGGGCAAGCCGGAAGTCGTGATGATCCATGGCGCTTTCTGCGGACCCTGGTCGCTTGCCGGGCTGCAGGAAAAGTTCGAGGCCGCCGGCTATGCCGTCACCGCGCCCTGCCTGCGCTTTCACGATCGAAAGCGCCCGCCCGCGGCGCTGGGCACCACGGGCCTGGCCGACTATACCGCCGACCTGGAACAGGAAATCCGCGCCCTGGGCGAGGCGCCCATCCTGGTGGGCCACTCCATGGGCGGGTTGCTGGCGCAGATGCTGGGCGCGCGCCTGCCCGTGCGCGCGCTGATTCTGCTGGCGCCTTCGGCGCCCTGGGGCGTGCCGCCCACCACCCTGTTCGAGATCGGCGCTGGCCAGGCGATGCATCTGCAGCCGGGTTATTGGAACCAGGTGCTGGAGCCCAGCCGCGACGTGGCGCTGGCCCATTCCCTGGACCGGCTGCCCAGGCATATGCGCGACGCGGTGTTCGACCGCTTCGTGCCGGAATCGGGGCGCGCCACCTTCGAGATCATGAACTGGGGCCTGGATTTCAATCAGGGCAGCGCGGTGAACACCGAGGCGGTGACGGCGCCGCTGCTGCTGCTCACCGGCAGCGACGATCGTATCAACCCGCCCTCGACCGCGGCGCGCATCGCCGCGCTCTACAAGGGCCGCGCCACCGCCGAGATTCTGGACGGCATGGGCCATTGGCTGATCGGCGAACCGGGCTGGGAAAAATTGGCGCGGCGCGCCCTGGATTGGCTTGAAGCGCAGGAATTATAGTCCGCGGCCGCCTGCCGGGGACCGCGTCAGCTCTTGGCGTCGGAGCGGCGCCTGCTGAAGTCCTTCATGAAGGCCTGCAGGGTGTCGACCGAGGCGATCCTGGCGGCGGCGTCGCGGAAGGCCAGTCCATGCTGGTCGATATCCGCCGACAGGACCGCGAACAGGTTGGCGTCGGGCGTGCCTTTCATCTTGGCGGCGAAATGGGCGCGCACCCGCGCCAGGCTGGCTTCGTCATTGGCGAGCGAATAGGCCACGGCGGTGCGCAGCACCTGGGCGCGATCATCGATGCTCAGCGGCGCCGGATCGCTCCAGCGCGCCTCCAGCAGCTCTTCGGACTTCTGCCCCGCCACGGCCCAATTGCCGCTTTCCCAATAGATATCGGCGCGCAACTGCCTGGTATCCTCCGCTTGGTCGACCGCGATCAGGTCCAGCGCATTGTCCCATTGCTTCAAGGCGGCGAAGGCGCGGGCTTCCAGCAGCATGCGCTGGTGCATCTCGGCGTCGGGCAGGCCGGAGATCTGGGAGTCGCGGATGGCGGCGACGGCCTTGTCGGCCTTGTGATCCATCAGATAGACGGCCGCCAGCCGGGTGGCGACCTGCGCTTTGGCAATGCCGTCCAGCCGCTTGTCGACCTGGTAGGCGAGCAGATTCGCCGCCGGTCCCAGCAGGTCCACCGCCACCAGCCGGTCGGCCATGCGCCGGATCATTTCGTCGCCGTCCGGACCGATCGGGGTCAGGTCGAGATTGTCGTAGAACAGGGCCAGGGCTTCCACCGGCTTCATCTTGTCGGCGCCGCCCTTGAGGAACAGCTTGACGAAGGCGCCGCGCATATCGTCCTGCGCGATCCGCGCCGGGTCCTGGCCATTGAAATTCTGGGTCGCGACCCTGAGCGTCTTCAGGCCTTCGCGCCATTGGCCGCGGCCGAAATACAGCGACGCCAGCTTGCGCAAGGTGTTCAGCTCCAGCGCGTCGCCGCGCCAGCGGAAGCGCAGCCTTTCCAGCTGCTCGATGGCCTGGGGCGCGGTGATGGCGCTGGCGTTCAGGGCCGCGGTGGTGTGGTAGAAGATCGCCTGCGCCGCCAGTCTTTCGTCGCCGCCATTTTCCACGGCGACGAAATGCTTGGCGGCGACGCCATAACGGGTCTCGCCCGCCAGCACCCGGGCCTGTACCAGTTCGGCAGCCAGCGCCTGCTTGTGGTCCAGATCCTTGGGCATGCGATGGAGCGCCGCGTCGGCCAGGTCGAGACGCCCAAGTCCAAGCGCCGCATCCGCATCGGCCAGGGTTGCGGCGGCTTGCCAGGTGGCGGGATAGCGGCCCATCACCGGACCGGCCTGCTCCAGATGGGCATGGGCGCTCTTCCAGTCACCCGTGCGGGCTTCGATCAGGCCGCGCCAGAAGGCGGCATGCCGGTCGGCGTCGAAGCCGGGGCCCGCCAGGTCGTTGTGGGCATCGCGATAACGCCCCATCATATATTCGGCCACCGCGCGCATCGTGACCAGTTGGGCATCGCCCGCCAGCGCCGGATCATGGGCCTGAATCAGATCGAGCAGCCCCAGAGCCTCGGCGGCAAAACCGTTGGCCAGATAGAAACGCGCCAGGTTCAGCCTGGCGGCTCCGGATTTGCGCTTGTCGGCCTGCGCCACGTCCTGGGCAAGCTTGCGCTCGGTGGCGAGGATGCTGCCGGCGCCGGCCTGGCCCCAGCGGACGAAATTCATATAGGACGGACCGTCGCCGGAATGGGCCAGCGCCGACGGGGTTTGCGCCACCGGCATCTGCGGCGGGGTCAGCGAAAGGCCGGACGGACGGGAGATGGAAACGCGCGACGTATCCACGCTTACGTGCAGGTCGTCGGTATAGGGCAGGATCACCAGGCCGCTGGCGGTGGGCAGGGCTGCGAAGTCGGCGAAGGCGCGTTGGCTGGGCACGCCGCGTCCTGGCTGGGCGGGAATGACGGTCAGCAGGTCGCCGCTGGCGGGGTCCATCAGCTGGAAGGCGTGATCGGCGGCCGGAAGCAGGGTGGAAAGCGAGGCGCGCCGGGGATCGGACTGGTTGCGGGCAAAGCCGATCACCACCGGCGGCGGCGCGACGCTGGCCGCGATCTCCACTTCCAGGTTGGGGCCCAGGCCGCGCGCCGCGATCTCGGCCGGGGCTTTCAGGGTGATGCGCAGGATGCCCAGCCCATTGCTGGAAACCGCTTCCATCCCGGCGGCGAAATCGCCCAGGGCGGATTTCAGATTGCGGGCGTCGAAGTTCGGCGCGTTCTCCAGCACCACCCAGGCGGTAAGGCCGCGCACAAAAACCGCGCTGGCGCGGCCGCCCGCGCCCTTGAAGGTGATGACGGCGCCGCCCCTTATGCGCTTGGCATCGGCCACCGCAACCGTTTCGGGGAGTGATTCCGCGGCCGTCTGCACAGCCGGTGCCGCTGCGGCAGGCGGAGTTGCCGCCGTCTTTGTTTCGGTCTCGGCCCGCGGCTTTACATCGGGTTTTGCATCCGCCTTGCTCTTGTCCGTCGGCGGCGCAAGTTCTGCCGCGGCCAGCGCGATGGCCTTGGCCTGGGCTCCGCTGGCGCCTTTCGCAGCCGCCGTGTCGATTTTTGTAATCGCGGGCCTGGCGGTGCCCGGCGGCGCATACGCCGATCCGTCGGTCCTGGGCGCCAGGATGTCGATCGCGACATGGCTGCCGTCCTTGAAGTCGTGATAACCGGAATCGGAATCGGTCTCGAACTCGACCACGGTGGACGCGCCGTCGATGCGCCAGGACGCATTCTTGACCCAGGGCGGCGCGAAGCGCACCAGGGCCGAGACATCGATGCGCGCCAGGGCATTGAACTTGACCGTCATTTTTCCCGCGCCGGGAAAAACCTGATAGGAAACATTCTTGGGCCAGTCGAAGACCAGGCGGGTGAATTTCTCATAGGCGCCGGTGCGCAGCTTGATCTGCGGCAAGGCGGCAATGTCCAACGGCTTGGCGACCGGCTTGGGCGGCGGCGCCAGGTCGGGCATGGTGCCGGTGAAGCGCTGGTCGGCAATATCCACCACGGCGCGGGTGCCGATCTGGCTGACATGCAATTTGACAGGCTGGTTCAGGGTGAAGCGCAAGGTCTTGCCGTCGGCATCGGCCCGGCCGCCGGAGATGAACCGCGGCATTGCCGCGATGATCGCCGCGGGCGCGAGCGTGGTCTTGCCGTCAAAGCTGATGGCCAGCACGCCGCCGGTGGTGGTGGCGCTGATCCTGGACTCGGTGGTGAAGGACAGCCGGCCGTAACCGTTCTGCATCGCGCCGCTCACGCTGTCCGCCGCCCATGCGGACGTGCTGGCGCCCAGCGCCAGCGTCACTGCCATGCTGCGAAAGGTGCGGATCACCCGATGCGTCACTGTCTGGCCCCTCCTGACTTCATATTGGCGGGGGCGGCGTTAACCTGTGGTTAAGCGTGATAGCGCCGCCAGGGAGCATGCCGAGATTTACACTATCCCTTTGGGGAAGCTGGATTTTCCGCAGGAGTGGCGGCCGGCCCCGGGGTCTGGGGGGTGGCCATGGCCTGGGCGGCAGGGGCCGCTGCGGGCGTGGAGGCCAGCAGGTCGGCGGTCTGGGGCAGGGCGAGCTTGTTGGCCAGCTTCACCGTCAGGGCCTTGGCATTTTCCGAATTCATGTTGGCCATCACCAATGCCAGGATATCCGACTTCATGTCGTGCGCCACCGGCACCAGCACTTCGTCCGGCAGGGTGTTGAAGATGCGGGCTGCATCCTTGGCCTTCATGGTGGAATAGGTTTTCACCAGCGACGCAATCTGCGCCTTCTGGGCATCGTCATGCTGGACCAGCAGCCCGGTGATCTGGGCCTGCAGCTGCTTGAGTTGCGTGATCTTGGCGTCCACCCGCGCTTCCGTGGCGGCCAGCATGTTGGCCTGAATGCTGAGCTGGGCGTCGCGCGCATCCAGCTCGCGGCGGCGCTTGGCCAGGCTGTTGACGACATTGACTTCGCTGGCGCTGGCGACCTGGTCATCCTCGCCGCCGGCAAAATCCTTGTTGGCGGGAACCGGATCGTTGGTCAGCGCCGCGACCTGGCCGTGCGCCTGGGCATAGGCGTCGTGCACCAGTCCGCTGGTCTTCAGCATCAGGACCACGGCGCCAAGCGCGACGACACCGGGCAACAGGCGGGTCAGGCGGCCTCTCCTGCTTTGAAAAGCGCTCATGATACGGCCCGGCCCAGGCGGCTGAGGATGGAGGTGGAGGGAAGCGGCATGTCGGGAATTTCCTTGGCGATACGCGGGCTGGCGGCGGCGCTTTCCATGCGGCTGGCGATGCGTTCGCCCGACGCGGTCAGCACGGAGAGTTCGTCGATATGCAGGCGCGCCCGCTTCAGCCGCTCATCCAATGTCTGGGCGGCTTCGCCGGCCGCGGACTTGAGCGCCCGCAAGGACGCGCCGGCACCCGAGATCGCCATGTTGAGCTCGCCGATGGTGCGCGACAGGCCCTCCTGGCCCCGGCGCACGGCGGCCAGGCGCCGCTCCAGGATCACGCAGTAGCACAGCGTGAAGGCCAGCAGGATTTCCAGGGCCAGTTCCAGATAGAAGGTCAGTTGGGCGGGAATGGTCACGGCGATGTCTCTCTATCGGTGCGGGGAATTACAGGTGGCGGGATGCGTCCGTGCGCTCGACGGCGTCATCCACCCGGACGGCGACGGATGAGCCGACGCGGCCCATGCGTCCGGTCAGCAGCGGCACGCCCCGGCAGCGCAGTTCAATCTTGGAGTCGGGGCCTGCGTTCAGCATCATGGTCTGGCCGACTTCCAGGTTCATGACCTGGTTCAGCGGCATGGTCAGCTCGTCCAGGATGGCCTCGATATCGATCTTGGTGGACCACAATTCGGTGGCCAGATGGCTTTCCCAGATGGAGTCGCGGCCGAATTTTTCGCCCATGAACTGCTGCAGCAGCAGCTTGCGGATGGGCTCCAGGGTGGCGTAGGGCAGCAGCAATTCGGTGCGCCCGCCGCGGTCTTCCATGTCGATGCGCAGCTTGACCAGGATCGCGGCATTGGCGGGGCGCGCGATGGCGGCGAAGCGGGGATTGGTTTCCAGCCGGTCCAGGGTGAAATTGACCGGCGCCAGCGGTTCAAAGGCGGCGCACATGTCCTGCAGGATCACTTCGATCATGCGCTGTACCAGGGTGCGTTCGATGGTGGTGTAGGGGCGTCCCTCGATGCGCATCGCCGAGGAGCCGCGGCGGCCGCCCAGCAGCACGTCGACGATCGAATAGATGAGGTTGGAATCCACCGTGAAAAGCCCGTAATTGTCCAGCTCCGAGGCATGGAACACCGCCAGGATCGCGGGCAGGGGAATGGAATTGAGATAGTCGCCGAACCGGATCGAGGTGATCGAATCCAGGCTGACTTCGACATTGTCGGAGGTGAAATTGCGCAGGGAGGTGGTCATCAGCCGCACCAGGCGGTCGAAGACGATTTCCAGCATCGGCAGGCGTTCATAGGATACCAGGGCCGAGTTGATGATGGCCCGCACCCCCGACTTGTCCTGCACCTGGTCGGAATTGCCGTCGAAGCCCAACAGGGAGTCGATTTCTTCCTGGTTCAGGACCCGGTCGGCGGCGGCCGCGGCGTCGGGCGGCGTCTCGATGGTTGCCGCGCCGGCGGCGGCTTCGTCAGCCTGGGGAGCGGGAATTTCGTCGGCCATTGCTCTGGGTTCCTGAATCTCTGTTGGTCGCTGTGGCGATGCCCTACTGGACGATCATTTCCTTGAGCAGCACGTCACGGACCTTGTAGGGCGCCGCCGCCACATTGACGCGGCGCAGAAGTTCTTCCTTCAGACGCAGGACGCCGGCCGAGCCTTTGAGGTCGTCGAGCCGCAGCTCGCGCAAATAGGCCTGAAACTGGTCGGTGATGCGCGGCATCAGGGGTTCCAGGGCCGCCTTCTGTTCTTCGTCTTCCATCTCGAGCGAGACGCCCAGCTTGAGATAGGCGGGGGTGCCGTCATTGCTCTGGATATTGACCAGGATGTCCTGCATGTCGCTGAACGCGACCTTGGGGGGTGTCAGCGGCACATCTTCCTGCGCCTTTGCCTCCTGGGTCTGATCCTTCTTGAAAAGGAAAAAGTAGGCGCCCGCGCCGCCGCCGCCGAGCACCAGCACAAGCGCAGGAACGGCGATCATCAGGATTTTCTTGGTGAGAAACTTGCGAAACCCCTTCTTCGGCGCGGTCTCGGCGGCTTCGCCTTCCGGCTTTTCGCCTTCGGCGTCGTCGTTCGGGTCCGCAGTCTTGTCTTTCTTCGCCATGAACGGTCTCGGCAATATTCTTTGCGAGGCTCACCCTATGCAAACGTGGTTAAGGAGTGGTTCAAATTGCCGGGTGGGGCGCCAATGGCCCGGCAAGTTTTTCCGCGTCATCCGGGCGGCGTCCATAAAACCCAGCAAAAACGGGCCCTACTCGCTGGCACGGCGGCTGCAAATGCCAGTCCGACGGACCAGAAAGGATCCGAGCCATGGATAATTCACTTCTTGTTAGTCTTTCGCATCAACTCGCCTCTTTCCGGGCGATGGACGTGATCGCGAATAATATCGCCAACGCCTCGACGCCGGGATTCAAGCGCGAAGCCGCGAAGTTCGAGGAATTCGTCACCTTGATGCGCCCCGCCGAAGGCCAGACCGGCCTGCAGAGCGTCAGCTTCGTGAAGGATGCCGGCGTCATGCGCGATACCAGCCAGGGCAATCTCGAGCAGACCGGCGCCACCTATGACGTCGCCATCGCGGGGCCGGGCTATTTCGCGGTCCAGACTCCGGCCGGCATGCGCTATACGCGCGACGGCCATTTTTCGCTCGACAACAACGGCAACCTGGTGACCAGCCAGGGCTATCAGGTGCAGGGTGACGGCGGCGCCATCACCATCACGCCCAATGACGGCGACATCAACATCGCGCCCGACGGCACCGTCTCCAGCGTGGTCAACGGCGTCGGCAATCAGCTCGCCAAGCTCAAGGTGGTGGAATTCGCCAACAATTCCATCCTGACCAAGCAAGGCGCCAATCTTTATTCGACCGGCCAGACGCCGACCACCTCCACCAATGTCACGCTGCGGCAGGGTGCGCTGGAAGCCTCCAACGTCCAGCCGGTGATCGAGATCAGTCACATGATCGAAGTGATGCGCGCCTATGAGGCGACCGCGAGCTTGAGCAAGTCCCAGGAAGATCTGATGCGCCAGGCGATCGACAAGCTTGGCCAGATGCCCAGTTAAGGAGACACGATAATGCGCGCCCTTTCCATTGCCTCGACCGGCATGCTGGCCCAGCAGACCAATGTCGAAGTGATCGCCAACAACCTGGCGAACATGAACACCACCGCCTTCAAGCAGCAGCGCGCCGAATTCGCCGACCTGCTGTACCAGAATATCCAGACTCCCGGATCGCAGACCTCCGATCAGGGCACCTATGCCCCCAACGGCATCCAGCTGGGCGCCGGCGTGCGCACCGCCGCGGTCTACCGCGTCACCACCCAGGGCGATCTCAAATCCACGGGCAATCCCTATGACGTCTCCATCCAGGGCGCGGGGTTTTTCCGCGTCCAGCAGGCGGACGGCACCGACGCCTATACCCGCTCGGGCAATTTCTCGCTGAGCCCCCAGGGCCAGCTGGTGACCCAGGACGGGCTGGTGATCCAGCCGGGCATCGCCATTCCCCAGAACACGCTATCGGTGGCGATCAACGCCCAGGGCCAGGTCAATGCCGTGGTGGCGGGCAATAGCACCCCCCAGACGGTGGGTCAGCTGGAATTAACGCGCTTCCCCAACGAGGCGGGCCTGAACGCGATCGGCAACAATCTCTATCTGGAAACGCCGGGCTCCGGTTCGCCCCAGGCCGGCGTGCCCGGTACCACCGGCTACGGCACCATTCAGCAGGGCTTCCTGGAAACCTCCAACGTCAATTCGGTGGACGAGATCACCGCGCTGATCACCGCCCAGCGCGCCTATGAAATGAATTCCAAGGTGATCTCCGCCGCCGACCAGATGCTGCAGTCCGCAGCGCGCCTGGGGAGCTAGCGGGATGCGCAGATTCCTCGTTTTTCTAGGCCTCTTGGCAATACTCCCCGGGCTGATGCTGGCGGCCGGTTCCGCGCTCGCCGGTCCGGTGCGCATCGTGGTGCCGGCGCACGATATCGCCCGCGGCGACACCATCGGCGAATCCGACCTTACCTATGCGACGGTGGAAGGCGCCGCCCTGATGTCGGGCGTCTCCACCAGGATCGAGCAGGTCAAGGGCATGCAGGCCCGGCGCATGCTTTCCGCCGGACAACCCTTCCGCGGCGATGATGTGCGCCGCCCCATTGTCGTTACCAAGGGCCAGACCATCACCATGCAGTTCGTCGCCCCCGGCGTGGAACTGACGGCCATGGGCCGCGCCATGAGCGAGGGCGGGATCGGCGATACCGTCACCATCCAGAACCCGGTTTCCTACCGCATGATTTCCGGCACCGTGATCGCGCCTGGCACGGTTCGCGCCAACGGCCCGGTCTTCGCACCCACCAACACGCTTGCCCGCCGGTAATCGGCCTCTCGATAGGATCTGCCATGGCTAACCCCTTCCTGAAAATTTCCGCCCTGCTGCTGGCCGGCGCCGCCTTGTCGGCCTGTTCGGCGATAGACCGCCTGGAAAATATCGGCGAGGCACCCAAGCTTGCGGCGGTGGGCAATCCCGCCGGCGCCCAGATCGTGGCCGAAATTCCACGCCCCTCGCCGATCTCCCATGCCAACAATTCGCTGTGGCAGCCGGGCGCCCAGAGCTTCTTCCACGATCCGCGCGCCATGCATGTCGGCGATGTGATCACCGTGAATGTGTCGGTCACCGATACCGCAAAGCTGCAGAACAGCACCACGCGCAGCCGCACCAACAGCGAAAATGCCGATCTGACCAACCTCTTCGGCCTGGAGAAGGCGCTGCCCGGCAGCCTGGATCCCACCAGCCTGGTCAATATGGGCTCGGACAGTTCCAATGTCGGCGCCGGTTCGATCCAGCGCGCCGAATCCATCAGCATGACCTTGGCGGCGCTGGTCGCCCAGGTTCTGCCCAATGGCAACCTGGTCATCGACGGCCATCAGCAGGTCCGGGTGAACAACGAGCTGCGCGACATGCGCCTGTCGGGCATCGTGCGCCGCGAGGACATCACCCAGAACAACACCGTCAACCTGTCCCAGATCGCGGAAGCCCGCGTCATCTATGGCGGGAAGGGGACGATGAGCGACGTGCAGCAGCCGCGCTACGGCTCGCAGCTGCTCGATATCATCATGCCCTGGTAATCCGCATCGCAAAACAAAAGGCCGGGTCTGGGACCCGGCCTTTTGCATTCAGGCGCGACGACGCGCAGGCGCTAATCGTCCCGGTAAACTTTTTCGCGTCTCTCGTGGCGCTCCTGCGCTTCGATGGACAGGGTGGCGATGGGGCGCGCATCCAGCCGCTTCAGCGAAATGGGCTCACCGGTCTCCTCGCAAAATCCATAGGAACCGTCTTCGATCCGGCGCAGCGCCGAGTCGATCTTGGCGATCAGCTTGCGCTGGCGGTCGCGGGTGCGCAGTTCCAGTTGACGCTCGGCCTCGGTGGAGGCGCGGTCGGCGAGATCGGCATGCGGCACCGTCTCGGCCTGGAGATTCTGGATGGTTTCGCGGCTCTCCTTGAGGATTTCCTCTTTCCAGAGATTGAGCTTGCGGCGGAAATATTCGCGCTGGCGCTCGTTCATAAAGGGCTCGTTTTCCGACGGGTGATAGTCGGTAGAGACCTGGGTTCCCATACACACTCCCTTCGCCTCGTGAGGGCGAGACTTAGTAAAAACCGCTCCTCAAGGGGCGGGGTTATAGCGGTGGCCCCCCCGCGCGGCAAATGATATTGCGCAAACTGGTAAGCAGTGCACAAAAATGCGGCAGGCTGGCCGGAATGCGGAGATTTCCGGGTATGCCCGGGGGTCGCAAAACTGTCGGCAAGACACTATCGGCGCGTCATAAAAAGTTTTTGGGCCACCGCGAAACTCATCGTGCCCATCCGGATTTCCAATCCATGCCGCAGCGCACAAAACCAAGGAACCCAACCATGAACGACATCCCCAATCCAGCCGAGCCCGTTTCCCATCTCGGCGAAACTCTGGCCCAGACCACCGAAAGCCATCGCGTCCTGGTCCAGGAGATGACGGCCTTTGCCAAGGACGAAAGCCTGCGCTTCGTGAATCTGCGCCTGGAGCGCAACGGCACAGCGCTGGACAAGCTCCAGAACTGCGTGGGGCTTCCCGGCCTGATCGGTGTACAGCAGGAATGGCTGCGCGACATGCTGCAGGATTATACCGGTCAGGGCATGCGCCTGATGGGGGCTTTGCGCGGCCTGAGCAGGAATGTCATGGCCTGCGCCGCCGAGACAGCTTCGGATAGTGTCGATCACATGCAGCAGGCGGCCGGTGAGATGATGAACCAGGCCGGCAGTGCGATGGATCAGGTCATCGAACCGGTGAACCAGGACACCGACACCTACGTCCAGGCAACGCAGCACTAGGCCGCCCGATGGGGCCCGGGCCCCATGCCGTCGCTGGGGCATTCGCGAAAAAGGCCCGCCGGATGGCGGGCCTTTTTGCGAATGGTTGCGGGGACAGGATTTGAACCTGTGACCTTCAGGTTATGAGCCTGACGAGCTACCGGGCTGCTCCACCCCGCGTCATGTGTCTGGAGAATTTCCAGAAGGTGCGGGGATATAGGCCATGCCCCACCCCCTGTCCAGCCCCGGCTTTTTGCCCCGGTTCCGCGCGCTTCAGGAAGCCTTAACCGGCCCATTATAGCAGTGTCGCCTTCGGTAACCGGAGCGTCGCGTGCGTCTGTCCTTGTCCTGCCAGGCCTTGTTGGCCGGATTGTTTTGCCTGCCTGCGCATGCCCAGATGCCCTGGACCGTGTTCGATGAGGGCAAGCTGCTGGCCACCGGCGGCGTCTCCCAGATCGAAGGCGCGGGCGGCGGCGGCCTGGCCAGCTGGGCCCTGATCACCGGCTATGGCACCCGCGACGGCATGGGCGCCAATGTCCATTACACCGCCGTACCGCTGCCCGATTACAGCCTGCAAAGTGCAGGTGTCGCGGTGGGGCTGTTCGACCGGCTTGAGTTTTCCTACGCCTGGCAGGCATTCGATACCCAGGATGTCGGCACGGCCCTGGGCTTGGGTCGCGGCTTCACCTTTCACCAGAATATCTTCGGCGCCAAGCTGAGGCTGGTCGGCGACGCGGTCTATGACCAGGACAGATGGCTGCCGCAGATCTCCATTGGCCTGCAGCACAAGGAAAACGACCGCGGTCCGGTCATCGCGGCGGTGGGCGGCAGAGGTAGCGTCGGGACCGACTATTATATCGGCGCCAGCAAGCTGTTCCTGGCGCAGAGCCTGCTGGTCAACGCCACCTTGCGCGAAACCAGGGCCAACCAGCTGGGCATCCTGGGCTTCGGCGGCGACAAGCATAAGGATTATTCCACCCAGTTCGAAGGCTCGGCCGCCTATCTGGTCAGCCGGCGATTGGCGTTCGGCGCCGAACTGCGCACCAAGCCCAGCAATCTCGCGGTCGCCCATGAAGGCGCGGCCTGGGACATTTTCGCGGCCTATTTCCTCAACAAGAACCTGTCGTTGACTGTTGCCTATGCCGATCTGGGCAATCTGGTGATCCGGAACAACCAGCGGGGCGCCTATCTGTCGCTGCAGGCCGGTCTGTAATGGGCCGGTCGATAATAAAAGGATTGATGCGATGAAACACCTTGTCGCCTTGGCCGTCCCGCTCCTTATGCTTCTTGCTGGCCCCGTCCGCGCCCAGGATACGCTGTTCGCCGAGATGGGCGGCAAGGCCGGGATCGACAGGATCGTCGACGCCTCGGTGGACAATTATCTGTCCGATGACCGCATCAAGGCGATCTTCGACGAATCCAACATCGACAGGCTGCGCACCGAATTCAAGGTTCAGTTCTGCCAGGTGGCCGGCGGCCCCTGCCTCTACAAGGGTCACGACATGGCCGCGGCGCACAAGGGCCTGCACCTGACCAACGCCGATTTCAATGCCGTTGTGGAAGACCTGCAGGACGCCATGGACAAGGCCGGCCTGCCCTTTGCCACCCAGAACCGCTTCCTGGCACGGCTGGCGCCCATGCAGCACCAGGTCGTGAGCCGATGAAGAAACTCTTTTTTTCGCTGTTGCTGCTGGCACCCGGCTTTGCTGCCGCCGAGGATGCGCACACCATCGTCCAGAAGGGCCGCCGGTTCAGCATTCCCGAGGTGACGATCCGCCGTGGCGAATCCCTGACCTTCACCAACGACGATGAATTCATCCACCAGATATATGCCGATACATTGTTCGATTCCGACGAGCGGGCACCCGGTCAGACCCTGACCGAGACGTTTGACCGGGCCGGGACGTTTGAAGTCCGCTGCCACATCCACCCCAAGATGAAGCTGGTCGTGCATGTCAACTAGGATGGCCGCAGGGATTGCGGTATCTTCCATCGCGCGAACCGGAAATGCGACGATGAAGCGGATTCTCCTGCCTGTTCTGATGGCGCTGTTTCTGGCGGGTCCGGCGCACGCCCAGGAAGGCGGCCAGGTTGTGGTGCAGAAGGGGCGCGCCTTTCACCCCACGGAATTGACCATCGCCCAGGGCGAAAGCGTCACCTTCACCAACGAAGACAATTTCATTCACCAGATCTACGTCGATGGCTTGTTCGATTCCGAGGAAAAGGCCCCGGGCGAAGTCCTTAACGAAACCTTCCCGCGCAGGGGGACCTTTCAGGTGCGCTGTCACATCCACCCCACCATGCGCCTGACGGTGCAGGTGAAATAGCGCCGCAAGACGCGGGGCCGCGCTGGCCGTATCGGCGGCGGCCAAGTTCCTTAATGCGCCATAAACCGCTGTGCGGCCAGACTGCCTGAGTCCGTACACGGGTCGCCGCATGGCATTGGCCAAGCACACCATCGGCGCCAAGATCTTTGGCGCCTTCGCCGCCATGAGCGCCATCATCGGCCTCACGGGCCTGGCGGCCTATGTCATCTTGTCCGCGGCTGGCGGCATCGCGGTGACGACTTTCGACGGTCCGCTGATGGCGATCAACTATGCCCGCGCCGCCCAGACCGACTTCACCGAGATGCAGCTTGCGGAATTGCGTTACGAACATGCGGCGCCCGCCGATCGCGCCGCCATCGCGGCGGAAATTTCCGATATCGCCGCCACCTTCAGCGCCGACCTGGACGTTGCCGCCCAGCGCAGCCTGGCCGCCGACGAGCAGGGGATGATCGCCCAGATCAGGCCGCTGGTGCGGCGCTGGCGCGAGGTCCGGGCCCGCGGCGACGTGGCCGAACTGGAAAAGCTGGACGCGCGGATCGACGAGAAATTCGATCTGCTGATCGAGTTCAATACCGATCACAGCTTTATTGGCCGCCGCAAGACCGTCACCAATATCGCCAACTACAAATATGCCAGCATTGCGACGACACTTTTTGCGCTGCTGCTGGCAGCCGCCATCACCTTGCTGCTGCGCAGCCGGATTGTGCGCCCGCTGCGTGCCGCCGCCACGGTCGCAGACCGCATCGCCAAGGGCGAGCTGCAGACCCCGATTCCGCCCGGCGGCCAGGACGAGACCGGGGCCCTGCTGAAATCCATGACGGTGATGCAGGACAATATCCGCGCGGCGATGACGCGCGAAAAGCAGTTGCGCCGCTCGGCCGAGAACCGGTTGGTGGACGCATTGGAGACCAGCCGCGAAGGCGTCATGCTGGTGGCGCCTGACGGCACGATCGCCATGTCGAACAGCACCCTGCGCGGATTTTTCCCCGCCATCGCCGGTCAACTGATGCCGGGCACCCGCTTCGACACGGCGCTGGATCGCATCCAGGGCCAGCTCAGGCCCACCCAGGCGCCCAGCGAGGATATTACCACCTCCGGCCATGCCGAACTGGAACTGGCGGACGGCCGCTGGCTGCGCATGACCGGCAGCGCGACCTCCGACGGCGGTTCCATCTTCTTTCTGTCCGACTTCACCGTCATCAAGGAGCGCGAGGAATCCCTGCGCCGCGCCAAGGCCGAAGCCGAAGCCGCCAATGCCTCCAAGACCCGCTTCCTGGCGAATATGAGCCACGAACTGCGCACGCCGCTGAACGCCATTATCGGGTTTTCGGAAATCATCGGCGGCCAGTATTTCGGCGCCATCGGCAATGCGCGCTATCTCGACTATTCCGGCGATATTCTGCGCAGCGGCCGCCATCTTCTGGCGGTCATCAACGACGTGCTGGACCTGTCCAAGAGCGAGGCCGGCAAGATGGTCCTGGCCGTCCATGACACCGACATGCGCGACGTGCTGAACGACTGCATCGCCATGGTGCGCGAGCAATGTGCCGAATCCGGGCTGAGCTTGTCCGTGACCGGGATGGAGCATCCGCTGCCCATGCGCGGCGACGAAGCCAAGCTTCGCCAGATCTTCCTCAACCTGCTGTCCAATGCGGTCAAGTTCACGGAAAAAGGCGGCCATATCACCCTGTCCGCCGCCGCCGGCGCCGACCATGTCGCGGTCACGGTCGCCGACACCGGCATCGGTATGGATCCCCGCGATGTGGAGGTGGCCTTCCAGCCTTTTGCCCAGGTGGATAACCGGCTGGAGCGGCGCTATGAGGGCACCGGGCTGGGCCTGCCCCTGACCAAGGCCCTGGTGGAACTGCACAAGGCAAGAATCGTGATCGACAGTGCCCGCGGCCGCGGCACGCGGGTCACGGTGACCTTTCCGTGCAAGCCGGGCGAGGAATTGCTGCTCGCGGTTTAGAGCCTGGCGCCGGCCGGACCGGCAATCCGGGCGCCGTCAACGGATCCATGCCGGCTTCTGCCGTGGGTCCATGCCTTTTTTAAGCCATATTTGGGCGCGGTGATGCTTTCTGAAAAAAAATTCAGGGAGGGACAGTCATGAAGAACACGCTTTGGGGTTCGGTGGTTTTTGTCGGTGCGGCAGCCTGCCTGGCCGGCGCGGCGGCGGTTCACGCCCAACCGGCCGCCACGATGAGCTTTTTCATCACCAGTGTCGGCAAGGGCGACGGCGCCAATCTGGGCGGCCTGGCGGGCGCGGACGCCCATTGCACGGCCCTGGCCAAGGCCGCCGGCTCGACCAAGAGCAACTGGCGCGCCTATCTCAGCACCACGCCGGTTCAGGGCGGGCCGGCGCCGGTGGACGCCCGCGACCGCATCGGCACGGGCCCCTGGGTCAATGCCAAGGGCGTGACCATCGCCCGCAATGTCGACGACCTTCACAGCGCCAAGCTGACCAAGGAAATGCTGCTGAACGAGAAGGGTGGGCTGGTCAACGGCGCGGGCGATACGCCCAATACCCATGACATGCTCACCGGCTCCGACACCGCCGGCCGCTATCTGCCGATTGGCAGCGATTCGACCTGCAAGAACTGGACGAGCAATTCCGAAGGCTCGGCCATGCTGGGTCATCATGACGGCAAGGGTCCCAACGCCAACCGCAACTTCACCTCGTGGAACGCGGCGCACATGTCGCGCTCCTGCAGCCAGCCGGATCTGGTCGCCACCGGCGGCGCCGGCCTGTTCTACTGCTTCGCGGCCGATTGAGTCGTCACGCATAAAGAAAAAGCCCGGCTCCGGCCGGGCTTTTTTATGGGCGAAATGGGGTAGCGCCTGGCACTCGTGATCGGGCAACAAAACGTCCCGCACGCCCCCCGTGCGCGGACGCGCACGATCAAACAGAGAAGGGCGTGCTGCGCGCCCCTTAACGCTCGTGATCGGGCAGCAGGACTTCGCGCACGCCCTTATGGTTCGGGCTTGAGACCACCCCGTCCTGTTCCATGCGCTCAATCAGGCTGGCGGCGCGGTTGTAGCCGATCTGCAGACGGCGCTGGATATAGCTGGTGCTGGCTTTCTTGTCGCGCGCCACCACCGCCAGCGCCTTGTCGTACAAATCGTCGCCGGAATCGCGATTGCCGCCGCCCAGCAGGGCATAGGGATCGTCGCTCTCCTCGTCAGGCTCTTCGGTGACGGCATCCAGATATTCCGGCTGGCCCTGCGACTTGAGGAATCGCACCACGTCCTCGACTTCATGGTCCGAGACAAACGGGCCATGGATGCGCTTGATGCGCCCGCCCGCCGCCATATAGAGCATGTCGCCCTGGCCCAGCAGCTGCTCGGCGCCCTGTTCGCCCAGGATGGTGCGGCTGTCGATCTTGGACGTCACCTGGAAGGAAATACGGGTGGGGAAATTGGCCTTGATGGTGCCGGTGATCACGTCCACCGACGGGCGCTGGGTCGCGGCGATCAGGTGAATGCCGGCGGCGCGCGCCATCTGGGCCAGGCGCTGCACCGCGCCTTCGATTTCCTTGCCCGACACCATCATCAGGTCGGCGACTTCGTCCACCACCACCACGATATAGGGCAGCGCCTCGAATTCGAGATTCTCGTCCTCATAGACCGGCTTGCCGGTCTCGCGGTCGAAGCCGGTCTGCACCGTGCGCTTGAGGACCTCGCCCTTGTCCTTGGCCTTGCGGACGCGCTCGTTGAAGGCTTCCACGCCGCGCACGCCCATCTTGGACATCTTGCGGTAGCGGTCTTCCATTTCCCGCACCGCCCATTTCAGCGCCACGATCGCCTTGCGCGGATCGGTGACCACCGGCGACAGAAGATGGGGAATGCCGTCATAGACCGACAGTTCCAGCATCTTGGGATCGATCATGATCAGGCGGCACTGCTGCGGCGACATGCGATAGAGCAGGGACAGGATCATGGTGTTCAGACCCACCGACTTGCCCGAGCCGGTGGTGCCCGCCACCAGCAAGTGAGGCATCTTGGCCAGGTCCGCCATCACCGGCTCGCCGCCGATGGTCTTGCCCAGCGCCAGGGTCAAAGGCGCCCGGGCCTTTTCATAGTCGCTGCTGGCGAACATCTCGCGCAGGTAAACCGTCTCGCGGAACTGGTTGGGCAACTCGATGCCGATCACATTGCGCCCCGAGATGGTGGCGATGCGCGCCGCCACCGCGCTCATCGAACGCGCCACATCGTCGGACAGCGAGATCACCCGGCTGGATTTCACCCCGGCCGCGGGCTCGAATTCATACAGGGTCACGACCGGGCCCGGACGCACGGCGGTGATGCGGCCCTTGACGCCGAAATCGGTCAGCACCGATTCCAGCATGCGGGCATTTTCCTCCAGCGCTTCGTCGGACAAGGTGTGGGTGTCCTTGACCGGCGCCGGCTCGGCCAGCAGTCCCAGGGCGGGAAGCTGGTATTCCCCCGATGACAGGTTGAGCGCCGGCTGCTTGTCGGCCCGCTTGTTGGGCGCGGCCACGCGCATGTCGCGCCGCACGCGGCTTTTCTGGCGCTCGGCCAGGCGGGAGGCGGCAACCGACTGGGGCCGGAACGATCCCGGCGAATCCTCGCCGGTATCCAGGTGATAGGCGCCTTCTTCGTCATCGTCATAGGGATGATCGTCTTCGTCATCATGATGTCCGAAGCTGATGTCCGGTTTCCTGATCAGGCCGGCCAGCCATGCCGCGCCCGCCGGAATGTTCATGATCGCCGCGCACGATCGGCGCAAGGCGCAGCCCGGTGGCCAGGAAGGCCAGCGGCAGGCCCGTGATCAGCAGTCCGAGCGGCAGCGCCCAGGCCAGCGCCGGCGTCTGCCAGACCTGTGCGGCATGGGTGCTGAGGCCAACCACAGCGATACCGATCAAGCCGCCTGTCCCGGCCGGCAGGCCGGCAAGGGACGGCAAAAGGCCCAGCCCCGCCGCCACCGTCACGGTGCCCAGCGGCCAGGCCAGCAGCCGCCACATCGCGTACCGGATCGAGCGCCGCCCGCACGGCGCGCGCGCCCCATACGAATAGCGGAGCAAGGAAAGCCAGCGCCGCAAGGCCGAAAATCTGCAGCAGCAGGTCCGCCGCCACCGCGCCCAACGGGCCCAGCCAGTTGCCGGCGTCGCGCAGATTGGCGTTGTTCAGGCTGGCATCGGCAGCGGAGTAGGACAGAAGGGCGGCCAACGCCGCCGCCGCCGCCAGCAGCAGGACCAGGCCCGCGCCGCGCAGGGCCGCGACGCGCAGCAACCGGTTCAGCGCATGCCTGGCATCGGTCAGGGCGTCGCTCATGGCGCCGCCCCGTGGCGCGGGGGTGATAGACGCCGCCGATCATCCTGCTAGCCATACTGGTCCTTCTGCCCTGCGCGTATTTTGCGGCCAGCTAGAGAATTTCTCTCAGTCTTTCGAGTGCGGTCATAATGGTTGATAAGTCATTAACAAGCGCCACCCGGACATAGGAAAAGCCAGGGTTTGACTGGGTTTCCCCCGGCAAAATTTCCCTTCCCATATAGGCGCCGGCCAGCACCCGCACCCCCTGTTCGCGCCAGGCCCTGAGGGCGAAATCCTCGCCATTGCCGACATCCAGCCACAGGAAGAAGCCGCCCCGCGGCCGGACCATCCGCGCACCCAGGATCTGCGTTGCCGCGTCCATCTTCTCGCGATAGGCGGCGCGATTGGCAGTCACATGCACCTCGTCGCGCCAGGCCGCCGCCGAGGCCGCCAGCAGGGGGGTGGGCACGGTGCGGCCCGGCGACATTGCGGAAGGCGCGGAATTTTTCGATCAGCCCGGCATCACCCGCCACCAGGCCCGAGCGCAATCCGGGCAGGCCGGATCGCTTGGAGAGGGAATGAAAACTCAGCAGGCGGCCGAAGCTCCCCGATTGGGCCAGCCAGGAAGGCAGGGCGCAGACCGGCTCCTGGTCGAACCAGATATCGGCGTAGCATTCATCCGCCAGGACGATGAAGTCATGGCGCTCGGCCAGCCGCAGCAGCGTCGTCCAATAGGCCGCATCCGCCACCGCGCCTTCGGGATTGGAAGGCGAGCAGATATAGACCGCCGCCAGCCGTTCCAGCGTTGCCGGCGGAAGCCCGGCAAAATCCGGCAGAAAGCCGTTTTCCTTGCGCGCGGGCACATAGAGCGGCTCGGCGCCCGATCCCAGGGCCGCCGCCGCATAGCATTGATAGAAGGGATTGGGCATTGCCACGATGGGGCGCCCGCCGGCCTTGGTTTGCGGCATGACGGGAAACAGCACCGAGAACAGGCCTTCGCGCGTGCCGCTCAGCGGCAGCAGGTTTTTTTCCGTATCCATCGCCCCGTTCAGGGCAAAGCGGCGGTTGAGCCAGGCCGCGGCCGCCTGGCGCCAATCCTGGGTACCGATAATCGCCGGATAGTTTCCGAAGCCGGCGGCGCTATTGGCCAGCGCCTCTTTCACGAAGCCGGGCACCGTGCCGGACGGATCGCCCACCGCCAGGCTGATGGGCGCCTTGCCGGGCCTGGTGTCCCCGAGCAGCGCGGCCAGGCGCGCAAAGGGTCCGGGCGGCAAGGCGGCAAGACGGCCGGAAAAAGACAAGGAAACTCCCGCAAGGTAAGGCGGCGGGACTTTAGAGAGACATGCGCCAAAGAAAAAGGGCGGGTCTTGCGACCCGCCCCAGTCCTTCAGGAAGATCCTATCAGCTGTGCACGGTTTCGCCATGCAGGTTGATGTCGAGTCCTTCGACTTCGATCTCCGGCGAGACGCGCAGGCCGACGATCATGTCGATGACCTTCAGGATGATGAAGGTGACAATGCCGCAATACACGAACACGCCGGCAACATCGTAGAACTGGATCAGCATCTGATGGCCGTTGCCATCGGTCAGCCAGCCGCTGCCCGCGCTGTTGATCGAGCTCTTGGCGAACGCGCCGGTGAGCATGGCGCCAAGTGCGCCACCCACGCCGTGCACGCCCCAGGCGTCCAGGCTGTCGTCATAGCCGAACGCCTTCTTCACCCAGACCGCTGCGATGTAGCAGACCACGCCCGCGGCAATGCCGATGATGAGCGCGCCCACCGGATCGACAAAGCCCGAAGCCGGGGTGATCGCCACCAGGCCGGCGACGGCACCGGAGATCATGCCCAGAACCGAAGGCTTCTTGGCGATGATCCATTCGGCGAACATCCAGGCCAGCGCGGCGGCGGCGGTCGCGATCTGTGTCGCGGCCATCGCCATACCGGCGTTGAAGCCCGAGGTCACGGCCGAACCGGCGTTGAACCCGAACCAGCCGACCCACAGCAGCGAGGCGCCGATGACCGACAGGACCAGGTTGTGCGGCGACATGTTCTCGGTGCCCAGGCCGATACGCTTGCCAAGGACCAGGCAGGTGACCAGAGCCGCGGTACCGGCGTTCAGATGCACCACCGAGCCGCCGGCATAGTCCAGCGCGCCGATGCCCGCCAGCCAGCCGCCGCCCCACACCCAGTGGGCGATGGGCGCGTAGACGAAGATCAACCACAGGCCCATGAACCACATGAACGCCGAGAACTTCATGCGATCGGCCAAGGCGCCTGCGATCAGCGCCGGGGTGATGATCGCGAAGGTCATCTGGAAGGTCATGAACACCGATTCCGGGATGGTGCCGCTCAACGATTCCAGCGTCATGTCCTTGAGGAACAGGGCGTCGAAGCCGCCGATGAACTGGTTGAGGCCGGCATCGGCATTGGCCTTGAAGGCGAGAGAGTAGCCGATGATCATCCACAGCACGGTGATCAGGCAGGTTGCACCGAAGCTTTGCGCCAGCGTCGCCAGCACGTTCTTCTTGCGTACCATGCCGCCATAGAACAGGCCCAGGCCGGGGATCGTCATCATCAGCACCAGCGCCGTTGATGTCAGCATCCACGCCGTATCACCCGTGTCGAGCTTGGGAGCGTCGGCCGCGAATGCGGCCCCGGCGGAAAGCACGACCATGCCAAGACTGGCAAGCGTCGCGAGGCCCGCTTTCTTCATATTTTCAATTCTCATTTTTCAGTCCCCTTTGTGGACGGCTGTAAGCCTTCTCGGCCTTACAGCGCGTCGCCATCCGTTTCGCCGGTGCGGATACGCACGACCTGTTCAAGCGGCGTGACGAAAATCTTTCCGTCGCCGATCTGGCCGGTTTTTGCTTTCGAGGTAATCGCATCGATCACCGCGTCGAGCATCTCACCCTTCACCGCCACTTCGATTTTGAGCTTGGGCAGGAAGCTCACGGCGTATTCCGCGCCGCGATAGATTTCCGTATGCCCCTTCTGCCGCCCATAGCCTTTGACCTCAGTCACCGTCATGCCCTGAACGCCGAGCGCAGAAAGAGATTCGCGCACTTCATCGAGCTTGAAGGGTTTGATGATCGCCGTAATAAGCTTCATCTGCCGTCCTTCCATGTTATTGCCAGCGCCGGACGAAGGCCCGGCTTTAACGAATTATCAAGAAGCGGGCCAATTCCTGGGCGCCCGCGTAAGGCATTGTTTTGTAATAGAGTTTCACGAAAAACGGCCGATTGATGACTCAAAAACAGGCAGCCAATTTTGCCTGTAAATCATGCAAAATATGGATTTTGCATATTATTTAGGCAGGAGATATTTTGAAACAGGTCGATGTCTTGATCAGCGGCGGGGGCATGGTCGGCCTGCCCCTGGGGCTGGCGCTGGCCAAGGGCGGCCTGAAAACCGTCGTTGTCGATGCTGCTGTACCGGCCAAAATCCTCGCCCCCGATTTCGACGGCCGGGTTTCGGCCCTGGCCTATGCCAGTGTGCGGATGCTGACGGCCCTGGGCGTGTGGGAGACCCTGGCGCCCCACGCCCAGCCGATCCGCGAAATCCTGGTGACCGACGGCCAGGCGGGAAAGCCGGCCTCGCCCTTCTCGCTGCACTTCGATGCCCAGGAGGTGGGCGCGGACAGCCTGGGTCACATCGCCGAGAACCGCCACATCCGGGCCGCGCTGTATGGCTGCGTGGAGGCCTGCGCCGGTCTGGAGCTGGTGGCGCCGGCGGCCGTGAAAACATTGCGCGTGGAAGCGGGCGGTGCGCTGGTGCAGCTGGCCGATGGCGAGGAGATCTCCGCCCCCCTGGTGATCGCCGCCGACGGCCGCGAGTCGGCGCTCAGGGCCCAGATGGGCGTGCAGGTCATCGGCTGGTCCTATCCCCAGACCGGCATCGTCGCCACGGTGGAGCATGAAAAGCCGCACGAGGGGCGCGCCTATGAGCACTTCCTGCCCTCCGGCCCGTTCGCGATATTGCCCATGACCGGCAATCGCTCGTCCTTGGTATGGACCGAAGCCAAGGCCAGGGCGCCGGCGCTGCTGGCGCTGGACGAGGCGGGCTTCAACCAAGAACTGGCGCGGCGTTTCGGGGCGCATCTGGGAAAGACCAGGTCGGCGGGACCGCGCTGGTCCTATCCGCTGCGCTTCCATCTGGCGCGCGATTTCGTGCGGCCGCGCTTTGCGCTGGCGGGCGATTGCGCCCATGGCATCCACCCGATCGCCGGACAGGGATTGAACCTGGGATTGAAGGACGCCGCGGCGCTGGCCGAGGTGCTGCTGGATGCGGCCCGCCTGGGCCGCGATATCGGGGCGCTGGATACGCTCAAGCGCTATGAGCGCTGGCGGCGGTTCGATTCCTTTGCCCTTGCCGCCTCCACCGACGCGCTCAACCGGCTGTTCTCCAACGACATCGCGCCGCTCAGGCACTTGCGGGATCTGGGCCTTGGTATTGTTGACTCAATTGGCCCGGCCCGCCGCTTCTTCATGCGCCATGCCGGCGGCGATGTCGGCAAGCTGCCGCGGCTGATGAAAGGCGAGGCGGCCTGACGGCGTTGCCCCGCGCGCGCCTGGCCGGCGGCCGGCCGTGCCCCTCAGTGAATCGTCCGCTTCCAGCGCGACGACGCGCGTTCGCGCGCCGACAAGGGTGAGCGCGCATCGCCGCGCGACATCAGCGCGGCGGGCAATTCGTCGTAGAAACGCCGCGCCACCACGCCCACCCGGCGGGCGCGCATTTCCTCCGCTTCCTCGCGGGTGGCAAAGACCTGGGCCTCGAACAGATAGTGCGTGACGGCGCCGGTCTTGATTTCCTGCACCGCCTCCACCTGCTCGTCGGCCACGTCCAGGGCGTGGCGGAAATGGGCATTGGCATCGGCCTTGTCGCGCTCCTGCTGGGCGATGCGCGCGACGTTCGCCTGGTCAAAGCGCCTCAGCCAGGGCAGGCCGAAATGAAAGAACAGGATACAGGCCAAAATAAAGCCGCAGGCCCAAAGAACATTTTCCATTCACCCTCCTCTGTCACAACTCGCCCTGGCCATGCCGGGAACGCGTTGCGATGTCTCCGCCCCCAGGGGTTTCGCCAGAGGGGGGAGAAAGTCCGTGGATGCCATGACCCTTACGCAGATAGTCCTCGCTCTGCATCTCGGCAAGGCGCGAGGCGGTGCGGCGGAAGGCGTCGGCACCGTCACCTTGGGGATAGAGCGCTTCCGGCGGCGCGGCGGCCGAGCAGATCAGCTTGACGCCTTCGTCGTACAATGTGTCGATCAACAGGATGAAGCGCCGCGCCGCGTCGCGCATCTGCGGCGTCAGCACGGGAATGCGATCGACCAGCAGCGCGTCGAATTCGCGCGCGATTTCCAGATAATCGGGCGCCCCCAGTGGCTGTTCACAAAGATCGGCGAAATCAAAGCGCGCCACATGCCCATGGGCCTGCGGCACCGCGACCTGCCGGCCCAGCACCCCCAGGCTTGCCGGCTTGCCGCGCCGGGTACCGGTCAGCTTTGTCCAGGCGGCGTCCATCGCCGCATCGGCCCCGGGTCCCAGCGGCGTCAGATAGACATTCAGCCCGGACAGGCGCTGCAGGCGGTAGTCGGTGGCTCCGCGCAGCTCCACCACCTCCAGCCGCTGCTTGATCTCGTCAATGAAAGGCAGGAACAGCTGACGGTTCAGTCCGCCCTCATACAGCCGGTCGGGCGGGGTATTGCTGGTGGCGACAATGACGACGCCTTCGGCGAACAGCCGGTCGAACAGCCGCCCCAGGATCATGGCGTCGGCGACGTCGGTGACCTGGAATTCGTCGAAACACAGCAGCCGCGCCTCCTCGGCAATCCCCCGGGCTACCGCGGGAATGGGATCGCCACTGCCGGGTTTTTGCCTCTGCGCGTGAATGCGGGCATGCACGTCCGCCATGAAACCATTGAAGTGGGCGCGGCGCTTTTTTTCCGCCGCCGCTTCCGCGAAGAACAGATCCATCAGCACGGTCTTGCCGCGGCCCACATCGCCCCAGATGTAAAGCCCCTTGGGAGGCTCCGCCGGCTTGCGAAACAGCGAGAAGCCGCGCTTGCGCGCCATGGCGCGGGCCAGGTCCTGCAGCTTGTGGACGGCCATTTCCTGCGCCGGATCGGCGCGAAGTTCGCCTTTGGCCACCGTCCTGCGATAGCGCGCCAGCAGCATCAGGCGCCCTTCTCGATCACGGCGGCCAGCGCCAGAAGGCGCGTGGCCTCCTCGGCATGCAGGCGCTCGACCATGCGTCCGTCCAGAGCGATGGCGCTTTTGCCGGGATTTTTCTCGAAGGCGTCCAGAATGCGGCGTGCCGCGGCAATCTCGTCCTGCGACGGCGCGAAAATGCGATTGCAGCATTCGATCTGACCGGGATGGATCAGGGTCTTGCCGTCAAAGCCGAAGGCCCGGCCCTGGATGCAGCTTTCAGCAAAGCCCGCCAGGTCCGCAATCTCGTTATAGGTGCCGTCGATCACGTCCAGGCCGTGCGCACGGCCCGCAAGCACCGTCGCCGTCAGGGCGGGCCACAGGTTGCGCCGGTCGGGCAGGGACTGGGCGCGCATCGCGGCCAGCAGGTCGTTGGTGCCCATGGCCAGGCACGCCGCGCCGGCGGCGGCGATCTGCGCCACATGCAGAACCGCCAAAGGCGTCTCGATCATCGCCCAGACCGGCAGCGGGCCCCGGGCCGCCTCGATATCGGCGGCGCTTTGCACCTTGGGCAGCAGCACCGCATCGGCACCGGCGGACCCCACCGCTTCCAGGTCGGCTTCACCCCACTGCGATGCCAGGGCATTGATCCGCACCACCACTTCGCGCTGGCGGTAAGTGCTGATGGCGGCGCAAACCAGGTCGCGCGCGGCGTCCTTGGCCTGCGGCGCGACCGAATCCTCAAGGTCCAGCACCACCACGTCGCACGGCAGCGTGCGCGCCTTGTCCAGCATTTTCGCGCTGGAGCCGGGCACAAACAGGACACTGCGGCGCGGTCCTTTTGTCCACTGGGCTTGTCGCGCCTCGCTCATGGACGATCCGTTGTCCACATCGCTCCGGGCTCCTGTCCAGCGGCCAAAATTTCCCGCGTCCTGTACGATGGCTTATTCGGCGCCTTCGACAAGGATGAATTCGCCCTTGCCGGCCTTGTCGCGAAATTCGCGCGCCTTGGTGTATTCGGGGGAATGATAGCAATCGTGCGCGTCCTGCAGGGACGCGAACTCGATAATCACGTTGCGGGCGCGGGCGACGCCTTCCAGGACTTCGGTCTTGCCGCCGCGTGCCAGGAACTTGGCGTTGTAGCGCGCGAAGGCCGGCTTGGCGGTCTCGACATAGGATTTGTAGGTTTCGGGGTCGTGAACGTCGACGCGCGCGATCCAATAGGCTTTCGGCATTGAGGCGGTTCTCCCTTGAAAAAAATGACCGCGCTGCTGAATGTTACGCGGCCCTCAGCAGGTTGCGGTTGATGAGTGACTCTGCGATCTGCACCGCGTTCAGCGCGGCGCCCTTGCGCAGATTGTCCGACACGATCCACATGTTCAACCCATTCTCGATGGTGGGGTCCTTGCGGATGCGGCTGACAAAGGTGGCATCCTCGCCGGCGCATTCGATGGGCGTGACATAGCCGCCATCCTCGCGCTTATCCACCACCAGAATGCCCGGCGCCGCGCGCAGGGCGGCGCGCGCCTTGTCCGCCGTCACCGGCTTTTCAAATTCGATATTGACGGATTCGCTGTGGCCGACAAAGACCGGCACCCGCACGCAGGTGGCCGTCACCTGGATGTCGGGGTCCAGTATTTTCTGTGTCTCCGCCGCCATCTTCCATTCTTCCTTGGTGACGCCCGAATCCAGGAAGACGTCGATATGGGGGATGACGTTGAAGGCGATCTGCTTGGTGAATTTCGAGACTTCAACCGGATCGGCGACGAACACGGCGCGGGTCTGGCGGAACAGTTCGTCCATCGCCTCCTTGCCCGCGCCCGATACCGATTGATAGGTGGACACCACCACCCGCCTTATCGTGAACAGGTCGTGCAGCGGCTTGAGCGCCACCACCAGCTGGGCCGTCGAACAATTGGGATTGGCGATGATGCCTTTGGGAATGTCGTTCAGGGCGTCGGCATTGACCTCCGGCACCACCAGCGGCACCTGGCGGTCCATGCGCCAGGCGCTGGAATTGTCGATGACGATGGGGCCCTGGGCGGCGATTTTGGGCGCCCATTCCTTGGCGATGGCGCCGCCGGCGCTCATCAGGACAATATCGGTCCCCTTGAAGTCGAAATATTCCAGCGCCTTCACCTTCAAGGTGCCGTCGCCGAAGGATACTTCCGTGCCGATCGAGCGGGTGGAGGCCAGGGCCACGATTTCGCTGATGGGAAACTGGCGCTGGACCAGGACATTGAGCATTTCGCGGCCGACATTGCCGGTCGCCCCGATCACCGCGATTTTATAGGCCATGACTCACACCTGCGCTTTATCCCGGGCGCCTGCGGCGCGACGGGGCGCACCAATACTAAAATGCGCGAAGCGGGGAAAGGCCGGGCTTTGGGGTCGGCTACTGCCCAAGACGCCATTGCAGGATCAAGGTGGGCCTGCCGCCATCCAGGCCGCCCTTCAGGCTGGGAAAATCGCCGGAATGGGAATCAAAGACGACCCATTGACCGTCCCGCACCCCCAGTTTCCGGGCCGTTTCATCAGCACTGTCCATGGCATAGGGCGTGGCGTGGCTGCCGGCGGTGCGCAAGGCCATCTGATGCTCCGTGGGCCAGGGCGCCGCGGTGCCATCGGGAGCCGGGAAGGCCCGGCCGGACGCCGATCCCGCAGCCAAGACCACCAAAGTCAGCACAAGGGTCCGAAAACCGCGCATATGTTCATAACGCGCAGAAGCCCCTGGTGTTTCATAATCCCCCCGAGCGGGCATGAAAGTTCCCGGTTTCCAAAGGCTTGGCGGCTGGCCGGTGATGGCGCTAAAGTCGCGCCGCCAGGATAGTCGAAGGGGCAGTCGGATGAAGTGCATGAAGCTGGGTGCCTGTGTGGCGGCCCTTGGCCTGCTGGGGGCGCCTCTTGCCGAAGCCCGCAATGCGCCCTGCGCCACGGAAACGGAAATCTACGCCGTTCAGGTTTCGGCGGTCGTGCAGGAATTGACGGACGCGGCCCTGACCTGCGGGCCCGGCACGATGTCGTCCATGGTCCGCTTCCAGAAAGTGTTCCAGAAGGAACTGCGCCGCTCCGATGCGACCCTCAAGGGGATGTTCAAACGCCTCAATGGCAACCGCGCCGGCGAAGCCGCCTATGACTCCTTCAAGACCCGGGCCATCAATCATGCCGAACACCGGCGTATCCAGCCCGGCCAGCAGGCCAATTTCTGCCAGACCGCCAATGTCGTGTTTGCCGCCGCGCTGGCGCCCGACAAGCCGGTGCTGGAGGATTTTGTGTCGGGGGTGCCCGTGAACGAGGCCAATCCGGTGGACAGCTGCGAGATCAGGGTGGCGGTGGCGCTGCAGGGCGTGCAGGCTGGGCCCGACATCATTCCCACGGCGCGTCCGGCTCTGCCCAGCGACCCCCCAGGCCTCTCTCAATAGCGTCCCAGCCTCGGACGTGAACCGCCCCAGCTGCCAGGATCGGCGACGGTACGGCGCGTGGCGTGAGCCGGAGCGCGAGAATGGCGCGTAGGCGTGAGCCGGAGCGCGAAGGAAAATGGCGCGTAGGCGTGAGCCGGAGCGCCAAAAAGCGGCCGTGCGCCGCAAGCAACAAAAAGGGCGGACCGCTGGGCCCGCCCTTTTTCATTCAGACTTGAACCGTGTCAGCCGCCGAGATCGATAACGGCACGGCGGTTCTTGGGCTCACGCACGCCCGGGCCGGTCGGAACCAGCGGATCGTGGAAGCTTTTGCCCTCGATCGCGATGGAATCCATACCCAGACCCTGGTGGACCATTTCGTCCTTCACGGCGTTGGCGCGGCGGATTGACAGCGCCTGGTTATAACGGTCCGAACCGACAGTATCGGTGTGACCGGTGACCATGATGCGGACAGAGCCCAACGTCTTGGCCGCGGCAACAGCCTCGGTAACCGTGCTCTGCGCTTCCGCGGTGAGGTCCGACTTATCGAAGTCGAAGAAGACGATGTACGTCTTCGCCGGCGGCGGCGGAGGCGGCGGAGGAGGCGGAGGCGGCGGCGGAGGAGGCGGCGGGGGAGGCGGCGGCGGCGGCGGCGGGGGCGGCGGCGGCGGTGTCATGAACCAACGCAGGCCGACCATCACCACATTTTCGGAAATCGTGGAAACATGGATGGGAGAGAAGGCGGTGTAGGACGAAACGAAGTCCGCATCCGTCTCATTTTCGCGATAGCGATATTCGCCGAACAGATCCACATCGGGCGCGATGCTGACGGCAAGACCGGCAATGGCCTGCCACTGGAAGGCGCTGTGGGCCCCACGGAAGATATCGAAGCTCGTGCCGTTCGTGCGCAATGACCCGCGCACGCCGCCGATACCGACGCCGCCGCCCACGGTGAATTTCCACGTGTCGCTCAGCGGGAAGTCATATGCCAGGTTGAGCATGTCGGAGGTGATCTGGTCGCCGCCCGAGGCACCGGGGACCGAGATGTCGTGCTTGGTAAAGGCCAATTCGTTTTCCAGGCGCCAGCCGGTGCCAGCCCAGGCGTAGCCGATGGCGAGAGCACCGATGAAATTGTCGCTGGAACTGGTCTTCTGGCTGTAAAGTGCGGGAGCGGAAACCGAAACGCCATTGATCCCCTGCTGGTTGTCCCAGCCGCCACCCAGGCCCAGATACCAGCCCTCGCCGGCCAAGGCGGGCGTGCTGAGAGCCACGGCGGCAGCCGTCGCCATGGCGAGAAAGCGAAGTTTCATTTTTCTACCCTCGTTGGAAAATATTCGAACGGCAGGGTATCCCCGCCAATCCCGTAAAATTCAACACACTGCTTATAACGTCGCTCCCGGAAAATGTCTCCAAGCCAAATGCTGCTTTGCGGAAGATAAGGGCCCGGATTTAAGGGTTTTGCCCAGACCCTGTGACTCGCCGGCCACAGTCAAAAACAAGAAATGAGCCAATGTTACGTTTCGTGGTCCTGACAGTTTTTCAGATTCTGACCAAACAGCGCTTCCCTGCCCCGCAGAATGATAATTTTGTACAATAATAACAATAAGATAGCTTGTATTCCGCAGCCAGATACCAGATAGAGGGTGGAATGTCCGATAGTGCTTTGTCCCGGCTGCTGGCCCTGCTGGATCTGGAAAAGACGGGGAGAACGCTTTTACCGGCGTCTCACCGCGCGAACCGTTCCAGCGTGTGTTTGGCGGCCAGGTCCTGGCCCAGGCGCTGGTGGCGGCCACCCGGACGGTGGACCCGGAGCGCCCGTGCCATTCCTTTCATGCCTATTTTCTGCGTCCCGGCGATCCCAAAATCCCGATTCATTACCAGGTCGATCGTTCGCGCGACGGCGGCAGCTTCACGGCGCGGCGGGTGGTCGCCCTCCAGCGGGGCGTGCAGATATTCACCCTGGCGGCATCCTTCCAGAGAGTCGAAAACGGTTTTGAGCATCAGGCCCAGATGCCTGTGGTGCCCGATCCCGAATCCCTGGAGGACGACCAGCAGGTGCTGCTGCGCGATTCGGGGCTGAGGCCCGATAT
Organism: uncultured Alphaproteobacteria bacterium; assembly: GCA_963835715.1. Classification (GTDB taxonomy): domain Bacteria; phylum Pseudomonadota; class Alphaproteobacteria; order Micropepsales; family Micropepsaceae; genus Rhizomicrobium. The sequence goes on from CAWIGN010000002.1 coordinate 913,491, forward strand.
GCGCCAATGGGTGGCGCGCGAACGCCCGTTCGAATCCCGTTCGGTGCTGGGTCGCGGGCCCTTTTGCGGCTACCGGCGACCGTCCGGCGCGCCCGCCCGTGGATCACATCTGGATGAAGGCATGCGGGCCGGTCCCGGACGAGGCCGCGATCCATCGCGCCTTGCTGGCCTTCGTCTCCGATATGTCCCTGCTGGACACCGCGCTGTTGCCCCACGGCAAGAGCATCTTCTCCGACATCCAGGTGGCAAGCCTGGATCATGCCATGTGGTTTCACCGCCCGTTCCGGGTCGATGACTGGTTGCTGTATGTCCAGGACAGTCCGTCAGCTTCGGGGGGGCGCGGCTTCAATCGCGGCGCGGTCTATGCGCGCGACGGCCGCTTGGTGGCATCGGTGGCGCAGGAAGGTCTTATCCGCCCGCGCCAAAGATGATGGCCGCGCCTTTCGGCGTCGCCGCGCGCAGCCTTGAAAATGCCTAGGGGCAGCCGCCGGTCGGAGCCGCGATCTGCAGGACGCGGCGCGGCTTTGTGTAGAAATTGTTGGCCATGTTGACCGGCCCGGCGATCACCTTGGTGGTGGGTGAGGCATAGTTGTAGGCAACCTCGGCAATAATCACGCTGCCGCCTGCGGTCATCAGAGGTTGGGGAAGCGTCACGGTGGCCCCGACCGTGCGCGCAGACGGCGACAGGGTGCCGGAGCCCGTCTGCGTGCAGGTCCAGGCAATCTTGCCGGTCAGATGATTCTGGCCGGTTGCACCGCTGCCGTCATCGACGATGCTGGTGATGCGAATGGTCGGCTTGGCCGATCCGGCCGCCGCCGGATCGTAATAGGGATACAGGATCGTGCCGGCGGCGCTGTAGACATTGCTTATGTCGGCGCTTTTGACGGTGCTCGCTTGTGAGATCAGGTCGGCGGTGGTGCTGGTCATGATCGATACGTCGGCCCGGCACAAAAGCGCCAGTGACGTCTCCATCACGCCAAAAAACAGCGTGATCAGGATAGGCAGCAGAAGGGCGAATTCGACGGCCGCGGTGCCATCGGTGCTGGCGGCCCGCCGCCACAGGGCCGGTTTTGGCGCCGGCACCGGCGTTTGACGGGGAGTTTGACGGAAGATGCGAATCATCAGCAGCCGCCGGTCGTGGTGGTATAAGGCTCGTTGCGAAATGCCGCAGCGGTGGCCAGCAGGTGATTGTTGCCGGACATATTGGCCAGCAGCATGCCCAGGACCGGCGTGAACACGGGCCATCTGTAGAAGGCGCGCACCAGCACCACATCGCAGGCATTGCCGGTATTGAAGACCGTCAAAGTTGGCAAATTCTTGCCGCTCGACAGCGGCGAGGAGTTGGTCACGCCCGTAAATCCGGAAGGATAGGCGGTGACGTCGAATTGCAAGTCGCTGTTGCCGCTGGCGTCCACGGCGCAATTGTGCAGCAAGGCGGAGACTTCATTGCAGACTTGGGTGCGGAACTGATCCGCCGTCATCGGCACACAGCTACCGGCGTTCGTCGTGAAACAGGCAGACTGGCCGGTGCGAACCAGGCGCGCCGCGTCGTTCACGGCATTCTGCAGCGCGGACTGGGCGAAGAACATCACGCCCACCTCGATCGTGCCCATCAGCAGCAAAAAGAATACCGGCGCCACCATGGCGAATTCGAGCGCCACCGAACCCTTGTTGGCGTCGGCGCGCAGGCGTCGGCAAAAACTCTCGAAACGTGCTTGCATCGTCACGGTGACATAAAGCCTCTTGGCCTTCTTTTTAGAGCCAGACGGTGCCGAAGCGAAGCCAAACAAATCGTCTTGCTCAACGAAAGGTTAATCACACCGTTAGAGACGCGGCGCGGCTTAAGTGTTTTCAACCTCTTGTTCACCTGCGTTAACGGTTCGATGCATCTCGTAAAGGATTGCGTTACCGGCTTTGCGGAAAGCAACAGCATATTCACGACTTTTGACGGAAAATGGCGCCCGAACGATTGGGCTGGCCATGGGCACTCCGATGATGGGCACTCACATGAAAAATTTCGCCATCAACGCGCGCGATTTCCTGCGCTCCAAGCGCGGCAATGTCGCCATGATGTTCGCCGTCGCTTTGGTGCCGCTGATGATCGGCGCCGGCGCGGGCCTGGATTTCACGCGCGCCATGCTGGTGCGCCAGCAAATGGCCGAAGCGCTGGACGCCGCGGCGCTGGCGATCGGCTCCACCACCGGGCTGACGCAATCCTCCGCCCAGGATCTGGCGCAGAAATATTTCAATGCCAACTACACCGTCGACAAGACCGAATATGGCTCGCCCACCGTCTCCATTCCGTCGAGCGGCTACAACAGCACCGGATCGGTGGTGATCACGGCGACCGACGCCATGCCGACCGTCCTGATGAAGCTCGCCGGTATCACCAGCCTGCCGGTGACGACCACTTCCAACGTGGTGTGGGGCCAGAGCAAATTGTGGGTGGCGCTGGTGCTGGACAATTCCGGTTCGATGAGCAACGGCGATTCCACCGGCTCCAAGATGAGCGCATTGCAGAGCGCCTCGCATCAGCTATTGGGCATCCTGCAGAACGCCGCCAGTTCGCCCGGCGACGTGAAGGTCGGGATCGTGCCCTTCACGCGCTCGATCAACATCGGCGCGTCCAGCTATGTCAGCAGCACCTCGATCGATTGGGGCGAATGGGATGCGCCGCCGGTCGCGCCCGGCATCAATGCCACCTATGCGGTTCCCAATACGCGCTTCGGCAACCCCTCCACGATATCCTTCGAGGCCTGGGGCCCGGGCGACAGCTGCCCCTTCACAACTTCCAGCAATGGCCAGATGAGCCCGTTCGGCTTCTATTGCCTGCCCAACGGCACCAACCAATCCAATAGCAACCGGATTTCCACTATCGCTTCCAGCGGGTCGACCAAGGGCTATATCTGCCCCGGCATCGATTCCGGTTCCTATAACACCGATCACAACGCCCGTTACTATAATGGCTGCTGGACCAGCACCGCAGGCGCCGGTACGGTGCAGGTTGCCAAGGGAAGTTCCGCCACTTGCTCGGGCTTTTCCTCCAGCAATTGCAGCTGCAGCGGCAGCGGCAGCAACAAGACCTGCACCACCAAGAAATGGGTCCACACCTGGGTGCCCAACAATCATTCGACCTGGAGCGGTTGCGTGACCGACCGCCAGCGCAGCGGCGTGCAGACCATGACCACGGCGGGGCTGCGCCCCGCGCCGATCACGAATTATGACGAGACCAACATGCAGCCGTCCGGCACCACGCCGGACACCCAGTTCCCGGCCGAAAATCCGTCGTCCTGCCCGGGCGCCACCGTCACCACCATGGGATATGACTGGACCAATCTGGGTTTGCAGATCGACGCCATGTCGCCGGGCGGTTCGACCAACCAGGCGATCGGCATCGAACATGGCTGGCAGATGCTGACGACCGGCGCGCCCTATGGCACGCCCTCGCTGCCGGCCAATACCTCGCGCTATATCATCATGGTGTCGGACGGCTTGAATACCCAGGACCGCTGGTGGGGCAACGGGTTCACCGAAGGCACCACCCAGGACGGCTATATCGACGACCATGAAGAGGCCGCCTGCGACGCCGCCAAGGCCGACGGCGTCATCATCTATGCAATCTATGTCAATGTCGGCAATGTGAGCGGCGCGGGCGATTCCGCCCCGCTGGCATACTGTGCGTCGGATGCCACGAAATACTACGCCCTGACCTCGAACAGCGCGGTGGTCTCCACCTTCAACCAGATCGCCCAGCAGATCACCAATGTGCGCGTCGTGAAGTAATGACGACCGCCCTGGAGGTTCTCGACCAGATTCTGCTGACCCTGTGGCATGTGCTGCCCTGGTTGGCGGGCCTGGGGGCGGTATTTGCCGTCCTGTCGCGCTGGTCGCCCTGCAACGCCGGCAGGCCCTGGTGGGAAAAGCGCGGCTTGGCGACGGATCTCAGCTACTGGATCTTCGCGCCGATTTTCACGCGCTATTTGCGGATCTGGGTGACGGTGTTCGCCACCGTCTGGCTGTTCCACATCAGCGACGGCCAGAAGATCAGTGAATTCTATAGTCACGGACACGGCGCGCTGTCGCACCTGCCACTATGGGCGCAGGGGGTGATCTATCTGGTGGCGACGGATTTCGCGCTTTACTGGATTCACCGCGGCTTTCACCAGGGATTTCTGTGGAAGTACCATGCCGTGCATCATGCGTCCGAAGACCTGGAATGGACCAGTGCGTCGCGCTTTCATCCCGTCAATCTGGCGCTCGGCACAGGGCTGGTGGACGTCGTGGCGCTGCTGTGCGGCGTCTCGCCCGACATCTTCATTGTCATTGGTCCGTTCAATGTCGTCACGTCCTGCCTGGTCCACGCCAACCTCGATTGGACCTTTGGGCCGTTGCGCTATGTCTTCGCCAGTCCGGTTTTCCATCGCTGGCACCATGCCGCCGCCATCTGCGACAAGAACTATGCCGGTACCTTCTCGCTATGGGATGTGATGTTCGGCACCTATTACATGCCGGCGCGTGAACGTCCCAGCGGCTATGGCATTGCCGACAAGGCCATGCCTGACGGGCTGGTGCCCCAGCTGCTGTATCCGGTTCTGCAGAACGAGACTGCGGCGGCCGAAGGGGCCGCCTAGGCGCTCCGGGCCGGCGGAATATTTCTACGGGAAAATCAGTTTCTGGCTTCCGCGACCGCAGCCGCGCCGCGCGCCGCGGCCTGATGCGATGTGGCCTGGGCGCTGGCGGAATCATAGATATCTTTACCGTCGCCCGGCATCGGGGTGGGCTCGCAGCGGCCGCCGGCGCAATTCAAGGTCACGCGCTGGGCGCCGCGATTGAGGGTGACGGTGCCGCCGCCATTGCTGCCGGTCACGGTGATATGGGTGTTGAAGACCATTACATTGTCACGGTTGAGCGCCATGATGTTGGTGCGTCCATACCCCTTTCCCTGCACAAAGGCATGGCGGGCGTCGATCATCGTGACGTCGGCGATGGAGGGATTGCCCACATAGACGGTCGATACCGGTGTGCGGAAGGTGAGAGTGTGAACCTCGTCCAGCGCCAACGCGACAGAGTCGTTCTTGCCTGCGGCATAGGCCGGCGTGGCAAAGACCGGCGTGGCGGCGAGAAGGGCGGCGGCAAGTAGGGCACGGCGCATGGAGGGGCTCCGGAAAAAATATTCCGCGTCCAGAGTAGGGCCGCGCCGTAAAAGAAGTCTTAAGGCAGGTTCGCTACCAATGGGTTTGCGCAAGGATTCGACCCATGATCATTAAACTTCAGCGCATTCTGTTCGGATTGGGCGCGGCCGTCGTCGCCGTCGATTTCATTTGGGCGGCGATTTGCAAATTCCAGATCGACTTTGCCGCCTATGCGCAGCTGGGCCTGATGTCGCTGGCTCTGTTGGGGGGCGGGCTCTACTACCAAACAAGACGCGCCGAGCCGGAACTGGCAGCCATGCTGATGGGCGCGAGTTTCCTGTGCCTGTTTTCCGCCGCAGCCAGCATGCTTAATTATTTCCTGCTGACTCTGCATGGACCGCGCATCGACGATATCCTGGTGGCGGTCGACCGCGCCCTGGGCTTCGACTGGTACAACACGATGGTGGCCATGGCCCGGCACCCGCTGCTCAACGCGGTGTTTTTCCGCGTCTATAACATGGTGCTGCCGGAGATCGCGCTGGTGATGGTGGCGCTGGCCTGGACCGGCCAGGTCGAGAAAGTCTATCGCTATTGCGTTGCGCTGGCGGCTGGCGCGCTGATCGCCATTGCCATATGGGCGCTGGCGCCGTCGCTGGGCGCCAAATCGCTCTATACCTTGCCGCCGGAGGTGGCGAGCAAGCTGACATTGTCAGTCACTTGCGATTACGGCAAGGCGCTGGTGGCGCTATTGCGCGACGGTCCCGGCTATATCACACCGGCGGATTTGCGCGGGCTGATCGCCTTTCCCTCCTATCACGGTGTATTGGCGCTGATCGTGGCCTGGTACGGCTGGCATGTGCGCTGGCTGCGTTGGCCGCTGTTGCTGCTCAATGCCGTCGTCATCACTTCTTCGCCGATCCAGGGCGGCCACCACATGGTGGACCTGCTGGGCTCGTTTCCAGTCACGGCGCTGGCGCTCTATCTGTCGATGCTGGGCACGACAAAAGAAAGCCATGCGAATTCGTCCGGCTTGGTAAACAAAGAACAAAGATTCAAGATAAGGCCCGTTCCACAAGGGCTGGCATGCGCGCGTCCGTTACAAGATTAAGAAACTGCGCGCCCTAGGATTAAGCCGACATTAAGAGGGCTTCCCCTAGTGTGGCCTTGTCCGCAACGAGCGAAAAGATTTCGTCCGGGGTTGGGCATCCTAGGGTGTTACTAAAGTTGGAGACTGAAATGAACCTCATCTCGCGTTTTGTTCGCGATGAATCGGGCGCCACCGCCATCGAGTATGGCCTGATTGCCGCTCTCATCGCCGTTGTCATCATCACCGGCGTGACGGCCGTCGGCACCAAGCTGTCGTCGACCTTCACCAGCCTTTCGACCACGCTGAAATAAGGCTGGCACGACTTTATCCTGGGGACGGCCGCCTTTTTTTTCGAAGAGAGGCGGCCGTTCTTTTTTGGAGTCCTGAGATGGTCGCGGAATTTCTGGTCATTGTCGCATTACCGGTCCTGCTGGCGGTCGCCGCAGGGTGGGACGTGGCCAGCTTCACCATTCCCAATTTCATTACCCTGGCGCTCCTAATCACCTTTGCGGCCTTTGCGGTCGTGGCCGGGCTCTCTTTCGCCGTCATCGGCTGGCATTTGCTCGCTGGCCTCCTTGGGCTCTTCATCGGATTTGCCCTTTTCGCGTTGGGATATATCGGCGGAGGCGATGCCAAGCTGTTCGCTGCCGTCCTGTTGTGGCTGGGCTGGAAAGACCTGCTGCCCTATGCCTTGATGGCCAGCCTGTTTGGCGGTCTTCTTGCCGTCGGCCTCATTCTTTTGCGCCAGCTTCCGCTGCCGGCCTTGCTTTCGCGCCAGGCCTGGATCGTGAAGCTGCATGATGCGCATTCCGGCATTCCCTATGGCGTGGCACTGGTTGCCGGCGCCTTTTTCCTGCTGCCCTCCACGGAAATTTTCCGCCTCGCCGCGGCTGCTTAAGAAAATCCTAACGCCCTGGTCGTGTTTCCGCGGCGAATTTTTATAAAATTTCGACACGAGAGATCCGTTTTATCCGTCGGTTTTTATAAAAGTTCGACGCGAAAGACCTGTTTTATAAGGCAATTGCGCCGCCCGTCTTAAGCAATTTCTAAAGGGTTGCATGGTGAATTGTCACCAAAGGAGCTGTCCTCATGAACACCCAACGCCTCATCGTGCTTGGATTTGCCCTCGTAGCAGCTGGTGGCGCCGCGTTTCTTGTGCGTGGCATGCTCGGCGGCGGCACACCAGCAGTCCAGGCCAAAGTCGCGCCAGCAGTCGCCATGAGCGAGGTCCTTGTCGCCAGTACCAATCTCACGCCTGGCCAGGCGCTTTCCGTCGATCAGGTGCGTTGGGAAAAATGGCCGACGTCCACCGTTGATCCATCTTTCATCACGCATGACGCCGTCGGTAGCGAAGAACAGGCCGTCAAGGGCACCGTGGTGCGCGCCATGATTTTGCCAGGCCAGCCGATCACCAAGAATGCCATCGTGCGCGGCGACGCATCGGGATTCATGGCGGCGACGCTGGGCGAAGGCATGCGCGCGATATCGATCGCCATCTCAACCGATTCCGGTGCGGGCGGCTTTATCCTGCCAAATGATCGGGTCGATGTGATCCTGACCCGCAAGCCCGAAAATGGCGGCACCCGCGGCTATGCCAAGACCATTCTGTCGAATCTTCGCGTGCTGGCGGTGGATCAAACCTTCCGCCAGGAAAAGGATACCCGCACCGTTGTCGGCAAGACCGCGACTGTTGAAGTCTCGCCCGAGCAGGCCGAAGTGATTTCCGCTGCCGGGATGTCCGGACAGCTGTCGCTGGCGCTTCGCCCCCTGGCCGAGACCAATGTCGCCAGTCTCGCCAATTCCGCGCGCCGGCGGCGCGCCGGGATCTATGACGGCCCCGTTTCCGTAATTCGTTATGGCATGGCCGGGGCCAACCGGCAGGAGAGTCCGCAGTGATGTCCCCCCACAAAATTCTTTTCGCTTTCGCGCTGGCGCTTGTCGTGCCGTCCGCCGCTTCCGCGGCTCCGGCCCATCCCGCGCTGGATGAGGCCAACGCCAAGGTGATGGCGATATCCACCCATGGTGCCACCACCCATCAGCGCCTGACCCTGTCGCTGGACAAGGCTGCCTTGGTGCAGCTCGATGCCGACGCGCGCGATGTGCTGGTGTCGAATCCCGAACTGGTGGACGCGGTGGTACGTACCCCGCGGCGCATCTTCCTTCTGGCCAACAAGGTTGGCCAGACGAATGCGTTCTTCTTTGACGCGCAGGGCAAGCAGATCCTGACACTCGATATTCGCGTCGAAAAGGATGTGGTGGACCTGACGAATCTGATGAAGGCCAGTCTGCCCAACTCCTCGATCCAGGCGCAGGCGATGAACGACAATGTCGTGCTGACCGGCTCAGTCTCCAGCGCCCTGGAGGCGACGCGCGCCGCCGACCTGGCGGCCCGTTTCACCGGCGACCCCAAGAAGGTCGTCAACATGATCGGCATCGCGGCCGGGCAGCAGGTGATGCTGAAGGTCCGGATCGCGGAAATGGACCGCAATATCGCCAAGCAGTTCGGCGTAAATCTGGCGGGTGCCAAGATCGTTGGCGGTTCGACCCCGATCGCGGTGTCGACGTCCAACCAGTTCAATCTGGTCGGCCAGGCGCTCAGCGACCTGTCGGGCGGCCAAGTCGGCCAAGTCTGCGACAGCGCCTCGGTTGCCCTCAATCCCCTGGGCGCGCTGAATGGCGGCGGTATTTGCAACATCCAGAACAACGTCCAGGGCCAGCTCAAGGCGCTGGAGCGCGTTGGCCTGGTGCATATGCTGGCCGAACCGAACCTGACTGCCGTCAGCGGCGAGACCGCGAAGTTCCTGGCCGGCGGCGAGTTCCCCGTTCCCGCCAGCCGCGATCGCGACGGCAACGTCACGATACAGTTCAAGCAGTTCGGCGTCGGCCTCAGCTTCACGCCGGTGGTCTTGGCGCCGGGCCGCATAAGCCTGCAGCTTTCGAGCGAAGTCAGCGAATTGTCGAATACCGGCGCGTTCACCCTGTCGGGCGGCAACAGCACTTCCGGCCTCACCATTCCCGCCCTGACGGTGCGCCGCACCGCGACCACCATAGAATTGCCGTCCGGCGGCAGCTTCGCGGTGGCCGGCCTGATGCAGCACAACACCAAGCAGGTGATCGACGGCTTCCCCGGCGTGAAGGATCTGCCGGTGCTGGGTGCCCTGTTCCGCAGCCGCGATTTCGCCGATGACACGACCGAGCTGGTGGTTCTGGTCAGCGCTTATCTGGTCGAACCCACAACCGAGGCCGCGCTGGCGGTGCCGACCGAAGGCTTCCAGGCGCCGTCCGATCCGGAGACCATTCTGCTGGGCCGCCTGAACGCGGTCTACAAGAGGAAAGACGAAAAGCCCGTTGCGCCGCAGGCGTCCGCACCTGTCGGCTTCATCGTGCGCTAGGAGGTTATCATGAAACCCGAATATTTTCTTCGCGCCGCAGCTATCGCCTCCATCCTGATAGCCGGCAGTTGCTCGGTCACCGATCCCGGCGCCATGATCTCGGAAGACGGGGCCCGCAATCATCCGATCGCGGTGGAGCCCAGCTATCGCGAGCTCAAAGTCCAATATGCGGGCGGCGCCGACGGCATTAGCACCGAGGATGCCGTCAAGCTCGACTCCTTCCTGGCGGACTACCGGGTCCACGGCAATGGCAGTCTGGGCATCAGCGTGCCCAATGGCGCGCCCAGCCGCGCCGCCATCACCTATTTCGGCGAACGGGCCGCCGCCACCGGCATCAGCCGCGACAAGATACTGGTCTCGACCCATGACGTCGCCAACGGCGATATGCGGGTGGATGTCAGCTATATCGCCTATACCGCCCATACCGAGGCCTGCGGCGACTGGTCGGAGGACAAATCCTTCACCATGGCCAATCGCACGCCGAAAAATTTCGGCTGCGCGGTGCAGCAGAATATCGCCGCCATGGTCGCCGATCCTCGTGATCTGCTGGGTCCGGGCGCCATGGGTCCGGTGGACACGTCGCGCCGCGCCATCGTCATGGATCACTACCAGAAGGGTGAAATCACCCAGGCCACCAAGCACATCACGGGGGCCGGCAGCGAACAATCCGCCGATGCGTCCAATGTCGGCCAGTAACGCGTGAAATGGAACCAAACATGAGCAAGCCCCCGCAAGTGGAAAGTTTCGGCGCAGCACCGCACGAGCGTCCCGTGCCGCGAATTTCCATCCACGCCTTCTGCGAGTTTCCCGATACGGGCGCCGCCCTTCAGCGCGCCGCCGGCGACCGCCGCCTGTCCAAGGCGCATCTGGTCGTGGAGCTGGGCGGCATAGATGCCGCCGTCGAGCACTATCGCGGCCAGATCACGCCCAATCTGCTGGTCGTCGAAACCAAGCTGCATGGCGAAGAAGCGCTGTTGGAACTCGACCGCCTGGCGGAAGTCTGCGATCCGGCAACCAAGGTGATCGTGGTGGGCCGCAGCAACGATGTGGAACTGTACCGCGAACTGATGCGGCGGGGGGCGTCGGAATATCTGGTGGCGCCGCTGTCGCCGCTGCAACTGATCGAAGTAATCTCGGGCCTCTATCTGGATCCCGGCGCGGCCCCGATCGGCCGCGTGGTGGCCGTGGTCGGTGCCCGCGGCGGCGCCGGCTCCTCGACCCTGTCGCACAATATCGGCTGGTGCATCGCCGAAGAGCTGCACATCAACACCACCATCATTGACCTGGACCTGCCGTTCGGCACCGTCGGGCTGGACTTCAACGACGAAGCCAGCCAGGGCGTTTCCGACGCGCTGAGCGCTCCGGAACGCCTGGACGACGTGCTGCTGGACCGTCTGCTGCTCAAGCGCGGCGAACATCTTTCGCTGTTCACCGCCCCGGCCGCCCTGGAACGCAATTACGACTCGCCGCCGGAGTCCTACGAGACGGTGGTGGATGCGGTGCGCCAGACCATTCCTTGCGTCATTCTGGACCTGCCGCACGGCTGGCAGCCCTGGATCAAGGCGTCTCTGTTGGCGGCCGATGATGTCGTGATCGTGGCGACGCCCGATCTCACCAGCCTGCGCAATGCCAAGAATATCATCGATCTGGTCAAGAGCGCCCGCCCCAATGACGCGCCGCCGCGCCTGGTGATCAACCAGGTCGGCGTCCCCAAGCGGCCGGAAATTCCCGCCAAGGATTTTGCCGAAACCATGGGGCTGGATCCGGCCGCCATCATTGCCTTCGACCCCGCCTTGTTCGGCCAGGCCGCCAACAACGGCCAGATGGTGATGGAAGTATCACCCAAGGCCCCCGTGTCGGAGTCCCTGCGCCAGCTGTGCAGGCTCATAACCGGGCGCACGCTGCAGGGCGCGACCGGCAAGAACGCCGTTTCGATCTTTTCGTTCCTCAAAGGCAGGAAGCAAGCATAAGCCATGTTCGGCAAGCGCACCGTTTCCGAGCCTGCACTGGCCAAGCCCGCGGTTTCCGCGCGCGAGCCGGCTGCCGCACCGCCGCGCGTCAACGCGCCGGCGGCCACCGCCGCCCAGCCGCCGCCGGCCGCCGCACCCGTAGCGCAGACCGCGCCGCAAGCTTCCAAGCCGGTCGCGCGGGTGATGGCCGACAGCCGCTCGGACGACTATTATCAGATCAAGTCCACCATATTTAATGCCCTGATCGATACCATCGATCTGGCGCAGCTGGCGCAGCTGGATCCGGATTCGGCGCGCGAGGAAATCCGCGACATCGTCAACGAGATCATCTCGATCAAGGCGGTGGTGATGTCCATCGCCGAGCAGGAGCACCTGCTGCAGGACATCTGCAACGATGTCCTGGGCTATGGTCCGCTGGAGCCGCTTCTGGCGCGCGACGACATCGCCGACATCATGGTCAACGGCGCCAACCGGGTCTTCATCGAAGTCCAGGGCAAGGTGCAGCTCACCAATATCCGCTTTCGCGACAATGCCCAGCTGATGAATATCTGCCAGCGCATCGTGTCGCAGGTCGGCCGCCGCGTCGACGAATCCTCTCCGATATGCGACGCGCGCCTGCTGGACGGCTCGCGCGTCAACGTCATCGCCCCGCCGCTGAGCCTCGACGGGCCCACCCTGACAATCCGTAAGTTCAAGAAAGACAAGCTGAAGCTGGAAGACCTGGTCAAGTTCGGCTCGATCAGCCCGGACGCGGCGCGGGTGTTGCAGGTGATCGGCCGCTGCCGCTGCAACATCCTGATTTCCGGCGGTACCGGTTCGGGCAAGACCACCCTGCTGAACTGCATGACCGCCTATATCGATACCGAAGAGCGCGTCATTACCTGCGAAGACGCCGCCGAACTCCAGCTGCAGCAGCCCCATGTGGTGCGGCTGGAAACCCGCCCGCCGAACCTGGAAGGGCAGGGCATGATCTCGATGCGCGACTTGGTCAGGAACTGCCTGCGTATGCGCCCCGAACGCATCATCGTGGGCGAGGTGCGCGGACCCGAGGCGTTCGACCTGCTGCAGGCGATGAACACCGGTCATGACGGCTCGATGGGCACGCTGCACGCCAACTCCCCGCGCGAGGCGATGGGTCGTCTGGAATCCATGATCACCATGGGCGGCTTCTCGCTGCCGATGAAGACCATCCGGGAAATGATCGTGGGATCGATCGACATCATCATCCAGGCCGAGCGCATGCGCGACGGCTCGCGCCGCATCACCAAGATCACCGAAGTGATCGGCACCGAGGGTGATGTCGTCATCACCCAGGACCTGGTATCCTATGAAGTGGAGGGCGAGGACGAGGCAGGCCGCCTGCGCGGCCGGCACGTCGGGTCCGGCGTCGTGCGTCCGCATTTCTGGGAACGCGCCCGCTACTACAATCTTGAAAAAGAACTGGCGGACGCCCTCGACAAGGTCAATCAATGATTTATTCTGGTCGGCATCCTGTTCGCGCTCGCGCTGGGCGGCGCGGCCTTCGCATTCACCGGCGGCGATGAAGTGACCCAGAAACGCGTCGCCGCGGTGGCCAAGCCGGCGGGCGGCGCGCGTGGCCGCGGTGCCGCGCCGGTCATTGACGCCGTCCAAAAGCGCAAGAACGTCGCGGCGATGCTGAAAGACGTGGAAAAGAACCGCGCCGCCAAGAAGGAAAGGCCCACCATGCGGCGCCGGCTGGAGCAAGCCGGTTTCCCCAAGACCAGTCCGCGCACCTTCTGGATGATTTGCGGCATTGCGGCTTGCGTTGCCGCCGGCATCGCGATCCTCACCCACCAGAAACCGTTTGTGATTGCGCTGGCGGTGTTTGTGGTGGGGCTGGGGCTGCCGCGCTGGGTGCTGGGATTCCTCATCAGCCGCCGCAGGAAGAAATTCACCGCAAATTTCGCCACCGCCATCGATGTCATCGTGCGTTCGGTCAAGTCGGGACTTCCCACCAACGAAGCATTGCGCATTGTGGCCCGCGAGATCCCCAATCCTGTGGGCAGCGAGTTCCATAGTATGGTGGAAAGCATGAAGGTCGGCGTCACCATGGAGCAGGCGCTCAAGCGGATGATGGAATCCATGCCGACGCCGGAAGTGGGCTTTTTTGCCATCGTCATGACCATCCAGGGCAAGTCGGGCGGCAATCTGTCGGAAGCCCTGGGCAACCTCGCTGCCGTGCTGCGCGACCGCAAGCGGTTGCAGGGCAAGATCAAGGCAATGTCGTCGGAAGCCAAGGCCAGTGCCATGATCATCGGTTCTCTGCCGCCGGGGGTGATGGGCATCGTCTATCTCACCACGCCGGCCTATATCGCCAAGCTGTTCACCGAGCGCGCGGGCAACCTGATGCTGGCGGGCTGCGTGATCTGGATGACCTGCGGCATCATGGTGATGCGCAAGATGATCAACTTCAAGCACTAGGAGGGCAGAGATGAACACGCTCATGAACCTCCTGTTCGACAAGGACTTCCTGGTCATGCTGTTTGTCGGCATGCTGGCCTTCGCCACGGTGCTGACGCTGGGTGTTCCCTATCTTGAAGGCGGTGGGCTGAATGACCGTCTCAAGTCCGTCGCCCGCCGCCGCGAGGAATTGCGTGCCAAGCATCATGCCGCTCTCAATGCCAAGCGCGGAAGCCTGCGGATCGAGCCGACGTCCTACATGAAGGCGACCCTGGACCGCTTCAAGCTGGGCAATATGCTGGAAGGCGAGAATTCCCGCGATAAGCTGGCCAGTGCCGGCTATCGCGGCCAGGCGCCGCTGATCACCTTCATGTTCTTCCGCTTTGTGATGCCCTTCATCGTGTTTGTCGTCACGCTGTTCTATCTGTTCGTGATCCTGCATCCGCACTGGACGGCGCTGGAAAAAGTCGTGGCGGCCTTTGTCGGCGCCCTGATCGGTTTTTATGTGCCGGACATGTTCGTCAACAACATGATCCAGCGCCGCCAGGCGTCCATCATGCGCGGCTTTCCCGATGCGCTGGACCTGATGCTGATCTGCGTGGAATCGGGCATGTCGATCGAAAGCTCCTTCACCCGCGTGGCGGCCGAAATCGGCTCCCAGTCGGCGGAACTGGCGGAGGAACTGGCCCTCACCACCGCCGAACTCAGTTATCTGCCGGATCGCCGCCAGGCCTTCGACAATCTCGCCAAGCGCTGCGGCCATCCCGGCGTCAAGGCCGTTGCCACCGCCCTCAACCAGGCGGAGAAATACGGTACCCCCATGGGTCAGGCGCTGCGCGTCACCGCCACGGAAAACCGCGAACAGCGCATGCAGGAAGCCGAGCGCAAGGCCGCCTCGCTTCCCGCCAAGCTGACCGTTCCGATGATCATCTTCTTCCTGCCCTGCCTGTTCGTGGTCATCATGGGACCGGCTATCCTCACCATCAAGAAGATGATGTAGTGAGCTTGCGGCGCGCGGAACGCGCGTGAGCAGGCCCAGTGGACCTGCGAAAGCAAGCGAACGCCGCGAGCACGAGCGAGCGGCCCTGGGATCTTTCGCGTCCTGCGTTCATCGCTCGCGTACGTCTTGTACACGTCGCCCGGCGCTTCTGCTCACGCCGCAAAATTGTCGGGCCGGCCAGCGATATTCGCAAAAGTAAAGCGTCGCACGTTGCCGCTGCATTGCTGTCGGCAATCCTGCTGGTAACGCGGCCTTACCGGGGCTCCGCTCTTTCGTGGCCTGGCCAGCTGGCCCTGTTGGGATTCAATCCGGCTCGCGACCTGTATCCGCGAAGTGGTCCGTAATGATCTCGGCAATGACTTTGTTTGAAGCCCGCGCGGGCGAGAAAGCGCTTGAATTGACCGCCAGTAACATGTAATACAAGGTACTAACTCTGACAAGATACTAAGCATTCGGTTTTATTAGGAGCTTCTATGGCGGCCACCTTTTCAGTGCGACCTGTTGTGAAGAGCCATGGACGAGCCGCACTCGCCACGATCACCTCATGAAATACATTCCCCTGGTCTGGGCTGCGATTATTCGGAAGCCGATCCGCGCCTCCCTCACTCTGCTATCGGTGATGTTAGCCTTCACCCTGTTCGGGCTCACCATCGGTATGAATGCAACTTTTGACGAAATGTCGAAAAGCGCACGAAACGACCGAGTCTGGACCAACTCGCGATTTGGCGGCGGCCAGCTAAAGGTGGCGATGGCACACCAGATCGAGCAGATTCCCGGCGTCGCGTTGGTGGCTCATACCAAGGTCCTAAACGGCTATCACCAGGAGCCCAGAAATCGTGTCGTTATACAAATGGCGGACGACCGGTTGGGTCGGGTCTTGACCGAATGGCCGATCACGGCGGCGCAATGGCTCAACCTCCACAATAGGCGAACCGGCATCCTGGTCAGCCATATGCAGGCGAATCGCTGGCATTTGAAGCCCGGTGATACTTTTACGATCTCGTCGCCCCGGACCCGTCGTACGGATGGCAGACCTTGGACGTTCAACGTTTTGGATGTGGTGGATGACGTTCCGTATATGAGCCTTGGCTACATCCTGGGCAATTACGAATATTACAACCAGTCCCGTCCGCTCGCCAATCAGGACCAGGTCGATCAATATTTCGTGCAGACATCCGACACCAGCAAAACAGCCGAGGTCGCTCAGGCGATTGACAATCGCTTCGCCAGCTCCTCGGTTCCGACGCAATCCATAACCGAGAAAGCGGCATTGGATGTCACCAATTCCGGTATCGACATCACGGAAGTGAACCGGAATATCGCAGTGGCGGGCATGTTTATGGTTCTATTCCTCACCGGCAACGGTATTGCTCAGTCCGTACGGGAACGCTTCGCGGAATTCGCTACGTTAAAGACCATCGGGTATTCCGATGGCGGCGTGATGGCGCTGGTCTTCCTGGAAGCAGCTGTTCCCTGTCTGCTCGGAGCGGCATTGGGGGTGGGTCTCGCAGTAGAGATTGTCGACTATCTGCCGCGTCTGCTTCCTCCCGGGGATGGCGTACCAATTCCCACCATGACGACGACGGTGTTCGTTTGGGCGACCGTCTCAGCCGCGTTGGTAGCGTCCTTTTCCTCGATGTTGCCCGCGCTGCGCCTCAAGCAGATGAATATCGCAACAGCGCTATCGGGGCACTGATATGATCCGTCAAATTTTCATCGTCACGGCCCTCAATATCAAAACCCTGCCCCAGCGGTTTTGGACTTCAATGGTGATCGTTGTGGGTCTGGCCGCCACCGTCGGCGTACTGCTCTCCATGATATCGCTAGCCGCCGGCATGCAGCAAGCCTACATCAATGCTGGAGATCCTGGCAGCGCCATCATCGGACACTCCGCGCCGAAAGCGAATCACAGAGTGCCATAGGGCGCGACATGGCTCCGCTGATCATGGGCGCGCCCGGTATCGGAAAGGACAAGGATAGCAAGGCTATGGCCGACGGGAATTCGATATGGGCATGCCGGTATTACGCAAGAACGGCACCAGGAGCTACACAACCGTTCGCGGCTTCGGTGACATGGGCATTGCATTGCGACGCGAACTTCACATGGTAGCCGGGCGTATGTTCCAAGCCGGCAAGCGCGAGATGATTGTCGGCGTGGGCTCGCGAAGCGTATACCGAACAATGGATATAGGGGACAAGGTTATACTGCCTGGCGGTGAGTGGCAGATCGTCGGAGTTTACTCCACGGGCGATCTGCTGGACGGGCAAATGATTGGCGACACCGAAACCCTGATGAGCGCGACACACCGTTCCAAATACAATTCGATTCTGGTGCGGCTGGCCTCTAGCGATTCACTGTCCACTCTTAAGAGGGCATTGACCTCCAACCCAGCTTTGTCGGTGAATGTCGAGCGGCATTCCGACTGGTACAAGAAAGCGGCTCGATCCACAGCCGGACTCATGGTCATTGCAGGTATCGTTGGCATGGTCATGGCAGTAGGCGCGCTATTTGGCTGTCTCAACACTATGTATAGCGCGGTCAGTGTCCGCGGGCGTGAGATCGCTACATTGCGCGCCCTCGGCTTCTCGGCCTTTCCGGTCGCGGTATCAGTGCTTCTTGAATCGGTACTGTTGGCGGTCCTGGGCGCAGTGATTGGGTCCGCCATCGCTTGGGCGCTGTACAGTGGTAATCAGAAAAATTTCGGCAGCATGGTCTTTACCCTTACCGTCTCGCTGGAGACTGTAAGTCTTGGCATCATCTGCGCAGCGGTCGTTGCCATTTTGGGCGGCCTTCCGCCATCTGTGCGCGCCGCCCGCCGTCCGGTAGCAGATGCTCTCAGGGCGACTTAGCACCCGACTGTCGGAGGCAAAGCTTCCGCTATGGGTTAGAAACTGACATCGCGGAATAGGTTATTCGGCAGCTGCAAGGAGCCGCTCCCTTTTGGAAGACATTCTGCTGACAATCCGTAAATCGGCGCGGATCGCTCCGCGCCTTTTGATTTGACGATGGTATTGGATCAGTAGGCGTTGGCGCTCATACGCAGACTGGGAATCGCATCCTTGGTCTTGGCGGCAGCCTTGACCGGCTCCGGCTTGGCCACGGCGGTTTTCACCGGCGTGGGCGCCAAAACCTTGGGTGCGATCGTGCCGGCGTCGGCGGCTTTGACCGGGGCCGGCGCCAACTTCAGGGAGACGGAAGGCGCCGGCTTGGCGGCTTGCGCGGCCTTGACGGGCGCGGACTTGGCCTCGGCGGCCTTCACGGGCGTCGGCGGGGTCACCTTGGCGACCGCGGCGGGCGCCGCAGCGGCGGGCTTGGCGGGGACAGGCTTGGCCTCGGCCGCCTTCACGGGCGCAGGCGGGGTCATTTTGACGGTTGCGACCGGCCCGGCGCTCTTGACCGGCAGAGGCTTGGCCTCGGCGGCCTTGACCGGCGCAGGGGCCTCTGCCTTGGCCGCGGCAACCGGCTTGGCGGTCTTGGCCGGCAGGGGCTTGAGTTCGGCGGCCTTCACCGGAACCGGCATGGCCACCTTGGCCACGACCGCAGGAGCGGGGCCGGCGGTCTTGTCCGCTTCGGGCTTGACGTCAGCCGCCTTGACCGGCACGGGAACCGCCGCCTTGGCAGCGGCGGACGGTTCGGCGGCTTTCGCCACGGTGGCGACCGGGGTCTTGACTGCCGGTTGGCTGGCCACGGCGTCCGGGCTGGCGTGCGCGGCTTCGCCCGCCGGCGCCGCGTTCGTGGGCAGAAGCGGGCGGGGTGCGCGGGTTGCCGCGACCGGTGAGCTGGTCGCTGCAGGCTTGGCGGTGTGGACCGGACCGGCCAGCGGATCTACCGGCACCGGCTGCATGACGACGCGGTTCTCGCTCTGCGAAGCGGTGCTCTTGGCAACCGGCGCGGGGGCCTGATCGGGTGCCGCCGCCATTTGCGGCGCCGCCTGCTGCACCGCGGCGGTGGCCGGCGCTTCGGGCGCCAGCGCGCGGATCATCGCGACGTTGCGCATGATCATGGCATTGCTCTTGCCGCCGGCATTTTCGGCGCGGGCAGCCAGCTTGCGGGCCATTTCCGGATCCTTTGCCAGCATGCGCGAAAGCGCATAATTGTTGAGGACGCTGGGGTCTTCCGGCTTGAGCTTCAGGGCCTCCTCATAGGCGCCCTGGGCGCTTTTCTGGTTGCCGACCTGGTCATAGGCCACGCCCAGCGCCGAATAGATCGTCCAGTCGCCCGGCTGCAACTGCTGGGCGCGCGTCAGGAAGTTCACGGCGTCGGACGCCCGGCCCATCGCTGCCAGCGTCTTGCCATACTCGCTGATGATGCGGGCATCGTCGGACGCCACCATCATCAACTGGGAGAGATGCTTGATCGCTTCGGGATAGTTTCCGGCCAGCCGCAGCATCTGCGCCTGATGGATGCTGTCGTCCAGGTTCGTCGCAGGCTGTATCGACGCGGCCTTGTCATCCGGTTTGGCGGCGGACGCGGCAGGCTTGGGGTCAGAGTCGAACCAGCCGGCATGGGCGGGGACGGCAATAACACTGCAGCCGAGCATGAGCAGGACGGCCAGAGGGGCTTTACGGATTGCGGACAAAGCCATGGGGGGCAGCCTTTTAAATACGCTGCCGCGACTGTGCCAGCATCCCAGTCAACAAACCCTTAAGTATATCGGCGCATATAGATTCGTACCGGGCCGGGCGCACGATCGCCCTTGTGTTTTCGCGAGGCGTTCATGGATCCTTGCTTAAATCATACCTTGCGCGCATGCGCGTCATTGCGCATTGCGTTACATCAGGTTAACGCCCAACTGTTGACGCAATAAAGGGTTAACATATCCGATCATGTCCGAGCGGTTTCTTGCCCTGGTTGCCCTGATCGCCTTTGTGGTGCTGGTGGTCGGCGCATTGCTGACCGGCGGAAATCTGGGAATGGCCGATTCCGGACCGACGCGGGTTTCGTTCCAGATTGCAACCGGCTCCACCGAAGGCGTCTATTTTCCGGTGGGCCAGGCGATGGCGGGCCTGCTCAGTCATCCCCTGGGCGTGGGCCGCTGTGATACCGCCACGGTATGTGGGCCGGCCGGGGTGATATTGTCGGCGCGCACCAGCGAGGGCGCCACCGACAATCTGCGCTTGGTCGATCAAGGCGCGGTGGATTCCGGTTTCGCCGACGGCGACATGATCGCCGCGGCGGTCGCGGGCCGGGGCGCCTTCCGCCGCCCGGCGCGGCACCTGCGAGTCGTCGCGGCGCTGTTTCCGGAAGAGGCGCAACTGGTGGTGTCGGAAAAATCCAAGATTCAATCGGTCGCCAATCTGCGGGGCAAGCGGGTCCTGATGGGGCAGCGCAACAGCGGCGCCTTGGCCCGCGCGCGCGCCATTCTCGCCGCCTACCGGGTGCGCGCCCGCGAAGTAGTTTCCGACGAAACTGCGGCTCAGCTGCTGAAGAACGGCAAGATCGACGCCTATTTCGCGGTGGCGGGCGTGCCGCTGGACTCGATCAGGGATCTGCTCGCCCATCATGAGGCGCGCCTGGTGCCGATCGATGGCGAGGGGCGCGACCGTCTGATCCGCACGGTGCCGCAGCTTGTCCGGGCCACCATCCCGGCCGGCGCCTATCCTGGCGTCGGGGCAGTCGAGACCGTGGCGACGCGTGCCTATTGGGTGACGCGCGACACCGAGGCCGACGCGCTGATCTACGGCCTTACGCGGGCCCTGTTCAATCCGGCAAACCGCGATGCCCTGGCCGCAAGTCATCCCAGTGCGCGCGAAATCGGGCTGTATATCGCAACCGCCAATCCGCCCGCCCCGCTTCATCCCGGCGCCGCGCGATTCTACCGCGAACTGGAATAGCCTGCGGACCGATATGGCGGGCGCGTTCGCCGGTCAGACAATCCCGGCATCCACTTCCGCCTGCGCGGCCTTGCCCCATTCGCGCATCGCCGGCAGCGCCATCATGCGGTCCATATAGGCTCTGACCGGCGCGGACACCTTCAGGCCATAGGTGACAAAGCGCGATACCACCGGCGCATACATGCAGTCGGCCACCGACAGGTTCCCGAACAGGAATTCGCCCCGGTATTGCGCCAACGCCCATTCCCACGCCGCCAGGATGCGATCGATTTGGGCCTTGGTATCGGCGCGCAGCGCGGGCAGGTCCTTGCTGCGGGCGAAATCCATATCGAGCTGGTCGCGCACATCGGCAAAACCGGAATGCATCTCGCAGGCATAGGAACGCGCAAGCGCCCGCGCCGAGGCATCGAGCGGCCATAACCCGGCCTGCGGATGGCGTTCGGCCAGGGTTTCGCAGATCGCCAGACTGTCCCAAACCGTCAGGACAGCGTCGCCCTCCGCGATCTTCAGAACCGGAACCTTGCCGGCCGGGGAATGTTTCAGGATCTGCTCGCGGGTGGTGGGCGCATCGTTCTGGCGCAGGCGGATATCGACCAGCGCAAACGGCGCGCCCGTGGCCTTGAGGGCCACAAAGGGCCGCAAGCTCCAGCTCGACCAGTTGCGGGTACCGACAATCAGGGTATAGCGGGTCATCCTTGCTCCTTTGTCGCGCCGCATGGGGCCGGGGGCGTCCTTGCGGTTACAAGCGGTGATTCATAAAGTCCCTCGCGCCCGACCGTAAGAGCGATTCATGCATCCGAGCCTTGCCAGCAGCGCCAGAAATGCCATCCCGATCCATGCGGTCCTTGCCAGGGATGCCAAGGCGTGGCTGGCAGGACAAAGGCGCGCAGGCCTGGTGACGGCCAGCGGCTTTGCCGGTGCGGCGGGCGCGCTCGCCGCCCTGCCGGACGCCAAAGGCGGCATTGCCGCCTGGGTCCTGGGGCTGGGCGATGGGCAAGAGGCCTTTGCGCTGGCGGCGGCGGCGGAAAAACTGCCCGCCGGCCTTTATCGCCTGGGCGAGGTGCCGGATGCCTGCAGCGGCGCCCCGGCGGTTCTGGCCTGGCTGATGGGCGGTTACAGCTTCGATCGTTACCGGAAGAAAAGCGTTCGCAAGGCCAGGCTGGTGGTGCCGCCCGGCGTGGACGGCGCGGAAATCTCGCGTATCGCGGAGAATCTTTTTTCCGGCCGCGATCTGGTCAACACGCCCGCCAACGACATGGGTCCCGCCGAACTGGAGGGTGCGGCGCGCGCCCTGGCCAAAAAGCACGGCGCAAAAATATCGGTGGTGACCGGCGCGGCGCTGGCAAGAAATTATCCCCTGATCGCGGCGGTGGGGGCGGGATCGCCGCGCGCCCCGCGCCTGATCGAATTGGTCTGGGGCAGCGCAAAGGCCGCTCCCCTGGTCACCTTGGTGGGCAAGGGCGTGTGTTTCGATTCCGGCGGCCTGGACCTCAAACCCTCTGCTGCCATGCTGACCATGAAAAAAGACATGGGCGGGGCGGCCTGCGTGCTGGCGGTGGCGGGCATGGCGATGGGGGCCAGGCTCAAGCTGCGCCTGCGGGTGTTGATCCCGGCGGTGGAGAATGCGGTGTCGGGAACGGCGATGCGTCCGGGCGATGTCTTTACCAGCCGCAAGGGCCTGACGGTGGAGATCGGCAACACCGATGCCGAGGGCCGGCTGGTGCTGGCCGATGCCCTGGCCGACGCCGATGAGCAAAAGCCGGACCTGCTGATCGATATCGCCACACTGACGGGCGCCGCCCGGGTGGCCACCGGCATGGAGGTGCCGCCTTTCTTCACCGACGACGCCGGTCTGGCCGATGACCTGATGCGGATCGGCGCGGCGGTGCATGATCCGCTTTGGCGGTTGCCGTTGTGGCGCGGCTATGAAGATACGCTGACCAGCCGGGTGGCCGACCTCAACAACAATCCCGCCTACAATTATGCCGGTGCGATTACCGCCGCGCTGTTCCTGGGCCGCTTCGTCGGCAAGACCAGGCGCTGGGCGCATCTGGATATTCCCGGCTGGATCGACCGCGCCAAGCCGGGCCGGCCCATCGGCGGCGAAGTCAATGGCGCCCGCGCGATCTATGCCCTGCTGAAGGAACGTTATGGCGGATAGGCGCGTGACACCGGCACGGCCGGACCTGGCGGCCGCCCACCTCAAGGGCGCGGTGGATGCGCCGCGATTTGCCGAGGGCGAAAAATTTTCCGTCTGTGCCGGCCGGGCCAGCCTGCGGGTGCGCCCCGGTGATGATGCCGCCCAGGACAGCGAGCTGTTGTTTGGAGAGGTTTTTACCGTCTATGACCGCGCCGATGGCTGGGCCTGGGGGCAGGCGGCCAGCGATCTGTATGTCGGCTATCTGCGCGAAGAGGCGCTGGCCGCACCGTTCGCCGCGCAGGCAAGGGTGAGCGCCCTGATGGCGCCTGCCTTTCGGGCCGCCGACCTCAAAACGCCGGTGCGCGACCTGCTGCCGCTCAACGCCGCCGTGCCGGTCCTGGCGCAGGACGGCGATTATGTGAAAATCGCCGACGGCAAATATCTGCATCACCGGCATCTGGCGCCGCTGATGGAAAAGGATTTTGTCGCGGTGGCGGAGCGTTTTGCGGGCGTGGCCTATGTGTGGGGCGGCAAGACCGCGGCGGGACTGGATTGTTCCGGCCTGGTTCAGACGGCATTGCAGGCGGTGGGCAAGACCGCGCCCCGCGACACCGACATGATGGAAAATGTCCTGGGCGAGGCTGTGCCCGCCCGCGATGTCCGTCGCGGGGACCTGGTGTTCTGGAAAGGCCATATGGGCGTGATGCTGGACGAATCCCGGCTGTTGCATGCCAACGCCTTTCACATGGCGGTGGCGGCGGAGCCCTTGGCGGAGGCGATGGCGCGGATTGAAAAGACGGTGGGGCCGATGACCTCGGTCAGGCGGCTCTGATCTTTGCATTGGTGCGGATCTCCCGCACCGATTTGTCCTGATGGGCGATCCACAGGAACAGGCGGTTCAGCAGCGCCAGCGGCCAGGGCATTTTGCGCGCCACATCCAGGAACAGCACCACCCGCGCGCTATCGCTTTCATTGGCGGCGTCGTGCAGGAAAGTGTCGTCGAACAGAACGGCTTCGCCTTCGTGCCAATGGTAGGTCTCGCCTTGGGCGATCGCGGCGCGGTCGCCGCTGCGCGCCTGGGCCTGCGGGTTGACCCGGATCCAGCATTTTTCGGCGCGGTTGTTATCGGGAACGATCACGCCCAGGTGATAGCGCACAAAGCCCTTCCAATACCCCCAATGCGCCTTGATATGCTGCCGCGGCTCCAGGACCGAGAAGAAGGCGGTATAGACGCCGGGGATGTCGCGCAGCAGCGCGGCGGTCTTGGGCGCCAGGGCGCAATTTTCGTCGATGAATGTCCCCGACTTGAACATGAAACTCTTCCAGCCGATCTGGTGGATGCCGCCGGAGGTGTAGCTTGTCAGTTCCTCCATGCCGGGAATGCGCAAGCCGGCTTGAATCAGGGCGTCGCATTCCGCGCGGATCACCGGATGGTTTTGCGCCAGCACGGCGAGCTCGGGATATTGGCTGAAATCGCGCTCAAACGCCGGCAGTTTGCGAAACGCACCGCGCCGTTCGGCGCGAATGAATATCTCCGCCGCCGCGTCCTTGATCCGGCTCGCAAGCTTGGCCATGACTCAATAGCCCCGGTTCAGATCCACGATATTCTTGAAGGGCGCGCCGCTTTCGGCGCGGGCCACGCAGTCTACCACAAAGGCGGATGCATTGCGCGGATCGGTGATGCCCGCGATGTGCGGTGTCACCGTCACCTTGGGATGGGTCCATAGCGCATTGTCCGGCGGCAGGGGCTCGGTCTGAAACACGTCCAGGACCGCGCCGGACAAATGCCCGCCGTCCAGCGCCGCCAGCAGATCCTGCTCGTTGCAATGGCCGCCGCGTCCCACATTCATCACCCAGGCGCCCTGCGGCAGGCCGGCAAACAGCGTCGCGTCCAGGATGCCCTCGGTTTCCGGCGTCAGGGGCAGCATGCAAACCAGGATGTCGCACTGGGCCAGGAAGTTGGGCAGTTCCTCCTTTCCGGCGAAACTGGTCACGCCGGGGACATTCTTTCGGGTCCGGCTCCAGCCCAGGACCTGGAAGTCGAACAGCAGCAGGCGCTCCGCCGTCACCGCGCCGATATCGCCCATGCCCAGGATGCCGATGCGCACTTCGCGGGTGGGACGCGACAGCATGCGCTGGCGCCAGGCGCATTCCTTCTGCGCGGCATCGAAGCTGCGCTGATGGCGATGGATGATCAGGCAATGCATGGTGACATACTGCGCCATCTCGCGCTGCAGCGTTTCGTCCACGAAACGCACCACCGGCAGGTGACGGGGAAATTCCGGATCGCGCAGGAATCCGTCAACGCCGGCGCCCAGCGAAAAGATCGCCTTCAGCCGCGGCAGGGTCTTGAGAAATCCGTGTGGGGGGCGGAAGCCGACGAAATAGTCGATCTGCTGCGGCGCATAATGGTCCTTGCCGTGCAGGAAGCTGTTGAAGCCGGCATGGCCGAACAGCGCCTTGCTCAGCGCATCCCACCCCGGCGGCAACAGGAACAGGACATTGGGCTTCGCGGATAGCCCGGTCACGATCCGCTAGTTGGCCTTGGGCGCTGCCGGCGCGGGCGCGGCACCCTTGGCGGATTCGGCGGCGGGCGCCGCGGCCGGGGCGGCGGCCTTGGGCGCCGGCGCCGGTATGGCGCGGGTGCATCCGCGTTGGTGCGCAGATAGGCGATCAGGTTGATGCGGTCCTTCTCGCTGCGCAGGCCCGCGAAGCTCATCTTGGTGCCCGGAATGTCGGCGCCCGGCGACTTCAGGAACTTGAACAGTTCGTCATAGGTCCAGTTGCCCGGCTTTGACTTCATGGCGCTGGAATAGGAGAAGCCGGCGATGCGAGGCGCGCGGGCGGTCGACCACGCCATACAGGTTGCGGGCCGATCTTGTTGGGGCCGCCCTTGGTCAGGTCGTGGCACTGTTCGCACTTGGCCGAGACCGTCTTGCCGGCTGCGATATCGGCGGCTGGCCAGCACTGTGCCCCAGTCGGGCATGGCTTCCTCGGCCGGCGCGGCGGCGCGCCGCCGGCAGGCGCTTCCACCACGCCTTCGACGACATAGCCGGGCTTTTCCGGCGTTTCGGGCTCATAGATTTTTTCGGCCACGAGGCGGATGACGAAGATGAAGATCGCCGTGCCCAGGACAGCACCGATGATCTTGTTCCACTCGAAGGAATCCATGGCCTGAAAGCTCCCCAAGGCCGGGCGAGGGCCCGGCGAAATACGGGGGGACATTACCCGCCGCCGCCCCCGCGTCATTGCGGCGAAGCGTCGCATAAATGTAGGCCGGTAGCTGGCCTTAGCGCAAATCCCGGCCTAAAGAGGCTCAGGCGATCGGAAGCCGCCGATGAACCCATCCTCTTTGATCCCCGCCCGCATGGCCTCGACCCGGCTGCCCGGCAAGCCGCTGGCCGATATCGGCGGCCTGCCCATGATCGTGCGGGTCTGGGCTCGGGCGATGGCGGCCGGTCTGGGGCCGGTGGTGGTGGCGGCCGGCGAAAAGGCCGAGATCGTGGCGGCGGTGGAAAAGGCCGGGGGCCGGGCCGTGCTGACCGATCCGGAGCTGCCATCGGGTTCGGACCGGATCTGGGCAGCCCTGACGATGGCCGATCCGGAAGGCGCCCACGACGTGGTGGTGAACCTGCAGGGCGACCTGCCGGCTCTGGATCCCGAGCAGCTCAGGACGGTGGTGGCGGCCCTGGCAAAGTCGGGCGCGGACATCGCCACCCTGGCCGCCCCCATCGACAATGTCGCCGACGAGGCCAACCCCGCGGTGGTCAAGGCGGTGGTGGCCTGGGATGCGGACGAACGGCTGGGCCGGGCGCTGTATTTCACCCGCGCCAGGGCGCCCGCCGGCGAGGGCGCGCTCTATCATCATGTCGGGCTTTACGCCTATCGCCGCGAAGCGCTGGAAAGTTTTGTCGCGCTGCCGCCCTCGGCCCTGGAACAGCGCGAAAGACTGGAACAGCTGCGGGCGCTGGAAGCGGGCATGAGCATCGCGGTGGCGCGTGTGGACGCCGCGCCCTTGTCTGTTGATACTCCCGCCGACCTGGAAAAAGCGCGGAAACTTTTGTCGTGACAAAGGCCATCGGCATGAAATCCATTGAATCGCCAAGCGTGTCGCCTTCCAGGGCGAGCCGGGCGCTTATGCCAATCTGGCGGCGCGCGAGGCGATGCCCCATGCCGCCGCCATTCCCAAGCCCACCTTTGAAGACGCCATCGAAGCGGCGAAGTCCGGCGACACCGACCTGGTGATCATTCCGGTGGAGAATTCGCTGATCGGCCGCATCGCCGACATTCATCATCTGCTGCCCGATTCGGGGCTGCATATCGTCGGCGAACATTTCCTGCCTATCCGCCATCAGCTGCTGGGACTGAAGGGCGCCAGGCTGGACGACATCACCAGCGTCTATAGCCAGGCGCCCGCGCTGGCCCAGTGCCGCAGCATGCTGCGGGCGCGCAAGCTGGTGGCGCATAACTGGTACGACACGGCGGGGTCGGCCAAGCATGTCGCCGAACTGGGCGACGCGAAGGTCGGCGGCCATCGCCTCCGCGCTGGCGGCGGAATTCTATGGCCTCGAGATCCTGAAAGCCGATGTCGAGGACGAGCACCACAACGCCACCCGTTTCCTGATCATGTCGCGCCAGGGCGAACGGGCGCCCAATCAGGGCAAGGTGGTGACCACCCTGGTGTTCCAGGTGAAGAACGTGCCCGCCGCGCTCTACAAGGCAATGGGCGGCTTTGCCACCAACGGCGTGAACATGACCAAGCTGGAAAGCTATCCGATGGGCGGGTCCTTCAACGCCACCCAGTTCTATGCCGATATCCAGGGCCATCCCGACCAGCCGGCTGTCGCCCGTGCGCTGGAAGAGCTGGCCTTCCATACCGCGCGCCACACCATCATGGGGGTCTATCCGGCCCATCCCTTTCGCGACGACTTGCCCTAGCGGGGATTTGTGCGCAGGAGTACAAGCATGACTATGAGCAGATTTCCTGCCAGCACCGCCAAGGTCACCGCCATCACGCCCTGCGGCGAAAGCAAAGTGTGCATCACCATTGATCTGGTGGTGGACGTACACCGCCTGGCGGAGGTCAGCAGTTCGCTGCTTCAGGTCGCCGCCAAGGGCGCCGCCGCCAAAAAGAGGAAATAGCGGCCTGCCGATTTGTGGCGCGCCGGCGATGGTCTAGGCGCCTGCCCAGTCCTTGATCAGGTGATGGGCGATGGCGATGGAGACCGGCAGCTTCATCTCATCTTCAATGCCGTTCGCCAGTCTTGCCCGCACCTCTTGCTTGGTCAGCCAGCGCGCGGCCTCGATCTCATGCCCGTCGATCTCAAAGTCGCGGCCAAGCGCCTGGGCATAGCATCCCAGCATCAGCGAGGACGGAAAGGGCCAGGGCTGGGCGGCGTGATAGTGCACCGCCCCGACCCTCAGGCCCACCTCCTCCTGCAATTCGCGCCGTACCGCTTCCTCCATGCTTTCGCCCGACTCGACAAAGCCGGCAAAGGCGGAAAAAAGCTGCGGAGGAAAACGCGGGCTGCGCCCCACCAGGCATTCCTGGCCCAGAACCGGCAGCATGATCACCACCGGGTCGGTGCGGGGAAAATGCTCGGCGCCGCAGGCCGGGCACAGGCGGCGATAGCCGCCGTCGCGCGGCTGGGTCGGCGCACCGCAATTGGGGCAGAAACCGTGGCGGCGGTGCCAGTCCAACAAGGCCTTGGCCTGGCCGGCTATGGCGGTATCGCGCGCCGGAAGCACAAAGGCGCTGGCGCGCATGTCCTGAAAGCTGCCTTCGCCCAGCACGGGTTCATTTTCGCCCTGAAGATCGATGGCAAAGAGGGGCCGGCTGCCATCCAGCCCGAGGAACACGCAAGGCTTGCCCTCCCAATCGGGGCGCCAGGGCAGGAACCCCGCGCGCGCGTTCACGAGGAAGGGCCGGTTCTGCCAGAAGGGCAGATAAAGGCCGGCCCGGCGCTGTTCCGCCAGCCAGGCGGCATCGGAGCGCCGATAACTGGCGCGGTCCAGCGGGTTGCCGGTGAAAGGGATGAATTCGGTCATCGGCTATTGTTCCGCATGCGATAATTTTTACGATTTTCCCGACATTCCTGAATTGGCACAAGTTCCTTAAATACCAATTCACTCACCGTGCATAATGTTTTGGCCCCGCAGCAGGTGGATCAATGTCCGTCGTCCTGGGCTGTCTCTATTACCAGCATGATTTGCGCCAGCTCGCAGCGGCGCTGTGTGTCTGCGTCTTTGCCTGCGTCACGGCGCGGACGATGGTGCTGCACGCCGCGGCTTCGCAAGGGGTGCGGCCGCGCATCGCCTGGCTGGTGAGCGCGGGCATCGTGTCGGGCGCCGGCGTTTGGGCGACCCATTTCGTCGCCATGCTGGCCTATATTACCAGCCTGCCGATGCGGTTCGATGTGGGCCTGACCATCCTGTCGGCCGTCATCGCCATGGTGTTTTCGGCGGCCGGATTTGCCCTGTCGTTCGGCCGGGCCGGCGGCGCCGTCGGCGGCGTGACTGTCGGCATCGGTGTTCTGGCCATGCACTATACCGGCATGGCGGCGCTGCGGCTTCCGGCCCTGACGATCTGGAATCACCAGCTCGTCATTGCGTCGATTGTGATCGGCATCGCGGTGGGCGGCCTTGCCGGGCATTTCGCGGCGCTCCGCCCGAACTCGTTTCAACAATATCGCGACGGTGGGCCTGCGCGTCGGGATGATTTTGTGCGTCCATTTCACGGGCATGGCCGCCATGCGGTTTCTTCCCACCTATGATGCCGGAAACGCGCCGCCCCTGGCGATGTCGCCGACCGCCATGGCGGTTCTGGTTTGCGCCGCGGGCATGTTCCTGGTGGCACAGGCCTTGATCGTGGTGCTGGTCGACCGCCACCTCAACGACCGGGCCCGCGGCGAGGAACAGAGGCTGCGCAACCATATCGTCGAGTTGCAAAATACCCAGCGCGCGCTGGAAAAAACCTCGGACGAACTGACGGTCGCATTGGCCAGCGCCGCCGAAGCCAGCAAGGCCAAGTCGGAATTCCTGGCGTCGATGAGCCACGAATTGCGCACGCCGCTGAATGCGGTGATCGGCTTTTCAGAATCCATGGCGATGGAGGTGTTCGGTCCGTTGGGCGATCGCTACAAAGGCTATGCCGGCGACATCCGCAGCAGCGGCGAGCATCTGCTGGCGCTGATCAACGATGTCCTGGATTTCTCCCGCCTGGATGCCGGCCATGGCGAATTGCGCGAAGAGGTGTTCGATCCGGCGGAAATCATCGGCGAATCCGTGCGCATGATCGTGGGCCAGTCCCGCAAGGCCAAACTCACGCTTTCCGCCGATGTCACGCCGGGCCTGCCCGCCCTCAAGGCCGACAAGCGCCGCATCAAGCAGATCCTGGTCAACCTGCTGTCCAACGCCGTGAAATTCACCCCTGCCGGCGGCCGGGTGCAGATCTCTGCCCGCCTTGTCGCGGCCGGCTTGTCGCTGTCGGTTGCCGACAGCGGTGTCGGAATTGCGCCGCAGGACATTCCAAAGGCGCTGGAACGGTTCGGCCAGATCGATTCCACCATGGCGCGCAGGCATGAGGGCACGGGGCTGGGCCTGCCCCTGTCCAGCCAGCTCGCCAAGCTCCATGGCGGCTCCCTCACGCTGGAAAGCGAAGTGAATGTGGGAACCACGGTGACGGTAATCCTGCCGTCCTGGCGGCTGGTGAAGCCGGACGCGGCCGCCGCCTGAGCCGAGCCGGGGCGACTCGCAATTCCCGGCCAAAAACCCTATATTTGCAGCGAGAGTCCGGCGGACGGAGCTGTCGCCAACCCGGTCAGGTCGGGAACGAAGCAGCCGTAACGAATTTGCTCCGGGTCGTTCGGGCTCTCACCTTTCCACAACAACCAGCCCGAATCCGCATCGGCCCGGCTTTTTTTGATGGTCGCTGCGGCTCGCGCCGACGCTCCTGCTTGCTATAGTCCCTCCATGGTCACCCCCCCCGCGTCCGTCCCGCCCTACCGCGTCCTGGCACGCAAATACCGTCCCACCGATTTCACCGGCCTGATCGGGCAGGAGGCGCTGGTGCGCACCCTGTCCAACGCCTTTGCCACGGGCCGCATCGCCCATGCCTTCATGCTGACGGGAGTGCGCGGGGTGGGAAAAACCACCACGGCGCGCATCATCGCCCGCGCCCTGAACTGCATCGGCCCTGACGGCAAGCGCACAGACCCCACCATCCATCCCTGCGGCGTCTGCGAGCCCTGCCGGTCGATCTCCGAATCGCGCAATGTGGATGTGCAGGAGATGGACGCGGCCAGCCGCACCGGCATCGACGATATCCGCGAGATCATCGAGGGTGTGCGCTATGCTCCGGTGGCGGCGCGTTACAAGGTCTATATCATCGACGAAGTCCACATGCTGTCCAAGCAGGCCTTCAACGGCCTGCTCAAGACGCTCGAGGAACCGCCGCCGCATGTGAAATTCATCTTCGCCACCACCGAAATCCGCAAGGTCCCGGTGACGGTACTGTCGCGCTGCCAGCGGTTCGATCTGCGCCGCATCGACAGCGCCGAGCTGGCCGCTTATCTGGCGACCCTGGCGGAAAAAGAAGAGGTGAAGATCGAGCAAGGCGCGCTGGCCCTGATCGCCCGCGCCGCCGAGGGCTCGGCCCGCGATTCCCTGTCGCTGCTGGACCAGGCCATGGCCCATGGCGAGGGCGGGATGATCACCGCCGATACGGTGCGCCAGATGCTGGGGCTGGCCGATCGCGGCCGGGTGCTGGATGTCTTTGAAAAGCTGATGGGGGGCAAGGTTTCCCAGGCCCTCGACGATCTTTGCGGCCTCTACGACGCCGGCGCCGATCCGCTGGCGGTAATGCAGGACCTGCTGGAAACCACCCATTTCCTCACCCGGGTGAAAGTCGCGCCTGCCGCCCAGGGGTTCTTCGACGGCGGGTCCGGCGAGGCCAAGCGCGCCGCCGAATTGGCCGCCAAGCTGTCGGTGGCCGCGCTGACGCGGGCCTGGCAAATTCTGCTCAAGGGCCTGTTCGAAGTGCGCGACGCCACCCGTCCCATTTCGGCGTGCGAGATGGCGCTGATCCGCCTGGCCTATGCCGCCGAATTGCCGCCCACCGACAAGCTGGTGAAGGATCTGCTGGAGCGGGACGGAAAAGCAGAGCCCCGGCAGGGCATCGGCGCACCGAGCGCACCCGCACCTTCGCGCGCGCCGGTGGCGACGGGATCGGCCATGCCGGCCCGCAGTCCGGTTCCCGAGGGCGCCCCCACCGCCTCCATCCGCACCCTGCAAGACGTCGTCGCCTTGTGCGAGCCGCGCTCGGAACTCAGGGTCAACCTGGAGCACAATGTCCATCTGGTGCATCTGGAGCCGGGGCGGATCGAGATCCGCCCCACGCCGCGGGCTCCGCGCACCCTGGCCAACGACCTGCAGGCCAAGCTGCGCGCCGCCACCGGCGAGCGCTGGACCGTTTCCATCGCCAGCCAGGGGGGCGCGCCCACCCTGGTGGAACAGAAACAGGCGGCCAAGACCGCGCGCTTCGAGGCCGTGGCGCAGGAGCCGATGGTGCGCGCCGTGCTGGACCGCTTTCCCGGCGCCGAGATCGTGGCGGTGCGCGATGTGATAGCCGAGGATATCGCGCCCGCGATGCCCGATTCCGACTCCTGATGGCGGCGATCGGGTCTGAGATCGAGCGCCTGATCCAGCTGCTCGCCAAGCTGCCGGGGCTCGGGCCCCGCTCGGCGCGGCGCGCGGCGCTGGCGCTGCTCAAGAAGCGCGATACCCTGCTGGAGCCATTGGCCGACAGTCTGCGCGAAGCCGCCGACGCCATCCTGACCTGCGAGGCCTGCGGCAATCTCGATACCCAAAGTCCCTGCGCCATCTGCAGCGACACCCGCCGCGATCCGCACACGCTTTGCGTGGTCGAAGACGTCGCAGATCTGTGGGCGCTGGAGCGGGCCGGCGTGTTCCGCGGCCGTTATCATGTGCTGGGCGGCGCCCTGTCGGCGCTGGACGGGATCACGCCCGAACGGCTGAATGTGGTGCAGCTGCTCGAACGGGTGAAGCACGGCGTGGACGAGGTGATCCTGGCGATGAACGCCACCGTCGAGGGCCAGACCACGGCGCATTACCTGATGGATCTTCTGGGCGAGATGAAGGTCACCCGCCTGGCCCATGGCGTGCCGGTGGGCGGCGAACTCGACTATCTGGACGAAGGCACGCTCAGCGCGGCGTTCAAGGCGCGGCGCGCGCTCTAGTCGCCGCGCGCGGGAAAAAATAACGGCAGTGCCAGGGTAGCGGCCATCAGCGTCAGGAAGATCGTCAAGTTGCTGGCATAAGGCGCAATACCGGCACGCCAGGCGAATTCCACACTGGGCGCCAGCCAAGCCAGCAGCGCGATGGCGCACACGGTCAGCCCGATGGTCGTCGCCAGCTCGCGGCGGAAGCGACGCTGCTCGATGCGCGTCATCACCGCCAGCACAAAGCGCGGGTCTGCGGCGGGAACGTCCGCGGCCCATTGCGCTTTCAGGTGATCATCCATCAGAACCTCCCAGCGAGACGGCCAGCTTCTCGCGGCCCCGCGCCACATGGGATTTTACCGTACCCAGCGGCAAGGCCAAGGCCTCGGCCGCTTCGGCATGGGTGAATTGCGCCCCCAGACAAAGCAGAACAGCGGCCCTTTGTTCCGGCGGCAGGCTTTGTGCCGCCTTGACCAGGTCCAGACGGGTGCCGGGATCGGGCGCGAAACTGGCCTCCTCCGGCGCCGCCAGGCCCTCCCGCCTGAGCAGCCTGAGCCAGCTTCGCTTGCGTTCGCGGTATTTGCGCCAGCCGATGCCGAACAGCCAGGGCTTCAAAGGGCGGGCAGGATCGAAGCGGGCAATATGCTCCCAGGCGAAAACGAAGGTTTCCTGCGCCAGATCGTCGGCATCGGCCGCGTTGCCGCAAAGGCGCCGCAGAAAGGCGCGCAAGGCCTGCTGATGCATCTGGACCAGACGTCCAAAGGCGTCGGCCGAACCGGTCCGGGCGGCACGCGCCCAGGCCATCTCGGCATTGTCTTCTGTCACCGACGGTCCCTGTCATGCGGTGGCCAGCCACGCGGCATCAACAGCAATGAAAGAAAATTGCTGAAAGCCAGGGCCGCGAAAACCACGGTCGGGACCAACAGCCCGGACATGTGGCGCCAATGACCGCCGTCGTCATAGTGCCAGAATGTCAGGAATCCGAAGGCGACAGCCAGGGCGGAAAAGAGGATGGCCCGGTGCAGCTGGCGTTCGGGCGAGTAGCGCCAGCCATCGCGGCCGCACCGGCCGCCCATATCGCCCTGCAGCCCGGTAAGCAGTTCCGGCGGCGGCTCCTTGCCCTGATCGGCATAGCTTTTGATGATGTCCAAGGCACGATTGGCACGTGAATGCCGGGACCAGCCCACGGCCAGGGCGAAGATCATCCAAAACAAGGGGAAAATCAGCCACCAGAAGCGGGAAAAATCCCAGTAAACGTCATGGTCCATGGCAAAGCCCTTTCTGTGACCCTTATTGGCCGCCGGGCTGGCGCCTGGATGCGGTGTCAGGTCAGGTTTTTTACCGGCTCCGGCGGCGCCAGTTCGACCTTCTCGATCCGCTCGGCCCGGCCGGTGATCTTGGTTGTCGAGATCAGGATGTTCTTGATGTCGGCATCGGCCTGGTTGAAGTGCGTCTGCAGTTTCGCCACCCGGTCGGACAGCAGCCGCACATCGTTCAGCAGGACGCCCACTTCCTTCCGGATCAGGTCGGCCTGCTCGCGCATGCGCGCATCCTTCATCACCGTCTGGATGGTGCTGATCGCCAGCATCAGGATATTGGGCGACACCACGATCACATTGGCGCGGTGGGCCTTCTGGATCACATCGGAAAAGCCGTCATGCAGGTCGGCATAGATCGATTCGGACGGCACGAACATGATTGCCGGGGTCTGAACCTCGCCGGGGATCAGGTATTTGTCGGCAATGTCGCCGACATGCTTGCTCACGGTGGCGCGGACCTGGGCCAAAGCGAGCTTCTTTTCCTCGTCATTGGCGGCGCGGCGCAATCCTTCAAAGGCTTCCAGCGGGAATTTGGAATCGATCACCAGCAACGCCCTGTTGCCGGGAATGCGGATGACGCAATCCGGGCGGTTGCGGTTGGACAGGGTGAACTGGAAATCATAGAGCGTGGAAGGCAGGCCATCGCGCACGATCTCTTCCATCTGGGCCTGGCCGAAGGCGCCGCGCGCCTGCTTGTTGGACAGGACCTGCTGCAGGCCGACCACTTGGCCCGACAGGGCCGAGATATTCTTCTGCGCCTCGTCGATCACGCTCAGGCGCGCGCCGATCCCCCCCAGCGTCTCCGCCGTTTTGGTGGCGTTTTCGCTCAGGCTCTCGCCCAGCCGCTGCTTGAGGGCTTCGACCTGGACGCTGGTCTGGCGAAACTGTTCGGCGATGGCCCCCTGGCCGCGAATGACCTCGTCCAGCCGCGGGTCCGGGGGCGCCGTTTCCGCAGCCTGCGGCTTGCGCCGGGCAAAGGCCAGAATGGCGGCGGCCACGACCACGGCAACCGCCAGCAAAATCAGGGCTAATTCCATGAATCCTTGACCCAAAAGCCAAGCCGAAGCTTGACCGCTTCCGGCTTGACGCCTATTTCCAGCCCATGACTGTCAGGCCCATTCTTACCGCCCCCGATCCGCGTCTCCAAGCGATCTCGACCGATGTCGAGGCTGTTGACGCCCAGATTCGCGCCCTGGTGGACGACATGACCGACAGCATGTACGCCGCCGACGGCATCGGCCTGGCGGCGGTGCAGATCGGTGTCGCCAAGCGGGTGATCGTGATCGACCTGGACCAGAAAGAGGGCACGAGGAATCCGCGCGCCTTCATCAATCCCAAAATCCTCTGGGCCTCGGACGAGACCGCGGTGTTCGAGGAAGGCTGCCTGTCGGTGCCGGAAATCTGGGACGATGTCGAGCGCCCGGCCCGCATCAGGGCGGAGTATCTGGACCGCGACGGCAACAGGCAGACCCTGGAAGCCGACGGCATGCTGGCCACCTGCCTGCAGCATGAGATGGACCATCTGAACGGCGTGCTGTTCATCGACCATCTGTCGCGCCTGAAAAAGAGCATGGCGATCCGCAAACTCACCAAGGCCAAGAAGCAGAAGGCGGCGGTGTGACGCTGCGCCTCGCATTCATGGGCACGCCCGAATTCGCGGTGCCCACGCTTGCCGAGTTGATCGCCCAGGGCCATGACATCGCGGCCGTCTATTCCCAGCCGCCCCGGCCCAAGGGGCGCGGCATGGCGCTGGAGCCCGGGCCGGTCCACCAATTCGCGCTAAGCGCCAAGCTGGCCGTGCGCACCCCTGTGTCGCTGAAAGGCGCGCTGGAACAGGGCGAATTCGCGGCCCTGAAGCTGGATGCCGCCATTGTCGTGGCCTATGGCCTGCTGTTGCCCAAACCCATCCTGGAGGCGCCGAAACTTGGCTGCTTCAACCTGCATGGCTCGCTGTTGCCGCGCTGGCGCGGCGCGGCCCCCATCCAGCGCGCGGTGATGGCGGGCGACGCCGAAACCGGTGTGATGGTGATGCAAATGGACGAGGGGCTGGATACCGGTCCCGTTCTGATGGCCGAGCGGGTGGCGGTGGGCCGCAACACCAGCGGCGAGTTGGCCACCGAATTGTCGCGGCTGGGCGCCGACCTGATGGTGCGGGCGCTGGGGGCGCTGGAGCGCGGCGCCGTCACGTCCCAGCCGCAATCCCAGGACGGCATCACCTACGCCAGGAAGATTTCCAAGGACGAGGCCCGCATCGACTGGTCGAAGGGTGCGGCCGAGATCGATTGCCAGATTCGCGGACTTTCGCCCTTTCCCGGCGCTTTTACGGAAGTGGGCGGCGAGCGGCTGAAGATTCTGTATGCCGAACCGGCAGATGGAAATGGCAAGCCCGGCACTTTGCTGGATGACGCCTTGACGGTGGCATGCGGCAGCGGCGCCCTGCGTCTGGTGAAGGTGCAGCGCGCCGGAAAATCGGTGATGCACGCGGCGGACCTGCTCAAGGGCTTTGCCCTGCCGCGCGGCACGCAATTGCTCCTGATGCCGCGCTATCGCCTGACCGTGGAATATGACGGCGGTCCCTTTGTCGGCTGGCAGCGCCAGGACAACGGCCCCTCGGTGCAGGGGGCGCTGGAAGCGGCGATCGAAAAGCTTTCCGGCGAGCAGGTTACGGTGACGGGGGCGGGCCGCACCGATGCCGGGGTGCATGCCCTGGGCCAGGTGGCGCATTTCGACCTGGAAAAGCCGTTCGAGGCGGGCAAGGTGCGCGATGCCTTGAATTTTCATCTGCGGCCCAACCCGGTTTCGGTGCTGGAGGCCGAGGTCGCGGCCGCGGACTTCCATGCCCGCTTTTCCGCCACCGCGCGCCATTACCTGTTCCGTATTCTGAACCGGCGCAGCCCGCCGGCGCTGGACACCGGCCGGGTCTGGCATGTCAGTGCCAGGCTGGACGGCGATGCCATGCATGCGGCGGCGCAGATGCTGGTGGGCCAGCATGACTTCACCACCTTCCGCGCCGCCGAATGCCAGGCCCAGTCGCCGGTCAAGACCCTGGACCGGCTGGACGTCAGCCGCCGCGCCGACGAGATTCACATCGCGGCGTCGGCGCGCTCCTTCCTGCATCACCAGATTCGTTCCATCGCCGGAACCCTCAAGCTGGTGGGCGAGGGCAAATGGACGCCGCGCGATGTCGCCGATGCCCTGGCGGCGAAAGACCGCGCCCGCTGCGGCCCGGTGTCGCCGCCCGACGGGCTGTACCTGGTGCGAATTAATTATTGAGCTGGTGTCGGCCGGCCGGCAGGCTGAACGTCCTACGCATAATTCCAGCTTCGTTGAAACGAATGGAACCGAAATCACCCTCAGCAGGAAAAGGACACGCCATGGCCATTGCGAAGAACACGATCTGCGTCTGGTACGACAAGGATGCCGAATCGGCAGCCAACTTCTATGCCCAGACCTTTGCCGACAGCAAGGTGAACGCCGTCCACAAGGCTCCCAGCGATTATCCTTCCGGCAAGAAGGGTGATGTGCTGACGGTGGATTTCACCGTTGCCGGCATTCCCTGCATTGGCCTCAATGGCGGCCCCGGTTTCAAGCACTCGGAAGCCTTCTCGTTCCAGATCGCCACCGATAACCAGGAAGAAACCGACCGCTACTGGAATGCCATTGTCGGCAATGGCGGCCAGGAAAGCGCCTGCGGCTGGTGCAAGGACAAGTGGGGCGTCAACTGGCAGATCACGCCGCGCACCCTGACCGAAGCGATGGCGGCGGGTGGCGACGAGGCCAAGCGCGCCTTCGAAGCCATGATGGACATGAAGAAGATCGACGTTGCCGCCATCGACGCCGCCCGCCGGGGCTAGAGGTCCATCAGCGTCACGCTGCCGGGGTCGATCGGCGCGCCCAGGAAGATCTCGCCCAGATGGGCGAAGCGTCCGGGCGCGTCGGTGGCCAGGAATAGTGGCGCCTGGGCGGTGCCTTGGTGCAGCAGGGCTTTTTCCCGCAGGATTTTTTCCACCGTCGCCGCGGTCGTCTCCGCGCTGTCGATCAGCGCCACATCGGGCCCGGCGACCCGGGCGATGGTCTGTTTCAGCACCGGAAAATGGGTACAGCCCAACACCAGGCCGCGCGGCCTGGGCAGGGTGGCCAGCACCGGATCCAGGTAGCGATGCGCCACCAGCTCGGCGATGGGACCGTCGCACAGGCCTTCTTCCGCCAGCGCCACGAACAGCGGACAGGCCTGCTGCACCACCGGCATCAGCGGCGCGATGGCCTGGATGGCGCGGACATAGGCACCGCCCTTCACCGTGCCTTCGGTGGCGATCACCGCGATGGGCCCTTCGGGCGCGACGCGGACGGCGGCCTCGGCGCCCGGCGCGATAACCCCCACCACCGGCAGGGGAGACAGGGCTTGGGCCAGGGCCGGCAAGGCCGCGGCGCTGGCGGTGTTGCAGGCCACCACCAGCAGCTTGATGCCATGGGTCATCAGGGCGGCGCTGGCCTGCAGCGCATAGCGCGTCACCGTGTCGGCGCTCTTGGTGCCGTAGGGCAGCCGGGCGGTGTCGCCCAGATAGACGAAGGATTCGCCCGGCAGCCGCGCCTTCAGCGCCCGCATCACGGTCAGCCCGCCCATGCCGGAATCGAAGATGCCGATGGGCGCGTCGCTCAAAGCGGCGGTTTCGCGAAATAGGCCGCCAGCAGCGCGGCATAGATTTCGGTGAGGGCGGCGATCTCCGAAACCGGAACGCACTCATCGGCCTTGTGCATGGTCGCGCCGGCCAACCCCAGCTCCACCACGGGGCAGACGTCCTTGATGAAGCGCGCGTCCGAGGTGCCGCCGCTGGTGGAGAAGAACGGCGCCTGGCCGGTGATGCCGGCGATCGTATCGCTGACCAGCTGGGTGAATATGCCCGGCGCGGTCAGGAAGGAAACGCCGCTGGTCTGGGCGCTGACCTCGATTTCACATCCCGACTGTCCGGCGATCTGGGCGGCGCGGTCCTTGACCCAGTTGGTCAGGCTGGCCGGGGTGTGCTTGTCGTTGAAACGGATATTGAAGGCGGCCCGCGCCTCGCCGGGAATCACATTGGTGGCGTCATTGCCCACGTCCACGCTGGTGAAGGCCAAAGTGGAGGGATCGAAATGATCGTTGCCCTTGTCCAGCTTGTGGGTTGCCAGCTGGGTGATCAGCTCGGCCAGAGCGGGGATGGGATTGCGCGCCTTCTGCGGATAGCCGACATGGCCCTGCATTCCCTTGACCATCAGCTTGAAATTGATCGAACCGCGCCGCCCGATCTTCAGGGTATCGCCGGCATGGCCGACCGAGGTGGGCTCGCCCACCACGCAATGGTCGATCTTTTCTCCCCGCTCCGTCAGCCATTCCAGCATCTTGACGGTGCCGTTGACCGCGGCGCCTTCCTCATCGCCGGTGATCAACAGGCTGATGGACCCCTTGAAATTTTCCGGGGGACGTCCGGTTTTCGCCACGGCCGCGACAAAAGCGGCGATGGCCGATTTCATGTCGGCGGCGCCGCGGCCATAGAGCATGCCGTCCTTGACCTCGGCGGCGAAGGGATCGGCCTTCCAGCCCTCCCCCACCGGCACCACATCGGTATGGCCGGCAAAGCAGAAATGCGGCGCTTGCGTGCCCAGCCGGGCATAGAGATTGTCCACCTCGCCAAAGGGCAGGCGGTGGGTGGCAAAGCCCAGCTCTTTCAACACCGCCTCCAGCACGTCCAGCGCGCCGGCATCCGCCGGCGTCACCGAGGGGCGGCGGATCAGGGCCTGGGCCAATGCAAGAGCGTCAATCTGCATGTTCGTGGGCATCAGTCGCGCAGCAATTCGTTGATCGAGGTCTTGGCGCGGGTCTTCTCGTCCACCCGCTTGACGATCACGGCACAATAAAGATTGGGACCCTTTTCGGACGGCAGCGAGCCCGACACCACCACCGAATAGGGCGGCACCCTGCCCAGATGCACTTCGCCGGTGGCACGGTCCACGATCTTGGTGGAGGCCGAAAGATACACGCCCATGCTGAGCACGCTGCCTTCGCCCACGATCACGCCTTCGGCGACCTCGGCGCGGGCGCCGATGAAGCAATTGTCCTCGATAATGGTGGGCGCGGCCTGCAGCGGCTCCAGCACGCCGCCCAGCCCCGCGCCGCCCGAGATATGGCAGTTGGCGCCGACCTGGGCGCAGGAGCCCACCGTGGCCCAGGTGTCGACCATGGTGGCTTCGCCCACCCGCGCCCCGACATTGACGAAACACGGCATCAGCACGGCCCCCTTGGCGATGAAGGCGGAGCGGCGCACCACCGCTCCGGGAACCGCGCGAAATCCGGCGGCGCGAAACCTGGCTTCATCCCAGCCCAGGAACTTGGAGTCCACTTTGTCCCACCACACCGCCTCGCCCGGCGCGCCGGAAACCAGCTTCATGTCGTTGAGGCGGAAGGAAAGCAGCACGGCCTTTTTCAGCCATTCGTGCACGCGCCACCGGCCGTCGATCTTTTCGGCGACCCGCAATGACCCGTTGTCGAGGCCTTCCAGCGCCGCTTCCACGGCATCGCGCTCCACCCCCTTGGACGCTACCCCAAGGCTTTCGCGCTTCTCCCAGGCAGCGGTGATGGCGGCGCTCAAGTCATTCATGGTCAAATCCTGATCGTGTGCAGAAACTGCGTGAGATTGTCGGTCTGGTGATCGATGTCGGCGGTGTCGGCATCCATCATGGGACCGTGCTTGCCCCAGGGCGCGTCGCTCTTCAACCATATCGTGGTCATGCCCAGGGCGCGGGCGGGGCCCAGGTTGCGGGCGATATCGTCGAACATCGCGGCCTGGCCGCAATCCAGGCCCGCGGCCGCCACCACGCTGTTATAGGCTTCCACCTGCGGCTTGGGGCGGAAGGCGACGGTGCGGATGTCCCATACCGCTTCGAACAAGCCGGTCATGTCCAGCCGCTCCAGGATGCGCGCGGCATGATCGCGGCAGCCATTGGTGAAGACAAAGCGCCGGCCCGGCAGCCGGCCGATGGCCGCCGCCAGGCCCGTGTCCGGCGCCAGGCATGACAGGTCGATGTCGTGCACATAGTGCAGATAATCGTCCGGTTGCGCGCCATGCTCGTGCATCAGCCCATTCAAGGTTGTGCCGTAGCGGCGGTAAAGATCCTTTTGCCGGTCATAGGCCGCCGCACGCGGCAGGTTCAGGAACGCCATGACATAATCGGTCATGCGCCCTTCGATCTGCGCGAAAATTCCGTTGCTGGCGCAGTACAGCGTATTGTCCAGGTCGAAAATCCAGGCATTCACATGCCGGAAATCGGGCCCGGAACCCGCTCCCGGCCTGGCATTTTCCGCGATGTCAGCGCTTTTCATGGGCGCAGAACATGGCGCGGGCGGGGCGAAGGCGCAAGCACCGTTAACGAATGTCCACCATGCCTATTTAAGGCCTGTTAAAGCGCCTCCGCCACAATGGGCGCCGGGCGAGGGCAGGGACAACAGCAAGGTGCGCATGGACGACAGATCACCCGCGAACGGGCTTGCCGCCACGCCCGGCCTGGACCCCCAGGACGCGCTCGACATCCTGAATAATCGTACCGGAAAATCGGGCGGGGCGTCCGAGCTGGCGGTGCGTACCGATGCCGGCGCCGACGTGTTGCACTATCTCGCGGTCCATGGCGCACCGGCGACCCGCGCGGCGGTCGCGGCCAATATGGCGGCCCCTGCCGCCACCAACCGCCTGCTGGCCGACGATGAAGACGAGGATGTGCGCGCCGAACTGGCCCACAAGATCGCGCGCCTGATGCCGGGCCTGTCGGAGCGCGAAAGCTCCCACATCGTCGCGCTCACCATCGAAACACTGGAGTGCCTGGCGCGCGACGCCACGGTGCGCGTTCGCGCCATCCTGGCCGAAGAAATCAAGTATATGGACTGCATCCCGCGCGACATCGTGCTGCACCTGGCGCACGACCTGGAGACGATCGTGGCGACGCCGATCCTGCAATATTCACCGCTGCTTTCCGACGCCGACCTGATCGAGATCATCGCCTGCGGCCAGGTGCAGGAAGTGCTGGTTGCCGTCGCCAACCGCAAGCCGGTCAGCGAACCGGTCAGCGCCCAACTGGTGCGTTCGCTCAACGTCCCGGCGGTGGCGGCCCTGCTGGTTAATCCCGACGCGAAAATCCGCAAGGCGACGATGGACCAGATCGTGGACCGGATCGAGGAGGTCAGCTCCTGGCAATTGCCGCTGGCGCTGCGGGCCGATCTTTCGGCGCGGGCCATCCGCCGCATCGCCAGCCTGGTGGGTGCGGCCATCCTGGAACGGCTGGCCGCGCGCCACGATCTGTCCGACACCACCCGCATCTACCTGAATCGCGAACTCCGGGCGCGGCTGGCGGAACCGCCGGTGGAGCCGGGCGGGACTTCGGCCGCCGATGCGGTCGCATCGGCACAGAAGGAAGGGCGCCTGGACGGCGAATTCGTGGAAAAGGCGGCGCAGGCCGGCCAGCGCGAGTTCGTGGTGCTGGCCCTGGCGCAACTGGCCAATGTCAGTGAGCAGACCGTGAAAAAGGTTCTCACTGCGGGTGGCGCCAAGCCGCTGGTGGCGCTGGTCTGGCACGCGCATCTGTCCATGCGCGTCGCTTTCAAGATACAGACCTTCATCATGAAGCTGCCGACGCGCGACGTCCTGCCGGCGCGGGGTGGCATCGGCTTT
Source organism: uncultured Alphaproteobacteria bacterium (assembly GCA_963835715.1). Lineage (GTDB taxonomy): Bacteria > Pseudomonadota > Alphaproteobacteria > Micropepsales > Micropepsaceae > Rhizomicrobium. The sequence goes on from CAWIGN010000002.1 coordinate 956,718, forward strand.
CCGCTCAGCAAGGAAGAGATGCGCTGGCATCTCAACTATTTCGGTATCACCGCGTAACCCGCCCCTTGCGCGCTTGAGGTTGTGGCGCGTCCGGCGGCTGCTGCGGGCCGGGTTTGAGCCCGGCCGGGCCGATATGAGCGACATAGCCGGTCCGGCCCCTGGTCGGCGTGGCGGCGAAACCGGACTCTGTAAGGGCGCGCGCGGCGCAATTCTGCGCGCCGCGAATCTCGAAGGCCGCCGCGGTGACGCAGAATTTCCTGGGACCGCCCACCGCCGTGGCGCCGTTCTGTTTCTGCGCCAGAAGATAGACGGCGTCGGTATGGAGAGGAGTGGTGACGGCCTTGGCGCAGGATGCCGGCTGCACCGTCCACCAGCCGCGTGATACCGGCGCACCTGCCTCCATCTGGCCCAGCGCCACCAGCAGCGCCTCGCGGGATTCGTTGCAGACGGTGTAGCCGGCGGGCGCGATTTTCTTGCCTGCCTGCTGTTCGAGGGCGTCGAACAGCGCCGCATTGTCGGTCTCGGCGCCAAATTTCATACGCTTGCGAAAGTCCGTCAGCGCCGCGCCGGTCGCCTTGTCGGGCTTTGCGTCGATGCGGGCGATTCTGTAGCCATTGTCCGCCAGCAGGCGCTTGACCCCCGCCAGTTGGGCCTCGCTCAGGCTCATCGCCGGCTGTTCGTCGAAATTCATCGTCCAGGCGCTTTTGCCGTTATTGCCGAGCGACGCGAAAGGCAGGGCGAACATGCCCTCGGCGGAGCAATAGGGCTGGGTGACCGCCTGTTTGATCGCGAAATTGGCGTCCTTGACGCAGACGGGATAGGCGCCGCCCCAGGCGCGGGCCGGGCCCGAATGGGCGATGGAGGAACGGGCATGGACCAGATAAGTCTCCGCCGTCAGCGGTTCGGTGCGCGCGATGGCGCATTCGCCGGGGACGATGCGGGTCCAGCCCCGTATGTCGCTGCCGGGCGACTGGATCGCGGAGGTCGCGGCATAGAGGATATAGCTGGTGCGGTTGCACAGGGTGAGCGCGGCCTGCGCCGGTGCGGGCGCCAGGGCCAGACCCAGCCCCAATGCCAGCAGCAACAGCAGCGTCCGGCTCATTCGGCGGTGATCAGGGTGCCCGCGCCATGCTCGGTGAACAGTTCGAGCAGCAGAACATGGGGGATGCGCCCGTCCAGGATGACGGCGGCGCGGACCCCGCCTTCCACCGCGTCGACCGCGGTCTGGATCTTGGGAATCATGCCGCCGGAAATGGTGCCGTCCGTGATCAGCGCGCGCGCCTCGCGCACGCTCAGGCGCGGGATCAGCTTCTTGTCCTGGTCCAGCACGCCTTCCACATCGGTCAGCAGGATCAGGCGCTCGGCCTTGAGGGCGCAGGAGACCGCGCCCGCCACGGTATCGGCATTGATGTTGAAGGTCTCGCCCTTGCGGCCCACGCCGATGGGGGCGATCACCGGAATGGTCTCCGACTTCATGATGGAGTGCAGCACTTCGGGATTAACGGTGTCGGGCTCGCCGACGAAACCCAGGTCCACCGCCACCTTCTCGCCGGTCTTGGGATCGGTCTTGGTCATCGCCACCTTGCGCGCGATCACCAGATTGCCGTCCTTGCCGGAAAGGCCGACGGCGCGGCCGCCCGCGGCATTGATGCCGGTCACGATCTGCTTGTTGATGGAGCCGGTCAGCACCATCTCCACGATTTCCACCGTGGCCTGGTCGGTCACCCGCAGCCCCTCGATGAAGGTGGAATTGATGCCGAGCCGCTTGAGCATGGCGCCGATCTGCGGGCCCCCGCCATGCACCACCACCGGATCGATGCCGGTCTGTTTCATCAGGACGATGTCCTGGGCGAAATCGTCGGTGCCGCTGCCGGTCATGGCGTTGCCGCCATATTTCACCACGATGGTCTTCTGGTCGTATTTGAGAATATAGGGCAGCGCCTCGACCAGCACCCGCCCGGTCTGGCGCCAGCGGGCCAGGGTGCGCAGGTTCCGGTCTTCAAGCTCGTCGGAGGATCCGGCCATGATGGCGCGCCCTTTGGGTTCTACTTGCGCAAAAGTGGCGCGTTATAGCGCGGTGAGACGCTTGATCCAAGCACAGATCGGGGCCTAGGCCAGGGCTGCAAGATCGGCGCGCAATTGCGGGATGCCGTCGCCCGCCAGGGCGGAGGTCAACGCAACCGCGGCCAGGGCCGCGGTATGGCTTGCGGCTTCCGCGGCGGCCGCCGCCAGCGCTTTGGCATGGTCGGCGGGCTTGAGTTCGTCCGCCTTGGTCAGCACCAGGGCGTAGGACACCGCCGCCCGGTCCAGCAGCGCCATCACCTGGCGGTCGCTGTCCAGCACGCCGCGCCGTGCATCGATCAGCAGCGCCACCCGGCGCAGGCGCGCGCGGCTGCGCAGATAGGCGAAGATCATCTCCTGCCAGGCCTCGGACTCGGATTTGGAGCGTTTGGCGAAGCCGTAGCCGGGCAGGTCCACCAGCATCAGCCGTCCGGCCAGGTTGAAGAAATTGATCTGGCGGGTGGCACCCGGCGTCTGGGAAACGCGCGCCAGAGCCTTGCGCCCCGTCAGGGCGTTGATCAGGCTGGACTTGCCGGCATTGGAGCGCCCGACAAAGGCGATCTCGCTGAGCGCCTCCGGCGGAAGCTGCTGCGCCGAGGTCGCGCCCCACACGAAATCGCAAGGGCCCGCGAACAGCTTGCGCGCGGCCTCGATGGCGTCCGCGGCCGCCTCAGTCATTCGCGGCTTTGGGCTTCTTCGGCTTGATATTGTCGAAGAAGGCGATCTCGACGCCCTCGCGGCGCATGATGAAGGCCTGCTGGAGCACGGTCAGCAGGTTGTTCCAGGCGTAATAGATCACCAGACCCGCCGGGAAGGTGGCGAACATGAAGGTGAAGATCAGTGGCATGAAGGCGAACATCTTGGCCTGGATGGGATCGGCCGGCGCCGGATTCAGCTTGGTCTGCAGCCACTGGGTGATGCCCATCGCGATCGGCCAGGCGCCGATGGACAGAAACGCGATCGAGGACGGCAGAATGGCGTGCGGATCGAACGGCAGCAGGCCGAAGAGATTGAGGATCGAGCTGGGATCGGGCGCCGACAGATCGTGAATCCAGCCATAGAAGGGGGCGTGGCGCATTTCGATGGTGACGAACAGCACCTTGTAGAGCGCGATGAACACCGGAATGGTCAGCAGGATCGGCACGCAGCCGGAGACCGGGTTGGCTTTCTCGCGCTTGTACAACTCCATCATCGCCATTTGCAGCTTCTGGGGGTCGTCGCCATGCGTCTTTTTCAGCGCTTCCATCTGCGGCTGCAGCTTCTTCATCTTGCTCATCGCGCGGAAGGACGCGTTGGCGAGCGGGAAGAACACGATCTTGACGATGACGGTCAGGCCCAGGATGGCGAGGCCGAAATTGCCCAGCAGCCGGTTGAGGTGGTCCAGCACCCAGAAGAAGGGCCGGGTGAGGAAAAAGAACATCCCCCAATCCACCGCATTGTCGAAATGCGGAATGTTCTGGGCGTCCTGGTAGTCGCGCAGCAGGTCCACCACCTTGGCGCCCGCGAACAGGCGGTGCGTCACGCTGGCCGTGGCGCCCGGGGCGATCTTGCGCGCCGGCAGGCGATAATTGGCCTGATAGGCCTCCACGCCGGCCGGCGTCTTGGTGCCCAGATAGGCGCCGTTGAAGCTTTCGGGCTGGGGCGGAATGATGGCCGCCATCCAGTATTTGTCGGTGATGCCGACCCAGCCGCCGGTGGACGAGAAGGTCTTGGGCGGGGTGCCGGGATCCTTGAAGTCGCTGTACTTGGCATCCACTTCGCTGCCGTCGGCGACGCCGACAAAGCCGACATGCAGGTAGAGGCTGGCTTCGTCCTTCTGGATGCCCTGCCGTTCCACCGTGCCATAGGGGTAAAGCGTGGCCGTTGCGCCGCCCGTGTTGGCGACGCTGTCGGCGATGGTGAACATGTATTTGTCGTCGATGGCGATGACGCGCGTGAACACCAGGCCGTGGCCATTGTCCCAGCGCAGGGTCACCGGATGGCCGGGCGACAGGATGCCCCCGTTGGTCTGGCGCCATTGGCTGTTTTCGTTCGGCATGTTGGCGGCGCCGACCCAGCCGAAAGCGGCGGAATAGGGATAATCGGTGCCCTTTGGCGCGAGCAGCACGATCTCCGCGCTCTTGGGGTCCACCGTTTCGTGATAGGCCTTGAGGCGCAGGTCATCCAGGCGCGCGCCCTTGAGCAGGATGGAACCGTCCACCATCGGCGTGTCGATGACGATGCGGGGGCCGCCCGCCTTCAGGGCCGCTTCGCGGCTCATATGGCTGCTGGCCGCGGCAATGCCCGGAAGTCCGGGCGCCGCCGCGGGATTTGCCTTTTCCTGATGCGTCAGCGCGGCCTGGCGCGCCTGTTCCGCCTTCATCGAAGGCGTGGCGACAAAATACTGCCACACGAACAGGACAGCGGCCGCCAAGGTGATCGCCAGAAGGACATTCTTGTTGTTGTTCATCGGTGTCGCTTTGAAAGTGGAACAGGATCGAAGCCTGACGATCCGCCGAGCCAGGTGATGGGATGGCAGCGCGCCAGCCGCCCAAGGGTAAGCCACAGGCCCTTGACCGGACCGTGACGGTGCAGTGCTTCGAGCGCATAGACCGAGCAGCTTGGGGTGAAGCGGCAGGATCTGGGCATCAGCGGCGACAGCAGATAGCGATAGGCGAGGATCGGCGCGGACAACAGCGCGGTGGCGATTCTGCGCATGGCTTCAGGTGTCTCCCGCTGTCGCGTCCAGCTTCTTGTGCGCCGCTTTCAGGGCCGATGTGATATCCGTCAGAAGAGCCGCAAAAGGGCGCGCCACGGCGCTGCCGCGCGCGACCAGAACATAGTCATGGCCGCCGCGTCCCAAAAGGGGCAGCAGTTGCGACGCAGCGGCGCGCAGGCGCCGCTTGGCACGATTGCGCACGACCGCATTGCCGATTTTCTTGCTGGCGGTGAAGCCGATGCGCACATGCCCGGGCCGTGCGTCGGTGTCCGGGGGTGGCGCAGGTTTCCAGGGTGATCGCGCCTTCGACGCGGCGGATTCCCCGCGCGGCCCGAAGAAAATCAGCGCGCTTCTTCAGGCGGTCCATATGGAGTTTATCCGGGGACTCTTGCGTTGGCCGCGTGATCGCATCACGCTCCTGGGGCGTCCCTGGGGCGCCCGGCGGGGTCAGGCCGAAAGCTTCCTGCGGCCGCTGTTGCGGCGGCGGTTCAGCACCTTGCGGCCGCCGACGGTGGCCATGCGCGAACGGAAACCGTGGCGGCGCTTACGCACGAGTTTGCTCGGCTGATAGGTGCGCTTCATGGGACTCAGGCTCCGAAAAGGCCGGTAAGGGCCGAAAAGAGCGCGGTTTTTAGGGGGCATACCCGGCCCTGTCAACGACCGGGCGGCAGGGGTCATTGAAATATTGTTTCAATCCGGCCGGTCGCGGCACCACGGCACCGGCGATCTGGGGCAATTTTGGCCCTAATCCCCGATCACGACCCCGTCGCGGCGGGGATCGGCCCCGCCGATATAGCCGCCTTTGACCCTCTCAATGCCGTGCAGGCCGCTGCCTTCGCCGCCCACCACTGTCACGGCGTGGCCCATGGCGGCCAGTTGGGGGGCCAGGGCATCGTTCGCCGGGGATTTTTCCAGCCGGGTCGGCCCGTTCAGGTTGAGCTGGCGGGGAAGGGCGATGGCCTGGGCCGGGGTCAGGCCGCCGTCCAGCATGGCCACCAGGGTCTGGGCGACATAGTCGATGATGGCGGGGCCGCCGGGCGAGCCCACCGACAAAAGGAACTTTCCGTCCTTGTCAAAGACGATGGTGGGCGACATCGCCGACAGCGGACGCTTGCCGGCCGCCGGCGCATTGGCCACCGGCTTTCCATCCAGCTCCGGGTCCAGCGAGAAATCGGTCAGGGTATTGTTGAGGAAAAAGCCCTTCACCATCACTTCGGCGCCGAACACCAACTCCACCGAGGTGGTCATGGAAATCACCTCGCCGGTCTTGTCCACGATGGTCATGTGGCTGGTGCCATGCAGGACCGGCGAGCGCTGCGGCGCATAATCGGCCCGCTTGTGCGGTGGATCGCCGGCGCTTGCGGTGCCCATGTCTTTTGCCGGATCGATCAGCGCGGCGCGGCCGGCGATGTAATCCTTGTTCAGCAGGCCGGCGACCGGCACCGGAACGAAGGCCGTATCGCCGAGATATTTGGCGCGGTCGGCATAGGCCAGCCGGCTGGCCTGGGTGAAGAGATGGGCTTCGCTCAAGGTATTGGGTTGAAGTTGCGCGGACGGAAAACGCTGCAGCATGCCCAGGATCTGCACGATGGCGATGCCGCCGGAACTGGGCGGGCCCATCGAGCAGAGGCGCCACCGCCGGTAGTCCCCGCACACCGGCGCGCGCTCCAGCGCCTTGAAGCCCGCCAGGTCCGCCAGCGTCATGCCGCCCGGATTGACGGGCGCGTGCTGCACCTTGTCCACGATCGCCTGCGCGATCTCGCCGGTGTAGAAAGCCTTGGCGCCGCCCGCCGCGACCAGACGCAGGGCCTGGGCATATTCCGGATTCTTGTAGATCTCGCCTTGCGCCAGCGGCGTGCCGTCGGCGTGATAAAACTGCGCCTTGATGTCGGGCATATCGGCGCCGCGGGTGAAGTTGCGGATGGTGCGCGCCAGCTTGGGTCCGACAGGAAATCCCCCGTCCGCCAGCTTGATCGCGGGCTGGAACAGCCTGGCCCAGGGCAGCTTGCCGTATTTGCCGTGCGCCATCTCCAGCATCGCGACGACGCCGGGAATGCCCACCGACAAGCCGCCGGGAATGGCCTCGCGCTTGCTACGCGCCTTGCCGGCGGCGTCCAGGAACATGCCGGGGCGCGCCGAGGCCGGTGCCACTTCGCGGCCGTCAAAGCTGGTGGTCTTCCCGGTCCTGGGATCATAGACCAGCAGGAAGGCGCCGCCGCCGATGCCGGAGGATTCCGGCTCCACCAGGCCCAGCACCATCTGCACCGCGATGGCCGCGTCCACCGCCGTGCCGCCGGCGCGCAGCATTTCCAGCCCGGCCTCGGCCGCCAGCGGATTGGCCGCCGCGACCATGTCATGCTTGGCGAAAGGCTGGACATATCCGGCGGTAACGTCGGCGCTGGAACGATACGGCAGCGACACCGCCAGCAGCACGACAAAAACAAGGCGCAGGGTTCGCGGCATCATCTCTCCGACAGCCTATCGCACGTTCGCGGCGGTGCAACAAAAAAGCCCCGCCGTGCAAGCGGGGCTTTGTCGCAAGTCCGCAACTGCGGCGATCAGCGCACGAAGACGCGCACCTCGCTGGTCGTGGCCGCGGGATCGGTGGTTGAAGCCACGTTCAACCGTGTCGCGGGCACGCCCATGTCGGTCATGGAGCGCATCACATCCTCGGCGTGGCGGCGGGCGGTAGTCTGGGCAATCTGCACCGAAGCGGCGGTGCCGCGGGTGGGGGAGACCGCCACCACCTGGAAATTGGCGCCGGGGCGGTTCTGCAACGCCTGGTTCAGGGCGGCATACAGGATCTGCTGATAATCGACATTGGGATGATCGAACTTCACCACCACCAGGGGCGCGCCGCCGCCGGCGGCCTGGGGGCCGGCGCCGCCCAGGGACGCCGTGACGCCGCCGCCAAAGAAATCGCCGCTCTTGATCGCCGCGGCCAGGGTGGTGAGGTTGGCCCGCTCGTTGGCAAGATAGGCCGTCTGGCGCTGGATCGCGTCGGAGGATTCCTTCAGCAACCGGTCGATCATCACGATGGTCTGGCTGGTCTCGTCTTCCAGAAGCCGCAGCTGGCGGTGATCCTCGTCCACCGCGCCGGAAACATTATAGGTGGCGCCGATCTGGTCCAGCGCGAAATGGGCGGTGGAACTGTCGTTGGTGATATCGGTGCCCAGGGCATTGAGGGCATTCACATTGGCCGACAGGGCGTCGAGTTGGCCCTGGGCGGTGTTCCATTCCGCCACCAGTTCGGGATTGCCGCGGGTGGTGCCGACCTGCAGGCGGGTGGTGATATGGGCCTTGGCTTCCTGATAGGCGCCGGCGGCGCCGGCACCCTGGCTGCGCAATTCGCCCAGGCGCGCCGAGTTGGCGGCCAGCTTCTGCTGCAGGCCCGCGACCTGGGCGCGCAGGGATTGGATGGTCTTGTTGACGGCGGTTCCGGTGTCGCTACCCGCTTCAATATTGACCGGGGTGATGGTGGCGACGAGCGCGGAGCCCGAACCAGCCGGCATGGCCGCGGGCGCGCCATATCCGGCGGTGGGCGGTGCCCCGGCATCGCTGGCCGTCGGGGCGTCGGCAGCGGCCATATAGGCGTCGTCGCCGCCAAACATGTTGTCGATATCCGAGCAGGCGGTCAGGCCCAGGCCGGCCGTCAGCGCAAAAGCCAAGAACAGGCCCTTTTTGAGCCCCTGCTTTGCTGGAATTCCCCTCATCATTCTCTCCGCTGCCCGGCGCCGCTGCCCAGCCCCCAAGAGGCCGAAACCCCAAGAGGCCGAAAAAAGAGATGTGGCACCCAAACCCAACCCCCTCCGCCGCAGTTGGCCCGGGCGGTCCTGCCGCCAAGTCTTAACCAGCAGGGCGGTAAGGGACAAGGGATCACAGTGCCGCCGGGGCGGAAATCTGTACGTTTTCACTGAGACTTGGAGGGATTGAGGGGGGTATCGCGGCAATGTCCCATTTTGGTCCGGGTTGTCCTTGCCTTTGGGAAGGCTCCCCAATAGGTTCGCGCCCTCAAAATGCGCCCGTAGCTCAGCTGGATAGAGCACCAGACTACGAATCTGGGGGTCAGGAGTTCGAATCTCTTCGGGCGCGCCAGTACTTAGCCGCGGCTGCCGTTTTAAAAAGACGGTGATTAAGACGGCGGATCATCTCTTCGATCGCGAATGAGTTCGATCCGGCCCGGAAATGCATGTTGAGCGTCATCCGGACAGGTCGGAAAACGACGCCGAGCCCGGCGGAATGGTCTCTCTGTCGAGCCGCTGCAAATTACCCGGCAGGCCTCTAACGCCGCGTTTCTCAAACGATAAAGTCGCGTACTTTGTCCAAGTCAGTTCTGCAGACCAAGCTAAATGACAGTAGCGGGTCGGGACGAGGATTTTCTGCGAGTGCCTCAATAGCGAGTTGCCGAAGCTCGATCCTCGGTTTCAAATAGACATTCACGATAGCTTTGACAGCTCTCGGCACCTTCCAACACTTCCTGCGGAGCGAAGAGCCTCATGCGATTGATGAGGCCGATCAGTCGCTGTTCCTCACCGTCCAGCGCAAACTCATCGCGTATATGCGCGCTCAGAAGCAGATGTGACGCGCTCATCACAAAATCGGCATAAACGGCCTCGCGCCTTGTAACTTCGGCGGTCACCCGCTGGAGGCGGTGCTGCTACGTTCTTTGTAGATGGCGGCTGCCAAGAGGCGCCGCCGCCGAGAAGTGCGCCCAGCAAAGCCGCAGCCGGAGGTAAGATTGCGGAAGTAAAATGCACAGTCTTCTCCGAAGTTCAGTGCGTTGGAATGAGAGCGACGGGCAATGCCGCCATCACCGCGAGGCCTGGTAGAGCCAGAAGATACGCACGGTTCTTGAGCAACAGAACGACCACGATGAAATGATTAGGGCGGCAAGCGCCACACCCAGCGGGCGCTGGCTCGATGTTGCAAGGAAGACTGCCGCAAGAAGTTCGAGAGCACCTGTTAAGCGAGAAATATGTGGGGGATAACCCCAGCGAAGATAGGTACGGCGGCAATGCCAATCCCTGCAAGTTGAGCAATGCCCACGATCCCGAACGCGAGGGAGAGTGTATAAGTGGTGGTGACTGGTAGAGACAGTGCGTACACGAGGTGCTCCTATTCAGGGATGCCAATCAGCTTGATTAATCCGGCAACCATCGACATCCCAGTTGCGCCGCAGAAGACATCATCCATAGAATCAGGCTGCGCCGTGATTGCCACCTACCGCGCCGCGGTGACCAAGTCCCGGAGCACATTTTTTTCGAACTCCATTTCCTCCAGCCGGTATTTGATCAGATCGCCCAAGCTGACTATTCCGATCAGGTCTCTATCTTCGAAAACCGGCAGATGTCGCACGCGCTTACCGGTCATTAGTGCCATGGCGCGCTTGAGGCTTTCGTCGGGCGACACGGCCGGCACCGGCCCTGTGATGACCTCGCGTATTGAAATGTCTGCCACATGCGATCCGTTGTCGGCCAAGGCGCCTACTAAGTCCCGTTCTGAAATCAGTCCCGTCGGCTCGTCACCGTCCGTTACGATCAGCGCAGCAATCCGATTGCGAACCATCAAATCTGCCGCCGCCTGCAGATGTGAAGAGATGTCAATTGTCACGACGCCGTCGCCCTTGCGATCCAAAATATTCTCGATCTTCATCTTCTTCTCTTTAAGCTGGTCAATGAGCGCCGCTGGTATCAATTGGCCCCTGCGGCTTGGGCGCCAACCAGATGATCCCGGCCGCAAACACAAAGCAGATCGCGATAGCGGCGAACATATTGAGTGTGGCGAGCGTGACGCTTTGGCTTTCGACCAGGCTGGACAGCATGGTCACGGCCGTGTCGTGCGGTGTGCCGTTTGCCGTCATGGCATCGACCAGCGCCTGGCCATTGTGCATTGCGCCAGCCAATTCCGTCTGATTTGCGCGCGCAGCGTTTGACCAGCCGGTCTGCACCAGGGATGTCGCAAAGGCACCGGCCAGCGTACGCATGAAATTGGACAGGCCTGCCGCGTTGGCTTGCTCGTCGTGATCGACGCTGGCCATCGCCAGCCCGGTTACGGGAACGAAAAACATGACCATGAAGGGCCCGGTGAGCAGGGTCGGCCATGGCCATCTGCAGAAAGGTGACGTCGGGGTTGAAGCCCATGCGCCATACCATCACAGCTGCAAGCCAGAGGATCCCGAGGGACACGATCAGTCGCGCATCGACGCTTTGCACGGCTTTGCCGACCAACGGGGCACATGCCACAGCCAGAATGCCCATGATACCGGTTGCATAGCCCGCCCAGGTGGCAGTGTAGCCCATGTTGGTCTGGAGCCAGAGCGGCAGGATCACGATGCTTGCGAAGAAGGCGCCAAATCCCACCGCATAGGTCGACGCAGCCCCAACGAAGCCGCGATGGCGGAAGATCGCAGATCGACGATAGGGTTTTCCTCGGTGAGCTCCCAGATCAGGAAGGCCAGAAAGCCGATCAGTGCGAGCACGCCGAGAATGCAGATTTCGGGGAGGCGAACCAGTCCTTGTTGCGGCCCTCATCCAGCATGATCTGCAGCGAGCCGACCCAGAGGACCAGAAGCCCGAGGCCAACCTTGTCGACCCGGGCCGGACCTTTAGGGTCTGGCTGTCCACGCAGCAGGTAGAGCAGAAGCAACCCACCTGCGGCCGCGACAGGCACCTTGATGAAGAATATCCAATACCAGCCGACGGAATCGCAGATGATGCCGCCGAGGATCGGGCCCGCGACCGGGCCGATCGAGAGTGGTCATCGCCCAGAGGACCGTGCCGAACGTAGCTTTTTCCTTGGGGAAGACTGCGCAGCAGCAACATCTGCGAAAGCGGCATGATCGGCCCACCGACCAAGCCCAACAGGACACGGGAGGCGAGAAGCATGCCGAGAGAACTGGAAAGTCCGCACAATAGCGAGACCAGAGCGAAGGCGATGTAGCAGCTAATGAATACACGCTGGGCGCCGAACCGGCGCGCCAACCAGCCGGTCAGCGGCACGGTGATCGCTTCGGCGACGGCATAGGAGGTGATCACCCAGGTGCCTTGGGTGGACGAAACGCCAAGCGACCCCGCAATGGTGGGCACCGAAACATTGGCGATGGTGGTGTCGAGCACCACGAGGAAATTGCCTAGCCCGATCAATAAGGCGGCGGCGATCAGCGGGCTACCAGTCAGCGGCCGCGCGGGTTCGGCAGCCGGATTTGCTATCGCGATTGCGGTCATGACGTTCCCCCTTATTGGTTCAGCGGGAAACGTTGATGTCGGCGTTCATGGAAAGCCCGACCTTGAGCGGGTGCGCGGCGACCTCTTGTGGATCAAGCGCGATCCGCACCGGCAGGCGCTGGACCACTTTGATCCAATTGCCCGTGGCGTTCTGGGCCGGAACGATTGCAAGGCCGCGCCCGTACCGCCCGAAAAGCCCGTCACCCGGCCGTGATAGACCACGTTGTCGCCATAGAGGTCGCTGGTGAGTTCGGCGGGCTGACCGACACGCACCTTCTCGAGCTGCACCTCCTTGAAGTTGGCGTTCACATAGGCCTGCGCGACCGGCACCACAGTCATCAGCGGCGTGCCGGGCTGGACCATCTGGCCCACCTGTACCGAACGCTTGACTACCACGCCGTCAACGGGTGCGCGGATCACGGTGCGGTTCAAGGCCACCTGCGCCTGCTCCACCCGGAAGCGCGCAGCCGTCACTTGCGGATTTTGATCCAGCGGCAGGCCTGCAATCAGCACATTGTTGGCTTCGTAGGAGCCCTTCGCGCCCTGGACATTGGCCTCGGCCTGCTCATAAGACGCTTGGGCAGCATCGAGCGCGGTCTTGAAACTGGTCAGCTCTTCCCCGGAAACAGCGCCGCTACCGGCAAGAGACTGGCGCCGACCGTAATCCACCTTCGCACGCGCAAGTTCTGCCCTGGCGCGCACGAGATCGGCCTGGCGGGCCATGATCTGACCGTCCAGGGCGGTGTTGTTGGCCTGATACCCTCGGACCCGCCGTTCGATATCGCCAAGGGCCGATTGCGCCTGGCTGAGTTCAAGCCGGCGGTCGATGTCATCAATCACCACCAGGATGTCGCCTTTGCGAACGCTCTGGGTGTCAACCACCCGCACTTCCTTCACCGGGCCACCGGTCAAGGCGGTCACCTGGGCGGAATCGGCATCCACATAGGCATTGTCGGTGGTGACGTGTTTGGACCCGACGAAAGCCTGGTAGGCGCCGAAGCCGAGACCGATCAGCGCCACGCCACTTGCTAGCGCGATGAAGAGTTTTTTGCGCGTGATCTGGCGGTCGGGTACGGGCTGGTGTGTAAGCTTCAACAGATCGGGATTAAAGGGCTTGTTCATGGCCGTGGTTCCTTTGGTTTAGGGGGTTTGGGTCAGGCGCGATAACCGCCGCCAAGCGCGCGGATCAGGGCGACATCGAGGGTGAAGGCGCGCGTCTCCAGATCGGCCACCGCGCGGCGGTTGGCGATCAGGGCATCTTCGGCGGTCAGCACGTCGAGATAGGTGCCAAGACCTCTCGCGTAGCGCTGGCGGGTAAGGTCGTAGGCCCCTTGCGCGGCGTCGAACGCTTCGCGACTCTTGGCCAGGCGGGAATCGAGCGCCTTGGCGCTAACCGCGCTGTCGGCGACATCCTTCAGCGCGCGGACCAGCGTCTGGTCATAGGTGGCAACCGCCTCGTCGTATTTGGCGCGGGCACCACGATAGGCGCCTTGCAGCTGGCCGGATTTAAAGATGGGCAAGGTGATCGCCGGACCGACACTGCCGAAGCTAGAGCCGGAATTGGTCAGCATATTGAGGCCCAGCGACTGGTAGCCGATCGGCGGCTGCTTTGGGTGTGGGGGAAACGTTATCGGGGCTTGCGCTCGTTGGCATCGAAGTAACTGAAAAAGTTCACGATACCCTGGGAAATGGCCTGAGCAATTTCACGGCGGAACGCTGTTGTGCTGAGCAACTGTTCTTCCTGATGGTTGGTGATAAACGATGTTTCCACCAGAATTGACGGGATCGACGGGGATTTCAGAACGGCAAATGCGGCCTGTTCAGTTTGCTGGCTGTGCAGGTGATGGATAGGCCGGATCCTGTCGAGCACGTGATGCCCCAGCGTCAGGCTGTTTTTAATGGTGTCGGTCTGCACCAGATCGAATAACACCTGCTGCAGATAATTGTTGTCTTCTTTGGCGTACTTCGCTCCGGCAACCAGGTCGGCGTCATTTTCTTTCTTCGACATATAGCGCGCCATGGCGCTGCTGGCACCGCGGTTGGAAAGAGCAAAAACCGATGCACCGGAGGCCGTCGGGTTGGTGTAACCATCGGCGTGAATGGAAACGAACAGATCTGCCTGATGCTGATGTGCCAGTTCAACACGCTGATAAAGTGGAATAAAGTGGTCGGAGTCACGGGTCAGTTTAACTTCAATATGACTTTGTTCGCCCAAAAATTCCCGCACATAGTTGGCGATTTCCAGCACCACGTGTTTTTCTTCCGAACCTTCATGACCGACCGCGCCGGAATCGATGCCGCCATGGCCGGGTCAATCATCACCAGTTTCTTCGCGCCAGGCGGTTTAGGGGCCGGGGCGGATTTGGTGATGTGTACATGTTGCGCTGCGCTGGCAGAGCGGGAACCGAAGGCGGCAATCGCTAATCCGAGTCCGGAAAGCAATAGCTGGCGGCGTGTGGCGGTAGCAGGAAAAGGCTGGAAATGCAGAAATTTGTTCAGAGGGTTTAACCTCAGTCCGTTACCGTCAGAAAAAAGTGCAGAATGCTCTATGTTCTAGAGTATCTTTTTTATAGTTTCGATCTGAGAACTATACTTTTTATGAATATTGTGTCGTGGATGATATCAGGGCCGAATAAATGTCCGGTAACGGGCAGGAATATCTTCTTCAGGTGTTGATTTTATCGTTTAAAATCGTTTTTAAAGTCGTCAATTTGTGATTTTGATGTTGCGTATCAAACAGATCACGCGATAATCATATAAACCCCTATTAACAGCGGCGAACAGTGATGGAAATTCGCGTATACCGTCAAGAAGATTTTGAAGAAGTACTGACCTTATGGGAGCGTTGCGATCTGTTGCGCCCGTGGAATGATCCTGAGCTGGATATCGAACGTAAAATTAACCACAGCCCGGAGTTTTTCCTGGTGGCGGAAGTCGGTGGCGAAGTGGTCGGCACCCTGATGGGGGCGTACGACGGTCATCGTGGTTCGGCTAACTATCTCGGCGTACATCCGGATTATCGCGGACGAGGCATAGCCAATGCGCTGGTTAATCTCTGGAGAAAAAATTGATTGCCCGTGGCTGCCCGAAAATGAATTTAATGGTGCGTGCTGAAAACGATGCAGTGGTCAGCATGTATGAAAAGTTGGGTTATGAAATTTCGGATACTCTTTTGCTTGGCAAACGTTTGATCGAAGATCAAGAATATGAAATATACGTTGTTCTTCATGAATAAAAAAGCCCCGGCAGAATCACTTCTGCCGGGGCTTTTAACATCATGAATTACTTAATAATTTTAACGCTTTTGACGTCAACTTCCACAGAGTTCCAGTCTTTATCGACTTTACCTTCGATGCGGATTTTATCTTTCGGCGATACGTTCTGCCCCTGCCAGCGCTTGCCGTCAATTTCGACATTGAGTGTGCCGGTGTTATCGCGGAAAATGTATTTATCGTGGTCGATACGCTGATCGATAAACCCTTCCAGCATAACCCATTGATCATCTTTCATGGTTTGCGCATCTTTACGGTGCTCAGCGCCGTGGTGCCAGTGAAACCGCCCTGTGCTGCTGGCTGGGTCTGCGACTCCTGCGCTGACGGACCGTTAAAGCCGCCGGTCTGTTGGGCAAACGCAGTCGCTGAACAAAGTGCAATCAGGGTTGCCAGAGTGATCTTCTTCATCATAATAGGTCGTCCTTAATTTAACGTTTCCGGGTACCGGCAACTATGACATCGTTTCGCATGTCTTGCAGTGCTGGAGACCATTAAAGCAGACTGTTCTTAACAGTTTCTTAAGCGTATACCCGGCATACATAAGAAATTATTTTAGGTATGTCTTCCTGGTGATTGTTAAATTTAACCTTATTTGCAGGAAGTTGTTCTTTTTATAAACCCCGGATGATTATAACGACCACGGTATGTTGCGATTGCCGCTGTGGCTCTGGACTATTTTAATTTTGCAGGCGAGAACCTGGTTATTGTTTGTGATGGCCGCCGCATCCCGCCAGCAGGGGAGTGATCTGCTGACGCTGTTTTATCCTGATCAGCAAAGTTTCTGGTCCGGCATGTTGCTCGGGTTGCCGCCCGCGCTGGTGTTTTTGCTTAGTGGTCATCGTCATGTGTGGTCGCGTATCTGGCAGGCCGGATACTGGTTACTTCTTGCAGGATGTTTATCACTTTACAGGGCTGGGACTATGGCAAAGTACTGATATGATTTCTGGCGTGGATATCGTGCTGGCCTTACTGGTGGGGCCGCACTGGCGTATTGGTTATTGGCACCATCTGCCGCCTGCTTTGATGCCTCACGGCGTCTGGCCTGAAGCATATTCCCTTCTAGGCTGAACTTTTTTACCAGAAATACACTCGAACTGGCGCTTAACAATAATTGTTAAAATAATAATTCACTGTCGGTTTATGCGTCAGGCCGCACCGGCCAACGGGAACGGGGAGTATAAGAGAGTGTGCCGAATGACTGTTCGCCTGCGGGTTCGCCCCGAGCTGGACAGCGGCG